>NZ_VDCS01000015.1 GCF_006265225.1 Allotamlana fucoidanivorans | reverse complement strand
GTGCAATCAATCTATACAACCAAATTAGATTACATGTATCTTTAGACTATAAAACACCAAATATGGTATATTTAAAAACAGCGTAAATCAATTTTTAACCTGTAGCCATATTTCAGGACTAGACAGCTATGAAACCAGCCGCACAAACAGCACATTTGGTTTTTACCGACACAAAAGCCAACGCTTAAAAAACCAAAAGGGCTGTTTTTTGCCAACGCTCGAAAAAACAGAAATGAAAGAATGCTAAATAAGATTATAATTATAAATTCTGAACTATACGCAAAAGCAAGTATTTATATTGGAGAAAGTGCAAGTATTCAAATTACGGCTGAAAACAATGTCGGAAAAAGCTCTTTCATCAATGCTTTAAATTTTCTTTACATAACAGACAAAGACCAAATGAGATTTGAGGACGATAGAAAACTTTCTGACTCAATGAAACATTACTTTGACGGGACAAGTTTACACAGCTTTATAATTTTTGAAATTATTAAAAATGGCTACTATTCTATTCTTGTAAAGGCAACGCCAGAAAATACAATTGAATATTATAAAATCACAGGAGAATATGACGAATTGTGTTTTGTAGAAACACAAAACAATAAATTTAAAGCAAGAAAATGGAGTGATGTTCTTCAAAATCTAACATTAAAAAATCCTACTGATGTTCCTATAAAACTAACAAATGAGGAATTATACAATTTAGTTTATAATTCAGACAAAAATAAAAACCCAGTAGTTTGGCTTAAAAAATCCGTGAAAAGAAACGGAAGAAAATCCTTCTCAAACAGTTTTACTGACATATATAGACATTTGATTAGGACAAGTGACATTAACGAAAAATCTTTTAAAAATGCTCTTTTGGTTGCGGATGGACAACAACACTTTCCATTGAATGTGCTTTCAAGTACAAGTTTCGAGAAAATTGACGAGTTTGAAAAAAAGAAAACACATCTTCAACGTCTTATTTCAATAAAACCAGATTTTGAAAAGCTAAAACTACTTAATGACGAATTTATCAGTCACGAATCAATTTTAGGGAAATTAAAAAATACTTTCCTCAAGAAATTTGACAAAGTTGAACAGGAATTATCTAATAAAATAGATGAAAATAGTGAGCTTTCTGTTTTGGTTAAAAATCTACAAACTAAAATCAATACAACTCTAAAGGATGAAAGGGATGAATTAATTGCTCTAAAAACAACTAATGAAAATAAGTCAACAGCAATTCAAACAGAAAACAAAAATCTATCTAAAGAATTAGATGAATTAAAGGAATATGAGCCCAGTGCCGAGAACTTACTCTATCAAGGATTAAAAAATAATCTTATAGAAGAACAGGGAAATCTAACGGAATTAATATCGCAATTAAGCCAATTAGAACGTAGTCGGTTTACAGAAAAAGAGATTTTAAGTACAATCAAAAACCTTAAAAACGATATTGAAAAAAAGAAAAATGCAATAACTCGTTTTGACAATTTACTATATCAAAATATTTCAAAAGATGAAAACACAATAAAAAAGGTTTATTCCTTTCTAAATTGCGATGTAGCGGAACTTGATAAATCAAAGATTAAAAAACCGATAACAAAATCTGATTCCCCATTACAGTTTTTTGATGGACTAATTGATATTTCAGATATTACAATTGAAACAGAATTACCGACTATCAATCAACTTAAAGACGAGCTTATTTCTAAAGAGAAAGAATTAAACGAAAAAAACTCTCAATTAAAGATTGTTCAAAACAGAAAAGGAGTTGAGAAAGAAATCGAAAATTTAAAAACGTCCATCAAAACCAAAACTGAATTCATTGAACGAATTGATAAAAAACCCGAATTACTTTCTAAAATCGAGAGTAACCTAACAGAAATAGGTTTAATCGAAAAGAGTCTAAAGGATGTAATCGATAAAATTACAAATAAGGATTTGGAAATTGACAAAACCAAAACCGTTTTATCCTTAAAAATTGAAGAACGTAAAAAATATCAAAATGACCTTAAAGTATTCAAAAATCAATATCAAATAATATCAGAAACAACTGATATTTATGAAATTGAAGAAATTTTGGAAATAGATTTTGAAAATATTTATGATGACTTTCAATCAAAATACAGAAAATTTATACGCATAAAAGAAAATCGGAATTCTCTAAAAAATGAATTGAATGACATTCTAAAAATGGATGTCAAAGACATTAAAAAATTTATTCGTGATGTTGATGAAGAAATCATTAACATACCTCAATCTCAAAAAATTATTGATGGGCTTTTAGATACACTTTCACACGAAATTGGCAGTCCGACAGATTCTTTTCTAACACAATTTAGAGATTTTAAAACTTTTGTGTCAAGAAGCTATAACCAAAAGTTAGCAGAATATCCAATTTCTAATATTCAGGGTGTTAAAGTTAAAATTGAAGAGAATGAAGATTTAATCAATGATTTAGACAAAATTTCTAAACTTAAATTATCAGAAAGATTAGACTTTGGAAAGACATACTCATATGAGGAATCTAAAGATGCTTTGGAAAGACAACTTTCTAACAATAATGGAAAAGCCATCAATATTGTTGATTTGTTTAAAATAAACGTAGAAATAACAAAGGTTACAGGAAAAACAGAAACTATTGACCTTTCAAAGCAAGTTCAATCGAGAGGAACTAATATTGTACTTAAACTATATCTATTTCTAAATATTCTTAAAGAATTGGTTCACAACAATTCTGAAAATCGAGTTATCATATACGTGGACGAACTTGACGCAATAGGTCAAAAAAATGTAAAGCACTTAATTCAATTCTGTAAAGCAAATCACTTCGTACCAATTTTCGCAGCACCAAGAAAAGTTGAGGGAATCGAAAAATATTATTTAATCAAAGAGCCTCAAAAAGATTCCAAAAACCAAAGAAGAAAAATTTCATTTGGAGAACTACAATCATTCCCAGTAATTTATAGAGATGCAGAATAAAACTTTTTTTAACTTTCTAATTAAAATGCTTGAAGAGGAAAAAATAAATTCCTCTTCAATAAGTGCATCAGTTAAAAAAAGTGGAGACTTTAAAACATTACTTAATGGTAAGTTCATTAAGTATTCACAAGCTATATCAGGTGGTGGAAGTTACCTCTTGAACGATAGAGAAAATTTAGAACGTTATTTCAAAAGCAAGTTTCCTAAAGAACTTCGAGATAGTTACTCTGCAATTGGCAATATTGGAACTTTCAGAAATACTAAAGCAAGTAAAAGGACTAGCCAAAATGTAATATTAGCAAGAGGATTTAAAAATATACTCATAAATTCAAAAGTTGTAGAATTAGAGAAATTTACAAATCAGTTCGGAACTTTTTCAGCACAAGTTAATGAGTTAGAAACTGAAAGAATTTGCATTGTTGAGAATCTCGATTCATTTTTATTGGCAGAAAAAGTAATCGGAAAAGATTTTGTTTTTATTCATACTTATGGAGGTTTAGGAAAATCAGTTTTAAATAAATTCAAAACAAAAAACGTATTAATTTTTCCTGATTATGATTTTAAAGGTTTACAAAATTACTTAATGGTTAAAAAAGTGTTTCCTGATGCAAAACTGTTCGTTCCATCAAACTATAAAGAGCTATTTAAAATGTACTCTAGAACTATTAGAACCAAACAAGGAAGAGAACAAAACCCAACTAAAGAAGTAAAAGAATCCGTTGATGAAAATGTTATAAAAATTAGAACAGATATTTATAAAACTAAACGCTTTTTAGAGCAACAAGCACTATTCGTAAAATTTCAGAATGATTAAATTATCAGGAAAATACATACTTAAGTTTTTGCAAAATCATTACGAATTTGTACAAGATGCATTTAATTATAGTAAACCTGACTTTATTATCGATATTGATATTTTAGAAAAGTTAATTGAAGAATACAACATTAGTAATGAGCCCAAAATATCTTTATCTAAACTAATAGATGTCAAATTTTGCAGACAGTTACCAACTAAAGATTTTAAAATAAACAGAAGTTATGCAGATTTCTTACAGTTTCTCTTTGATGACTTTACGCTTGATTTACCACAAACCTTAAAAGAAAGGTATAAAACCATTTTTGAATTATTTTCGGCTTTAAAAACAGAGACTAAAACAAGCAAGACAATTATTTTAATTCAAAACATTATAAAAGTAATAGATGTTTTCTTAAACGATATTCATAGACAAACTCAAAGACTTTTAAGTGATACAGAATCTTTAAAAGTCAATGCAGATGAATATTCAGATTTATCAAAAAGGTTAGAAAAAGCAGTTTTTTGGATTGATGAATATATTGAGCCATTAAATAAAATTCTAGAAAAAGGGCATCCAGAGTCCTTCTATTCTGCTTTAGTTGAAATTCAAAAATACACGAATGAAAAACAGTATATAGCAAACAGTTTTAAACTTAAAAGAGAATATAAAAAACTATATGGTGCAGTTGTTTATGCTCGTGCTGAATTAGACCAAAACTTACAAAAACTAACAAGAGAGTTAAGACCATTGTTAGATAGAATCAAAAGTGATTCAATTATTTTAAGTGGATTTTATCATTTTGTAGAAAATGTAGATTACCCTGAAAACTATGTTGTTGCTATTCCTAGTCCAATTAAAAAGACTAAAGGAAGCGCCCTTTTCAAAGAATTTCATAGCGAAGCTGAATTTTTTGTTGACCAATTTAATTACAAAACTTCTGATGTATATTATGAAGAACAAATTGAAGAGTTAGAATGGCTTCCTGATTCTACATATTTTAAAGAACAGCTGCTAAATGAAGATAAAGTTGATGATTTTTATTTATGGTGCTTTAATGCTTTAAAAAAGCATACTGATGAAATCACATTATCAAAATTTTTCTCTCTAACTAATCTTTTGTTAGAAGATGATTTAATAGCAGAATACAAAACTGACGAGAGAAAAATAATTGATTTAAAAGATGCTTCAATTAAAATACCTAAAGTGAAAGTATATGAGAGAATACCCAAATGAGCATAATAAAATAGTAAGTGAATTATTAGATGGTAAGTTCATTATTTCACCAAGTCCTTTGTTTTACAAAATTCAAGAACTAGAAGACGACTATTCTGATTTTTTTATGAAATCGTTTAACTATATCCTAAACATCGAAGCGGAATTTGCCTACTTATCTTCCGATGAAGTGAACGAAAAAAGAACTAGAGATTTTACATTGTTTTTAGCAATTCTGTCAAGAGAGCTAGATTATTCAGGGAAAAACTTTAGAGATAAAATTGAATTAGGTTCCTTTGACATAAACGAAACAGAAGAACTATTAAGACAATCAAGTAAATGGGAAATATTAGAAAAAACTACTGTTTCCGAATTTGAAAAGTTTTTAAAAACTTGGCGTGGCAAAAATTTAATTGTTTTGGATGGCAACAAATTTAAGTTTACTAAAGCCGTAAAACTATTTTTCACTTTTGCTATGGAAATCGCAGAAGAGAAATTAAAAGAAAAAACAAATGAAGAAAATGCCAACGCTTAAATGTCGACTTCCCCTAAATAGAACTGTTAGTTTTTCCAAAATTATTCATTTTTTCGTTTTAAAAGTAGTTTGATTTTTGGGGAAGCTTACATGGGATAGGCTACATTTTTAGGGAAGGCTACAGTTTCAATTTGAATTTAAGAACAGATTTGAAACGCCTGAGTAGAAAAACCATTTGGTTTAGCAAATCAATAAGACTGTTAGAGGCCTGTTTAAAATTATATTTTTGGGGAGATAAAATGAGTTTTCAATATTGAAAAATAATCTCTAAATTGGCTAAAATTTAATGATAACCCGAAGGCTAAAATCTGCATACGATTTTGCATACGATTTGATAAAAAAATAGCTTGTGAGCCCTGTAAAAGCGTTGTAAAAAAACGCTCCTTTGAATTCATAACCCGGAGGTCTCGAGTTCAAATCTCGATCTCGCTACGAAACACAAATCACTCATAATCAACGGTTTAGTCTTCACTAAACCGTTTTTTTATGCTTAGTTCAAAACAAATACATAGATTTGCCTGAAACACCCAAATTTTCCATTTTTTGTTGCAAGTCCATCTTTGGAGAGATAGAAGTCTGGTACAATAATAAAAGAAGGCATTCCTTTTTAGGGAATAGAACCATAACAGAATTTGAATTAGATATGTATAACCAGAAACTAGCTGCATAGTAATTCAATTTATAGTACATTTTTTTGTTGTAAGTCCACATATTAACATCAATCTATACCGCTCCAATAAGTTCGTTAATTATTTTTTGTGCTTTTTTTAATTCGCCTAGTATGACATCTAAATTTATAGAGTCCTCTAAGTTTGAAGAAAAAAGAGAAACAGCCAAAACAGCTTTTAAATCGGTTCCCCTTAAACCAATAGGCACCGCAATATCAGTCACACCTCCTGTAAGCTTACTTTTTGCAGAACGATAACCTAACTTTCCTATTTCGTTTATGGTTTCTATTAGCGTATTTTGCCTTTCTTGATCCCAATTTTTATAATACTCGTCTTTTGATAAAATAGATATAGCCTCTTCTTCTGGAAACATAGACAAAATAACCCTACCAGATGTAGTCATTGATAACGGAAAATGAGTTCCTTCTTCTATGGAAAGCGATACCGCACTAGGACTTCTTGTTTGATAAATAACAAGCAATTTATTATCATTCATAATACTCAAATGACAGGATTGTCGTGTAATTTCTGAAAGTGCCTGCATAGGGTATTGAGCTACACGTTTCAATTCATCAAAAGGCGTATGCCTATGTGATAAGCTGTACATTTTTAAGGACAGTCTATATTTTCCCGCGTTTGACTCCCTAATTACATAACCACGCTCTTCTAAACACACCAACATTCTATATATTTCACTTGGTGTCCTATTAATACCTTGAGCTATTTCTGCTTGAGACAAAGGTACACCTTCTTCTGATAGGTATTCTAAAATATCTAAACCTTTATCTAAGGCCGGTGCATTGTATTTTGGACTTTCTGAATTCATGTGTATAAGTTGAGAATCAAAAGTAATAAAAACTAAATTCCTTTTGAAATTTCATATATAAAATTTATTTTTGTATATAAAATACATTAAACTTATAAACTAAATATAGCATGGCTAATCCAATTTTAGGAACTTTGATTCACGCCGTAGGCGGTATTGCTGCATCAACTTGTTACGTCCCCTACCAAAAAGTAAAAAAATGGTCATGGGATTCCTATTGGATTGTTCAAGCTTCTTTTGCTTGGTTTATATTTCCTTTCCTTATTGGTTTTTTAACCGTACCCAATCTCTTAGATGTTTTCTCAAAAGCATCAAGTGAGGTATTGATTAATGCCACACTACTTGGTGCTATTTATGGGTTTGGAGGTATGTGTTTTGGCTTTGCTATAAAACACATTGGGTATTCACTAACATATACAATCTCTATTGGTATTTCAGCTATCCTAGGTACCATAGTGCCATTAATTATGCACGGTGAATTTTCAAATAAGCTATATGGCCCAGGAGGATATACCATATTCTTTGGTATGTTCATGGCATTAATAGGTATTATTATTTGTGGGGTTGCTGGATACCGAAAAGAAAAAGACCTAAAAAACAACAGTGCCAATAATGAGAAACCTTTAACTTTCAATATGAAAAAAGGACTTACACTAACGGTTATAGCTGGTATACTTTCTGCAGTGTTTGGTATTTCATTAGAAGTAGGAGCTCCTGTTGCCAAAATAGCTGGAGAATATGGTGCAGGTAATTTTGAAGGTAATGCCAATTTAATACTCTCAACTGGCGGTGCCTTTATTACTAACTTCATTTGGTTTACAGTAGCTGGTTTAAAAAATGGTACATTAAAAGAACTTGTTGATGTTAAAGGTGTAGGGCAAAAAAACTTCATACTAAACCTGACCATGTCTATTTTAAGTGGGGCTTTATGGTATGGCCAATTCTTCTTCTACGGTATAGGTCATGTACAAATGGGTGCCTATAAATTTGCCAGTTGGGTACTTCATATGTCAATGCTTATATTTTTTAGTTACGTTGTAGGCATTGTGATGAAAGAATGGAAAGCAGTAACAAAACGCACTTACTTAACCTTAGTATTTGCACTTATAGTATTAGTGACCTCCTTTGTTATTATGGCATATGGTAGTCAATTAGGTTCAGAAATAGTTACAAATCATTAAAAAAGAAATAGATTTAAATAATATGAGTACAAAACGCATACACTTAAAAGGTATCACATGGAATCACAGTAGAGGATTTACATCTGTTGTTGCCACTGCACAACGCTTTTCAGAATTAAACCCCAATGTAGATATTACGTGGGAAAAACGTTCGTTACAAGCCTTTGCCGATGAACCAATTAACGAATTAGCCAAGCGCTATGATTTATTAATTATTGACCATCCTTGGGCTGGTTTTGCTGGAAAAAACAATGTTATTCTTGCTTTAGATGAATATCTTCCAAAATCATTTATGAAAGATTTAGATGAAAATAGTGTAGGGAGATCACATGAAAGTTACTCATCAAATGGTCATCAGTGGGCTCTAGCAGTTGATGCTGCTACTCCTGTGGCTTCAAGCCGACCTGATTTATTTGAAGCTAAAGGCTTAACTCTTCCTGAAACCTATGACGATTTACTAAATTTAGCGAAACAAGGTTTAGTCATTATGCCAGGAATTCCCCAAGATACATTGATGAATTTCTATATGATGTGTTGTACCATGGGTGAAGATGTGTGTACGTCAAAAGAGCATGTTGTAAGTGAGGACATGGGTATTCAAGCCTTAAAAATGTTGAGAGAGCTAGCCGTAGAAATGGATGATCAAATTTTTAATTGGAATCCCATTCAAGTCTATGAAGCCATGACCTTAACGGATAAGTATGCGTATTGTCCTTGGGCTTATGGGTATACAAACTACAGCCGAAATGGGTATGCTAGAAAAGCATTGCACTTCCACGATATGGTTGATATTAAGGGGTACGGAAGAGCCATTTCAACCTTAGGTGGCACAGGTTTAGCTGTTTCTGTAAATACCAAAGAAATTGAAACTGTAATGAAGTATGTAGAATATACGGCTTCTGAGGCTTGCCAAAAAACCATATTCTTTGATAATGGTGGGCAGCCTGGTCATAGAAAATCCTGGACCGATGAGCATACCAATAGTTTAACGGCCAACTTCTTCAAAAATACACTACCTAGTTTAGATAGAGCATTTTTACGCCCACGTTATAACGGACACATGTATTTTCAAGATAGAGCCGGTGCGCCTATTAGAGAATATATGATGAACGGTGGAAATGAAAAGGCATTGCTTGAAAAGCTAAATACCTTATATAGAAAATCACTAGACATTTAAAATTATGAAACCATTAGAAGGTGTTTTAGTTCTTGAATTTGCACAATTTATGGCTGGTCCATCGGCTGGTTTAAAATTAGCTGATTTAGGAGCTAGAGTTATCAAAATAGAACGCCCAAATAGCGGGGAAGCAGGAAGACAAATTGCACTTAAAAACTTGTTTTTAGATGGAAGCAGTTTGGTATTTCATACCGTAAACAGAAATAAAGATTCGTATGCAGCAAACTTAAAAGATCCTGAAGATTTAGAGCGCGTAAAAAAACTCATTGCACAGGCCGACGTTATGACTCATAATTTCAGACCAGGTGTTATGGATAAAATTGGTTTAGATTACAATACGGTTCAAGAAATAAATCCAAGACTTGTTTATGCTACGGTTACGGGCTATGGAACGATTGGCCCTTGGGCAAAAAAGCCTGGACAAGATCTACTTATTCAAGCTATGTCTGGTTTTGCAAACCTAACTGGAAACGCTGATGATGACCCCGTGCCTGTTGGTGCTGCGGTTTCCGATTTAATTACAGGTACGCACCTAGCTCATGGTATTTTGGCTAGTCTTGTAAAACGTTCAAAAACCAATAAAGGAGCTTTAGTGGAAGTTAGTCTACTTGAATCTACATTAGATTTACAATTTGAAGTCATTACTACTTATTTAAATGACGGAAACAAACCCGTAAAACGAGCTAAAAAAGGTGCTGCCAACCCGTATTTAGGAGCCCCCTATGGCATCTATAAAACTAAAGACAACTACATAGCTTTGGCTATGGGATCACTACTTAAGTTAGGACAAGTGATTCAGTGCAATGAAATTGAAGCCTATTCAGACACAGAGTCGTGGTTTAGAAAACGAGATGAAATCATGGATATTCTAAGAGCTAAATTCATTACTGAAAATTCTAACCATTGGTTAAACCTTCTTGAAACTGAAGGTATCTGGTGTTCAGACGTTCTTGATTACAAAACACTTGTAAATCACGAAGCTTACAAGGTCCTTAAAATGGATCAAAAACTACCTTTACTGTCTGGAGAAGAAGTACATACTTTAAGATCTCCTATACGCGTCAATGACCAACGTATTTTTGCCAGTAAACCTGCACCTAGAGTAGGTCAGCACACGCAAGATATCATTAAAGAATTTAATCTATAAATAAAAACATGAAACCATTACAAGATATATTAGTTATAGATTTAAGTCAGTTTTTATCTGCCCCTTCGGCAACTTTACGGTTAGCCGATTTAGGCGCCAGAGTCATTAAAGTAGAACGTCCAGAAACTGGTGATATTTGTCGGCAACTATATGTTTCAAATGTAAACTTAAACGGAGAATCTTCTATTTTCCGTGCCATTAATAGAAACAAAGAAAGTTTTCAGGCCGATTTAAAAATTGACATTGATAAAAATCGGGTTTTAAAACTTATTGAGAAAGCCGATGTTTTTGTTCATAATTTCAGACCAGGAGTTATTGAGCGCTTAGGGTTTGAATATGAAACTATAAAGAAATTAAATCCTAATATCGTATATGCCAGTATTTCAGGATATGGCAATGAAGGGCCTTGGAAAACAAAGCCTGGTCAAGATTTACTAGCCCAGTCTCTATCAGGTGTTACGTGGCTAAATGGTATTGAAGGCAATGGCCCCACTCCTATTGGTTTGGCGCTTGTGGACATCCTTTCTGGAGCTCACCTGGTTCAAGGTATTTTAGCGGCTTTAGTAAAACGTTCTAAGACTAATGAAGGCAGTAAAATATCCGTTAATATGTTAGAATCTATTTTAGATTTTCAATTTGAATCTATTACCACATTTTATCATGATGGAGGAGCACCAACCATACGCCCAAAAAACAATAGTGCTCATGCGTATTTAGGAGCGCCTTATGGTATCTACAAAACCCAAAACGGCTATATGGTTTTAGCTATGGGGTCTATCCCTGTGTTAGGAGAATTATTGGGATGCGAACCTTTAAAATCTTACACCGAGGTAGCCTCCTGGTTTACAGAAAGAGATGCTATTAAAAAGGAACTTGCAAACCATTTAAGTACAGGCACCACTGAGAAATGGCTTTCTATATTAGAGCCAGCAGATATTTGGTGTGCAAAAGTTATGGATTGGGAGACTTTATTTTCAGAAGAAGGATTTAAAGTACTCAACATGATTCAAACTGTAACCATGAGTGACGGCTTTGAATATAAAACCACCCGCTGCCCAATAAAAATTGATGGCAAAAATTTAACCTCAACGTTAGGCTCTCCTCATCTAGGAGAACATACAGAAGCCATAGTTAAGGAATTAATTTCTTAATGATGGGTAAGAATACATTTAAAATAGCGGTTAGAAAATTTGATGCTTTTGAAAGTGCCATAGACAAAATCTGGGAGGCATTCTGTAAAAAAACAGGATGCCCTCTACAGCTTGAAGCTATTCCATTTGACCTTCACCCCTTATATGACACCATATTAAAAAACAACGGTTTAAAAAATGGTGATTGGGATGTTTCTTTAATCAACACTGATTGGATTACGGAGGCCTACACCTCAAACGCTATTGAAGATTTAACACCTTACATTAAATATGACCCTCCAGAAGATTTCCCTCATGGCTGGTCGCGTTCCTTACTATACAAACAAGAATTTGATAATAAAACCGTAGGGCTTCCTTTTCATGATGGACCTGAATGCTTAATTTATAGAAAAGACTTATTTGAATCTATGGAAGAAGGCATTAGGTTTTATAGAGATTATGGTAAGCAGCTGGTAGTTCCAAAAACTTGGGATGACCTCATTGAAGTTGCTGAATTTTTCAACAGACCTGAAGATAATTTGTATGGCACTACATTTGCCGCTTACCCTGATGGTCATAATACCGTATTTGATTTTTGTTTACAATTATGGACTAGAAACGGTGACCTTTTTGACGAACATAACAGGGTTAAGTTAAATTCACAAGCAGCTATTGAAGGTATGACGTTTTATAGAAACGCATTAAAGAACATCAATGCCATGCACCCAAATTCACGTGATTTTGATTCTGTAAAATCTGGAATGGCCTTTGCTAATGGTGAATTAGCTATGATGGTTAATTGGTTTGGTTTTGCCTCTATGTGTGAGTTTTTAGAAGATTCAAAAGTAAAAGGAAAAGTTGATATTACCGATGTACCTGCTGGACCAAATGGTCGAGACACCTCACTAAACGCCTATTGGATGTATGTTATTGGTAGTGGCAGCCAGCATAAAGATTTAGCCTATCAATTCATAAAATTTGCTGTAAACAAAGCGAACGATAAATTAGTTACCCTTGAAGGCGCCATTGGTTGTAGAAAATCTACTTGGATAGATAAAGAAGTAAATAAAACGGTTCCCTACTATCATAAATTAGACGCTTTACACGAAAACACACGTTCCTTACCTAGAAAAAGTAATTGGTCTGATATAGCAGATGTTATAGATGACTTAGTTTTAAAAGTTATTAATACAACTCAGGAGATAAAAGATATTCTTGATGAGGCACAAATAAAAATTAATCACATAGAAAATTCATAACGATGGAATTAATCTATAAACCAGAATTACCCAAAGAAAATAGACCTATATACATTATTGGTGCTGGAGGCATAGTTAGAGACGCACATTTACCAGCTTATAAAAATGCTGGATTTAATGTAGCTGGCATCACCAACAGAACAAAGCAACGTGCCATTGATTTAGCCAATACATTTAATATTCCCAATGTATTTGATGATGTTGAAGCTATGGTTGAAGCAGCACCTGAAAACGCGGTCTATGATTTAACCTTGATGCCAAATCAATTTGTACCAACCCTTGACCTGTTGCCAGATAACGCCGCGGTACTCATACAAAAACCTATGGGCGATAACTATGAGCAAACTTTAGATATTTTAGAAGTTTGTAGAAGAAAAAAACTCAAGGCGGCCATTAATTGTCAAATGCGTTATGCGCCCTATGTGATGGCCGCAAAATATATGATAGACCAAGGACATATTGGTGAGTTATATGATTTTGAGGTTAGATTAACCACCTATACGCCATGGGAATATTTCCCAAATGTAGTCAATCATCCCAGACTAGAAATACAGCAACATAGTATCCATTATATTGATTTAATCAGATCGTTTTTAGGCAACCCAAAGAAGGTGTATGCCAAAACTTTGAAAAATCCAGGTAAACCCATGTCATCCACAAGAACAACTACTATTATGGATTACAATGATTCTATGCGAGCTATCATAAACACAAATCATGATCATAATTTTGGAGAAAAAAATCAAGAAAGCTTTGTAAAGTGGGAAGGCACAAAAGGAGCCATAAAAGCTAGAATTGGCTTGCTACTGGATTACCCTAATGGTAAACCCGATTTATTTCAATATTGTATTGTTAAAGAAGGAGAAACTCCAAAATGGATTGAAGTAGATTTAGAAGGCTCCTGGTTTCCTGATGCATTTGTGGGTACCATGGCTTCCTTAATGCGCTATATTGAAGGCTCAACAGACGTATTACCAACAAGTGTTGAAGATGTAGTACATTCTATGGCTATTGTTGAAGCTGCGTACGATTCTAATGATGATGGCGGTGTTACGCCACTATACAATGCTTAAACATATAACTAATATGGTCACCTTTAGATTGACAAACTATATAAAATTTAGATTTATCATAAAATGAAATCATCCTGCTTCGCTTTACTTTGCTTCTTAACATTATGCTGCAATGCTCAGAAAAAAGAGGAGTTCCCTTCTCAAAAAAATGTAAATACTTTTGAACCATCTTGGGAATCTTTAAAACAACATCAAACCCCAGAATGGTTTTTAGATGCTAAGTTTGGCATTTATTTCCATTGGGGCGTTTACTCATATATGGGAAAAGGTGAATGGTATTCACATCATATGTATGAAGACAAAGATAAAGGCTGGAATCATGATTTAAGGGAACATCATTTAGAAACTTATGGCGACAGTGTTCAGTATTATGACTTCTTTCCGAAGTTTACAGCACAGCATTTTGATGCCGCTGAATGGGCAGAACTGTTTAAAAAATCAGGCGCTAAATTTGTAGGTCCAGTTGCTGAGCACTGTGATTATTTCTCAAACTGGAATAGCAAGGTTAACCCATACAACTCTGTAAATTATGGGCCTAAACTTGATATTGTTGGTGAGCTTGAAAAAGCCATAAAAGCTAAAGATTTAAAATTTGTCGCTACATTTCATCACAGTTGGGAATGGGGTTGGTACAATTTATGGAATGGTCTTGCCGATACTACAAATATTGAATTTAGATCGCTTTTTGGTGAAGTGACGCCTAAAGAAACTTTTTACCGTTTAGGGAAAAATGCCAGTGGTCAATATGACGGCATTGTATTAGATGAAGATAAACCTAGTCAAAAATTTATCGATTTGTGGAAAGCAAAAATTCATGAAGTTATTGACCAATATAAACCTGATTTATTGTGGTTTGACAGCCGGGTATTCTTACTACCAGAAAAAGACAGAAAAGAAATGGTAGCTTATTACTACAATAAGGCTTTAAAGTGGGACAAAGAGGTGGTTCTTACTTATAAGAATGAAGATCTAGAAAAGGGTGTTGGAGTTATTGATTTAGAGAAAGGTCGTTTTGATGAAAAAACAGATTTTCCGTGGTTAACAGATGACTCTTATGCTTGGAATGGTTGGAGCTGGCGATCTAATCTTAAACTCAAAACTCCACAAATTATCATTCAAGAACTAGTAGATATTTCAAGCAAAAACGGTTGTTTATTGCTTAATATAACCCCTACTCATGACGGTAAGATTCCTGAAAAACAAAGAGAAGGTTTGTTACAAATAGGCAAATGGTTAACTAATAATGGTGAGGCTATTTATAAAACTCGTCCTTATAAAACCTATGGAGAAGGTGATACCAAATTAAAAAAGAATCATTTTGGAGGTGTACAAGGAAATGGTGTTACCTACAAACCAACAGATTTTAGATTTACCCAAAACAAATCAAAAGATGTTCTATATGTTATTCAGTTAGATATTCCTGAACCGAATCAAGAATTCACGTTAACCACCTTTTCAAAAGAAAATGTTGGAGCCAATGAAAAAATAAAATCAATAGAGTTACTTGGAAGTAATGAAACCATTTCGTGGCGTAAAACCCAAGAAGGTTTAAAGTTAAAAGCACCTAAAAAAATAACGGGGCAACATGCCTTGGTATATAAGGTAAACCTATAAACTTTTACTCAAAATTAAAAAATTGAAATGCTTAAATTAAAACTATATATCATATTATTAACAATAATACCATGCATGGGGTGTGCTCAAAAAAAAGAGACATTCCCTGAGAAACCAAATATTATTTATATTATGACAGACGACCATGCTACTAATGCTATTGGCACTTATGGTAGCAGATTAGCGTCTTTAAACCCTACCCCTAATCTTGATAAATTAGCTTCAGAAGGCATGGTGTTTGAAAACTGTTTTGTTTCCAATTCCATTTGTACACCAAGTCGAGCTACTATAATAACAGGACAATATAGTCAAACTAATGGGGTTTTAGATTTTAGCAATGGTATTGACGGTGATAGACAGTATTTACCCATTGAAATGAAAAAACGCGGTTATGAAACAGCCATAATAGGTAAATGGCACTTGCATGAAGAGCCTTCCGCATTTGACTTTTATAGTGTTTTAGAAGGTCAGGGGAAATATTTCAATCCGTCTTTTAGAGAAAAAAACAAAGGCGAATGGCCTAAAAATGTGGTACAAACAACAGGACATTCAACCGATGTGATTACCAATAAAGCTATTGAATGGTTGTCAAACAGAAAAGATTCTCAAAAACCTTTTATGCTAATGTATCAAATGAAAGCACCGCATGATTGGTTTGAATACGCCCCTAGATATGAAGACTATCTGGCTGACTCAAAAATTCCTGAGCCAGAAAGTTTATACCATCAACCAAATTGGGGCTCGGAAGGAACTAGAGGCAAAAATGATAGTCTCATAGATGTTATAGGTAGTTCGGTTTCAAACAGACATAAATTTTTCAATTATGTAGACAAATTGAAAATAGATCCTAATTTATCAGGTGACGAAGCTACCTCTGCTTCTTATCAAAAGTATTTAAAAAAATATTTGAGATGTGTTAAAGGTATTGATGATAATATTGGTAAATTCATTCAATATTTAAAGGATAATAATCTCTATGACAATACTATTATCATCTACTCTTCCGATCAAGGTATGATGCTTGGAGAACATGATATGGTTGACAAACGTTGGATGTATGAAGAGTCTATGAAAATGCCTTTCATTATAAAATATAATAAACTGATTAAAGCGGGCTCGCGTAATGAAACAATAATTAACAATACAGATTACGCACCAACCATCATTGATCTTGCAGGAGGGCATGTGCCAGATTACATGCAAGGTAAAAGCATCAAACCCTTGTTGGAGAATGAGCAACCTGATAATTGGAGAACCGCCTCCTATTATAGATATTGGCTACATTTAGAACATCATGATATTCCTGCTCATTTTGGAATAAGAACTAAAAACTATAAGTTGATTTTCTTTTATGGCAGGCATTGGAACTTAGAAAAAGTTGGCCAAAGATCAAGATGGTGGTTACCCGATGATCAAAGTATAAAAATTGGTCCAACCCCGCCAGCATGGGAATTGTATGATTTACAAAATGACCCGTATGAAGTCATTAACGTTTACAACAATCCTGAGTATAAAGATCTTGTAATATCCTTAAAAGAAGAAATGAAAAGTCAACGAGAACTATATCATGAAACTGATGCAAATTACCCACACATTCAAAAAATTATAGATGAATACTGGGAGAAATAAAACTAAAAACAAATCAAATAAGTTTTACACCAAACATGAATCTAATGATTCTTAAAACATGAAACTTATTTATAACTAAACCTTTAAACTAAAATCTATGTCGTCAAAAAACGTATTTATCATTCGTATTGCAGCCATTGTAGCCTTGGGTGGCTTCCTACTCGGTTTTGATGCATCAGTCATCTCTGGTGTTGTTAAGTTCATTGAACCTGAGTTCAATCTTACCAAAATTCAACTGGGCTGGGCAGTTAGTTCTATTACCCTAACAGCCGCCTTTGGGATGATTATTGCTGGGCCAATGAGTGATAAACACGGAAGACGATTAATTCTAAAATATGCCGCCATTCTATTCACTATTTCAGCCATAGGATCTGCCTTAGCAGGTTCCTTTTTTTGGCTCATTATTTTTAGAATGATTGGCGGACTTGCGGTAGGTGCTGCTTTAATTATTGCACCCATGTATATTGCCGAAGTTGCCCCTCCTGAAAAAAGAGGACTTCTGGTTTCTTTTAATCAATTAAATATTGTGATAGGGATTTCCATTGCATTCTTCACGAACTATTTCATCTTAAAATGGGGAAATTCTGAAGCCGAATGGGCAAAAGCATTGGGTCTAGGAAAATGGAATTGGCGGTGGATGCTTGGGCTTGAAGCTATTCCCGCTATATTTTACTACCTCGGTCTTTTTATTGTTCCTAGAAGCCCCAGATGGCTTATGACCAAAAACAAAAGAACTGAAGCCCTTGAAACCATGAAAAAAGTGCTTTCTGAAGAAAAAGCAAAATCTCAAATACAAGAAGTTGAGCGAAGCATCTCAGAAGACTTAAAAAAAGAAAAATCAAAACTTACCGATTTATTTAAAAAGTCCATGCGAAAAGTGCTTATTATTGGCTTAGTGGTTGGTATTTTTCAACAAATAGTAGGTATAAATGCAGTGTTGTTCTACGCTCCCATGATTTTTGAACAAACGGGTATTGGTACAGATGCTTCATTTATTCAAGCCGCCCTAGTTGGTTTAACTAACTTAGGATTTACAATTGTTGCCATGTTAGCCATTGATAAATTTGGAAGAAAACCGCTTTTAATTATTGGTATGGTGGGTATAGCCCTTTGTTTATTTTTACTAAGTTATGGTTTTAGTCAAGCCAAGTATGTACTCAGTGAAGACGCTATTTCAAACCTTCCGGAAGCCATTGACAAAGAACAAATATTACCACTAAAAGATCAAGTATTTGAAAACGATTTAGAATTTAAAACTGCTTTAAAAGCAGCTTTAGGAGAAGATGCAGCAAACACACATGAGTCTACACTAGTTACTGCTTCAGCAAAAATGAATACCATGCTTATCCTAATAGGTATCATTGGATTTGTAGGCGCATTTGCTATGTCAATAGGTCCAGTCATGTGGGTGTTATTTTCAGAATTATTTCCAACAGTTATAAGAGGCATAGCTATTTCATTTGTAGGATTGGTAAATCTTGGTATTGCATTTTTAGTACAACTACTATTCCCTTGGGAATTAGCAACATTAGGAAATACAATAACATTCTTAATTTTTGGAGTTTTTGCGGTAATAGGATTTATTTTTATATGGTTTAAAGTTCCTGAAACCAAAGGAAAATCATTAGAAGAATTAGAAAAAGAATTAATACAATAAGTAGTACATAGATGAAAAATATTAGTCAAGAAGAAAAAGATTTCTTAACCAGCAGAAGCCAAACCTCTAATGAAAAAGTTGTTTTTGATTTATGCGGAAACAATTGGCAATTTGAAGGTATTCATCCTGGAGAAGGGCAAAAAACAGGATTTCATGAACTAAACTTTGATATCACTGGTGATTCATTTAACTGGAGTTTTGCTAAAGTACCTGGCGATGTATACACCGATTTGTGGCGTGCTGGGCGTATTGAAGATCCGCATTTTGGTCGTAATAGCGTAAAAGCCAAATGGGTTCCAGAACATGAATGGTGGTACAAACGTCAGTTTGATGTGCCTAAAGAAATGTTTCAAAAACACATTCAACTTGTTTTTGATGGTGTTGATTTTGGATGTGATGTTTGGTTAAATGGTGAATTTTTAGGATCACATGAAGGTATGTTTTCTAAATTTAAGTTTGATGTGTCAAATATCATTCGTTTTGAAAAATTACGATTTGGTACTAACGTACTTATGATTCGTTTGCATCCAGCACCACGAAGATATAGCCAGGTAGCTGGTAGAAAACCTGCATGGCATGGTGACTATTGGGTGAGTTTACCACCTACTGGTATCTGGAAACCTGTTTATCTTGAAGCTACAGGTAAAATTACCATTGAAGACACCTATGTAAAACCTCAGTTAACATCTGAAAACTCAGCCTCTCTTGATATTGAAATAGAACTTAAAAACCATGATCATTCAGAAAAAACCGTTAACATACAAATAGATGTTGAAGGTGAAAATTTCAATTCTAAAACATATAGCGTAAATAAAACGGTTGCTGTTTCAAAAGGTATAAATTCATACGAATTAAACCTTGGCATCAAAGATGCTAAATTATGGTGGCCATGGGATTTAGGTGATCAAAACCTTTATACAGCCAAAGTAACTGTAACCGAAGGGGAAGACATTTTATTAGATACAACAAACACCTCATTCGGAATTCGTGAAGTCAAAATGGTGCACAATCCTGGTTTTACGCTAGATGAAGTTGAAAACCCTTGGACGGTCATGATTAATGGAAAAAGACATTTTATGCGCTCAGGGACTTGGGGCGGACCACCAGATATTTTCATGGGGCGTGCGCATCCAAGTAAATACAAAGAGCTTATTCGTTTAGCCAAAGAAGCCAACTTTAATAACCTAAGAATTTTTGGCTGGCACCCCGAAGAGATTCCGCTATTTTACCAATTATGTAATGAGGCAGGAATAACCGTTTGGCAAGATGTATTACCTCTTGCCAGTTTATCATTACCAAAAGATGAAGCATTTAAACAGGCCGTTTTTGCTGAAGCCATTGCATCGGTAAAAGAGCAACGTAATCATCCTTGTTTGGTATTACTTGAAGGTTCGGAAGAATTATTTATGACAGCTTCTGATCCTGAGCATAATTTAAAATTTGTTACCGAGTTAGGTGAAGCTATAAAACCTTTTACGCCATTGCATTTTATTCCATCGTCACCTTTAAGTGATGAAGTAGGGTTAAATCTAGGCTTTAAACCTAACGAGAGTTTTCATGCCAATGATTTGTTTTATGGAGAAGGTGAATTTGTTATGGAAGACTACTTCCCTAGCTTAGATTATGCTGTAATACCGGAATTAGCGATTTCCTCTTGCCCGAATACCGAAAACATTAAGAAGTTTATTCCTGAGGAAGAAATTTGGCCACCAGGCCCAAGTTGGGGACATCATTGGACCGATTTTGATGCCTTAAGAACTCTTAATTTTGAAGTTTTAGGGAATCAAAGTAAAGATGGTTTTGAAACATTTGTGGAGGCTACTCAAGTAGCCCAAGGCGTAATTTTTCAATATGCATTAGAGCATTTCAGAACAAGAAAACCAAAAACCAGTGCCATTTGTATTTGCCACTACATCACTTTTGCACCAGATATGAAATGGGGTATTGTAGATTATTACCAAGATAAAAAATTATCTTTTGACCACGTAAGAAAAGCATACCAGCCACTTTTAATTACCATGAAACACTATAATAGAAGATGGCTTCCTGGTCAAGAATTTAAAGGTGAATTATGGATAGTAAATGATTATTATCAAGATTACACAAATTGTAAAATAGCTATAAAGTTTTTAAATAATCAGAAAGAGTTAATACAAGAAGAAAGTTTTGATATTGCAGAAATCAAAGGAGACAGCGCTTCAAAATACGTGGATGTTTCCTGCAAGGTACCAGGAACTATAGGCGATAAATTCTATGCAGAAATGTCATTATTGGATGCAGATGGTAACGTTTTATCTGAAAATGATTATTTTTTACTCGTTGCTGATAAAGACAAAGACAAAAAAGAGCTAAGAGCTATTGGTCTCGAAGCCTTTGAAATAAAACAAAAATATGGTTGGGCCAATTATTTTAGATATTACCCTGGCTTAGGCGCCGAGGAAGGCCATAAAGAAGCTGATGAAAAAATGCCTATAGCAAGAGGATTTCAAAATTAAATACTATGTTTGAATACAGTAAAAATGAGCGATTAGGAATTATTTCCTTAAATAAAGCACCAGCAAACAGCTATGATATTCATTTCTTTAAAGAATTTAGTAAATTACTAAAAGGCATTGAAAAGGATAAAACGATAGCCGTTGTACTTATTAAAAGTGCTATTCCTAAGTTTTTCTGTGCTGGTGCAGATATTAAAGTATTTAGTAAAAACACACCTGCTCAGAACCAAGACATGGTGGTTATGGCCAATAAAGTAGCACGAAAAATTGCCTCCAGTTCTAAAATAATTATTGCTTTTTTAAACGGACACACTTTAGGTGGTGGCTTAGAGTTAGCCATGGCTTGTGATATTAGAATAGCATCAAATAAACCTTTTTTATTGGGGCTTCCTGAAGTAAATTTAGGATTAATGCCAGGTAATGGCGGGATTCCTAAGCTTGTTCAACTAGTTGGTAGTTCAAGAGCCCTAGAGCTATTGGTGTCTGGTGGTACATTCTCTTCAACAGATGCTTTTAATTATGGATTAGTTACCCATTTATTTGAGGAGGAAGATGCTGAAGAAAAAGCTTTAGCTTATGCCAAAAAGATTTCTTTAGGCCCTAAAAAAGCAATGGCAGCTATCAAAAAAACAATACGAAAAGGTTCAGGAATGCGGTTAAAACAATTCTTAAACCTTGAAAAAAGAAACGTGGACAAGTTATATGATACGTTTGATGCCAAAGAAGGTTTTCAAGCCTTTGTAGAAAAACGCGAACCTAATTTTGAATAATTTTTAATTAAAACATATGGGACACACACAGGTAAAGCACTATTCATGTTACATTAATGGTGAATGGTTAGACAGTAATACTCGAGACACTATTGAAGTTGAAAACCCAGTAAATAATGAAGTATTTGCTACGGTAACAGCATGTACCAAAGAAGATGTACAGTATGCCTTAGAGTCTTCTGAAAAAGCACAAAAACAATGGGCATTGATACCTGCCAATACAAGGGCAAAATACATCTATGAAATAACGAGTAAACTTAAGACCGAACGTGAACATTTTGCAAAACTTTTGGTTATGGAACAAGGCAAAACATATCCTGAAGCACTTGGTGAAGTTGATGATACTATTACATATATGAATTATGCAGCCGAAGGCGCCAGACGCATTCAAGGGGCTATCTTCCCTGCTGAAGACGCCAATAAAAGGTTATCTATTTATAAAGTTCCTTATGGGGTTACTGTAGGTTTGTGTGCCTTCAACTACCCGTTAGCCCTCATTGGAAGAAAAGTGGGACCTGCTCTAGCCACAGGGAATACCATGATTATAAAACCTCATGAATTAACACCAATTACAGCTTCTGAGTTTTGCCGGTTAGTCGATGAAACTAGCATACCTAAAGGCGTTATTAATATGGTTTCTACAAAAACAGCAGATGCTGCCTCGTTATTAGTAGAAAGTCCTATTACAAAATTAATATCCTTAACAGGAAGTACACGAGCTGGTAGAGCCATGTATCGTGCCGCTTCAGAAAATATAACAGGCCTCATTTTGGAATTAGGAGGTAAAGCGCCTTTTATAGTTTGTGATGATGCCGATATTGATAAAGCCGTTGATGCTGCCGTTATTTCAAGATATGCTAATTGCGGACAGGTTTGTATTTGTAATGAAATGGTTTTTGTTGATGAAAAGATTGCCGACGAGTTTACTGAAAAAGTTATAAAACGAGCACAGCAAATAAAAGTGGGTGATCCGTTTGATGCTTCCGTTAACATGGGACCTAATGTAAGTAAACTGGGATTAGATCGCGTAGACCAATTAGTAAAACAAAATTTAAATGAAGGCGCAGAACTTCTTTTAGGTGGCGGACGCCCCGATGGTGCTTATTTTGAAAAAGGCAACTGGTATACGCCTACTATTCTAGGGAATGTTAAAGGAGACCATGCTACAATTAGTCAAGAATTATTTGCTCCCGTAATGCCTATTGTTAAGGTAAATGGTTTTGAAGAAGCTGTATCATTGGCTAATGATAGAGAAGAAGGTTTATCTGCATACTTATATTCAAACGACTATAGAATTCATCAAAAAGCGATAGACACAATGGAGGTTGGAACCATTTTCATAAATCAACAGATTATTGGGAATATTCAAGGGTATCACTCCGGGCATAAAACATCGGGGGCAGCTGGTGAAGATGGTGTTTATGGTTTAGATCATTATTTGCAAAAAAGAACCATTTATTTAAACTACGAATAATTATTTATTATGGTTATAGGAGTTATTTGGGTGCTTTTAGCCGCAACACTACTCGGTTTTTATGCCTTACCGAGCAAATACACAGAGAACTATGCTATTGAAAACACTTGGGCTGGTTTTTGGTTTTTAGCCATGTTTCTGGTGCCAATACTTGCCACTTTAGGCTTAGTTGACGGACTGTTTGACACCTATAGGCAAGTACCTAATAACTTGTTTATTATTATATTTTTGTTTAGTCTGCTTTGGGGTGTTGGTAATCTATTATGGGGTATAAGCATTTCTAAAATAGGAATGGCACTAGGGTTTTCTCTATTAATTGGGGTTTCAACCTTAGTGGGGTCCATCCTTCCCTTTTTTATGGGAGGCATTGAAAAACTAAGCTCCAAAGGAGGGTTAGTTATTCTGTTAGGCATTTTTATTATTATGTTAGGTATTATGGCCAATGGTAAGGCAGGTTTACTACGAGAAAAGAATGAATCGAAAAATCAAGAATTTACCAATGAAACATCTAATAACAAAATGCGAAATGGTATTATCTTATGCATAGTTGGTGGATTCTCAGCAGCTGGATTCAATTTAGCGTATCATGTAGCAGATAATTTGGCTCATATTGGTTCTATATCGCAGGATCAGTTTAATAATGCATCATGGATTGCAAGATTGGCGGTTATGTTACCTGCATTTATTGGCAGTGGTATTTGTATTCTTATATATTTTAGTATACAACTTACCAAAAACAAAACGTGGACTCACTTTAGTAATAAAGGAAGTGTTAAAAATATATTCCTTCTTTTAATCATGTCTATTGTTTATTGTGCTTCATTAATTATTTATGGTTTAGGAGCTTATGAGTTAGGTCCTTTAGGTACAACAGTAGGGTTTGCTATTTTTCAAACAGGCTGTATCATGGTTGCAAATATTTTAGGATATTTTACTGGCGAATGGAAAAATGCTGGAAAACAAAGTAAAAACTGGTTAATTCGTGGTTTAGCCATAATGACTGTAGGTATAGTGGTAATAGCCTACGGCAATGCATTAATTTAAACGAACATAAATGACTACAACTTAAACCCCAAGACACGCTTTATCGTGTTTTAATATTTTTTCAATACTAATACAGATATATTAAACTTATTATAAACTATTCTTCATTTTTAAGTAATAATTATTAAATTTAAAAAGCATTCCTTATTAAATTCATAAAAAAAAAAAAAAAAAAATTAAACACTCACCACGCTATTTTATAATATGAAAAAATATGATGCTCAAATAGGATATTTTAAAATAATAATGAATATGCTATTAAAACATCAGTGTTATACATGCCTCTTCCCCATGTTTATTAAATTATTGACACTATTGGCATCTCATAAAATCCCATTTAAATATACTCTAAATATGCATTTGAATAAGCCTCTATTTAACCTTAGCTTTATTCATATGCCTTTCATAAATAATAATATGGGCACATCAATAGATATTATAATTTAATCAACTGAATAAACTAAACTACCATGGGAAAATTTCAAAACCTTAAAAATTCATGCATTTTAATTTGTTTCTGCATTTTTTGTAACTCCAATTTGATATCTCAAGTCAAAATTTACGAACAAGAAGAAGTCATTCCTACCTATAAAGTTGGAGCCAATGAGGTGAGTCCCATTTTTTATACGGGCAGAAGTGTTCAAGGTGCTCAAGGCAAAATTTACCCCTATCCGTTGCAAACAAGACTAAGTGATTCTCTGGTTGATGTAACTTACAACATGATTGTGCTAGAAAACGAATATCTCATTGTAAAGGTATTACCTACTTTTGGAGGTAGACTATTCTCTGCTATTGATAAAACAAACGGTCATGAACTTTTTCATACCAATAGTGTAATTAAACCAGACCTAATTGGTACACTTGGCGCATGGGTTTCTGGTGGTATTGAATGGTGCTTCCCTCATCATCACAGAACAACAACCATGTTGCCTGTTGATTACAGAATGATAAAAAATCAAGATGGTAGTGCGACCATTTGGATTGGCGAAACTGAAAAAACCATGCGTATGAGAGGTGTGGTTGGTATTACCCTAAAACCTGGACGATCCTATATTGAAACAGAATATAGAATTAACAACACAAATGAACTAACAAAAACCTTTTTATTCTGGGCAAATGTAGCCGTTACTGCTAATAACGATTTTAGAACGTTTTGGCCTCCAAGTCAAGAAATAGGAGTCTACCATAACAATACCAGTTTTATAAGCTGGCCTATTTCAAATGATACTGAGCACTATGCTAGAACAAGTTATAAAGCAGGAGTAGACTTAACCTGGTGGAAAAATCACCCCAATCCTGTTTCATTTTTTATGTGGGATATTAAGGAAGGTTTTATTGGAGGATATGATTATGGTCAAAATGCAGGCATGATACACGTTGGTGATCCCTATAAAAATAATGCTTCAAAACTATGGCAATTTGGTCCTGGTTTGGCAGGTCAAAATGCAAGAAGAAAGCTTACCGATGACGGAAAAGCTTATGTTGAACTTATGACTGGAACATTTTCAAATAACCAACCTGATTATAGCTGGATTATTCCCCATTCCGTAAAAGAAGCAAAAAATTATTGGTATCCTATTAGAGACATTGAAGTTGTAAAAAATGCAACTATTGACGCTTCGGTTACGCTTCAAATGCGAAACAAAAAGACCGTTTTTTATGGATTCAATACCACAAAACCGTTTAAAAATGCACAATATACATTGCAATATAACGGTGCTATCATTGCTCAAGGTCAAATCAATATTGACCCAACAAGTCCTTTTACAACAACCTATAAGAGTAAAACCGATTTAGATGAATATAAGCTTCATATTGAGTTAAAAGATGACAACAATAACAGTATTATATCCTACAAACCTTACCAACCCAAACGGCCTGAGTTACCTAGCCCTCAAGAAAAGATATTAGATGCTGATGAAATTGAATCTGTTGAAGATTTATATTTAACAGGGCGTTTTGTTGAGCAATTTAATCGTCCTGGGATGAACCCTGATGATTATTATCTAGCAGCTTTACAGAAAGCTCCAAACGACCATCGGGTAAACATAGCCTTAGGAAAACGTAGACTCAATCAAATGCGCTATGCTGAAGGTTTACAATATTTAGAAACTGCTGCTCATAAACTGCATATTAAATATTATCAACCCAAGGAAGGTGAAATTTTTTACTATTTGGGAATAGCTCACAAAGCCTTGGGAAATAACTATGAAGCTTATAAATATTTTGCTCGGGCAACCTGGTATTATGAATGGGCTTCCGCAGGGAATTTTCAATTAGCACAACTAGAATCTAAACAATCTAATATCCAAAAAGCATTGGAATATATTGAGAAAGCCTATTCAACAAATAATTTAGATGGTAAAATTATAGTACTGTATAGCATACTATTAAGAAAAACGGATCAGCCAAACAAAGCGCAATCCATTTTAAAAAACTTAATTGCTTTTGATCCCTTAAATTATACCGCACTAAATGAACTTTCTAAATTAAATAGTTCTAATGATTGGTCTGACTTAAAGAACGGTATGCAAAACGTTGATAATAACTTTTTAGAAATAGCTTTGCCCTATTTGAATGCTGGTTTTAACGAAGAAGCTATTCAGGTTTTAGAATCAATAACAGCTCCTAAAAATCCCCTCATCTATTATTATTTATCCTATTTATATGCGCAGTCAAATAACACAAAAATCGCAAAATCTCTTATTGCAGATGCCAAACAACTGTCTTTAGATTACTGCTTTCCCTATCGTGCAGAAACGGAAACCATTTTAAAACATGCTTTAAAATTAGATAACAACAATGCAGATGCTTATTATTTATTAGGTAATTTGTTATTTGACCACCGCCCTAGTGAAGCCATTTTGGCTTGGGAAAAGGCCTTGAATATACAACCTGATTTTCCTATGACTTTAAGGAATTTGGCTTTTGGTAGTTTTTATCACAAACAGAATTATGATGAAGCTGTTAATTATATTTTGAAAGCCATAAACTTAGATAATTCGCATGCTATTTGGTATACAGAGTTAGCGAAGTATTTTGACTATACAAACAAAGGTTACGAAGAATGCCTTAGTATTTTAGAATCAAACTTAAACGTTATTAAACAAGATATTACCGCTCCAAAAATGTATGTTGAATTGCTCAATTTAAATGGCAATTATGATCAAGCTATAAATTTTTTAAACACGCATCATTTTAGAACTTGGGAGGGTGGCCGAGAAATTTATTGGCATTACGTAGATACCTATGTTTTAAAAGCAAAACATTTAATTTCACAAAACAATGCACAAGGCGCTATAGAATATTTGAATAAAGCTTTTGAATATCCAGTAAACTTAGAAGTTGGTAAATCATCAACCGATGAAAAAAATGCATTGATTCACTATTATCTTGGGGAGGCTTATACTGCCCTTAACAAATCTAAAAAAGCTAAAACCCATTATACATTAAGCGCCAATGCCAACAACGGATATGGCATGTACGATTTAAAGTATTTTCAGGGACTATCACTTTTAAAACTAGGAAAGACTGAAGAAGCCCAAAATCTATTTAGAAATCTCATCAAAACAGGTGATAAAATTATTAATAAAGGCAGTAACATGACATTAATTGCTGTTGAGGAATCATCATCAAACTTAAATAAAACGAAATCCAATGGGCTTTGTCTTCAAGCATTAGGTCATAGAGGATTAGGTGATACCGAAAAGGCTAACGCTCTTTTTAAAGAAGCCCTAAAAACCTATAGAAATAACTTGTGGGCCAACATTTTAGTTAATGATTAAAAAATTCTGATAAGAAAATTAAGTTTAGTAAGAACGCTAATAAAATAAAAAAACATGCATATTAAATCACAATTTTACGAAGACTACACATTAGGTCATAAAAGAGAAACCTTGGGAAGAACCATTACAGAATCAGATTTTGTTACTCATGCTGGTCATACAGGAGATTTTTTTCCACATCATATGGACGCTGAGTGGTGTAAAACACAACCTTTTAAACAACGCATTGCACATGGCACCTTAACCTTTTCTGTGGGTATTGGTATGACTGCTACAGAAATAAACCCCGAAGCCTTCTCAAAAGGGTATGATAGGTTACGCTTTATAAAGCCCGTTTACATTGGAGATACTATTAGGGTTGCTGTAACCATTAGCGAAAAAAAAGAATCAAAACGTCCTGAATTAGGACAAATTAATGAACATGTTGAGATATTTAATCAAAATGATGAATTGGTCTTGGTTTGTGACCATATCCTTTTAGCTAAGAAAAAAGAATACGAACGTTAAACACATAAAAAAATAAGCATGAGTAAGTAAAGAATGGATATCCACTCTTTACTTACTTCTGATATTTAGGAACTCTAAAGAGTAAAATTATTCCAATAAGAAAAAAAACAAATAAAAATAGCACCGCATTTCTCATACTACTAAAATGGTCTACCAGAGCAAAAATGGTCATCCCTATAACAATACCAATTTTTTCAGCAACATCATAAAAACTGAAATAAGACGTAGAATCTTCTGTTTCTGGCAAAAATTTTGAATAAGTTGACCGGGCTAAAGATTGTATACCGCCCATGACCAAGCCTACCAAGGTTGCCGTAGCATAAAATTGTACTGGAGTATGTAAAAAATAGGCCATCACGCACAAAAACAACCAAATTACGTTTATAGCTATTAATGTTTTTATATTTCCAAATTTAGCAGATGATTTTGAGGTTAAAACAGCGCCTACTATGGCCACCAATTGAATAACTAAAATACTAACAATAAGTCCCATTGTTTTTTCTCCAGCACTGCCCCAAGCTATTTCCTTCTCTCCAAAATAAACAGCCATAAGCATAATAGTTTGAACCGCCATGCTGAAAACAAAAAAAGCATACAAATACCGTTTTAATCTTAAATTCTGTTTTAATTGTGCCCAAACTTGATTCAACTCTTGGAATCCTTTTAAAACCACATCTTTGGTTACCTTATGTCCAGCAGAAACCCCTTTAGGCAATACATAAAAGGTATATTGGCTAAACAGAATCCACCATACCCCAACGGTAACAAAAGAGATTTTCATGGCTTTAATAGAAGCGAGATCTTTTTCTGCTTCGGTTGTTCCTATATCAAATCCAAACCAATCGGGTTTCATAACCATGGCTAAGTTTAATATCAACAGCAGAACGCTTCCTATATACCCCAATGAAAACCCTTTGGCGCTTATAGCATCTTGTTGGTCTTCAAAAGCTATATCGGGCAAATACGAATTATAAAAAACCAAACTCCCCCAATACCCTATTAAGCCCATGAAGTAAAATAGCACACTTAGGTGAATAAAATCTAAATTAAACCAATATAAACCAATACAACCAAAACCTCCAACATAACAGAAAAACTTCATAAACCCTTTTTTGTTACCTATGTAATCTGCAATACCAGATAAAATTGGTGATAAAAAAGCAACCACCAAAAACGTAAAAGCTGTAATTATTTCAATTAAAACCGTTTGCTTCATGTTAAAGCCAAAGGCAGAAACCAACTCGTCTTTAGAATTAAATAACGTAGCATAAAAGATTGGGAATATTGAGGAGGCAATAGTAAGGGTATATACCGAATTAGCCCAATCATAAAATGCCCATGCATTTAGAAGCTTTTTACTTCCTTTTTCAAGTTTTTCCATAAAAAAACGACCCTTTTTTGAGTCGCTCTAAAATAGTCAAATATTTTTTCTATTTAAAATAAGTTTCTAATCTCTGAATTCAGTCACCCCAAATTTTTTCGCTTCTGCAATTGCTGTTGGTGCTAAAGCCGTTAAATTGGCTATGCGAGAATCGTTAGATGGGTGTGTACTTAATATCTCTGGTGGTGCTTGTCCGCTTCCTGCATTGGCTTTCATACGCTTCCATAACTCAGCCGCTTCATTCGGGTTATATCCAGCAATAGCCATAAGATACAATCCTATTTTATCTGCTTCAGTCTCATGGTTTCTACTAAAAGGCAACATAACACCTACTTGAGACCCTACACCATAATACTGATTGAATGCGTTCCTAGCACTTTCATCTTGTAGAGCAATATTTCCGGCAACGGCCCCTAATTGCTGTAACATACCAGCACTCATACGTTGCTGACCATGATTTGCTAAGGCGTGAGCCACTTCATGTCCCATAATGGCGGCAACCCCTGCCTCACTTTTTGCTATGGGTAAAATACCAGTATAGAATACAATTTTTCCGCCGGGCATGCACCAAGCATTTACGGTTTCATCGTCCACTAAATTGTACTCCCATTTGTAATCCTTTAAATAGCCGTGATATCCATTAGCACTGAGCCACTTTTCTGATGCCGATGCAATACGCTCACCTACTCGTTTAATCATTTTAGCATCAGACGTTCCTGTTATCACTTTATTTTCTGTTAGAAACTGATTATATTGAGTAAAAGAAGTAGGGAATAACTGTGAATTAGGCACAAGAGCCATTGTTTTTTTTCCCGTAAAGGGATTTGTTGAACATGAAAAAACAAAGGCCGCAATTCCTAAACCTATAAACAAATGTTTGATTTTCATCTTTTTTATTTTTCTTTTTTTAGTTATCAATCTAAAGTTACAAAAATTGTTCCTTTTCTTAAATAGGACTATTACATCCAATTTTTATCACTATACTCAAAATTAAAAAATATTTTAAGCCTAGTTGAAATAAAACCAAATTATTTAGAATTACTGATTGTTAAATACCCTTCAACTGAATACCAATACGCTGCCCTGCAAGTATTATATTCACTTTAATCATAGCATATAATATGCCGAACCATAACACTACTTTAATGAAAGGTATTTAAATTTATTTTTACTATAAAAAAAAAGGAAGCTGAAATCAGCTTCCTTATAATGTATTTTAGTGTATGTGGGCACTATTTTTTTATGATTCTTTTGGTAACGCTAGCATGATTAGTAAATATTTTTAAAAAATAAACACCATTTTCTAAAGTACTTAAATCAGTTGATGTACCAACTTGAGAGCCAAGAACGTTATAAACTTCTATATGATCAATATTGAATTGCGTTTTTTCAATATGCACCAAACCAGTTGTTGGATTGGGAAAAACGCGAGCTTGCTTTAAAGCCATTAACTCTGGCGTACTTAGCGTATTTGCTGTATAAGTAATTGTTTGACTAATGTCCGCCGCACCTGAAGCTTGGGTATACCAAATAACATCACCTCCATCAGGCTTAACTGGAGAAGGCGGCCAATACGCCCAATTAACATTTCCTGTACCATTACCATCTCCATCAGTCATAATAGTTACTACGGCACCTGCAACTTGATTCGAACTTTCATCTGGGTTACTTGCATCTCTAAGTTGATTATATACTTTTATTTCCGTATTAGGAGCTAGCCCAGTTAAGGTAACTGTTAAAGGTGAAGGATTGGATGTTTCCCCTGTTGGCTTATTGTTCTCGTCAAGCCCAGTAAACTCTAATGCTGTAACCATTGATTGTGTCACTGTCTGGCCGTAAAAAAAGGTTGTAAATAAAACGGCCAATAGGCCAAAAGTAATTTTTTTCATAATGTGCTAATTTAAATTGATTGCTTTCTGTGATCAAAATTCGTTTTTATTTGACATTTTTGAGATAACAAATGTCTTAAATAAGGATAAAATTGTGTTTTAGGATAATTCTAAGCGGCAATCTAATAAGCTTCATGCTTAATTATGTGTTTTTTAAATGTAAATAACATTAAACGAAAAAAAAGATTTACTACCATTTAAAGTTCTAAAGTTCTCAGTATTTACAAATTACTTTTTAGCCTATGTTATTTTAATGATATTTGTTCGACTTATAATTAGATGAATAATTATTATGTTGTACAAATCAATTCTTGTTTTTATCGTTGCACTTTTAACAAGTTATAATTCATGCGCTCAAAAAGTTTCTAAAACCGAACCTCAAACCTTGAAAGTTTTAAAAACAGAAGATGAATGGCGGAAACAATTATCAGACAAGGCGTTTTATGTTTTAAGACAAGGTGGCACGGAACGCGCTTTTAGTAGTTCTTTAAATAAAAATTACGCAGCTGGTATTTATGTATGTAAAGGTTGTAAAACACCATTATTTAAAAGTGAACACAAATTTAATTCTGGCACAGGTTGGCCCAGTTTTGACCGTGCTATTGAAGGTAACATTGCATACGCAAAAAATGGCAGTGCTCATTATGGTTATGAAGAACATTGTGCCGTTTGTGGTGGTCATTTAGGTCATATTTTTAATGACGGGCCACATGAAACCACGGGTAAAAGACATTGTATTAATGGTGTAGCCTTAGAATTTATTCCAAAAAATTAAGATTTTCGTTTAAATGGTCTAATAATGAGTCGTGCTTCCCTGTCAAAACGAATATAATTATATACCCAATTTACAAAAACCACCATGCGATTTCTAAAACCAATTAAGAAAAAAAGATGTACAAACATCCACACATACCAAGCAAATATCCCTTGAAACTTAAACCGCTTTAAATCTACTACAGCTTTATTTCTTCCTATGGTTGCCATAGCCCCCTTATCTTTATAGGTAAACGGTTTCATGGGCTTTCCTTCAATAATACGTAATAGATTATTCCCTAATTGTTCTCCCTGTTGAATAGCGGGCTGTGCCATCATAGGAAATCCATTAGGTCTATCGGCCGTAACCATAGCAGCCACATCTCCAATAGCAAACACATGATTAAAACCTTTTACTTGATTAAATTCATTAACCAACAACCTATTCCCTCTGGTAACAAGGGCTTCTCCATCCACCCCCTTTATGATGCTACCCTTTACACCTGCCGCCCAAATCAAGGTAGCCGTTTCAAAGGTTAAATCTGAATTTGTTGTTACCATGTTACCATCATAATTAGTAACTCTAATATTTTTCCAAATATTAACTCCCAATTTTTCTAAAAATTCTTCAGCCTTTTCTGACGCCTTACTACTCATTCCTTTAAGTATGCAATCTCCAGCTTGAATAATATGAATTTGCGCCATTCGGGTGTCTAAATCAGGATAATCTTTAGGTAAAATTCCTTTCTTAATTTCAGCCAAGGCACCTGCCAATTCCACTCCAGTTGGTCCTCCACCAACAATGACAAAATTCATTAAAGCATTTCGTTCATTTAAATCTGAAGTTAACAGGGCCTCCTCAAAGTTTTCTAATATCAAACTTCTTAAATTTAAAGATTGAGGTATGGTTTTCATAGCCATACTATACTTTTCAATTTCAGAATGCCCAAAGTAATTGGTTTGAGACCCCGAAGCTACCACTAGATAATCAAACTTTAAGTTTCCTATATCCGTTTTTAGTTTGTTCTTTTGTGTATTTATTTCTTGTACATGCGCCAGCCTGAAATAAAAATTAGGAAAATCCTTTAGTATCTTTCTAATGGGATAGGCAATAGAATCTGGCTCTAAACCACCAGTAGAAACCTGATATAAAAGGGGCTGAAATGTATGATAATTATGTTTATCTAAAAGGACAACCTGTACTTCCTGTTTTGATAATTTTTTTGCTAGTGCTATTCCAGCAAACCCCCCACCAATTATTACAACTCTGGGATAACTTGTACGTGGTATGTTCATAAAATATAACTTACCTTACAAAGGTAAGATTTAAGTTATAAATTTAAGGGCTTCTAAATTCTTTATTAAAAATCGATTTTGTAAATTCGTAGCCTAAAATTTAACAGATGAGTAAATACGATATTATAGTTCTTGGAAGTGGTCCTGGTGGTTATGTAACTGCCATTAGAGCATCACAATTAGGTTTTAAAACAGCGATTGTTGAAAAAGAAAACTTAGGAGGTGTATGTTTAAACTGGGGCTGTATTCCTACCAAAGCCTTATTAAAATCTGCTCAAGTTTTTGAATACCTTAAACATGCCGAAGATTATGGCCTAAGTGTAAAAGATGCTGAACATGATTTTGAGGCTGTTGTAAAAAGAAGTCGTGGTGTAGCTGATGGAATGAGTAAAGGCGTTCAATTTTTAATGAAAAAAAATAAAATTGATGTTATTAATGGTTATGGAAAATTAAAACCAGGAAAGAAAGTTGATGTTGATGGCACTGAATATAGTGCAGATAATATCATTATTGCCACTGGAGCCAGATCTCGTGAATTACCAAGCTTACCTCAAGATGGAAAAAAAGTTATTGGTTATAGAGAAGCTATGAGCTTGCCTAAACAACCTAAAAAAATGATTGTTGTAGGCTCTGGGGCTATTGGTGTTGAATTTGCCTATTTCTACAATTCAATGGGTACAGAAGTAACCGTTGTTGAATATTTACCAAATATTGTACCTGTTGAAGATGAAGATGTATCTAAACAGTTAGAGCGTTCATTTAAAAAAAATGGCGTAAAGATTATGACTTCAGCTGAAGTTACTTCGGTTGACACTTCAGGAGAAGGGGTTAAAGCAACAGTGAAAACTAAAAAAGGGGAAGAAATTTTGGAGGCTGACGTCATTTTAAGTGCTGTTGGTATAAAAACCAACATTGAAAATATTGGTCTTGAGGAAGTTGGTATTGTGGTTGACCGAGATAAAATACTAGTTAATGATTTTTATCAAACAAATATACCTGGATATTTTGCCATTGGTGATGTAACTCCAGGACAAGCTTTAGCGCACGTAGCTTCTGCAGAAGGTATTTTATGTGTGGAAAAATTAGCAGGACATCATGTTGAGGCATTAGATTATGGAAATATTCCTGGGTGTACCTACTGTTCTCCAGAAATTGCTTCGGTAGGTTTAACCGAAAAACAAGCCAAAGAAAAAGGTTTAGATATTAAAATTGGAAAATTCCCATTTTCGGCTTCAGGAAAAGCGAGTGCTGGCGGAAATAAGGAAGGGTTTGTAAAAGTGATTTTTGATGCCAAATATGGCGAATGGTTAGGATGTCATATGATTGGAGCTGGTGTAACTGATATGGTTGCTGAAGCTGTGGTGGCAAGAAAATTAGAAACTACAGGTCATGAAATTTTAAAGGCCGTTCATCCACACCCTACCATGAGTGAAGCAGTTATGGAAGCAGTTGCAGATGCTTATGATGAGTGTATTCATATTTAAAATTAGATAGAGTTATATTATTTATAAAAAAAGTTCCAGTTAGCGCTGGAACTTTTTTTATAATTATATATGATGTTTTTTAAAATAGTTGACACCCTCCTTTTACAAAAAGCTTTGAATAGCAAGCTCATAACTCTGTAAACCAAAACCTAAAATTACACCTTTAGCATTTGGCGAAATATAAGATTGATGTCTAAATTCTTCTCTACCAAATGTATTAGAAATATGTACTTCAACTACTGGAGTTTCAATACCTTTTATTGCATCACCAATCCCAATACTGGTGTGCGTATAAGCACCTGCATTTAAAATCACCCCGTCATAGCTAAAACCAACCGCATGTAACTTATTTATTATCTCACCTTCAATATTTGATTGATAATAGTCCATTTGAATGCTGGAATACTTCTCTTTAATTTCTTCAAAAAATTCGGTAAAAGTCAAACTACCATAAATATTAGGCTCACGTTTACCTAAAAGGTTTAAATTTGGTCCGTTTATTATCATTAACTTTTTCATCCTGTAAATATATTTAAATTTTAGGCATAAAGAAACCGAAGTTAAAACTTCGGTTGCTTTCTACATACGGTTTTCTTATTTTAAGGTTGAAAAATAACACCTACGTTAAAGGCTGATGTGGTATTAAAAACATTAAAATCAGTATCTAGCAACGAAATAAATCCGCTATAACCTTGATACTGTATATACATTTGCGTGCTATCTGCAACGTCAAATTTATAACCTATTCCTAATCCTAAACCAGCATCAAAGGAACTCTTTATTTGATCTTTAATATCAATTTCTCCTCCCGGTAAATCGGCTTTTGCACTTAACAGTACACCAAAAGTTGGTCCGAAGTTTAAAAACCAATTTCTATTCGATCCAAAATGCCAATTCATATGCAGAGGAATAGCCAAGTAATTCAGTTTATCTATATAATCCTCTCCAGAAAAAGTCACCTTAGTTCCCTTTGAATCATAGAGTAAACCAAAACGTAAGCTCCAACGATCATTAAAATAATATTCTCCTATAGCTCCAATATTAAATGCAGTTCTTATCTTATTATTAAGGTTCTCTGAACTTGTATAGTTTGATAAATTTAAACCAATTTGCGGAGCCAATGTAAAGTCTCCAGAATCTGATTGTGCATGCAAAGTACATCCGCCGAGTACTAAAATTGCAATAAAAATTACTTTTTTCATAAATTGTTTAGTTAGTTTGTTATATTACATAAACATAGTGTTAAATTAATACATAACCTACAAAATATTTTAAAAGTTTATACTACTAAAATATACGCTTATCTACAATCCAAAATAGAAATTATTATTCGCAAACTTAGAATGCAAAATAATTAATTCAATTCATCTTTGTTTTGAATTTGATATTCCTCAATATGGACTTAGTTATAATTAATTTTAATTATCATGCGTTTTTATGTGTATTTTTATCAGCATGAAATGGAATCAAGCACTGAACGATTATAAACTTTATTTAAAAATTGAACGTGGACTATCTCAAAATTCTATAGACAATTACGCGCTTGATGTGCAAAAGCTCATGTCGTTTCTTGAAGAAAATAATATTAGTGTATCACCAGTATCAATTTCATCAGAAACCGTTAAGCATTTTATTTATGAAAGTGCAAAAACTATAAACCCAAGATCACAATCTAGATTAATATCGGGCTTAAAAAGCTTTTTCAATTATCTCATTTTTGAAAATTATATGGAGTATAACCCTTTAGAGTTGGTAGAATCTCCAAAAATAGGCAGAAAGTTACCTGATACGCTTTCCGAAGACGAAATAGATCTTCTTATAAATGCTATAGATTTAGGCGCGCCAGAAGGTGAAAGAAATCGGGCCATGTTAGAAACACTTTATGGTTGTGGATTAAGAGTTAGTGAACTGATTAACTTAAGGATTTCAGATTTATTCTTTGAGGAAGGATTTATTAAAGTAACAGGAAAAGGAGACAAACAACGCTTTGTTCCCATAGTTGGAATTACCCAAAAATATATCAATATTTATAGAACCCAAGTTAGAAACCATATTATAATTAAACCTGGTTTTGAAGATACTTTATTTTTGAATCGTAGAGGTAAACAACTTACCCGAGCCATGATTTTTACTATTATAAAACGTTTAACAGAGCAAGTAGGACTCAAAAAGAAGGTGTCGCCCCACACGTTTAGGCATTCATTTGCAACACATTTACTTCAAAACAATGCAGATTTAAGATCTATTCAGCTCATGCTAGGTCATGAAAGTATCACTACAACGGAAATTTATGTGCATTTAGATAAAAGCCACCTCACTAAAGTGATGGAAAAGTTCCATCCTAGAAAATAATTCAGTAAATTGCACTACGTTATTTGTACGAAATAAACTATTAAATCCTACTTGTGTAAGTTATGATTTCATTGTCTGCATTATTTAGAGGCTATCATTCTAAGAAACCTACCCCAAATAATTTGAAATGGCGCTTTGCTGTAAAAAATTCTAAGATTGGTGTTTGGGATTTGGACACGAAAACAAACAAAGTTTTTTATTCAACTGAATCAAAAAAAATTTTAGGATTTAAAGATCATGAGATGAAAAACACCATTGAAGAATGGAATAAAAGAGTTCATCCTGACGATAGAGAAAAATATTTTGCTGATTTTAATGAACACCTATCTGGAAAGGTTCCTGTTTATAATAATGAGCATAGAATTTTATGCAAAAATGGAGAATACAAATGGATTCTAGATAGCGGTAAAATAATTAGTAAAGATAAAAATGGTAAACCTACCAGAATTATCGGTACTCATATTGATATTACACAACGTAAAAAAAATGAAGACTTATTAAAGGAAAATAATGAAACTATAATCAGTCAAAATAAAAGACTTTATAATTTTACACATATTGTTTCACACAACCTCAAAACCCATATAGGAAATTTAAAAAACGTTTTAGAATTCTACGAAGAAACTGAAAACAAAGAGGAGAAAGAGCAATTTTTTCAATATTTGAAGACAATATCTAACTCCCTAACCACAACCATTACAGATTTAAATGAAATTATTTCTGTAAAGTCTGAACCCGTAAATGTTAACGAAAAAATTCATCTTCACACAGTCGTATCTACCGTTTTACATAATCTAGAAATCGACATTACAAATAAGAATGCCTCTATTATTAACAGTGTAGATTTCAATATTTACATTAATGGTAGTGAATCTTATTTAGAAAGTATTTTTCATAACCTCATTTCAAATGCATTAAAATACAGTCACCCGAAACGAAGCCCAGAAATCAATATAAAAACGAATAAAACAGATAATGGCTATGAAATTCGCGTTTCTGATAATGGTATAGGTATTAATATTGAAAAATATAAAGGACGTATTTTTGAAATGTATCAAACCTTTCATGAAAGCAAACGTGACGATTCAAAAGGGATTGGTCTTTATTTAACAAAAATGCAGGTTGAAGATTTAGGTGGTAAAATATCTATAGATAGTATTCTAAACGAAGCAACCACTTTTAAAATACATTTTCCAAAAGAAAAAACGTTCCTTTCAAAGGACTAAAATCATCTTTCTTTTTAAGAGTTTAAATTAATTTTAAAACTAGTCAAAAAAAATATCGAGCGTATTACCCCTCGATATTTAAACTTTGCATACTTCTTTCTTAATTAGAAAGAATCTATTTAGCTATATTAACGGCTCTGGTTTCTCTAATTACCGTAACTTTTACCTGCCCAGGATAAGTCATATCTGTTTGTACTTTTTGAGAAATGTTAAATGATAAATCAGCTGCTTTTTGATCATCAACTTTTTCACTTTCAACAATAACCCTCAACTCTCTTCCTGCCTGAATAGCATAAGCTTTCTTTACACCAGTAAAACCAAATGCAATATCTTCTAAGTCTTTTAATCTTTGAATATAGCTATCTAGCACCTGTCTACGCGCTCCTGGTCTTGCTCCTGAAATAGCATCGCAAACCTGAATAATTGGAGCTAATAATGACTTCATCTCTATTTCATCATGATGCGCTCCAATAGCATTACACACTTCTTCTTTTTCGTTATACTTTTCTGCCCATTGCATCCCTAAAATAGCGTGCGGTGTTTCCATATCGGCCTCAGCATCTGGCACCTTTCCTATATCATGTAAAAGTCCTGCGCGTTTTGCTAGCTTCGGATTTAAACCTAATTCGGCAGCCATCACACCACATAGTTTTGCTACTTCTCGTGAATGCTGTAATAAATTTTGTCCGTATGACGAGCGATACTTCATTCGTCCTACCATTTTTATTAACTCTGGGTGCAAATTGTGTATACCTAGATCTATAACCGTACGCTTTCCTACCTCAATAATTTCTTGCTCAATTTGCTTCTTTGTTTTCTTCACCACTTCTTCAATACGAGCTGGATGAATTCTACCATCAGTTACCAATTTATGTAATGATAGTCGAGCAATCTCTCTTCTTACCGCATCAAAACAAGACAGTATAATAGCCTCAGGGGTATCATCAACTATAATCTCTACGCCAGTAGCCGACTCTATTGCCCTGATATTTCTACCTTCTCTACCAATAATTCTACCTTTTACGTCATCAGATTCAATATTAAACACAGAAACACAGTTATCAACAGCCTCTTCCGTACCAATGCGTTGAATGGTATTTATTATGATTTTCTTAGCATCTTGTTCAGCTGTTAATTTGGCTTCCTCAAGTGCATTTTGAATATAAGCCATCGCATCATTTTTAGCTTCACCCTTTAAAGATTCTACTAATTGCTCTTTGGCTTCTTCTGCAGATAAACTAGATATCACTTCAAGTTGCTGAACTTGACTCTTATGCAACTTATCTAATTCCTCCTGTTTCTTGTCTAAAACGTCAAGTCTATGATTATAATCTTTAATTTTAGACTCTAAATTATCATTAAGCTTTTTGCCTTTAGAAAGCTCATTTGAAACCTGTGATTCCTTGTCACGAGTTCGTTTTTCAGCTTCAGCCATTTTCTTGTCTCTTGACAAAATGACTTTTTCATGTTCAGCTTTCAGTTCAATAAACTTTTCCTTAGCTTGAAGAATCTTATCTTTCTTAATACTTTCACCTTCGCTTTTAGCTTCTTTAAGTATTAAAGCTGCATTCTTTTTTGCTTCTTTTATTAGTTTTGAAGCATTCTTTTTTTCTAGTGTTTTTGCTATTATAAAACCCATTACAAGTCCTAATATAACACCCCCTACTGCAAATATAATTGAGTTATCCATCTATCTTAGTTAAATTTCATATATAAAAAAAGCCTACACCAGTATAAAGTTTTGTATAAACTCCTTAAAAACAAGTTTAGGGCTAACAAGCTGATCAAGGATCTGCAAATAAAACAGCATGCTTTTACAACTTAAACTCACCCTTTTTAAAGAATTAACGTTGAGTTTATCAAAAAAAATAACCAATGTAGGCAGTAACTTTTATTTATTTTTAAGAACGTTGAGAAACTAAAAATGAATCTAACAGCTCATTTAAGTTTTTAAGCTTTTCTTCAATATGACTATTCACATTTGTTTTATCTATTGACTGTTGCTCAACTTGAGACGCAAATTGTAAAGCACACATAGCCAAAACATCTTGTTTATCTCTTACTGAGTAACTTTGCTCAAATTGCTTAATCATCAATTCAATATTCTTGGCAGCTTTTCGCAGTCCTTCTTCTTGATGTGCATCAATAGTTAACGGATATACGCGATTAGCTATTGAGAGCTTTATTTTTAGCTTCTCTGCCATGAATATTAGTCCTTAATCAGAAAGTTGAGCAATGCAATGATCAATATCTCTAATTAATGCGTTTATTTTAAGCCTCGTTTCTCTTTTATTATCGTCACTACCAAGCATTGAATTTGCCATTTTTAAAGCTTTGTATTTTTCTTCCCAATCAGAAATTTCTTGTTTTTGAGTTGAAATTTTTGCCTTTGAAATCTCTAATTCCTTATTCAATTTTAAATTAGCTTGTTTTAAAAGCTCTAACTTGTGTAATACTTTGCTAATCTTGTTTTCTAAAGAATCTACAATATCTTCAATATTACCCATTTACAAAATTCAATACTTATCACACAAAGTTAACATACCTAACCTTATTTTACAATTGTTTTTTCATAAATTTTAAAACCGTGCGTTACTATATGAAATTATGAAATAAGGCAAGACCTTAGTTTGATTTTTGCTTTATACTTTGCTTTTTCTTATCTAATTGATATTTTAGCCTAATATATTTTTATATGCGTTTTATACTGTCCCTATTTCTAGTTCTACCTTTTTTAGGTAAGGCTCAAAACCTATATCCTCAAGATTATTTTCGTAGTCCGCTTGACATCCCATTGATTCTTGCTGGAACCTTCGCCGAGTTACGATCTAATCATTTTCATTCAGGTATAGACATTAAAACACAACAACGTAGCGGACTTAACGTATTGGCTTCTGCAGATGGATACGTGAGTAGAATAAAAATTTCGCATTTTGGTTATGGCAAAGCGTTATACCTTACGCACCCTAATGGATACACCACAGTGTATGCGCACTTACAAAAATTTTCACCAGAGATAGAACAGTATATTAAACAGATTCAATACCAAAAAGAATCGTATGAAGTTGAAGTTTTTCCAAGTGCTGAAAAACTACCCGTTACAAAAGGGCAACTTATAGCCTATAGTGGAAATACTGGTGGATCTGGTGGTCCACATCTTCATTATGAAATTAGAGACAAACAGGAGCGCCCCATGAACCCAATGCTTTTTGGGATTAATATAAAAGATACCACCACCCCACTTGTAAAATCGGTTTACGCCTACCCTATTGGCGACCATTCCTTTGTTAATAAATCCAATAAAAAATATCGATTACAACTAAAACCTGTTGCTAGCGGTGACTACTACGCTGAAACCATTGACGCCATTGGCACTTTAGGTTTTGGTATTGAAACTATTGACAGACAAGACTTAGCAGCTAACTCAAACGGTGTTTACAATATTCAAACATTTATTAATGGTAGCAAAAATTTTGAATTAGATTTTAAGAAATTTGGATTTGATGAAACCAAACACATCAATCAGCTCATTGACTATGAGCACTATACAAAAGAAAAAAAGCGTATACAAAAATTATATAAACAAAATATCCCTCTTAGTATTATAAAAGAGCCACTAAATGATGGCTATATCCATATAGAAGATAGCACCAATGCCGTTTACAAAATAAAAGTGGCCGATTTTAACAATAATGCATCCTGGGTTACGGTACATATCAATGGAAAGTATGATAGCGCGGCTGTAGCGGGTTCTAAGAAAACAACGCCTTATTTTGTAAAAGCCAATCAACACACCCATTTAAAAACTGGTCGTATTTCGGTTGATTTTTATAAAGATACGTTTTATGAAGATTTCTATATTGATTTTCAAGTCAACCAAGATACAGTGATATTGCATGAAGATGTTATGGCGGCTAAGAAAAACTTTTCAATTCATTTTGACGTAAGCCATTATAACAATGATGATATTAACAAACTCTACATTGCCAGACTGGTAGGTTATAAAAAAACACCTTATTACACGTATACAAAACGTAAAAATAATACACTGACTGCCAGGACAAAAACACTAGGAACATATACCATTACTTCAGATTACAACAAACCTATCATTACACCTATAAACTTTAAAAATGGGCAATGGTTAAGTAAGTATCGCTATTTAAAAATAACTATTGATGACAAAGAATCGGGGATTTCAAATTACAGAGCCACGCTTAATGGTAAATGGATTTTAATGGAGTACGATTATAAAACCAAAACACTAACGCACGATTTCAACGATAATGTACTTACTGAAACTAAGAATAATTTAAAAGTAATTGTTACTGATAATGTTGGAAATAGTTCTACTTTTGAATCTGTATTTTACAGAAAATAAATAACCACAAGTTGAAAGCTAAGATTGCATTAACCATACTAACCGTTTTTACTTTTATTCACTTAGGTATTTCTCAAACAGCAACCTTAAGGGGTGTTATACTAAATGAGAACAATGAACCTGTTGAAAAGGTTAATGTAAAATCAAATTCAGGAGGCACTCAAAGTGATACTAATGGCTTTTACAGTTTATCAATCCCAGCCAATCAAGACATTAATATTACGTTTTCTCATATCAACTATGAAAAAATAACAGGTACTTTTAATCTCAAAAATGGAGAGATTTTAGAATTTAACCCTGTGATGAATTCTTCCGTTGAGCAAATTGCAACAGTCATTATAATGGGAGACCGAAAAAAAGAAGTTGAAGGCATTATTACCCTAAAACCTGAAACCATTAGAAAAATACCTGGAGCTAATGCGGGTGTAGAAAACTTACTACTCACATTACCAGGCGTAAGTAATAATAATGAATTAAGCACTCAATATTCTGTTAGAGGCGGAAACTATGATGAAAATTTAGTCTATGTTAATGATGTAGAAGTGTATCGTCCTTTTTTAATTCGCTCTGGTCAACAAGAAGGCTTAAGTTTTGTGAACACCAACTTGGTACAAAATGTTGATTTTTCGGCTGGTGGATTTCAGGCCAAATATGGCGATAAATTATCCTCTGTTTTAGATATTACCTATAAAGACCCGTATCAATTTGAAGTTAATGCCGATGTAAGCTTATTAGGCGCCAGCCTTTCTATTGAAAACATTAGTAAGGATTCCAAATTCACTTCTATTGTTGGAGGTCGTTATCGAGACAATAGTCTTTTAGTTAATGCTAAGGAAACAGAGACTAACTTTAAACCTGTGTTTGGTGATATTCAAGGGTATTTCACCTATCGTTTTACAAATAAATTCCATTTGAGTTTCCTTGGAAACGCCTCTATAAACAAATACAGTTACGCCCCTAAAACCCGTCAAACAAACTTTGGAACTTTATCAGATCCCGTGGCCTTACTGGTATTTTATGAGGGGCAAGAAAAGGATCAATATCAAACCCTATTTGGTGCATTAAAGGGCTCTTATTTTGTTCATGATAATTTAGCGCTTCATGTAATCACATCTACCTATAACACCCAAGAGGAGGAGTATTTTGATATCTTGGCACAATACCGACTTGGCGAAGTAAACGGCAATATTGGTGATGAAAATTTGGGGGAAGTAGAATTTAGCGAAGGCATTGGTAGTCAATTAACACATGGCAGAAACGATTTAGATGCGTTAATTACCAACATAGAACACAAAGGCGATTTAAAAATTGATAACAACAGAATCGAGTGGTCTGTAAAGTATACCCATGAAGATATTCGTGATCGGTTAGTAGAATGGGAAGTCATTGATTCTGCTGGGTTTTCCATAAGACCTCCGCATATACCAGCCAACGAACAACCTTACGAGCCCTACACGGCTCCTCTCGAACCTTTTCAAAATGTAAGAGCAACAAACCATACTCAAATTAATAGAATTCAAGCTTATGGGCAATGGAGCAAACGCAGTTATATAGGCTCTAGTAAAGTTTGGTATAATGCGGGACTTAGAATGCATAACTGGTCTGTTAAGGGTCAAAACATAAACACTAGTAATCAAACCGTGATTAGCCCAAGAGCGCAGTTTTCTATTAAACCCGAATGGAAAAAGGATATGCTTTTTAGAGCCGCTGTAGGACTCTATTATCAACCGCCATTTTACAGAGAACTTCGTGATGCTAATGGTGTAGTACAACCCAACGTTAAAGCTCAAAAATCTGTTCACTTTGTATTGGGCAATGATTATAGCTTTAAAATGTGGAACAGACCTTTTAAGTTAACTTCTGAGATTTACTACAAACACCTTAGTGATGTAAACACATATACGCTTGAAAATGTAAGAATTAGATATCGCGCTAATAATGATGCAAAAGCGTATGCCTATGGATTAGATATGAGACTGAATGGGGAGTTTGTACCTGGTACCGAGTCTTGGTTCAGTTTTGGTTATTTAAAAACCGAAGAGAACTTAAACGATAGAGGCTTTATAGCGAGGCCAACCGACCAACGTTTAAAATTTGCAGCACTATTTCAAGATTACGTGCCAAGTACCCCAAATTTAAAAATGTATATTAATCTAGTATATAACACAGGATTACCAGGTGGTTCTCCTAGCTATGCAGATCCCTATCAATATCAAGTTAGATTACCTGATTACAAAAGAGCCGATCTAGGCTTGCAATATGTTTTTGTTGATACTGAAAAGCAGTTTGAAAAAGGGTGGAAAAAACCTTTTAAAGCCCTTTCTATTGGGCTTGAGATATTCAATATTTTTGATGTTCAAAACTCCATCACCAATACTTGGGTAAGAGATGTTAATAGTAAAAGGCAAATTGCCATACCTAACTATCTAACTCCTCGTGTTTTTAATGTTAGGGCTACTATGAAACTATAAACTTAGGTAATTCAAAATTCAATAATTTAACCTTTAGCACGGTTGAAATCTGAACAAAATTTCACAATAATATTATCTTGCCTTATGTGTTCTTGTAATAACGTATCTTATGTCATAGATTTCTGCGGCATAATCTGAAACAATTTTAACCGTTCCTCCGTTTGCTTCCCAAGTATCTAACGTATAAGCATTAAAAGAACTCACATAATAATGCTCAACATTTAATCCTTTTGACGTTATAAAATCCCTTTTATACAATTCACCAATACTTCCTCCAATGTCTATGGCTACTGTTATTTTAGTGGTTTGATTAACAATTGGTTTTATTTTAAACTCAATCATTACGTTTATACCATCTCCATTTCTACCTGTAATTGTAGAAGTCATTATATCATAAAAAGAGGTTACATCAATTGGTTTTTGAGTATCTCTTATTGTCACAGCATTATTAGGCAAAGTTACCTTATTACCAGCGGTTAATGAAAAAGGACTTGCAGATGTATAAGTTCCATCAGTATAATCTGCCCATCCCGTATAATCATTTATAGAGTTTTCTGAAATGAGTTTTACCCAATTTGTTCCATCAAAAAAATAAAAGGCATCTTCATCTGTATCAAATACCAATAATCCTTGGGCAGGTGAAACAATTGCCACACGTTGAACCGAGGTCATTCTTGGCGTTAACAGACCTTGAGTTGTAGATTCTATTTCAAGAATTGATGAAACATCAGGTGATGTGGTTCCTATTCCTACTTGGGCGTGAATATCTACACAAATGCTGTACAATAGCACAGCTATTACATAATAGTAGTTTTTGAGAGTCATAGCAATTAATTAGTTTTTTGGGAAAACTTATGATGCGAAAATATAAAATATATGATACAATTTTAATTATAACGCAAAAAAATCGACCAATAACTATCAATTCGCCAATTTTAAGCTGAATATCACTCCTTTAATGCTTTAAGCATTGAAATCACGTAATCAATTTCTTCCTTAGTATTATAGATGCTAAACGAAAACCGAATGGAAGGTTTTAACAAGTCGGCTTCATTTAAAATCTCTGTAAGTACATGTGAGTTTTGGCTACTACCACTTTGGCAAGCACTGCCTTTTGAACAGGCTATACCTTTTAAATCAAGCTGAAACAATAGCATGCCAGACTTTTCAGCAGAAAAAGGCAAACAAACATTTACCAAAGTATAGGTGCTTTGCTCGATACTCTGAGATTGCCCGTTAAATTGTACACCAGGAATTTCTTTTGTAATGGTATTAATGAAATACGTTTTTAGCGACTTCACATAATTTGATTCGGCATCTAAATTGTCATACGCTAGCTTTATAGCTTCCTCTAAACCAACAATATTATGAATGCTTTCGGTTCCTGCTCGCATACCTCTTTCTTGCTCTCCGCCTATGATTAAAGGCGATAGGCCTGAGTCTTTCTTTATAAAAGCAAACCCGACACCTTTTGGGCCATGAAATTTATGCGCTGATGCTGCTAAAAAATCAACGTGTAATGCTTTTAAATCCATTTTATAATGCCCAACAGACTGTACGGCATCTGTGTGAAACAAGGCATTATTCGCATTACAAAGCACTCCAACACGTTTTAAATCTAAAATATTTCCTATTTCATTATTAACGTGCATTAAACTTACCAAAGCCTTCCCGTCTTTTTCTAATAAACGTTCTAGCTGATTAAAATCTATATCACCCTGTTCATTTAAGGTTACATAACTTACTTCAATTTTAAATTCCTTTTGAAGCGCTTCAACCGTATGTAAAACCGCATGGTGCTCAATTTTAGACGTGATAATATGAGATACTCCCAAATCTTTAACCGTACTTCTTAAAATCATATTGTCGGCCTCAGTACCTCCTGATGTAAAAATAATTTCACTTGCCGAAACATTAAAATAATGCGCTATGGTCTTTCTTGCTTTTTCTACCAAGACTTTTGCCTTTCTTCCAAACGCATGTGAAGATGACGGGTTTCCATAGCCTTCTTTCATCACATGTGCCATGGCATGAATAACTTCGTCACGCATTGGTGTGGTAGCCGAATTATCAAAATAGACTTGTTTCATTTAGGCTTTTATTCTAATATTTTAAGAAAATACACTATCAAATGGCAAAAATACTTGAAATAAAATTATTTTCATTATGCATCGTTATAATTTACAATTGCATTATTTTTGCCAAAAACCATGTACAATGCGTAAGCTATTTTTTGTTATAATTTGTTTTTGTTTTACCCCATTTCAATCCTGCGATGATGGCGATATTATCACCATTGAATTAGATTTTGGAAACACGTTTAAGCATTGCGGTGATAAAAACCTAGTCTTATACAAAACAAAAGATGATCCTTCTGAATCGTTATCTTTAAAACTAACAGGCGTAACCATTAATGATTTATTGCAGGTTGATGAAAATGGTACATTTGAAAAAACCTATAATATTAGTACAACCAATCCTTTTAACTATAGAACCTATAGTAATACCAAATTACCAAGCGGCTTGTTTTGTCAAGATGTTCCTGATTCTGATGTTGTCATAACCAATGATAGAATGAGTACTAGCGGAAAAGCAGATATTACGACCTTATTTGTTGAAGATGATGACGATGGTGTTCCTGCCGAATTAGAAGACCGTAATAATAATGGAAATTTAGAGGATGATGACACCGATGGTGATGGTTTACCAGACTATATTGATGCTGATGACGATGGTGATAATGTATTAACCAAGTTAGAATTAGGTCTTGAAGAAGGAGATCCTTTTAGCGAGGCACAAGATACAGACAGTGATGGTATACCAGACTACTTGGATGATGATGATGATGGTGATGGTGTAAAAACACGCGATGAAGAAAATCAAACACAAGACCGCAACCCTACCAATGATCGTACCCAGAATGACGTAGGACCAGATTATTTAAACCCTGAAGTATTAACCACGGTACCCGCTACGGCCTACAGAGGACATTTAATAAAGAAGTTTTATGATATTAGAATGGTTTTAAGAGATATTGATATTGAAATTCTCGCTGCTGATGAATATGATTTTGGGAAACTAGACACAAGCGGATTTCCTGATGATTTAAAAGGACGGGTTGTTACCCCTAATTTTCCATAATCAATCTCTCGCTGCGTTTTGAAAAATATAAACCTCTGTGGCTCCTAAACCATATTTTTTATAATCGGCATCGTAAAATTTAATGTTATTATATCTACCAAATAAATATTCAAGTTCTAGTTTTAATACGCCTTCGCCCACACCGTGTATAAACACTATTTTTTGAATGCGTTTTGAAATAGCAAAATCAAGTTTTCTTCTGGCTGTATCTAATTGCAACGTAAGTATATCATGATTGGCCATACCTCGATATGAGCTTACAAGTTGATGAATATGCAAATCCACTTCCATGGTTGGCTCATAGCGATCTTTAGTCCGCTTTTTTACATTTGATCGTCTTTTTTTTGACTGCTCTTTTTCAGAAATAACATCTTTCAAATTGGTTTTTTGAAACATATTAGCTTTTATGGTGTGGTCACTTTTCACCAATTCATTTTCATTAAAGTCAATACAAAAACCATCCTCTGTTTCAATACTTACTGTAGTGCCTTCAATTTCTTTTACTACTCCTGAAAAGTCCTCATCTAGCACCAAAACCCGATCACCAATTTTTAATTTCATCTTTAATTCTCATTATTAAATGTAGTATCGTCATCATCTTTTCTGCTTGGTATGGTTTTAGAAATCCTATATACACCAATCATTAACAGTACAATACCAATAATTAAAACCACTTGGTTTTGATTTCCATCTACCTTAGCATACATAGCCACAAAGGCTCCAATAATTATGAGTATATAGTTTACGTATTTCATATAAATCTTTTATTAGGTTTGCAAAATACATAAAATATCAAATCTAAATGATTAGTATATTCCTTTTAAACTATCAAAAAATAAAACCGATTAAAAGCTGATTTTAACGATATAACGCTGTTTCTTCATAAAAAAAAGTATATTTGTTTTTATAAATCTCTCTAGAGCCATGATTAATAGAATTATTTTATTCATGATTTTGACCTCCAGTTTGATAGGTCAGGCACAACTAGCCATTAGAAATGACGCCTTTGTTTTTGTTAATGATGAAATTGTTTTTGTTGAAGATGATATCAATTTAAATGAGGCTACTAGTTCTATATATTTAAGAAATGAGGCCCAAGTGATTCAAGGCACAGGAACCACTGGAAACTCAGGTGTTGGAAAATTAAGTATTCAACAAAATGGAACTACCAATGCGTATGCTTATAACTATTGGTGTTCTCCTGTAGGTAACACAGATGCTTCATCTAATGCAAACAGACCTTACAGGTTCAATACTAATATGTATGATGAAACAAGTGCTCCCATTGGTGCCAATTTGGCTGGGTATACTGGTGGCTTTAACGGCAGCTCAGCCCCACTGGTTATATCAACAAGGTGGCTGTACAGTTATAAAACAGGCTCTTCGTATGCGGACTGGAATTACATAGGGTCAAATTACGATTTGCCGTCAGGTTATGGTTTTACCATGAAAGGCACTAATGGTTCGAGGAGCAGTCAACTCTATGATTTTAGAGGAAAGCCCAATAACGGGGATATTTCTGTTGATGTTGAAGCGGGAAAATCAACCCTAGTTGGCAACCCTTACCCTTCAGCCTTAGACGCTTTAGGTTTTATTCATGCCCCAATAAACACTGGAAATATGACTGGTACCCTATACTTTTGGGAGCAGGATGCTACCGTAAATTCGCATTACCTATCAGCGTATCGGGGTGGTTATGCCTCATACACTATTAGTGCTGATGGGAGTTTAGAATCTTATGTTCCTGCCACCTTTAACTCTTACAATGGAGATGGCACAATTAACACCATAGGATCACCAAGTTCTGCAGGAAAAACAGTTAAGCGATATATTCCCGTGGGGCAAGGTTTTATGATTGAAGGGCATATAGGAATTTCTGGAACACAGCAAGTGTATTTTAGAAATTCACAACGTGTTTACGAAAAAGAATCGGATGGAAATAGCGAGTTTTTCAAAGTCAACAATTCAAAAGCGAAAACATCACAAAAAACAAAGTTAACAGAAGAAGGATTCCCTTTAATTCCAACAGACTATAAGCGGTTTCGATTAAATGTTGATTTTAACAATACCTACACCAGACAACTCTTACATAATTTTCATCATTCTGCAACTCCAGGTTTTGATTATGGTTTAGAAAGTAAGTTTTCTGATGTTTTAAATTCTGATGCCAGTTGGGTATTAAATGAGGAAAACTACATAACCCAAGCTCATGCTTTTACGAAAGATTTAACAATACCTTTAAGAATCAATTTAGACAAAAAACAACCTATTAAAATTAGAGTAGCTGACATTCAGCATTTTAACACTAATCAACCCATATTTTTATATGATGCCGAATTAAACAAGTATTTTGATTTAACCACACAAGACTACAGTACTATTTTAGAAGCTGGACACTACAATGACCGATTTGCCATTACATTTACACAAAATACTCTAAGTAAGGATAACTTTATTGCTAATAGTTTTAACGTCTTTCAAGACAACAACTTATCTGAACTAAAAATTATTAACACAAAAAGATTACCTATAAAATCCATTAGTTTATATGATATTACAGGAAAAGAAGTTCTTTACTTAGTATTAAATTCAGCAGAAACGGATTACACATACACTACTAAATCTTTAAGTGATGGTGTTTATGTTGTTACCATTCAAAGTGAATCACAAAAAAACTTCACTAAAAAAGTACTCATTTCAAACTCAAAATAAATCTAAAAAGTGTTACTTTAGTTGCTACTACTAGTAAGTATTCATTAACACCTAATGTTATTTATGGAAGAATATATGCTTCCCTGTTTAAACAAAAAATTATTTGGTTGGGACTGCTTTGGTTGTGGCATTCAGCGTTCTTTAGCACTTATTATAAAAGGAGAATTCGCTGAAGCCTTTGTGATGTACCCCGCCATTTACACCTTAATACTTTTATTGGGCCTTATTGTATTCAATGCTTTTATGAACCTAAAATTTGGTCATAAACTCATTAGTATTTTAGCCATTCTAAATGCCATAATCATTGTAACAAATTTTATTTATAAAACGTTTATTATTCATTAAAAAACCAAATATGGAACAACAAAAACTACCAAACGCCACTTTAATTCTTGTTTTCGGAATACTATCAATACCAACCTGCTGCTGTTATGGTATTGTAGGTTTAATTCTAGGTATTATAACCATTGTTATGGCTAATAAGGCTCTTAAATTATATGCGGAAAATCCAGAAATTTATACTACGGGACTTCAAAATGTAAAAACAGGAAAAATATTAGCCATAATAGGTATTGTACTTTCTATCCTTTATTTTGTTTTAACTATTGCCATGATTGCTATGTTTGGCTGGGAGGCATTACAGGACCAAGAGCTTATGCAAGAACGTATTCAAGACATGTTGGGGCAATAGAACAGTGTCTGACAAGTCCTAAATAACCGTTACAGTTTTTAACTAGTTCGTTAACTAGATAGCATAAAAAAAGCGACTTAAAAGTCGCTTTTTTTATGGCTCAAATTGCTTTAACGTTTTTGTTATAATAGATACACAATCTAAAAGTTGCTCCTCCGTCATAACTAAAGGCGGTGCAAACCTAATAATATTACCATGTGTAGGTTTGGCCAGTAAGCCATTATCTCTTAACGCTAAACAAATGTTCCAAGCTGTATCACTATCTTCATCGTCATCAATAACAATAGCGTTAAGAAGCCCCTTACCACGAATCAATGTTACAATTTGACTCGAAGCAATATACGTTTGCATTTCTTTTCGAAACAAGACACCTAGGCGCTCGGCATTTTCAGCCAAATTTTCATCTCGTATAACTTCTAAGGCGGCTGTAGCCACAGCGGCAGCAATTGGATTCCCTCCAAAAGTACTTCCGTGATTACCAGGCTTTATAACCTGCATAATTTCATTATTAGCCAATACCGCTGAAACTGGATAAACACCACCACTTATAGCTTTTCCTAAAATAAGAATATCTGGTTTTACATCTTCGTGATTTACGGCTAAAAGCTTCCCTGTTCGAGCAATGCCTGTTTGCACTTCATCGGCTATAAAAAGTACATTATAAGCTTCGCATAGCGCCTTAGCCTTAGCTAAATATCCTTCATCTGGCACATAAACCCCAGCTTCCCCTTGAATAGGTTCCACTAAAAACCCAGCCACATTTTTATTTTGCTTTAAAACTTCTTCAAGAGCTTCTAAGTTATTATATGCAATTTTAATAAACCCCTTTGTATACGGCCCAAAGTTTTTACGCGCTACGGGATCATTAGAAAATGAAATTATGGTAGTGGTTCTGCCATGAAAATTATTTTCACATACAATTATTTCAGCTTCATTTTCATCAATACCTTTAACTTCATAGGCCCATTTTCTACATAACTTTAAGGCCGTTTCAACGGCTTCAGCTCCTGTATTCATAGGCAACAGTTTGTCAAAATTAAAATAGTCGCAGGCAAATTTTTCAAACTTTCCTAGCATATCATTATAAAATGCTCTAGAGGTCAATGTTAAGCTTTGCGCTTGCTGCACCATAGCATTAACAATTTTAGGGTGACAGTGTCCCTGATTCACCGCTGAGTATGCCGATAAAAAATCATAATATTTTTTGCCTTCAACATCCCAAACATACACACCTTCTCCCCTGTTAAGCACTACAGGTAGCGGGTGGTAATTGTGTGCACCATACTTGTTTTCTAAATCTATCGCTTGTTGCGAAGTCAATTGGTCTAAAACAGCCATTTTAAAAAAAATTTAAATATTTGTATCTGAATCAATCAGATACTTAAAATAACCATTCCTTCTGTACCTTTATCCTTTCGAAGAACTCGAAAATTCAGCGTAGGAGAGAAATCATCCTTAGAGCGTGCAAATTACTAATTAAAATTTGCTTCAAAAAATCTTTATGAGTTGATCTTGCTTGATAATGAAGATACCTGTAGCTCTAAACGCTTAATTTCTCTAATAACCGCATTTTTATGAATTTGCATCCAAATGTATAATTTAATCATACTCATGGTTAAAAAACAGATGATTACAGCACCAACCCATAGAATTAAATCATTAGTGTTTTCAACATCCATGGTTTGAATAACACAGTATATAAGCAACCCAAAGATGATTATATTCACAATATTCATGAGAAATACTATCCAAGAATTTTTCCCTTTAAATACCCCCAAAATCATCTGAAAAAAGGTTTGTTCATCTAATTCATCATAAAATTTAGCTTCCTCCTTGGTTAGCGTCTCTTTAATAAGTTTGTCAATATCTTCCATTTTAGTTTTCATAATTCTTGTTTTTTATTAATACCTCCTTTAATTTTTCTCTTGCGGTAAACAACCTAGATTTTACGGTTCCTACAGATACATTTAAAATATCACCTATCTCTTTAATTGAATACTCTTGAACGTAAAACAATTTTATAACAGCTTGCTGTGTTTCTGGTAACTCATTTATTACATGTATAAGCCTTTGTTTTAGTATTAAATCAACTTCTTGATCTTCTAATAATTTTGTTTTTTCTGAAACCTTAAAAACTTCCTTATTCTTATTAATTCTTTGCGTTTCATTTATAAAATCTAACGACTTTGTGTAAACGATTCGCAAGGCCCAGCTACCAAAACTTTCTGCCTTTTTTAAATGGGGCAATTTTGTAATAATAGTGGTCCAACTTTCTTGAGCAATATCTTTTGCTACATCAGCATCTTTTGTAATCCAATACGCTTTTTCGCAGAATGTTTTATGCCAGCGCTTTACCAAAACAGGTAATGCTTTTACATGTCCCGACTGATACTCTATAATTAATTGTTTATCAACTAACTGCTGTTTTTTCCGCATTGATGTTACCACTCTTTATACTATAGACGCTAAGTCTTTAAAAAGGTTCATTATATTTTGATTAAAATTAAAATCTATTAAAGTTAACAGAAATAAAAGTACTTTTATTAGTGGCTATTATTATTTTTGCAGCATGTCTAGAAAAAAATCAAGAAAGCAAATTTTTGAGCATATAGAAGTCATTGATGCAGGTGCCAAGGGCAAAACTGTGGCTAAGGCTCCTGACGGAAAAGTGATCTTTTTACCAAATGCTGTTCCCGGCGATATTGTTGATGTACAAACGTTTAAAAAGCGTAAAGCGTATTATGAAGGTAAAGCCACCCTATTTCACAAACGTTCTGAAAAACGCACGGAACCTGTTTGTTCGCATTTCGGAACTTGTGGCGGATGTAAATGGCAAAATATGGCCTATGAGCATCAACTTTTCTATAAACAAAAAGAAGTTACCAATAACTTAACTCGTATTGGCCATATTGAACTGCCTGAAGTAACCCCTATTCTTGGTTCTAAAAATCAGTACTTTTATAGAAACAAAATGGAATTTTCATTTAGTGATAGCCGTTGGTTAACGCTTGATGAAATTCAATCAGACCAAGATTTGAGTGATAAAAATGCTTTAGGGTTTCATATTCCGGGAATGTGGGACAAGATACTAGATGTAAAAACATGTTATCTGCAGGCAGACCCATCTAACACCATAAGAAACGGTGTTAAAGCCTTTGCTATTGATCACGGTTTAGATTTTTTCAATACCAGAAACCAAACTGGTTTATTGCGTACCATGATGATTAGAACATCAACTACGGGTGATGTTATGGTTATGATCCAGTTTTTTAAGGACAATAAAGAAAAGCGTGAACTTTTATTGAATTATATTGATGATACCTTCCCTGAAGTAACCTCTTTACAATACGTTATTAATGGAAAAGCAAATGATACCATTTATGATCAAGACGTTATTTGCTACAAAGGCAATGACCATATTTTTGAAGAAATGGAAGGTTTAAAGTTTAAGATAAATGCCAAATCTTTCTATCAAACTAATTCAGAACAGGCCTATGAGCTTTATAAAATAACCCGAAATTTTGCTAATTTAACAGGTAAAGAATTGGTTTACGATTTATACACAGGAACAGGAACTATTGCACAGTTTGTAGCAAAACAAGCCAGTAAAGTGATAGGAGTGGAATCTGTGCCTGATGCTATTACTGCAGCTAAAGAAAATGCACAATTAAATGCGATTCATAACGTTGAATTTTTTGTTGGTGACATGAAAAATGTATTCAATGATGCTTTTATAAAAACCCATGGTGTTCCTGATGTCATTATCACAGATCCGCCAAGAGATGGAATGCATAAAGATGTGGTACAACAAATTCTAAACATTGCGCCTAAAAAAGTAGTTTATGTAAGCTGCAACAGTGCTACACAAGCTAGAGATTTAGCTTTGATGGACAGCCATTATAAAGTTACAAAAACACAGGCTGTTGATATGTTTCCACAAACATTTCATGTAGAAAATGTTGTACTTTTAGAGCGTCGATAAATAAATTTAGTCTGGATAACGTATTATTGCAAACAACGTATGAAGTATTATAAATTAGTATTTATTCCTTTATTGCTTCTGGCCGCCGTGGCTATCTCATTAGCTTGTGAACCTGATGACATCTGCCCTGCAGGCACCCCCACAACACCAAGGCTGGTTATAGACTTATATGATGCACAAAACGGTGACAATAAAAAAAATGTGTTTAAGTTGGTGGCTATTGGCTCCGATTTTTACACGAATCCGATGCCAGCAGATACCGATAAGATACTCGAGGACTACAATTTTTTAAGTCAGACCGATGAGATACGCTTACCGCTTAAAACAACCGAGAATGCTACAAAGTTCGTTCTTATTAAAGATGCTTTTATAAATGACAACGGCACACCTAATGATCCTTCTGATGATTTTATTGATGGCAATGCCGATACAATATCAATGGGATTTAGCCGTGAAGAAGTTTACGTATCAAGAGCTTGTGGCTATAAAACTATATATAAAAACGTAACCCTAACTATTGAACCTGATGAAGATAACTGGATGTTGTCTAGTATTCCTTTATCAGACAACCAATCTGTAGAAGATGATTTTCAAACACACTTCAATATTACGCATTAGTATACTGGTAATCACACTTGTTTTGAGCTTTAACTCCCTAGCTCAAAACGATAGTATACCAACTGTAAATGATGAAGCGATCCCTTCTAAAAGCAATGACGCTTCAGAAGTTAAGCTAAAATACGGACTTCGGTTAGGGGTTGATATCGGTAAAATTATAAGATCATCAATTGATGATGATTATACAGGTTTTGAAATTCTTGGTGATTTTAGGTTAAAAAAAGACTTGTATATAGCTGCTGAATTAGGTACTGAAGAACGCAATACCATCACAGATTATCTTGATATTACAACGTCTGGAAGCTACTTAAAAGCGGGAATCGACTACAATATGTATGAAAACTGGCTCGACATGGATAATATGATTTTTGCGGGATTTAGAGTTGGCGCCAGCACCTTTAGTCATGATTTAAATAGTGCCTCTATTTATACAACCAATCAATATTGGTCACCGCAGCTTACCCTAACCGAAAAAATAGAGTTTAAAGACTTAACAGCGTTCTGGGCAGAATTAATGTTAGGTATAAAGGCCGAGTTATTTACCAATTTCTTTATGGGCTTAAATGTGCAACTTAAGTTTTTGGTTAACGAAAAAGACCCGGGTAATTTTGCTAATTTATATATTCCTGGTTTCAATAAAAATTATGATGGCAGTTCTATTGGGGTTGGATATAGCTATACCTTATCATACAGAATTCCACTATATCAAAAAACGGATAAAAAGCAATAATACCCTTCATAACCGTACCGTATCTTTTATTTCGCTTTTCTTTTTCAATAAACGAAATGGATAGACAGCACAATTTTAGTAACTTCAGAACATAGAAATTAAGTGTGAGTAGTTGTGAAAAAACTAAAAAAACGTGAATTGGACGTAATAACCATTCAGATGCTAGTGCATTTGAGCGGTGTCAGGACTTCTCATAAAGCATTGACTATCTTACAGTAAGCACATGATAGGTCATTCTTTATTTCATATACTTTCCTTTCTTACTACCTTCATACATAACGTATTTTACAAAACGTGATTCCAGCTTGGCATTGTATAGTTGAATTTTTCTAGAAGGACGCAAACCAACATATTTTAAAGCATCAAGGTTTGATGTGATAAACCAAGCTTCTGTTCCTGGATAATTTTGTTTTAATGTATCACCTATATTTTTATAAAAAGCCTGCATATCAATATTTAAGCGCTCTCCGTAGGGTGGATTAAACACCATATGCAATTTACCTTCACCACCTTTTTGGGTTTTAAAGAAATCTTCATGCTTTACCTCAACAAAATCTTCTAATTGAGCATTTTTTACATTGTCTTTAGCTTTAAACACCGCACTAGGCGCTTTATCATAGCCCACAATTTTATAATGAAAATCTCGCGTCTTTTTTAATAAACTTTCTTCTATTTTTTCAAATAAATCAACATCCCAATCTTGCCAGCGCTCAAAGGCAAATTCTTTTCGCATTAGATTTGGAGGAATATTGCAAGCAATCATAGCGGCTTCAATAAGCATGGTACCAGAACCACACATAGGATCCATAAAATCACATTGCCCGTCCCACCCAGAAAGCATAATTAAGCCTGCTGCCAATACTTCATTTATAGGAGCAATATTAGTCGCCGTTTTATAGCCCCTTTTGTGTAAGGAATCACCTGATGAATCTAAGGAAATGGTGCATTTTCTTCTATCAACATGTACATTGATTTTCAAATCAGGAAACTTTAAATCTACATTTGGGCGCTGCCCAACTGTATCTCTAAACTTATCTACAATGGCATCCTTGGTTTTTTGAGCGATAAAAAGGGAATGAGAAAACAAATCAGAGTGTATAGTAGCATCAATAGCTAAAGACCCTGTTGGCTTTAAATACTCAGACCAATTCATGTCATAAATTTTATCATACAAATCCTTTTCATTTCTTACATTAAAACTACGAATAGGTTTTAAGATTTTTATGGCTGTGCGCAACCCTAAATTGGCTTTATACATAAACCCCTTATCACCCACAAAAGAGACATTACGCACGCCTTTCTGTACATTTTGAGCACCTAATTGAACCAATTCTTTTTCCAATAAATCTTCAAAGCCAAATAAGGTTTTGGCTACCATGTTGAAATTTTCTGCCATTTTTTTCGTCTGATAGACTTTTACATCCTGATAGGTTGCAAAAATAATGTAATTTTGCGGCAAACGTAAAGATTATTGATAATTCGGGTTAAGGATTGAAACGGCATCCTTTTTTGTGTATTTCAGGTGTTTTTATTAAAATAGACACTTTCCTTATTTTATTAAGGTAAAACGAATTCTTATGCTAGTACACAAAAAAGATATAGTGAAAAGCCAGACCTAGTGTTACTTAAAAACACTAGGTAACCCTATAAATAACATATGACAAACAATACAACAAATTGGTTTACTTCTTGGTTTGACACGCCATTTTATCACATTTTATATAAAGACAGAGATGACACCGAAGCCCGGGCGTTTATGGATACGCTTACCGATTATTTGAATATTCCAGAACATGGAACCATTTTAGATTTGGCTTGTGGTAAAGGACGTCATGCCCGCTATTTAAACAAAATAGGGTATGATGTAACAGGCGTTGATTTGAGTGAAAACAGTATTCGTTATGCCAAACAGTTTGAAAATCACAGATTACATTTTGATGTGCATAATATGTGTAAACCTTATCATAAACCCTTTGATGCCGTATTTAATTTGTTTACCAGTTTTGGGTATTTTGAAGATGACGCCAATAACTTGAAAACCATAAAAGCCATAAAGGCTAATTTAAATGCCAACGGATTTGGTGTAATTGATTTTATGAATAGTCCGTTTGTAATTAATCATTTAGTGCCTGAAGAAACAAAAACAGTTAATGATATTACGTTTAATCTAAAGAGATATGTTGAAGATGGCTATATTATAAAAGATATTACCTTTACAACAAATGAAAAACTATATCATTTTCAAGAACGTGTAAGAGCCTTTTCTCTACAAGATTTTGAAGCCCTTTTTGAGGCTGCTGGTGTGTATTTATTGGATGTTTTTGGAGATTATAAATTGCGAAAATATAGCCCGAAAACCTCTGAACGATTAGTGATGATTTTTAAATAACCCCAAAAAAAGCCGAATATTGTTTTATACATTTAGAGCATAGATTAGTATTGATGAATAAATATTTGTTTCCTATTTACGCGGTTATTATAGGCGTTATTATTGCTAAATTATCCAAAAATAAAAAAAGTTGGAATACTAAACTGCTCCTCTCTTTTAGCGGTGCTTTTTTATTAGCACTTACCCTTTTTGAATTGCTGCCAGAAGTCTATGAACATTTAGACACGAAGCTTACAGGCTTGTTTATTATGAGTGGCATTTTACTGCAAATAGTCCTTGAATTGTTTTCAAAAGGTGCCGAGCACGGGCATGTGCATATCCATAAGCATGAAACCGCTTTCCCTTGGTTATTATTTATTAGTTTATGTATTCATAGCTTTTTAGAAGGATTCCCCATTCATCAGCATAATGACATGGTATATGGTGTTTTAGTGCATAAAGTACCTATTGCTACTTTAATTACTATGTTTTTGTTTCAGTCAAATTTTAGTAAAACGCAAATCGCTGCCTTTTTAATTGTCTTTGCAGGTATGACACCGTTAGGCACGTACATATCAAATACGGCTAATTTCGATATTCATTTTGCTCATAGCATTAATGCCTTAGTTATTGGTATTTTTCTGCATATTTCAACAACCATTTTATTTGAAAGTGGTGAAGGCCACAAGTTTAACCTTTCAAAATTTATAGCCATTATTTTAGGTGTTGGTATTGCCTATTTGATTTAATTTTATGTTTAGCAAAGAAGAATCGCGATTATTACGACAAGAGTTTTGGACTAGCTTTGGCAAATCTTTTCCGAGAAAATGGATTTTATATGATACCAAACTAAAAGGACTTAGTTTTAAATTTCATTTTGATACCAAAAAAGCTTTAGTAGCGCTAGACCTTGAAGACGATTTAGAATACCGTATAAAACACTGGGAGAAATTAGTAGCGTTACAATCTATTCTTCAAGAGCACTATTTACCCGAAGCGCATTATGAAGAGGCATATATTTTAGAAAATCACAAAGAAATTTCAAGAATTTATGTGCCTTTAGAACAAAAAGTATCTGTTCATAATAAAAACACTTGGCGCGATGTTATGGAATTCTTCAATCACACTATGAGTCGGTTTGAATCTTTTTTTGAAGAATACAAAGACATTATTGAAGGATGAGTTTAGTCTTTTAAAGAGGTATAAACGATAAGGTATAAGGTTTACTGTGCTTTTTATTCACCATCCCTTTTGCAACCATCAAATCAAAATTTGAAATCACTAATTTATCTTCATAAACAATTAAATCTGCTGGCTGATCAATACCGCCATCTGCTCCATCATTATCTGGATACTGCGCCAACAAAGAAATGTTCTTTTGAGCATCTATCTTAAAAATTTGATTCTGAGCAAACCCTGCTACATACACATTCCCTTTTTTATCTTTATTAATACCATCGGGTGCCGTATTAAGTGGTAATTGTGCAAATAATTTTTTTTCAACAACAGTTCCTTGCGCATTTAAAACCAATTTTGTCAATCTAGCATCTCCCAGATTACCAACTATTAAATGTCCCGCATCATCAAACACCAAACCATCTAAACCAGCTTGCCTATTGGGGTTTTCTGTTTGCTCGGTATATATTAAGTTAGCATCGGTACTATCATTATGTATCTTAATATGTCTATCTGTGGTTTTAAAACGATACACACCGCTAGTCATATGTTTTGTTTTAAACTTAGGCAATTTGGTTTGGGTAACATAAAGTGCTCCATTGTAATATCTAATTCCGTTTATAGACGTAAAATTATAAGCCACAACATCTGTTTTTTGAAGTGTATCACCATCAAATTCCATACGTAACAAACGCCCTTTACTTTGGTTATCACATACGTACAATACACCTTCTTCGTCAAACGCAATACCCATAGGTTGCGCCTTACCGCTTTCCTTTAATACGGGAACATCTGCTAATTTTAAAATGACACCAGACTTTGTAATTTTAATTAAAACACCATTTTGATGTTTATCTGAAAAATTAGGACAGGAGACTATCAAACTACCATCGGGTGCTATATCAAAAGCATCGGGCGTTGGACAAAAATCGGGTAAATTAGCAAATAACTTAGCGGGGTGTGGTAACTCTTGTGCTTTTACAAATAAAGTAAAGAAACAAACTAAAATGGAAAGAAACTTTGATTTCATGGTGACTTGTATTGCTGTTTCAAAAGTATACGAATACAATCGCTAACACACATGAGAAGTTATCTTTGAATAATAAAATTTTACCTTATAAGCGTTTCTTCATCTCATAATCGTCCATAATAAATCCGTTCCCAATATCGGTAACACAGGATGCTGTATTTTTAAATCCTAGTTTCTCATAAGCCGCTATAGCATTTTTGTTATGTATATTTACTGTTAATCTGATACTATTCAGCTTGTAAGCCCTTGCTTTCACTTCAACGAAATGTATGGCAGCTTTTCCTATATTCATTCCTTGAAAATCCTTTAAAACATAGATTTTACTTAAAAATAAGGTGTGCTTTTCTGGTTTAATAGCCATATAACCAACAAGATTGTTTTCATACTTTAGCATGAAGTATTCCATCTGGTTTTCTATCTGATGCATAATAGCTTCAGAAGACTGAAACTTATGGAGCATATATTCTACTTGTAGTTTTCCTATAATGGGAATGTAATGCGCTTTCCAAATAGTACTGGCTAATTGCGCTATTTGATTGCAATCTGATTGTGTTTTTGCCTGAACAATAGCAACCTTAAGATAACACATAACAATAAATCATAAAAAAATGAAATACAGCTCCTGCAAGTACAAAAACGTGCCAAATCACATGATTATATGGTATGCGCTGAATGGCATAGAAAATAATACCTACTGTATATGCCAAACCTCCAGCGAACAATAATAAAATCCCTTGACTCCCTATAACACCCGATAAATTTGAAAAATCAAAAACTATAAGCCATCCCATGAATAAATATAACAGGGTAGAAAACAACTCAAACTTACCAGTAAAAAACAATTTTAATACCACACCAAAAGCGGCAATTCCCCACACTACCCAAAATAATAACCAGCCTTTTGAATCAATCAAACTAACAAGTAAAACGGGCGTATACGTTCCAGCTATTAAAAAATAGATACTTATATGATCGACTATTCTAAAATAATGCTTGAGTCGCAGATTATGTACCGCATGATAAAGGGTTGAAGCCGTAAATAAAACCACGATAGAAATACCATAAACAACAACACTAAACAGGCTTAAATCTGTTTTAAGAGAAGCTTTAAGCATGAGTAATATTAAGGCTATAATACCGAAAAAAACACCAAAGACATGAGTCCACGTATTTAGCTTTTCCTCATAAGGTGTTTGCACACGCATGTTTATGATTTTTTATTGTAAATCCACTTATCAGTTAAATCGTAAAAATCGAACTCAATAGCTGGTTTTTGTCGCTCTAACAATCCGCTTTGAAAACTACGTTGCAAAATATCTTCAATGAGGTAATCTTCTTTTACATTAACAGGGTCAAATTCACGCTTTAGTGAAATTTTAAACATATTTGCTGTGGTATTGTACCAAAAGGCGCGCCATCCGCTACGTAATTCTTTCACCAAATCAAAAGCGGTTGTACCTGTTTGTCTGTGAATTAATTTCACCAGTATTTGCCCCTCTGTGCGTGTTAGTTTTTTCAGTTCATCAGAAAACTCTCCTTCTATATACTTTTGAATTTTCCTAGTATACCGTTTTTTTTGTCGGTTCTTTTTAAGTGTAGCTAAATGGGAGTTCATAGAGTCTAACCGTTCCGCAGCCATTTTAGCATAAGGATACACCTTTAGGGTTTTTCTTCGTAAAATTAAGTATCGTATACGCTCTTCCCTATTTCCAAATTCTAACTTGTGCAATAACATAACCTCATCTAGATCAATAGCACGTCTTGGAATAGAATCACCTTCAATAATCAAATATTCAATAGATGTACTATCTTGCACCGTTTCTTTAACCTGTGAGAGGAGAAAACAAGGAAATAAAAGTGCTATATATTGTAAATAGTTCATCTATAAAACCATAGGACATTAAACATGCCAAAATTAAGAATTTACAAAGTTTAAAACATTCTTTTTCTATTTATATTATTATTTTAGTACAAAACTTTTATACATGGCAAACAAGAGCATTCTTAATGATAAGTCGCTGAACTTTTTAGAGAAATATTTAAATAATGCAGCTCCAACAGGATATGAATGGACAGGGCAAAAACTATGGATGGACTACCTTAAACCTTATGTTGATGAGTTTATTACAGACACATACGGGACTGCTGTAGGAGTAATAAATCCTGAAGCTAAATACAAAGTAGTTATTGAAGGACATGCTGATGAAATTTCTTGGTATGTAAATTACATTTCAGATAGCGGCCATATTTATGTGATTAGAAACGGCGGTAGTGATCACCAAATAGCACCAAGCAAAATTGTAAATATTCATACTAAAAATGGTATTATAAAAGGGGTGTTTGGCTGGCCTGCCATTCATACCAGAAATAAGTCTAATGAAGAAGCGCCTAAACCAGACAATATTTTTATTGACTGCGGATGTACTTCAAAGGAAGAAGTAGAAGCTTTAGGGGTTCATGTTGGCTGTGTTATTACCTACCCTGATGAATTTCACATTCTGAATAAAGATAAATTTGTTTGTAGAGCTTTAGACAATAGAATGGGCGGATTTATGGTAGCCGAAGTAGCCAGATTATTAAAAGAAAATAACAAAACGTTACCTTTTGGTTTATATATTACCAATGCTGTGCAAGAAGAAATAGGTTTGCGAGGCGCCGAAATGATTGCGCACCGCATTAAGCCAAATGCGGCCATTATTACTGATGTTACGCATGATACCACCACCCCGATGATTGAACAAAAGAAAGAAGGGCATTTAGAAATAGGTAAAGGCCCCGTGGTAGCTTATGCACCAGCAGTACAACAAAAGTTGCGCGACTTAATTACAGAAACAGCCGAAGAAAAAAATATTCCTTTTCAACGCTCTGCCCTATCTCGTGCAACGGGTACAGATACCGATGCCTTTGCATACAGCAATGGCGGTGTAGCTTCTGCCCTTATTTCACTACCATTACGTTATATGCATACAACGGTAGAAATGGTACATAGAGATGATGTAGAAAACGTCATTAAATTAATATATGAAACAATTCTTAAAATAAAGGATGGTGAAACCTTCAGTTATTTTGATTAAATACAAGGATTAACACAGAAAAAGCCTCTTTGCTGAGGCTTTTTTATTTCAATGGTTTTTATGGAGGAATATATTGACATAGCGAATAAAGAAGGTACACTAATTGGTGCGTCTGAATTGAAGTCTATTATCCATCAAAAAGGTTTGTATCATCACACCACACATATTTGGTTATATACCAAAGCAGGTAACATTTTGTTGGCGCAACGTTCAGCAAAAAAGACAATTTGTCCTTTAATGTGGGATGTATCTGTGGCTGGGCATATAGACGCTGGTGAAACGGCCGAACAGGCAGGCCTGAGAGAAACTTCTGAAGAAATTGGTTTGACGCTCACGGAATCTGACCTAAAAAAGATAGGGGTTTTTGAATGTTTTCAGTCTTATGATTCGGGTATTGTAGACAACGAGTTTCATAATACGTTTATAGCTGAATTAAACCTCCCGCTATCATACCTAACACCTCAAGAAGCAGAAGTGGAAGCTTTAAAGTTAGTATCTATTTCAGAGGTTGAACACCTTATTGAAACGATTGGTAATAATGGGAATCATTTTGTCCCATCTAATAAAGAGTACTATAAACTCGTTGTAAATAAGATTAAAGAGCAATTAGAATCAACATAATAACAAAGAACCTCTTTGTAACAAACTGTAATTTGTATACAAAAAGGTTCTCTAGTTACTCATTCGTTTTAGCTATATGTAGTTAGCCTCAGTTACAAAACTTGTTTCAAACCTCAGCACAATATCATCTTTAGCTTTAATAGCCCCCATCATAACTTGTGGAGGAGTTAAGTTAAATTCTGTCATTTTTAGTTGTGTTTTACCTGTTAGCTTTACCTTATCATTAATAATTGTGACATCAAAATTTAAAGGCACCGTTTTTTTAGTTCCAGCAATCATTAAATCACCAACCGTCTGCAATTCAAAAACACCATTCCCTTTATTAGTAATGTTCTTAACTTCAACTAGTGTAAATAAAATAATTTTGTGCTTGTCTGCCTTTAGCGTTTCCGTAGCTGTTTTGGTCATAGCTGCTTTGGGCCCCTTTAAGCTTTTAGTAAGCACTGCAAAAGATAAATGTTCAATTTGACAGGTTTCTATATCGTTGAACTTGATTGATCCGTTTTTAGTTTCTGCTTGAACTTTCCAACCATGCACATTGGACGAGCCGAAAACAGTTAATGAAGATTCTGTATTTTCTAATTTCAGAATCTGAGCCTGCAAAACATTACTTGTAAAACCTAAAATAGTGAAGCAAACAATAAGTCTTTTTAAAATATTTCTTTGTGTATTCATGACGTTATATGGTTAAATTTATATCACAAATTTAAAGACATTAATATTATTGATTTATGATTAAAATCATGTATTTTATAATAATATGATAATTTATGACGTTTTTTTTACTGTATTTTATCATATCATCAAACCGTACTCATATTCACAAATAAGTTTCATAAATTTTCGGGTATCTTATACGTGTTTATTTAAATACAATAAGGCGCATAATTTTAATTAAAATTATGCGCCTTATTAATAGCATTATTTCAGATGAATACGTTTTATAAGCTAACGCAATCATTTATAAACAGTCTTTACATAAATAAAATAGAGGAAATTAAAATGATAAACTCTAAAATGAAAACAAACTAACAAACATGATACTGAAGCAACACAAGTTAAGAGCCGCATTCATTTTGGCTGCCAGAATACAATGTAATAAAAAACTAAATGTTTTGAAGCGATGAACTTATCTGACTTCTTTAAGGTATAATTTAAAGCCAATTTCTACAATGTCATCAACATGAACAAGGCCTAAGAATTTTGTTGGAGGAATAATACCAAAATCATTAAGTCCCAAATCTAAATCTCCACTAATTAATAATTCACCGTCATTTTTTATAGACACAGGTATTACATAAGCATTTGTTTTTCCTGCCATTTCAATATCTACTAAAACATTAACTCCGTTTTTATTTTGGATTTCATGAATTTCTTTAAGGGTTAATTTAATTTGTGGGTAGTCATCTGTTTTGAGTAATTGAACAAAGTCTTTATTTATTGCTTTGCCTCCACAATCAAAACTCACATTATTTAATACCAAAGAGGTATTATTTAATTTAATTTTACCATTTTTATGGTAGTACTGAATGTCTATTGGGCTTTTTAATTGATCTATTTTGTACTCACATTTAAAACCTTTAACATTAGTCATTCCGTGTACAAACAAAACACTTTCAGGGGCTATTTCAACAGTCATTCGCTTTACATTAACAGGCTTTTTAGTAAAACCAAAACTGATTAATAAAACAACTAAAACCAATACCCGTTTCATACCTTTTAAAATTTACTAAATTATAAACTAAAAAAAGCCTCCGTTATAAGAATCTACTATTATCCTTATAAAAGAGGCCCTTTTATATGTATTGAGGCTATTAGAAACTAATGGCAGCCTCTACCATTAATCCATCAAATTTACCTTCTTCTAATGCATTCCCTACTGGAAAATCATTATAGTTTTGAATAACATATTCTGCTTTCATCAAAATATTTTTAGTCATAAACCAACCAGCACCAAACTGTGTTCTATCTATACTAATATCACCATAAGTTTCTTCTGAATTTACTTTGTTATATCGCGCTCCGATATAAAAATTTTCACTGCTTCCAAATCGGTATAACAATTCACCTGCGTATTGGGTGGTAACCGCGTCTCTTGAACCTTTTGCATTTTCATATGTTCCAAAAAACTCTAACCCTTTAAATTTCACAAACGGATTAAACATGATTGCAGTAACACTGTTGCCTAAGTTAGGAGCAAAACGTCCTGACCTGAAATTATCTTTTCCATCGGCACTTACTGGTTCCATCACATGATAGTATCTAGAACCTGTTCTATCAGCACTGTATAAATACAACCTTGGAACATACCCTGTATTGTAAATAGAACCTGTTATTCTTAATCTAAGATCATCATTTAATTGATTATCATATCCTAATTTTGCTAAGAATGATGCGCCTCCAGATTTGCCATTAGCACCTTCTACTACAGATTGATTTAATTTACCATTAGAAAAACCAACCATACCTATAAAGCCACTTCTTTGATAATATACCTCAGCACCAACTTCTGTGGTAAACGCATCCATAATTAAATTCCCAACAAACGGATTGTAAATAGTTTGCGCATTATCTGAACGTCTAAAGTGTGCATCTCCATAGTTATTTTCCATATGCCCTACTTTAATAGTAGTATATTTCATTAAATCTGACAAAAGTCCTTCACTTATAAAATCTAATTTATCAATTTGAAAATACCCACCTTTTACATAAGGTTCTGGGTGGTGACGAGATGACAAATAAGTTCTTAAATGCATTCTAACACCATCAGCAAGTGCCACATCAAGATCCAGATTAGCCGTAGCCAAATTAAAGTTAGATCCCAACCCAATTAAAGGTTCAGCTCCTGAGTTTTTATGGCTTAATGCTTGAAATTGTAACGTAGATGCACCTCCAATTCTTACTTTTACTTTTTCGAATGTAGACACAGAATCTTTTGGCGCTTCAAATACATTTACACCATTTTTGTCTGGCTGCCTGTAATTATCTAAATTTCTATTCTGTGCAAAAGTATTGAATCCTACTAGCACAGCTACTAGCAACATTACTATTTTTAACTTGTTTTTCATAATATTAATTGTTTTAAGTGGTTTTTATTTATTTAATTTTTAATGTTTTAATTAAAATTGGTAACAAACTTAATAGTTACATCATCTCCCGTTGTTATTGTTCCTAATAGGGCTTTTGGAGGGTCTATTTTAAATTCTGTCATTTTAAATTTCGTTTCTCCTTCAAGTTTCACTTTATTACCAACAACTGACATTGTAAAATTTAAAGGAATTTGTTTTTTTGCTCCAGCAATGGTTAAATCACCTACAGTTTGAACGGAAAAAACACCATTTCCCTTTGAAACAACATTCTTAACCTCAACCAAATTAAAATATATTGATTTAAACTCTTTAGTTTTTAAAGCCTTATAGGTGTTTTTGTCCATTGAAGATTTTCCGCTTTTTAAACTCTCTGCAACCACTTCAATAGCTAAGCTTCCTATTTCACCTGCTTCAGCATTTGCTAACGTGATGGTTCCTTTTTGTTCTTCCGCCTCTACTTCCCAATCATGTAAACTTGAGGTACCTAAAACTTTTAAAGAAGAGCTTTCATCAACTAATTTTAATGCTTGTGCTTGAATTAAATTAACTGATAAAACAGCCGTAACAATATAAACAAAAACGTATTTACTTAATTTCCTTTGTAATTCCATTATAACTATTCTTAATAATTTATAATGCAAATTTCAAATGTTTTACAATAACATTTTATGATTTAAATCATATAAATATTACATAAACCATAATTAAATCAACTTATAATGCGAATTTCACAAAAACACTAAAATAATTACAACATATAAATTGATTACCACTGTCCTATAAATTCTATCATAAAACAACATCAATAGAGCATTAGTACGATTATAAATTATGCCTGTACATTTTTGATTTGCCTCATTAAATATGTATATTTAATGAACAATTTTCACATGCTATGAATCACCTATTTAAGGTAAAAGTTAATGACGTTTTTGAGTATGAACTCTCAAAAAATAACTTAAAAACTTTAGACCCACTTAAAGTATCTAAAAACCAATATCACATTTTGCATGAGTACAAATCCTTTCAAACTGAAATTTTAAAATCTGATTTCGACAAGAAATGCTATCATGTAAAAGTTGATAACAATGTGTATGAAGTGCGTATTAAAAACAAACTCGATGAGTTGATTGATAATATGGGATTCTCGTCTAGTCATAATAAACAAATTAACACTATAAAAGCGCCCATGCCAGGATTAATACTTGATATTAAGGTCTCGGTAGGTCAAGTGGTTAATGAAAATGATTCGCTTCTCATACTGGAAGCCATGAAGATGGAGAATGTAATTGCCTCCCCGAGAAGTGGTGTGATTAAATCAGTCACTGTTGAAATTGGAAATGCTGTTGAAAAAAATCAATTGTTGATTGAATTTGAATAAATTATGAAAAAAATTCTAGTTGCCAACCGAGGAGAAATAGCTTTACGGATTATGAAAACGGCAAAGAAAATGGGAATTAGAACAGTGGGCGTCTTTTCAAAAGCAGACAGAAATGCGCCTCACGTAAAATTTGCAGATGAAGCTATTTGCATTGGTGAACCACCTTCTAGTCAATCTTATTTGAAAAGCGACAAAATTATTGAAGTGGCTCAAAAATTACAAGTTGATGCCATTCATCCTGGTTATGGATTTTTAAGTGAGAATGCTGCTTTTGCAGAACTTTGTGAAGCGCATAACATCACTTTCATTGGTCCGCAGTCAGAAGCCATAAAAATTATGGGCAGTAAACTGGCTGCTAAAGAAGCTGTAAAAACCTATAACATTCCTATGGTTCCTGGAATAGACGAAGCTATTTCCGATGTAAAAAAAGCTAAAATCATAGCTCAAAATATTGGATTTCCTATTCTTATAAAAGCTTCAGCGGGTGGTGGTGGTAAAGGCATGCGCATTGTTGAAAAAGAAGCAGACTTAGAATCGCAAATGCAGCGTGCTATTAGCGAAGCGACTTCTGCTTTTGGTGACGGCTCTGTGTTTATTGAAAAATACGTGAGTTCTCCAAGGCATATTGAAATTCAAATCATGGCTGATGGTCATGGCAATACGTTGCATTTTTTTGAACGCGAATGCAGTATACAACGCAGACACCAAAAGGTTATTGAAGAGGCTCCTTCATCAGTGTTGAGTCCCGAATTAAGACAAAAAATGGGAGATGCCGCCATAAAAGTAGCGCAGTCATGCCATTATATAGGTGCAGGAACGGTAGAGTTTTTATTGGATGCCGACCATAATTTCTACTTCCTAGAAATGAACACCCGTTTACAGGTAGAACACCCGGTAACAGAACTTATTACCGGTTTAGACTTAGTAGAATTACAAATAAAAGTTGCTCGTGGTGAAGCCTTGCAAATAAAACAAGACGACTTAAAAATAAAGGGACACGCTTTAGAATTACGCGTTTATGCCGAAGATCCTTTGAATGATTTTTTACCGAGTGTTGGCCATCTAGAAACCTATAAAATTCCTACTGGTAGTGGTATAAGAGTAGATGATGGTTTTGAAGAAGGCATGGATGTACCCATCTATTATGACCCGATGTTATCTAAACTGATAACTTATGGAGCCTCGCGAGAAGAAGCCATTCAACTGATGATAAAAGCCATTAATAATTATCATGTAAAGGGTGTTGAAACGACACTCCCATTTGGGAAATTTGTATGTGAGCACGATGCTTTTCGTTCTGGTAATTTTGACACGCATTTTGTAAAACAGTATTACACACCTGAGGCCTTAAAAGTGCATACAGAACACGAAGCTAAAATTGCGGCAATGATAGCCTTGAAGCAGTATTTAACAGATCAAAAACAATTAAGACTACCTCATTAAGTATGGATTCAAAAATTGAAAAGCTAAATGAAAAGCTCGCCCTTGCGCAATTGGGTGGTGGCCAAAAACGTATTGATAAACAACACGAAAAGAAAAAATTAACCGCTAGAGAACGTGTTGATTATTTGCTGGATGAAGGATCTTTTGAAGAAATTGGCGCCTTAGTTACCCACAGAACCACAGATTTTGGCATGAAAGACCAAATTATTTATGGAGATGGTGTCGTTACTGGCTATGGTACCATTGATGGTAGACTAGTCTATATCTATGCGCAAGATTTCACGGTATTTGGTGGCGCTTTATCTGAAACGCATGCCGAAAAAATTTGTAAAATAATGGATATGGCTGTTAAAGTGGGGGCGCCAATCATTGGACTTAATGATTCCGGTGGTGCTCGTATTCAAGAAGGCGTGCGTTCTCTTGGAGGGTATGCCGATATTTTTTACCGAAACGTTCAAGCTTCAGGGGTTGTTCCTCAAATTTCAGCCATCATGGGACCTTGTGCTGGTGGCGCTGTTTATTCACCTGCAATGACCGATTTTACTATCATGGTTGAAAACACTAGTTATATGTTTGTAACTGGTCCTAACGTTGTAAAAACAGTAACCAATGAAGAAGTTTCTAGTGAAGAATTAGGTGGTGCTCAAACACATGCCTCAAAATCTGGGGTAGCACATAAAACGTCTTTAAATGATGTAGCTTGTTTAGAAGATATTAAAACCTTATTAAGTTACCTGCCTCAAAACAACACCCAAACCCCACAATCACTTAATTATGATTTACAAGATGAAATAAGAGACGAGTTATCAACCATAGTTCCAGATAATCCAAACAAACCTTATGACATGCATGAGGTGATTTCGGGTATTATAGACAAAGATTCGTTTTATGAAATTCATAAAGATTACGCAGAGAGTATCATTGTTGGCTTTGCGCGTCTTGGTGGAAGAAGTATTGGTATTGTAGCCAACCAGCCTATGTCTTTTGCAGGGGTTTTAGGCGTTAAAAGTTCCAGAAAGGCCGCAAGATTTACTAGATTTTGTGATTGTTTTAATATTCCGCTTTTGGTTTTAGTTGATGTACCTGGTTTTTTACCTGGAACAGATCAAGAATGGAACGGCATTATTGTGCATGGCGCCAAACTTTTATATGCACTCAGTGAAGCTACCGTACCAAGAGTAACGGTTATTACGAGAAAGGCTTATGGAGGGGCTTATGATGTTATGAATTCCAAACATATTGGTGCTGATATGAATTTTGCTTGGCCTGGTGCCGAAATTGCGGTTATGGGAGCTAAAGGTGCTAGTGAAATTATTTTTAAACGCGAGATTGCTGAAGCGGATAATCCTGCCGAAACACTAGAAAAAAAAGAACAGGAATATGCCAATTTATTTGCTAACCCATACGCCGCTGCCAAACGCGGATTTATAGATGAAGTTATTTTACCCAAAAACACCCGGCGTAAATTATTAAAGGCATTCGCCATGTTAGAGCACAAAAAAATAGATAGACCAAAACGTAAACATGGTAATATTCCGTTGTGATGTAAACTAAAAAAGACACTCATTTTGAGCGCCTTTCTTAACTATTAAACAATTCTAATTAAAACTCTAAATCTGCAATAATATCAAATTCATCGTAAATTGCTTTGTCTTTCAAATTATCAAAGAAGCTGGTTGAACCATAGCGTACATCAAATTTAGATCTATCAATTTTCAGGTTTGCCGTTGCTTTACTTCCGTAAATTGAAATTGTAAAATCTACAGGATTTGTTTTTCCTTTAATTGTTAAATCTCCTGTAACCGCATAAGCATTTTTTCCTGAAGGTTTCACGTTGGTAAACACTAATTTAGCTGTTGGAAATTTCTCTACACCGAAAAAGTCATCAGACTTTAAATGCCCTTCTAATTTACCTTGGTATTCACCTTCTAAATCGGTTACACTGATAGATGTCATATCAATAACAAACTCTCCGCCTGTTAATTTATCATCATCCAATATAAGTTTTGCGTCTTTTAAAGTAATGGTTCCCTCATGAGATCCTGTTACTTTATATCCTTTCCAAACCACTTTACTTTCATCAACTTTTACTGGCTTTTCAATACGCTCTATAGCTGAAAAAGACATAGCAAACACCGTTACTAATGTTAAAATGGCAATTGTTTTAATTCCTCTTTTCATAATGTTTCTTGTTTTAAATATTTAATTTATGATCCGTAATAAAATTTTTCTTTGATTATTTTTCCATCCTTCCATTCTTGAACAGCCACTTGATTATATTTCTTTACACCCCAATCTTTGTGGGTATAATCATAATACCACTCTACCATAGTGATATTTTCTCCTACAGTTACTTTGAGTGGTCTGGCTTCTCTAAATTCAGTTATAGCTGCAAAAAATGCTTCTTCTCGTTTTCTGTTTAATGCTTTTCCTACAAACTCAGGATTATCATTTTCTTGCATGACTACCTCTTCATCATAATAAGTTTCAAAAGCTTCAAGAGCTTTTCCTTGAAGAATTAAGTCATTTATATCACTAATTTTTTCTATTAAAGTATTCATAACTATAACTTATAACTATGATACAAAGTTCAGAAAGAAGTGGAAAGTATAAAATAATATAGTTTATCAAATCATGTTAAACTAGTTTAACATTACTGTTCAATGATGAGCTGACTTTTTATTTTACTGAGAAACTCTTTAGTAATACCAAGGTATGAGGCAATCATATACTGTGGGATACGCTGCTCTATTTTCGGGTATTGATTCCTGAAATACAAGAAGCGTTCTTTTGCCGACAGGCTAAAACTTCTTATAATTCTTTTTTGTGATGCCACAAAAGCCCGTTCTATAATTTGCCTGAAAAACCGTTCTAATTTTGGAATTTGACGATATAATTCCTCTATCGTATCGTAAGAGAACATAATAAGTTCTGTGTTTTCTAAACATTGTACATTAAAATCAGCTGGTGTTTGGGTAATAAAACTTCCCATATCTGACGTCCACCAATCTTCAATAGAAAACATAATAATGTGCTCTAACCCTTGTTCGTCTACATGAAACGTTTTTGTACACCCTGAAACCACAAAACAAGCATACTTACATACATCACCTTGTTGTAAAATAAATTGACCTTTCAAATATTTTCGGTAAACAAGCTTAGATTTTAAAAGGGTCACTTCATGGTCAGTTAATGAAATGTATTTCGACATATAGTCTAACAACGGTTGTATTTTCATGTATATGTATTAAGAGGTATCAAATTTAATGATAATAAAATTTTGTTAATCAATAGAAAGATAGTTTATATACCTGCATATTCAATTATTTTTGCGCCATGGAACAAAAACCACATTTTAGATTTGAATTTGTAGCTCTCATGGCATCCCTTATGTCTATTGTAGCCTTATCAATAGATGCTCTATTACCTGCTATTCCTGAAATTAGTCAACATCTGAATATCACCAACAACGCCGATAATCAACAACTCATTACCATGATTTTTCTTGGTTTAGGCCTTGGGCAACTTGTTCTTGGACCGTTATCAGACAGTTTTGGCAGAAAACCCATGGTTTATGTAGGATTTATTATTTTCATTATTGGAAGTATACTATGTGTAACCACTAAAAATTTCGACATGATGATTTTAGGGCGCTTACTGCAAGGGATAGGTTTATCATCTCCTAGAAGTATTGCCCTTTCCATAATCCGCGATTCATTCAGCGGTGATTATATGGCTAAAATTGTTTCTATTGTAGTTATGTTTTTCATTCTGGTTCCTGTAATTGCCCCAACACTGGGAAAACTTTTAATGACTTTATTTAATTGGCAATCTATTTTCTATGTCAACCTTATTTTTGGTATCATCGTCATGCTTTGGTTTTGGCTTAGACAACCTGAAACTCTTCCTAAAAAGAGACGTATTCCATTCTCATCACACCTTTTTATTGATGGCGTTAAAGAGTTTTTTAAATACAAAGAAGCTGTTGCTTTTACTATAATATCAGGTTTTATTACGGGTTCGTTTATGGTGTACCTAAGTACGGCACAGCAGATATTTCAAGACCAATATGATTTGGCCGATATGTTCCCGTATATATTTGCCAGTTTAGCCATTTCTATAGGCTTAGCTACTTTTATGAATAGTCAATTGGTAGAAAAATTTGGTATGTGGCGTATTGCGTTTGCGTCTACCATCGCTTATGCTGTAATATCGCTATTGTATCTTATCTTATTTTGGTCTGGAACTAACCCTAGTATTTATATTCTTGTAGGATTTTTTGCTTTACAATTCTTTGCCGTTGGTTTTCTCTTTGGAAATTTAAGAGCTCTAGCCCTAGAACCACTGGGTCATATTGCTGGTATAGGAGCTGCAATTAACGGGTTTGTATCTACCGTAATGGCCGTGCCTATTGCTAATTTTATTGGCAAATATATTGTTGATTCTGTGTTACCTATGTTTATAGGGTTCTCCATGTTTGGTGTATTATCTCTACTCGTTTTTACAATCTTAAAACAAAAACCAAAATTGATTTACAACTAATGCCAATCTATTTGGTATTTTGATTTTAATACATTTAGATGATGCGCTTCGTGCCCCAAAATAATAAAAGCAGCGGCTCTAGCCGACATAATAGCACCACTAGCATACCCAACAAATTTTAAATCTGTCTCATTAATACTCTGTAAGCATACTATTGAATTTTTTCTAACCGCTTCATATTCTTCAAGTAATTGTTCCATAGACTTTTCATTGGCTTTTGATGGTGCTATATAATCATCTTGATTAAAACCAGCTAGGGGTGTATTATCATGCCGAGCTATCCTAAAACAACGGTAAATAAATACCCGCTCAGTATCAATAATATGCTGAAACACTTCTTTTACACTCCATTTATCTACATGGTATTTAAAATTCCATTTGCTTTCTGGAATACGTTTAAAAAAATACAGAACACCTTCACCAGAGACCTTAAAATTATCTATTAGCGAACGTTCTGCAGATACACTTTCTATATACCCTTGATAATATGAATTATATTCTGAACTATTTAAGTCTGATACTTTCATAATTTAAATTTTAGCTTGGTAGGTATATAAATCGAAATACCTTCCTTTTTGATTTATAAGGTCATCGTGTGTGCCACGTTCTACAATTCTTCCCGATTCAATGACAAGAATCTGGTCTGCTTTTCTAATGGTACTTAATCTATGAGCTATAACAATAGTGGTTCTATTTTTCACCAATTCATTTAAACTCTTTTGAATTAAAGCTTCACTCTCTGTATCTAAATTTGAAGTAGCCTCATCTAAGATAATAATTTTTGGGTTAGCCAAAATGGCTCGAGCAATGGCCAAACGTTGTCGTTGACCTCCAGATAGCTTCACGCCCCGCTCCCCTATTAACGTTTCAAGTCCCTCTTCAAACCTACTTGTAAATTCATCAACATAAGCCGCTTTTACTGCATTTTGTAATTCTTCTTCAGAAGCTTCTGGTCTTGGAAACATGATATTCTCTCTAATAGTTCCTTCAAACAAAAATTCGTCCTGCAATACCACACCAAGATATTGCCTATAACTACTTAATTTTACTTTTGAAAGATCTTTATCATCTATAGTAATTTTACCAGATTTAGGATTTAAAAATGTAGCAGACAAGCCAGCAATGGTAGATTTTCCTGACCCCGAACTCCCCACCAATGCCGTTACAGAACCTGCCGGCGCTTTAAAATTGATGCTATGCAAGACCTCCTTATTTTCTTCATAGGCAAAGGACACATCGTTAAAAACAATATCGCCTTTTAAATTATCTAGCTGAATAGTTCGTTCTTCATTATCTTCTTCTGCTGTCATGTTCATTAGTTCCTCTGTTCTATCTAAACCAGCCAGTGCTTCGGTTAATTGACTACCAATATTACTCATTTGTACGATAGGTGCTATCATAAAACCAAGTACTAAAGTAAAGAAGAGAAAATCTCCTGTTGTCATTTCACTTTGTATCATATAATACCCGCCAATTCCCATAATACCAGTAGTGGCCACTCCAATAAGGAACGTAGATGAGCTTGTCATTAATGCTGTAGCCGTTAAACTCTTTTTTACATTTTTAAAGAGCTTATCTACACCAATCTCAAACGTTTTATTTTCTTGCTCTTCTGCATTAAACGCCTTAATTACACGAACTCCAGCTAAGGTTTCTGTCAATCGACCCTTAACTTCGGCATTTATCTTTCCGCGTCTCCTAAAAACAGGTCTGATGTATTTAAAGGCTTTTAAAGCGATATAACCAAAAATAGACAACGGAATAAAAACAAACAGGGTCATCCACGCATTTAGTTTTATAAGAATAATTAGTGAAACAATGGCGGTAAAAGAACCACCTACCAATTGCACCAAACCCGTTCCTATTAAATTCCGTACCCCTTCCACATCACTCATAATTCTTGAAACCAACGCGCCTGACTTTGTGTTGTCGAAAAAACTGATTGGTAACGACAGTACTTTTCGTTGTACCTGTGCTCTGAGTTCACTAATGAGGTATTGTGCTTGTACACTAAGAATTCTTGTTAACGCAAAAGAAGTTACTGCCTGAACGAATATTGCTGTTATTACAATAGCAATTAAACCATATAGCTTTGACGTATCCTGACTAGGCACTACATCATCTAAAAGCACTTTGCTTTGCCAAGGCAATATTAAACCCGACAAACTGCGTATTACAATTAAAATTAGCCCTATAAACACCAAATTTCGCCGAGGCCAAATAATGGTTTGAAAAGCCTGCGCTATAGTAACTTTTGATTTTGATTTATTCTTGGAAGGTTCTGCTAGATGTTTCATACGCTTAATCGTCGAGCTAACAAAAGTAAACTTTCATAATTCATTTCTTAAAATTTAGGACATAAAAAAACCACTCATTTTGAGTGGTTTTTTTAGTGTTAACAAATAAATTTATGCTTTTAAAACAATTCTAAATCTAGCCTTGCCTTCCTCAAGATGTTTCATTGCGGTATTAACGTCGCTCATATCAAACGTTTCCACAGTTGGGTAAATATCATGTCTTACACAAAACTCGAGCATTTTTCTGGTTAGAGCTATCCCTCCAAGAGGACTTCCTCCTAACGCTTTTTCTCCAACCAATAAGCTAAATGCTGGAATTTCCATAGGTTCTAATACTGCCCCAACGGTATGTAATTTTCCTTTTGGTGCCAAAGTAGTTAGGTAAGAGTTCCAATCTAAACTCACGTTTGCTGTATTTAAAATAAAATCAAGGGTACCCGCAATACTTTCTAAATCTTCAGGATTTCTTGAATTGACTACGAGATGCGCCCCCATTTTTATAATATCATCTTTCTTATTAGGATTAGAACTAAATGCTGTAACTTCACAACCCCAAGCTTTTAAGAATTTAATTGCCATATGGCCTAAGCCACCAATGCCTATTACACCAACCTTATCGGTTGGTTGAACTCCAGATAAAACAATAGGGTTAAAGACAGTAATTCCGCCACAAAAAAGCGGTCCTGCTTTTGCCATATCTAAACCTTCGGGTAAAGGTATTGCCCAAGACCAATGTCCTCTAACTACATCAGAAAACCCGCCGTGACGCCCTACAATAGTGGCTTCTGCTGAACCACACAGATGCTGATTTCCTCCAATACATTGATTGCAATGCATACAAGATTCTGAAAACCATCCAAGACCAACTTTATCTCCAACGTTAACATTCTTAACCTCGCTCCCAACGGCGATAACCTCACCTACTATTTCGTGTCCAGGTACAATTGGATATTGGGTCATCCCCCATTCATTGTTAATCATACTTAAATCTGAATGGCATATTCCACAATATTCTACTTTAATATCAACATATTCTCCTGAAACATCTGGTAACTCATATTGATGTTTTTCTAATTTTCCTCCTGCTTCATGAGCAGCATAAGCGTTTACAGTGATCATTTCAATAGTTTTTTGCTTGATTAATATCTTCTCCTATAAGATACAATTATATCCTGTAATCGCACTGGTTTAAAAGTTAAATAATTTTAAAAAAATTATTTGTTATTCGCTATTTTTACTTCTTAAAAAATAAATTTTTACACCCATGAAAATAATAGGAATTGGAAAGAATTACGTTAATGACAAAAGTGAAATAAATGCTTTAAAAACAGGAGAGCAACTCATCTTTATAAAAGCCGAAAGTACTTTGGTTACAGACAATAAGGATATTGTTTTTCCATCAATTACTAATGAATTGGTTTATGAAGTTGAACTTGTTGCCAAAATTGGAAAAACAGGAAAAGACATTTTAGAAGCCGACGCTGCATCATATATTGGTGAAATTGGTATTGGTATTGACTATACGGCCAAGGATGTTTTAACAGCAAGTAGAACTAACAAAGGGCCTTGGGCTTTAGCAAAAGGTTTTGACGGAGCTTCTCCTGCTAACGGTTTTAAACCAATATCACATTTTAAAGATATTAACGATATCAATTTTAGCCTAAACATTAACGGTAAAGAAATACAAGCCGGTAATACCAGTAACATGATTTACAATTTTAGTGAAATCATTGCTTATGTATCTAAATATATGACTTTACAACCTGGTGATTTAATTTTTACAGGAACTCCAGCATCGGGTGCTGGCTTAAATTACAAAGGAGATCATCTACAGGCCTTTATTGAAGGTGAATTGCTATTAGATTTTAAATTAATCTAATAACAGCCTCTGGAATATCATTCTTATGAAAAACTCCATTGCCGAAAGAGTGGGCGATTTCTTAAAACGCTATCCGCCTTTTAATTTAATAAAGCCCACACTTCTTTTTGACATTGCTTCGCAAGTAACTATTACCTATCTCGAAAAAGGAAACACAATATTTCAAAAAGGGGATACTTCACATGAATTTATTTATGTTGTAAGAGATGGTGGCATTGGTATTCACTATGACAATGGAGGTATTCATGATATATTAAATATTCATGACAAAGGTGATATTTTTGGGCTACAACCCTTAATTTCAAAAGACCCTTACCAAGTTACGGCTACGGCCAATGAGGAATCTATTGTTTATTCTATTCCTGTTGATATTTTTCAACGTGTTACCGACAATAATGCTAAAATTCAAAAATACCTCATTACGGTTTTTGCATCCAATATTGACGCGCCTTATAGTGCTGAGATAGCTGGAAAAATATTTGTTGATTATTTACCTAATCAAGCACAAGATTTAGTAAACTTTCAAACCGCAAATTACACTAAAAACCCCATTACATGCGACGAAGATTCTACAGTGCAAAGAGCCGCCATAAAAATGAGTCTTCATAAAATTGGGTGTATTATAGTAGTAGATAAAAGCAAAAATCCTGTTGGTATCATCACAAACAGTGATATAAAAAATAAAATTGCTACAGGGTTATTTCCTATAAATACTGCAGTGAATAAGATTATGAGCTCCCCGGTAATTACCGGTAAAAAAGGGTTAACAGTGGCCGAAGGACAGTTGCTCATGATTAAAAACACCATTGGTCATTTGTGTATCACTAAAGATGGTACGGTAAACACGAAACTAGTAGGCGTGCTCACGCATCATGATGTATTGACCTCTTTAGGAAACAGCCCCACTGTTATTCTAAAAGAAATAAAACGAGCTAAACGCACTAGAAGACTACGTTCTGCCCGACTAAAAGCAAATGTACTGTTAAAGCGTTATTTAGAACAAAATATTCCAATATCGCATAGCATTAAGATTATTTCACAAGTAAATGATGCCATTACAACTAGAGCCATTGAACTTGCTATAAAAAAAATGGACGCCCCACCCCCAGTGCTCTTTTCATGGCTTTCATTAGGTAGCCAAGGCCGTCATGAACAATTATTATTTACAGACCAAGACAATGCCATCGTTTTTGAAAACGTAAATGAATCTACCTATCAAGATACCAAATCTTATTTTTTAAAATTAGGACAATTGGTAACCTCCGCATTAAACAAAGTAGGATTTGAGTATTGTGAAGCAGATATGATGGCTAGCAATCCAGCGTGGTGCAAATCACTATCTGAATGGCAAACACAATTTAAACACTGGATATTAAAACCAGATGAAAAAGCCATTTTATTATCATCTATTTTCTTTGATTACAATTGTGTTTATGGAGATAAAATGCTTATTAGCAGTTTAACAAACACCATTTATGACACTCTAGCTGAAACCTCCTTATTTTTTAAATTTCTAGGTAGAGATGCAGTAAAAAGTCCGTCCCCCCTTGGTTTCTTTAGGCAATTTTTAATTGAAAAAACGGGTGAGCAAAAAGAGCTTTTTAATATTAAAAGTAGGGCTGTTATGCCTTTAGTTGATGCTGGCAGATTACTCGTTCTAAGTAAGCAGGTAAGAGATGTAAATAATACAGCAGAACGTTTTGAAAAATTAGCTGAACTTGAACCCGAAAACAAAGAGCTTTACAACTCTTGTTCTTATGCGTTTAAAGCACTTTTAAAATTTAAAACCAAGCAAGGCCTTCAAAATGGTGATTCAGGAAAACTTATAGATTTAGAAACCCTAAACAAAGAAGAAAAATTAAAATTGCGTCGGTGTTTTAAGCCTATTCAGGAAGTTCAGGAAGTGCTAAAAATTAGGTTTGATCTAAAAAACTTTATTTAAATGGTATTCAATTGGTTTCAGAAAAAAAAGAAAAGCTACCCTGATTTCTGGGAAACTTATCTTTCCTCTTTTAAAGATCATGAAAAACAAGCCATTCCTGAAACACGCTTTGTGGCTTTTGATACAGAAACTACAGGATTCGATTCAAAAAAAGATCGTATATTATCAATAGGTGCAGTAGCCTTTAAAGGAAAGTCTATCCCTGTAAATAACACCTTAGAATTGTATTTAAAACAGGATGTTTTCAATCCTAAAACGGTAGAAATACATGAAATTATTAAAAACAATAAACTAGAAAAGGTTACAGAATTAGAAGCTATTAAAATATTTCTGGATTATATAAAAGATGCTGTATTAATTGCACACCATGCTAAATTTGATCAAAGAATGATGAATGCTATGCTAGCCAGACATGGGTTGGGTGAATTAAAAAATGAATGTATTGATACTGGAACGTTGTTTAACAAATCAAAACACATCATTTACAAGGAAAACCTAAAAGACCATTATAGTTTGGATGACCTATGTACCGAGTTAAATGTAGCTGTTACAGATAGACATACAGCGAGTGGTGATGCCTTAATTACAGCATTTGTTTTTTTAAAAACCCTCGCCAGATTAGATAAAAGAAAGCATTTACAATGGGAGTATTTGTTATCTAGATAACAAAAAAAGTCCTGTAAACACAATTACAGGACTCTTACTTACACTTACAATGCATTATCTATAATATCTTGCACCACTTCTGGATTAAGTAAGGTGCTTGTATCTCCTAAATTACTAGTATCTTTTCCAGCAATTTTTCTTAAAATACGACGCATAATTTTACCACTTCGGGTTTTTGGCAATCCACTAGTAAACTGTATTTTGTCTAACTTAGCTATAGGACCTATTTGCTCTGTAATAATTTGATTAATCTCTTTACGCAAATTATCATGCATCCGTCCTTCTCCAGTTTCCTTCAACGTTACATAACCATATAACGCATTACCTTTAATATCATGCGGAAATCCTACAATGGCACTTTCTGCTACCGCTGGATGTTCATTAATAGCATCTTCAATAGGAGCAGTTCCTAAATTATGACCTGATACAATGATAACATCATCAACACGCCCCGTAATTCTATAATAACCAACCTCATCTCTCAAGGCGCCATCTCCTGTAAAATATTTGTTTTCATAAGCTGAGAAATAGGTGTCTTTATACCGCTGATGATCTCCCCAAATAGTACGTGCCATACTAGGCCACGGAAACTTAATACATAAACGACCATCTACCTGATTACCTTTAATTTCTTGTCCGCTTTCATCCATCAATGCAGGTTGAATGCCAATGAAAGGTAAGGTGGCATAGGTAGGTTTTGTTGGTGTTGCAAAGGCTATAGGCGATATCATAATACCTCCTGTTTCTGTTTGCCACCAAGTATCAACAATTGGCGATTTTTTCTTTCCAACATTATCATCATACCAGTGCCATGCTTCTTCATTTATAGGTTCTCCCACGGTACCTAATACTTTTAAAGAGGATAAATCATACTTCTCTAAATGGTGAACACCTTCCTTGGCTAAGGCTCTAATGGCGGTTGGTGCTGTATAAAATTGGTTGACTTTATGCTTTTCAACAATAGCCCAGAATCTCGAAAAATCGGGATAGCTTGGTACACCTTCAAACATAATTGTTGTTGCTCCGTTACATAACGGGCCATAAACGATGTAACTATGCCCTGTTATCCAACCTATATCTGCCGTACACCAATACACATCCTGTTCCCTATATTGAAATATATTTTTAAAGGTATAGGCCGTGTAAACCATATAACCACCTGTAGTATGCACCATACCCTTAGGCTTACCCGTAGAACCTGAGGTATATAATATAAATAACGGATCTTCTGAATTCATTGTTTCAGCAGGACAATCTAAATCAGCTTCATCCAGCAATGGTTGCAACCAGTAATCACGTCCTTCTTTCATACTAATTTCAGAATGAATACGCTGCGCAACTAATACGGTTTTTACGCCTGAACAAGACTCTAGCGCTTCATCAACAATCCCTTTTAAATCTATAGTCTTTGCTCCACGATATGAACCATCACTTGTTATTACCATTTTACAATCGGCATCATTAATTCGAGTGGCTAAAGCGGTTGATGAAAAGCCCGCAAAAACCACAGAGTGAATAGCTCCAATCCGTGCACAGGCTAAAACAGAAATAGCCAATTCAGGAATCATGGGCAAGTATATGCACACACGATCGCCCTTTTCAATACCTTTACTTTTTAAAACATTGGCAAACTGACATACTTTTTCATGTAGTTGTCTGTAAGTGATATGCTGTGCTTCTTCCTCGGGATTATTAGGCTCAAAAATAATGGCTGTTTTATCTGCTCTTGTTGCCAAGTGCCTGTCAATACAGTTTTCTGTAATGTTTAATTGGGCACCTTCAAACCATTTTATTTCTGGTTTAGAAAAATCCCAGCTTAATACATTATGCCATCGTTTACGCCACATGAAATGTTCTTCGGCCATTTCTTCCCAGAAAACTTCGGGATTTCTGACCGATTTACGATAAACTTGGTAGTACTCTTCTAAATGCTTAATATGGTAATTACTCATAAATTTTGATTAAGGTCTTTATATTGTCCAGTTTATTAGGTCTTCTAAATTAATAAAATATTAAGCATAGAATAAACTTTTTTCTACGAACAACATAAAACATTCTACGGACTTAGACTAAACCTAGATTAATGCGTGGCTTTACCAGCTCCATTTGGAATTCTAATAGTTTCTACAATATCTTGAACTTCTTCTGGAGGTGCAGGTGTAAATGCCATAATAACCATAGAAACAATAAAATTTAATAACATAGCCACAGAGCCAAAGCCCTCAGGAGAAATTCCAAACCACCAATCACTTTTATCTGGAAGTACCTCATCAAACCAACCTAGTTTATATTTAATCATGTACAACATCATGGCTGTAATCCCTACTACCATACCTGCAATGGCACCTTCTTTATTCATACGTTTATAAAAAATACCTAAAATTATAGCAGGAAAAAAAGAGGCTGCAGCCAAACCAAAGGCTAAAGCCACAACCGCGGCAACAAAACCTGGTGGATTAATACCAAAATACCCAGCCACACATACAGCTCCAACAGCCGATAACCGAGCAGCAACCAACTCTCCTTTTTCTGAAATTTTAGGGTTAATCATTTTTTTTATTAAATCATGCGACACTGACGAAGATATCACTAAAAGTAATCCTGCTGCTGTTGATAATGCCGCAGCTAAACCACCTGCAGCCACCAAGGCAACAACCCAATTGGGTAAATTTGAAATCTCAGGATTTGCTAGAACCATAATATCTCTGTCTACCACAAGTTCATTTTCATCTTTGTTAGCCAAATACTGAATTTTTCCATCCTTGTTTTTATCTGTAAACTCAATTAACCCTGTGCTTTCCCATTTTTTAAACCATTGAGGCACGGATGCATACGGTTGGTTTGAAACCGTTTCAATCATATTGGTGCGTGCAAAAACAGCCACAGCTGGTGCCGTAGAATATAATAACACAATAAGTAACAAGGCAATGCCAGCCGATTTTCTAGCGTCTTTAACACGTTTTACGGTAAAAAAACGAACAATAACGTGTGGTAAACCCGCAGTACCAACCATTAAGGCGCACGTAATTGCAAAAACATCAATCATAGATTTTGTACCTTCAGTATATTCAGAAAAACCCAATTGAAGACTCAAACCATCTAATTTATCAAGTAAATAAGTCCCAGAATCTTCAGCCAACGTGCCCCCAAATCCTAACTGAGGAATGGGGTTTCCCGTCATTTGAATAGAAATAAATATAGCTGGTACCATAAATGCAAAAATCAAAATACAGTACTGTGCCACCTGAGTATAGGTTATCCCTTTCATACCTCCTAAAACAGCATAAAACAAAACAATTAACATACCTATAATAACACCGGTATTAATATCAACCTCTAAGAATCTGGAAAATACAATACCCACACCACGCATTTGACCAGCCACATACGTGAACGACACCAATAAGGCACAAAGTACCGCTACTACACGTGCCGTTTTTGAATAATACCTATCACCAATAAAGTCTGGAACGGTAAATTTTCCAAACTTTCTTAAATAAGGAGCTAAAAGTAACGCCAGCAATACATAACCTCCTGTCCATCCCATTAAATAAACAGCACCATCATATCCTGCAAATGAAATAATACCTGCCATGGAAATAAAAGATGCGGCACTCATCCAATCTGCCGCCGTTGCCATACCATTTGCTAAAGGAGATACTCCACTGCCAGCTACATAAAACTCTTTGGTTGATCCTGCCCTTGACCATATAGCAATACCAATATAAATGGCAAATGTAACACCCACTAAAATATAGGTCCAGTTTTGAACGCCTATGCCTTCTACTAACAAACTATGCATCATAACCATATTTTTTATCCAATTTGTTCATCAGCCGAACATAAACAAAAATTAATACGACAAACACATATAGTGAACCCTGCTGAGCGAACCAAAACCCTAGTTTAAACCCTCCCAATCGTATAGAATTAAGGGTGTCTTTAAATAAAATTCCAGCACCAAACGATACTAGAAACCATATAGTTAGTAAAATAAGAAGATAGCCTATATTCTCTTTCCAATACGCCGTAGCATTTTTGTTGTTAGACATGGTTATTTGGTTTAGTTAGTTAATTAAATCTCCAAAATAGCATTATTTTTTAAAACTTTACCTTTTTAAAAACCTCAAAACATTTCGAATATCGAAAACATAGTAATCCAAACATTTAATATTTAAAGGTATCTTTATACATAAAAACAATAACATTATGGCTTACGATGAATTTTTGGCCGATAGAATACGTCAGCACCTAAAAGATCAACACATAGTATTTTCTGAATTAAAAATGATGGGGGGCTTATGTTTTAAAGTAGATAATAAAATGCTTTGTGGCATTCATCTAGATAAAACATATGGTGATCATTTACTTATGGCAAGAATAGGTGAAACAGCCTATACAAATGAAATAGAAAAACCAGAATGTTTGCCAATGGACTTTACGGGGCGCCCTATGAAAGGTTATGTGTTTGTGACACCTGACGGATTTGATTCCGACGCTGATTTATCTTACTGGATAGATTTATGTTTAGCCTTTAATCCACTCGCAAAAGCGAGTAAACCTAGAAAGAAAAGTTAGTTTAAAGACCGTTTGTTCTAAATGAAAAGTATTTGGTTTATTGTTCTTCTTTTATTTTCACTTTTTAGTGTTTCGGCCCAGAGGTCTTCTATAAAAATAACAGGCAAAGTTGTTGAAAGCCAGAACCAACACCCTATTGCATTTGCCACCATTTCAGTAAATGACAAAAATTCAAAGAAACCTATTACTGGTACCATTAGTTCAGAAAATGGTTCATTTCAATTAAAAACAGAAGCTAGACACTTTTATATTGAAATCAGTTTTATGGGATTTAAATCACAAACCTTAACCAATTTTAATATCAAAAAAGGCAACATTAATTTAAAAACTATTATTCTTGAAGAAGACCAACAAACTTTAGATGAAGTTGTTGTACGTGCCGAACGCTCGCAACTGGAGTTTAAACTAGATAAACGCGTATTCAATGTAGGAAGTGATTTAAGTTCTACGGGAGCTAGTGCCTTAGAGGTTTTAAATAATATTCCATCTGTAACCGTAAATATTGAAGGCGAAATAAGTTTAAGGGGCAGTCAAGGTGTTCAAATATTAATTAATGGAAAACCCTCTGTTTTGGCTAGCGCCGAAGGGAATGCCTTGGGAAGCATTACTGCCGATATGATTGAAAAGGTTGAAGTTATTACCAACCCTTCTGCTAAATTTGATGCCGAAGGTACCTCTGGGATTTTAAATATCATCATTAAGAAATCAGAAAAAAGAGGTTTAAATGGTTCGGCCACATTAAATGTTGGTAATCCTAGAAGTAATTCCTTCGGGTTAAGCCTAAACAAACGTACCGAAAAGTTTAATCTCTTTAGTCAGTTAGGATTTGGTATTAGAACGTATCCTAGTGATTATGAAACTATAAATCGTGATTTAACCACTCAAAGCACTGTGAGCAGTTATGGATCCAGTGCCTTTGATGAAAAGTTTGGCAATATTTTAATTGGATCTGACTATTATTTTAATGAAAAAAATGTGGTAACACTTTCGGCTTCCTATGCTTATGAGGTTGAAGATCAAGAGGCCTATGCACGTTTTATGGAGACTGACGGTAGCAATACGCTTTTAAATGAATGGATAAGAAGCGAACTTACAGAGGCAACAAATCCTAAATTAAGATATGAGCTGCAATTTAAAAGAGATTTTGAGCGTCATAAAGATCAGAGCCTACTTTTTAGCGCTTTAGGTAGTTCTTTTAGAAAAGATCAATTTTCAGATTTCAACAATATTACCATTATTGGGAATCGAGACGATGCGTTGCAAAAAACACGAACAGACTATAAACTTGAAGATTATACCTTTAAACTAGACTACACACATCCTTTTCTAGAACAATACACCCTTGAAATAGGCTCTCAATATGTTATAAATGGTGTTACCAATGATTTTACTGTTGAAGATTTTATAGATGGCAAATGGATAAGCAACCCTGATTTAACAAACATCTTCAACTTTAACCAGAACGTTTTGGGCCTTTATACCACTGCCGCTTATGAAGGCAAAAAATGGGGTATTAAACTCGGGGCAAGATTAGAAAACACGGCACTTAAAACGGTACTTGAAACTACCAATGAACACAACCGAAAGAACTACAATAATGTGTTTCCTAGTGGTCATACCTCTTATAAAATCTCCGATAACTTTTCATTACAAGCAGGATTTTCAAAACGTATAAGACGACCAAGATTACGAGAATTAAACCCCTTTTCAAACATTAGAAACAATTTTAATATTTCAACAGGAAACCCTGATCTTAATCCGGAGTATACCGACTCGTATGAAATAACAAGTATCAATAAAATAGGAAAAGTGTCTCTTAATTTTACGGTTTACAACAGATATACCACCGATGTTGTAGAACGCATTACCCGTTTTGAAAATAATGTAAGTATTTCAAGACCTGAAAATGTAGGCTCTAATACAGTAACAGGTTTTGAAGCAAACGGTAAACTAATACCAACAAAATGGTGGACTATAAACGGTGATTTCAATTTTAATTATTTTAATAGGAAGGGAGATTTTGAAAGTCAAGTTTTTGATTTTAAAGGCAATCAATGGTCTGCTAGTCTGAGCACAAAATTTAAACTTCCTGCTGAATTTGAATTAGAAATCACTGGTAATTACAGATCAAAGTACCAAACCATTCAGAGTGAAATATCGGATAATATTTTTGCCGATTTAGGGGTTAGAAAAAAAATATTTAAAGGAAAAACCATTCTAAATTTAAGCATCAGAGACGTATTTGCCTCAAGAATAGACCAAACAACAACGACGCAACCCAACTTCTTTCTATATAATAAAAGACAACGCGGCCGCTTTATTTCTTTTGGTATTAGCTATGGTTTTGGTAAAGGAGAAGCCATGGAATTTTCGGGTAGACGAAGATAAGTACAAGACGTACAATAAAAAGCCTGGCAACCTGTATTATATGGTATATGTTATAGTATAAAACATAAGGACACAAAGCCCGAAAACGAAATAGTTAATAACTTTAACCTAAATATGGTAAAAAACTGATTTTTGTAAGTTTATTGGATAGACGGTATCTTTAATTTTGTTGCTTTCAAATTAAATGAAATAACTATATCATGAGAACAAAAATCACTTTACTATTTAGTATTGTTTTTCTAGCATTATTTTCTTGCATACAAGCACCTAAAAAAACTAAAGTAGATACACACAGTACAGATGAACATCAAGCACATGAAAAACACTGGAGTTATTCAGGCGAGACTTCACCTGAGCATTGGACTGAAATTGAAAAAGATTCAGACTGTGATGGGTCATTACAGTCTCCAATAAACATTATTCACCGCAGTGTAGACTCTGTAAAAGGTGCCAATAATTTGAAAATTCAATATACACCAAGTACACTTATTAGCGATGTACATAACAATGGGCACACTATAGTGTTTGGTTTTGAACCAGGCGACTCTATTAATTATAAAAATGAAACCTACTATTTAAAACAGATTCATTTTCATGAACCTTCTGAACATAAAATTAATGGGGTTATCTATCCTATTGAAATACACCTAGTGCATATAAGTAAATCTGGAAAATTGACCGTTTTAGGTGTTTTAGGTGAAGAGGGTGCTGAAAGTCAGTTATTTGAGTTTTTTGAAAGTTTTTTACCCTTGGCTAACGGAGATAAAAAAGAGATTCATAAAGAAGTTGACCTATCTAATTTATTTCTTGATGATAAAAGCTACTATTCTTATAGTGGCTCTTTAACTACCCCACCTTGTTCAGAAATAGTGAACTGGATAGTGTTTAAAAAGCCTGTAATACTTTCAGTTGAAGAGGTTCTTAAGTTAAAAAGCAACATGCCAATTAACAATTATAGGAATGAGCAACCTCTTAACGGCCGTATTGTAAGCTATCATTATTAACCATTTACTACCTTTTTTAATACAATTTTATAAGGAAAGCCTATAGAGACACTTTAGTCCCAATAGGCTTTCCATCTATAATATCTATTATGGTATTATCTAATTTTCCGTTGGCTATATAGGTAGGAATATTTTTAGAAGCTGTTTCTTGAGCATACTCTAATTTTGATCCCATACCACCACGCCCTTCTCCTTCACTTTTCTTAGAATCTTCTATATATTTATTTAAGTCTTCATCTGGCCCCACTTTTTTTACTAAATTGGTGCTTTCATCAGCTGGATCTCCCGTATACAACCCATTAATATCGGTTAAAATAATCAGCCTGTCCGCATTAATAAGTTGTGCAATTAAACTAGCTAATTCATCATTATCTGAAAACATTGACATTGTTACCGATACTGCATCATCTTCATTAGCAATAGGTACTACCCCTTCGGCAAGTAAACCTTCACAACAACTAATCATATGTTCTCGGTGCTGGCCTGGGCTAAAATCACGCTTTGTTGGTAACACTTGCGCACACTTCATACCGTATTCATGAAAAATATTATAATATAAACGCATCATTCGTGGTTGTCCAATAGCCGAATAAACCTGTCTGCGTTGGGTTCTATTTTGAATGTTTGATTTTCCTAGGACCTCTTTACCTGCAATGACCGATCCTGATGACACCAATATGGTCATAATATCTCTTTCATAAAGTGCCGCAATCTGCTTCACCAAATTTCTCAGAACAGGTCTTACAATTCTATTATCTTTATTGGTCATTACATTTGTACCAACCTTAATTACTATACGTTCTTTGTACATTTTAGTATGTTTTTCCTAACTCTATCGCACGATTAAATGCTGCTTGAGCGGCCTCCTTTATAAGTTCGTTTATATTATTATCATCCATAGAATCTAAAGCTGCTTGGGTGGTGCCTCCTTTTGATGCCACACGGTCCATCCAGGTAGTAGGCGATAAATTATTCTGATTGAATAGTTCAACAGCTCCTGAAAAGGTTTGACTTACCAGTAGCGTGGAATCATTTTGAGAGAAGCCCATTTCAAGGGCTGCTTCCATCATACTTTGCATAAAATAAAACACATAGGCGGGCCCGCTTCCTGAAATTCCTGTTGAAGCATCAATAAACTTTTCATTAGAAACTTTTATGGATTTGCCTGTGGTATTTAAAAGACTTTCTATAGCCAGCAATTCAATTCTTGATACCGATTTTGTAGCTACATAAGAGGTTAGCCCCTTACCTATTTGGGCTGGTAAATTGGGCATAGCTCTAACAATTTTAGGCAATCCTGCAATATCCTGCATGGCCTTAATAGTTACCCCAGCCATAATAGATATGATGATTTGTTCCTCATTTAATAATGGCGAAATGTTTTTTAATAATTCTTCAGCATGATAAGGCTTTACGGCTATAAAAATAATATCTGCCTTGGGTACACAATCTTCAAACGTTTTATGGGCTTCAAAGTTTTCTGAAGACTTGAGTTGCTCTAATTTTTCAGAACAACTATCAATAACCATGATGCTTCTTTTTTTTAATAATTTGGATTTCGACATACCTTCTGCATAGGTCATCCCCATATTTCCAGCGCCAATAACAAGTACTCTCATTTGTTTTTTATTTCAGATTTTTATTTAAATAAATAGCATACAGTCTTTACAGTCTTTCACCTCTCCGTAGTAGGTTTCTCTGTATTTATGCAACGTTTCAAAGGGAATCCCTAAAAAGTATTTTTTTATATACGTGACCTTGGTGGTAAGCTCTCCCATTTTTAAGGAGTAGCGTTTTTCGTAATTTGTTTTTCGTTTTATTTTTATAATTTTCATAAGATTGCTTTAAATTTTAATAGTGTTTTAAGGTTACCGCATAAGACGCATTTCAATGTTTGCTACTTTAAAACCTTCTTTTTTAAATAATGCTATAGCAGGATTTTCGGGGTTGATATGTAGAGCAATGCTTCCTTTACAATACGACTTAAGTTGCCTAATAAGAGTTTTCGCAATTCCTTTTCCTCTGTAACTTGGTTTAATAGCAAGATTCACTAATATATTCTCTGGAATATAGTCTTTCATTCCTGTTTTATTAACCACGGCCGCTCCTACAATGTCGGTTGCATCTTCAATTACCAAAACATACCCGCCTATCCCAGGTATTTCTTTTGCTGCATACATAATAGATTTTCTTATCCCAAACTTACTATCTTTAAAGTCACCAGAATATTTATGTAAAAAATTTGTAATTTGATTAATGTTCATTGTTGATAACCTCGTAAAGGCATCAAAGATTTTTATTTCCATAAACTATTTATAAGGAAGGTTACACCTTGTTACAAAAGGCACATATTTGAATTCATCTCAAAACAACACTACATAATAATTAACTATGTAATGATTTATAATGATTAAATAAAGGCAGTTACACCGAAACAGAAGCAGTGCTATGATTATGTTGTAGGAGGAATAAATTTATCAGACTGATTTCTAAAAACTAGAAAGTTGAAGTTGAAGACTCTGCTATTTCGTTTTTCATGTATTCCTTTTCCCATGGTGCAAATTTACAAAAACACAGTACCAATAACAAGTTTGAGCCGGTTTAATATTATATCACTTTTTATTGAGCGCATAAATCTTGTATTTAATTTAAAGTTTTAATCCGACTAATTTTATAAGCTTATTTAACATACACTACCTTACGCTATAAATCCATAGACGGTTTATACTCTGTTGAAGTCATTTCACCACCACTTCTGACCACTTCACTTTATTAAGAAAAACTTAGCCATACTCCTACCCTATCTTTGTGTCATATTAATAACAGAAAATAATTTTGAGAAGAAGAATTTTTAAGTTTTATACGTTTTATTCTGTTATTAATTGAAAAGAGTAAGTTTTTCATATAGTTAGTTTGGTTAGTTTGAATCCGCTTAGTTTTAGAGAGAGTTAAGCGGATAATTTTTACTTTACACGGCCTTTAAGTTGCTTTACATGAATTTTTAGTTACTTCGCTTTAATAGCGAAGGCTTATCTCAAATAACAACTGTACTTTTAACCCATTGAAAGCTGCTAGTGATAGTAAGTTTTTCATAGAGTAAGTTTGGTTTGTTTAAAACCGCCCGGTGATCTTAAAAACTGGGCGGTTTTTTTATCACAGAAACTAAAAAAATAATATAAGTTTCATACAAATCTAATAACCTTAAAAACCCTTCACGTTATGTTCTTGCTGGTTCAATAACCATTTTAGATACTTCAAATTATTTCCAAACTAAAAAATGATTAGAGGTTATAATTTTGTATTGGATTTATTATGCTTTAATAGGTGTAATAAACCTCCTTAAAAAACAGAAGACAAAAACTAGTAGACTCTAGCCATTTTGGCTAGACCTAAACCGCTTAATTCCCCCAAAGTTAGGCGGTTATTTTTTCTAAATTAATTATTGTTTTCTCTAACTATTTTCAAATCTGCTTGAATTGAATTCAGCATAAAAACGTTAACACCCTTTACCTATTTTACTTGTCACCTGAGTTTTCTGATGGAATTTCAACAAGATCAGATGATAGTCTTTGGCCAGGTTTTATAACTAAAAGAGATTATTTATTAGACAAAATTCATCCCAAATCCTTTATAAAAATGCTTATTTTGACCTTCCTCTAATGCTGCAATCTAAACCCGTGGCCTATGGTATGATAATGCATTTAAGTAATACATGGGAAATTTTACAAATTTATTATGATAAAACAGTTAAGCTTGTAGGAGAAGTAATCTCTTATTAAGAACACAATGGCTATTTATACCTTATTACTGATATATCTGGGTATATTGGAAAGTATAAATTGTTAGTGCGACCAAAACTTAATTTAAATCACTAATTGTCTGTTTTTCTAAACATATTGTTCACTTTATCCGTTATTATAATAAACTCACTTTCGCTATCCGATTGACAATAGTAACTTTTTCATATAGTTAGTTTGGCTAGTTTAAAACCGCTCAGTAATCTCAAAATACTGAGCGGTTTTTTATATGTGAATTTGAAAATCACCAAATAACAAAACCCCTCATAACACCTTAACAAACAAAAAGTTAACATTAAATTAATATTTAAACCCGATTAAAACATTCTTAAATACGTACTTTAGAAAAGATTAGATAAAATTTTATTTAGTTGGTTAGGTTGAAAACCGTTTAGTCTTCTTCTAAAACTAAGCGGTTTTTTTGTTACATGCATTTAAATGCCTTCTATAGTCAGTTCACTTCCTTTTTAGAACACTTCACTTAAAAAGACACCGTTTAGCCTTTGTATCTGGGGTATCTTTGACTCAAAGAAAAAATAGAATAAAAAATTAGGGGTTTTATAACACTTATACCCTATTACAGATATAAGACAATAGTAAGTTTTTCATATAGTTAGTTTGGTTAGTTTGAAACCGCTCAGTAATCTCAAAATACT
>NZ_VDCS01000149.1 GCF_006265225.1 Allotamlana fucoidanivorans | reverse complement strand
GCTCAAAATGCACTGGATGCTGATATCGCAGCTTGGGTAACTAATCAAACAGCTATTATAAATAACAGTTTAGCGGGGGGGTGTTCACCGAGCGTATCGCATGATTTTACCAATCAGTCTATCGACTTCTGTACGGGAGGTACGGTAACTATTACCTGGACGGTAGAAGATATCTGTGGCTCTACTAATCCTACTGCTACATATAC
>NZ_VDCS01000148.1 GCF_006265225.1 Allotamlana fucoidanivorans | reverse complement strand
ACGGGAGGTACGGTAACCATTACCTGGACGGTAGAAGATATCTGTGGCTCTACTAATCCTACTGCTACATATACCCTAACACAACCGCAAGCAGTAAGCTATGATGCGCCTAGCGATGATAGTGCTATTGCTGCTGAATTTGATGATCCTAATCCTGCTACAGCACAAGCCAACCTAGATGCTGATATCGCGGCTTGGGTAACGACGCAAACTAATA
>NZ_VDCS01000147.1 GCF_006265225.1 Allotamlana fucoidanivorans | reverse complement strand
TATTAGTTTGCGTCGTTACCCAAGCCGCGATATCAGCATCTAGGTTGGCTTGTGCTGTAGCAGGATTAGGATCATCAAATTCAGCAGCAATAGCACTATCATCGCTAGGCGCATCATAGCTTACTACTTGCGGTTGTGTTAGGGTATATGTAGCAGTAGGATTAGTAGAGCCACAGATATCTTCTACCGTCCAGGTAATAGTTACCGTACCTCCCGT
>NZ_VDCS01000146.1 GCF_006265225.1 Allotamlana fucoidanivorans | reverse complement strand
ATATCAGCATCCAGTGCATTTTGAGCTGCAGTAGGATCCGCATTATCAAACTCACAGGCATCCGCACTATCATCAGAAGGACTAGTATAGCTTACTGCTTGCGGTTGTGTTAGGGTATATGTAGCAGTAGGATTAGTAGAGCCACAGATATCTTCTACCGTCCAGGTAATAGTTACCGTACCTCCCGTACAGAAGTCGATAGACTGATTGGTAAAATCATGC
>NZ_VDCS01000145.1 GCF_006265225.1 Allotamlana fucoidanivorans | reverse complement strand
ATCGCAGCTTGGGTAACGGCACAAACTAATAGTATTAATAGCAGTTTAGCGGGGGGATGTTCACCGAGCGTATCGCATGATTTTACCAATCAGTCTATCGACTTCTGTACGGGAGGTACGGTAACCATTACCTGGACGGTAGAAGATATCTGTGGCTCTACTAATCCTACTGCTACATATACCCTAACACAACCGCAAGCAGTAAGCTATGATGCGCCTAGCGA
>NZ_VDCS01000144.1 GCF_006265225.1 Allotamlana fucoidanivorans | reverse complement strand
TCAGAAGGACTAGTATAGCTTACTACTTGAGGTTGTGTTAAGGTATAGGTAGCTTGAGGAGTAAAAGTTTCACAAATATCATCAATAGTCCAGGTAATGGTTACCGTACCTCCCGTACAGAAGTCAATAGACTGATTAGTAAAGTTATGAGATACAGTTGGAGATCCACCTGTTAAACTATTATTGATAATGGTAGTTTGGGCCGCTACCCAAGCTGCAATATC
>NZ_VDCS01000143.1 GCF_006265225.1 Allotamlana fucoidanivorans | reverse complement strand
GTATAGCTTACTACTTGAGGTTGTGTTAAGGTATAGGTAGCTTGAGGAGTAAAAGTTTCACAAATATCATCAATAGTCCAGGTAATGGTTACCGTACCTCCCGTACAGAAGTCGATAGACTGATTAGTAAAGTTATGAGATACAGTTGGAGATCCACCTGTTAAACTATTATTGATAATGGTAGTTTGGGCCGCTACCCAAGCTGCAATATCAGCATCCAGTGCATTTTGAGCTGCAGT
>NZ_VDCS01000142.1 GCF_006265225.1 Allotamlana fucoidanivorans | reverse complement strand
CGTTTAGTTCTCAAAAAAGGACTTGAGCCAAAACTTTGAAAATTAGAACTGATTTTTAGGCAAAAAACCAATATTTTAAACAAGCACCGAATATCGCTCTTGCACTATATTTGGTAACGGTTTGGTACATGCTTTCGTTGCGTTTTCTTACGTAAAAATAGCAAATAAAGCCAGATATTTGGCAGTTTTGTAAAACTTTTCGTAAGCAAACAAAAACAAGCAATGAAGTATGTGCATTG
>NZ_VDCS01000141.1 GCF_006265225.1 Allotamlana fucoidanivorans | reverse complement strand
TACCCAAGCTGCGATATCAGCATCCAGTGCATTTTGAGCTGCAGTAGGATCCGCATTATCAAACTCACAGGCATCAGCTGTATCATCAGAAGGACTAGTATAGCTTACTACTTGAGGTTGTGTTAGGGTATAGGTAGCAGTAGGATTAGTAGAGCCACAGATATCTTCTACCGTCCAGGTAATAGTTACCGTACCTCCCGTACAGAAGTCGATAGACTGATTGGTAAAATCATGCGATAC
>NZ_VDCS01000140.1 GCF_006265225.1 Allotamlana fucoidanivorans | reverse complement strand
TTATTGTTTTGAGAATATAATGACATAGTTATTAACAACATTAAAGCGGAGGTAATATTTCGCATTTTATTTTAAATTAAGGATTATCTGAATTTTATAGAATTAGGTTAACATTATTGCCAACGATCTCGGCTATGAGTAGTTGCGTGGGTTAACACTTAATTTAGCAAGTACACACCAAACTGAAAATCCGCGAGGATTTTCAGAAGTAGGCGAGAACAAGCAATTACTTATAGCCATT
>NZ_VDCS01000014.1 GCF_006265225.1 Allotamlana fucoidanivorans | reverse complement strand
ATCAGCATGAACTTTGCTGAGAGAAACCGACTTTTTTGGCATTTAGGTTGCAACACAAAATTGAGCACGAACACCTTTTTTGAAATCAGAACGAATCAGAACGCCAGCCAGAAAAAGGGCAAAAAGAAAACTGCTTAAAAATCCGATTAGATTGAGATAAACTAAATTATCGATGACTTAGAAATGACCTTTTAAAGCACCTGAAAGATTTTAAAAAAACCGAAAAACAGCAAAAGAGAAAACAACACATTGGCGTTTAGTTCTCAAAAAAGGACTTGAGCCAAAACTTTGAAAATTAGAACTGATTTTTAGGCAAAAAACCAATATTTTAAACAAGCACCGAATATCGCTCTTGCACTATATTTGGTAACGGTTTGGCTATGGTTTCGTTGCGTGAAAATCCGCGAGGATTTTCCGCCGTAAACCGAAGATAGCAAATTTGCGAGGACTTTCCGATAGGAAAGTCAGAAGCAATGAACTATAGCCGGTGTTGTGCTTAGTTATTTTTTTTCCAGTCAAAATAAGGAAAATGTCCGCCATCATTTCTATTAACTTTGTATTCCGTTCCGCATTTTGAGCATGCGATAAGATAATCCATTTCCCAATCTCCTTGCTTTTTTTCTAATATTGTTATAAATCCATTTTTTTCTTCTCTTTCGGGATTAATGCTATGTTCTAAATATAGATTACAAGAACACTCTTGACTAGATTTATAATGTTCGAGTATTCTGATGGCAAAATCAACAAATCGTTGATTAGGTGCTAATCCGCCTCCCATTTTTAAACCTTTTGTTTTGTTCTTAATCAAGTCCAAATAAGGAATTAGTTCTATAATCCGTTCAGTGTCCTGTCCAATTTCAATTATTTTACAAGATGAGTTCCAAACTTTATGTGTGTCTCTCGATGTGATTTCAGAAATGATTTCTTGGTTTGTCATAATTAAGCACAACGGTTAGTATAAGAAAAGTAGGGCTGGTTGTAAACGGTGTCCATTCAGATTATCCACAAGCCAAAACTTTTGCATTTTGTTTTTATCTTATTTTTTAAAAAGCCAAATCAAAAGATTTGGCGACTTCACAAATACGCCCAAGACTTTGTTTAAGCACTTTTCTGCCCTATTTTTTTTATACATTGTTATGCGTAGACTTTTGCTCGTTTAATATTCGATTTCTACATTTATTGTTGATGCTCCTTGAAGTTTATTCCATTTCCCTAGGCTGTTTCTTCTTGAATATCCTTTTCCTTTTGTCAATATTGCCCCAATATATACTTCAAGTTTATTTTTAAAATTTGGTATGAATTCCACACCAACAAAAAAATCTTCTTCCAAATAAATATATTGTTTTGTCAGGTCAATTTGTAACCAACCAGGTTCAATCTTTTTTTTCTGAACTATATTTTCAAAAATAATTTTTTCATCAGGCTTGTTGTCCACATTTTTGTAGAAGTTTATTCTAACAAAACTGCTGTCAGCTTTAAAACCTGCCCTTAAATAGATATTAACATATTTTACTCTAACAGTTTTATCTGGAATATTAATTCTTTGAGCATTCTCAATAATGTCCATATCCTCCGAAATTGCACCAAGCCATAATAAAGGGTTATAACTTTTAACTCCTATTTTCCTATTCCTTTTCTTTTTATTAGAAACTATAACTTCGGAAAGTTCATTTATTTTGGGTTCTAAAAATATAGTTTTATTATTAAAATTTTTGATTGGGATTTTAACAGGATAATAATTTATATGACTAATGGTTAAACTGTCATTTAAAAACTTCTTTGAAACGCTCAGTTTAAATTTTCCATTTAGATTTGAAATTGTTCCTTTATTTTTATTTAAAACACCAATATTTACAAATTCAACTGGGTTTTCAGTTTCAGAATCAGCAATTATTCCGTTCATTTCAATCTCTTGCGAAAAAGATTGAAAGGTAAGAAGTTGAAACAGGATAAATGTATAAATATGGTTCTTCATTTTTTTAGTTTACGCATAACGTTGTTGTATAAGGAAAGTTGCGTGTTTGTGTGCGAGGATTTTCCGAAGGAAAATCAGAAGCAAGCAAACGAGCAACTAACTTTGGTTTAGCTAAAACTAGCAATTTTTTTTATACGGTGTTAGGCAACGTTTTTATTTTTTTTAAGGTTCTAATTCCGCCATTTTTTTGTCAGTCATTGTTGCTGTTTTAGACATTCCATTTATAATTTCAAATGTCATAACCAAAGCAATTGATGAGTCCAAAGCCATTTTAGTTTCTATAAGTATTTTTCCAATTGCATTAATCGCTATCTGTAATGTCTTTTCGTTATTTTCAATATTTATATTATTATCAATGAATTTTCTTGTTTCATATCCAACTCGTAATGGCAATAAGAATGGTTTGTTATCTTCTGGAATTGATAAATTTAGATTTCCCCATTCCGTTTTTCCAACATTCTTCGCGTAATTTTCAAAAATTCCAGTTAGAGAAGGAAAAGAACTATTGTCAAAATGAGAATTAATTTTACTTTTAATTCTAGCAAAAACACATTCTTCAGGCAATTCAGTCCATTTTTCTACAGCGATTTCTCCAACAAGTAATTCATTAATTTTCTCGGAAAAAACTGCTGAACCAGGTTCGAATTCGTGTTCGTTAATTGAAAATTCATTCGTAACTTCAATACATCTTTCTGCAACAATTGTAGAAATCAAACATATCGCATCTTCTACTCGAACCCCTTTTTTAGATTGAATACTGTTGTAAACAAAATTCACTAATTTTTCTGTCAGTTTTTCGTCAGTTGTTTTTAAACTTAAAAAATCAAAAAATCCCATATTCTATTCAGATGTTGATTGGTTTGTCAAATGTTGCCTAACGGTCTCGTATAACCGTCCGTTACGGTTTTAAGGTTAATGATTTTCGGTTTAGAACTAACGTTAGCAATTCCGAGTGGATTCGGACGTAGTCGAATCCGCCGTAATTGCGGTTATACATTGTTGTAAGTAGTTTTTATTCCTTTTTTATTAATGTCCATTTTTCTCCCTTTTCATTTGTGTATGAGATAAGTCCAAATTCTTTATCCCATTCAAATTCGGTCAGTCCAAATTTTCCATTTAGATTCGAATAAGGACAATTATTTTTGTTAAACGTGTAAACATTTTTCCATTCAGTTTTTAATTCAGATTGTTTTGTTTTCGGAAGAATATTATTGAAACTGCTAAATTCCAAATTTAATAAGCGAATGACAGGACTTGCATCTTTCTTTTTTTCATTTGCGTTGATTTGTATAAAATAGTCCTCAATTATTTTCAGAGAGTCTTTTTTAATTTTATAGTCAATTCTTGCAAACTCTCTATCAAATCCACCAGAAACGAAGGTTTTGCAATTACCATTTGGTTCTTTCAATACTTTATTAGTTATGAAAATAGTATCCAAATCATTCTTTTGAGATTTAAAAATTAGTTTGTCTCCAATATTGTAATTAGAGAACCAAGTTTTATCATTTTCAGTAAAATAAACATTCTCACAATCTTGGGCACAGGATTGTATCGATAAGGAAAGTATTATTATTGTCAGGTACTTCATTCTCGGTTTGGGTTAAATTACTTACAACTCGTTATATCCCAACAGACTATACTGTTTATTGGCTTACCGTTCCGGATAAACGTAATAAACGTTAAGTTTATACAAAAGCCAAAATACCACTGTCGTGCTGGTTTCACTTGCTCAAATATATTGAATTAAACAGAAATTCTTACAATTATTCCTACGTTTTTTGTAAGCTAAAGATTCTTAGATAATCGCGGGGTATCTTGTTCTTGAATAGCAACTATTTTCTTTACAGCGATATCTAACGGACTTTGAATATTTAGCAAATCCTTTCTACTTACATGCGTGTAAATCATAGTAGTTTCAGGCTTGGCATGCCCCAAAAGTTCTTGAATATAACGTAAATCAATGCCGTTTTCCAACAAATGTGTAGCATAGCTATGCCTTAATGTATGGGGTGTCACCCGTTTTGAAATTCGCGCTAATCGGCAAGAACGCCTTAAAAAAGCTCGTACACTTTCTGCACTATAACGTTGTCTGGGTTGACCTTCAGCAAAATAGAATTCAGGTTTATACGTATGAAAATAGTTTTTAAAAACGGGTAAAAAACTTTCCGCTAATATAATGGTTCTATCCTTTCGGCCTTTTGAGTTCTTTACATAAATTTGCCGTCTGTCAATATCTATATGCGCCAATTGTAAATTCAGTAATTCACTAATCCTGAGTCCTGCCGAATAAATTAAAGCTAATATAGCTCTGTGCTTTAAATTCTTAGTGCAACGCAGCATCTCAACCACTTCTTCTATAGATAAAACGGTCGGTAATAATTTTGATCGCGTTGGCCGAATTAAATGTAATTCATCAATTTGAGTGCTCGTATTAAATTTCAGAAACAACTTCATGGCACTAATAAACTGCCTTTGTGAACTGATGCTATATTGTCTGGGCACAAAAACATTTTCTAAAAATAATTCTACATCACGATTGGTTAGATCTGTTATGGGAATATGGTTTGCATATTGAAAAAAGTCAGCCACAAAAGTAAAATAAGTTTTTACTGTACTTTTACTATAGCGCTTACCTCTTAAATAAGACACAAAATTGCGTATCATGGTTTTGTTTTCTTCGGAAATAACTCTGCCAACTTTTGTATATTTTGGTTTTAAGCCTCTAGGAACTGAAAGCAACGAAGCATCTTCTATAAATGTAACTTCATTCTGAAAAATACGTTTTATTAGGTTGATATGGGATTCTGAAAAGACCAAATACCACGCCTTTTTTGTAGCGCTCCATCTGGCCTTGCCCGTATCTTTTACCTTTTGAATAAGCATGTCATTATACCTGAACTCTAAGATTAAAATATCTTTGTTTTGATGCGCAACGCGTTTCAGACGGATTTGAGGAAGTGGTTTCATGTATCAAAAATCAGAAATATCATATTAAAAAATGTATATTTATACGTTTATATACGTATATAAACATGTAATAAAACGTTTATGGAACTAACATTATGTTTAGCTTGTAACAAACCTTTAAAGGGAAGATCGGATAAGAAATTTTGCGATGCTCAATGCAGAAGCATATATCACAACAAAAACAGGGCACCTCATGAAATGCAGATGCAAGAGATTAATAAAATACTCAGAAAAAATAGAGGCTTATTAGCGCAGTTCTGCCCCAGTGGAAAAAGTACGGTTAAAAAATCGGTTTTACATCAACTAGGGTTCTCATTTATATATTTCACAGATATGTTTCCATTTAAAACAGGCACTTACTTTTTTTGTTACGATTACGGTTATTTGCCCATCCAAGAAAAGGGTCAAGACAAACTACTTATTATTCAAAAACAAGACTATATGAGTAATATAAAATTCAATCCATGGTCTGTACGTATTCAGAATTTAGATTAATGGTTTATGTATTAATTATCTTTAGCTGTATTTATGCTTTTCTTCCTGCCAAACCAAACCAAAAGTGCACCAAAACCACTTAATAACCAATGAAGTACCACTTAAAGACCACTCTTGTTTAACTTTTCCACCTCTGAGAAACCTCTTATAAAGACGATAAAAAACTAAAAAACCACTCAATGACCACTGATGTTCCATTGAAATAACACTTATAATAACTACAAAACCGCTCAAACACCACTTACAATACTTATATTAAGTGTGAGTTTACATGGGTTATGTGATTAGGTAGGTGTTGCTTAAAAAGTCTTTGCGTAGGTATAGGTGGAAAAGCTATATTATACCGCACCAAACCACACCCAATGAATTCTTCAACCTCACACTTTAATGCGCAGGTTGGTTTATCGATCATGTAACACCACTGAAGTACCACTTAAAGACCACTCATATTCAACTGTGCCACCACTGAAAAACCACTTAAAAAGACCAAGAAAAACTAAAAAACCACTCACAACATTTACATTAAGTGTGAGTTTACATGGTTTATGTGATTAGTTGCGTATTTCTTAAAAAGCCTTTACTTAGGTATAGGTAAACAAGTAATATTATACCACACCAAAACCACTTAATAACCACTGAAGTACCACTTAAATATCACCCATAGTTAATCGGTCCAGCACTGAGATACCACTTAAAAAGACGAATAAAAAACTGAAAAACCGCTCAAAGAGCACTCAAAACACTTACATTAGGTGTGAATTTACATGGGTTTTGTGATTAGTTATGTGTTTCTTAATAAACCTTTTACGTAGGTATGGGTGGAAAAGCTATATTATACCACACCACGACCGCACCAAAAGTGCACCGCAGTACTTTACACATCCTTTATGTGATATTGAAGTAGTAGCTTAATAACTGTGCTTTTGCCTTTTCCTTAGTTATTAGTGGCTCTTTAATTTTTTGAGATGTTTTATTTACGTGTTGGGTTGATGGTTTATCTTTTACAGTAATCTGTTGCGTTGAAGTATCACTCTGAGACAAACCCGAAACACAGTCTTGCAGATCTTGGTAATATACATTGATATCTGCACTATTTTTTAATGTTGTGTTTGGCGCATCATTAGGGTCGTTATAAAAATCGGTTATCAACTGCTTAACATGAGTTTCTGTATTTTGAGTTTGTAATCTAAACATGTCGATTGTAGCTTCTGAGTCTTTAATATATTCGGCCATATGTTGCTCCATCCATTGCAACACATACAAAACGGCTTTAAGTAGTTTAAGGTATTTATCAATGGTATATTTAAAAGCTTCTGGCGATACCTTCGCTTTCTTTTCAACTAATGCAAACAGATTACGTTCTAATCTGCCAGAGCGAGAAAAAGCCATTATGGGTTTTCTTTCCGAAGTATACACCACAGGACCGTCAAAATCATCTAACACATATACTATGTTCACAGGCACATGGGCTATGTTATCAACCTCCTTTAAAACTTCTTTTACAAAGTCTGTATCTGGAATATAGAAATACAATTCCCTAATCACATTAGGCAATAAACTCAAATAGAATTTATGTAAAGTGGTATCAGCCATTTGTTGGACTTAATAGGTTGGAATAATCAGCAGGTAATTCCGCATCAATATCACGTAAATACTTCTCTAAAGCTTTCATAGAACTGTGACCTGTAATAAGCATGAGTTTACTCTTGGCTTCAAAGGGTGTGTTTTCTTCACTTAAGGCACGGTAGAGCTTGGTAATAAAGGTATGACGGAAACTATACAAGGTGTAATCTTGTTCTAATTTAAACACATCCTTCACCACTTTTTTAAAACGCTTGGTAAAATAATCGCGCTTGTTAACCTCATCAATAGCCCATTGCCCACCAAGTTTTTTTGGGGTAAACAAATAGTCATCCTTATTCATCTGAGATAAATCAGGTAAATCTTGCCATAAAATATCAGGAATGATTTTAGTTTTTAAAGGACTGTTTTTGGCTTTAAACTCTAGGATATGAGTTTTTAGGTTGATGTCACCAATTTTTAAACGACACAGTTCTACAGGACGTAAAAAGTTATAAGACAAAAATTTGATATACAACAGCAATATAGGGTCGTTAACTTCTAAATGCTTAAATATGCTTTCTTGTGTAGTTTGCGAATAGGTTTTATTGCGCTTTGGTTGAGATTTAAGTATGGTAATGTGTTTTACAGGATTGGTGGTTATAAGTTCATTATTTTCTAAAACCTGCAATAAACTGCCCAACTCAACACGGTAGTTGTTTCTATTTCTAGCTGATGTTTTTAAAAGGATTTGATTTAAGAATTCAACCAAAAGTTTTTTGGTCAGTTGGTCAATACTTGTTATATCTGAATGGGTTTCAGTAATCCAATTTAAAAAGTATTTGGCTTTATACGAGTAGTCTTTGAAGGTACGCGGGCTTACTTCTTTTTCTTTTAGTTGCAAGGCAAAATCAAAAGCCGCCTTGGTAGACATGCTTGGCTCTTGATGCGCTGTTGGGGTTGTAGCCGTTGTTTTTTCTGTTGATGTTGCCCCTTGTTCGGTTGGTTTGGTATTAGGCTCCGATGTTCCGTTTAACTTATTATGAAGTTCGGTATTGTCTGAAAAAGGATTGTAACCTTGTTTTAGTAACTGCAGCAGTGCTTTTCTATAAACCACCAAAACTTCCATACGTTCTTCTTTGGTTTGGTACTTGTTGGCTTGTCCGTAAAATGGGGTTAAGCGTTTTAACTTTCCTGTTTCAGGATGTTCATAGGAAAAATACACATACCAGCGTTTGGATAAGTCGCCTTTGGCGGAATAGATTTTTGGATTGGAAAATTTTGGTGTTTTGGGCAAATCGTATGCACTTTCGTATTCAAAATCGTATGCAAATCTATGAATTTGTTTTGAACTAAGCATAAAAAAACGGTTTAGTGAAGACTAAACCGCTGATTATGCGTGATTTGCGTTTCGTAGCGAGATCGAGATTTGAACTCGAGACCTCCGGGTTATGAATCCGACGCTCTAACCAACTGAGCTACCTCGCCATTTGAGGCTGCAAATATAAAAACAATTATAGTTTAACCAAACATTAGTTGAAGAAAATATTATTAAAAATTGTTGTTAAACTTAGCAATTAATGTATATATTGGGCAAAATAAATTTTGAAATTGTTTATGGACGATAAAACTAGATTTGATATTGAATTTCCAATACATGCATCACCACAATTACTATATCAATATATTTCAACACCTTCTGGTCTTTCTGAATGGTTTTCAGACAATGTTAACTCGCGTGGCGAATTATTTACATTTATTTGGGATGGGAGTGAAGAACAGGCGAAACTTTTAAACAAAAAAAGTGGTGAACGTGTAAAATTTAGATGGCTTGAGGATGAAGAAGATGGACTGTCATGTTATTTTGAAATCAGAATTCAAGTAGATGAAATCACAAAAGATGTATCTTTAATGGTTACTGATTTTGCTGATGAAGATGAAATAGATGAAGCCAAAATGCTTTGGGTTAATCAAATATCAAGTCTTAAAAAAGTATTAGGTTCAGCTTAATTAAGAATCCTATTATTTAAATTATATTTGTCCCGCTTGCACCAAAAGTAGCAAGCGGGATTTTTTATGATAAATTTTAATGGAAACCTTGTAGAAAACACCAATGTTTTATCTGTAAACAACCGAGGGTATAATTATGGCGATGCAGTTTTTGAAACGATAAAATGTAGTTTAGGCAAAGTACTTTTTTGGGAGGATCACTATTTCAGATTAATGGCCTCTATGCGTATACTTCGTATGGAAATTCCAATGCAGTTTACTATGGAATTTTTAGAAGATCAAATCCTAAAAACGCTTGAGAAAAATCAATTGAACACTAAATCTGCCAGAGTAAAACTTATAGTTCATAGGAATGAAGGCGGGTTATATACACCAAATTCTAACGCTGTAAGTTTTATAATAACTGTAAAACCTCTTAAAGATGATTTCTATCATATACATGATGATGTTTATGAAGTCGATTTGTTTAAAGATTATTACGTCTCTCCAAGTTTACTCTCTACTTTAAAAACAAACAATAAAGTGTTGCATGTAGTAGGGAGTGTTTATGCAAAGGAAAATAAGCTTAACAACTGTTTGATTTTAAATACAGATAAAAAAGTTATTGAAGCTTTAAACGGAAATGTATTTTTAATAAAAGGAAATGTTATAAAAACACCACCATTAAGTGATGGTTGTTTAAAAGGAGTTATGAGAACGCAATTGATAAACATAATCAAAACCATGGATGATTATGAGTTGGAAGAAAGTTCTATTTCTCCATTTGAAATACAAAAATCGGATGAATTCTTTTTAACGAATGTTATTTCAGGAATACAACCTATCACAAAATATAGAAAGAAAGTGTTTAATACAGAGGTTGCTAAGATGCTATTACAAAAGCTGAATGTAAAAATAAGATTAACCTAGTTGTAACTTGGGTCTTCTGGCGCATTAGACCAAATACTATATTCGCCACCAAATTCAATCATCTTTTCTTTCCAAAACGATTCATAATCTTTTTCTATAATACTGTTTTTATAAATATTTTCAGAGACAACCCAAGAGTTAGATTTTAATTCGTTGTCTAACTGACTAGATTCCCACCCAGAATAACCCAGAAAAAACTTGATATCGTGTTCGCTAATGGTATGATCTTTTATGAGTTCTGCAACCTTATCAAAATCGCCACCCCAATAAATACCTAGTGAAATTTCTATACTATTCGGAATTAAATCTGGAATTTTGTGAATAAAGTATAGGTTATCTTGTTCTACAGGACCGCCATTGTATACTTTAAAATCTGCTTCTAACTCAGGAATCAAATCATTAATAGTATATTCTAAAGGCTTGTTGAGAATAAAGCCAATAGAACCTTCAGTGGAATGATCAGCTAATAAAACAATAGAACGGTTAAATGAAACATCTCCAATAATTGCAGGTTCTGCAATCAATAAATCTCCTTTTTTGGGTTTAATCTTAACCATAAGTGAGGAATTTTTAATTAAATCTAATGTTTATTTCGCTAAAATGCAACATTTTAGTGATGGATATAAAAAAAAGCCTTCACATGGTGAAGACTTTTTTAAATTATAAAGAAGTAAATGATTAGTTTACTGCATTTGATAAATCAGCTCCAGCTTTAAACTTAACAATGTTTTTAGCTTTGATTTTGATTGTTTCTCCTGTTTGAGGATTTCTTCCTTCTCTGGCAGCTCTTTTAGATACTGACCAAGATCCAAATCCAACTAAAGAAACTCTGTTACCTTTTTGTAAAGCTCCTTCAATTTCAATTAGCGCACACTCTAAAGCTTTCTTTGCAGCCGCTTTAGTGATTCCTGCGTGTTCTGCCATTGCGTCGATTAAATCTGTTTTGTTCATAATATAAATTTTAATTATTAATAAAAATGGTTAAACTTTTTTGTTAAATCCTCTACAAATTTATACGGATTATGAAACCATGCAAGTAACAGCGGGGGAAATGCTTATATTTGTTGATAACTTTGAGCATTTGTTAATAAAGGTGGTGCGTTTTATCGAATATTTTGTAATATCAATAATAATAAGGGTTTACAAGACTTTGGCTTGGGGTTCTAAAGTAAATCCATTTAAAAGTGATGGAATATCCATGGCACGTTTTCCTGGAAGCTTAATTTCCTTTAAATGAATATAACCATTTGTTACAGATACCTTTAATTCTTTTTTAGTTGAAAATAAGGTGCCATTCGCAAAATGATGTGTTTCATACTCTTTTTGGGCATTGTAAATTTTAATATCTAGTTGGTCATCTCCATTAATTAAACGCGTCCATGCAGCAGGATACGGACTCAACCCCCTAATGTGATTATAAATCTGATCAATAGGTGCATCCCAGTTAATTTTGCAGTTTTCTTTATTTAGTTTGTACGCCGTTTTTATCTCTTGATTGTCTGTTTGTGGCTTTGTTCTTACCGTATCATTTGCAACTAATGCTACCGTTTCTAAAACAAGATGACTTCCTAAATACATTAATTTATCATGTAAACTTCCTGCATTTTCATCAGGATCAATTGAGATGCGTTCTTGCAGAATCATATCACCTGTGTCAATCTTCTCATCTATAAAGAAAGTAGATACGCCTGTTTCTGTTTCCCCGTTTATAATAGCCCAATTGATAGGAGCAGCACCTCGGTATTGCGGTAATAAAGAAGCGTGTAAATTAAAAGTGCCATATTCAGGCATTTGCCATACTACTTTGGGCAGCATCCTAAAGGCTACAACAACTTGAAGATTGGCATTTAGGTTCTTAAGTGCTTTTAAAAAGGTGTCATCTTTTAGATTGGTGGGTTGCAATACATTTAAGTTTTGTGATTGCGCATATTTTTTTACAGCACTTTCATTGAGCTTTCGGCCACGACCAGCGGGTTTGTCTGGAGCTGTAATAACACCCACAATAGTATAATTGTTTTCAACCAATCCTTTTAGGGTAGTCACAGCAAAATCTGGAGTTCCCATAAATACAATTCTTAAATCTCTCATTTTTTAGGTATGCTTTTCTATTTAATGTTTTTTGTGATAAAACTAGTCATGTTACATATGGCTTAGTTTGTATGTGTTTTTTGGTGTTAATACAATGATTTGATGTTCCAATAATAGTTTTAAAACCTGTTTTACCTGGTTTTCAGGAGCATTCAAATGTGCTACAAGAGCTCTTGATGATTGTTCGCCAAAGGCTAAATAATCAATAATATCTTTTTTTATGATATCTTGATTAACTGGGTTTATTTCCGATGGTTTTTGAGATATACACACAGAACAGATCCCACAGGGTTTTATATCTGTTTCGCCAAAGTAGACGAGTAGTTGAATGCTTTTACAGGTATCTTCATTTGAAACATAGCGCAACACGGCCTGAACTTGTTTTGCTTTTAATTGATTCTGTTGATTGATAACAGCAGCAATTCTATTAATGGTGTTATCATCTTCTCGGGGTTCAACAAAGGTAACTTGTGCATCAGTTTTGGTTAAATGCAGTGTGATAACGTTATCGTGTTCTAATTGTTTTAATGTGTTTACAAGGGTGTCTTCAGTAACCGAGGCTTTTGATGCGACTTTTTTTAATTCAATTTTTGTTAAATGGTCAAAAACACCGCCATACATTCTTAATATAGATTTTACAATAATATTTGAATTTTGATGCCTGTCTAAATAATTAAAAAGATTATGGTTTGATGTAATAAATTGAACCGTAACTTTATTTTTAAACTGTTTTGATAAATTAATAATGCTATTTCTGTCTAACACCAAAAGTGCATTGTAGCATAGTATTGAAGGGAAATTATAGGTTTTACAAAATGAACTGAAATCAAAGTCAAATGTTGTATAAGCGCCTTCTCCATAAGATATTTGAAAATAATTACACAACTTTCTATACACCTGTTTTATGAGGTTAACATCTGGTAATACGCTTAAAAACTGATTTTTAACTAAAGCTTCATCATTTTTGTTTTTTAGGATAATAGCAAAAGCTTTTTCATTATTCCTGCCAGCTCTACCTGCTTCCTGAAAGTAACTTTCTATGCTTTCTGGCAGATTTAAATGAATCACCGTTTTTACATCGGGTTTGTCAATGCCCATGCCAAAAGCATTGGTGGCCACCATAACTTGGTTTTGATTGTGTAGCCAGGAGGTCATGTGCTTTTGTTTTTCTTCAGATGATAAACCGCCGTGATAGTAGGTGGCTGATATGCCTTTTGATTCTAAAAACAATGTAATCTCTTTAGTAAGCTTCCTGTTTCTAACATATATAATTGATGACGCTGTATTCTTCTTTAAAATGGCTTCTAGCTTATAATATTTATCATCTTCATGAAACACCATATATGCAAGGTTGGGTCTTGAAAACGAAGTTTTGAATATTTGGGGTTGAATAAAATCAAGTTCAGTTATAATATCTTCAACTACTAGAGGTGTGGCCGAGGCGGTAAGGGCTACTACATTAGTACTAGGTTGTAGCCTACGCAGTATAGCAATGTTTTTATAGGCGGGTCTGAAGTCATTACCCCATTGCGAAATACAATGCGCTTCATCTACAGCTATTAAGTTAACGTTCATTTGCCTAATACGATCCTGAACCAGTTCTTGTTGCAAGCGTTCTGGTGATAAGTATAAGAATTTATAATTACCATATATACAGTTGTCAAGCAATGTATCAAGTTGGCTATTGCTAATACCACTTGTAATTGCCATAGCTTTTATACCCTTTTCCTTTAGTCTTTCAACCTGATCTTGCATTAAAGCAATGAGTGGGGAAATAACAATGCAAATGCCTGTTTTGGCAAGGGCTGGTATTTGAAAACACAACGATTTTCCACCACCAGTAGGCAGTAAAACAAAGGTGTCTTCGCCATTGATTACGGCGTTAATAATAGCTTCTTGTTTTGGCCTGAAGCTTGTAAAATTCCAATAACGTTCTAATATGTTAATGGGGTGTGTCATGTTTATAAACCCAAGGTATTCAATATAAAATCTGTTCTGTTTTCAACAGTATCAAAAGGGACATCAATTAACGTATAGTTATAAGCTTCATAAGTGTTTACCAGATGTTTGTGAATATGCTGTGCTTGTTCAAAATTTTCATAACGTTCATTATCACTGGTATAGATGTCTTTCCATGGTTTTAAAATGAAAACAGCATCGTATTTTGAATGCGAGCAAGCCTCCTTAAATCGTTGCGGATAGGTATCTCCAATATAGTCCATATACGCTAAAACATCATGCACTCCACGGTCAAAAAAAACCGTTTTATCGGCATGTTTTTCAGCAAGTTTATATTGTTCTAGACGTCCTTTTAAAAGTAAGTCACTAAACAACAACGGGTTTGTTAAAAACAACTGTTCAATGCCTTCTTTTTGAGCTTTTAAGGTAACCGCTCTTGAAATTTCTTCCAAGCAAATATGATTCCTTTTTATCAGTTCATTGATAAGAGATGATTTGCCTGTTCCAGGGCCACCCGTTATTACAATTTTATTTGTGGTCAAATTTTAAAATTTGCTGTAAAAATCGGAATTTACAAGCGATAAAAAAAATGAAGGTTTTGTCAATAATTTCTTTTACCTATTCTAGTTCGGCTTTCATGTTAATTATGTTTAGCGATACTGTTAAAAAGACACTAAATAAACAGATGAAACTGTATATTTGCAATACAAAAATGAATTATGAACGATACACCGAATTCAGAAGAATTTTATAAAAAATTAAAAAAGCAATTACAGGATACTGCCCTTTGGCCTTCAGAATATCTTTATAAATTTATTGTAGTTTCAGATCCTGAAAAAATCAATAAAATTGAAAACCTTTTTAATAATTTGGGAGCTGTTATTGATACCAAAGCCTCTAAAAATGGAAAATATACAAGTGTTTCCATTAATGTAACTATGAAAAATCCTGATGCGGTAATTGCCAAATACAAAGAAGTTGCAGAAAAAATTGACGGCGTCATAAGTCTTTAGTTTTTTTTTGTATTTTGCGCATGCAGAAATACTTCATGCATTACATTTTTTAACTCTACACATTTATTTTGATTGATAATTTAGAATACAACACAGAGCGTGAACATTTAATCATTCCAGAATATGGAAGACATATGCAGAAAATGATTAATCATGCCAAAACTATAGAAAGTAAAGAAGAACGCAATAAATTAGCCAAGGCCATAATTTCTGTGATGGGAAATATGCAGCCACATTTAAGAGATGTGCCTGATTTTCAGCACAAGCTTTGGGATCAGTTGTTTATCATGTCAAATTTTGAATTAGATGTTGATTCACCTTATGAAAAACCAACAAAGGACTTAATTTATGCGCGCCCAGAGCCCTTGAAGTATCCGCAGAATTTTCCAAAATATCGTTTCTACGGAAATAATATTAAAACGATGATAGATGTGGCCAATACTTGGGAAGAAGGTGATATGAAAGAGGCGCTATCTTTTACTATTGCCAATCATATGAAAAAGTGTTTCTTAAATTGGAACAAAGATACGGTTGAAGATGCTGTAATTTATGATCACTTGTATGAACTTTCAGAAGGCAAGATAAATTTAAAAAATTCTACAGAAGAATTATCAGACGCTACAAGCTTGATGCGTTCAAAAAATAAATTTTCTAGTAATAAAAAGGGACACCAGAAAAAGAATTCAAATAACCGACAAAGAAAACGCTTCTAGTATTTCATGGGAACATTTAAAATTGAAGGCGGGCATCAACTAAAAGGAAGCATTCAGCCGCAGGGTGCCAAAAACGAAGCCTTACAGATTTTATGCGCAGTTTTATTAACTTCAGAAAAAATAACCATTAACAACATTCCTGATATTGTTGATGTAAATAAACTCATTGCCTTACTTAAAAAGTTAGGGGTTAAGGTTGAAAAATTAAGCAAAGGTGTTTACACGTTTCAGGCAGATCAGGTTAATTTAGCATATTTAGAATCTGATCAATTTAAGATTGATGGTCGCGGTTTACGTGGGTCTATCATGATTGTAGGACCGCTTTTAGCACGTTTTGGTAGAGGCTACATCCCAAAACCAGGGGGAGATAAAATTGGTCGCCGCCGATTAGATACCCATTTTGAAGGTTTAATAAAACTTGGCGCTAAATTTGGCTACAGTAAAGAAGAACAGTTTTACGGTGTAGAAGCTGAACGGCTGAAAGGAACGTACATGTTGCTTGAAGAGGCTTCTGTAACGGGAACAGCAAATATATTAATGGCCGCTGTTCTTGCTGAAGGTAAAACCACTATTTATAATGCAGCCTGTGAACCATACCTGCAACAGTTATGTAAAATGCTCAATAGAATGGGGGCAAAAATTAGTGGAGTAGGGTCTAATATGTTGGTTATTGAAGGGGTAGACCGTTTAGGTGGTACCGAGCATACAATGCTTCCTGATATGATTGAAATAGGAAGTTGGATAGGTTTGGCAGCGATGACAAAAAGCGAACTGACCATCACCAATGTATCTTGGAATGATTTAGGGTTGATTCCTGAAACATTTAGAAAATTAGGAATAACCGTTGAAAGGAGAGGAGATGATATTCATATTCCTGCGCATAATGACGGGTATGAGATTCAAAGTTTTATTGATGGTTCTATTTTAACCATTGCAGATGCGCCTTGGCCTGGATTTACGCCCGATTTGTTAAGTATTATACTAGTAGTAGCTACACAAGCCCGAGGCAGTGTTTTAGTGCATCAAAAAATGTTTGAGAGTAGATTGTTTTTTGTGGATAAACTGATTGATATGGGCGCGAAGATTATTCTTTGTGATCCGCACAGAGCTACGGTTATAGGCCATGATTTTAAATCAACTTTAAAAGCTACAACCATGACATCTCCAGATATTCGTGCTGGGGTATCATTATTAATTGCTGCCTTATCGGCGAAAGGGACATCAACTATTCAGAATATAGAACAGATTGATCGCGGGTATGAAAATATTGACGAACGTTTACGCGCTATAGGCGCACATATTGAACGAATCGATTAAAATTCTATTAGAATAACCCCGTAATTTCACCGGCATCATTAATATCAATACCTTCAGATGAAGGATGAACTGGGAGTCCGGGCATACGCATAATGTCGCCAGTAATGGGAATTAGAAATCCTGCACCAGCTGCTATTTCAATCTCTCTTACGGTGATTATAAAATCTTTTGGGCGCCCTAATAATTTCGGGTTATCTGATAGAGACTTTTGCGTTTTAGCAATGCACACCGGTAAATCATTTAACCCTAAGGCCGATATTTGGTTCAATTGAGTCTTAGCTTTTGAGCTGTAATCAACATGTTCAGCTCCATAAATTTCAGTAGCAATCGTTTCAATTTTAGCCTTTACATCTGCTTTCCAATTATAGAGTGGTTTAAAATTAGACGCTTTTGATTCTACGATATCAATAACATGTTTTGCAAGTTCAATTGCGCCCTTTCCACCTTCTGCCCATACATTAGCTAAGGCTACTTTTATGTCTTTAAGTTGAGCAAAAGCTTTAATAAGTTCAATTTCGTCGTCACTGTCAGATGTAAAGCGGTTAATCGCAATAACAGGTAGTACGTTAAACTTTGTGATGTTTTCCAGATGTTTTTCAAGATTAGGTAATCCCTTTTTTAAAGCCTTTAAATCAGGAGTTGTAAGCGATTTTAAATCTGAACCACCATGATATTTTAGAGCTCTTATGGTTGTAGTTAAAACTACAGCTTTTGGGTTTAGGCCTGCACTTTGGCATTTGATGTCAAAAAACTTTTCTGCGCCTAAATCAAATCCAAATCCAGCTTCTGTAACCGTATATTCTGAGTGCGACATACCCATTAAAGTACCTAATACCGTATTGGTGCCTTGGGCAATATTAGCAAAGGGACCACCGTGTATTATAGCAGGATTCCCTTCAATGGTTTGCACTAAGTTGGGTTTTATAGCATCTTTGAGTAATACAGCCATAGCACCTTCTGCCTTTAAATCTCTCGCAAAAACGGGAACTTTATCATAAGTATAACCAATAAAAATATGGCCCAATCGGTTTTTTAAATCTGTCAAGCTTTCAGCTAAGCAGAGTATGGCCATGATTTCAGAAGCCGCTGTAATGTCAAACCCTGTTTCTCTTGGAACTCCAGAACTTGTGCCTCCTAACCCCACAATAACATGCCTTAAAGCACGATCATTTAAGTCTACTACACGTTTCCAACCTATGGTTCGTGGGTCAATTCGTAACGAGTTGGTTTTACTTTGAATATTATTATCTATAAGGGCTGATAATAAATTGTGCGCTTTTTCAATGGCAGCAAAATCACCAGTAAAATGAAGGTTAATATCTTCCATAGGTAACACCTGTGAATATCCTCCACCCGTGGCGCCACCTTTTATGCCAAAAACAGGACCTAAAGATGGCTCTCTTAATACCACGGTTGTTTTTTTATTGAGCTGATTTAGGGCTTCCGATAAGCCAATAGACATAGTGGTTTTACCTTCACCAGCGGGTGTGGGTGAAATGGCTGAAACTAAAATAAGATTGCTTTTATTGGCTTTTTCCCTGTCAATAGCGGTTAAGGGCAGTTTCGCTTTGTATTTGCCATACATTTCTATATCATCGGGGTCAATGCCAAATTTTTGGGATATGTTTGTTATGGGTTGAAGTGTTATGGTTTTTGCTATTTGTAAATCGGTCATATAAGTTGTTTTTATCTCTATCCTAAAAATATGAAATTTATAATCGATTACAGGTGATATATATCATACGTTAGTCATGGCCGCAAATATTATTTTATAACTCATTTATGTATATAGAATTAATTATTTAGAGCAACTTTATAAGTATTTAAACAACGTTCTCTAGCAAATTTATGGTCTACTATGGGGTTAGGGTAGGTTAGCTCATCAAACTCAGGAATCCATCGCTTAATGTATTTTAAATCTTTGTCAAATTTTTTGATTTGCGTTGTAGGATTGAAAATTCTAAAATAAGGGGCTGCATCAACACCGCAACCTGCTACCCATTGCCAGTTGCCTATGTTACTTGCCATCTCATAATCATGAAGTTTTTTAGCAAAATAAGCCTCTCCCCAACGCCAATCAATAAGCAGGTGTTTACATAAAAAACTGCCCACAAGCATGCGCACTCGGTTGTGCACAAAGCCCGTTTCATTTAATTCTCGCATCCCAGCGTCAACCAGCGGATATCCTGTTTTTCCTTCACACCATAACTTAAACTCATCGTTATTATTACGCCATACAATTCTATCATATTTAGGCTTAAAACTGTCGTGCGTTGTATTAGGAAAATGCCAAAGTATCTGCATGAAAAATTCACGCCAAATTAGCTCTTGCCAGAATATTTCATTCGTCTCAGATATGGCTTGTTTCATGGTTTTCCTGATGCTGATTGTACCAAAACGTAAGTGCGGACCAATTCTTGATGTGGCATGTTTCGCTGGAAAGTTTCTAAGCGCTTCATAGTTTTGAATTAAAGACGGATTCAATTCATAAGGAGCAATAGTTTGCGAGGATGGTTTAAATCCAATATCTTTTAACTCAATTGGTGCAGTTTCAATATTAGAAATAAGGTTATTAAGGTGATTTTTTGAAGGGAAGGGTTTTAAATTTACGTCCTTAAATTTGTTTTTCCATGCCTTCAAGTATGGGGTGTATACTAAATAGGGGGTTCCATCCGCTTTAGAAACTTCATTTTTTTCAAAGACTACCTGATCTTTAAAGCTTAGAAATGTGATGCGTTTCGATTTCAAAAATATTTTAATTTCTTCATCGCGTTGCTTAGCATAGGGTTCGTAATCATGATTGGTAAATACCGAGGCCACGTTGTAGTCTTTTACAATTTGCTTGTAAACATCTATGGGAGTACCATAAAATAGGTGAATCTGGCTATTCCATTTTGTTTTAAGTGTTTTGTTTAATGCATTTAGAGTGTCATATATAAAGGAAACCCTAGCGTCATCTTTTGGTAATTCATTTAAAATTTCAGAATCAAAAATAAATATAGGAAGCACTTTGTAATCTCCTATAAGTGCTTTATAAAAGCCGTGATTATCATCAAGCCTCAGGTCTCTCCTGAACCAAAAAATTGCTATAGTGTCTTTCATTATCTTTTGTAGGTTCCAAAGAGGGCTTCTAATTTTGCCATTCTGTAGTTAAAAATATTTTCAAGCTTGGGTTTCACTAAGAAGGGATGCACACATTGACCAAGCATTCCCATTGGCATTTTGTAATCAATAATATCTTCCATTTCAACACCGCCATCAATTTTCTTTATAAAATGCTTGTGATGCCATAAAGCGTAAGGGCCAAAACGCTGTTCATCTACAAAATATTCTCTGTTAATACAATGGGTAATCTCGGTTACCCATGTGGTTTTAATACCCAATACGGGGGTAACTATGTATTGAATGATTTGCCCTGCAAACATGGGTCTGTCTGCACCAGATAAGATATTGAATCCCATATAATCTGGGGTTATGATTTTTAGGTTTGCCGGATTTGAAAGAAATGTCCAAGCGTCATCAACAGAAATGGGCAATTTTTGCGTTTTGTGTAATCTGTAAATTTTCATGGTTAGTTGTGTATGTAAATATACATATTAAGTGAAGTAGCAATACAAAGCCAAATAAAGTACGGGGCAATGAATAGTGACTTGTATTTGAGCACATGAAAATATTTGAAAAGAAATATAGTTACTACTGCCGTTAACAGGGTTATTACAATTAATCCGGTACCTACTAGGTGTTGGTTGAAAAATACGTAGTTCCATATTACATTGAGTATAAACTGAATAGAAAACAAGAGAATAACTTTATGTTGTATGCTATCATATAGCCAGGCCATATATATGGAGAAGCAAATCATAATAATGGTCCAGGCTGCACCAAATACCCAACCGGGAGGCGTCCAAGACGCTTGATTCAGGTTTTTATACCAATCTGTTCGCGGGCCATTGGCCATTAGCAGGTTGCCTAGATACAAGGCTAAAAAATTTATAATTAAGAATACAACACTATATTTAAGCAACTTCATGTTTTAGTTTGTTTAATATTTTTGCAATCGCTTGTGCTTCGGCAAATTTTTTGTCACTTTCAGATCTATCTATTTGCGATAAGGCATGCCACTCCTGCATAAGTTGTTTGAACTTTTTTTCTAATTTTTGTTTTTTTGATTGTCTTTTTAAAAATCCGAACATAGCAATTTAATTTAGGTGTTTTAAAATTTTTGAACTATTAGGTTGGGTTATGGAGTAATAATAATCGATTAATTTCCCGTCTGGGCTTATCAAGTATTTTTGAAAATTCCAGCGTATCGAGGAAGATTTAACCTTATTATATTTTTTCTGGGTAAGCCATTGATACAAAGGGTGCTGGTTATTTCCTTTTACTTCAATTTTTTCGGTTATTAAGAACGAAACCCCGTAATTAACCGAGCAAAAGTTTTTTATATCTTCGGCATTTCCGGGCTCTTGACCACCAAATTGATTACAAGGCACGCCTATAATTTGTAATTTATCATTGTATTTGTTTTGCAAGTCTTGAAGCGCTTTATATTGCTTGGTAAAGCCGCATTGTGAAGCTACATTTACAAATAAAAGATATTTACCACGAAAGGTTTCTAAATGAACAGGCTGGCCATTCAGCGCGTTTATTTCAATATCATAAAGGTTAATCTCATTTGAAGCGTCATTAGATTGATTTCGATTTAGTTTTGGACGAAGTATAGCATTTAAACTCATAATATTATATTTTGAAACTTACAATACCGCAATCCATTTCAAAAACCTGACCTGAAATAGAATTCGCGTTTTCAGAAATTAAAAAAATTGCCATGTCTGCAACTTCTTCTGGTGATAGAAATTTTTTCAGAGGGTGTCTTTCTGTTATGTTTGCTATCATTTTTTCATTTCTTAAAAGCCTTGCAGCCAAATCTGTGTTAGTCACAGTAGGCGCTATGGCATTTATTCTTATAGATGGTGCTAATTCAGCCCCCAAAGATTTAACCAAGCCTTCAACCCCTCCTTTAGAAGCGGCAATACTGGCGTGGTAAGGCATACCTAATTTTGCGGCTACGGTGCTGAATAATAATATAGAGGGATTTTGCCCATCTTTTAAAAGGGGCAGATATTGTTGAATCGTTTTCACAGCCCCCAAAACGTTTATTTCAAAATCGTTCTTAAAGTCTTCTAAGCTTAATTTTGAAATGGGCTTAAGATTGATGCTTCCGGGGCAATAAATAAGCTGATCGGCATTATTAATTACAGGCAATTCATCATTGAGTATATCACACGTATGGTGTGTTAAATTGTGATGTGATTCAGCAGGTGCGGTTCTGCTGATGTTTATAACTTGATGAGTGCCAACAAGTTTGTTTAGAATGGCATTTCCAATGCCCTTACTACCACCTACAAGAATTACTGTTTTCATATGGTTTCAGGGCATTATTTTCGTTATGGCCTGCCCTTAAGCCTTTTCTCTATTTTTTGTTTTATCGCGGTTAAGCGTTTCATAAGATCCATGATTTCAGGATCTTTATTCTCTTTATAAATAGTGTTTAAACTAAGTATTAAGTCTTTAACTTCTCTAGAAGATTCAATGCGTTCGCTAGTTGTTTTAAAAGTGTGTTTGCGCTGCTCAAATTCTAAAGCACGTTCAATAAGCTCCATAGTGTTTGTTTAATCTTTATACCAATGTTTTATGTCGGAACAGAGATTGGTTCCTTTCATAATCGGACAATATAACAAAAACTATGTTATTATTAATTTTTACAATGTTTAATTAAGTAAAATTTAATACTTTAAAGAAAAAAAGAGGTCCCATTACCATTATAACAAACGCCCTTTTAATCGCTTTTCCACCTTGCGTTTTATTACTGTTAGCCTTTTCATGATGTCCATAATACGTTCGTCTTTTTTTTGTTTATAGATTTGGTTGAGGTCTAAAATCAAGGTTTTGGCTTCTCTTGATAGTTTTACGCGATCACTGGTTGAGAGTGATTTTGTCTTTCTTTGCTCAAACTCTAAAGCTCTGTTTATTACGTCCATAATTTTAATTATTTAAAAAGTTTTGTAATTCTCTAATTTTTTCAGGGCTTTTAAATTTTCCACTATAAAAGGCAGTAACCGTTGAAGATGTGTCATCTTTTATACCTCGTGATGAAACACACAGGTGTTTTGCATCTATTATTACAGCAATATCATTGGTGTTTAAAATATCTTGCAGATCTTTAGCTATTTGGTTGGTTAAACGTTCTTGAACCTGAGGTCGTTTGGCGTAATATTGCACCATTCTATTGAGCTTAGATAAGCCAATAACCTTACCCGACGAGATATATGCTACATGCGCTTTACCTATAATGGGAACAAAATGATGCTCGCAATTTGAATAAAACGAAATATTTTTTTCTACCAGCATTTGGTTATAGTTATATTTATTATCAAACAATGCAATTTTTGGTTTGTTTTTTGGATTTAAACCAGAAAAAATCTCATCAATATACATTTTGGCTACGCGTTCAGGAGTACCTTTCAAGGAATCGTCTGTCAGATCTAAGCCCATAACATCCATAATTTCTTGAAACAGTATGGCAATACGCTCTTTTTTTTCTGTATCGGAAATTTTGAAGGCATCTGCCTTTAAAGGAGTTTCAACACCAGTGTAAAGATGGTCATCTCCAATATCATCTATTGTAAAACCGTTTAATTTATGTCCGTTTTTTTTTGTTTTTAATGTTTCTAGTTCCATAGTTTCTTTTTGTGCTGTATTATTGATAGCTAATCAAAGCACCTTAGCGTTTTGATATTTTATTAATTGAAATATATCTTTGACGAGTACATTTAAAACACCCTAATTTAAAGTCTCGTTTTTTTGGTGTTTCGTTTTTCTATTCTGAACACGTTTTCTTCATAACTTAAAACTTGAAGGTTTTAATTCGGTACGCATCCGTTTTATGACCTCTTTTTCAGCCAACCCAAACTGAAAGGAGATGGCTTCAAATGGAGTGCAATCTTCCCAAGCCATTTCAATAATTCTATCTGTAGCCTGCTGAATCATAAATTTTGAAAATTATATTGTAAATCGTATTCAGTTTTTAAATCCATCAACTTGGTGAAAAACTTTTTATTCTCTTTAAAGGTTTTGTTATTCAAAAAATTAATAAACTTTCCTTGCGCATGAATGCTTGAACCATTGGTTTTGTAAATAACCAATTGAAAAAAGGGAATGGCCCAAGTGAAATTTTTCAGGCCTTTATTAATGTATATTAAAATGCCTTTTTTTCTTAATTCAATATTGGCATAATTGATATCGGCCACTTTATTTATGTATGGCTTTAGGTTCGGACTAACATCATTAATGATCATTCGTTTTGATCCTATACCACCTATTTTAATTGACTCAAAGAATGAAAAAGAATCACCGACCAGATCTTTTAAAATTTGCTTTTCTTCCTTATTGTAAAATGTTGAATTGAGTATCATACGTTTTCCATATTACTCAAAACTACAAAATGTTTAATAAATAATAAAAAAAATTAAACAAAATATGTAATAGCACTATTAGAAAAACTTATAATTTTGGATTAACCCTGTATTACTTGATACTTTTACTGTTGGTTACCGACCTATTTAAGGTGTGTTTTCTTAAATTCCAAAAGGTATTGCTAGCTGTTTTACGTGCCGCCTCTAAATCTATAATGGGAAAAGGGTAGTCATGACCTAGTTTAAATTGATAAAACGCTTGTTCCATTTTGGACATTTACATTAGACCAATTTTTATCCCATTTCTTTCGCCATGAAAACGGACGCTTGCAAGCTGGACAAATTTTTTGTGGTAAATGTTGTTTTCTCAAATCAAACAGCAACTAATTTATTAATCATACCATTAAAGATTAGACCATGAAATGGCAAGACTCCAAACCAGTATAATCTGCCCCATATACCTCGCGGCCTAAAGGTTGCTGTTTGCTTTAATACATTGTTTTCAATTTTAAATTCAAGCCAGGCTTCACCAGGCAAACGCATTTCAGCATATAATAGTAGTTTTTGTTGTGTTTTATCCGCAAAAATGACTCGCCAAAAATCAAGCGCATCACCAGCATCTAAATCTACTGGATTGGTTCTTCCTCGTCGTAAACCAATTCCGCCAAATGCCTTGTCTACATACCCTCTCATTCTCCATAAAATGTTACCGTAATACCAGCCTGTTTTTCCTCCAATCGCCCAAATTTTATCAAGAGTTTTTTCGGCATTATTTACAGGGAGCTCTTTGTAATCTTTGAAACAGCCAAATTTTGGCACATTAATGTATTTGTGAAGGTTTTTATTTAGTCTGCCACTACTCACGATAGAGTCTTTCCAGCTGGAGATAATACCATTTTGTTCTATTTTTTCAAACGCTAAGGCTACAGATTTTTTATAAGTTAGAGGCTTTATATTTAGTAGTTGATTAATGCTGCTGGGGTTGCCAATTATTTCTACGCCCATACTATCTACCAAGGCGGAGGCTAATTTGTAAGAGGTTGAGGTAACAAAATATAGCCAATACGATGATAATTTTGGAGTCATAACTGGGACGGTTAAAATGCGTCTTTTTAAATGCCTTACCTCGGCAAATTGTAAAAGCATTTGTTTGTAGGTCAGGGTTTCTGGTCCAAAAATATCATAGGCTTTATTATACAGTTCTTGATGGCCAGCCGCTCGATGTAAAAAATGAAGTACATCCCGAACAGCAATAGGTTGTGTTTTTGTATTGAGCCATTTAGGAGCAATCATAAAAGGGAGTTTTTCAACCAAATCTCTAATAATTTCAAAAGAGGAACTTCCAGAACCCACAATTATACCTGCCTTAAATGTTGTTAAGGCATATGTTTCAGACTTTAAAAGTTGTTCTACCTGTTGTCTTGAGCTAAGGTGTTCAGATAAATTATTATCGTTGGTAATACCACTTAAGTATATGACCTGTTTAACATCTGTTTGTTCTATATATGTTTTAAAATTTTTTGCACATTGGGCTTCTAAAGATTTAAAATCTCTTGAAGAGTTTGACATAGAATGAATGAGGTAATAGGCTACATCAATAGCATGAGGAATGTTTTTAAGAGTTTCTGGTTTTAAAAAGTCAACTTCTATGAAAAAAATATTTTCTTCGTCACTGTAATGTTTATCTGCACGCATGCGGTCTCTTATGGCACAAACCACTGTATGTCCATGGTGTAATAACATGGGGATAAGTCGCTTACCTATGTAGCCCGTGGCTCCTGTTACTAAAATAGTCATAACATTGAACTTAGTGCTTTGGGTCTTTGATAGCCAAAACGTTTGTTGCTCTTTGGAATGGCATAACCATCAAGACCGTTTATCGCTGCAATATTCCCTTCTGATAGGTTTACAAACCCATCTTCAGTAATTAGTCTATCTTCAACAAACAATCCTGTTATTTTACCTACAACTAGTATGGTGTTATTCGCTTTAATGGGATATTCTTCCACATACTGCATGGCCATTTGTACTGGACTGTATTTTACAAAAGGTGCAGAGTATCCTATTTTATATTCGGCTTGGAGATGGGTGACTTCAAATTCAGAAACATTGGCATCATATTTTGCAGAGGTATGGTGTGCCTCTTGTAGAACCCCTTCAAAAATGTGATTGATGGTGTATGAGCCTGTGGCTTTTATGTTTTCATAGGTGTTGCGTAACACAGTGGTTGGCCTGAGAAAAAAGCCTAGGAGTGCCGGGCTTGATCCTAAATGCGTTACTGAACTAAAAACAGCTACATTTTCAATATTATCTAAGGATTTTGTGCCAATAAGATTTGCCGATTTATAACCAGAACAACTGTTAATTAGGTTAATTCTGTATATATGGTTAAGCGCCTGTATATCTGAATCTGAAAAGAATGTCATTGTAAAGTGATGTAGTTATTGATTGTTATGTCATCTGCTTTCAAATCAAACATCAGGTTATACAAACCAAAGAAAGTTCGGTTGATGTAAATGAAATGTTTAGAACCTCTGTTACCATTCATCTTTTTTAAATTGGCACTTTTTGAATATCGTTCACCAAGTTGGACTATTTGAGAGAAAAAATCTTGGTCTGAAAAATCAAAAGTGTCTTTGTGAAAGGGCTGTGTAAATACGCTCAGCATATCATGAAACATGGTAGTGAAAAAAGCCTTTTCATCTTCAGAATCTTCTTCTTTTAAAATTTCTAATTCAAAAAGTTTTTGTTTGAAGTATCTCTTGTTTTCTAAGTTTTCTTTTTTTGCCAATTCAAAATAAGGGTTATAAAACGTGTTGGGTATTTGTTTCATACACCCAAAATCAAGAGCTATTAATTTACCGTCATTAGAAATGAGGAAGTTACCCGGATGCGGATCGGCATGTACTTTTTTAAGTTCATGAATTTGAAACATATAAAAATCCCATAGTGCTTGACCTAACAAGTTAGCCAATTCTTGATTTTTGTTACGCTTTGTAAATTCTGAAAGATGTTCACCATCCATAAAATCCATCGTTATTATACGCTCTGAAGAAAGCTCATCATAATAATTTGGAAACTCTAGATTAGGAATATGAGCACAAGCTTTAGAAATTTCTTTGCTTTGCGCTATTTCTAACAAATAATTTGTTTCTTCCGTTAATTTGTCTTCTACTTCTTGGAAATATTTATCAGAATCTTTACCCTTGATATTGAACATGCTTATTGCCACGGGTTTTACCATAGCCAAATCTGAAGCGATACTTTCTGCAACTCCTGGATATTGGATTTTCACAGCAAGTTTTCTCCCATATTTTTCTGCCTGATGCACCTGACCGATGCTTGCAGCGTTTACAGAAGTTGCATTGAAAGTATCAAATAGTTCATAAGGGGATTTTCCTAAATATTTTTTAAAAGTTTTGAAGACTAAAGGTGGCGATAAAGGAGGCACGGAAAACTGAGCTAATGAAAATTTTTCAACATAAGCTTGCGGTAATATACTTTTTTCCATGCTTAGCATTTGCGCTACTTTTAAAGCACTTCCCTTAAGTTGTTTCAAACCATTGTATATGTCATTGGCATTATTAGCATCCAGTCTGGATTTGGCAATAACATTATCGTTTACAAGCTTATCACCGTAATATTTTAAGTAATTCACACCAACTTTTGCTCCAGTTGAAACCAGTTTAGTGGCTCTTTGTATTTTGCTTGTGGGTATGGAATCTATGGTTTTCATGCAACAGGGGTTTTAATTCATGCTAAAGGTTTCTTTAAAAAGAAATTTACCTAAGTCCATCATACTTTCAAGGGGAGCAACGTTAAGAATATCAAAAGTGGTATTCACCGATTTCTCAATAAAAATGTCGGTTTTTTCAAAGGCATTAGAATGATCCTCTTTCCAGAATTTCATGGTAATAAGCAGTTGGATCCAAGCCGATTCTTTTAAGGTTCGCTGTTGCATACGCTCTAATTGTGCTTGTTTTATGTCTATCATTTGGATACCAAGTGATGCTACATATTGTATAAATACAAGTTTTAACCCCTTTAGCGCTGGTGCAAATTTTAAACTGTTGTCGTATTTTTTCAATACATAGAGTACAAAACTTCTATTCACTGATAAGATTTCAAAAAAAGTAAAGTAGAAAGCTAATAGCTTATTTCTGGCATCAAATGTTTGGTATTGTTCAGTTTGTTCCAAAACGGTCATACTGTTTTCAAAAAACGATGTGAATACTGCACTTTCTATGGCTTGAAAGGAGGCAAAATATTTGTAAAACTCGCTTTCGTCTGTATTATTCATTTTGGTGAACCCATACACAGACTTTGGATTCTCATTGTGTGTGAGCACAAAATCAATGTAAGCCGATAATAAATCATGTTTTGAGGGTGCTTTCTTCTTTGCCATAATTCTTTATTTATGGTAAAGATACAAAATGTTTAACAAAAAAAGAAAAAAGTTAAACAAAAATTTTTATTAATATTTTTGCGGTTAACAACAATTGTTGTCTTTTACCAGTTTGCAACTGGAAACTGCTGCTATAGCGCCAGAGATAGGAGCTAAAATATAGAGCCATAAATATTGAAAATTACCTGTAAAAAGGGCTGGAGCTAAGGAGCGAATGGGGTTCATAGAAGCTTTGGTCATGGGGCCTGCAAACATGGCTTCTAAAAGAATAACAGCACCAATGGCTATGCCGGCCATAGTACCTATTTCTTTACTTCCGGTAGATACGTTTATAATAACAACCATTAAAAAGAAGGTTAATATAAACTCTAAAATTGCTGCTTTGTAAGCAGGGAAATTATCGGCAGGCGTGGTTTCTCCTAAATATTGGCTTTGGGGAAACAGGAACCACAATAGTGCTATGGCGGCGATGGCGCCTATAGCTTGTGCTAAAATGTAAGGTGGTACTTTTTGCCAAGGAAATTTTTTAGCTACCGCAAAACTTATTGTTACTGCGGGGTTAAAATGGGCCCCTGAAATTTCTCCGAAGGCATAAATCATACCCATAACAATGAGTCCCCAAGTTGCCGCCACGCCCACATGCGATATGGCCCCATTTGTAATTTCGTTGATGGTCATGGCGCCACAGCCACAAAATATTAAACCGAAGGTACCTATGCTTTCTGAAATATACTGTTTCATTTTTTTGTCAGTTTACCGTTAAGGATTGAGGCCTGTGTTGGAGCTCCTTGAAAAGAGCTACTGCCGAAATCCTGACCGTTAGGGAACGCCTAAATAATCTAATGGCAAATATACAATGTCTTATTTTAAGCTTTTGTTAACAATAAACAGATTTAGGTTGTTTAATTTTAGATTTATAAAACCAATAATTTAATATCTTTCAAAATGAAAAAACTACTATTACTTTTTATGGCTTGTGCTTCTACTTACATGGTGTCTGCGCAAGTGAAAACACCGCAACCTAGTCCTTTTTCGAAATTGGAGCAGAAGGTTGGCTTGACTGATGTGACATTAGAATACTCTAGACCAAGTGTAAAAGATCGTAAAGTTTTTGGCGATTTAGTGCCGTTTGAAAAACTTTGGAGAACAGGAGCAAACAAGAATACTGTGATTACATTTAGTACAGACGCAACAGTTTTTGGATCTAAATTAAAAGCAGGATCATATGCGATATTTACAAAACCGGGTAAAACAGCCTGGGAAGTATATTTTTATGGAGATACAGAAAACTGGGGAACCCCTCAAAAATGGGATGATAGCAAAGTAATGGCCATGGGAGAAGTACCATCTCATCCGGTACCGTTTAACGTAGAAACCTTTACTTTAGATATCAATAATATTACAAATAGTAGTGCTACAATTGATTTGATTTGGGAAAAAACCTATTTGGGCATTCCTTTTACTGTGCCTACAGATGATGCGGTTTTAGCAAGTATTAATGATGCGTTAAATGGAACACCTACTGCTAATGATTATTTTTATTCAGCGTTATATTATCTTCAAGAGAGTAAAGATATAAATCAAGCTAAAGAGTGGGTTGATAAAGCGGTTGAGATGACTTCTGGTGAGCCAAAATTTTGGATTTTAAGACAACAGTCATTAATTCACGCTAAAGCAGGGGATACAGAGGGGGCTATTGCTGCTGCAAAGGCCTCATTAGAACATGCTGAAAAAGCAGGTAATGATGATTATGTAAAAATGAATAAGGACTCCTTAAAAGAGTGGGGGGCTATGTAATTTAGTGGTTTGCAAAACTATTTTAAGGCGCAATTCTTAGGATTGCGCCTTTTTATTTGTAAATGAAAAAGTTAGGTTTTATTTTAATTGTTTAAAAATAAGTATCTTAGTATGTGTAGATCACAATCAAACCAAATTATAATCAAAAAATGTCAGGTCCAGCATCCATCAAAGATTCTTTTGTTGAAAACATTATCAGGCTTATTGACGATAATTTAGGCAATGAACAGTTTGGCGTTAATGACTTAGCAAAAGCGCTTGGCGTGAGCAGATCGCAGCTTCATAGAAAATTAAATGCGGTTGTTGGTAAATCAACTACGCAGTTTATACGAGAGTATAGACTGGGTAAAGCTATGGATATGTTAAAGAATAATGAGGCCACGGCTTCAGAGATAGCCTATCGTGTGGGCTTTAGTAGCCCTACATATTTTAATTCAAGTTTTAAAGATTATTTTGGGTATCCGCCTGGTGAAGTAAAATACAGAAGTTCAATACCTACCGAGCATAATAATGAGTCACATGTTGGGATAAATGGCGTTAGCGCATCAAGTTATTCTGGAACATTTGCCCGGAACTATGGCAACGTGTTTTCAAAACTTAATATTCTTGTTGTTTTAATTCTATTGATTACAGTTAGTGCTTTATTCTATTTTTTCTTTAATATGCCCAAAGAAAACAGCCTAACATCTGTTGGAGCTTATGACCTCGGGCACACCGCAATAGCTGTTATGCCTTTTGAAAATTTAAGTAATGATGAGGAGAATCAATATTTTGTTGATGGCATGCGTGATGATATTATTAATCATCTTTCAAAAGTTAAAAGTATTGTAGTGAAATCAAGACAGTCGGCAGACCGCTATGGCAGTAGTGATTTGTCTGGTCTTGAAATAGGAAAAGCGCTCAATGTTGATTATATGATTGACGGGAGTGTGCAAAAAAATGGAGATAGAATAAAGGTTATTGTGCATCTCATCAATGCTAAAAACGATACCCATTTATGGTCTAAAGATTTTGATCGCCCCTTTGAAGATGTTTTTAATTTAGAAAAAGATATTTCAACACAAATAGCCTCAGAGTTGGATGTAGTGTTATCGCCTATTGAAATTCAGAAAATTGAAAAAATACCCACGAATAACAAAGAAGCTTATAATCTTTATCTAAAAGGAAAATACTTTACCTATTTAGAAATGGGCGAGTATAAAAACCCTGAAGAGAATTATGAGCTTTCGGAAAAGTATTTTAAAGAAAGTATTGAGAAAGATCCCACTTTCGTATTGTCTTATGCTGGTTTGGCAGAGTTGCTCTTGTGTAAGGGGTATCCATCGGTGTCAGAAGCAGATTATTTAAAAGCTAAGTATTATGCCGCTCAAGCCTTGCAATTAGATAGTAGTTTAGCAGAACCTCACCGTGTTATGGGGCTCATCAACATGGAGTATGAATGGGATTGGAAAGAGGCCGAAAAGGAACTCCTTAAAGCATTAGAGATTGACCCAACCAATGCCAGTGTAAATATTGAGTACGCCCGCTATTTGATACATGTAAAAGGCGATTTTAAAAAAGGGCGTGAGTTTATTGAAAGGGCTAAAAAACTGGCTCCAGTAGCCTATTTTATGTACATTGTGAGTGCTGAGGCCTATTTGTTAACAGGAGAATATACTTTGGCGCTTCAAGACGCTAATGAAACTATTGAAATTAACCCCGAAAACTTATGGGGCTATTGGATTAAGTTTTTAGTTTATGTTAATCAAGGAAAAAATGATTTAGCTATAAAACAATTGGTGTATAGTTGGGGGCTACTTCCCAATACGCGAGTTAATATAGACCCTATGTTGGCGGTTTATCAAAAGGATGGGATACCTGGCGTTTTTAAATGGATTAATTATCTAGATATTGAGTATGCTGAAGATGATAGAACATTTCATAACGCGTATTGGATTGCCGAAAAATTTGCTGTGTTAAATGACCGGGAAAATACCATGAAATGGCTACATATAGCTTACAACAAAAGAAACTCTCAATTATATTCTGTGAAATTTAATCACTTTTTTAAAGGCATGCGTACACATCCTGAGTTTATTGAATTTCTGAAAAAAATGAATTTAGGTGGTTATGAAAACCATCACATCATTTAAAATGCCGATTCACACTTCAAACAACATGATTTAAACGCTTTAAATAATGTTTGTCATACTTAAAATAAAACTTTAAAACTATTGCAACATTGCTGTTAAGTACTGTGCTTACTATTGTTTCATCTTTGTGTAAAGATTTTAATATTAATCAAAACTACTATAATCATGAAAACAATTGTATTAACACTGGTCGCAGTATTTATGATGTTTAGCGGACAGTCTCAAATTGGGCATACACAATATGCTGTGTTAAAAACATCTGATGTGGAGGCATTTAAAACAAAGACTTCTTCACGAGCTTTAAATGCAAATTACTTAGATAAAGTTTTAGATCACTCCATGGCGGTGCATGTAAGTGCGCTTGAAAACCGAGTTGCTTTTTTTGATGTCACTAAATCTAGAGGCTTTAAAAAGAGTAAAGCACATCCTTTTAAGGTAAAATTTAAAACTGAAAAAGGCTACGTGGAAGTATTCTATGATAAAGATGGAACGGTAATAGAGTCTAAAGGGCGATATAAAGAGGTAAAGCTTCCCAGAGCGGTTAGAATTAGTTTATTTAAAACTTACGAAGGATTCATTTTGTTAGATTCAGACTATTTGGTGAATTACAAAAACGGAAGTGTTGAAAAGCTGTATTATGTAAAAATAGGAAAAGGATCGGACATTAAAAAGATTAAAATGCATGCTGATGGAACGTTTATTCAATAGAAAGCGACTTCTACAAAACAACTAGCGCAACCAAAAAGGTTGCGCTGTGTGCATCTAAAAGCTATAAATCGTTATTTATACAAAAAGGATCTTAAACTAGTATTTTAAATTAATTAAGCCTCTAACATCGTCGAGCAAGGCAATAAGTTGCTCACTAAACTGAAAAGTCATCACATCACTTTCTGTTTTACCTTCGCGAAGTAATGTGTTAAAATGAATCACTTCAAAGTTGTAACCAATAGTTTCGTATCCAAAATGGATGGTTTCTTCTTTATCTTCAGAAATAAGTGTGACTGTAGAAGGCTGATGAAACATAGTATTTATTTTAATCGTACCGCGCTCACAATAAAAAATAGCTTGGGTGGGTGTGTCTTCTAAAAGTGTACTTTTTAGGAAGGCTTTTGCTTCCTTTGGGTAAGTAAACATCATGTCACATGAAGCATCAGCACCATTATCAAAATACGTAGCATGAGCGGAGATATTTTCTGGTAGGCCTAAGGTTGATAATGCAACAAAAATAGGGTAGATGCCAATATCTAACAAACTACCTCCACCAAGGGATTTGTTGAACAAACGAGCGTCATTATTGAAAGCTCTGTAAAATCCAAAATCAGCTTCAACTTTTTTTATATCACCAAACATTTTAGTGTTTAAAGCCTTTAAAACATATTGATAATGCGGTAAGAAATACGTCCAAAGTGCTTCCATTAATAAGACATTTTTTTCCTTTGCTACTGCCAGCATTTCAGAGACTTCAGTAGCATTCATAGCAAATGGTTTTTCACATAAAACCGCAATACCATGTTCTAAACATAAAAGTGTATTTTCTTTATGTAGAGCGTGTGGTGTAGCTATGTAAACGGCATCAATCGTTTTGTCTTTAACAAGCGCTTCATAACTACTATAGGCTTTATTAGCCTTAAATTTAGTACTAAAGGCATTAGCTTTTTCGGCAGACCTTGAAGCTACGGCATACAAGTTAGCGCCTTCAACAGTAAGTAAATCAGTAGCAAATTTATGGGCAATACTTCCCAGACCCATAATGCCCCAATTAATGATTTGCTTTTGTGATTGTTTTGTCATTTGGATGTAATATTTGAATCAAACAAGCGGCGGCAATAACAATAATACAGCCTACAAAATTTAACCAAAGAAATGGCAGGTTGATGATACCATATTCATTGAGAAAGAATAGACCTATCACAACAACTTGAGTGATTAAAGCCGCAATAAAAACCGCATTACCTTGTACAAATTTAAAGAAAAAGGCCAGAAGAAAAATACCTAAAACGTTGCCATAAAAAATGGAACCGATAATATTTACCAACTGAATTAAGTTTTCGGCTAAATTGGCAACACAAGCCACACCAATAGCCATGATGCCCCAAGCAAAGGTAAACCATTTTGAAGTGTTTACCATCTGAGCTTCAGATTTTTCACTAACATTTCGCTTGTATAAATCAATGGTTGTTGTTGACCCCAAAGCATTGAGTTCACTAGCCGTACTAGACATGGCAGCACTTAAAATAACAGCTAATAATAAACCAATTAATCCTCTAGGTAAATTGTTTAAGATAAAATGGATGAACACATAGTCTTTATCATTACTTTCTACTTTTATATCTTTTTTTTCTGAAACTTTGTTAATAAGGTCTTGCGCCTTTAATCGCAATGCTTCATAAGTGATAGCGCTTTCAGCTAATTGTATGGAAGCGTCTTGATTTTCAGAATGAATCAAGGCGTTAATAGATTGTTGACGTTCTTTAAATAGGGTTTTTTGTTCTTCTTGAAGGCTTTTATAGTCTTCGGCATACTCTGAATTTAAAACCAGTTCTGTGGCGGTTGGATTAAAGTTTATTGGTGCCTCATTAAACTGATAAAACACAAAAACCATAACGCCTACAAGTAAAATAAAGAATTGCATGGGTACTTTTAAAATACCATTGAAAATTAACCCGAGTTGCATTTCTTTAACAGATTTACCCGATAAATAGCGTTGTACCTGACTTTGATCTGTTCCAAAATAAGACAACATTAAAAAAGTACCACCAATAATGCCACTCCAAAACGTATATCGGTTATTCAGGTCAAATGAAAAATCAAGAACTTCCATTTTGCCACTAGCGCCAGCAATTTGAAGCGCTTTTGAAAAGGTAATATCTTGGGGAAGTTGACTTACAATCAGGAAAAACGCAACAAGCATTCCTATAAAGATGACAACCATTTGATGTTTTTGGGTGACATTCACCGCTCTGGTACCACCCGAAACAGTGTAAATAATTACCAGTAATCCTATCACAATATTAAGCGTTAAAAGATCCCAACCAAGCACCACCGAAAGAATAATTGCGGGAGCAAAAATAGTTATTCCAGCGGCTAAACCACGTTGAATCAAGAACAATACTGCTGCCAGTGTTCTGGTTTTTAAATCAAAACGGTTTTCTAAAAATTCATAAGCTGTATATACTTTCAACCGATAATACAAGGGGATAAACACCATGCAAATCACTACCATAGCAATGGGTAAACCAAAATAAAATTGAACAAACCCCATGCCGTCATGAAACGCTTGCCCAGGTGTAGATAGAAAGGTGATTGCACTAGCTTGGGTAGCCATAACCGATAAACCAATCGTCCACCATTTTGATGTGTTGCCACCCCTTAGATAATCTTTTACATTTTTACTACCTCTGGTTTGAATGGTGCCATACGTTACAATAGTGACTAACGTAACGCCGAGCACTATCCAATCTACCCAATTTAAAATTTGCATGGTTTTAAAATGATTTGGTGATTATGTAAAAGATGATAAAATATATGGCATTCGCTATCAAGACTATGGAATACAACTTAAGCCAGGTTTGTTTAGGTGGTTGCTGCTCAGACATAGGCTTAGTCATTAAATTGTTTGTCTTGAAGCATCTTGTCTTTACCAAGAGAGAGCATATTAGCGAATAAGCGATAAGCGCCTGAAACACCTGCAGGAAACTCTCTAAAAAAACTTAAACCAGTATATATGTAATGGCCTTCTCCATATTTGGCTACCAATAAACTACCTTCTTTAGGCGTTTCGTTTTTATCATTCATGGATAGAATAGGCGTAAATTCTTTAGCCCAGGAATCAGGAAAATACAAACCGCGTTCTTGAGTCCATCCATCAAAATCTTGTTTTGTGATTTTATTGGGGTAATTCAAAACAGGATGGTTTGGGGTTAAAAATCTAACCTCGGCCTTTTCGTCGGTTACCCGATCTCTAGAAAGGTGTAAGTGATACGGGGCTAATGCTTCTGTTTTTAACCTGTAGCTTGTATTGTATTGCACAATCATATTTCCGCCATGTGCCACAAAATTAAATAAGTCATCGTGTTTGTATTCAAGATCCTCAATAACATTATAAGCTCTAACACCAATAACAATAGCATCAAATTTGCTTAGGGTTTCTGGCGAAATGTCTTCAGGAGATATCACCCTAACATGATAACCAATTTGCTCTAAACTTTCAGGGACTACATCGCCTGCACCTTGAATATAGGCAATGTTTTCGCCGCTTTTCTTTATGTTTAAACGCACCACTTTACTTTCGCTTGGTAGCAATACCGTTTGAAAAGGAATATGGTCGTAATCAATTTCAATAAGTTCCTTGGTAAATGTTTTTCCTTCAATACGTACTAACGGACTTATATAACCTTCGCTTTCATCTTTAGGTGGTGTAACATTGAAAGTAAAGGTTTGTTCTTCGCCTTTATGTGTGATATCAACCTTTTGATGTTTTGGAAAAACGTTCCAGTGGTTTGGAAGACATAATTCAACAGTACCTTTCAAATGGTCTTTACCAGCCTTTATTATCATATTTATATCATGGCTTTTGTCTGAATTGAAAATGATAACCTTTTCATTGATTTTGGCCGAAGCCTCTGGAATGATTTCAAAGGGGCGGTATAACTCTCCTTTATCTGGTTTTGAAAAACGGTGAACTATGGCTTTTGAAATAGTAAGCGGCACCTCATTAATGGTTAAATTAAATGCTATGCTGTATGCTCTGGGGGTTTCAGGTTGCCCAATAAGCTCAGGATTATTTACGGTGTACATACCTAAAGATCCTTTTTCATTCAACCAATAGGGAGAGGTTGGCTTTTGATGAGCCTTTACTTTTAAAGACGTTTCAAAGGTGTGTTTGATGTTATTTTTTAGCGCCATGTTTTTAGAAATATTTAAACCATTGGCGCTATTAATACTAACTAAGGTGATTGTAACATTGCTACGGTTTAAGGCTTCTAGTGTTACCTTTACTTGCTCATTTGGTGAAGCCCAATTGTTCTCTGCTGAAGCCTCTAAATACAAGCCTGCACACATGGCTATAATCGTTTTAAGCTCCTTAGATTTCTGAGTTTTCCAGTGTTCATCATCAATATTTTGGAGTAATTGGTAGGCATTGAGTAATTCTGGAATATGGGTAGATGGATCTGTGAAATTGAAATTCTTTTCAACTTGTTCTAAAATAGTGCCTATGTTTTGTCCGCCTTTTATACGATTCCATGAGGTATCAATGCCATCAAAAATATCCGCTTTATTTTGAATAGGTTTACCCTTTAAAAACTCAATGTATTCTCTTTCCGAACCACGTTGGGACAAGCGGCCAAAGCCTTGACATAAATGTTGACTACTAGCCAAAGCCGCCAACTCATTGTTTGATAACCCCTTTAAAGGGTAGTAGGTTCCAATATTAAAATGTAGCATTTGACTTTTATCAATTTTTTCAAAGGCTTCTACACTTCCATAGCGCCACCAACTGGTGTTGTAAAATATACGCTTGGGTTGCCATAAGCTAGTTTGGTTTAACTGGTCAGTATAAGCCGAATTATCGTTTGCTAAATCAAAAGCCTCCATGCTTAACATAGCCGAAGTAGTATGATGTCCATGAGTAGTTCCAGGTGTTCTATGATCAAACCTGTTAATAATCACGTCAGGTTTAAATTTCCTGATGGCCAAAACAACATCACCCAATACCTCATTTTTATTCCAAATATTTAAGGTTTCCTCAGGGTGTTTTGAATATCCAAAATCATTAGCTCTTGTGAATAGTTGCTCGCCACCATCAACTCTTCGGGCAGCCAAAAGTTCTTGAGTTCTTATAACACCAAGTAATTCTCTGATTTCAGGACCAATTAAATTTTGGCCACCATCACCACGAGTTAATGATAAATAGGCTGTTCTTGCCTTTACATGATTAGACATATAAGAAATTAAGCGCGTGTTTTCATCGTCGGGGTGCGCGGCTACGTAAAGAACAGAACCCAAAAAATTTAATTTTTGAATGGATTCATAAATTTGAACTGATGATGGGGTAGTGGGTTTTTGAGCTATACCATAACATAAGCTAAATATAGCTATGGTTAAGGAAAGTAGTGTTTTGTTCATAATGTTTTGTTAGCTAAAATCAAATATAAAAAAGAAACCAGCAGAACAGCTGGTTTTAATTTTTATTTAACGGTTACAAGGGGCGGTTTATATTTGTTTGAGTGCCATGTTTTTAGTGTTTGAACGACTTTTTTCTGGCTCGGCAGGAATGATTGGTTTTTGTTGTTGGTTGAAGAAGAGTTGCTGAATAGAGTCCATGCGACGCATCATGTTTTTTATGTGTTCATCTTGATTCATAAAACCATCATAAAAGAAATTTTCATAATCAAAATGGTTTGAAATGGAATCTTTTTGAAAGAAATCATCAAAGAAGGCATCATTAAAAAAAGAGTGGCTGTTGAAATGCTTCTGGAATTTTAGTTTTAAACTATCAGGTGTTTTTCCATTTGAAGAATAGCTGTATGAATAAATGGAATCATACTTGATGAGGTTTCCGTGTTCATCATATTCTTTGTTTACAGAAATATTTTCATCTGGAGAATTACCATTTTTGGCTTTAGAGTCTTTGTTTTGTCCAGAACAGTTAAAAAATAACAACAAACAAAACAAAGGCATATATTTCAATGTTTTCATCGGTTATATATTTTAAAAGTTATACGATAGTATTAATTTTTCAAAAAATATACCATTGGAAAAAAATGCCAAATTGACAGCACGTATTTTGAAGGTTGGTTGGAAGGTCAATAATTTATGTAATAACTAAAAACTTTTTTTTAACTATTATCAAGAGCCTAATGCGTCGGCTTATTTGCAAGTTTTTCTTGATGATATTCTTTTTACTCTCAAGATTAGATCTGTCATTCAGGAAAACATATTGCCAATACATTTTCTGTTTTTTTAAATGTCAATGTGTAATAATGCTTCATAAGGATTTCCTTTTAAGCCAAGTAATGTTGCAAATGCGGGTTCCGTTTTTATCCCTTCCCGCTTAAGTCGGATAACTTCTTCTTTAAATTTTTTACCATACGCTTTTAAAATTTTATGCTCAACAATCATATGCTTGTAAGCATTTTGATGTGTAGTTGAGCAATTTTGTCCGAACACCTCAATTTTAAAATCGCTACTGTAAAATGTTGCAATAGTTGATAGCACATTATTCTGGGGTTTAGTTTTAATGTTAAAATCAATCTTATCTGAATATAAGGTAGTTAGTGTTTTAGCAAATTTGAAATGGTTAGAACATTCACAAATAATATCTAAATCACTTTCGGATAAGTCAATACCAATAGGGATGGTGCCTGTTAAAATAGGATGGTATTCTGCTAGAGTTTCAAAAATGCCGAGTTCTCTTAGGCAAGAATAGGCTTATTGTTGGCGCTTATTTCCATTTTTTAGATATGTAATATTTGTAAAATCAATATTCAATGATGCACTCATGGTATAAAGCGCTAAAATTTATTTAACGAGATTAATACGTTACCCTTTTAAGCTCATTAAAAATTACAACCACTTTTTCTTTTTAAAGTAATAAAGCATCCCTAATACAATAAGAATCATGATACCCCAAACAATAAAATAAGCGTTTTTATAATGTAGTTCAGGGATGTTTTCAAAATTCATACCGTAAATACCTGCAATAAAGGTAAGAGGTATAAATATAGAAGCCATAATGGTAAGTACTTTCATGACCTCATTCATTTTATTACTAATGGTAGTCATGTACATATCCATTAAACTCCAGGTCATTTCACGGTAAATTTCTATGTTTTCAGTTACTTGGGTAAGATGATCTGCAATATCACTAAAATACGTAATTGTTTTCTTCTGTATGAGGTTGTTTTCGTTTCTATCAATGCGATTCAAAACTTCTTTCAGTGGAAAAATAGCCCGACGTAGTCGCAATACTTCGCGTTTTAAGTCTTGAATGTTTTTACTCGCGTCATCTTTTGTTTGACCTTCAAATACGGCGGTTTCAAAATCTTCAATCTTGTCTCCTAAAACTTCTACTATACTAAAGTAATGATCTACAATCGCATCCATAAGGGCATACAATAAATAATCGGCCTGCATGGTTCTAATTCTGCCTTTGGCTAAACGAATGCGTTCTCTTATGGTATCAAAAACATCTCCTTCAGATTCCTGAAATGAAAATACATAGTTACTGCCTAAAATAAAACTTACTTGCTCTGAAACAATGTTTTGCTTGGTGTCATAATACAACATTTTTAAAACCACAAAAATGTAGCCTTCATATTCATCAATTTTAGGACGCTGTGCTATATTTACAATATCTTCAAGTACTAAAGGGTGTAGACCAAAATGTGTCCCTAGTTTTTCAATTGAGGCCACATGATTGAGTCCGTTCAAATTTATCCAGGTAACGCTGTCGGTAAATTTAAATTTAAAGGTGTCTTCAACGGTTGGGAGTTCTTTTTCAAAAACATAATCTTTATTATAATCGAACGTTTCAATAAAGAGTTTGTCTTTTGATCGTTCCCCTGTGTAGATGACACTGCCTGGAACTTGTCCTAGTTTTTTCTTTGAACGGTAAAGTCTTTTTCTTGGCATTAAGAATAATTATATCCTAAAGATATGGAAATTTATACAGCTTCACCATCATCTTCATGAATCTCGTCTATGGCATCTTTTTCAACCAGTTTTACCGCTTTTTGAAGCATTAAATTATTGGGGTAGGTAATTAAATCGCCATTATCTAATCTTAAATGCAACTGAAAGGCTCTAATATCTTCAATAATCGCTTCAATAGGAAACTCTTTGTCCATAATGTTTATTTTATCTCCCACTTTATAAGGAAAAGAGAAAAACATTATGATGCCTGATGTTACATTACTTAAAATAGACCAGATGGCGAACAATGCAATGCCAAGTACCGCAAAAACTGAGGAAAAAACCACGGCCAATTCTTTGGCATCAGTACCAAAAATAAATGCCTCAATGAGCATAGCCAATAGGAATAAAGTAACGGTAACATATCTACATATCAATCGGATTCTAGCTTCATTAATTCCATTTTTCTTTGCCACTTTTGTAATGGTAAAGTTGACGATGTATCGAATAATAAGTAACGATAGTAGAACAATTCCTGATATTATAAGTTGGTCTTTATAAGAGGTAAAAAAATCTGATGTCATATATTGTGAATTAAATCAGGTACAAAGATACATTCAAAACTAATAGTTTATTCGTTTAGCATTAAGGTTTCTCTTAAAATTTTATCTTGATTTCTGTTCTTTTTCCAATATGGTGATTTTATAGATTTTAGCTTAGTGGCTTTTGTGGTTAAAACCTTGGACGTAGTTCCAAAACCACTGTTAAACGTTTCTTTCCAACCTAAAATATCATAAGGGAATTCAGGATTGAAATTAATGCTTAATGTTCTTTGTAGTTCGGGGTAAGTGATGGTATAAGTTCCAGTTTTTAGTGAGGCGTTTGCTTTAAATGCTTTTATAGGGATGTGTTTGAGTCTTGTATAAGCAAAGGCAGGAATAATGTTTATATTACCAACAGGTAAAGTACTTGGATTTACTCTTAATTGCACCCATAATTCGTTTTCTAAAACCGCTTTTTTAAGGGTAAACGTTTTATCGGCTTCACCTTGAAAATAAGAATGCGACATGATTTCAAAGGCATCATGGTTATTTAATTGAGTGTAGGCATGCCCGCACCACTCTTGAACCGAACTAGATACTTTTAAGGCGTGACCATTATTAGCCACAGGATAAAACGTACTTTGCATGATGCTATACGGATAAATACCAGTATTAAATGTTTTAGTTGCATTTAATTTTAAAACGGGAATGTTGTTTGGATTTGGGTGCTCAGCTTTAACCAGAGCATCTGGTAAAAAATCTTCGGTTACATAAATTAATACGGCTTTTCCTGTTCTTAGTTCGCCATAGCGTGCTTGTTCTAATTGATAGGACGAAATTTCGGCTTCACCAGTATACCAATAGGCCTTGAATGATTTAGATAAGGTTGGGGTAATGGTTTTTTTCTGAGCATGCGCCGCTGTATTTTTGACTAAGCTTGATGTCTCTGTATTATTTTTACATGAAACTATAAAGCATATACAACTTAAAATAATTTTTGATAGCATGCTCGTTTTTGCATGTTTTGTAAGTTTATTTGGTAAATACATACCTTAAAATTACAAAGCTAAATGGTTTCTGCAATAGCATTTAACGTTTTATAAACAAGGTGTGTAGGTAGCCCCATAACGTTGAAATAAGAGCCTTCAATTTTTGTAACCGCTATTTGTCCAATCCAATCTTGAATGCCGTAAGCACCAGCTTTATCAAAAGGTTTGTCTTTTTGAATGTAGTAGGCTATTTCTTCATCGGTAAGCGGTTTAAAGGTTACTTTGGTAATACTGTGTAACGTTTTTTCAAAGTTGTTGGTTGTAAAACAAACTGAAGAAATGACTTCATGAGTAGCATTACTTAATGATTTTAGCATGTGAAAAGCTTCAGCTTCGTTGGCTGGTTTTCCTAAGGCCTTATCTTGATGCCAAACAATAGTGTCACTCGTAATAAGAATGTCATTGGGTTTGAGTTCATTTTTAAAAGGTAAGGCTTTTAACTGAGCTAGGTAATTGCTGATTTCAAAATGTGTTAATCGCGTTGGGTATTCCTCCTTAACAGGCTTTAACCTTATTTCAAAATCTAAACCTAAATGCCTGAAAAATGCTTGCCTTCTTGGCGAACCTGAAGCCAAAATAATATGGTGGTGTTTTAGCGTGTCTTTTAGCATTATGAAAGTATTACATACTTGTATAAAAGTAAAGAAAGCATACCAAAAAGCATCACCAATTTATACATATTGCTAATATGCTTAAAGTCTTTTTTTGTTTTGGCACTAAAGGTTTTTATGGATGTGTAAATGAGAGGGCCAATAATACACACCAAAAAATAAGTAACTACCCAATACTGGTTATATAAATTAATAATCACATAACGGGTAATAAGAGCCAGAGGAATAATGTTCAATACGCATAACATATGCTTGGTACGATCTCTCCCTAAAATAATAGGAAGTGTATGCATTCCTGTTTTGTAATCACCATCAATATCTTCAATATCTTTTGATATTTCGCGTAATACATTAATTAGGAAAGCAAAAAGAGCATAATCAAAAATAGTCTTGAAAAACACCATTTGAGTTGTATGGTTTATATGGGTCATTGAGGGTACTAATTCAAAAACGCCCACAATAAGAAGACTTAACCCAACTAGAATAGAAATGATAAGATTACCTATAAAAAAAGTTCGTTTTAAATAGCTAGCATAGAGGAATAGTAGCGCAGAGATTAAAACAAATATGGTAAAAAACGCTGGCTTTTCTACCAAATGAGAAAGGTAAAAGCCTAAGCCAACGCCAATAATATTTAAGCTGAAAAACAAATTAAAAGCACATTTCTCTGAAATAGATTTACCAATAATTACACGATGCGGTTTATTGACCAAATCAGTCTCTATGTCATAGATGTCATTGATAATATTCCCCGCTGCGGCAATGCATATTGTGGCTAAAATCAAGATACTAATACCTAAACAATTTAAAGCGGTAGCAACACCAAAAGGTTCTAAAAACGCATACTTAATTAATAATTGCACAAAAGCAATCATTAAAAGGTTTTTCCAACGGATAAGGTTGAGCACGTTTAAAACCATAATATTTAATCCTCTAAGGGGTATGATTAATCGTATTTAGCCCCAAAATTACCGCTCCATTTATTTTGAACTTTTAGTACTTGTTCTATAACATCGCGCACGGCACCTTTACCGCCTTTTTTATGTGAAATATATTTTGATATAGTTTTTATCTCAGGTACAGCATCCTGTGGGCAACAAGGTAAACCAATGCCTTTCATAACAGGGTAATCAGGGATGTCATCACCCATATAAAGTACATTTTCCGATTTAATGTCTTTTTTAGTAAAATAATCATCCAATTGCTCTATTTTATTATGAGCCCCTAGGTAAATATCAGAAATTCCAAGACCTTGCAAACGTTTTCTCACGCCTTCATTAGAACCTCCTGAAATAATACAAACATTAAATCCTTTGTCAACCGCTGTTTTTAAAGCATACCCATCCTTTATATTCATGGTTCGTAGCATCTCACCCGAAGTTGTTACGGTTACAGAGCCGTCGGTTAACACCCCATCTACATCAAAAATAAAGGTGGTAATGTGTTCTAAATATTCTTTATAACTTTTTTCTTCCATGGGTTTGTTGAATTGCATCTGTTAGCAAATTATAAATGTCTTTATGCTGTGGGTTGTTCAATAATTTTAAATGTACATTAATTGTTTTTTTGTCATTGCGCAGGGCAGGACCTGTTTGCGCCATGTATGGCGACATGGTCTGAATTTTGTTTGCTGTTTCTAAGATAAGCGGTTTTAGCAAGTCAAATTCTGCGCCTTCACTTTCTGTAATTTCATGACCAATACGGTATAATTGGTTGGTAAAATTATTTACAAAAACGGCAGCCAAATGTAAAACGCGGCGTTGCGGACTGTTTACACGTTTAGTAGGGCTTCCCATACTTGCCGCTAATTTTTTTAGTAACGGATAACTTTTTTTATCAAGGGTTTCAATACAAATAGGGACGTTAGAAAAATCTATTGCTGCGTCTTTACTTAAACTTTGTAATGGGTATAAAACGCCACGTTTGTGTTTTTTATCTAAATCTGAAACATTAACACAGCCCGAGGTATGTACCACCAACCTATCATTAAAAGGTAATTGTGAGGAGAGTTTTGCCACAACATCATCACTTACGGCTAATATGTAAACATCGGCCTGTTTAAGTTGTGCTAGGTCATTAGTAATAGCAACCGTGTTTTCAAAATGTTTAATAGTGTCTAAACTTCTGTTATACCATTGAATGACAGAGGCTTCTTCGCTTTTGCGTAAAGCTTTAAAAAAATGCGTGGCTACATTGCCTGCGCCCAATATTACTACTGAAATCATAACCGCTAAAATAGTCATAAATAGCCTATTTAAAAACCTATTATTTTATCTTTGTTGGTATGGAGAAAAAAGATTTAAAAACCAGAGCTGATGTTTATTTGTTAGTGTCTTCATTTTATGATAAGATAAGAGAAGATAAAGAATTAGGCCCTTTTTTTAATAATCTCATTCAGGATTGGCCTGCTCATATTGAAAACCTTACCGACTTTTGGGAATCGAGTTTGTTTTTAAAAACACGCTATTTAGGAAATCCTCTTGAAGCTCATGTTAAGGTAGATCGAGAGAACAATCATTGTATTACAGAAAGGCATTTTGGTTTATGGTTAAACTTGTGGTTTGAAACCATTAATGAACTTTTTGAAGGTGATTATGCTGAAAACGCAAAGCATCGTGCGCGTAAAATGGGTACCTTCTTATATATGAAGATTTTTGAAGCAAGACAGCAATGATGCTTAGTATTCTAGCCGTAATAGCATAGCTTTTCAATGCTGGCTTTTTTCACTACTTTAACATTTGCCAATAAACTTAAATCCTTAAATTTGCACGACCTCAAACAATGGGTTGTAATTATGCAAAAAAAAATCGCTAACATTCTTTTTTCTACGCGTCTAACTGCCGTCTTATTTATTGCTTTTGCTGCCGCTATGGCTATAGGTACTTTTTTAGATGCAGGACAGGACACCTCACCAACACCTTACACTAGAAATCTTATTTATAATGCCTGGTGGTTTGAAGCCATTATGGCATTTTTTTTAATAAATTTCTTAGGCAATATTTACCGTTACAGATTATTTAGTAAAGAAAAATGGGCTACCCTTGTTTTACATGTGGCTTTCATTTTTATTTTATTAGGTGCTTTTATTACCAGATATGCAAGTTTTGAGGGGATGATGGCCATTCGTGAAGGTGCTACAGAAAATACCTTTTTATCACAAAAAACATATATCACCGCACTTATTGATGGCGATTATAAAATAAATGGTGTGCCACAACGCTTGCCTATTGAGCGAGAGGTGGACTTTTCTGGGCGCTTGGAGAATGAATTTAAAGTTGAAACAAAATACGATCAGCAAGCTGTAACGATTGAATTAGAAAAATTTATTGTAGGAGCAGAAGAAGACATTGTTCCAGATGAAAATGGAGAGGAATACCTAAAAATTGTGGAAGCAGGTGGCAGTGGTCCGCATTCACATTTTTTAAAAGTGGGGCAAATACAGAATATTCATAATATTTTATTCACCCTAAACAAGCCTACAGACGGAGCTATTAATATTACTTATGATAAGGGAGAATTAAAGATAAATTCACCTTTTGAGGGAGAGTATATGACTATGGCAACCAGAGCACAAGGAAAACTCTATAAGGATAGCTTACAGCCGTTGCATTTAAGGTCACGGTATGTAATTGGTAATATGCAATTAGTGATGCCAAACCCAGTAGTAAAAGGGGTTTTTGATATCGTTAAGCCTTCGGGTATGCTTAAAAGCAGTAATCAAGATGGTGTGAAATTAAACATTACTACGGGAGGAGAAACTAAAAGTGTGAGTCTACTGGGAAATCAGGGAAGTAGCGGTATGTTTAAGCAAATCCATGTTGGGGGTTTAGATTTTGCCTTTAAGTATGGTTCAAAAGTATTAGAACTTCCTTTTTCTATCAAACTGAATGATTTTGAAGCTGAGCGCTACCCAGGTACAGAACGTGGATTTTCGGCCTATTCTAGTGAGGTTACCGTGATTGATGATAGAACTGGAGATTTCGATTATAAAATTTACATGAATAATATTCTAGATCATGATGGCTATCGCTTTTTTCAGTCGAGTTTTGATCCGGATGAAAAAGGTACCGTCTTGTCAGTAAATCATGATTATTGGGGCACTTTAATTACTTATATAGGTTATCTTTTGCTGTATTTTGGTTTAATGGCTATACTATTTGTTAAAGGATCTAGATTTGGTGATTTAAAGAGGCATTTAGAAAATGTAAAAGCTAAAAAAGCTAAGTTAATTTCTGTAATAGTATTGTGTTTTGGTTTGTCTGCTATAGCACAAGAGCATAACCATGCAGACCACGGTGAAAATGATGGACACAATCATTTTGAAAGACCTTCGGTAGAACAGCTTGATTCTGTTTTAAAGGCCAATATTACACCTAAGGAACATGCCGATAAGTTTGGTCATTTAGTCATTCAGGATTTAAGCGGTAGAATGATGCCTGTAAATACCTATGCTTCTGAAATGCTTCGGAAGCTAAGTAAAAAAGATACGTATTTGGAGTTTGATGCGAATCAGGTTTTTCTATCCATTCATGAAAACCCTATGCTATGGCAAAGCCTTCCTGTTATCTACTTAAAACCTAAAAAAGGCGATTCTATAAGAAGTTTAATCGGGGTGCCTAAAACACAAAAATATGTAGCATTTACAGACTTTTTTAATGAAAAAGGTCAGTATAAATTAGGTCCTTTTTTAGATGAAGCTTATAAGGCTCAAGTGCCCAATGGTTTTCAAAAGGAGTATAAAGAAACAGATCAACGTGTGAGCTTGTTGTTTAATGCTATTGAGGGCTCTTCATTGCGAATATTTCCAATTCCTGAAGATTCCAATAATAAGTGGATTTCTATTCAAGATTACAGACAAAATATAGCCATAATAAAAGATTCTTTGTATGCTAATTTTGTTAAAAATGGGTTTAATGCCTATTTATACACCTTAAATCAAGCGAAAAAAACAGGTGATTTTAGTGAAGCTGAAAAACTTTTAGAAGCCTTTAAAAAGACTCAACAACGCTATGGTAGTGAGGTGATGATTAGTGACGATAAGGTGAAAACTGAGATTTTGTATAACAAATATGATATTTTTAAAAAATTATTCAGTTGGTATTTGTATGCGGGTAGCATTATGTTTGTTTTACTTGTTGTTCAAATATTTAGGGATAAAAATAAAACCCTTGATATATCTGTAAATGTGTTTAAGTGGATAATAGCTGGGTTATTTTTGTTGCACACTGCAGGCTTAATTGTACGCTGGTATATCTCAGGGCATGCCCCATGGAGTGATGCTTATGAGTCCATGATTTATGTGGCTTGGGCTACTATGTTTTTTGGTTTGGCCTTTGGAAGAAAAAGTAACTTAACTTTAGCCTCAACGGCTTTTGTTACGGCTATGATTTTAATGGTTGCCCATTGGAATTGGATGGACCCTGCTATTGCCAATTTACAACCTGTTTTAAATAGTTATTGGCTGATGATTCATGTGGCGGTTATTGTAGCCAGTTATGGGCCGTTTACCCTCGGTATGATTTTGGGTATTGTATCGTTATTTTTGATGATTTTTACTAACAAATCCAATAAAATTAAAATGGATTTGAATATTAAAGAGTTAACCATAATCAATGAAATGTCTTTAACCGTTGGTTTAGTCATGCTAACCATTGGAAACTTTTTAGGCGGTATGTGGGCCAATGAAAGTTGGGGACGTTATTGGGGTTGGGATCCTAAAGAAACATGGGCACTTATTAGTATTATGGTTTATGCTTTTGTTATCCATATGCGATTAGTACCAGGTTTAAGAAGCCGATGGTTCTTCAATTTAATGTCTATTGTGGCTTATGGTAGTATTTTAATGACCTATTTTGGGGTGAATTTTTACTTGGCAGGATTACACAGTTATGCTAGTGGCGATCAAATAGTAAGTGTTAAGTTTATTGGTATAGCCTGTGCTATTTTAGCGGTTGTAGGGTTTTTTGCCTACCGTGGATATGCTAAGTTTTATAAAAAATAAGACTTAAATATACCTCACTAAATAGTTGTATCCTAAACTAAAAAGGATAGCAAGGCCGAAACTGAGCAAGGTACCAATAAGTATGTATTCTGTTAGTTTTCGGTCTTTTGCTTTTGATAAATCGCCAAAACGGAACACAGATTTAGCCGCAATTAAAAAACCTACACCCTCCCAATGGTTGGTTATAATAAAGGCAAATACAAATAAGCGCTCTAGCATACCAATATAAGCACCGGCGTTGTTTAGAGAGGCTTCGTTGGTGTATTCTTTTAAATCCCATTTAGATATTAAGGTTTTCATAATGATGGAAGATACCTTTGTAAGGCAGATGATGCAGGTTAGTAGGAGTAGGGTTTTCGAATTAAAAAGTTGATTGAAATTAAAGGAATAGGGTTCGTAAATTTTTACTACAACAACTAAGATTACTATATGTGCTAACTGGTCTAGACCAAACAATAATCGGTTATTCATTTTTGATTGAAGATTAACTTTTAGCGCATCAATAAAAAAATGAGAAATACCAATAATAATAATACCTAACCAGTATTTAAAGCTAAATTGTAATACAACTATCAAGGTTATAATGTGTATAAGAATATGCCAGTAGAGGTACTTTGATTTGTGTTTGTAGGTTTCTTTATGAATCACCCATCTTTGGGGCTGAAATAAAAAATCTCCAATAATGTGAGCAAGGAAAAGTTTAATGGCTAGAGCTAGCATAAAGTACGTATTTGGGTATTATAATAGGTTATGAGTTTTGATACTTCATCAAACCCCGCACGCTTTAAACCTTGGCTGATGTTGCCTTGTGTTTTGTTTAATAAGTTTGCCAGTTCTATTTGGTTTAAATCAGGGTGCTCTAAAGCAGTTTTAACAAGTGTGGCAGTGGTGCTGGTCCAATGATTTATTGTTAATTGAGCGAGGTCTAGCATAATATTGATGGTGGTATCAAAAGTACTAAAAGGAGAACGTATAGCTAAAGTCGTTTTTTTTAAATTTTCAAAACATTCTCCAGAATGAATAAAGGCACTACCGTTCGATTCGGTAATTGAATTGGCAGCATAGGTTTTTTCGCCAATACCTATGGCTAATCGCACATCCATGGTTTTAAATTGTTTAACAGTTGCCTTTATTAATATGCAAGTTTTTAAAGCTTGTTTGGGGGAGACTTCTAATTGAAAGCTATCACCCCTATAAATCTCCCAGATTTTTGGAGGATCACCATATTGACTAAACACAAGTTTTAAAGCCTTAAGCCATGGTTCAGGAGAACTTCCTTTAGAGTTAATAATGTCACCAGTTATGATGCTAGTCATACAAAAAAATCAGTGTTATATTCAAATGTAAAACTTTTAATGTAAAAAATCAAATTATTATTAAAAAAGCTAATATTTTAAATTATTAGTTATTTGAATAATATTTTAAAAAATTAATATTTGAGCAAATAATAATGAACATGTAGTTAATGCAAGTTTATTAAATAATGAAACTAATTATCTTTACAGTTAAAAACAAGATGTATGAAGTTAATCAAAGAATTTAAAGAGTTTGCAGTAAAAGGAAATATGATGGATATGGCCATAGGAATTATTATAGGTGCTTCCTTTAACAAGGTTATTGATGTATTGGTGAAAAAAGTGTTTTTACCTCCTTTATCGTTGTTAACGGATGGCGTTAACTTTCAAGATAGAAAAATCATATTAAAAGAAGTAGTAAAAGATGGTAGTGGTACTGTACTTACCGATGAGGTGGCTATTGGCTATGGCGCATTAGCTGAAGCATTTTTAGATTTTTTAATTATAGGATTTACGGTTTTTATAGTGGTTAAGTTTATGAATCGCTTAAGAAATAAGGCGCAAGATCCCAAAAATAAAACCGTGGCTACACCTAAAGACATAGAATTACTTACTAAGCTTAATGATTTAATGGAGGAGCAAAATCAACTATTAAAGTCAAATAACACATGAAATAATGGCTAAAACGGGCAAAGAAAAGAACACAAAGAATAAGGCTAAACATGCCAGACTAGTAGCGCAGAAGAAAAATAAAAAGCGCGATGAAGTGCATTCCAGAAAAGAAAGGCTTAGAAATATTATTAAAAAGTCGAAAGAAAATTCATCTAATTCAAAATAAAGGGTATTTTTAGGTTTTATAACCTACTAAACCTAAAACTATGAACCGACTTATTATTACTTTGGTGTTGTTTTTTGCAACGCAAACTTATGCTCAAAATGACTTAGACTCCATTAGTTTTGATACTAACCAGTATCAAAAAATTATAGATAGTATCAATAATTCGTTTACGTATCAAACAGGAACCGTAGAGCTGAAGGATGGGCTAGCAACAATAAATGTTCCAAAAGGGTTTAAGTTCTTAGATAGCAAACAGAGCAAGTATGTGTTAACAGATTTATGGGGAAATCCGCCAGGAGAAACCTTAGGTCTTTTATTCCCTGATAATATGACACCTATGCATGATGCTTTTACTTATGCCGTAGAGATTGAATATGCAGAGGAAGGCTATATTGATGATGAAGATGCTGAAGATCTTGACTATGATGATTTACTTGAAGAGATGCAGGCCGATATCATTTCGGCTAATCCACAGCGTATCGAGCAAGGTTACCCTACTATGGAGTTAATAAGGTGGGCATCTGCACCATATTACGATCAAGAAAACAAAAAATTACATTGGGCTAAAGAATTGAAGTTTGAAGATGCAGAGGTGAATACACTAAATTATAATATTAGAGTGCTTGGGCGTAAAGGCTATTTAAATCTTAATGCCATTGGAGATATTAATATGCTTGAGACTTTTAATCAGGATAGAGATGAAATTATTCAAAGTGTCGAGTTTTCTCCGGGAAATAGGTATTCTGATTTCAATCCTGATATTGACCAAGTGGCAGCCTATGGAATAGGAGGGTTAATAGCTGGAAAAATTTTAGCAAAAGCGGGCTTTTTTGCATTGCTCTTAAAGTTTTGGAAATTTATAGCCATTGGAGCTGTTGCTTTATTCAGCGGTTTTAGAAAGAAACTTTTTGGAAAAAAGAGCTGAACCTAAATAAAAAAGAGTCGTTTTTTAAGCGACTCTTTTTTATTTATAATATGTTTACTAGATTTTGATAGCGTATTTCATTAAAATCTTTTATAACTAAATCAGCTTTGCTGTAATCTTGATTTTTAGAATGAAAACTGTCATATCCCACACAGTAAATACCCGCCCCTTTTGCAGCTTCAATGCCATTTGTAGAGTCTTCAATAACCATGCATTCATTTTGTGAAAAACCAGAGGCTTCTGCAGCTTTGATAAAAATTTCAGGATGAGGTTTTGAGTCCTTTAAATCACCACCACTAAGTTTTGCAACAAAATATTGATTTAAATCAAACCGATCAAAAATTTGATTAATACTAATCATCGCGGCCGATGAGGCTAAGACTAATGTAAGTCCGTTATTGTGATAATCTTTTATTAAATCTAAAACACCATCAATTAACCCCAAATCCGAATTATGATCAAAAAAATGTTTGTAATGCTTACGCTTGATCTCTACTAATGTTTCAGGGTTTTCTTCTAAATTAAAATGATCGCAAAGTCGCTTACATATATTTATAGTTGATTGCCCTGTAAAAGACTCATAAAGTTCTGGAGATACTTCAATGCCAACCTCATCAAACATATCGTGGTAAGCTTTATTATGCATGGGTTCACTATCAATAATTACCCCATCCATATCAAAAATAACAGCCTTTAGCATTTTATATTTTTTTTGCGAAGATATAGATTTCAAGGCAACTACCCAATCGGTATTATGAATAGTAATTTTGTACTTTTACAAATGATAATTTTAAAAATACATTAGGCTGTTATCAAACAACATATAAATCTCCATAGAAACAATAAGCATAAAAACGGATATAATTTAAAGGCTTTAAGTAGTGAATATCTGCCATTAAAACCATTTGTTTTTGAGAATGCTTATGGAAATTTGAGTATTGATTTTTCAAATCCTAAAGCTGTGAAGGCTCTTAATACCGCTTTATTATTTAAAGATTATAATATTAGGTATTGGGATTTTCCTGATGATAATTTGTGTCCGCCAATTCCAGGAAGAGCTGATTATATCCATCATTTAGCCGATTTTTTAAAAACAAAAGGCATAACAAAAGGTATAAGGGTTTTAGATGTTGGTACTGGAGCAAGTTGTATTTATCCGTTGCTAGGTCAAGCGGAATATCAATGGACTTTTGTAGCTACAGATGTGGACAACATGTCATTGAAATGGGCACAACGTATTGTTGCTAAAAATCATTTGAAGGATACTATTGAGTTGAGACATCAACCCGAAGTTGATTGTATTTTAAAACATATTGTAAATACAAATGAGTTATTTACTTCATCTATGTGTAATCCGCCATTTTATAAATCTGAACAAGAAGCTTTAGAGGCCACGCAAAGAAAACTAAAAGGTTTAGGAAAAAATTCAGAAGAATTCACTAGAAATTTTTCAGGGAAACATAATGAATTGTGGTATAAGGGAGGAGAAAAAGCTTTTATACATAACTATTTGTTTGAGAGTATGCTGCATTCTAAGCAGTTTAAATGGTTTACTACTTTAGTGTCTAAAAAAGACTTGGTGAGAGGTATTAGGGTATCACTAAAAAAATTAGGAGCAACAGAAGTAAACGTTATAAATATGGGGCAAGGGAATAAGGTGTCTAGATTTGTGGCTTGGACGTTTAACTAAAGGGTTTATACTTAAAGAAAAAGGAACCCATTAAAGAGTCCCTTTTTCAGATTGAATTTCTGCTAAGTATATATAAATGATTTTCTTTATTTATGATAAATTACTGTTAAAATGGCCATATAAGTGGTACAATGAGTAATGAAATTAAGAAGAATACAAATAGTAGTGGTGCACCAACTTTTAAGTAATCCATAAATTTATAGCCACCAGCTGTCATCACCATAGCATTTGTTGTGGTACCAATTGGTGTTAAAAATGCTGTTGAAGCACTAATAGCAACAACAATCATGAATGGAGCAGGAGAGAGGTTTAATGATTCGGCAGCCAAAATAGCAATTGGTGCCATCAAAACAGCTGTTGCAGAATTACTAATAACCTGACTAAAGGTCGTGGTTAATAAAAATACGCCTCCAAGTAATAAAACAGGGTGAATAGCACCTAGGTGCTCAACTAGTGTGTTGGCAATTAATTGCGCCGTTCCTGTTTTTTGTAGAGCCACACCCATAGGAATCATAGCGGCAATCATAACAACACTTGTCCAGCTAATACCTTTATATGCTTTTGAAATAGGCACACAACCAGTAAGCAAAACAACACCTGCTGAAATTAATGCGGCAATTGAACCTGGTACAATCTTGAATACCATGAGCAAAATCATAAGTAATAAGGCGCCCATTGCAATATAAGACTTTGAATTCAAGCTGTCTACATTTTTAGCCATCCCCTCAGGACTACCTATTATTACAAGGTTTTCATGTTGTTTTTTCAGGTCATCAATGTTTTCCCAGGTACCTCTTAATAGAAATGCATCCCCAGCTTTAACTGTAATTTCTTTGTCTTGTAAAGGGGTATTATTTCTTGAAGCAGCAAGTAACTGGATTCCAAATCTACGGAAATAGTCTCCAAGTTTATATTTTCTCCCTACCAAGATAGAATTAGGGTTTACAATAACTTCTGTCATTCCTACCTCTTGGTTAATGAGATTGTTTTTAAGTTCATCTGTAATGGGTTCTAACGGTAGCAGCCCCAATCTGAATTTAATCATCAATTTATTAATTGCTTCAGTTTCACCTTTTACAGTTATGATATCGTGATAGCGTAACTCTGTTCCCATGCTAGGAAACTCTTCATAAGCTGGAATACCTTTTAGAATATTTGGATGTCTTCTTTTTAATCGAATGATGATAACATCATAATCTCTTTCAAAATGCCAATCTTCAAGTTTTGTATTGATAAGCGGTGAAAGACTTCTTATTCTTAGGCGGTAATACCCGTCATCAACTTTATAAGCTCCAATCCAATTGTGAAGTGTAGATTCAATATTTACAGGTTTATTATTTGTTCTGTTACTAGGTAATAGTTTGTAACCAACATATCTAAAATAGAGTAGGGCAACAATTAATAAAGGCACACCAATTAATGAGAATTCAAAGAATGAAAAGCCCTCAAATCCAGCTTCAACCAAAGCATTACTAGCAATAATATTTGGTGGTGTTCCTGTTAAGGTTAAAAGTCCACCAGTATTAGATCCAAAGGCCACCGGCATAAGCATTTTTGAAGGCAAAGTACCTATGCTCCATGCAGATGATATGGTTAAAGGCATCAAGGTTGCAACAGTACCTGTATTACTTACAAATCCAGATAAAACACCAGCTCCAAGTGATACAATAACCAGAAGTTTAGGGACACTTTTGCCTGCCCATTCTACAAACTTTTTACCAGCCATAGCGGTCCAGCCAGTTTGGGCAATGCCCTCTCCTACAATAAATAAGGCAGCAATCATAATAACTGTGGGGTTGCTAAAACCACTTAAGGTTTCTGTAGGAGTTAAAATACCTGTTAAGAATAGGGCTAGCATAGACATGAGTGCAACAATATCTGGGGTGAATTTTCCCCAAATAAAAAGCCCAATTGTAATGACTAAAATAGTGAGCATTAAATAGATCATAATATATAATTCTTTTAGCTAATACACTCCCTAAGAGTGCTTGATTGTTTACGGTGTAAAACTACATGCGATAATCTCCAATTATTATGATATTAGTCATTATTTTTGCGAAGCGCTCATTTTTTAATAATTGTGATATTTTTACAATTTTATTTATAAATGACATAAGCGAAAACGTGATAGTAATTTTGCTTATTTAGATATTCATAAAAAAGCACACATTTTTATGATTTAGATTTTTGTAATTAACGTAATTCATCTAAATTTTATTAAAAAAACATACGAAATTGTAGAAATATGAAATTAGATATTCTGGCAATAGGGGCTCATCCTGATGATGTTGAATTAGGCTGTGCGGCCATAATAGCCAAAGAAGTGACCAAGGGAAAAAAAGTAGGTATTTTAGATTTAACACAGGGAGAGTTAGGTACTAGAGGTACTGCCGAAACCAGAAAAAAAGAAGCTAAGGAAGCAGCTGATATATTGGGTGTATGTGTTAGAGAAAATTTAGGCTTTGCTGATGGGTTTTTTATTAATGATAAATCGCATCAATTAGAAGTTATAAAAGTTTTAAGAAAATACCAACCAGACATTGTATTGTGTAATGCTATTGATGACAGGCATATTGATCACCCTAAAGGAAGTAGGCTAGCTAGTGATGCTTGTTTCTTAAGCGGATTAATAAAAATAGAAACCTATTTAGAAGATAAATTACAGCAATCTTGGCGGCCAAAACAAGTATATCATTATATGCAATGGAAGAATATAGAGCCCGATTTTGTGGTTGATGTTTCTGGATTTATGGATATTAAAATGAAGGCCGTCCTGGCTTATAAAACACAGTTTTACGATGCCAATAGTAAGGAACCTGAAACCCCAATTTCAAGTAAAAATTTTACCGATAGTGTTATCTATCGAGCTAGAGATTTGGGTAGATTAATAGGTGTGGAATATGCTGAAGGTTTTTCGGCTGAACGTTATGTGGCTGTTGATAGTTTATTTGATTTGAAGTAGTTATGAACACTAGAATTTTAAATTTACTTTTTTAAATAAAATATTGAAAAAAGTCTTTGTAGATAACGTTGAAATCGTTTACATTTGCACACGCATTGCAAAAATGCCAAAATGGTGGTTGTAGCTCAGTTGGTTAGAGCGCCTGATTGTGGTTCAGGAGGTCGTCGGTTCGAGACCGATCTTCCACCCAAAAATACCAAGCCTTTCAATTTTTATTGAAGGGCTTTTTTTGTTTTTAGACTCTCCTTGTTTTATGGAAACTTAGTGCAAGTTCATAATTGTCTATTTTCTTTATAAACATTATTTTCGGGAAAAATATAAATGCTTAATCATGCATGACTATTCATGTAGGAGGTTAAGTTTAAACTAGACTAATTAAACTAAACGTAAAATATGGCAGTTAAAAACCTCTTAGGTATACTTTTTATATGTTTTATACATTCACTATCAATGGCTCAAATAGTATTGTTAGGAGATAACGCACCTTTTGATAATGTTTATGACGGTGATTTTTCAATGGTTTGGGGATATTGGAGACGAGCAGAGCAATCGCCATATTGGAAAACTTCCATCATCAAAGGAGAAGATGAAAAAGCTATTGGGCTTCATCAAGGTAGCTTGTTTTCAATGTGTGAAGAGTCCATTGCGGAATCTAAGGTTTTAAATTCTAATCCAAAATATCAAGAGCCAAAAGTTGGTGATATTATTAATTGGAGCTTTGGTGCCGATTTAGAATATATTAGTGAAGGTACGTTATCATTAAGTTTAGTTTTTGGTGATTATGAGCGGGTATTGGCAAAAAAAGTAAAATTAAAAGGATCAGATAAGATCACAGAACATTTTCAAGGTATTTATAGGATTAATAATCAGGATGCCTCACAAGGACTTCCTTTTGTTAGAGTAAGGTTTTATTCTCAAAAAGATATAAAGGTTTATTTAAACTATGTCAATATAGCGGTTCAAGCACCAGAGTTTGCGGGGCCAAAACTTAACGGAAAACAAAAGCAGGAAACTATTGCTTTAAGTTGGACTGATGTTAATGCAGATAGTAGTTCTATATTTAAAGTTTATAGAGGCCAGGCCAGTTTAAAAGGAAATATGGTCTACCATGTAATTGGAGAAACACCCAATAACTCGCTTATTGATAGTAGTTTTATACCAGGAGTAGAATATACTTATGTGGTAACGCGGCTTAATAAAGAAGAGTCTGTTGGTTCTAATAAATTGACAATTAGGCTTAAAGATGGTAGTCAACCGCTCCCTCCATTAAATGTAGCTACTGAAAGTTTTGATGCAGAAGTAAAAGTTTCTTGGGATAAAAGTCTCAGTAAAGATGTCTCCTATTATTCGGTATATCGAGGTGATGCACATGGACAAAATAAGGAACCCATTGCCTATCATTTGAATGCAACGAGTTATTTAGATTTTACACCATCCAAAGGTGTTGAAAATACATATTGGATTTATGCACATGATTACAGCGGAAATAGAAGTGAGGCTTCTAAATTAAGTAAAGCCAAAGTGAAAATGGTAAAAGGCGCTTCATTTAGTGATTTAATTAAACCCATGCCCATATTTAAAAAGTTGAGCGCTAATACTTGGGGAGCACCAGGTGTTGTACCAAGAGATATAGACAATGGTATTGAAGATCCAAACTGGAGCTATTGGGGAGGAAGACCTGTTAAAGATAAAGACGGCAAATACCATATGTGTGTTACCAGATGGCCAGCAAATGCTACAAAAGGACATTGGGAGTGGCCAAACTCAACAGTTGCCCATGTCGAGTCTAACGAACCTACTGGTCCATACAAAGTTAAAGATAGTATCGCTTATCAATTTGCTGACGGTTTTGGTCATAATCCAGATATTGTTCTTTTAAATGATGGGTCTTATTTGCTGTATTCTTTAATCGATTGGGAAGCACATTTGTTTAAATCAAACACTATGAACGGACCATGGAAACATTTAGGTATTATGGAAGTAGATACTGAGGGGGCTCCTGAAAAACCAGAACTTTTTTATCGCTTTTATAGAAACTTGTCTGGAGTGCAATTGTTAGATGATACTTTTTTATTTGTAACCAAAGGAGGAGCCATTATGAAGAGTAAGGGAAGCAACCCATTGGGGCCTTATAAAGTTATTACCAAGCCAATACAAGGCAATATAATAATACCCGAGAAATATAGAAATTCAAATTATGAAGATCCTGTTTTGTGGAAGGATGATGTGCAATTTCATATGATTATAAATGCGTTTTGGGATTATAGGGCTATTTATTTAAGATCTCCAGATGGAGTAAATTGGAAATTTAATCCAGGTACGGCCTACACTGCTAATAGCACAATGTATGAAGACGGTACAAAAACATATTGGTATAAATTAGAAAGACCTCATATACTTCAAGATGAATTTGGTAGAGCAACCCATTTATCACTGGCAGTTATTGATGTTCCAAAGGCTGATGATTTGGCGAGAGACAACCATAATTCAAAGAATATAATAGTACCCTTAACTAAACATAAGCGATTAAAATTATTAAATAAAGACTTGATAACGAATACTACAAAGACCATAAAAATTCTTGTAATTTCTGAAGACGGATTTGATGCTCAAAATGATATAAATTTAGCCTCCTTAAAATTTGGAGCACCAGAAGTTGTAGATTTTGGAAAAGGAGCTTCTGTAAAAAAAGTGAGAAAACAAGGTAACGACTTAATAATTGAATTTAATGGACAAGGAAATGGTATTACGAACGCTAATTTTGCAGGAAAATTGCTAGGTAAAACTACATCGGGAGAGCTTATAATTGGGTATGTTAAATTAAAAACTAAATCAAAATAAAAAAGCCCAAAACTAACGTTTTAGGCTTTTGGTGACCGGGCTGGGGCTCGAACCCAGGACCCTCTCCTTAAAAGGGAGATGCTCTACCAACTGAGCTACCAGGTCAATATTTTTTCGCTATCCTATTGCGGTTAGCGGGTGCAAATATAAAACCTTTAATCAATAAAACAAGGCTTTGATAATCGAAATTTTAACCCATTTTAAAAGTTGAGGTTAACGTGTTGATAATTAGTGTTTTGTTTGGGTTGTTTGTAGAATAAAAAAGCCCGAAACTAGAGTTTCAGGCTTTTGGTGACCGGGCTGGGGCTCGAACCCAGGACCCTCTCCTTAAAAGGGAGATGCTCTACCAACTGAGCTACCAGGTCAATATTTTTTCACTATCCTAGTGCGGTTAGCGGGTGCAAATATATAATCTTTAATTAATAAAACAATGCTTTTTTTGAAGAAATTTTTGTTTTTTTGCACCGCTTTAATCTATGTTTTTAATAATCAATTTGTAAGGTAATAATGATCATTGTATTAATAGGCTATATGGCCTCAGGAAAGACATCAATTGGAAAAAAACTAAAAGATAAATTAAATTACAATTTTATTGATTTAGATGATTTAATTGAAGAAAAAGAAGATATGTCTGTTACCAATGTTTTTAAAACTAAAGGTGAAGTATATTTTAGAAAGCAGGAAGCTTATTATTTAAAAGAGGTTTTAAAATCTAAAGAAGATATCATTTTGTCAGTGGGAGGAGGAACGCCTTGTTATAGCAACAATATGAATACTATTTTAGAAGCCCCTCATGTAAAAAGCATTTATTTAAAAGCCACAATTCCAACGCTTGCAGAAAAGCTTTTAAGAAAAAAAGCAAAACGTCCTTTAATTGCTCATATCAAAACTTTAGAAGAGATGACCGAGTTTATAGGTAAGCATCTTTTTGAGCGTATATCGTTTTACAATCAAGCCGAAATTCATGTCTCAATTGATGGAAAGGAAAAAGATGATATTATTGAAGACATTCTATTAGAGCTATTCTAATACGGCCTCAAATATTTTTCCGTCTAAGATGACATTAACGTGTTCATGTAAAGAAGTTGATAGCGATATTCCTTTGAAATCAGCTTTTACTGGATATTTTTTATGATTTCTATTTACTAGTACGGCTGTTTTGAATTGTTTTAAAGGTACATCCAAAAAATGTCTTACACCATAAATGAGGGTAGTCCCAGAATTTAAAACGTCATCAACGAGAACTAATGATTTGTTTTGATACGCTTCAGAGGATAAAGACGTTGTAATTTCTGTCCAAGGTTGTTTTTTATCAACATGAACCTCACAAAGAATAGGCGTTATATCTGAAATCTTTTGAAGCACCTGCTTTAATTTTTTAGCTAACATATAGCCATTGGTACTAATTCCTGCCAATATAACTTCCTTTTCGTCCACATTACTTTCATATATCTGAAAGGCAATACGTCTTATTTTATGATTAATCTGCTGGTGATTTAGTATGACGTTATTTTCAACATCCATAGTGTTCGTTGTAAAATTAAAAGATAAAATTACTCATTTTCATTCGTAAAATCATCAATATCTCGTCTATCTTTTTTTGTAGGTCGTCCGGTACCTTTTTTTCTGTAATAGTCTTTAGAATATTTTAATAATTCTTTGGCTTCAAAGGCTTCTTTAGGGGTTTGATCGGTTCTATAAATATCTACCAGTTTGGCTCCTACACGATTAGGCGGTAAGTCATTAATCTTAAGTTTATACCTAATTTGGTCTTTGCGTAGTTCAATAACGTCTGTAGCATAAACTTCTCTGCTAGGTTTTGCAACATCTTCATTTACACGTACTTGTCCTTTTTTGCAAGCCGCAGTTGCTTGTGTTCTGGTTTTATAATATCTAACGCACCATAAGTACTTGTCTACCCGCATGTAATTATTAATAAAACTTAGTTAATCTTGTTGCACAACTTTACAATTATATTGTATCTTGCGACCTCAAAAATAAGGAATAATATAGATTCCTGCCTATAAATCTAAATTCAAAATTTGCAGGCTAAAATAGCAATAAATTTTAGGCAAAAATAAATATTGAAAAGAATGAAGTTCAAGATATTAAGTTTAGTTTTCTTGTGTTTTAACCTATGTGTTGTATCATGTAAAAAAGATGATAATGATATTCCTGTAATTCCAGAACGAGATAGAACAGAACAGCAAGAGGAGGATAAACAGTTGTTAATAGACTATTTAGAGACCCATTATTATAATGCCAGTGATTTTGATGGGACTAACCCTAATCCCAATCCTAGTATTTCAGACCTTATTATTACTAAATTAGAAGAGGGAGAGAGTGTTCCTGAAGGAAGCAGATTGTTAGTAAATGATACATTGATGAAGCTGGTGACTTTTGCGGAAACCAAATATGAAGTTTATTATTTAGACTTAAATACGAATGTAAACCCAGAGGCACCATCACCAACTTTTGCTGATAATGTGGTGGTGAATTATGAAGGGTTTACTTTAGATAATAAGGTTTTTGATAGTGCTGCTACACCAGTAACTTTTGATTTAACCTCATTAATACCTGGATGGAGAAAAGTAGTACCTGAGTTTAGAACGGCAGAAGATTTTGTAGAAAATGAGGATGGAACGGTTGACTTTTTAAACCATGGGGTAGGTGTTATGTTTATACCTTCTGGATTGGCCTATTTTTCAAGTGGAACAGCCGGGATTCCAGCGTATTCTCCTATTATTTTCAAGTTTGATTTGTATCAGATGTCTGAAAATGATCATGATGAAGATAATGTGCCGTCTTATAAAGAAGATATTGATGGTGATGGCGAACTTACAAATGATGATACAGATGGTGATCGTATACCTGATTTTTTCGATCCTGATGATGACGGTGATGGTGTAAATACAATAAATGAAGATCTTGATGGACCTGATGGAAAAGGGGATGGAGATCCTACAAACGACATTGGTAAAAATGGAATTCCTAAGTATTTAGATCCAGAAGAAACAGAGTCTAATCTTAACTAAAATATAAAAGCCTCCCGATGTGGAGGCTTTTTTTAAAGTTTATAAAATAAGCGATAAACTCAAAATTAATTGATTGGGCCTAGTATCAATGCGGCTTTTGGTGTTTATAATGTTATTGTTTATAAAAGTAGCTTCATTTTCGTTAAATCCGCGTTCATATCTTAAATCTATACCTACTTTATTAAGGTTAAAACCAATCCCAAAATTGAGTCCAACTGTAAAATCATTTTCTATATCTCCTAAGGTGATACCATTAAAATCAGAGTCAACAATATATTGAAAGGATGGTCCGCCAAAAACACTTAAAGGGCCTATAACATCTATACCAACAAGTACGGGAGCATCAAGTTTTTGAAGCTTAAGCGTACCACTATCATATCTACTCTTGGTGCTGGTATATACTAATTCAGGTTTTAAAAAAACTTTAGAACCTACTTTTCCAAATATACCCAAATGGAATCCTGCGTTGGCGCTAGGCTTTTCGGCGCTACTTTCAATAGATTCAAAATAATTTCCATTAGCATTATAATTTAAACCACCTTTTAAGCCAAACCCTTGGGCTTCTTGAGCTATTAAAAAACTAGGAAAAGCTGTAAGTAAAAGAAAGCTAAATAATAGTTTTACGGAATGTCTCTGCATGTTTTGACGATTGTAAACTGTTTTTTCGTGTTTCATAATGTTCAGAATTTTTTGAGGTTTTCAATATATAATCAAAAACGTTGCCAAAGCGTTATTATTTTCTAAAGAGGGTATCATTATCCTATTTGAGTTATTTATCTTTGTCCACTTAAATGGTAGGAATGAAATTTGAATTAAAGTCACAAGATACCCAAAGTAAAGCCAGAGCTGGAAAAATAACTACAGATCATGGTGTAATTGAAACCCCAATTTTTATGCCTGTAGGTACATTGGCTACGGTAAAGGGCGTGCATCAAAGAGAACTGAAAGAAGAAATTAATCCGGATATTATTCTAGGAAACACCTATCATCTTTATTTAAGACCTTCAACAGATATTTTAGAAAAAGCTGGCGGTTTGCATAAATTTATGAATTGGGATAGAAATATCTTAACAGATTCTGGGGGCTATCAAGTTTACTCGTTATCGGCTAATAGAAAAATAAAAGAAGAAGGTGTAAAATTTAAGTCGCATATTGATGGGAGTTATCATGTGTTCACACCTGAAAATGTAATGGAAATTCAACGTACCATTGGAGCTGATATAATTATGGCATTTGATGAATGTACCCCGTATCCGTGTGACTATAATTATGCAAAACGCTCTATGCATATGACCCATAGGTGGTTAGATAGATGCATAAATCATCTGGAAAAAATACCAGTAAAGTATGGTTATAGTCAGGCTTTTTTTCCAATTGTTCAAGGAAGTACTTATAAGGATTTGCGTCAGCAATCTGCAGAATATATTGCTAATTCTGGAGCGGTAGGAAATGCTATAGGAGGTTTATCGGTTGGTGAACCAGCTGAAGAAATGTATGCCATGACCGATGTGGTTTGTTCTATTTTACCCGAAGATAAACCAAGATATTTAATGGGAGTTGGCACACCTATTAACATTTTGGAAAATATTGGATTAGGTGTTGATATGTTTGATTGTGTTATGCCAACACGTAATGCCAGAAACGGTATGTTATTTACGGCTCATGGTACCATAAATATAAAGAATAAAAAATGGGAGGCCGATTTTTCACCCATTGACGAGATGGGCATTACTTATGTTGATACCGAATATTCAAAGGCGTATTTAAGACATTTATTTACTGTTAATGAGTTGTTAGGTAAACAAATAGCTACTATCCATAATTTAGGATTTTATTTATGGTTGGTTCGTGAAGCAAGAAAACATATATTAGCTGGTGATTTTAGAATGTGGAAAAAAAAAATGGTTAAACAGATGGATAATCGTTTATAGTAAATATGAAAATCTTAGACTGGTACATACTCAAACGCTATTTGTTTACATTTTTTATGATGTTATTGTTGTTTATCCCTATTGGGATCACCGTACATCTTGCTGAAAAAATTGGAAAAATACTCGAGAATGAGGTGCCTTTAAATGAAGTGCTTCTTTATTTATTAGATTTCACTATTTACTTTGCTCATTTATTATTTCCATTATTTCTTTTTTTATCAGTAATTTGGTTTACGTCTAAGTTGGCAAATAATACAGAAGTTATTGCTTTTCTAAGTTCAGGTGTGTCGTTTAGTCGGTTTTTAAGACCCTATATGATAGGTTCTTTTATAGTGGCTGTTTTGGCGATTATTTTAGGATTATTTCTTGCGCCAAAGGCCAGTGAAGGGTTTAATGATTTTAGTTATAAATACTTTAAGAAAGGAAAAGTTGCAGTAGAAACAAGTAACGTATTTAGGCAGATTAATGACAATGATATCATTTATGTGAGTAACTTTAGTGTAAAAAACAATACGGGGTATAATTTTACACTAGAACATTTTGAAAATAATAAACTGGCTTATAAAATTTCAGCATCAAACATCAAATATATTGAAGCCGATAGCACATATAAATTAACTAATTATTTTAAAAGAGATATTGGGGAGAATGAAGATACCCTTGAAATAATTAAAGAAAAAGATACTGTTTTTGATTTTGAAGTAGATGATTTAATTCCTGTTATTTATGCAGCTGAGACCAAAATGTATGGCGATTTAAAAGAATTTATTGCCAAAGAAGAAGAACGTGGCTCCTCAAACGTAGGAAGGTTTAAACTTGTGCTTTACAGAAAATGGAGTCTGCCAGTATCTGTATTTATACTTACTATTATAGCCGTAGCAGTGTCCTCAATGAAACGAAGAGGTGGTATGGGTGTAAATCTGGCTGTTGGTATTTGTATAGCCATGGTTTTTGTTTTTTTTGATAAAGTATTTGGTGTTATGGCAGAGCAATCTGATTTCTCACCGCTTGTTGCCGTATGGTTTCCCAATGTTATTTTCGGAATTTTAGCTGCTTATCTTTTGTATAATGCCAAACGTTAAGTTTAAAAATTATTTACACCTCCACGTATTAGTTTTTATAGCTGGTTTTACGGCCATACTGGGAGAATTAATATCAATAAATGCGGTAAATTTAGTTTGGTACAGAATGCTCATGGCATCTATATTAATGTTCGTCTATATTAAATTAGCTAAGATTAATATCAAGATAACGTTAGCATCTGTAATAAGGCTCTCTATTGCAGGTGTTATTATAGCTTTGCACTGGATTACTTTTTTTGGAGCCATAAAAGCATCTAATATTTCCATTACTTTAGCTATGTTCTCTACTGGCGCTTTTTTTGCCTCACTAATAGAGCCCATTATTTACAAACGAAAAATCATTTGGTATGAGATTCTATTTGGTCTATTTGTGGTTTTGGGCGTTTTTGTAATTACGCAAAGTGAAATAAAATATTTAAAGGGCATTATATTAGGGGTTTCGTCTGCTTTCTTTTCCTCGTTGTTTGCGGTTTTAAATGGTCGGTTTTTAAGGCAGCATACAGCTACAGTTATTTCTTTTTATGAATTTTTAAGTGGTGTTGGCTTTATTTCTATCTATATCTTGTGCTGTAGTGGAGGTTTTTCAGAAACATTCTTCCATATTTCCTTTTCAGATTTAAAGTACCTGTTTATTTTGGCATCGGTATGTACAGCATATGCTTTTATTGCTTCTGTGTATGTTATGAAAGTAATTAGTCCGTATACCGTGGTATTATCGTACAATTTAGAGCCTGTTTATGGTATCATTATGGCTGTAATTTTGTTTCCCGAAAAAGAACGCATGACCCATACATTTTATTATGGAGCCTTGATTATTATTGGCGTTGTTGTATTAAATGCCGTATTGAAAAATCGAAGAAAATTAAAAAGAAAGAATTCTTAACCTGTTTACATAATTAAAGTTTTTATATTTGCATACTAACCAAGATTTAAATAGCAACACTAAATTTCAATGGAATATTTAGAATTTGAACTCCCAATAAAAGAGCTTGAAGACCAATTACAGAAGTGTAAAATAATTGGTAAAGAAAGTGATGTAGATGTTTCTGAAACTTGTAGTAAAATTGAAACCAAGCTAAAGGAAACTCAAAAAGACATTTATAAAAATTTAAGTCCGTGGCAACGCGTTCAGTTATCACGTCATCCTGATAGACCATATACTTTAGATTATATTAAAGCAATTTGTGGTGATTCTTTTCTAGAATTACATGGTGACCGAAGCTTTAAAGATGATAAAGCCATGATTGGCGGTTTAGGTAAAATAGGAGACCAAAGTTTTATGTTTATTGGTCAGCAAAAAGGCTATAATACTAAAACTAGACAATATAGAAACTTTGGAATGGCAAATCCTGAAGGATATAGGAAGGCGTTGCGATTAATGAAATCGGCTGAAAAGTTTGGTATTCCTGTTGTAACACTCTTAGATACACCAGGTGCTTACCCAGGTTTAGAGGCAGAAGAACGCGGACAAGGTGAAGCTATTGCCAGAAATATTTTAGAAATGACCAGACTAAAAGTACCGGTTGTAACCGTAGTTATTGGGGAAGGAGCCTCTGGTGGTGCCTTAGGTATTGGCGTAGGTGATAAGGTATTGATGCTAGAGAATACATGGTATTCAGTGATTTCACCTGAATCATGCTCATCTATTTTATGGCGTAGTTGGGAATACAAAGAACAAGCGGCCGAAGCTTTAAAATTAACAGCTTCTGATATGAAACGATTAAAACTTGTTGATGGTATTATTAAAGAGCCTCTTGGAGGTGCGCACCGTGATAGACAAAAGACCTTTAAAGCGGTAAGCGATGCTATTGAAAAATCATATGCAGAATTAAAAAACTTATCACCAGAAGATTTGGTTTCTCAACGTATGGATAAATATGCAAATATGGGTGTATTTAAAGGCTAAGTCTTTAAGACACTAGTATGTAAAAAAACTGAAACAACTTGTTTCAGTTTTTTTTGTACTTATTCACAATTTTTATAACTTATTAACAGTTAAATTGTTAATTAGTAGTTGACAATGATAACTACTTTTAATAGCTAAAACCCTTTCTTTTTAATTACATTCGTAGTTATGAAACAACCTAACCAAGTAGCAGGATACAGAGTAGATAAAAGTACCCTGATTAGCCTAGAAAAAGGTAAAATACCGCCTCAAGCCCTTGATTTAGAAGAGGTTGTTCTTGGGGCTATGATGATTGATAAAAAAGGTGTTGATGAAGTTATTGATATTTTAAGCGCCGAGGCTTTTTACAAAGAAGCGCATCAACATATTTTTGAAGCTATTTTTCAATTGTTTGAAAATAGTGAGCCTATTGACTTATTAACCGTTTCTACCCAGTTAAAGAAGAATGGAAAATTAGACGTGTCAGGTGGTGATTTTTATCTGATTTCCTTAACTCAAAAAGTATCGTCATCAGCTCATATTGAGTTTCATGCGCGTATCATTTTGCAAAAATATATTCAAAGAAGTTTAATCAAAATTTCTAGTGAAATTATAGAGGATGCGTATGATGAAACGAAAGATGTTTTTGATTTACTAGACAACGCTGAGTCTAAATTATACGAAGTTACCCAAGGTAATATTAAAAAGTCTAGTGAAACTGCTCAAGAATTAGTAATTCAAGCAAAGAAGAAAATTGAAGAAATTTCAAATAAAGAAGGACTTAGTGGTATTCCAACAGGATTTCATAAATTAGATAAACTTACCTCAGGTTGGCAACCTTCAGATTTAATTATTGTTGCAGCACGTCCTGGTATGGGTAAAACAGCTTTAACCTTATCGATGGCACGAAATATTGCTGTAGATCAAAACATTCCCGTTGCCTTCTTCTCGTTAGAGATGGCATCTGTGCAATTGATAACACGTTTAATTTCTAGCGAAACAGGCTTGTCTTCAGAAAAACTTCGTACAGGTAAACTTGAAAAACATGAATGGGAACAACTTAATGTTAAAGTAAAAGATTTAGAAAGAGCACCATTATTTATTGACGATACACCATCTCTTTCTATTTTCGATTTAAGAGCAAAGGCTAGGCGTCTAGCATCTCAACATGGCATTAAAATGATTATGATTGATTATTTGCAGTTAATGACAGGAGGTACTAGTCATGGAGGAAATCGTGAACAAGAAATTTCTATGATTTCTAGAAATTTAAAAGCTTTGGCAAAGGAGTTGATGGTTCCAGTCATTGCATTATCACAATTGTCTCGTGCCGTTGAAACCCGTGGAGGCAGTAAAAGACCGTTATTATCTGATTTACGTGAATCTGGTGCTATTGAGCAAGATGCAGATATTGTATCTTTTATTTACAGGCCAGAATATTATAAGATTGATGAATGGGATGATGAAGAGCGTTCACCAACTGAAGGACAAGCAGAATTTATTGTGGCAAAACATCGTAATGGTGGTTTGGAGAATATCCGTTTAAAATTCTTAGGACATCTTGGTAAGTTTGATAATTTAGATGATTTTGATTCGCCTTTTGAATTTCATTCTAAGATGAATAGTGCAGTTCAAGAAGATTCTTTTAATGCAGATAATTTTAAGGCAAGTCCAGATCAAGCTTTTGGAAGTGCATTCAATGATGATGATAACGAAGTTCCTTTTTAAAGACTTAAACCATAATTTAATTATTAAAAAGGAATCAGATTTTAATTTTTGAGTATCATTCACAATTATGAAGAAAGCCCTATTCATTCTGTTACTTTTTATATCCTCTCAGGCTTTTGCATCTTATGTGTTAATTCCTATGGATATTGATAGTCAAAAAAATCATTTAAAGGCATATGGTATTGCTTTTTGGACACTAAAAAAAGAACTGAAAATAAAATGGTTGCTTAATTACAGAGGTGGTTCATTTTTATTACCAGATACAGATTTTATTCAGAAAGAATGCCAGATACGAGGGGTGTCATTTGAAGTTGTCTCGGCGTCAAAAGCTGAAGCTATTCTTCAAGAAATAGGCAGCCCGAGTAAAAATATGGAAGCAGTAGTTCTTGAGAAAGCGCCCAAGATTGCCGTGTATACACCTAAGAGCAAACAACCATGGGACGATGCTGTGACCATGGTGCTTCAATATGCCGAAATTCCTTATGAAACTGTTTATGACCAAGAAGTTTTAAATGACGGGTTGCTCGCTTTTGATTGGTTGCATTTACATCATGAAGATTTTACAGGCCAATATGGTAAGTTTTATGCACAATATAGAGCCAGTGCTTGGTATATTCAAGAAAAGAAAGATGCCGAAATTTTAGCACATTCATTGGGTTATGATAAAGTATCACAAGAAAAGTTGGCGGTGGCTTTAAAAATTAGAGATTATGTTATTGGTGGAGGTTTTATGTTTGCTATGTGTAGTGCTACAGATAGTTTTGATATTGCCTTAGCTGCTGAGGGGGTTGATATTTGCGAACCTATGTTTGATGGAGATGGCAGTGATCCTGGGTATCAAAATAAAATTGATTACAGTAAAACATTTGCTTTTACTGATTTTTTATTGGAAAGAAATCCTAAAATATATGAATTTTCGTCTATTGATATGACGAATAAACGGATGGTTTCAAAAACTATTGATTATTTTTCGTTAATGGAGTTTTCTGCAAAATGGGATCCTATACCCACCATGCTCTGCCAAAATCATACAGCACTTGTAAAAGGGTTTATGGGTCAAACAACTTCGTTTACCAGAGATGAAATAAAATCGAATGTATTAATTTTAGGAGAAACAAAGTTTAACGGTGAAGCCAAGTATATTCACGGTATTAAAGGAAAAGGATTCTTTACATTTTACGGTGGGCATGACCCAGAAGACTATCAACACAGAGTGGGTGATGCTAAAACAGAATTAGATTTGCATCCTACATCGCCAGGTTATAGATTAATACTTAACAATGTCTTGTTTCCTGCAGCTCGAAAGAAAAAACAGAAAACCTGATTTCTTTACTATTCTAATGGAACAACCATGCGTTCAAAGGTATATATATATCCATCAGAACCCTGTTCTCCATTACTTCTATTGTTTTGATTGATAACCAATTTATCGTCGTTAGAATAAATAAACTCCCCATATTCTTCTGAATCAACAAATAGGAAAATTTTGTCTCCAGCTATGGTTGTTGATGTAGGATAAGGCCCATGGTCTAAACCGTCCTCAATCGTGTCATCTTCATTGTTATTTTCAACATATAGCAAATCTGTATAGTTATTTGGGTTAATATCAAATATCCAAATAATAGTTCCCAATTCAAAATCAATATTTACCCCAGAAATACCTCCAGACACATTTACCAAGTGCCATTGTGTAATAGTTGGTTTTTGCGTTTCTCCCTCTAATGGCGTTGTATTAGTACAATTGCTGAAAAATAGAAACATAATTACTATAGTAAAATATTTTGTCTTTATGTTTTCAAGATAGGTTTTCATGAAATGTCAATTTTATTTTATGAGGTGAATATAGTAAATATTTGAAATAAGGGAAGAAGGTATTTTTAATATAATTGATAAATTAGCTAGCAACAAAAATATAGAGTAATGCTATTTTTTCAGAACGAAATAAAATTAAAATCTTACCCCAGAGGGTTTCATCTCATAACAAATGAAGTTTTAAGTGCTATTCCTGAAATTAAAACAATTAAAATAGGGCAGTTACAAGTTTTTATTAAGCATACCTCGGCAAGTTTAACTATTAATGAGAATGTGGATTATACGGTAAGAACCGATTTTGAAAGCCATTTTAATATGATGGTTCCTGAAAATGCATCATATTACGAACATACTTATGAAGGATCTGATGATATGCCAGCACATATTAAAGCTTCATTACTTGGGGCATCGGTACAAATACCAATTACCAACGGGAAACCAAATCTTGGCATTTGGCAAGGGGTTTATTTATGTGAGCATCGTGATTTTGGAGGGTCAAGAAGCTTGGTGATTACGGTTTTTGGTAAGTAAAAATAGTGTAAAACCATCAAATGTGTTTGAGCGATAATAGTTCATGTTAGTAAGTAATATAATAGGCTTATTGTTACGTATTTGATAGTATAATAACATAGAATCCTGTAAACTGGTAAAATCATGTTATAAGAGGGTAAATTTTATCATTTATCCTTAAATCTTTTGTTCTTCTTTTGTGTACGTGAGGTGTTCTTGTTAATAAGGAAGAGCCTACATGTTTAAAATTGTCAAAAAAAAAGTTGAAATGAAGATTAAATATTGCCTGTATAGTGTGCTTGTAGTTCTTGCGTTAACAATGGCATCTTGTTCAAGTTCTGATACACCTCAAGAGATTGTTGAAACTGAAAATCCTGAAACAGAGAATCCTGATAATGGAAATGAAGGTGGAAACTCTGAACCCAATCCAGACTATCCGTTATCTGATCAATCAAACTCAGGGAATTGGGTGTTAAACCAAGATATGAGTGATGAGTTTGAAGATGGTACATTAGATGAGTCAAAGTGGCACATTCAAGGAAAAGATGGGATTTACAAATCAAATTTCATAGGTAGAGCCCCGTCTCAATTTTCTATAAACAATGCTGTTGTTGAATCTGGAAAATTGAAAATTGTCTCAAAATGGGAGCCTGACTTTAATTTTAGTGATAAAACCCAAACAGTTGGGGGTACGGTTTATAAATATGAAAACATCACTACAGCCGCTGTGATTAGTAAAAATCAGTTTCAGTATGGCTACATGGAAATAAAGTGTAAGTCTGCCAAGGCACCTGTAACCAGTTCGTTTTGGACAACGGGCACACGTTCCTCAGAATTAGACATGTTTGAAATGTTTGGAGGACACAAAACTAGTGGTACTTGGAGAAAAAGATTGAAATTTAATATTATTAGTTGGGATCCTAAAAACTACTATTATTTACCCGATGGCAGAGGGCCTGTACATACTCGAAACATTCAGGTAGACCATAATACAGCTGATGATTTTCATGTGTATGGTTATGAATGGACTGCTGAATACATAAAAATTTATGTTGATGGTGAATTGCACCCAGAAGGAACTATTTTAAAATCGGTTTTAACCAATAATGGTGCAGATCCTGACCGATGGGTTACCGATGTGCCTTATTGGATTTGGTTTGATTCTGAAACATTTCCTTGGTTAGGTATTCCAACTGAAGAAGATTTGCCAGCAGAATATCAAATAGAGTATTTAAGAGTATGGCAACAAAGTGAAAATTAATATGCTAAATAAGAATATGAGAAAATTAGTAAATAAAATAGTTTTAGGGGTTATTGTGGTGAGCGGTATTGGAGCACTCTCACTAGGGTGCAAAGGTAGTCAGGCAACTGTAAATAACATTAAGGTAGTCCCTTTTTCTGATCCAAATAATACAGGTAATTGGGTGCTGAACACTGCAGTAAGTGATGAGTTTGATGCAGAAACCATTGATGAAGATAGATGGTATATTGTAGGAAAGTTTGAAGATGGAAAACCATTTTATAAGCATCCAGATAAACCTAATAAAAAAGTTTGGAAAGGTAGAGCGCCATCCCAATTTTCAGGAAGAAATTACCGGTTAGTAGATGGTAAACTTATTCTTGAAACACGATGGGAACCCAATTTTCCATTTAGCGATGAAATTAGAAAACCTGTTTTTGGTGAAGCCATGCCATATGAAAATATTACTACAGCATGTTTTATTGGTCGTAAAGAATTCAAATACGGGTATATAGAAATAAAAAGTAAAGCAGCAGATGCTCCTGTTTCAAGTGCTTTTTGGGCCATGGGAGAACAACTAGAAATTGATTTTTTTGAATTATACGGCGGTACTGGTAATGAAAAGAAATCACATTTAGATAGTGAGTTATGGTGGTCTATTAGAGATTGGAGCAAACCAGTAACAGGAAAACCCACTTATACGGAAAGAAAAGATCTTGGTTTTAGAGTAGCGGATGATTTCCATGTTTATGGTATTGAGTGGAATGAAGACGGTATGAAATATTTTGTGGACGGTAAGTTGTTCTCTGAAGTTACAGCAGAACAAGTTACAGCATGGGCAAAAGAAAATAGGAAAAATTTAAATCTTCCAGAAGATTATAATGGGTATGTGGCCGACAGACCGATTAGTTTATGGCTAGACCAAGAAACATTTCCCTGGCATGATGTACCAAAATCAAAGGAAGAACTTATGGCAAAAAGTCCAGATGAAAAAAAAGAAGCAGGAGTGGTTGATTATGAAATAGAATATGTGAGAGTTTGGCAGAAAAAATAATTAATAGACATAAATTAAGTTAAATTTAAAAATTGAGAATTATGAAGAAAATTGTATTTACATTATTATTGATAGTAGCTTTTGCTTCAAGTTACGGGCAAAGTAAATGGCATAAACAACAAAACCAAATATTTGTTGATGCTGCAGCAAAAGAATATGGTTTAGATGATAGTCAAAAAGAAAAACTTTATGATGTTAGACTTGATATGGTAACCGCTTATATGGACTCTAATAAGGCTATGAAAGCTGGTGATATTACAAAGGAAGAAATGAGAGCTAAGAACAAAGAGGCTAGTGAAACATTTCATACGGAGTTAGCAAAAATTACAGGAAAACCTTATAAAGAAATGAAGCCTTGGCTAGACGAGATGCGAGAAAAAATGAATAAAAAATAGAACAAAAATCAAAATTCTCATGTATGTTCAATGCATGAGAATTTTTAGATTAATTTAAAACGACTACTAAATAAGAAACTATGTATTCTTCATTATATTCAAAACTGTTATCTGGTCTTGCTGTGTTTACTTTGATTAGCTGTCATTCAACAAAAAACAATAGTACGTCTCAACAAGCTGAAGTTCAAAAAATCGTTACGCCAGAAAGACCAAATATTTTAATGGTGCTTTGTGATGATTTAGGGTATTCAGATGTTGGTTTTAACGGATCAAAAGATATTACTACACCGGCCTTAGATAAATTGGCTCATAACGGTACTATACTTACTTCGGCTTACGTATCGCATCCTTTTTGTGGTCCGAGTAGAGCGGGGTTAATGACAGGGTTGTATGCTCATAAAATAGGCGCTCAATTTAATTTACCTCCTAATAGTGAAACTATAGCTCAAGGAATTTCTACTAAAGAAACTTTTATTAGTAAAGTGCTTGATGAATCAGATTATTACACAGGTTTAATTGGGAAGTGGCATTTAGGAGCTACGCCTGAATTTCATCCAAATGAAAGAGGCTTTGATGACTTTTATGGCTTTTTAGGAGGGGGGCATAAGTATTTTCCAGAGGCATACCGTGAGGCGTATGCCAAGCAAGAAAAACAAGGCAACAAAGTAATTTGGGATTATTTATCTCCTTTAGAACACAATGGTAAAAAGTTACATGAAACAGAATATTTAACAGACGCTTTTTCAAGAGAAGCGGTTCGTTTTGTTACAGAGGCTTCAAAAAAAGAAGAGCCATTTTTTTTATACCTTTCATATAATGCACCACATACACCATTAGAAGCAAAAGAAGAAGATTTGCAAAGATTCAGTCATATAAAAGATGAAAAGCGTAGAACTTATGCAGCGATGGTATATGCTGTTGACCGTGGCATTGAAAGAATTACTAAAGCCTTACAAGAAACAAATCAACTAGATAATACGCTTATTGTATTTTTTAGTGATAATGGCGGTAAAACTACAGCAGGAGCAACTAATTTTCCATTGAAAGAAGGTAAAGGAAGTGTTTATGAAGGCGGTCATAGAGTACCTATGTTTTTTCACTGGCCCAACGTTGTTCCGTCGGGAAAAAAATATAACCATTTAGTTTCGGCTTTAGATTTTTATCCAACGTTTACGCGATTGGCTGGGGCTAAGGTTCCAGAAGGAAAGCAACTTGATGGTAAAAATATTTGGGAAGATTTCTTAGCAGGAAAAAATGCACATGCTGATGATAATATTTATATTATGAGGCATAGAAATGGTTTTAGCGATGTAAGTGTAAGAAGAAATGAATGGAAAGCGGTTAAAGCCTATAATCAAAAATGGAAATTGTTTAACATTGAAAACGATATTAGTGAAAATAAAGATGTAAGTGCTAAGCATCCTGATGTTGTTAAAGAACTAGTAGGTGAGGGTGAAGTTTGGAGCAGGTTCCATGTGCAACCGCTTTGGTGGCATGATGTAAAAACTGGAGAAGAGTGGAAAGCTGATGGGATGCCTAAGTTTGATAAAACTTTTAGTTTGAACTAATTACCATATTACAATTTAAGATAAAATCACCAGTACTTGTATTGGTGATTTTTTCATAAAATTCTGTGATGATTTGGCTTGTAACGATTTGTTAATTACACTCATTAAGTTTTACGCGCGATAAAAAAATGTTATATTTGATTAAATGAAACTAGTACTAAAAAATTCAGATAACCCTATAACTAAGAAGTTAAACATTCATAGAAGGGATGTCCCTTGTTTGGATGCGGCTTGGCATTATCATCCCGAAATTGAGTTGTTATACATATCACAAAGTAATGGTATTCGTTTTGTAGGAGATAGTGTAGAACCATTCTACCCAGGAGATTTAGTATTAGTAGGTTCTTATTTACCTCATTTATGGAGAAACGATCCTTCGTATTACAAAGAAGGCAGTGTTCAAAAGGTGAAAACAATTGTTACTAAATTTACTAAAGACTTTCTAGGAAATGATTTATTTAAAGTTCCTGAATTTGCTGAAATTAACAATCTTTTAGAAGAAGCTAAGTTTGGTATCTGTTTTGGTGAAAATGCGGGAGAACGTCTTCATAGTGACATTATAAAGTTGCCGGAATTACCGCCTATAGAACAACAATTAAAGTTGTTAAATATTCTGTATGAGTTGTCAAAAGTAAAAGAAAAGAAAATACTCTCGTCTTCAGACATGCGACAATCTACAACCGAAAGTTCTGAGCGTATAGATACTGTGTTAAAATACATTTCAGATAATTATGCATCAAACATCAGTTTAGATGATATTGCAAATGTGGCTTGTATGACCACCAATTCGTTTTGTAGATTTTTTAAAAAGACTACAAATAAATCTTTTACACAGTTTCTGAATGAAATTAGAATTCGTAATGCTTCGAGATTATTGATTCAAGATAATTCCCCTGTTTCAGAAGTTTGTTATATAGTTGGCTTTAATAGTATTACCAATTTCAATAAGCAATTTAAGCAAATTATGGGAGTTACGCCTAAAGGGTTTAGGGAGGCCATATAAGAGTATTTTAAATTCCAATTAGAAAAATAGGTTAAGTCAGTGTTAATCATGGTTAATTTTTAACCAATGATACTTAGTTGTGACTATTATTTTTGTTTGTCTAAACTAAATAATAGCTATAATGCGTATTAACAAACTTAAATTTATTTTTCTTTTTATTACTTCCATTATTTCTTCAAAGCAACTTCAAGCCCAAACTGCCAATACGAAACCTAATATAATTGTTATTTTGGCAGATGATTTAGGTTATGGTGATGTTGGTTTTAATAGAGAAGCTGGGTTTCCCGCAGATTTGGGAATTATACCAACACCAAATTTAAACACATTAGCAGATAACAGTGTAATTTGTAAAAATGCACACGTGGCACATCCATTTTGTGGCCCCAGTAGAGCTGCTCTATTAACGGGAATGATGCCTCATAGAATTGGAGCACAATACAATCTTCCAAACGATATAACCAGTGATTTAGGTGTGCCTGTTAATGAAACTTATTTCCCTAAACTTTTGCAAGATGCAGGTTATAATACAATTGCTGTTGGTAAATGGCATTTAGGTTTTGAAGAAGGCTCGTATCAACCATTAGATAGAGGGTTTCATGAATTCTTCGGATTCTTAGGTGGTGGAAAATACTATTTTGAAGAGCGTTATGAGGATAACTTTTATAACCGATTGGGTGGAAGTAACCCAGTAACGAATGAATATCAAGATCCTTTATGGCGTGATCGTGGTTATGTGGCTGAAAGTGAGTTTAGCGATGCTGCAAATGAAGATTACTTAACCGATGTTTTAACTGATCAAGCTATTTCTTACATAAACACTTATGCACCTTCTAGCGATCCATATTTTATGTATTTGGCTTACAATGCACCGCATACACCTTTAGAAGCACCCGATGCTGAAATAGCTCAGTTTAAATCCGATAACCCAGATTTTGAAGACTTGGTTAGAAATAGTACCTATATGTCTGAAGCAAATCAGGTAAGTGATGATAAAATGGAAGATGAGGCAAGAGCATCTATGGGAGATGCTGCTTATAATGCCCTAACACCTCAAGAACAACAAGATGCTATAGAGGCCGCAAGACAAGCTAAAATTGAAGAATTTACTCAAGCTAGAATCACTTATGCTACTATGGTCACTAATATGGATAAAAATATTGGTCGCCTTGTCACAGAGTTAAAAAAGGATATGAATGAATTTAATAATACGGTCATTATATTTTTAAGTGATAATGGGGGGTATACTTATAGTAAAGGAGCTGTTAATTATCCTTTAGCGGCTTTAAAGGGTAGTGTTAATGAAGGCGGGCATAAAGTGCCTATGTTTGTGCATTGGCCAGACCAAATTACGTCAAAAGCGTATTACAACCATCAATTAAGTGCTCTTGATATTTATCCTACACTGGTAAATATGGCAGGAGGAACTATTCCAGAAGAAAAGGTATTAGATGGAGTAGATTTTATGGATGATTTAATAGCAGGCACAGATCCAAGAGCAGGTGAAAATATTTTAATTATGAGACCATATAATGGTTTTCATAATGGTGGTATTGCTAACGGACAATGGAAAATTGTAAAGACTGGCGGTAACGGGAGCTGGCGTTTATATGATATAGAAAATGATCCTGGCGAAACGACCGATTTAAGAGCTTCTGAACCTAATGCAGAGCAAATTATTCAAGATATTCTTGATAAAGCGGTGGCTACAGTAAAAGAGTTTAAAGATGTAAAGCCACAATGGTTTGATAATGACGATGGTGGTGCAGGGCACCCTCATAGCTTTTTATGGGATGACGGTACATTGCCAGGTTACAATAGGTTGTTTGAAAGTAATGAATTGCTCTTAGAAAGTGAAATTAGTGAAATTAGTATAACAGGTGAAACGGATGCTATTGAAGGCGATGTGAATGGTGTGTTTAAGGTGAGCTTGCCAGAAGGGATTCTAGCATCAGAAGATATTGATGTTACCTACACCGTAAGTGGTGAAGCCACAGCTGGTAACGATTATACCACCCTTACAGGAAATATAACCATCGCATCAGGAACCAATTCATCTGAAATTACTATTGTAGCGGGAGATGATAGTATGGAAGAGGCAAGTGAGTCAGTAACCATAACATTGCAATCTACCACAGTCGGCTCTGTGAATTCTACCCCTGCAAGTATTTTAATTTTTGATGTGATTTTGCCTACACAGTTAACTGCCGGTGATGTTGCCATTGTAGGATATAAGGCAGCAAGCGGAAATGTGGGTGAACTAGCTTTTGTTATTTTAAAAGAAATTACCGCAGGAACAAGTTTGAGTTTTTCAAACAGAGGTTGGAATACCGATGGTAGTTTCAATGAAGGTAATAGTGGTCCTTATTCCATTGATGATGTATTTAGTTGGACAGCAACAGATACTCATGAAGCAGGGACTATTTTTAAATTACAACGAAGTGGTGTAGTTACTACGGTAATAGCGGGAATAGAAACACAGGTAGGTAATATATCGCAAACCTTTGGAACAGATGGTGATTGGGATTTATCACCTGCTGGAGATACTGTATTAATCTATGCGGGTGATTCAGCCATGCATCCTGCCGATAATAGCGATTTGTGGTTAACAGGATTAAATACTAATGGAATTGATAATGGCGGAAGCGTTCAAGTAGCTGGATGGGGTATTGGTGGCGGTAATTCCTTTTGTGATTTGCCAACAGCTTTGGTTGGTTTTAATATAGACGTAACGGGTGGAGATATAGCGCTTAACAAATGGGATAAAAATTACGGCGTATATATAGGTGGAACTTCAGGCACACCAAATCAAGTAAGAGCAAGTGTTTATAATCATATCAATTGGAATGTAAATGAAGATAATGCTTATGCCCTTTGGAATAGTTCAAAATCGGTAGGAGGAATTGATGGAGATATCATCTTAGGAGGTGTAACCTTATCTTCAAAACCTATTGAAAAAAGTACTATCGGATTACAAATTTATCCAAATCCAACAAGAGATTATATTACACTAAAGTTTTCAGAAAAATATACCAAAGTAAGTGTGCAAGTGCTTTCAAATACAGGGCAGTTAGTTAATGAATTTAATTCTCAGGATTCAGAAACCAATATCAATTTAGTTTCATTACCAACAGGCATGTATTTTTTTAAAATACAAGCAGATAGCACTCTAATTATAGAAAAAGTGGTCAAATTATAATATCAAACTTACCTCTAAAAGAACAGTCATAAAAAGTTAGTTTAGTTAATAAATCGTTTTTTTAGAAATAGAAACCCGTTGTTTTTTTGGCAATGGGTTTTCTTTTTCTGATTGCAGTAAAATGATGTATATTCAAAGATAAAATTGAGTTGATACTTGGTAAAATATATCAATAAATGGAAGTGAATTTAAATTAATTTTGGTTTACTAATAATTCATGAAAAAACTCAATAGAAAGGGTTTAAAAGAAGATTTGCCAAGAAGGAAAGCAGCAAATCACTTATAAACATAGTTAAATTAAACAAACTAATTAAAATAGTTACATAATAACGAAAGAATAATAAAATGAGTACGTATAAAAAACTAAAGGAAATAAACATCGGGTCATGTAATTGGACTGGAGGTTTTTGGGCTGATAAATTCAAAAAATGTGAGGAGGTTATGGTGCCATATATGGGAAATGTTTTGTGTGGCGATGTGGGGCATGCGTTAAATAATTTTAAAATAGCAGCTGGAGAAAAAGAAGGAGAGCACAAAGGTATGTTTTGGCATGATGGTGATTTTTACAAGTTTGTTGAAGCAAAAACATGTGTATATGCGTATACAAAGAATGAAAAACTTCTTAGCGAGATTGATGAATATATTAGCATTATTGGGAAAGCACAAGAAGATGATGGATACTTACAAACTCAAATACAATTAAGCAATGATGCAGATAGGTATGAGAACCGTAAATACCATGAAATGTATAACAGTGGGCACTTATTAATAAGTGCTTGTATACATCATAAAGTAACAGGGCAAAGAAACTTCTTAGATATTGCCATAAAACATGCCGATTTGATGTATGTGATTTTTATGCCAGAGACCAAACATTATGGTCGTTTCGGGTTTAATCAAACACAAATCATGGGCTTGGTTGAGCTGTACAGAACAACAAAAGATAAGCGTTATTTAAGCTTAGCTGAAAAATTTATTAATAATAGGGGTAAATATGAAGTAAAACACGACTCTACCACAGTAGGTTATCCTATTGGCGATATGGTTCAGGAAAGAACGCCACTAAGAATTTCAGAAGAAGCGGTGGGTCATGCTGTATTAGCGTTGTATTATTATGCTGGTGCGGCCGATGTGTATTCTGAAACTGGAGAACAGGCCTTAATAGATGCTTTAGATAGATTATGGGAAAATGTTACCGATAAAAAAATGTACGTAACAGGAGCTGTGGGGCAAGCACATTATGGGGCTTCTACCAACCTTGATATGATAGAGGAAGGTTTTATTGATGAGTACATGATGCCTAACATGACTGCCTATAATGAAACTTGTGCCAATTTATGTAATGCCATGTTTAGCTACCGTATGTTAAATATTCATGGCGAATCTAAATACGCAGATATTATCGAGTTGGTATTATATAATAGTGGATTGTCGGGTATTAGCGTTGAGGGAAAAGATTATTTCTATGCCAATCCACTTAGAATGGTTAATAATACAAGAGATTATGAGGCGCATGCCGATGTTACTGAAACACCAAACAGACAGCCTTATTTAGAGTGTTTTTGTTGTCCGCCAAACTTAGTACGAACCATTGCAAAAGTATCAGGTTGGTCTTATAGTATTGCAGAAAATGGTCTGTCAGTCAATCTTTTTGGAAGCAACCAATTAGAGACACAGTTAAAAGATGGTTCAAATTTAAAACTTACTCAAGAAACCAATTACCCATGGGATGGTTTAGTAACCATAACAATTGAAGAGTGCAAATCATCTGCGTTTGATATTAAACTGAGAATACCAGGATGGACTGAAGGCGCTTCCATTCAAGTGAATGGCAAAACGTTGGATCAAGATGTGCAATCTGGTCAGTTTTCAACTATTAATCGTGTTTGGACTAAGGGAGATGTTATTACTTTAAATCTTCCAATGCCTATAAAACTTATTGAAGGGCATCCAAGAATAGAAGAAGTAAGGAATCAAATTGCAGTAAAACGAGGACCTATAGTATATTGTATAGAATCACCTGATTTACCTGAAAACACTGAGATACTTGATGTGTATTTTAATGGAGATTCAAAACTTAAGGCGGTTCATAAATCAGATTTCTTAGGTGGTGTAACTGTAATTGAAAGCGAATTGCTATTAAGAAAAGACAATAAAGCAGGCATGTATAGAAGTGTAAGTAAGCCGCAATGGGAAGCTTACCAAACACAGTTGGTGCCATACTTTGCTTGGAGCAATAGGGGGCAGGCAGAAATGACTGTTTTTATGCCAATTGTCTGGAATTAATAAATATATCTTATGAGATCAAGAAATAGATATGATGTTTTAAAGCAATTACCTTTATTGGTAATTGCTTATTTCTTTTTTTTTAACGTGTGTACTGCTCAAACCAGTACAGGTTGGTTTGTAGAGGCTAAGAAAGATTTTCCAAGACAGGAAAAAAATCTTAGAAAGTGGGATGCACCTGTGGTGGCAGACTTAGATCAAGATGGATATTTAGACCTGTTAATTAATGATCATGGTTATGGTATTCAGGTGTGCTGGAATAACAAAGGTAAGTTTGCTAAGCCCTTCGATATTATTATGGGAGATTTACATGGTGTTTCAGCAGGCGATTTTGATTTAGACGGTAACATAGAAGTTATTATGTCTCGTGGCGGTGGTTCTGGTAGTAATGCTAGAAATTCAAAGATGTATCGTGTTGTAGGAAGAGATTTTGTACCTATGAAGGATTTTAAGGAACCTTTAGCATTAATGAGAGGAAGAACCGTTCAATTTGTTGATATTAATAATGATGGTAACTTAGATCTCCTGAATTTTGCGTTCCCTGATGCTTCAAAAAAAGGGAAAAGCGAAAATTACATCTATAAGAATAACGGCCAAGGCGAGCTCGTTTTACAAGATACTTTGGCACCAAGTAAAGCAGATGGACAAAAAGTTTTAGTGACAGATTATAACGGAGATCAAGTTTTAGATCTTGTTATGTACGGTCATGGTAAGGTTAAAATATATAAAGGAGGTGACGGTTTTACCTTTGAAGATGTTACCAAAAAAGTACTGCCTTTTGATATTGATAATGTAACAGGAGTTGCCGAGATTGATTTTGATAATGATGGTGATTTTGATTTGTATTTTACCCGAGGGCATGACTTTGAAATAGGTGAAACATTCTTTAATTCAGAGACCAAAGACTTTGGGTTTTTTACTAAACGGGGTAAATTTCAGTTTGAAGATTTAGAAGCCGGAGATATTCTAAGTCTTGAAAATTTTCAATCGCAGTGGCCAAACAACGATACCTATTTTATTGGCGAAGCTTCATATGATTATGAGTTTGAAGGAGAAACACATTCAGGAAAAGACATTCGATTAGTGAATAGTAACGCACTAGGTTTTCCTGACAACACTAATTATGAAGACAAAAAAGGTTGGTATATTGGGTTTGTAGGAAATAATAGTTGGCGCATTGCTGGGTTTCTTTGGGCACCTGCAACAGGTGTTGTTCATGGTGTTAAAAATTATCCAGCCTACAATCATAAAGAAGGACTTCCTGATATGTTATTAGAAAACAAAGGAGGTAAATTTCATGATGTAACAAAAAAGGCAGGTGTGTTTTTTAACGATAATTCGAGTGCTGTGGCTATTGCAGATTTTAATAATGATGGGTTTTCAGATATTCTCGTTGTACCAAGAGGTAATTTAGTGTATAAGAATAAAGCCATCATTTTTGCTAATAGAAATGGCGAAATATTTAAAAAGCTTGAGAATCCTAATATCATGTCCCCAGAATTAGGAGCTATAGGAATGGCTGTAGAAACATTAGATTACAACAATGATGGAAACGTTGATGTTGTTGTGGGTAATGAGCGCGGTAAGTGGCATTTATTCAAAAATGTGTTATCAGTAGCAGACATAGATAATAAGTATGCCATTGTAAATATTGGATATGCGCCATCAAAAAAAGTATCAGCTTTGGGAGCTATGGTAACCATAGTATATGGAAATCAAAAACAACAAAAACGCGTAGGTTCTACAGCAGCTCAATATTCATTGAGTTTTAATAATTTAATCCATTTTGGTTTAGGTGCTGATGTGAAATCTGCAAAAATTATTGTTACTTGGTCCAACGGAGAAACTGTTGAACATAAAATAAGTAAATTTAACACCCAAATATCTGTGGGAAAAAAACGAACTAACTAAACTAAAACCTATGAGTTCATATAAAAAAAATGCGTTTACCTATTCCACCATTGTAGCTATGGGTGGCTTTCTGTTTGGATTAGATGCAGCATTAATTTCTGGAACAACTAAATTCATTTCAAAAGAATTTGCGTTATCAACTTTAGAGTTGGGCACAGTAGTAAGTGCTCCAGCATGGGGTGTATTGTTAGCCTTACTTTTTGCAGGATGGGTAAGTAATAGATTTGGAAGAAAAAGAGCTATTCAAATTATAGCCATTCTGTATATTGTTTCAGCCGTTTCTTCGGCGTTTGCACCAAGTTATGTGATGCTTGTTATAGCCAGATTTTTAGGAGGTTTGGCATTTACATCAATTTCAATGGCCTCCATGTATATAGGAGAGATTGCTCCTCAAGAATACCGAGGAAAATTAGTTTCCATGATTCAAATTAATATTGTGATAGGGCTTTCAGCTGCTTATTTTTTAAACTATTTAATTATTGATTTAGTCAGTTCAGGAGCGCCATGGGTTTCGGAATGGGGTATTGATACTAATACATGGCGTTGGATGCTTGGTACTGAAATTATTCCTGCCATACTATGGCTTGGATTATTGTTTATAGTTCCTAGAAGTCCGTCTTGGTTGATGTTTCAAGGGCGTATAGATGAAGCTAAAATAACATTAAAAAAACTTATTCCCGAAAATCAAGTAGATCAACATATTGACGATATGCAAGATAGTTTGAGCAAAAGTTCAAGCGATCATTCATTAAGAGCGCAGTTTAAAGAAATTATGGGTAAACCTATGCGGGTTACTTTAATTATTGCTCTAACCATTGCTATTGCACAACAAGCAACAGGTATTAACGCCATTCTTTTTTATGCCCAAACAGTTATTGAGCAACTAGGTATAGGAAGCGATGCCTCATTCTTGCAAGCTATTTGGATTGGTCTTACTAGTGTAGTATTTACCATTTTAGGATTACTTCTTGTAGATAAATTAGGCAGAAGGCCCTTAATTATTTATGGCATGATATGGATTGTTTTAAGTTTAGGATTGTGTTCATTCGGCTTTTACCAAGCCAGATATACCATTACTGCCGATGCTGTTTCTGAAATGAAAGAGATACCAAATGCAGAGCGTTTAAAAAAAATGGTTGATGTAGAATATAAAAGTGATGCAGAGTTTAAAAATGCACTAAAAGAAACTTTAGGTGAAGCTGATGCTCGTGATTTTTCTGGGTTGTTAATTCAAAAGTCAGCCACTATGAATGCCATGCTAATTTTCTTTGGTATTTTGAGTTTCATTGCGGCTTTTCATTTCTCTGTAGGGCCTGTTATGTGGGTGTTGTTTTCAGAAATATTCCCCATATCTATTCGAGGTATAGCCATTCCTGCTATTACGTTAATAACTAGTTTGGTTAGTATGTTAGTACAACAGTTTTTTCCATGGCAATTGGATCAATTCGGTATAAGTACTACGTTGTTGATTTATGCTATTGTAGTGGCCATAGGTCTTATAATATTATTTAAATACCTAGTAGAAACTAAAGGGTTAACTATAGAAGAAATTCAAGACAAGTTGCAATCTAAATAAGTAGCCTTCGAGAAGTTAGGTGTAGCCTATGTAATATTACAGTAGGTAAGAATAAAGAATCTAAGTCTATCAATGTATTGAAGTACATGTGTTAGGATGTGATTAATATTAATCCTTGTATTAAGAGTTGACATAAGATTATTTCCGTTATATAATTTCAACATTTGTGAAAGAGAAGAAGTTGATCTGATTTTTAAATTAATCATTTCTTTTTCATTCAATCTAAAAGCTAAATATTAAAATGAATAAGAATAACATATGTTATTTAACCTTGGCACTTTTGGCTATGTTGATGCTACCAAGTTTTATAAGTGCTCAAAATGATGATAATAATATGCCTGAATTAAGTTTTTCAGAAGACAAGGCTATTTTTCCAGGCGAGGAGCGTTCACGAAGAAAATTTGATAACGCTGTTATTGCAGATTTAGATCAAGATGGTTATATGGATATGCTGCTAACTGAACATTCAAGACGTGTTGAATTGTTTTGGAACAATAAAGGTGTTTTTGAGCGGGGAGAACCGTTTATTTTTGGGGATACCCATGGTATAGCTATTGGTGATTATAATGGCGACGGTCTGTTAGAAGTTTTGGTTCAACCAGGCGGCGGTGATGGTAAAAACCCTAGAAAACTACGAGCCTATACTGTTAATTTAGATAGAAGTGTTTCAGAAGAGAAAGAATTCAAGCATTTTAAAGCAAGCCGAGGGCGTGCGGTTAAGTTTATTGATGGCAATAATGATGGTAATTTAGGATTGCTACTAACAGCGTTTCCTCCCAAAAATCAAAACGATAAAGCCCATTTTTTATATTTAAAAGATGAAGAGCAGGAATTTAAATTTTCTAAATTTTTGCCTTATGCTGATCGTTTTAATGACCGTATGACGTATGTTGATTTCAATAACGATAACATCACCGATATGATTTTCTATGGAGGGAGTAAAGTTATAGCTGTTCAGGGAGAAGCTAATAACAAATTTACTGATGTGACCGAAACAGTACTAGGCGATTTAACAAACACTAATTTGACCACGAGTGTTTCAGAAATCGATTTTGATAATGATGCTGATTTCGATTTGTTTTTAACACGATCAAAACATGCTTTTGATGCTGAAAGTGATTATGATACCGAGAACAAAAGATTTTACTTCTTTGCACGTCGTGAACCGTTTAAACACGATAGTATAAAAATTAAGGGTGATTTTAAAATTGAAAACCTACAAATGGCCTTTCCTCATTTTGATGTGTTTATTGGAGCCAAAAAGAAATTGTTTAAGCGTAAATTAGACAAGCATGGGCATCAAGATTTTACTTTAACTCAAAAAGAAGCCGAAGGTTGGCCAGAAGATACCTCTAAAAAAGGATTGTATATAGGTTATTTGGGAAATGATTATTGGCGTATAGAAGGTTTTACAAATGCGCCAACATCAGGAGTGATACATAACGTGGTAGAAAAACCAGAAACAATTGAGTTGAAGAATTTACCCGCTAAATTATTGGAAAATCAAAACGGTACTTTTGTGGATGTAACTGCAAAACTGGGTATTGATATTTCTGAGCAAACCACCAGTTCTGCAGTGGGTGATTTTAATAATGATGGCTGGTCTGATCTATACATTGTGCGTTACGGTCATTCTGCGTCACAAATTGAACAATTCTTATATCTCAATGATGAAGGAAAGCAATTCAAAAGAATTGAAGGTCATGGTATTGTTAGAGAAGAAGTCGGTTCAACGGGTATGGGAGCTGATGCGTTTGATTACGACAAGGATGGCGATTTAGATATTATTTATGCTAACGAACGTGGCCGCTGGCACTTGTTTACAAACCATTTAAAATCAGATAATAATTATGTGGTGGTAAACGTAGGCAACTCGCCTTCAGGAAAAGTAACTCCTATTGGTGCTATATTAACGTTAAAAGCGGGCGGTAATATCTATAAACGTGTGGTTGGTGCTACATCGTCCTATTTTTCACATCCTTTAAACACCAATCTTCATATAGGTCTTGGCACATCTACTAAAATTGACGAGGCCGAAGTGTTATGGAGTAATGGTGAAAAGCAATCATTAGATATCGTAAAATTAAATACCACCTATAACGTAGGGAAGTCTAATTAAATTATAGTAAATTAAATACTAATAAAAAATGAAATCAGTATTAGCAAAGTCGTTCTTATACCTGTCAGTTTTCCTTTTATTGGCTGCTTGTAAACAGGAAAGTAAAGTATTATCTCTTGAAGAGGAAGCAAGAGAAAAGATAGAAACCTTAAAATCCTTAATGGAAGATGCGCAGTCTAAATCTATTGATGTCACTAGAGAAGAGACCATAATTTGGTTTTCAGAGCAATTTTTAAAGTTTGCCAATTGGGATGAAGCAAATCCAGAAGCCATTGCCATGGCATTTGGTTACGAAAGATATTATGCGGACAATAAAGACTCATTAGCAGCCAAGTTACCAGATTTTGAACGACAAAAGGTGATTCAAATTTTAGATAAAGGTATTGAAACATTAAATCAAGAACTGGCGGGAGACATTAAGCGTCGTCCTGTTAATAAGGTAGATTGGCAAAATACCAAAGCGGGTAATAATATGTTTGTGAGCAATGGTAAACCATCTTTTCCCTATGATTACTTTTCAAAAACAGTAGGGCAACCACTAACCAATAAAGATATTTATAATGATCACTTAGGGGCGTTATACCACGGAGGTGAGAATTTATACCCTGTTGACCATGATCGCGCGATCAATTCATTTCTATTGAAAGAGGATGGTACTTTCGATGAAGAGTTAATGAAAGAGCTAACAGGCATTCCCGACACCAATATTGGGTTCTTAATCTATTGGTCTATGGGTATACCAGAGTGGGTAGAAAAGAAAGAACCTGAGATTCGTAAAGGACGTTCTTTATTTACGGGATTTGATATTGACAACCCCGTAGCACGCGATTTATGGGGTAAAATCATACGCCGTACAGGTGAGCTTACAAAAGGTAAAAAGGTTACAGAATTAGGCTATATTTTTGCTAACGAACCACATTGGTATTCTGAAAAGAATCATTGGACCTATCGTTTTAAAGAAATGAATGGTATTTCATCATATACTTTGAACAATTTCAGAAATTGGTTAAAAAACAAATACAATAACAATATTCAAAAGCTAAATGCCAACTGGGATTCGTCATTTAAAAGTTTCAATGGTGTAGAAATAGAAATTCCAATTGATACGGCGCTTCAAGGTAAACCTATTTGGTATGACTGGAACCGTTACCACATGGATAGAAGTACGTCTTGGTTTAAATTTATGCAAGATGAATTACATGCTGTTAATCCTGATGCTAATACTCATATTAAACTATTTCCAAGAACATTCTATGAAGATTCTCGTTCACACGGTATGGACTTTGAAGCTTTAACTGAATTGACAACAATGATTGGTCATGATGCAAAAGCTTTAGGAAGCCCAAGTATTAGGCCTCATATTAATTCAGATTGGTATAAAAATTATGCTTATAAATGGGATGGTATGGCTATTCTACACGATTTTTTAGAGTCGGTAGGCCCTGATAAAATTAATGTAAACTCTGAATCTCATTTCCTTTCTTCAGGTATGTGGAGAGATTTAGATTCGCGTACAAGTTATGTTCGCAATGTGTACTGGTTGGCAACTTTAATGGGCATGGATGCTAACATGGGCTGGTTTTGGGCGCGTGACCCAGATGGTTCTCCAGAAGACCGTCTAGAAGGTGAATTAGATTTCTTTGATCCTGGTTTAGGAGGTGCTTATGCAGGTTCTAACAATATGCAGCCACATATAACTAATGAAGTGACTCAAGTAATGTATGATTTAAATAGTTTTTCAGAAGAAATTGTAGCCTTAAGAAAACAACCACGCCCGTTACGTTTATTCTATTCGGAGACCTCGGCTATCAATACGTCAGATTATATGACACAAACTGGTAAATTATACAAATCTCTGTTTTTTGAAGGGTTATCCTTAGGTTTTGTAACCAAAAATATTATTGAAAAACAAGATAATAGTACATGGAATACCGTTGTAGTTTATAAAACAAAATATATAACGGATGCTGAATTTAATGCATTGCAATCGTATTTAAATAATGGCGGCACTGTAATTATTGATTCAGAAGAAAGTTTGTCTATGAACGAGTACGGTAAAAAACGTAGCAATAAGTTAACGGCAGGCAAAGGCAAACTAATGGAGATGAAGAATGTTGATATGGCAGAAATTAAAAAAGTAGCTTTAGAAGAGGTGGCTGATTATATGCCTGATGTTATCATTGAATCAAACAATGGAAAAGATTATAAAACAACCATTTCACGCGTGGTTAAACAGGAAGATGGAACCTACCTAGTAAATTTACTTAATGTAGGGCATGACACTGCAAAGATTAGGCTGTCATTGAAGTCTGGAACCCCTGTCACTATTCATGATTTGATGACGGAAAACCCTGTTGATGCTGAATTTGATTTAGCGTCAGAAGAGGTGCTATTGCTAAAAGTTAAGTAATGCCATGAATAAACTGATAGCCCTATTAGTTTTAGTGGTATTTGTTCCAGTGCATGGGCAAGTACCTGTTAAAACTTCAAATCCTAGTGACTCATGGCAATTGGTTAAGAGTTTGTCTGATGAGTTTGATGGAGCCAAGTTAGATTGGGGTAAATGGTACAAAGAGGATAAGTTGCCTAATACTACAGGTTGGAAATGGAATAATAATGCCAATGCTAAAATTGAGAATGGTGTAGCAGCTTTAACAATGCAGCATAATGCGGATAATGAATCTGATGATGGCACGTATTTTAAATCAGGAATTTTAAAATCGAAAGCCACTTTCACAACGGGCTATGTAGAAGCAAGAATAAAAGGGGCGGCAATAGCGGTTTCTGGACCTAAAAATGGTTATGGCGTTTGTCCTTCGTTTTGGCTTTACAGTGATTTTGATAGAGACGTGGCTGATGGAGAAGTGATTTACTGCGAAATTGATGTTGTAGAATTACAACAATTCGATTGGCATAAAGGACATCAAGATGACATTATGGATTCAGATCACAACCTTCATTTGGTTAAGAAAGAAAACGGAAAAGGCGTTTGGTATAGACCCAAAAAGTATCCAGAGGCCCAATTAAATAAGTTTAGGTTATCTGATGATCCTAGTAAAAACTATCATATTTACGGTTGTGAAGTCAATGAAAAAGAGATTATTTGGTATGTTGATGGCGAAAAAATAGGAAGTAAACCCAATACTTATTGGTATAGACCAATGCATGTTACAGCTTCTTTGGGCTTACGCAGACCCTTTGTGAAATTCTCTAATAATGCTAATAGGGCTGTAAATCCTCTGGTTGATGAAGAAGCCAAAAAACAATTGAAAGGCATGCCTACAACCATGTATGTTGATTATATTCGGGTTTGGAAGAAAAAGTAATCAACAAATTCTATTAAATACAGGTAATATATTACAAAGGTTAGATAAATGTGAGCATGTGAAATTTCTGGTTATTGACGAATTTTAAAGTCAATATTGAATCCATTTATCTAATGAGCACTACCCAAGTTATATGTATTGTTTTTGTCTTATGTTTTAGCTGTAAAAATTTTGAAGAGCCCATAATTCAACAATCGAAGCAACCAAATATTTTATTCATTGGCATAGATGATTTGCGCCCTGAATTGGGGTCTTATGGTTCAGAGATAGCAATGTCTCCTAATATGGATAAATTGGCAAGTCAGGGGTTACAGTTTAATCGTGCCTACTGCCAACAAGCTATTTGTGGCCCTTCGAGAGCAAGTTTGTTAACTGGAATTCGTCCAGAATCCAGTGGTGTATTTCATAACTATATAAAGTTTAGAGAGGTTAACCCAGATGTAATAACACTGCCACAGCATTTTAAAAATAATGGATATGAAACGGTTTATATGGGAAAAATTTTTCATCACGGTGATTTAGATGATGAAAAATCTTGGAGCCGATTACCTGCTGTTGATAGCATGACCCTTAGAGGTATTAAAGAACCTGTGGGGTTTGCTTTAGAAAAAAACATTAAGGAGCGGAATGAAACGCGAAAAGCCATGATTAAAAAATATGGTGATGTGGCTAAATATGGATTAGCTATGGGGCAAGCTTATGAATGTGCTGACGTTCCTGATAATACCTATAGTGATGGATATAACACCGAGCTGGCTATTGCAACCTTGAAAGAGTTAGTGGCAAAAAATGATAAACCTTTCTTTTTGGGGTTGGGTTTTAATAAGCCTCACCTTAATTGGGTAGCTCCAAAAAAGTATTGGGATTTATATGATAGGTCTCATATAAAAATCACACCACAAGATACCATGCCATTAAATGGTTCTCAAATGGGCTTACATCCTTCTTTTGAGTTGCGCGTACGGAGTGGTATTCCTAAAAAAGGCCCCATAGATCATGAACTGGCTATTACATTAAAGCATGCTTATTTGGCTTGTGTTAGCTATGTTGATGCTCAAATAGGTAAAATGATTGAAGCATTGGATGAGGCAGGTGTAAGAGATAATACTATCATTATTTTGTGGAGTGATCATGGTTGGCATTTAGGCGATATGGGCATTTGGGGTAAAGCCACAAATTATGAAATTGCTACACGTGTGCCTATGATGATCTGGATACCCAATATGCCAAAAAACACGCAAGGTAAAGCCACAAATGCTTTAGTAGAGTTAATAGATATGTATCCAACACTTGCTGATTTAACAGGTTTAGAAATACCAGATCATGTGGAAGGAACAAGCTTTAAAGCATTAATTGAAAATCCAGAAATAGCATGGAAAAATGCTGTGTTTAGTCAATTTCCATCACCGGCATTAAGGGAGTGGGGAGCTTTTCCTATAAGACCTGCAATGCGAGAAACGTACTTCGGACCATTACTTGAGGAAGTGGAAGAACGCATTATAGCACAGCAAGGCAAAAAATGGGATAGAAATCTTTTTGAAAATGACTTAATGGGCTATGCCATGCGTACAGAGAACTATAGGTTTATAGTATGGAAAGATAGAATACATCCAGATAAAGCTCCCGTTTATTTAGAACTGTATAATCATTTGAAAGACCCTCACGAGTCTAAAAATATTGCCGATGAAGAACCAGAATTAGTAAATAAATTACTGGTTGAATTTAACAAAGGCTGGAAAGGACACACACCTGAAATAGTACAATAACACCCACTAAACGAATAAGAACCATGAAAAGAAGAGAGTTTTTTAAAAAAGGATCAAAAGCAGCAATTGCTGCTGGAGTTATACCAATGGTAACCACATCTTGTGGAAGTTCACAAAGTATGGCTTATGACAAGGATAAAGATAAATGGTATCACTTAGGAACTGGAAAATCAGGCATGCCTAATAGAAAAGAAACGGTGGGATTTGATGTGGCTGTTATAGGTGGAGGCGCAGCAGGAATTTGTGCGGCTGTAGCAGCAGCCAGAAACGGCTCTAAAACAGTTTTAGTACAAGATAGACCTGTTTTGGGTGGAAATGCGTCTAGTGAAATGCGGGTGCATTTAAATGGTGTAAATAATATTAAGGGCAAAGCAGAACGTGAAACAGGTATAATAGAAGAAATACTGTTGCATAATCGATTTGAAAATGAACAAGAATCGTTTCCTGTATTTGATCATGTTATGTATGATTTTGTGGTACGCGAACCAAACTTAACTTTAATGCTCAATACACAAGCTATTGAGGCCGTAATGGAGGGGAATACTATTAAATCGGCATTATGCTGGCAGGCTACAACTGAAAAATTAATTACTATTAATGCGCCCATTTTTATTGATTGTTCAGGGGATGGCTTGTTGGCAGCTACGGCTGGTGCAGAATACAGAACAGGTCGTGAAGGGAAAGCTGAATTTAATGAAACTTATGCGCCAGATGAACCCGATGGATGGCAAATGGGAGCTACCTTGTTAATGTCCTCTAAAGATATGGGAAGACCTATGAAATATTCTCCGCCATCATATGCCATTAAGTATTCGCATGAAGGCGCTAGCCCTCGACGAAAATTTGCAGGATTTCAAGATGGTATCTGGTGGATTGAAATAGGAAGTGATGATGATATCATTGCCGATGCAGAAAAAAATCGACATAAGCTTATGGGATATTTGCATGGTGTTTGGGATTATATAAAAAATTCAGGTCATTTTCCAGAAGCGGAAAATCTTGCATTAGATTGGGTAGGTTCATTGCCTGCACGTCGTGAATCGCGCAGATTTATTGGAGATTATATCATGTCTGAAAAAGATATGACAGGGCATAAACATTTTGAGGATGCCGTGGCTTTTGGAGGTTGGTCTTTAGATGAACACAATCCAGGAGGTATTGAAAATATTTCAGAACCTCCTAGTTATTTTCACTATCATTTTGAAAAGATTTATGAGTTCCCATTTAGAAGTTTGTACTCTAAGAACATTTCAAATTTAATGTTTGCTGGTAGAAATGTGAGTCAAACGCACATTGCATTATCATCATCAAGAATCATGGCAACCTGTGCGCTTCAAGGGCAAGCCGTGGGTACTGCCGCAAGTATTTGCAATAAGAACCGTATTTTACCTCGTGAAGTAGCGCAGAAACATATCAATGCATTACAAGAGCAGTTACTAAGAGACGATGCTTTTATACCCAATAGACCTGCGAAAGACCCGTTGGATTTAGCAAGACAGGCGAGCCTCATATTTGCGTCAACTACCACGACAGGTGATGTTAAAAATTTAACCAATGGTATGTCTAGAGATATTGATAGTACTATTAATCATTGGCAATCAGAAGGGTTGGGGGCACATGTTCAATTAGAATGGGAAACCCCTGTTAATTTAACAAAGGTTGAATTAAAATGCGATACTAATGTGAAGCGAAACATTATGATGCGAAAAGATAGTAAAAATGACGATTTATATGGCAATAGTGTGCCAAAAGAGATGTTAAAATCGTTACAACTTCAAGGACGTGTTGATGGTGCTTGGGTTAATCTTGGAGAAATTTCTGAAAACAAAACACGGCTTATTAAGTTTAGTTTTAATTCTACAAAAGTATCTGCAATCAAAATAAACATGACTGCTACTTACGGTGCAAAAAACGTAAAACTTTTTGAAGTACGTTGTTATGCTTAACTATGCTTAAATCTTTAAAAACATACGGGTGGTTAATACTCTCTTTTTTATTGTTAAGCAATATGAAGAGTCATCAAAATACATTTAAGACTATTAATCATGAGGTAGTTATTAAACACCCAGGAGAAGAAGATTCTGTTAGAGCTATTTTAACTGAAAGGCAAAATGAGGCGGGATTACCTGTTGGGTATAGCATGAATGTGTTTTCGGTTATTTGTTTAGAAGAGGTGTGTAAAATAATACCCGTTAAGCTGTTTTGGAATAATATTGGAGTATATGAAAGGTATGAGCTGGAGGCTGGAAAAACCTTAGAAAAGTATGAAGCAGATCTATTTGAACCTCAAGATTATGAAAAACTAAACTATATTTTGGCCGATGACAATTCGCCTTTTAAAGATGTTTACTATGATGACATTTTAACTGCTCCAGATGAACATGGTGAAGAAGGAGTTGATGCCCTTTCTGGTGCAACAGCGTTAGAACTTGACGACAAAGATACGGTACGTGGTGCGGCCTTAACCTGTTTTACTTTATGGCATTGGGCTAATGGAGAAGTGGTGTCTATAATAAAAAATCAGACAGGGAAATCGGTTTCTTTAGAACAGTTGAAAATGTTTATTCTAAATGAGAATAACACCTATTTTCATATCGCTTTAAAAGAATTAATCAATAGAAACATCTATTCAAAAGAAGTTCTAAATACGGTAATAAAAAAAGTTTTAAAAACCCCTTCTTTGACAAATTCAGCATTCAAATATGTAGATAAGGCTCTTCAAGAAAATTATTTCTACGCTGTAAATCGTTTATTTTTTGAAGGGGGTAAAATACATAGGTTAGCCGCAATAAAATCTTTAGTAGATACCGACTATAGTATTGAAAAAGCATACTTAGATAATTTTGGTAAGCAATTAACACAAGTAGATTCTTATCAAGAAGTGGCAGCACTATTAGATTTATTGGAACTTAAAAATAAAAATTCAGCGTCTGTTATTGAAACAGCAATACAACTCTTAGATGAAGATTTTTTAAAAGCGAGAAAGGCGTATTGGGTTTTAAAAACCAAATCACTAACCCCAACACAGCAAGCAAGGGTAGATAAATTTTATGAGAAATATCAAAGTCGTTTGTAATCTTTTTTTAAACTAACACAACTTAATTTATATGAAACACATAGTTGATCTTACCGATCGTTCTTCTGACAATTGGATACAAATGGGAAGTGACGAAAAGCGCACGCCCAAAAGAGATAAAGCAATAATCACGCAGGTTGTTGTAATAGGAGGAGGAATGGCAGGAATTTGTGCAGCTGTTGCGGCGGCTAGAAATGGATCTCGTGTGGTTTTAGTTCAAGACCGTCCTGTATTAGGCGGCAACGCCTCTAGTGAAATACGTGTTATAGTACATGGTGTTACCAAGCTTAAGAGCGGCTTGCCTGAACGAGAAACAGGTATTTTAGAAGAAATTTTATTACTGAACCGTTTTTATAACGAACAACATTCATTTACTGTTTGGGATCATGTATTGTATGATTTTGTTACACGGGAGCCCAATATCACCTTGATTTTAAATACACAATGTGTTCGTGCCATAACGGTTGATTCTACCATAGAATCCGTTTTATGCTGGCAATTATCTACAGAAACGTTGTTAACTATTCAAGGAGAACAGGTTATTGATTGTTCTGGTGATGGCCTAATGGCTGCAACTGCTGGAGCAATTTATAGAACAGGAAGAGAAGGAAAAGAAGAGTTTAACGAAAAATATGCGCCTGATGAACCAGACGGATGGCAAATGGGAGCTACAATTCTTTTATCTTCAAAAGATATGGGAAAACCTATGCCCTATAAAGCCCCGCCATTTTCTATTAAGTTTGATGCTGATAAAACACATCCAGACCGAAAAATAATTCCATTTGTTGAAGGATTTTGGTGGGTAGAAGTAGGTAGTAATGACGATATAATTGCTGATGCAGAAGTTGATATGCATCGATTAATGGGCTTTGCTTATGGCGTTTGGGATTATGTTAAAAACTCAGGAAAGTTTCCTGAAGCTGATACTTTTGTTTTAGATTGGGTTGGGTCTTTACCAGGAAGACGAGAATCTCGTCGCTTCATGGGCGATTATATACTTTCTGAACCAGATCAAATAAATCATAAAATACATGAAGATGCGGTAGCCTTTGGTGGTTGGCCTTTAGATGAACATAATCCTGGAGGTATAGAAAATTTGGCTGAGCCCCCAAGTTTTTGGCATGAGCATTTTGAAAAAGTTTATCAAATTCCATTTAAATCCTTGTACTCTAAAAATATTACTAACCTGCTTTTTGCTGGTAGAAATGTAAGTCAAACCCATGTAGCTTTATCCTCATCCCGTGTTATGGGAACTTGCGCGGTTATGGGGCAAGCGGTTGGTACTGCTGCTGCGCTTTGTATCAAAAAGAATGTAAATCCAAGAACTATTGCCAATCAGCATATTGTGGAGTTACAAGAACAGCTATTAAGAGATGATGCCTACATCCCCGAAAGACCCGCTAATGATGCTTTAGATTTGGCCAAAACGGCTGATAAAATTTATGCATCATCTATATCGTCTGGAGATGTAAACTTGCTAGTTGATGGCGTACCTCGAGATGAATTAGGAGAAACACATCACTGGCAATCAAATGGTTTAAACGCTGAAGTGGTTTTTGAGTGGCATAACCCTATTGCCTTAAAATCTGTTGAGATTAAGTGCGATACAAATGTTAAAAAGAACATCATGATGCTAAAAAACACCAGAGAAAATCAAGCTTATACTACAATAATTCCTCCCGAACTTTTAAAGTCTGTAAGTCTAGAGTTAAAAATAGATGGGGAATGGGTGGATTATGGTACTCAAGATAACAATCAAAAAAGATTGATAAAATTCAATTTTGAACAAGTGGAAATAACCGCCTTTAGAATTACATGTCATGAGACCTATGGAGCTAAAAACGTAAAGCTTTTTGAAGTGCGTTGTTATAATTAATAGGCAAACTAACTAACTAACTAACTAACTAACTAACTAACTAACTAACTAAACTTAAACTAAAATGCAAACGGCCGACTATGTAGTCATTATTCTATATATGCTAGGAGTAGTAACGGCAGGAATGATTCTTGCTAGTAAAATGAAAAACTCTAAAGATATGTTCGCAGCAGGCGGGCAATCCCCTTGGTGGGTATCTGGATTATCTGGCTTTATGACAATTTTTTCAGCAGGTACATTTGTTGTTTGGGGAGGTATAGCGTATCAATATGGTTTTGTTGCTGTAGCCATAAATATGTGTTATGGTATTGCCGCACTTCTGGTAGGGTACTTTTTAGCAGGTTATTGGCGTAAGCTTGGTGTAAATTCAGCTTCCGAGTTTTTACAATTGCGCTTTGGTGGTTCTATTGTGCAATTTTACACATGGTTTCAAGGTACCTTTGGTATATTTGCGGTTGGAGGGGCTATATATGCACTTTCAAAAATTGTTTGCGCTTTGATGCCATTGCCTGAAGGCCATTTATTGGTTGATCCTGAAACGGGATTACTTTCTGTGCCATTTACATCGGTGGTTTTATGTTTAATTGTTATTGTAATCACCTTTTCTGGTGGACTTTGGGCCGTTTTAGTGACAGACGTGCTACAGTTTGTAATTCTTGTTATTTCGGTCATTTTTGTAGTTCCTTTAATTTTATCTAAAGCAGGTGGGTGGAGTGCTTTTCTTGATAAGGCTCCCGAAGGCTTTTTATCTCCTGTAGCATCCGATTTTACATGGTGGTTTTTAGCAGGGTGGGTTATAATTCACTTCTTTAAAATAGGAGGCGAGTGGGCATTTGTACAGCGTTATACATGTGTACCAAGTCCTAAGGATGCTAAAAAGGCAGCTTACATTTTTGGTGCTATGTATTTAATCAGTCCTATTTTTTGGATGCTTCCTGCATTGGTGTATAGAACTATTCAACCTGGGCAAGATGTAGAGCAGGCCTATATTTTGGCTTGCAACTTAGTACTTCCTGCTGGTATGATGGGATTAATGATAGCTGCAATGGCCTCGGCTACAGCCAGTGCGGCTACATCTCAACTCAATGTATTTGCGGGCGCCTTTACCACAGAGGTGTATCAAAGAATGTTTAATAAAAACGCCAGTGAAAAACAACTGGTTTTTGTTGGCCGAATTTTCACCATTTTATTAGGGGGTATTGTTATTGCAGGAGCTTTGCTTATCCCTAGATATGGGTATGCGCGATTTATAATTGATTTAACCACATTACTCACAGGTCCATTAGTGTTACCTACTATTTGGGGATTATTTTCAAAGAAAATAGGAATAAAAGCTGTGTGGGGAACCACAATGATAGGTTTTTTAGCGGCCGCAGTGGTTAAGTTTGGATTGACTCAGGATGGTTTTCTATCAAGTTTTGAAATATTACAACCAATTTCTAAATGGGTAGTTAGTAACATGAGAATAGCAGATTTAACGGTTGGAATTTTAGTTCCGTTAATTATTCTCATTATTTTAGAATTTACAATAAAAGAGACCAATCCAAAAAGCATAAGTGTTCAAAAATCTAAAGATAAATTTCAAGCCTTAGAGGTTGTAGAGTCTTCTAGTTTGCCTACCAAGATGGTTATGTATACGTTGGCAATCATAGGATTTATGATGCTTATTTTAGCATTCATTAATACCACAGAAATGAAAGTATTGCTCATTTTTTCATGCCTGCTTTTTGGGTTATCGGTAGCAACTTTTTTTCTGTTAAAAAGAAAACTTAAGCAAGATAAATTATGATTAGTTTTATTACAAGTATACTGGTTTTAGTATTAGGCTATTTTATATATGGCAACTATATAGAGCGCAAATTTAATGCGGACCCAAACAGAGTTACACCAGCTATATCAAAGGAGGATGGTGTTGATTTTGTACCATTACCGTTAGGAAAAATTTTTTTGATTCAGTTTTTAAATATTGCTGGTCTTGGACCTATTTTTGGAGCCATTGCAGGAGCCCTATGGGGACCCGTAGCTTTTTTATGGATTGTCTTCGGATCTATTTTTGCTGGTGCCGTCCATGATTATTTTTCAGGAATGTTGTCTATAAGACATGGCGGTGAAAGTATACCCGAAATTGTAGGGCAGTACCTTGGAAAAGGAATAAAATACTTCATGCGTATCTTCTCTGTAGTGTTATTAATTTTAGTTGGGGTTGTTTTTGTGAAAGGACCAGCTACTATACTGCAGGAGCTAACAGGTGTGAGTGGTACAATTTTAGTTCTAGTTATTTTTGTGTACTATTTATTAGCCACTCTTATTCCAATTGATAAACTTATAGGAAAAATATATCCGCTGTTTGGTTTCTCTCTTTTGATCATGGCTTTAGGGTTGTTTTTTGCGCTGCTTTTTCAGGAATATACCATACCAGAATTGACAATTCAAAATTTAAGAAATCTACACGCAGATCCAGAAACCTATCCTGTTTTTCCACTACTTTTTATCACAATAGCCTGTGGTGCTATTTCAGGATTTCATTCTACACAATCGCCTTTAATGGCACGATGTGTTTCTAATGAGTTGCAAGGAAAAAAGGTTTTTTTTGGTGCTATGATTACAGAAGGCATTGTAGCCTTAGTTTGGGCGGCTATTGCTATGTCATTTTTTGGAGGTGTTGAAGCACTAGGAAAAACTATGGCCGAAGAAGGTCACAATGCAGCTTGGGTAGTCAATATAATATGTAATACTACTCTGGGGAAAATAGGTGGTATATTGGCAATTTTTGGTGTCGTGGCCGCACCTATTACATCGGGAGATACTGCCTTTAGAAGTGCGCGATTAACCATTGCAGATTCTTTTGGTTTTAACCAATCTATAATATGGAAGCGTTTCTTAGTTACCATTCCAATCTTTATAATAGCATTTGGCTTAACTCAAATAGATTTTGCTATTATTTGGCGTTACTTTGGGTGGTCTAATCAAATGCTTGCTACTGTTGTACTTTGGGCTATAGCAGTTTATGTAAAGCAAGAAGGAAAAACAGTTTGGTTTATTTTAATGCCTTCAGCATTTATGACAGCAGTTGTGATTACCTATATTTTGGTTGCTCCTGAAGGTTTTAGGCTTCCTTATAAATGGTCGTGTTTAGTGGGTATATTGGTTGCGTTAGTTTTATCGTTATGGTTTTTACGTTTTAAGTATAAAAGTTAGTTTTTTAAGGTTTACTTACAAGGTTAGTAAAACAAGGTAAATTAGTGGAGGTTTAAGGTATAATAAAGTAATTTGTATTGTCCTTATTTTTATAATTTGCGGTAAGGTTATTATAGAATAAAATTAGAAAACACATATTTTATGAAATTTTTTAAAATCATAGTAGTATTACTCATTGTTTTGAGCGGTTGTAAATCAAAACAAGAGCAAACAGAGGTAGTTTCCAAAAAACCAAACATATTATTTATAGCCATTGATGATTTACGTCCAGAAATTGGTGCTTATGGTTCCGAAATTGCCATAACGCCCAACCTAGATGCTTTGGCAAGTGATGGCCTAAAGTTTAATAGAGCCTATTGTCAAGAAGCCATTTGCAGTCCGTCAAGAGCTAGTTTAATGACAGGAGCAAGACCAGAAACCATAAATGTCATTGAAAACTTTACTTATTTTAGAGAAGCTAACCCAGATATAGTAACCTTGTCTCAACATTTTATCCAAAATGGATATGAAGCCGTGCATACAGGTAAAATTTTCCATAAACCTGCTTTTGCAGATTTAGATGTTTCTTGGAGTAGAACACCAGCAGAGGATAAAATGACTGTAGAGATGTCTAAAACACCAGGTGGTTTTGCTTTAAAGGAAAATCAAGAGATGTTTAGAAAAAATCAGGCTGATATGATTGCTAAATATGGGCCGAATGCGCCACGTAATGGTTTAGGAAAGGGACCTGCTTATGAAAAGGCAGATGTTCCAGATACGTTTTATGAAGATGGGTACAATGCTGCGTTGGCTATTGCGACACTTAAGGATATGCTAGAGAAAAATCCTGATAAGCCTTTCTTTTTAGGAATGGGAATGAAAAAGCCACATTTAGATTGGTTAGCGCCTAAAAAATATTGGGATTTGTATAATCCAGAAAACATCACGTTGGCAGATCAAACGTCTGGACCAGAGAATGGAGCTGCTATGGGCTTGCATCCATCCTTTGAATTACGTGCCAGATACGGAATTCCGAAAAAAGGACCTATTGATGATGACATGGCTAGAACTCTAAAACATGCTTATTTAGCTTGTGTGTCTTATGTAGATGCTCAAATAGGTAAAATGATTAATGCGCTTGACGAAGCTGGAGTGAGAGATAATACTATTATTATGGTTTGGAGTGATCATGGTTGGCATCTTGGTGATATGGGTATTTGGGGAAAAGCTACAAATTATGAAATAGCTACACGCGTTCCCTTAATGATTTGGACACCCGATATGCCAAAAGGAAGTCGAGGAAAAACCTCAGAAGCCTTAGTTGAATTGGTAGATATGTACCCAACCCTTTGTGAGCTTGCAGGTCTTGAGCTGCCATCACATTTAGAAGGACAAAGTTTTATGCCCTTACTTGATAACCCTGAAAAAAAATGGAAAAAAGCGGTGTTTAGTCAGTTTCCAAACCCAGCTTTAAGAGAATGGGCAGCAAATCCGCTATCTCAAGGAATGCGAGAAACCTATTTTGGCCCACTTATTGAAGAAGTTGAGGCTAAAATTAAAAAACAACAAGGTGATAAATGGAATAGAGATTTGTTTGAAAAGAGATTAATGGGATATGGTATGAGAACAGACAAGTACAGAGCCGTTATTTGGAAAGATTATATAAACCCTGAAAAAGAACCTGTGTTTGTTGAGCTTTTTGACCATGAAAATGATCCAAAAGAAACAAAAAATATTGCTGAAGATTATCCAGATGTAGTTAAAGAGTTAATTAACCAGTTTAATAAAGGCTGGAAAGGAAACTTGGCAGAGATATAGTTTATATTCATAATTATTTAGTTTAAAGTTGTAAGGTGTCTTAATTGGTTAAGGCGCCTTGTTTGTTTTAAACCCAACACTAAATAGTCTACTTTTTTTTGAAAAAAATAAGTAGACAAATAATCTTTTGTGTCATAATTCTATCCATAAAATTTTAATGTTACTGCTCTATTTTGCCATGCCATATTTATGTCAAACCACAAAATTTAACATTTGGTTAAGATATAGGATAAAATAGGGTAAGAACAGGATAAATGCCATAAAAAGAAATCTTCTGTTTTGTTGTCTCTTTGTATAGTCATGTCATAAGATATGATAAAATTAACTACAACAATATAAAATGAAAACTAAGCTTAACTACGTTAAAGCCAATTTTTTGAATACAAGCTAGAAGCTTTTTCTAATTCTTGATATTCAATGTAAAAGGAAGAACTAAATAGTTTAAGTAAAACAAATTAACTAAATGAAAATTAATCAAACATTATTTAAAAAAAGCATAGTTAAAAGCGGGCTTACTTTGATGCTAGCATTACTATGTAACCTAAATGTATTTGCGCAGTCGGTCACTGTTAGTGGTACCGTTACTGGAGCAACTGATGGCATGCCAATTCCTGGTGTTACGGTTTTGGTAGAAGGAACTAGCACTGGAGCGGTTACTGACTTTGATGGTAATTACTCTATTAGTACGAGCATAGGAAACACATTGGTGTTCAGCTATGTTGGTATGCAGTCGCAATCTATAAAGATTACAGGAAATACTGTAAATGTTGTTCTTGATGAAGATATAGATGAACTTGATGAAGTAGTAGTTATTGGGTATGGATCGGTAAAGAAACAGGAAGTTACTGGTGCGGTTACTCAAGTAAAGGCAGAAGATATTACTTCGGTAGTAACGGCCGATTTGGCTTCAGCTCTTCAAGGGCAAGCTTCAGGGGTTAACGTTGTAGCATCTTCAGAACCTGGTGGTGAAGCTCAGATATTAATTAGGGGAATTACATCACTTTCAGGAGATAATACACCGTTATATGTAGTTGACGGTGTGGTTCAAAATGGAGATCCGCAAATTCCACCAACAGAAATTGAAACTATTAATATTTTAAAAGATGCTGCTTCTACTGCTGTTTATGGGGTTAGAGGCGCTACAGGGGTTATATTAATTACCACCAAACAAGGTAAACCAGGATCGCTACAGGTAAGATTGAACGCAAGTTATGCCATTCAGCACAGAAATGCAGCTGTTCCTTTAATGAACTCTTTAGAACAAACGTATGCTGATATTGTTCAAAACAGAAATGTAAATAACGGGTTTGATGATCAAGCAAGTTTGCAAATAAAACAACAGCCACTTCAATTTCAAAATGAAACTAATATAAATGACCTGATTTTCAATCAGAATGTCCCTGTTCAAAACTATGATCTAAATGTTTCTGGAGGAACAGAAGATATTACCTATAGTGTTAATTTAGGTTATTTCAATCAAGAAGGTTTGCAAATTAATTCTGGATATAAACGTTTCAATACAAGAGCAAATACCGTTTATCATAAAAACAAGTTAAGAATTCAGGCGAGTGTTGGTTTAAATACAGATAAAAGAGATATTCCTCAAGGCTTTCTCTTGTCTCAATCCATCGTATATCGTCCGACTCAAAATGGTATAAATATTGATAATTTTGATGATTTAAATCAAGGAGGTGATGATGTTAACCGTTTAGGTTGGGTTATTGAGAGCCTACGTACCACAAATGTACTTAAAACAACCAGAGCAAATGCTACCTTGAATTTGAACTATGAGATTATTGATGGATTGAGCCTTTCAGGAAACTTTGGTTTAACTTCGGTTAATAATATTGGGAAGATTGTTAGACCTTATCAAGAAATATATAATAATCAAAACCCACCACGTTTACAAAGTCAGCCAGAAGATAGTTATGTGGATATGCGAACCAGATTCACTACTAATGTTCTTACTGAAATTGGAGCAACTTATGAGAAGGAGATAAATGATGATCACAAATTCACGTTTACTGTTTTTGGAACTGCTGAGAGTAATACGAGTGAGGCTTTTTCGGCAAGAAGAAATGGAGCCACTAATCCAAATATAGAAGTGCTTAATGGAGCAACAGGAACGCAAAGTGTTAGTTCAGGTTTTGACTATACAGACACGCGCATAGGGATTCTTGGAAGAGTGCAATACGGTTACAAGGGACGCTATTTATTGAGTTCAAGTGTGCGTCGTGATGGATCCTCAAAATTCCCAAGCTTTAATCATTGGGGAACCTTCCCATCAGTGGCATTGGCATGGAATATCTCAGAAGAAGAGTGGTGGAATAAGAAAACCGTGAATAATTTTAGATTAAGGTTAAGTCAAGGTACTGTAGGGGTTGATAGATTTCAGTCATATGCCTTTCAAGCAGGGATTACTCAAGATTTAAATTACCATACTTCTGGTGGTGGACTGAGTTTAGGAGCGGCTCAAACAAACTATGTGAATAGTGTAGTAAGTTGGGAATCAACCACTCAAAGTAATATAGGTATTGATTTAGGGTTCTTAAAGAATAAAATAACGTTCTCAGCAGAATATTACCATGCCGATAAAGAAGACATGCTTTTTCCTGTGTTTATTCCACCATCAACTGGAGGCGGAAATAATGCGCAAGTTGTTTTAAATGTTGGTAATATGACTAATAGTGGTCTTGAACTAACCGCTGGCTACAGAGGTAAAATAGGTAAGGTCAATTTTAGAATGAATGGTACATTTTCTACCAATGAAAATAAAATCACAAAAATAAATAACAATACAGAATTTTTGTTAACTAATGATTTTGGTTTGGTAGGTAGAGCACCACAACAATCTAGAGTTACAGCCTTAGCCGTTGGTCATGAGGCTGCTTCATTTTTCTTATGGAGAACGGATGGTATAATTGATACTGAGGAAAAATTAGCAGAGTATCAACAAATTGTAGGAAGTGCTAAAATGGGTGATACACGATTCATTGATCAAAATGGCGATGGCTCTTTAGATATTGAAGATAGAGTTTACAGTGGAAGTGGTTTACCAGACTATGAAATAGGTTATACTTTTAATGCTAACTGGAAAAGTTTTGATTTTTCAATGAACTGGTATGCTTCAATAGGTGCTGAAATTATGAATGGTTTTAACGCTTGGGCCTACGGGTTTGGAAGGCATAAAGATTTACTGTATCAATGGCAGAAAACGAATCCCACCTCTACAATACCATCTTATCAAAATGATGTAAGAAGACATGATAACTACTTGGGATATAGTGATTTGTGGTTGGAAGATGGGTCGTACTTAAGATTAAGACAGGTTTCTTTAGGGTACAGTATTCCTAAAAAGACCGTAGAAAGATGGGGATTCAACAGGTTACGTTTTTATGTAAGAGCACAGAACCCATTAACTTTTACCAAGTATTCCGGATATAATCCAGAAGTAGGTGGGGGTATTGCTGCAAGAGGGCTTGATAAAAATACAGGTCCGATTTCCTCTCAATGGATGTTAGGATTAAACTTTGATTTTTAATTAAAAATGATGTATTGTGTTATGAAACAATTAATTTTAAAATATACGGTTCTTGCAATTGTGCTTAGTTTTATGGCCGCTTGTCAAGACAATGATTTTTTGTCGGAAGATAATCCTAACTTGATATCAACTGGGATTTATTGGACAAATTTGGCTGAAACGGGAGGAACACTAAATACGGTGTATCAAGTATTACATAAAAATAGTTTACTTAATAAATTTGAAGAAATGTTGAGGTCTGATATGGGATATCCAGGATATGGACGCCCGTTTCCTCAAAATACCGAAGAGGCCTATTTACACTTATATACGGGTAGTTCAGACCAGGTGTTGAATAAATGGCAAACCTGTTATTTAGGTGTTTTTAGAGCGAATCAAGTTATTGAAGCTTTAAATAATTTACAGGTGTCAGAGGATCTACAACCTGAATGGATTTCTCAAATGGCACAAGCTCGTTTCTTTAGAGGACTTTTTCATTACTATGTTTATACCTCCTATAATAACGGAGAGATTATTATTAGAGACAAAAACCCAGTTAAAAATGAGGATTTTGCAAAAGCAGTATCTCCAAAGGAAGAAGTTTTGGCCTTCATAAGAAAAGATTTGGAATATGCGTATGGTAACTTATATATGAAAGGAGCATATCCTGATGGAGATGAAAGTAGGGTAACCTCTGGTGCCGCCGCTACTATTTTGGGAACAACCTATTTAAATGAGTTAGATTATAATAAGGCTATGGTGTATTTTGATGACGTTATCAATAACCATGGATATGAATTAGAGAAAGATTTAACTAAGATGTTTACTACTGCTGGGGAGTTTAACAGCGAGTCTATCTTTGAAATCAATTTTGCACCTGAACAAGCGCGTTTAGATTTACAACCATGGGATGGAGATTCAGGAACCAACTGGGTTAATGTAAGAACAGCGCAAACAAGATCTGCCGTGGGGCCGGCTTGGGCTGTACATGCTTATAAAACAGAGCCTATGGATCCGCTAGACCCTAGAAATTATTATATAGATGAAAACGGTGATTTGTCACTTCGTGCGGTACCTTTGAGATGTTCGGCGATGATAGCTGTGGTTGATGATAATCAAACTACTTATTACCTAGAAGGGACCACAAGTCAATACAATCGTTTTGGTGGAGAGAATTGGGGGTTTGCATGGTGGAAGAAATATCAAAATCATGATATTGTTAGAAATGAAAATGAATTACCAGGTGGTCAAGCGTATTCGTCAAAAAACATTACACTTAATAGACTTTCAGAAGTATATTTAATGCAAGCCGAGTGTAAAATTAAAACGGGTGATGTTGACGGCGCTTTAGAGTTAATAAATGATATTAGAAAACGATGGGGGCTTATACTGTTAGGAACAGGATCTGAGCCAGGACGTACTTATGATGATGTAGTATACACCGCTGAATCCCTTATGGAACATTTAATGCGCGTTGAAAAACCTCTAGAACTCTCAACGGAAGGTCATAATATTAGGTTTTTAGATTTTCAAAGATGGAAAAAATCCGATAATTATAGCTTCAAAGATAGATTGGAAGAACTTGCAAATGAAGTTTATTACGGAGTTCATTTTTCCTATTACAATTGGGATACAGGGCAAACCATTAATAGAAATAACTATTCAAGTTTAATAGGAAGCGATACACCACCTTCAGAAGCCCATATTGTAGTTGATTATGAGTATGATTTGTCAAATCAGAATTATAATGAAGATAAAAATGGAACATATCCAATACCATTTGCAGAAACAACGTCCAACCCAAATATTAATTAAAAAATAAGCACAATGAAAAATATAAAATTTTTAACGCTTTTCTTTTGTCTTTTAGCTGTTTTGGGCTGTGAAGAAGAGTATGCAGAGTATAATCCACCGCAAGATAACTTTGAAGATATTTCTTGGTTGGTAGGATTGAATCCAAACGTTGGTGCAGATACTCAATTTTCCATCAACGCAGAAACTCAAATTTCATTTTTTAATCTTGCACAAGGTGCGAACAGTTCAAAATGGATTATTGAGGAAGGTAATAAATTTTTAAAGGAAGGATTTAAAACAAATGATTCATTACCATTGTTTATTGATCCTAATTTAGGAACAACATCAACCAATGGTAAGGCCTATGTGTTATTTAGAAATGCGGGAGATAACAAGGTAACGCTCATAAATACCTTTGACACCCCTGTTACCTCTAATATGAGTGATACCTATAAAGATCATGTTATTGAAAGTATTACAGAAGAAAATGGAGTGTATACCTATCAAGTAGATTTCTTATTTGATGTATATGCGCTTTTAAACCCAGCATTTTCAGTATTAAAGGATGATGTTGAGATTTTAAATGTAACAGAAGATGACATGCCAAGTTTAGAAGATGAGGCTAATTGGCCAGTTGTTGAAATAGAAGCGGCTACTTCATTGACGTTTGTTGATAATTCTGTGGTAGGACGCCCTAATGGAGGCACTTGGTTTATTCCAGATGGCGTTCCAAGCCGGGTAGGAGCTGCACAACCAGCCAATATTAATTTTTACAAATTAGGAACTTTTAATGCAGGTACATTTAGATCTTTGAGAGCGGCTCCTTTGCCTACATCAAACACTGAAAAATTGATTCCTTTAAAAGTAAAAGTAATTCAATCATCACAACCATTTCAATTTGATGGTGTTTTGAAAGAGGATGAAAATGAGATTATTTCTTTTAGAGTAAATGGTGAGGTAAATGATTTTTCGGGAGCAGAGAGCCATTTCACGGTTAATGTTCAAAATGGTGCGTTTAATCAAGATATTCCTGTAGCCTTAGCCAAAGTAAGAGAAGACAATGCTATTTTTATCGAGCTTAGCTTAGCGCAACCTATATACAATAGTGATATTATTACAGTTTCTTATGATGGTAATGGTGGATTACAATCGGCAGATAATAGAACGCTTCAGGCTTTTGGCCCTGAAAATGTTGCTATGTTCTTTGGTGGAAACGTTATTCCAGAAAAAGCACACGCCAGTTTTGAGGAGCCTAGTGGTGCGGCAAACAGAGCGTTTGCACTAAATTATTTTACTGGTAATGGTAATATTATTGATGGTCCTAATGGTCTTTATGTTTACGAACGTGTAGAAGGACCTAATGTACCAGTGTCTGATGGTAATGCGAGTATGAAATACAGTACTTTGGCTTCAAATCCTATTCCTAATGTGAACTTATGGAGTTTTGGTCTTGCAAGAATACAAGACATCCCTGCTGGTACTTATAAAATGACGTATGATATTTTTATCGAACCAGGTACAACCTTAAAAACATTCAGAACGGAGTTTAATAAGCCTGAATTTAGTAGACAAATTTGGGATATTGAAAATGTAGAAAGGGGGAAATGGGTAACAGTTGAAAATCAGGTGGTATTAAATGCAGATATTACAGCAGCTGATAATTTAAGGTTTACATTTAGACCTCATGCACTTGAAAATGTTGGTGTAACGGGGCCACAACTTTTATACATAGATAATTTGCAATTCATTGAAATAGAAGTTAGACCATAACTAAAATATTATTAAAATCTTATGAAAACTATAAATAAAATACTAGGGCTAATCCTGTTAGTGGTTGTGTCGATGTCCTGTGAGGAAGATGAAAGATTTGCAGCTTCAGATATCAAACTAAAGCCAATTTATGCCATTACTGATATTAATAAAGGTGGTCCAGAGCGCATTAATGTGTACAAGGAAAAACAATTGGTGGTAACTCATTTAAATTCGCAGAGTTTAATTGGAGAAACACCTACTGATTATACCGATACATCATCAGAAACAGATTATAACTTTGAATGGACAGTAGAAAGAGAACGACCAGTTTTTGATGAAGATGGCCAAGAAGTTGTTGATGAAAACGGTAATGTTATAATGGAAACCTATACTGTACAGTATACAGCAAACGCTTCAAAAGAAGATGGTATTGGTACCATGGAGGTCATTTCTACATATAAAGAAGATCCAGAAGAAACCGTTTTACATGATGTTACTATTAGTGAAGAGGAAGTTTACAATTAATTATTGATAAGTTGTTTTAAATGGGCTAAATTAAATTTTAGTCCTTTTTTTTGTTATATAAGTCTTGGTTAAAAACGTAGTAGAATGAATCACAAAAGTGAAAAACTAAAAATTATTGATTAGCTTTAAACTTTTCAAGGAAAGAAAAAGAACATGGAAAATTAATCTTTAAAAAAAGAGCTTTTGTTAATACATATAAATGGTGTAAAATAAAATTTTATTTAACTAATGATTTTTTTTAAACCTATAAACAGTTTACAACAAAAGAGTTAATTAGTGTTTTAGCAAAAAACAACCTGAGTTTTAAAGGTAATTTTTGATTTGTTTGAGATAAAAATGGAGTTTCATTAAAGGCACATTATAGCTAATTTTATTCCTTGAAAGTTAACCTGTGGTTAGATTGTTAATTAATACCAACTATTAATAAATATACTTATGAAAATAGAAAAAATAGAGACCTTCATATTAAAAGATAAGTTGTCTAAAAGTTTCTTCTTTTCACAATGGGAATACTCAGAGCGATGCATCTGTGTGGTTAAGGTAACGGCATCAAATGGCGAATATGGATGGGGAGAAGGTTATGGTCCGGCAACAGTGCTTGAGGCAGGTATTAAGTTGTTAGAGCCTTTTGTTGTTGGAGAAAACCCTTTAGAAAATGAGGTGATTTGGAATAAAATGTACCGCAAAACACTCGATTTTGCGAGAAGAGGTATCCTTGTAGCCTCCATGAGTGCTATTGATATTGCTGTTTGGGATTTGAAAGGAAAAATTTTAGGACTTCCTATTTCAACACTTTTAGGAGGTGCCCATAGAGATAAGATAAAACCGTATGCTACTGGGTTATATTTTACAGATTATAATAACCCTTCAAAAGATTTTGAAAAGGAAGCAAAATTATACATATCACAAGGCTTTAAGGCTATGAAAATGAAGGTAGGATTGGGTATTAAAGAAGATGTTGAAAACGTAAGAAAAATGCGTGAAATTATTGGGCCAGATATTCAATTGATGGTAGATTCTAATCATGCATATACATTGCGAGAAGCTGTTGAATTGTCCAGAAAAATTGAAAAGTATGACATTGGTTGGTTTGAAGAGCCTTTATCTCCAGAATTTTATGACCAATACAGAGAATTGAGACAAAAAACGACCATTCCAATCTCAGGAGGTGAATGTGAGTATTTAAGGTTTGGTTTTAAACAGTTAATTGAAAACAAATCGGTAGACATTATTCAACCCGATATTTGTGCCAGTGGAGGGCTTACAGAAGCAAAGCGCATCGCAACATTGGCAAGTACTCATGGAATCGATTTAATTCCACATACTTGGGGTACCGCCATAGGGTTACATGTGGCACTTCACTTTATATCAAACATAGAGTCTGTTCCAGGTAGAATGTATCAACCTGATTTCTTTATGGAATATGATCAAACAGAAAATGGTTTACGAGACAAATTATCATTCCCATCCATTAAAATGGAAGATGGTATGATTGCCGTACCTGATCGTCCTGGACTTGGAATTGATATAGACCAAGACGTGTTAGAAAAGTATGCCTTTTGCGACAAAACAAAACGAGAAGAAAAAATAGTTTAAGAAGTTAAAATTTATCAGTAACGCTTCTGAATTTGAAAAGTAAAATAAAAATGAAAACACAAAATTTCGGTTATAAAAAATTATACATTGATGGTGAATTAGTAGACTCTGTAAGTGGCGAAAAGGATGATGTGATTTGTCCTGCAACCGGTGAAGTCATTGCTCAGGTAGCACGTGCAGGACAAGAAGATGCCTTAAAAGCATTAGAGTCTTCTCAAAAAGGATTCAAGTATTGGTCAAAACTTTCTTTGGGAGAAAGAACCCAATGGATGTTGAAGCTTAGAGATGCCATCAAGGAGAAGGAGTATGAGTTAAGAACTGCTATGGTTCATGAAATGGGAAAAACCTATGCAGGATCAGAAGAAGATATTGACAGATTAACCGAAGCTTTAGAATGGTATCCAAGTGCCATGCAAAATTTAAGGGAAGAGATTATTCCTGATGTAGAGAATACACATACGCATAAAATGATTTCAAAACCAGCAGGTGTAGCGGTAGCATATTTAGCTTGGAATTTCCCATTGCTAAATGTAGGGTATAAAATAGGACCAGCTTTGGCTTCAGGTTGTTCTTTAATAATTAAGCCTTCAGGAATATCACCATTATCAACGTATATGGTTGGTGAAATTATGCATAGTATTAATTTCCCTGCAGGTGTTGTAAATATATTAGCAGGTCCAAGTAGCGAGGTGGCCACGCCGATGACTACTAGTAAGATTCCAGCTGTATTAACTATGATTGGTTCTACACAAACAGGTCAGCGTGTTATTGCAGATAGTACCACATCTATCAAGAAATTAGGCATGGAACTTGGCGGAAATGCACCATTTATTGTATTTGAAGATGCAGATTTAGATATTGCTTTAAATTTGGCTATTGGATTAAAGTTTGGAAATTCAGGGCAAATATGTGTAGCTGCAAATAGAATTTTTGTTCACAAAAATATTTATGACAAATTCATAACAGAGTACGTTAAAAGAGCTTCAAATATTAAAGTTGGTTTCGGAATTAAAGAGAATGAAGATGTTTTTATGGGGCCTTTGGCGTCTAGAGGAGCCAGAGATAGAATGTTTGAGTTGATAGAGGATGCTGTTGGTAAAGGTGGTAAACTAGAATATGGTGGTAAAATTCCAACAGACTTACCAGAAGGCGGTAATTGGATGGAACCAACCATTGTATCTGGGGTAACTACAGACATGAAGCTTTTTAGAGAAGAAACATTTGGTCCTGTTGCAGGTGTTATGCCTTTTGAAACTGATGATGAAGTATTAGAATTAGCAAACGACACCGAATTTGGTTTAGCATCTTACATTTTTACAAATAATCATAAGCGTATTGAGCGTTTTACAGAAGAATTAGAGTTTGGTGAAATTCAGATTAATGGTGTGAAATATTCTATTTATTTACCACACGGCGGATTTAAAAATAGTGGTATTGGGCATGACTGTTCACACTTGGCTCTTGAAGATTATTTAGTTAAAAAACGCGTGTCTACAGCATTGTAAATTATGACAAAGAATTTATTACAACAAAGTTTAAAAGAAGGAAAAACAGTATATGGTCCTTTTTGTAAAATGCAGGATCCTGCCATTGTTGAAATTGCGGCGTATAGTGGTTTTGATTTTGTAATTATTGACATGGAACATGGCCCATATAGTATTGAGTCTGTTCAAAATATGATTAGAGCAGCAGAGGCAAGAGGTATTACGCCAGTGGTTAGAGTAACTGAAAATTCTGAGACTTTAATTTTAAGAACTTTAGACATTGGTGCTAAATGTATTCAAGTTCCACAAATATGTACAAAAGCTGATGCCGACAAGTTAGTAAAATCTACCAAGTTTTATCCAAAAGGAGAAAGAGGGATGTGTCGGTATGTTAGAGCCGCTGAATATACTAATATAGGACCAGCTGATCATTTTGGAAAAGCTAATGATTCTGTAATCACTATTATTCATATAGAAGGCATGGAAGGTATTAACAACCTTGAAGAGATTGTTAAGGTTGACGGTATCGATGTGATATTTTTAGGACCATATGATTTATCACAATCTTGTGGCGTACCAGGAGAGGTTGATAACCCAAAAGTTGTTGATGCCATGAAATTGGCCGTTGAAACCGCAAAAAAATATGATAAAGCAGTAGGAACCTTCACTGAGTCTGTAGAAAAAGCTAAAATGTGGCGTGAAATAGGGGTTCAATATATTTCTTATGCGGTTGATGTTGGATTAATAATGAATACTTTTAAAAGTATAACAAAAGAGCTGCATAGTTAAAAGGGTATAGTTTTTTTGAGTTAACAAATAGTAAACCTATTAACGTGAAGTTTTAATCTTCTGTGTTAATAGGTTTTTTTAAATAATTCTACCTATATTAAACTGTAAACTATCCCATTGTAGCCTATTCCTTTTTTAGGACACCTCAAAATTTTGATCTCCTCCCAAATTAAGAACCAGTTAAAAGTAGAGGATCCGAGCTATTTTAATTCATTTCGATGTATTCATTGGGAGGGATATCTCCCAAGGAACTGTGAGGTCTAAAGTTGTTATATTCTTCTCTCCACATATCTAGTTTTTCTTGCGCATCTTCCATTGACAGAAACCAATTTACGTTTAAACATTCATCCCTAAAAGAACCATTGAAACTCTCTATAAAGGGATTATCTGTAGGTTTTCCTGGTCTTGAGAAGTCTAGTTCTATCTGGTTTTCATAGGCCCATTTATCCAAAACTTTACTAATAAATTCACTTCCATTATCTACTTTGATACGCTTTGGAAGAGT
>NZ_VDCS01000139.1 GCF_006265225.1 Allotamlana fucoidanivorans | reverse complement strand
AGCCCCAGAAAGCATCTTGATTTTAGATGGTGAATAACTACCAAAAACAACAAACGCCCTGAAAATAGGCGTTTGTAATTCAAGTTTTTATAAAATTATGGGCTCGTGCAACGGCTACCATTGTTGGCAGTAGTTTTTTTTCCGATTAATATTTTTATGTCACTAAATAAATAAGCTCCAGCTATAGCAAGACAGGCAATTGCATAAATTATTTTTCCATCTGGGAAAAGTAAGAATATGGC
>NZ_VDCS01000138.1 GCF_006265225.1 Allotamlana fucoidanivorans | reverse complement strand
AATGCACATACTTCATTGCTTGTTTTTGTTTGCTTACGAAAAGTTTTACAAAACTGCCAAATATCTGGCTTTATTTGCTATTTTTACGTAAGAAAACGCAACGAAAGCATGTACCAAACCGTTGGTTACAATAACTCCGAACAAACTTCACGTTGGATTTTAAAATTAATTCTGACCTTTATTATTAACTCAAATCTTATCTGACTTTACTTAATCGGAACGCTGATTTTGAGATTCAAATT
>NZ_VDCS01000137.1 GCF_006265225.1 Allotamlana fucoidanivorans | reverse complement strand
CACCGTGTAAAAATAATTGCTTGATTCTAGCCTACTCGGAAAATCCTACGGATTTTCCTCTGGTTCGTTTCATTTTTAGTAAGTTAGTTGCTTGCACACGCAACTATCCTTACACCAACACGTTGGCAATAATGTTAACCTAATTCTATAAAATTCAGATAATCCTTAATTTAAAATAAAATGCGAAATATTACCTCCGCTTTAATGTTGTTAATAACTATGTCATTATATTCTCAAAACAATAA
>NZ_VDCS01000136.1 GCF_006265225.1 Allotamlana fucoidanivorans | reverse complement strand
ATTGGCGTTTAGTTCTCAAAAAAGGACTTGAGCCAAAACTTTGAAAATTAGAACTGATTTTTAGGCAAAAAACCAATATTTTAAACAAGCACCGAATATCGCTCTTGCACTATATTTGGTAACGGCCTTGGCTAAGATTATGTTGCGGAAAAATCCGCAGGATTCTTTCCGCCATGAACCAAATATAGCAAAGAAAGAGGAATTTTCGGCAGAAAATTCCGAAGCAATTAATTTTAGCCATTGTT
>NZ_VDCS01000135.1 GCF_006265225.1 Allotamlana fucoidanivorans | reverse complement strand
AGTATTTTGAGATTACTGAGCGGTTTCAAACTAACCAAACTAACTATATGAAAAACTTACTATTGTCTTATATCTGTAATAGGGTATAAGTGTTATAAAACCCCTAATTTTTTATTCTATTTTTTTCTTTGAGTCAAAGATACCCCAGATACAAAGGCTAAACGGTGTCTTTTTAAGTGAAGTGTTCTAAAAAGGAAGTGAACTGAATAACAGGCAAAGTAAAGCGTGTTTTAGATGCATCATAA
>NZ_VDCS01000134.1 GCF_006265225.1 Allotamlana fucoidanivorans | reverse complement strand
AATAAATATATTTATTACGAAATAGAGGATTATTAATACAAAAATTATGTCCTTTACAAAGCGTATCCACGAAAAAGTACTATAAATTGGTCTTTTTTCAGTCATTTCTCATAATGTTTGCCAACTTGTTTATATGAATGGTTTAGAACTATATAATATACCAAAGAGGGAGGGATAACGATGATTTTTTAACTTAATTATTATACTTATCATTTTGGTTTTATAAATTCTGGTTACAATATAATA
>NZ_VDCS01000133.1 GCF_006265225.1 Allotamlana fucoidanivorans | reverse complement strand
GGGTATTTACTTTGCTGTACTGCAATTAGGAGGCGATAAGCCGAAGGTTTTAAAAATAATAAAGGAATAAAAATGAAAAAGTATATATATATATTCATAGGACTAATAGTATTATCATGTAGTGGCGGTGGCGATGATCCTGTAGATCCGGGGCCAGATCCGGGGCCAGATCCAGGGCCATCAACAAATACGGCCCCAACGGTTCCTACTTTAGGTACTCCAACCAATGGTCAGTTATGTATAGATAATAA
>NZ_VDCS01000132.1 GCF_006265225.1 Allotamlana fucoidanivorans | reverse complement strand
ATCCAGGGCCATCAACAAATACGGCCCCAACGGTTCCTACTTTAGGTACTCCAACCAATGGTCAGTTATGTATAGATAATAATTTAAGTTTTACATGGAATGCTTCAACCGATGCAGAAGGAGATACTATAAAGTATACTATAGAAGTATCAAGAAATGATACTTTTACTCAGATAACACATAGTTTTAATAATCTAGAGGCTCCAACAAGAACAATATTATTAGAGCGAGGCATAATTTATTATTGGCGT
>NZ_VDCS01000131.1 GCF_006265225.1 Allotamlana fucoidanivorans | reverse complement strand
TGAGGTCTAAAGTTGTTATATTCTTCTCTCCACATATCTAGTTTTTCTTGCGCATCTTCCATTGACAGAAACCAATTTACGTTTAAACATTCATCCCTAAAAGAACCATTGAAACTCTCTATAAAAGGATTATCTGTAGGTTTTCCTGGTCTTGAGAAGTCTAGTTCTATCTGGTTTTCATAGGCCCATTTATCCAAAACTTTACTAATAAATTCACTTCCATTATCTACTTTGATACGCTTTGGAAGAGT
>NZ_VDCS01000130.1 GCF_006265225.1 Allotamlana fucoidanivorans | reverse complement strand
ACCTCCTTTCTAAAATCCATCCAAAAGCGAGGTATTGAAAAGATGCTAGAAGGAGAACTTGACGCTCATTTAGACTATGAGAAGCATCAGCAGTCCGATAATAGCAATACCCGTAACGGCTATGGATCTAAAAAGATAAAAACAGCTTTAGGAGAGACTAATATTAAAGTTCCCAGAGACCGAGAAGCTTCTTTTAACCCTATGCTGGTTCCTAAGCGCACTAACATGGTTGACGGCATAGAAAACGTCAT
>NZ_VDCS01000013.1 GCF_006265225.1 Allotamlana fucoidanivorans | reverse complement strand
AAATTACATATAAATCATATTAAAGGAACAACAAATTCATCCTTATTCTATACTATATTATACAGAGAAGTAGGATTCATTTTTTAGAAAGTAAGAAATACAACTATTAAAACAACTTGAATAAATAAACTGACTTAGTTGCTTTGCTAATGGAAAAAATTCCAGACCAAACCAAAGCGTACAATAAAGTCTCTATAAGGATAGGTTGGCGCCGAATAATAATTATAACCCGTAACCGATGAATTAAAATGCTCTGCCTTGAAGTAAATTCTAGTTCTTCTTATTTGAGCATTTAAAAAGAAATCTAATCTAGGAAACCCGCCAAACTTTCTTTCCTTCTGAACATAAAACTCAGCCATAATTGGATTATAGGCATTCATAAAAAACTCAGTAAAGTAATTAAAAGTAAATCCTGTTTGCAGATACAGGGCTTTTTTAAAGACATGACTCGAGAAATACAACGTGTTTCTGGTATTGAATTCGGGCACATTTAAAACCGAATCTTTATCGGTTACGTTTTGATACTCTATCGTATTATTGAGCGCAAACTTACCTACTTTAAACTCCTTATCTAATCTTACTCTTAAATAATTGATTGTATTTGTACTTTGAAAAGGTGCTACTTGCCCCGTTGATTCACTTTTCATGAAATACACATAATTATCAATGGTAGAAAAATCTACTGAAATATCGGCTATTTTCTTTGATGCTAGTTTAAATCCCAATTGTTGCGTTTCAATATTCTTAAACCTATTTTGCCAGTTATAGCTTAAATAGTTACTTTGATATAATTGGGCATTATAATTAGGTGCTTTTGAGCTATGATTAATTGATGCTTCTACTTCAAAAATAGTTTTAAGCTTAAAGCCTGCTGTTCCTTTTATGTAGTTTCCTTTAAAATCACCCGATAGATTCAAACCGCCTTCACCTGTAACGGCCACGCCACCATGTTGTTTATGATACTTTCCGCCAATGGCGACAACATCACCTATTAATCGATTGGTAATAAGTTGCCCATTAAGACTTACTAAACGGTTATACCCATAATTATAGCTGTTGTTATTAATATTAAAATGCAAATCGCCAATCACATTATTGCTATAATTCAGATTAGCCTCATTGTACATATTCTTTAAAACAACCTTATCTGTTAAATCCCTTGTTTTAAAAGCATCTCCAAACATGGCTGTTTGGGCACTCTGCTGGTCATATTGAAAATACTTGGTTTTATAGGTAAAGACATGTCCTAATGACAATCTGTTTTTTGATACAGAATCGTTAGGCTTTACAATATTAAAGCTATGATCTAAATGATACCTTTTCCCAAGCAATATACTTTCGGCATCTTCAAAATTAACTTCCAGAATAGAACGATCAAAGAACTCTTCATCACCGCTTTCAAAGTTCTCAACACTATCTTCTGTAAGTCCGCCATTTTCCTGATTCATTAAATCTTGAGTCACGATATGCCCTCTAGCATTATAGCGTCTATTTTTACTTTGATAATTTCCAGTCACCCTAAAGTTTCCTGTACTTGTTAAAATATGCTGATACTTACCAAGCGATCTTAGTCCTTTATAAGCTATTGAAAAATTAAATTGCGGACTTAAATTAGCTGAAAAAAAGGCGTCTAACAGTTGCCCTTGCTCAAAAGCACTTCTGTAAAAAAGTTCTGTATATGGCGTAGGCATTCTGTAATAGTTAATATCTTCAACCTCCATATAATTAAAATGCCTTGCTCGTGCTCCTATTTTGGGCATTAAACTGGTGTTTTCAAAATTATAGGTAAGTTGGTTGTAGGTTTGTCCTAAATTGGCAAAAGGAATGAGTCCGAAATTATCCCTTCGCAAATAATTCATTTTATAATCCTTTTGAATGGTTAACGTAGTATCAACAAAGGTGGTGTCATTCTTAAAGGAAATAATCTGATAATCTTGTATGTTTGCTAAAGGCTTACCTTTATCTTTTGAAGGTTTCTGCTTAGGTGGGTTACCAGGAAGCAATAACGAGTCTGATGGCGCCACAGTATTTTGTTCTTGAGTATTCTGTGTTGCAGGTTCATTCTGCGCCTCTACCATTACTGTATACAATAAAAACATACTCAATAAAAAAACAAATTTTATGCTTATACTTCTTGATTTTAGGCAAAATGGTATTTTAAGTCTCATATATTAAGTCTACTCAAATAGAAAATCAATCTTTCTATCCTCAATCATTTTTTTCGAAACAAAAGTAATTATTTGAACGAAAACAACGATTAATTATTTTAAATAAAGAAATCTATAAAAACACCAGCCATCTTTTCCATTGAGACTTTTCTGTTTGATTAAATAGACTTTACTTTATTATAAAGTTAGTCTTTAAACCAAACGGTAAGTGGTTAATTTTTGCAATCGGTTACTTTTAATCCATTTAACGTTCTATTTGGCTTTCAACTTTATTGCTCAACAAGGCATTTCCTGAATTTAAAAATTAGAATATTATCAATATTTTAGCCCTATGCTTTTACAAAATCATTCAGGATATATTTTAGAATGCGGCACCGATGAAGCTGGGCGTGGTTGTTTAGCGGGTCCTGTTACAGCCGCTGCGGTTATACTTCCCCCAAAATTTAATAATGCTGTACTTAATGACTCTAAGCAAATAAGCGAAACAAAACGTTTTACATTAAAACCGATTATAGAAAAAGAAGCCGTATGTTTTGGAGTAGCACATGTGTTTCAAAATGAAATTGACACCATCAATATTTTAAATGCTTCTATTTTAGCGATGCACAAATCTATAGAACAATTAGAAAAAGTTCCTGAATATATTATTGTTGATGGTAATAGATTTAAACCTTTTAATGCTATTCCGTTTGAAACGATTATTAAAGGTGATGGTAAATATTTAAGTATTGCGGCCGCCTCTGTTTTAGCAAAAACCTATCGGGACTTATACATGGATAAAATTCATGAGGAATTCCCTATGTACAACTGGAAAAAAAACAAAGGATATCCTACAAAAGAACACAGAGAGGCTATTAAAACTTACGGAATTACCAAATACCACCGAAAATCTTTTAGATTATTACCCGAACAATTAAAGTTACCGCTATAAGTTTTTTATGCGTTGAAAAAATATTAGGTTTGTAAAAATTGATTCAATCCATGAGACTTTTTTATTTCCCTCTCCTACTTGTTTTATTCCTAGGATGCACTAACTTAGAAACAAAACGTTCTACACTCCTTGATTTTGTTCCTGAGCAGGCTGAAATTATAATAAAAACATCAAATATTGAAGCTCTTAAGGGAAGTATTCACAACAGTGATTTTCTTCAAAACATATCAAAAACAAAGACCTACAATGCTCTTCAACAAAAAATTGAAAATCTATCGTTTTTAAACCCAGAAGGTGATGTTCTTATTTGCCTTTCAAAACAAAAAAATGATAGTATTGATTTTGCTATTATAACACGATTTACCAAAAATCTTTTAAAAACAGATTCTCTACCAGACTATAAAGAAGAATCTGTTACTATAAAAAACACACCCATTACCAAATTAATGGTAAAAGACCAAATGTTTTATAGTGCTGTGATTGACAGTGTCTTTTTTGTATCAACTTCAAAAGAAACCGTTTTAAATAACTTTTCATCAACAAAAAGAGATTTAGATTTTATAAAAGTTTACCATGCTACGGGTGAAAATAGTACGTGCTCGGTCATACTAAAACCAAATCAACAATTCTTAGAATCCGTTTTTATTGAAGATTCTTTAAACCTAAATACGTTTACCAAATACATGGCTTTTGATGCCGAGCTTTCTCAAGATCAGATTTATTTTAATGGGATAACACAAGCCAATGACTCAACGCACATAATAAACATCTTTAGAAATACTGTACCTCAAGAGAATCAAATTCAACATATAACCCCATCAAACAGTGATGGTTTTGTTAGTTTCACTTTTGACAACTTTAAAACCTTAGAGCAAAATTTGGCAACATTCAACTCTAAAGACAGTATTACAACAGCTACAGCTTTATTTAATGATATTACAGAAGTTGGTGTTATTTATGAAGACAACAACCAAGCTATTGTTTTAAATTCTACAGATGTTATTGCCACGCAAGATGCTTTACTGGCAGAGCAAAATAAAATAGATACCTATAGAGAAATTGATTTTTTTGAATTTGACAACTCCAATTTGTTTTCAGAAACGTTTGCACCATTAATCAATTTCAATGCTATAAATATGTATTGTCAAATAGATCATTTTTTTGTTTTTACCAACCGCAAAGACCTGCTTCAAAACATTATTGCAAACTTCCAAAACAAAACAACCCTAGCAGAAACGCAGCATTTTAAAACAGCCAAAGCGAAATTGAGTGACGCCGCCTCTTTTCTTCAAGTAGTAAACACATCAACCCTTCAAAATATCTTAAATAAAAATATTGACGAAAAGCAGCATATTTCATTAAAGGGCTATAATGCTTCTGCCATTCAATTTATATATGACCATAGTTTTGCTCATGTAAATGGTGTTATTGGCAAGAACAAATCAAGAGCGTTAGTCAACTCAGTGACCGAGCAGCTCAATATTAAACTGGATACCGATGTTCTGAATACACCACAATTTGTAAAAAACCATATTACAATGCAAAAAGAGATTGTGGTTCAAGATGTTAACAACCAATTATATTTAATTTCTAATGAAGGAAAAATCCTTTGGAAGAAAAAACTAAGAGGCCCCGTTCTTGGTAATATAGAACAAATTGACATGTATAAAAACGGTCGACTTCAATTGGCTTTTGCCACACCAAACCGTATTTATGTTTTAGATAGAAATGGAAAAGATGTTAGTCCGTTTCCTTTAAAATTCAATGATGCCATTACCCAACCACTCTCGGTATTTGATTATGATAAGAAAAAAAAATACCGTCTTTTAGTAACACAGGGCAAACATGTATTAATGTATGATGTAAAAGGAAAAGTTGTAAAAGGGTTTACCTTTAAATCTGCCGACAACACTATACTCTCTCAACCGCAACATTTTAGAATAGGCAGTAAGGATTATATTGCTTTCAAAACTAAAAACAACTTATACATTTTAAACCGCGTTGGTAAAACACGTGTAAAACCAAAACAATCCCATACCTATTCAGACCAACCTATTTTTCTATATAACAATACTTTTACTACCACAGACTCTAATGGAGATATTATTGCTGTTGATACGAAAGGTAATGTTTCTAAACGTAGTTTAAATCTTTCTGACAATCATAGTTTAACTACTACAAGTAAAACATTGGTTACTCAAAGTGAAAACAAACTCACCATAAAAAACAAAACAACCGATTTAGATTTTGGTGGCTATTCAACACCAAAAATATTTTACATCAATGATAAAATTTATGTAACCACTACAGATTTGCAAGCTCACAAAGTATATCTTTTTGATAGTCAATCTAAAATCATTGCTAACTTTCCCGTTTATGGTAATAGTATTATCGATTTAGATAACATTGATAGAGACATAAATTTAGAGTTTGTAACCAAAGGAGAAAGCAACTCTATCATTCTTTATCAAATTAATTAGTATCATTATGTAATATACGTTATATTTACCCGTAATTAGCTATTAATCAACACTCTCTATTTTAAAAATCTTTTTTAAGTATAAACAATTAAGTCCTCAAATCTAGGAGCGTCAAAGCCTTGTGTTTTGGCGCTCTCTTTTACTCTAATTTCAAGTTAATTTAATACTATTGCATTCTATATTATACACACATGATTTCTAGAAAAAACGCCTCCATTTCAAAATTCATCATTCATAAAGTTGGAAATAAGTTTAACGACACAAAAAATGCATTTTCAGATCAGGTTGTAGATTTTGATGAACCTAGTTATGATTTAATGCTTCCTTTTTTATTACGGCCTTTTGGCACCGTGGTTCAAAGCTACAGGTTTAACCACCATGCCAATATTTCATTAAACGAAATTAATAGCTATAGCGCACAAATCTTTAATGATGAGGAGGCTTTTATTGAAACATCAAAACACATTGTAACCCATTTATATGAACAATCAAGCTCTGCTAATATTAAAACTGGCGATGTTTTAGTGGTACTTTTTGAGGGTATTGAATTTAGAGACATTACTACAAATGCCTTGGGCATCTTCAAAATTGAAAACAAAGTAAACTTTTTTCAAACCTATTTAGAAAACAACAGTTATGACGTGTTGGTTCAGAAAGGCATCAGTTCAAAAAAAGTTGATAAGGGTTGCTTAATTTTAAATCAAAGTGATGCAGAAGGTAACATTATTTTAAGTGTAGACAATAATAACTATGATGCCCAATATTGGATTAATCATTTTTTAAATATTAAATATGCGGATGATGCCAACAACCATACCCAGCAGTATATTTCATTTTGTAAAGATTTTTCTTCTGAAATTATAAAAACAAGTTATGGGGCTCAAGAACAAAATACATTTCTGGCTAAGACTATTGACTTTTTTAAAGAAAATGAGGTTATGAACATTGAGCGCTTTAAGGATGAATTATTTGAAGAAGATAAGCATAAAAAAGAGTTCGACGACTTTAAAAAGGAATTTGAGAGCGAACAAAATTTAGTGTTACGCAATCAATTTGACGTTGCTGAAGCTGTTGTAAACAAAGAAAAACGCAAAATTAAAACCGATATTAAATTAGACACCAATATTCAAATTAAGTTAGACATTGATGCTCCCGATGCCTCGGAAGAATATCTTGAGCGCGGCTATGACGAAGAAAAAAAGATGCATTACTACAAAGTGTTTTTCAATAGCGAAAATTAACCGATAATAAAGACGCTCAATTTAGGTAAGCGTCTTTATTATTTGCTAAATATTTATTTCTTAACAACTTTTTTATGGCTCCATAAACCAGAATCACTTTCTACTTTTAACACATATATACCCGAGCTCAATGAGGCTGTAGATATAGTATCTAAACGTTTATTTATCTTTTCTTTCACCAGAACTTTACCGCCACTCAAGGTATACATATGCGCTGCTTTCAATAGAACATCAGCTTTTAGTTCTATATAATCATCAAAAGGATTTGGATTAACTTGTAAATTACTTGTAAACCATTCATCAACTGAGGCCGTACTTTCAGGCTTATAAGCTCGAATCCAATCGACTCTTAGGGTGTGATTATTAGTATTAGATAATTCCGTGTCCGTTGGAGTAACCTCATTATTTGATCTCCAATCCTGATCTTCTACGCTAAAAAGAATATCCATAGCCTTGCTTAACCCTGTTCGGGTATCATTATTACTATCACCAGGATTAACAGTATTTGTAAAGTATAACGGATCAATTTCATCCATACCTTCTCTATAGGTTACTAAATTGCCATCAATGTAATAATACAAATGGGTTGGATCCTTCCAATACACTCCGTATCTGTGAAAATCATCCTTCCAGTTAATCATGCCTGAACCATCATCTCGAGTAATCCAGGTGGGCTGAATTACATCTACAGGATTACTACCTACATCATTATACTCACTTGGTTGCCAATCTTGAAAAGGGTCTCTCACAAACACATGATGACTCATATGCATTCGTTGTGCATACCAAGTTTGATCTTGACTACCAGAGGGGCAATTTCCGCATAATGTGGCTCCATAACCTTCCATAAAATCAATTTCTTGCGTATCATCGGGACTTAACATCCAACCGCCATTAGCCAAAACCGAATTCATAATTTTTGCTCTAATTTCAATATAAACAGGATAAACTACAGTGTTTCTAGAATGAATGACTCCTGCATTTACTCTATTTGTTTGATATCTCGAGGCAATCAATTTTAACTCTCCGCCTTCTACCAAAGAATGATTTCTTGCCCAAGTAGTCAGGCCTGGCCCAGACCAGCCATTATGATACCAATCATCCCATTTTAATAAGAATGTACTTCCTTTATCTGAGGCTGGTGCAGAATAATTAAAATCGTCTGACACATTATCTTGTAAAACCCAGGCTTTACCTACTCCTGGATCGGCAGGAACTGGAATTCCAGACCAATCTTGCGAAAAAGTAATGGTAATTGAAAAAATAGCTAAAATAGTGTATATCTTAATCACGGTTAAATAGTTTAGTTGTGCCTCTAAATTAACAGTTTCCAAAACAGTCTTCATATTAAAAACTCCAATGTCAAGTTTTTTATAAGTTCCTAAAATCAAACTTGACTAGCTTAATAGCCTGACTAAATAAATATCAATAATGTGTCTATGTAACTATAAGTGAAATACCTTTTTAGAATTAGACTGTAACTCTATTATCAATTTTATATATTTATACAGTAAGCAACCAAAATCTAAAGAATGAGTAAAGGAATATCAAATAAAGACTATGATACCGCATTGAAAGAACTCCATGTAGAACTTGTACACCTTCAGCAATGGGTAAAAAAACAAGGGCTAAAAGTAGTTATCCTTTTTGAAGGACGCGATGCGTCTGGTAAAGGTGGCACTATAAAACGCTTTACTGAACCTTTAAATCCAAGAATTTGTAAAGTAGTTGCTTTGGGTGTTCCAACAGAAAGAGAAAAAACACAATGGTATTTTCAACGTTATGTTCAATACCTCCCTGCCGCAGGAGAAATTGTACTTTTTGATAGAAGTTGGTACAACAGAGCTGGTGTTGAAAAAGTAATGGGATTTTGTACCGAAGATGAATATGATGAGTTCTTAAGATCCTGTCCAGAATTTGAACGTATGCTAGTAAGATCGGGTATTATTGTTCTAAAATATTGGTTTTCGGTAAGTGATGAAGAACAAGAAAGACGGTTTAAAAACCGTATAAACAATCCTTTAAAACGCTGGAAATTTAGCCCCATGGATTTAGAGTCGCGCTCTAGGTGGTTAGAATACTCAAAAGCAAAGGACAATATGTTTGCTCATACAGACACAAAACAGGTGCCTTGGTATGTGGTAAATTCAGACAACAAGAAAAAAGCACGGTTAAATTGCATTAGCCATGTTTTAAGTCAAATTCCCTATGAGAAAATTGACATCAAACCTATAGAATTACCCGAATTACCAGATTATGAAGGTTATGTGCGCCCTCCTATGAATTACCAAACATTTGTACCTGAAAAGTTTTAATGAAACTGTTAGCTAATAATTTGATTGTTAGTATTATTACTAAAAAGGGTATATACAAATGAAAATTGATCGGTTTGTTCTAGCCATAATTGGCACTATCATACTTTCGTATTTTTTTCCTCAATGGGGAAGTACTTCTAGTAGCGTTCCTTTAGATACTATAGGTTCTATTGGGGTATCTCTTATTTTCTTTTTTTACGGCCTTAAACTGAGTCCGAATAAAATAAAGGACGGACTTAAAAACTGGAAATTGCATGTATTAGTGCAAACCGCTACATTTTTACTTTTCCCATTGCTGGTTCTTCTTTTTAAACCCTTTATAATGTCAGAAGAAGGGATTAATTTATGGTTAGCCTTTTTGTTTTTAGCCGCCTTACCCTCAACGGTTTCTTCGTCTGTTGTAATGGTATCTATTGCTAAAGGGAATATTCCTGCAGCTATATTTAATGCCAGTATTTCTGGCTTAATTGGTATTGCTATTACCCCTTTATGGCTAGATCTTTTTATTCCGCAATCATCAGGTGATTTTAATTTAGGTGAGATTTACATTAAACTTATTATTGAAATCCTTCTTCCTGTGATTTTAGGCATGGCTTTACAACGATTTGGTCAAAAACTCGCCAATACCTACCACAGGCAACTAACGCTCTTTGACAAATCGGTAATTCTTTTAATTATTTACAAAAGCTTTTCAAGGTCTTTTGAAGATCGTATTTTTGAGGATATTAGCATTGCTGACCTTCTACTGATTGGCCTTTTTATTCTATTACTCTTTTTTGCTGTGTATCATATTATAGGATATGCATCAAAAGCTTTGAGTTTTAGCATTGAAGATAGGATCACTGCCCAATTTTGTGGTACCAAAAAATCATTAGTGCACGGCACCGTTTTTTCAGCCATTTTATTTCCTCCTACATTTCCTATTGGATTAATTCTACTACCTATCATGTTGTACCATGCTATGCAGATTTTAATTATTAGCGTTTTGGCTTCAAAATTAGGACAAAGATAAAAGCGCTGTATTTATTATTACGATTTTACAAACTCAGCATTAAACAGGTTAGTAAAATGCTTTAGAAGTTTACCTTTAACATCTGCCTCATTAACAGTAGCTTTTCCTAACTCTACATGTAATGACGTTACGGCTTTACCTCGAATTCCGCACGGAATGATATGATCAAAATAACCCAAATCTGCATTAACATTGAGCGCAAAACCATGCATGGTTACCCATCGGCTGGCGCGCACCCCCATTGCACAAATCTTTCTAGCAAATGGTGTTCCTACATCTAGCCAAACGCCTGTTTCACCAGGACTACGTTCTGCCTTTAAACCGTACTCGGCCAGTGTTAGAATAATCATTTCCTCTAAAAACCGAAGGTATTTATGAATATCAGTAAAAAAATTTTCAAGATCTAAAATAGGATAGCCTACAATTTGTCCAGGGCCATGATAGGTGATATCTCCTCCTCTATTTATTTTATAAAAGGTAGCGCCTTTTTCAGTTAATTGCCTCTCATTGAGCAATAAATTTGACAAATCACCACTTTTACCTAAAGTATAAACATGAGGATGCTCAACAAATAAAAAATAATTGGAGGTATTATCATCTGTGTCATCTCTCCTATTTTTAATCTTAGCATCAACAATACCTTTAAACAATTGCTCTTGGTAATCCCAGGTCTCTTGGTAATCTTTATGTCCTAAATCTTGCAGTTCTATTTGCTTATTCATAGGCTGCAAAAATACAATATTTATCGATTTTAATTATTCGGATTATTAAGGATAATCAAAGCCGCTATAACACCAGGCACCCAACCACAAAGCCACAATAAAAAAACAATAAAGATAGAGCCGCACCCCTTGCCAATTACCGCTAATGGCGGACATATTATAGCTAGTAAAACTCTCCAAAAACTCATGATATGATTCTTTTTAATTGATGATTACGTATTGGACGCTAAAGTTTAAGCTTTGTTACAAATTGCGTTAGGGATAGCAGTGAAAATCCGCTTTGTGAGGCACGATTAAAGCGATTGAAACGCATAGCCCGACCCTTGTGGTAACGCCCAAAAATGAGTAAAAAAAATCGTAATTCATTGATAGAAAAAAGGGAATCAAATGTTTATCTTTGTGCCTTTAAAATTTCATACCACACAAAGAGTTATGTCACAATTATCTGAGCAAGAGCTTGTAAGAAGAGAAAAATTAGGAAAATTACGTGCGTTGGGCATTAATCCATATCCAGCTGACTTATACCCTGTAAACCACACCTCAAAGCAGGTAAAAACGCTATTTGAAGAAGGCAAACAGGTAACTATTGCTGGGCGTTTAATGATGATTAAGGTACAAGGCAAAGCGAGTTTTGCTCAATTGCAAGATGCCGAAGGCAAAATTCAGGTATACTTTAACCGTGACGAAATGTGTCCTGACGAAGACAAAACCTTATATAATGACGTTTTTAAAAAACTCATTGACTTTGGAGACTTTGTTGGCATTGAAGGTGAATTATTCACTACCAAGGTGGGTGAAAAAACCGTAAAAGTTAAAAACTTCAAACTGTTAAGCAAGGCGCTAAAACCGTTACCCTTGCCAAAAGAAAAAGATGGAGTGGTTTATGATGCCTTTACCGACCCTGAGCAACGTTACAGACAACGTTATGCTGATTTGGTTGTAAACCCACAAGTAAAGGAAGTATTTGTAAAGCGTACAAAACTCTTTAATGCCATGCGTCAGTTTTTCAATGAGGCTGGATACTTTGAAGTTGAAACACCTGTTTTACAGCCTATCCCAGGAGGTGCTGCTGCCCGTCCGTTTATAACACATCACAACGCTTTAGATGTGCCGCTATACATGCGAATTGCTAACGAACTTTATTTAAAACGATTAATTGTTGGCGGTTTTGATGGTGTTTATGAGTTCTCAAAAAACTTTAGAAATGAAGGTATGGACAGAACGCATAACCCAGAATTTACAGCTATGGAAATTTATGTAGCTTACAAAGACTACAACTGGATGATGGATTTTTGTGAGCGCTTATTAGAGTACTGTGCTATGGCTGTAAATGGCTCTACTAAAGTGACCTTTGGCAAGCATGAGATAGACTTTAAAGCACCGTATGCCAGAGTTACCATGGCGGATTCTATAAAGCAATTTACTGGTTTTGATATTACTGGTAAAACGGAAGGTGAAATAAGACAAGCTGCCAAAGATTTAGGTATTGAAGTGGATGATACCATGGGTAAAGGTAAGTTGATTGATGAAATTTTTGGTGAAAAATGTGAAGGCAACTACATACAGCCTACTTACATTACAGACTATCCTAAAGAAATGAGTCCGCTTTGTAAAGAACATAGAGACAATCCTGAATTAACGGAGCGCTTTGAATTAATGGTTTGTGGTAAAGAAATAGCCAATGCCTATTCTGAGCTTAATGATCCTATTGATCAAAGAGAGCGTTTTGAGCACCAATTAAAACTGGCTGCAAAAGGCGATGACGAAGCAACAGAATTTATAGATCATGATTTTTTAAGAGCCTTAGAATACGGTATGCCGCCAACATCTGGAATGGGCATAGGGATGGACCGATTAATCATGTTTTTAACTAACAATCAATCTATTCAAGAGGTGTTGTTCTTCCCGCAAATGCGACCAGAGAAAAAGACAGTAGCATTAAGCGATAACGAAAAAGCGATTTTCGAAGTTTTAAAAGCAAAGAAAAGCCTTCCTTTAAATGTACTAAAATCGGAAAGCGGGTTAAGCAACAAAGCCTGGGATAAAGGCATTAAAGCACTAACTAAGCACAAGTTAGCTAATGTGATTAAAACGGATGAGGATTTAGTTGTAGAATTGATTTCTTAAAAACCACTCATACAAACAACTGTCTCACTGAGCGCAGTCGAAGTGTTTCCTCAGTGTCACATAAATAAATTAAAAGGATTTACTTTACGGTGAATCCTTTTTTTGTTTGCAGATGGTAAAAACTGTTGCCAATAACTAAGTACGGTAATAGAACAGGAAATGAAAGCGAGATAAAAAAATACAGAGGAACTTAATAAAATATGTTACCTAATAATGCTTGCCGTTGCACAAGTCCTTAATTTCATAAAAACCTGGTAAACACAAAAGCCAGTAAACTCCTTTACTGGCTTTTAAACAAACTAACAAACTAAACTTAATTTATAAACTTATAACTATAACCTTTTAAAGTATAAAAACTTTAAAACCTAATTACATGTTCTAAACAAATTACTCTGCAAATAGACCCAAATATTTCTGTTTAAAGAAGTAATTTAGAAATGTTTAACAGCCATTTTCATAAAATTAATCTTTCCTTAAGAGTTTAAATATCGCTTTGTTAAATTTTTAAGAATTGTTCTATTCACAAATGAACTAATCTTCTTTTAAAATTTCTTTTGGTGACTCAAGCTAGGCCATTTCACTAAACACAAACAACACTAAACTTAGCGTCGCGTTTTAGCTAAACAAACCATAACTATTACTTAAATAACACATTCTTTTAAACCTTTTACCATTTACCTAGTCCTAAAACCAATTTAAATAGTATCCATAGATAAAACATCGTTAATTATTACTTTTATTGGTTTACCTTATAATAAGTCTATATATTTATTAATTAGTATAACAACTTTTTTTTGGTATGACAAAAAATTTAATCCTTGGCTTACTCGCTTTTTTTCTACTTTCATTTTCGTTGCAAACACGTTTTAGAGAGCTTGTTTTTGAAAAACTTGACAACTATACCAATCAGTTTCCTGAAAAAATATACGTACAAACAGATAAGCCCTATTATGCTCTAGGTGATGATATATGGTTTACAGCTTATTTAGTTAACGGAGTTACGCATACAAGGTCATCAAAAAGTCGTGTTATATATGTTGAACTCATTAATGAACAGGATAGTATCGTATCAAAAAGACGCTTGTATACGAATGACGTAAGCGTGGCTGGCGATTTTAAAATTGATAAAGAATTAAAAGCCGGAAATTATCTACTTAGAGCCTATACAAGTTATATGAGAAATAACGGTTCTGCCGACTTTTTTCTGAAAGAATTACCTATTTGGAATATCAATAAAGAACAACAAGCAACAGCTTCACTTAGTACTCCTGTAGAATCCAATAAACCAAACGCAGGTTTAAAAACAAAACCTGAACTTAGTTTTTATCCTGAAGGCGGCAACTTAATTGAAGAATTGTTTTCAAAAATGGCCGTAAAAGTAAAGGATCCTAAAGGCAGAAATATTGCCATTACTGGAGAGATTAAAGACAGTAATCATAACACCGTGGCTAGCTTTACAACACATGATTACGGACTTGGATTAATCACCTATACCCCAGCACCCAATATATCCTATTACGCCAGCATATATATAGATAACCAAGAGGTAAAATACCCCTTACCACAGGCTCTACCACGTGGCTACCAATTAAGCGTTTCAAATTTTGGTCATCAAATTGTTATAAAAGTATCTTCTAGTTCAAATATGAGTCTTAAAAACACCTTTTTAGTAGGCCATCAACGAGGAGAATTGATTTATGAAAAACTAGAAACACAAGACAGTAAAATGTACACCGTAAAACTGAGCACCGAATTATTATCTGATGGTGTAACTAATTTTACCCTTTTTGATAGTAATAGTAAGCCTATTTGTGAACGATTAGTCTTTATTGACAATCCGAATAATGATATTGCTGTTAACCTAAAACTGAGTAAAGCCAATCCAAAAACCCGAGATAAAGTTAAACTAGCTATTAATTTAAAAAACAAGGACAGCTTACCTATTTTTGGCAATTTATCAATGTCTATTACTGATATAGATGCTATTGGGCAAAGCACAAAAAACGGAAACATAAAAACCTACCTATTATTAAATTCTGATTTAAGAGGAACCATTGAAAACCCAGGCTACTTTTTTGAAAAAGCAAACGATCCTAGAAGACGTTACACACTTGATTTAGTAATGCTATCTCATGGATGGAGACGTTTTAAATGGACCGATTTACTGTATTCAAATAACGCTTATAAAGACACATTTAGTCCTGAAAAAGGGATTTTTATTTCTGGTAGAACAAAAGAATTAAGAGGAAAAAAACAACAAATATCTGCTGCCACAAGGCTCACTTTTATGACCAAACCACCATATCAAGACAAGCAACAAGCTGATTCTACTGGCTTATTTAAATATGGGCCTTTTGTATTCTCTGATTCTGTACCTACCTTGATTGAAGCTAGAGTCAAAGATTTCAAGTCTGACGAAGACAGAAAAAATAGATTTGTTTCCATTATTCTTGAAGATGCGCTAAATAGCAGTCCTAGAGTTTCTAGAAATGATCTCTTCAAACCTTTTTTAAAAGACACTTCAAGAATTACTAATTTTATGCATCAAGCTAGGAAAATGGCAGCTTTAGATTCCATTTTCTTACGCGAAGCCACACGCCTTGATGAAGTGGTAATAACAGCAAGAAGACAAGATGAAAAAGAAAAAAGAAATCTTGAGTTAAACGAGCGCACCAATTATGGCTATCCGAGTAATAGAATAGACATGGCTGAAATGGAAAATCTGAGAAACCTTTCCATATTAGACTTACTTAACATGCTTCCTGGAGTAACGGCCTACAATGACTCTATCTCAATTAGAAGACAAGGCTCCCCAAAAATTGTGGTGGATGGTATTCCAGCCGAAATGGCTGATATTCTATATATGACAGGAAATGATGTTGATTTTATTGACGTGTTAAAAGGAGCCGATGCGGTTACATTTAGCAATGCCGGTAATGGTGTTATTGCCGTTTATACAAGAACGGGAAATTTTTCTCAAAACATCCATATTAAAAGAAAACCTGGTATTATTGATTTTACTGCTAAAGGCTTTTATAGTGCTAGAGAATTTTACGCCCCCGATCATATAAATGGCTTTGATGAGGCTACCAGACAAGATATTAGAACCACCCTTCATTGGGAGCCCAAAATAGTATTGAATACTAACCGCCCGCAAGGCAACATATCTTTTTTTACCAGCGATTTAAAAAGCAATTATGCCATAAGAATTGAAGGTCTTTCAGAAAATGGCCAACCCTTTTCGCATCTATCTTATCTGAAAGTTCATTAGTCTGTTTTTAAATAAACATTTAAAAACAGACTTACGGTGATTATAGTGGTTTTAATCACACAGGCCACCCTGCTTTTACGCTTCTTTTCATGACTATAAAATGTTAATAGCTCGTTAAATTAATAGATCTATTAAACCTTTTATTATTTGCCTAGTCTTAAAAGTAAATTAATTTAAAATAGTTAGGCAATGAGAAAAATTTTAGTATTAGTTGCAGCTTTTATTAGCTTACAAGCAGTAGCTCAGGCACCAAAAAAACAAGGGCAAAGACACAAAGAAGGTCGTCAAACGATGATGAATATGTCTGCTGAAGACATGGCAACTCTTCAAACCAAAAAAATGACTCTTATGTTGGATTTAACAGCTTCACAACAGACTGAAATTCAAAAAATAAATTTAGAGAATGCCACGAAACGAAAAGCCATAATGGCTGAGCATAAGGCTAAAAAAGAAAGCGGGCTCTTACAAAAACCAACACAAGAAGAAAAAGTAGCTAGAATGCATGCTATGCTAGATCATAGGATTGCTGTTAAAGCCAAAATGAAAAAAATTCTTGATAAAGAGCAGTATGAAAAATGGGAGAAGGCACAAAAAAGAATGGCTATGAAAATGCAAGATAAAAAGAACGGCATGCAAAAGCGACATGCCCATAAAGAATAATTAGTTTTTATTGATTATAGTTAGTTTGTTGTTAAAAAAACGCATTTCTTAATTATGAAATGCGTTTTTCTTTTTTATAAACTTTTAGAGACTTTGTCTACCGCCTTACTGGTGACATCAAGATCTTCATAGGTTAAAGCATCTGTTATAAACCACGTTTCAAAAGCACTTGGCGCAATATATATACCCTCATTTAAAAGGCCATGAAAGAATGCTTTAAATGTATCATTATTTCCCTTTGCAGCAGACTCAAAATCTACCACTTCAGCAGCATCAAAATGTACAGAAATCATAGATCCTACTCTATTTATGGTATGTGTAACATTATTTTCCGTTAATACCTTAGCAATACCCGTATGCAAATATTTTGTTTTCTCCTCTAATCGGTTGAACACCTCATCATCATTATTTAATGATGTTAACATAGCCAAGCCCGCTGCCATGGCTAAAGGATTTCCACTTAAAGTTCCAGCTTGATATACAGGACCTAGTGGAGCCAAATGATTCATAATCTCATTTCTAGCCGCAAAAGCACCAACAGGTAGGCCTCCACCAATAACTTTTCCGAAGCAAACAATATCTGCTGCAATACCAAAACGCGCTTGAGCACCTCCTTTTGCTAGGCGAAACCCTGTCATTACCTCATCAAAAATGAGCAAAATGTCGTTTGAAGTACATAAATCTCTTAATGTTTGTAAAAATCCTTCTTTTGGAGGTACACACCCCATATTTCCTGCCACTGGTTCTATAATAATACAAGCTATTTCATCCTTATTGGCTTCAATTAGTGCTGCCACATGCTCTGCATCATTATATCTAGCTAATAATGTGTCTTTTGCGGTGCCTTGGGTAACGCCAGGGCTATTGGGTACTCCAAACGTACTAGCGCCGCTTCCTGCTTGAATTAAAAAGGAATCTGAATGCCCATGATAACATCCAGCAAATTTTATGATTTTATCTTTACCTGTAAAACCACGTGCCAAACGTACAGCACTCATACAAGCTTCGGTACCTGAATTTACAAAACGTATTTTATCAATATTGGGCACCATAGCAACTGCTAACTCGGCTATTTCTGTTTCAATTTCGGTGGGCATTCCAAAAGACGTGCCTTTTCTTGCTTTCTCAATCACAGCATTTACTACAGGTTCAAAAGCATGCCCCAAAATCATGGGCCCCCAAGAATTAATATAATCTATCAATCGATTATCATCTTCATCATATAAATACGCCCCTTTAGCCTCTTTTACAAATATGGGTGTTCCACCTACTCCTTTAAATGCCCTCACAGGAGAATTAACCCCTCCAGGAATTACCTTTTCTGCCTCTGCAAATAAGGCACTGCTTCTTTTATATATCATAAATAAATTATTTTAATTTTAAGGTTGTACTATTAACACCTGACCAATACTGAGGTTGGTATCATGTAACCCATTTAATTTTTGAAGTTCTTTTACGGTTATATTATACCGCCTTGAAATAGAATATAAGGTATCTCCTTTTGAGACTGTGTAAACCATTTTATCACTTGTATCTGAAACTTGTTGTGATTTATAGGATTTCCCCAAAACAGCCTTATCATATTCATACAATTTATAACGCTCGATTAAACTAATAAGCTTGGCTGGATATTTTCTATCTGTAGCATACCCTGCCGATTTTAATCCTTTTGCCCAACCTTTGTAATCATCTTTTCTTAATTGAAAAAGCTTTTCATAACGCTTTCGCTCTGTTAAAAACAACGAATGATCTCTAAACGAATACTTGGCATCTTTATACTTTCTAAAGCATTCCTGATCTTCATCATCATCGTGGTAAATCTTTGCTCCAGTCCAACCATGGCATTTTATACCGAAATGATTATTGGCTTCAACAGATAACCTTCCTTTACCTGAACCCGATTCTAAAATCCCCTGAGCCAGAGTGATACTTGCAGGAATACCGTACAATTTCATTTCTTGTTGGGCTGTGTTTTTATGCAAATCAATGTAGTGCTCTGTACTGCTGGCATATACTTTAGGCGTTACCTCAATAACATCTTTTTCTTTATCTTCTTCAATAACCTCTTGAGGTTTTTCAACGGAAATACTAGTTTGATTTGACTTTTTTGTAACGATGCTTTTCTTTGACTTACAGTTCACCATAAGTAAACCCAAGCAAAAAATAAATACAATTTTTTTCATTAATCTATTTCTATTAACGGTAGTTTTTTTCTTTTCAATGCTACATTCATCCCAGTAATACCTTGTAATCCTCCTGTGTGAATGGCTAAAATTTTTGATCCCTTTGGAAAATAGCCTGTTTTTATTAAATCTACAATACCAAACATCATTTTTCCAGTATAAATAGGATCTAGCGGAATGCCTGTCTTTGATTTAAAGCTATTAATAAACGTGATTAATTCCTCATTTATTTTGGCATAACCTCCAAAATGGTACTCTGAAATCAGCTCCCAATTAGATTTTGTTGCAAATTTAATAATATCTTCTTTTAGAAAATCACCTTTTAAAGCTGGAAAACCCAAAACTTTCTGATGACTAAAAGCACTGTTGATTATTCCTGAAATAGTACCACCTGTTCCTACGGCAGAACAGATATAATCAAAATGAGAATCATCTCCATTCAAAATTTCTTCACAACCCTTAACAGCTAAGGGGTTTGTGCCTCCTTCAGGAACCAGATAAAATGCGCCAAACTCCTTAACCAAATTATCTATAAATGCCTGTGATGTTTTATCTCTATAATCGGTTCGGGAAACAAACTTAAATTGCATACCTTGATTTTGAGCAAATTGTAGTGTAGCATTATTAGGAATTTGTTTTTCCAACTCATCGCCTCTTATAATACCTATTGTGTTTAATCCAGACATTTTTCCTGCCGAAGCTACAGCTGCAATATGATTGGAATAGGCGCCACCAAACGTAAGCAACGTTGTATACTTTTTATGCAACGCTTCTTGTATGTTGTATTTGAGCTTTCTGTATTTATTGCCAGAAACAAAAGGATGTATGTCATCCTCTCTTTTCACAAATAACTCAACCCCTTGAAAAGGTAAGTTTACTTCTTGGTTTATGCTATTATTTGTATTACATATCACAAGTGCGAAGATACTTTAAAAACGCCAAAATAGGGCATTGTAATCTTTCTTTACCGCTGCTCACCATCAAAGTTTGTTTAAAATTGATTTATCTTTGTGTTCATGAAAAAGATTATTCCAATTGAAGAAGGCGATTATTATTTAACACCTGAAGGTTACCGCTGTTTTACAGAAAAATATCATTTAAAACGTGGCTATTGCTGTGAAAGTGGATGCAGACATTGTCCGTATGGTTACAATAAAAAAACAAACAGCATTAATAAGTAGTATATGCTTAGGGTTTACCACTGTAATTTGGTACGATTATTGCAGATTTTAAAAGAAAAATTGCACTTAAAATCATCTATATTAAATTTGATTTAAACCTATTATTTGAAAATCAAAATAACTATCCCTATGAAAAATTCACTAAAACCTGTTGCTTTTTTGCTTTTAACACTGCTTGTTATGTCTTGTAGTTCTATTCGCGTTACTGCAGATTATGATACCCAAGCCAATTTTGAAGACTACAGAACGTTTGCCTTTTTTAAAACAGGTATAGACCGCGCTGAAATTAGTGACTTAGATAAACGTCGAATTTTAAGAGCCATTGAAGCTGAGCTTTTAAGTAAAGGGTTTACAAAATCTGAAAACCCCGATTTATTGGTGAGTATTTTTACAAAATCAAGTCAACGTGTTGATGTTTACAATAACGCCTGGGGTTATGGTGCCTGGGGCTGGGGCGGCTGGGGACCTTATGGTGGTTTTTATGGCCCTGGTTGGGGGTGGGGCTGGAATCAGCCTAGCGTTTCAACAAGCACTGAAGGCCAGTTATTTATAGACCTGCTTGATGCTAAGAAGAAAGAATTGGTATGGCAAGGTATGGGTACCGGGTACCTAACCAGAAATATGGAAAAGAAAGATGCCCTTATAAAAGAGTTTGTTTCAAAAATTATGGAAAAATATCCGCCCCAATTAAAAAAATAAGATTTACATAATAATATCATTCTGCCAAGTGTAGGGCTTGGGTATATTGGTATCATCTATTAATTGCCTAATATCTATCTCAATACCTCTGCTTAAATCTGTAATAGGTACATCATTGGGGCCTCCTTCAAAAGGATTTTCGGTATTTTCTCCAATAATTTCCATGGTATGAAAAACCCATGATATTAAAGCACTAAATGGTACTGTAAACCAAACAAAATGTTTGGCCATAAACTCTTGCCCTCTATGAATCCAAGAGACTTGGTGTTCATGTTGATTTAACAACTCAAATATTGTGGTACCAAATGCATCAAATTCCTGCATCATACCATAAGGCAAGAATAGAATAAATACCCATACAAAAATATAATTGAGTGTTGCAAATTGTCTGGGGTAAGGAAAATTCTTAATCCGCTCACTCTTTCCTTGTAAATCATAAAATTCTACCAGCATATTCATCATTTCCATATGCCTAAAATCTTCAATCAATCCTGCTTCCATTAAGTCTTTTAGCCTCCTTGACTGAATACCCAATATTTGAGATGCCTTATTTCCTTTTGCAAAAACCTCTCTAAAATCTGAAGTGTCTAAATAAGGCTTTATAGCATTTTCTAGAGGGACACTTTCTTCTAAGACCTGATACTTGGAGTCTCGAAACTCCATATTTGAGCGTTGTTGCTTTATATGCATTTCCCATGGTCTTTCAGCTCTTAGCTGATATCTAAGTGCTGTTAACCAAGCAACATGCCTATGTACAAGCTCTTTTTTTATACTTTGCAAATCCTCATCACTCAAATTAGAAAATGTATGGTCATTGGTTATAAAATCTTTAACCATAATGGTCCAAGAACGAGAAGCATTAACTATGCCTCCCCAAATTTTCCTTGCCTCCCAGAGTCTATCATAAGAAGCATTGTTCTTGAATCCAATAATGAAGGCTACGGCAGTACCTAAAACACCGAGTGGTAACCAAGGCGCATGTAACCATTTTAACTGTAAGACATCATACAAAATCACAGGAATAGCTCCTAGAAAAAGAAATAAAAGAATATGCCGACGCGTCCATTTTAAAACGACACTTATAGGAAAAATTCGTTTCGTGTACATATTGTGCTTTTGTTATAAATATATAGAATAACTTTTTAAAACAGCCCTTAAACCACAAATTCTTAATCTAAAGAAACTCTCTGATATTTTGTATTTTTACTAGAGTACTTTATAGACTTAATCATGGAAAATCATTTTGAATCAAATGACATTTTAAAGCGATTACCCAAACACTTAAAGCAATATATAAAACCTCAGAACTATGCTCATTATTCTGCCATAGATCAAGCGGTTTGGCGCTATGTGATGCGAAAAAATGTTAATTTTTTAAGCAAGGTTGCACATGAATCTTATTTAGAAGGTTTAAAGCAAACAGGCATTTCCATTGATGCTATTCCTAACATGTATGGTATGAATAGAATTCTAAAAGATATTGGTTGGGCCGCAGTAGCTGTTGACGGATTTATTCCTCCCAACGCCTTTATGGAATTTCAAGCTTATAATGTTTTAGTGATTGCCAGCGACATCAGGCAACTTGAACATATTGAATACACACCAGCTCCCGATATTATTCATGAAGGAGCTGGTCATGCGCCCATTATTGCCAATCCTGAATATGCAGAATATTTAAGACGTTTTGGTGAAATTGGATGCAAAGCCATTTCATCAGCTAAAGATTACCAACTTTATGAGGCGGTAAGGCATCTATCTATAATTAAGGAAGCTGCAAATACCTCCCCAGAGGCTATTACAGTTGCTGAAGCTAAGGTTAAAACCCTTCAGGATAACATGGGAGAACCCAGCGAAATGGCAAGAATTCGAAACTTACATTGGTGGACGGTTGAATATGGTTTAATTGGTTCTGTTGAAGGTCCTAAAATTTATGGTGCCGGACTTTTGTCTTCTATAGGAGAAAGTGCTTATTGCATGACAAATGAGGTAAAAAAACTTCCCTATAATATTCAGGCAGCGTATAAGGATTTTGACATTACAAAGCCACAACCACAGCTTTTTGTTACGCCTAATTTTGCTCATCTCAGTCTTATTTTAGAAGAATTTGCTAACACTATGGCTTTAAGAAAAGGCGGACTTTCAGGAATAAATCAATTAATTACATCAAAAGCTTTAGGCTCTGTTGAGCTGAGTACGGGCATACAAATTTCTGGCATCTTCACACATGTTATTCCTTTTGAAGGTAGGCCCATATATGTTCAAACCACAGGAAAAACAGCGCTGGCCTATAGAGAAAAAGAACTTGTAGGTCATGGTTGTAAAACACACCCTGAAGGTTTTGGTTTTCCAATTGGGAAGTTAAAAGGTATTAATTTGGCTATAGAAGACATGAGTCCCAGGGATTTGGCTGCTTATGATATATTTGAAGGCAAAACAGTAGCTTTAGAATTTGAAGGCGGTATAACCATTTCTGGAGAAATTATTACGGGTAAACGCAACCTACAGGGTAAAATTATTCTCATTAGCTTTAAAAACTGTACGGTAAAATATCATGACACCGTTTTATATCATCCTGATTGGGGGATTTATGACATGGCTGTTGGTAAAGAAGTAGTATCTGCTTTTTCTGGTCCTGCCGATTTAAACAGTTTTAATCTTATTACACACACACCTTCGTCATCAACCATTCACATAAAAAAATCAAACGAGCGCTTAGCATTGGAGGCATTATATCAAAAAGTGCGTGATTATAGAACAAAAAAAAAACCTGATGTATCTGTCACTAAGATTTTAAAAGAACTTCAGGCATCGCATCATAAAGATTGGCTCTTAGCTATTGAACTTTACGAATTAGCCTTTCAGCATGAAAACCAACAACTTTGCTCAAACATTATGCATCATTTAAATCATGTAAAACAACAGCGTCCTGAAGTTGGTAAATTAATTGATGACGGCCTGCTTATTATTCGTCAAAAATTGTTAAAAAACTAATTATCGGAAACGCTTCAAGGTCTTTTTAGTAAACTTGCTTAACACCAAGGTTCCACTAATTTCGGCACGTTCTGTAAGCAAACTATCCCAATGTTCCGTATTTTTCCAAAAAACGGTTTTCATTTCTTTTAAAGCTTCAGGATTATACCCTGCTAACTTTTCAGCAAGGGCTTTCACGGCTTCATCTAAAGCATTCGTTGTTTCAAAAACCTCAGCAAACAACCCTTTTTCTCTAGCAAAACTAGCTGAAAAAAATGTTTCGGCATCTATGGTCATTTGAGACATAGCTGCAACACCAATTTTTCTTGACACCGCCGGTTCTATCACAAAGGGCCCTATACCTATACTAAGCTCACTCAACTTAATAGAAGCATATTGATTGGCCAAACAATAATCTGTTGCAGCTGCCAAACCTACACCACCACCAACTGCTTTTCCTTGTATTCTACCAATAATAATTTTGGGGCAGGTACGCATGGCATTGATCACTTTAGCAAATCCCGAAAAGAATAACTTGCCGGCCATAGCATCTTCTATAGATATCAACTCATTAAAACTGGCTCCTGCACAAAAGGTTCTATCGCCACCACTCTTTAAAACAATAACTTTAACCGCGTTATTCGTTCCTGCTTCCGTAATACAAGTTTCTAAGCTTGACAAGATATCACTAGGCATTGAATTTCTATTAGGATGATAAAACTCAATATATCCTACGTTGTTTTCAACCGTCATAGTCACATAAGGTTCCATAGCTTTACTTTTTTAAACCATGAATATACATAAAAAAAATGGGCGCACATCCTTTGGTAACCCATGTTACAAAGAGATAACGATATAATAACTTAATTTGCAAGAAAAATAAAGTTATGGGATTGTTAGATTCACTATTTGGTAAAAAAAATGATAAAATAAAAACGTTAAATGCTCAAGGAGCCATCATCATTGATGTGCGTACACCAGGCGAATATCAACAAGGCGCTATTCCTGGTTCTAAAAATATGCCTTTGCAAACCATTCAATCAAAAATAGCATCGATAAAAAAACTAAATAAACCTGTTATTACCTGTTGTGCCAGTGGGATGCGATCTGCCAGTGCTGCCTCTATTTTAAAAGCTAACCAAATAGAAGCTATTAATGGTGGTGGTTGGCATAGTTTATATAAAAAACTAGGGATTTAATTGCTGCAAATCATCCATACTATTCAACGATGTATCGTGATACTGAAGTGTCCAGCCCAATGAATTAGTGAGTATATAGAATTTAGCTAATTCACTGACCAATCTGTTTTTTGCATTTTGCTTTAAGTTGGATGCTTCAATTTTTTTATGGAGTGATGCTTTAACAATAGCCTTAATATTGTTATAATCTTTAGCCTCAAAAGGATTTAGAAAATCGGCCTGAACATCATAATATTCAAAATCGGGACTAATCTTTACTTCTGCTTCAGGCAGCCTTAAAACATGAAGTGTTTTAGCTTGTTCATCAACACGAAACTCAATTTTGTTTAAATCGTAGGCAATGGTTACATCAGCATTAACCACTACCAATGCTTTCTTTTCGGAAGTAAAATAATCACTTAAGATTTCTTTGGAATTTTTATAGTTAAAAACCTCACTAAAATGCCCTTCGGTTACAACGAGTTTACCTACGTTGTTAATTTGTTCTAAAATGAGCTCTGAACTTTGCTGAAGCTGGGTTGCTTTTTCCTTTTTCTCATCACAATACTTAAAAGAAAACAGCACAACCAAAGTTATAAAAACACCAAATAAAATTTTTCGCATGTACTAATTTAGGAATTATTTTTAAGTAAAGAAGCTATAGCTAAAAAACAAAAAAACATCAGTTTCCTTCGACATAAGAAGACTAACCAATGTATTTAATAAAATTTAAACTAACACCCCAAAATTACAGCTATTCTAGATTAAAAAGTTTAAATCTTTGTTAAGAAATCTTTATACAAAAAAAGCACCTGTTGTTTCTCATTTATCTGAGAATGTCAACAAATGCTTTTTAATATGAACTGATTAATAGCAAAAACTAAAATAACTTTATTCATATAATTACCATTATTTCATCGATGAAATGTTTTATAAAAAAGATTAAAAGCTAAAGACTACGCTCAGAAAAACTTAAACCTCTAACGTGTCTAAATTTTGACTAAAAAATATAGGTTTTAAAAACGAATATGTTCATATTGTCTCTGAATTTTATCTATTTTTTCTTCAAGATTATTCAAAAATTTTTGATGTGATTCTGAAGATGGATGAAACGGTTTATGCCTTAATCCTTTCTGAATGGTATCAACAAGACTCATTGTTTTATAAGATGCCTCTGATATCCAGACATCTTTAAAGTGATTCCATATATAATTGATGGCTAATGCAGATGGATGCACCATATCTTCTTGATAAAAACGATAGTCTCTCAATTCATCAAGCATAATCTCATAAGATGGAAAATAATTCGCTTTGCATGCATTGTCTTGATTATGATACGCTAAGAACTGATGAACAGCCGTCATAAGATGGGCTTTACTTTGTGTGTTTTCCACAAAGCCATCTTTCAAATGTCTAACAGGAGACACCGTAAGCAATATGGTCGCATCTTTATTCTCGTCTCTTATTAAACGAGATATATTTTTTAGCGCTTCCACGATGTCTGCAACAGACAAAAGTGTTTTTTCAAAATGTGCTTGAGGCACTTTATGGCAATTGGCTACTGCCTTTTGAGATGCAACGTGTTTATACACCCAAGCTGTACCCAACGTAATAACAATGTGGGTTGCCTTTGCCAAGTGTTGCTTAGTCACCTTTAGCTGTGTGTTTAAATGCTTAACTAAGGCTTCTTTTGTTAAATCACTTAACCTAGAATGTGCATCAAAACAATGCCATTGTTCGTTATAGAAAAACACATCGGTATCTGTATAATGTTCATGACGTATGGCGCGTGAAATTACATTTTCTATGGCCAACGGATGGAATAAAATACCAAACGGATTCTGAAAATGTTTAAACTTAAAATAGTTTAACTGTGCGGCGATATTTTCAGAAAAACAGGAGCCAAACAAAACGATATTAGAATGATAGTCTATAACATTCTCAGACCTTTTTTCTAATAGTATTTTTGTTTGGAGTTGCAAGGGTTATAAAATATACTCTTTTGCCTTTACCAGTGCTTCATCAATACCTTCTGGATTTTTACCTCCTGCGGTAGCAAAAAACGGCTGACCACCGCCACCACCTTGAATATATTTACCAAGCTCTCTTACTACTTGTCCTGCATTTAAACCTTTTTCGGCTACTAACGCTTTAGAAATATAACAGGATAATAGTGCTTTACCCTTTTGCTCGGTTCCAAAAAGCAAAAATAAATTATCATACTGGCTACCCAACTCAAAAGCGACATCTTTTAAACCACCTGCTTCTAAATTTAATTTTTTAGCTAAAAATTGAACCCCATTTATCGCTTCTAATTCATTCTTTAAATTTGCCTTTACATTTTTCGCCTTATCTTTGAGTAACGCATCAATCTCTTTTTTCAATGCGGTATTTTCTTCTTGTAAATTTTTAATTGCTTTTACAGGCTCCTTGGCATTATTGAGCAGATCTTTCATTTCAAAAAACAATCGGTTATTTTCAAAATAAAAATCTTTTACAGCATCATTGGTAATAGCTTCAATGCGTCGTATTCCTGCTGCAACGGCTCCTTCAGAAATAATTTTAAAATGCCAAATATCAGCCGTATTTTTAACGTGTGTTCCACCACAAAGTTCAATAGACTGACCAAATCTAATAGAACGTACGGTATCTCCATATTTCTCACCAAACAGACTCATAGCTCCATCGGCTATAGCTTCTTCCTTAGGAATATTTCGCTTTTCTTCTAAAGGTAACTTCCCTTCAATTCTTCGATTTACAAAATTTTCAACCTCACGCAATTCGTCTACTGTTAGTTTTGAAAAATGAGAAAAGTCAAAACGTAAATATTTTGAATGCACAGCACTTCCCTTTTGCTCCACGTGGGTACCTAGCACTTCCCTTAAAGCCTGATGTAATAAATGTGTTGCGGTGTGATTGCATTCTGTTCTGTGACGTTGTTTAGAATCTACAACTGCCTTGAAAGATTCATTAAGATGTTCTGGTAAATTCTTTGTGAAGTGAATAATAACATTATTCTCTTTTTTAGTATCTAGAATATATACTACATCTCCATGTGTATCTTCTAAATACCCTTTATCTCCTACTTGCCCACCACCCTCAGGATAAAAAGGTGTGGTATTAAAAACCAACTGATACATATCACCATCTTTTTTTGATGATACTTTTCTGTATCGGGTTATGTTTACGGTGGCTTCGAGTACGTCATAGCCTACAAAAGTTTCTTCTGATGCTTCAGATAAAATAGTCCAATCATCAGTAGATATTTCACTTGCCGCTCTAGATCTTGCCTTTTGTTTTTCTAATTCTTGATTAAACGCCTTCTCATCAAGGCTTAAACCTTTTTCCGATAAAATTAACGCTGTTAAATCTATAGGAAACCCATAGGTATCATAAAGTTCAAAAGCCTTCTCTCCTGAAACTACATCGCCTGATGTTTCTTCAACAATTTTATTAAGCAATACTAAACCTTGCTCTAGTGTTCTTAAAAAAGACTGTTCCTCTTCTTTAATAACATTTTCAATTAAATGCTTTTGCGCCTTCAACTCAGGAAACGCTTTTCCCATTCTATTACTTAGTACACCTACCAACCTGTAAATAAAAGGCTCCTTTTTATCTAAAAATGTAAATCCGTAACGAATAGCACGTCTTAGTATTCTTCTAATAACATACCCTGCTCCTGTGTTACTTGGCAATTGACCATCGGCTATTGAAAATGCTACGGCTCTCACATGGTCTGCTATAACACGAATGGCAATATCAATTTTTTCTTCCTTTTGATAAGTCTTATTGGTTATAGTTTCAATTTCTTTAATGATAGGAGTGAAAACATCTGTATCATAATTAGACTGCACCCCTTGTAACACCATGCACAGCCTTTCAAATCCCATACCCGTATCAATATGTTTATTGGGCAATACTTCCAGAGAGCCGTTTGCTTTTCTATTATATTGCATGAATACCAAATTCCAAATTTCAACAACCTGAGGGTGATCCATATTTACAAGCTCTTTACCTGAAATTTTAGCTTTTTCTGCTGCTGAACGGATATCTACATGAATTTCACTACAAGGACCACAAGGCCCTTGGTCTCCCATTTCCCAGAAATTATCTTTTTTATTTCCTGTTAAAATACGGTCTTCAGAAATATATTTTTTCCAAATATCAAAAGCCTCGGTATCCATCCCCAAACCATCTTCTTCACTGCCTTCAAAAACCGTTACGTATAATATATCTTTATCAATTCCGTAAACCTCGGTTAACAGTTCCCATGCCCAAGCAATAGCTTCTTCTTTAAAATAATCACCAAAACTCCAGTTTCCAAGCATTTCAAATAAGGTATGGTGGTAGGTATCATAGCCTACTTCCTCTAAATCATTATGCTTTCCAGAAACGCGTAAGCACTTTTGGCTATCTGCAATTCTGTTATTTTTTGGTTTAGCATTTCCTAAAAAATACTCTTTAAAAGGTGCCATTCCTGAATTGACAAACATCAATGTAGGATCATCTTTTAACACCATGGGAGCAGAGGGTACTATACTGTGCTTCTTTTCTTCAAAAAAACTTAAAAACTTTGAGCGTACTTCTTGTGACTTCATGTAATATTCTTAAAATCTTGCTACTAAATTTTTATTGCAAGTGTAACAATCTTTATTTTTTTGCTACAAATTTATTGTAAATTTAGAACAGCGTTTACATACAAATCGATTATTATTACAATAAGGGTATAATAATTTTTTTGTAGGTTTGTTCGTTATCAAAATCGAAGCTTTTGCATCGCTTTAATTTTCAGCAAAAATAGCATAATTTAAGAAATGAGTAAGGTAAAATATTATTACGATCCAGATACACTGTCTTACCGTAAAATAGAACGTAAAAAACGTACCACGTTTAAATACTTGGTATTTTTCCTTTTGGCTGCCGCTTTCTTTGCTTTTATTTTTGTTTTTGTTGGTAGCCAATATATTGAATCACCCAAAGAACGTGCCTTAAAGCGGGAATTACAAAATGCACAACTACAGTTTCAATTGTTGAACAAAAAAATGGAACAAGCAGAAACGGTATTGGCTAATATTGCCGAAAGAGACAATAATATTTACCGCGTTTATTTTGAGGCCAACCCCATTCCTGAAGAACAACGAAGAGCAGGTTTTGGTGGGATAAACCGATACAAAAACCTTGAAGGTTTTGATAATTCAAAATTGATTATTGAGAGTAATAAACGCTTAGATATTTTACAAAAGCAAATTGTTGTGCAATCAAAATCTCTTGATGAAATTGCCAAATTAGCGGAAGAAAAAGAAAAATTACTGGCCGCTATACCTGCCATTCAGCCTGTAAACAATGTAGACTTAACCCGAATGGCATCAGGGTACGGTATGCGCTCTGACCCTTTTACTAAAGTAAGAAAAATGCATTGGGGGATGGATTTTACGGCACCAAGGGGCACGCCTATTTATGCCTCTGGAGATGGTGTTGTGAAACGTGCCGATTCACGGGCTACGGGCTACGGAAAACACATTAGAATAGATCACGGCTATGGATACATGAGTTTGTATGCACACCTTTACAAATACAATGTTAGAAAAAACCAAAAAGTAAAACGTGGTGATTTAATAGGATTTGTGGGAAGTACAGGGCGTTCTCAAGCACCACATTTACATTATGAAATATGGAAAGATAAAAAACGAATTAACCCTATAAACTTTTACTACGGCAGTTTAACTGCTGAAGAATTTAACAAACTACTGGAGCACGCTTCACTAGAAAACCAATCATTAGACTAATGCATATAGACTTACCAGAAAAACGATATTACGCCATAGGTGAAGTTGCCAAAGCGTTTAACGTTAATGCGTCGCTCATTCGTTTTTGGGAAAAAGAATTTGATGTATTAAAGCCGAAAAAGAATGCTAAAGGCAACCGAAAATTCACGCCAGAAGACATTAAAAATTTAAAGTTTATTTATCATTTGGTAAAAGAACGTGGGTTTACACTTGAAGGCGCAAAAACACATCTGAAAGAAGAAAAAAAACAAGCCCTGACTAATTTTGAGATTATCAGCAAGCTTGAAGACGTAAAAAATCAACTAATTAAAATAAAACAACACTTATAAAACTTACTATCATGAAGAAATTTTTACCATGGATTATTGTAGCCCTTGTCGTTTTTGGTCTTTACTCTTGGGTAAAAGGCTTTAATAATACGGCTGTAGATTTAAAAGAAGACGCAACTAAAACCTGGGCTAACGTTGAAAGCAGTTACCAGCGTAGAAATGATCTTATTGGAAATCTTGTTAAAACAGTTCAAGGCGCAGCTGATTTTGAACGTGGCACATTAAAAGATGTGATTGAAGCTAGAGCCAAAGCCACTTCTATGAACATTGACCCCTCAAATCTTACACAAGAACAAATGGCTAAATTTAGTGAAGTTCAAAGTGGATTATCTGGCGCTTTAAAAAGCTTATTAGTTACCGTAGAGCGTTATCCTGATTTAAAGGCTAATCAAAACTTTTTAGAGTTACAGAGTCAGCTAGAGGGCACTGAAAACAGAATTAATGTGGCGAGAGACCGCTTTAATGAAGCCGTAACACCATACAACAAGCACATTAAAACTTTCCCTAATTCTTTATTAGCTGGCGTTTTAAATTTTGATGACATGGCCTATTACAAAGCTGAAGCTGGAGCTGAAAAAGCACCCGATGTTGAATTTGATTTTAAATAAGATTAAACGAGTTGAGCATGTCAAAAATTGAAGCGTTTTTAACACCCGAGGAAGAACAAGAAATTGTTGAGGCTATTCGGCTTGCAGAACTCAACACTTCAGGTGAAATACGTGTTCATATTGAAAAAACTTTGCAAGGTAAGGATGCCAACCATCGTGCTCTAGATTTATTTTATGCCCTAAAAATGGACAATACTAAACTTCAAAATGCGGTATTGATTTATATCGCTGTTGAAGATAAAACCTTTGTTATTTATGGTGACAAAGGGATAAATAACGTTGTGGAGAACGACTTTTGGAACTGCACCAAAGACATCATGCAATCACATTTCAAAAAAGGCCTATTTAAGCAGGGCTTGGTTGAAGGTATCTTGAGGTCTGGTGAACGTTTAAAACAACACTTTCCTTATTCAGACGATGACATTAATGAACTTACTAATGAAATTTCAAAAGGATAGAACGCCCCTCTACTATGCAGCAACTCGCCTATTTTAAATCATCATTTTTAAGCAGCAAAAGATTTCGTCTTTTAGTGCTCCTTTGGTTGGGTATTACATCTGTAGTATTTGCGCAGTTTGACATACCCAAAAAACCTGAATTTCAAACCAGTGTTTATGACTATGTTAACTTGCTTTCTTCAGCCGAAAAGAAACAGCTTGAACAAAAGCTCATAAAATATTCTGACACAACCTCAACGCAAATTGTACTCGCTATCATTAGTTCAACCAAAGGCGAAAATATTAATTACCTGGGAGCAAATTGGGGGCAAGCTTGGGGTATTGGGCAAGCCAAGGAAGACAATGGTATTTTAATTCTTCTTGCTAAGGATGATAGACGCATTGCTATTAATACAGGTTACGGCGTTGAACACCTCTTAACGGATGCGCTTTCAAAACGTATTATAGAACGTAACATTATACCTTATTTCAAAAAAAATGATTATCCCGGTGGATTAAATAGCGGTATTGATGCTATTTTTCAAGTCCTCAATGGCGAATACAAAGGCAGTCGGAAATCAAAAAAAGAAGAACCTCCTTTAGGCTTCATCATTTTTCTGATTATCATATTTTTCATTATCCTTATTTCCATATCTAAAAACAAACGTGGTGGCGGAGGAAAAGGCGGCCATAGACTAGACAGCAGGGATCTATTTGATGCTATTATTCTAAGCAACATGGGCAGAGGTAACTACCGTAGAGGTGGCACCAGCGGTTGGGGTGGTAGCTCCGGCGGCGGTTTTGGTGGAGGATTTGGCGGTGGTGGCTTTGGCGGTGGCGGTGCTTCTGGTGGCTGGTAGCGTAATTACAATTTAAGGCAAAGCATTATCAATAGTGGTTAAATCAACACCCAACACTTGTATGGCAATAGCATTAAGAACGTCTTTTGTGCCCTCAAAATGATAGGTTTCATGCACATGAGACAAACTTTCTCCAACCTTTAAAGTCTTAGCAGGTGATGATGTTTCTAACTCATAAAAAGGACCAAAAGGCCCGATATCTCCCCAAGTACCATCATTAAAAACATTAATAACGTCGCCCCTAAAAGGCTCCGGATTCTCTGGATGCGCGTTTACATAGTCCTGCTCTCCAGCAAATCTAAACCGAACAATGGTAAGCAAATCAAGTTCTGGACTATAGCTACCAAAATATGGCATAGTATGCTCTGGCAGCGTGCCTATTTTGTTTAAATAGTTAGCATCTGCCTTATAGAATAGGATATTATTCTTTATGTTCAGCCTAGTACTATCTACTGGTGTAAAATAAACTGTTGCATCTGTTGCCTTTCCTCTTAAAGGAATCACTACAGTAGTTTGAGGAGTAGGCTGCATACAACCTAATTCCCAAAGTGAAATAAGCCCTTGATTTTTGGACCAGTTAACCTCTCCTATATTAGTCATTGTGGTTTTAGCCTTAAAAGCAACATAATCTACTTGATTTAAATCGATTTTTAAGCGCTCTATGATTTGATTCCTTTTAATGAGTGCTATGTCTCGGACTACATCCACGTAAAAATCAAAACCTTTCACGTTCTTTATATGCATTTTTTCGCCTAAAACAATGGAGGTATTTGTTTTTTCTAAAACCTTAAACGGAAGTTCATCCAAATCTTTTGGTGCTTTCCTTACCTCTTTCTTCGTATCTGGATGAATTTCAGCAAACACATTATTCTCCCCTTGATCTGGGCCAAACCAAATTCTACTAGCGCCCCCTACTTTACTCATGTTTTGCTTGGCACTATCACTAGCCATAATACGTTTATTAAACCAACCATAACTAGTTCCATTTATCCCTTTTGATGTACTAGAAAACACTCTACCTTGAAAGTTTGGAGATACTATGATTTGTCTATCCCCATCAGCTAAAACTATTGGATTTGCATATTGTTTTAAAAAGTTTAAATCGTCTCCAAAACGCCCTGTAGGATAGGTTTTATTACAACTAGAACTTACAAGCACTACGATTAAAATCAGCGGATAAAAACAACTTCTTACTACAATCATAAATTTTAATTTATCGGTTAAAACGACCTGAAACATTGCCTTCAAGTATTCCTGTAACTTCAGCTATAGTAGCGTAATTGACATCTCCTTGATAGGTATGCTTTAGGGCACAGGCGGCACTTGCAAATTCCATAGACTTGTAGTCATCATAATGCTGTAATCCATAAATTAAACCAGCGGCGAAGGCATCACCGGTTCCTATTCTATCTACAATATGGGTAATATCAAAATCCTGTGTTTCTCTAAACTCTTTGCCATTCCACATTCGGGCTCTAATTTTATGCCAAGACGAATTTATGGATGTTCTTATTTTATCAAACACTTTGTTTATAGTTGGAAACTTTTCCATTAATAATTTACTGGCTTGAATAAACTCATCATTACTATAACTATAGTTGGTTCCTAACACCTCATTCATTTCATTAATACCGCCAATAAATACGGTTGAACATTCTAACAACTCGGTGAGTGCTTCCTTGGCATTAACACCATATTTCCATAAACCACTTCTATAGGTAGGATCTGCCGAAACTTGCATACCTTTGGCTTTGGCTAATTTTAAACCTGCTTTTAAAGTGTCATAGCTTCCTTGGGTTAAAGCGGGTGTAATCCCCGTCCAATGAAACCAGCTACCTTGTTTCAACGCTTCTTCCCAATTCACCATATCAGGCTGAATACTTGAAAATGCCGAATGTGACCGATTATAAGATATAGAGCTAGGCCGCATCACCGCACCCACCTCTAAAAAATACACCCCTAAAGGTCTGTTGGAACGGACTATTGCGGTGGTGTCAAGATCAAATTTATTTAAATAGGAAATAGCCGTGTCTCCAATAAAATCGTTAGAAATACAAGTAATATGTTTCACATGACCACCAAAATGAGCAATGGACAAACCCACGTTTAATTCCGTTCCTCCAAAATAGAATTCTAAGGTATTGGCTTGTATAAATTTTTTGTTTCCAAATGGCGATAAACGCATTAAAACTTCTCCGAAGGTAATGATAGTACTCATGAAAAATGGTATTGATTGCTAACCAAATGTAGCAATAAATCTAGTTTTAAGCACAGTTACTCATGAGTATTCAGACTAAAATTATACAAATTTTAGGGTTTGAATATTCAAATTAAGATGCAAACGGTGATGCTACGATGAATAACAGCTTGCATTAAAATAATTATGTTTTATTTTAGTATACCTTGAAACTATTTCAAAGTTAAGTTTACTTTTCCAGCTCTTCTTTTAAAATTCGCCTCAAGGTTTCATTTGACCTTGGTCTCATTTTAGACTTCACAATTGCTCCTTTTTTATCAACCAGGGTATAATGTGGTATTCCTCTGATATTAAACTTTTGTTTTAAATAATTCCATTCATCATTCGATACCCTGTAATGTTCGCCTTTAATATTGGCAATGGCATTTTTCCAGGTGCCTTCTGGTGAACTTGGGTTAGTTATGTACAAGAACACAACATCTTCATCTTTCATCATTTCTTTTAAGGGTGCAACTCTTTTTATACCCGATTTACAAGGCCCACACCAGGTTGCCCAAAAATCAACGTAAACCACTTTACCCTTAAACTTTTCAAGCATGGCATCAAACAGTTCATCGCCTTCTGTTCGCTCAACATTATGAACAGTATAGCCGCCTTTAGTTTTATTCACCGCAATAGCTTGCTTAGTCTGCTCATTCAAGCGTGCTAAATAGGTTTTAATAAAAGGCGTGTGAATACCTTTTTGAATTCGATTGAGAGTTTTATCACTGAACACCTTATAATCTTCAAAGTTTCTGTAGAAAGCCTGCATTTGCACGACATCTTGTAAAAAGGATTGTTTGGTTTCAAAATAGTCTTGAAGTTTTTCTTCTGTAATCCTCATTGATCGTTCTCTGAAAATATCGGAACTATTTGCACTATATTTCTCACGGAACAATTTAAGTTCGTTTGCAAATTGTTCATTAAACAACCGTTCTTCCTCTCTTTCTTCTGGTGTTTTTAAAGTTCTCAAAGCAGAGACCATCGCCGCTTCATCTTGGGTAATTTCTATATCTTTGGTTTTTAAATAGGATGCTGCTTTTACGATAAAAGGTTCGTTGGGATTATCCAGAGCTTTTAAGAAGTCCCCCATGTCCTTAAAGTGTTCCTTATAGTTCTTGAAAAAACCTTGTTCTATCTCACCATATATCTCTCTATAGGCGCGAACCTTGGCAAGTATTTCTGGTGTTTCTATGGTCTTACTAAACTCCACCATATTCAATTCTTCAACACTTAGTTCAATATCTAGTTCTTGAAAAAATTCAGCAATTTCAACCTTTGATAAATCTAAAGAACTCATTGATCCTGATCTAAATAAGTCTGAATAAATCAATCGATTAGTAAAAAAATAATAGTTATTTGATAAAGTTAATAGGGTATTATCTGCAATAGTTTTGGGTAGAAAACCATAATAATCATTGCTAACCTCAAACTCTTCAAAAGGCATTTTATCTTCTTCTTTTTTTGCCTTTTTATTTTGATATTGCAATGACCGCCTGTACATACCATAACCCAATAGTTGATTGTAATGTTCTAATTCAAGCTCAATATTTTTTATTTGAACTGCCTTTTTACTCAAGCTGTGTTGCCTTTGAGAATCGGATAGTTTCTTGGTGGCTGCGTCGTACAAACCGTTGCAAATGATCTTATAAGCCTCTGGTGATAAGGTGCCTATTTTCTTTCTTACATCGATATCCAAACTCAAGCGAATATCTTTTAATGCCTCAAGGTCTGTATTAACACGGGCGTTATCGCCCATAAAGAGCGAGTTCTTGCCATTAACATAATGAAAGGTTTCTGTATTTGGCTCTAAAAAAACGGTGTAAGTCCCTGAAAACATAGGTACATAAACGGTTTGCGGATGTGTTAAAGGGAATTTTACTTTAAAACTTCCATCCTCGTTAATTTTTATTAAATATGATTCTTGATCTCCTTTAAAAAGATTATTCACATGAACCATGGCGGTTTTTTGCCCCAATTTTTCAGTATAACCTTTAATAGCACCCGCGTATGTTGTAGAATCTGTTCCAAAAGTTACGGTTTCAAACGCCTTATTATTGACGAAACTATACTCCGGATTTACACTTTTAGATAGACTATACGTATTTAAGGCTTTTGACGAGCTACCGAAGGCTACATGGCCGTTTTTAGATTTTTTGGCATAAATGGTTTTTAATTGTCCTTCTCTTTCAAGTAGAATGGTGTATTTCTTTCCTTTTTGGGTTACCGATTTGTAATTCCAAACTGCAGCATCCACCAAGGCGTTTTCCCTCTGAAAAGCAAAATCCCAACGGTTACTGCCATCAGCTAAAAACCAGTTCCCTATCAATTCCTTAGGTAAGCTATTGGCGTTTTCATCTTCTTGTAAAATGATATTGTAGACAAACCAATTACCTCCTTCATTGGCTTCTCCAAAATCGATTTGTTTCACAGATTCATCGAGTTTAGGAAAATACAAGGCATATGTGACTTCTCCAGATTCATCCATTGTATGCTTTACCCCAATTTCAATGCCTTCGGCTTTTGTAACAAATAGTTTTTCACCATTATTAACATCTTGAATAAAAGATTTTTTAGGCACTGAAATCCAAATACCTGGTTTTACTTTAATGTGAAAATGTAAAACTGTGTTGGAATCATTTAATTCTATTTTAGTGATTGTACCTGGGATACCATTTAACCCACATTCAGGGTTATCTATGCTTTTTTGTTGAGCAAATAGGCAGGTGCTCAAAAAAGCCATCACTAGGGCTACGACATTGTTTTTCATGTAAAGGTGTTTAGATGATTAGTATTGATTTTTTTGTATTTATAGCTTTATTTCAAAGTCTTCATATTCCTGTATACATTGTTGGTTATCGCAGGTCATAAATTCAATTTCTCCAACTATTGCAAATGGCTTATTAGTTAAACGTTTAACCTTTTGTTTAAAAACAGCTTTATTCTCAAAATAAGTCACCTTCATTTCAAAAACTGCTTCATATACGGTTTTACCTTTCTGTTCAGCAGGTTTGCCTATGAGCTTAATATTTGAATTGTTTTCAAATACAAAAACTGTAGGGAGCGGTCCGTTTTCAGGAACCGTTTGACTGTACAAGTGCCAATGATCATCAATATTTGCTATGAATACCAGGTTGAATTCAGATGCTGAAAGTGTTTCAATAGTAGTAGTCCACTTGACAGGCTTTAAAATTTGAGCTGAAACGGTAGCCGAAAATAGAACAAATAATACCAATAGCGGCTTCATAGAGTAAGTTACTTGCATTTGTTGTTGTAGCGAATATATTACTTAATTAGTGAAATATTCTTAAACAAAACTTAAATAATGAAAATATTAACTTACAAGTATATGAAGGGTGAACTGTGAACTAAATGCTAAAAACCATCAACCAATAAATTACTTCTTCCGCATGTAAATACTTATAGGCACACCATGAAAACCAAAATTATCTCGAAGTTTGTTTTCTAAAAATCGTTTATAAGGATCTTTTATGTATTGTGGGAGGTTACAGAAAAATGCAAACTGCGGCTGTGGTGTAGGCAACTGCATGATGTATTTTATTTTCACAAACTTTCCTTTATATGCTGGTGGTGGGTAACTTTCAATAATAGGTTGCAAAACATCATTTAACTCGCTCGTTTTAATTTTTTTACTTCTATTATTATATACCTCAACAGCGGTTTCTATGGCTTTAAAAATACGCTGTTTGGTTAACGCCGAAATAAAAACAATAGGCACATCTGTAAACGGTTCCATTTGTTTACGTATCACCTTTTCATATTCCTTAACCGATTTGTGGTCTTTCTCTACTAAATCCCATTTATTAACCAAAACCACAATACCTTTTCTGTTGCGTTCTGCCAGCCAAAAAATATTTTGAACTTGACCATCAAAACCTCTATTGGCATCAAGTACCAGCAAACAAACGTCGGCATGTTCAATGGCACGCACACTGCGCATTACAGAATAGAATTCTAAGTCTTCTTTAACCTTTGACTTTCTTCTGATACCTGCCGTATCCACCAAATTAAATTCAAATCCAAAACGATTATATTTGGTATCAATGGCATCTCGTGTTGTTCCGGCAATATCAGTAACAATATACCTATCTTCACCAATTAAGGCATTTATAAAAGAGGATTTTCCGGCATTTGGACGACCAACAACTGCAAATCTTGGTAAATCTTCTTCAACAACATCTTCTTTCTCTGGCAAGGCTTCCACTAAGGCATCAAGCAATTCGCCTGTACCACTACCATTTATACTCGCAATGGTGTAGTACTCACCCAATCCTAAGGCATAAAATTCAACAGCATCTTCAGCCCGCTTCGCATTATCAACTTTATTAACCGCTAAAAAAACGGGTTTACCAACCCTTCTGAGTAGTTTTGCTACATCTTCATCCATGCCCGTAACTCCAGACTCTACATCAACCATAAAAATAATAGCATCAGCCTCATCAATAGCCAACTCAACCTGTTTATCAATTTCAGCCTCAAAAATATCATCACTCCCTAAAACGTAGCCTCCTGTATCAATCAGCGAAAACTCTTTACCATTCCAATCACTTTTACCATAGTGACGGTCTCTAGTAACTCCACTCACGGCATCAACTATGGCTTCTCTACGCTGAATTAATCGATTAAAAAATGTTGATTTACCAACGTTTGGCCTTCCTACTATTGCTACTATATTACTCATATTCTATTATTAGAGGTAACAGGTTAACACCTATAAACTTATGGTTTCCTGAAAACTTTTGCAAAAATAGGAAATATACTTAAGGCCTCATCTTTTTTAAGTGAAAGAATAAAATTTATGAATATGAAAAAAAGTAGTATTTTACCCTAAACTAAACGCATACCGTATGGCGCTTTCTAATGATATTGTTTTAAGACCTCGATTTAAAATTAAAGTGGAACGTTACAACCAATCCATTTTAAGTGATTTTAAAGCTGCTAAAACCACGCAAACCGATTTTATAGTCACTCAAGTAGATGACCATGTGTTTATTAAATTTCCAAAACATAAACAAACATTTTGGTCGCCTCAACTGCATTTAGAAATAAATAAAATAGACGATAATAGCAGTATCATTTATGGCTTATTTGGCCCCAATCCTACCGTTTGGACCCTATTTATGTTTTTACATTTTGTGGTGGCCTCCATTTTTATTGCCTTTGGTATTTGGGCGTATTCCAATTGGACTTTGGAAAAAGATATTGCTATTCAGGTAAGCATGATGATGTTTATGGTGATAATTTGGATTGTGCTTTATTTTGCTGGTAGTATTGGAAAAGCTTCAAGCAAACAAGAGATGCATGCCTTGAATGATTTTATGCACCAAGTATTAGGAACGGAACAAAAAAAAACGCCTTAACTGGCGCTTTTTCACTAATTCAAATTTGAAACGCTTTTGGCTTTTACTGAATATTTTCATAGAAACTTACCGTTCCGCTAACCTCATTTGAAATAACAAGTAAATCCTTTCCGTTGGGACTGTCGGCCGCAGGAATAACCAATAACCCTTCAGGACCTACATCACCGGTATGAGACAAAATATCCATAAAAACAGGCGCTACAGGATTGGTTACATCATACATTAACACTTGATTATTGCGTTCTAAACCAACAAATAAAATATAGCGCTGATTGCCCATATTTAATACAGTTACTGCTTCTGGCTCAGCACCTTTATCATCACTTCGTTTATCCCCACCATTAAAAGCTTCTGGTGTTTTTGCTAAAGTTTCTTTTGAAATGCTATTTCCGCTGTCATACAGTAAATTTCCAGATTCAGACCAAACACTAAAGGAACGTGCCCCGTAGTTGTATATTTGATCTACATCACCATCATTATCAATATCACCCAACGTACTCGTGGTTTTCAATCTTCCTAAATTGATTTCATTTTGAAAATCATCTGCCAGCGGATACGCTGTTTCATCTAAAGTTAAATCTTCTACTCTTAGCTCTTCACTATAGCCACCATAATCTCTAGCATCACCTTCATTGGCTGAAAAGATATACGTAGTTCCTGAAATATTTATCGACGTTATAGCATCGGGTTGATAAATACCTAATACAGGCCAATTCCTTAAAGCCTTTACCCCATCTTTATCACTGGCATCAATTGCATTTCCTACGGCATTAAAATCTTTAAACCCTAGCGGATAAATAGCTTCAATGGTTTTAGTTTCTATGTTCACCTTTGCCATACCATTATTTTCTTGCAACGATACCCACGCCGTTTTTGAATCATCAGAAACAGCTACATATTCTGGCTCTACATCTTGTGCTAATGTGGCTCCTGGGCCAAATACTCTAAACCCTTGATCTGCCAAAGCAGCTTCTTGACCGTTGAATACAGAAAAATCTAAAGTTGTTACAGAATCATCAGACAAATCTATAATGCTTACCGTTCCTAAAGGATCTATGGTATAACTATCATTAGGCTCACCTTCATTGGCTGAAATAATAAGTTTACCATCTTTTGAGAAAATGACCATATCAGGTAAAGCACCTACGATAAACTCATTCAATAACTTTAGATTAGCTGTATTATACACTAAAACTTTACCTGGATTTTGTTTTGGATCAGCCTCAACAGCCACAGCCAGTTTTCCTTTATGAACTGCTACGCTATTAGGCGCACCATATGCAGATAAATCAATTAATGCTTCTGTTACTGGGGCACTTAGGTCTGAAATATCATGCACCGAAATGGCTGTTGATTCAACATTTACAGTAAATAATCTTTTTGAAATAGGATCATATGCTGAAATTTCTGAAGCGCCCTCACCTCCTACTTTTATTGAAGATTTGTACTTAAAATTGACTTCTGTATTTACTACAGGCCCTTTAGGCACTTCGCCATCTTTTTGACATCCGAAAATTGCAGCAACGCATACTGCACTGATGATTAGTTTGTTAAATTTCATCTGAATACAATTAAATTTTAGTTATTTCACAGATGGAATTCTCCAAATTTAACTTCAGAGCATTCATATCTGCTTGTTTGTTTTAGCAAATATGAAACCCAAAGTTTATGTAAAAGTTACCGTATTAAAAAGGTTTTATTAGGATTTACTGGTTATTGTAACCAAAACGTTTCAGCTGGCTTTGATTACTACGCCAATTCTTGTTAACCTTAACGTACAATTCAAGATGTATTTGTTTTCCAAAGAAGGTTTCTAAATCCTTTCTGGCTTCTACACCAACACGTTTAAGCGCACTCCCTTTATGACCAATGATAATGCCTTTTTGTGTGTCACGCTCTACCATAATGACAGAACGCACTCTTATAATACTGTCTTCTTCATGAAATTCTTCGGTATCCACTTCTACGGCATAAGGAATCTCCTTCTTGTAATGCAGCAATATCTTTTCACGAATGGTTTCATTTATAAAAAAACGCTCTGGCTTATCAGTCAGTTGATCTTTAGGGTAAAATGGCGGCGACTCTGGTAATAATTCAATTATTCTGTTAAACACTTCTTTTACATTAAATCCTTCTAAAGCCGATACGGGATAAATCTCAGCATTAGGTACTTTCTCTGCCCATAACTGCACTTGTGTTTCTAACTGCTCTTGATCTGATTTATCTATTTTGTTTAATAGTAATAGAACTGGTATTTTAGAATGAATTATTTTATTAAAAAATGCTTCATCCTTTAGAGATTGTTCGCCTATTTCAACCATATAAAGTAACACATCGGCATCTTCAAAGGCAGATTTTACAAAATCCATCATGGAGGTTTGAAGTTCATAGGCAGGTTTTATAATTCCTGGTGTATCACTTAGCACAACCTGAAAATCATCGCCATTAACTATACCCAAAATACGATGCCTTGTGGTTTGAGCCTTTGATGTGATTATAGATAATTTTTCACCAACAAAAGCATTCATTAATGTTGACTTGCCAACATTAGGATTTCCAATGATGTTGACAAAACCGGCTTTATGACTCATTTTCATTTATTTTTTCTGGTTGCAAAGTTACAACTTGATAGAGTCTAAATTAAAATTAAGACAAAAAAAAAAGCAGGAAGCGTTGAACTTCCTGCTTTGTAAACGTTTATTTTAAAGAGATTACTTTATCTCTAATAACTCAACATCAAAAATTAAAGTCGCAAAAGGCTCAATAGCTCCTCCTGGTCTTGGGTTAGCACCATAAGCTAAATCTTGAGGAATAAAGAATTTGTATTTTGCACCTTCTTTCATAAGTTGCAAGCCTTCTGTCCAACCTTTTATCACTTGATTAACACCAAATTCTGAAGGCTCTCCTCTATCTACAGAGCTATCAAACACGGTTCCGTCAATTAAAGTACCGTGATAATGTACTTTTACTTTTGACGTTGCTGATGGCTGAGCTCCAGTTCCTTCTTTTAAAACGATATACTGTAAACCAGACTCGGTAGTTTGAACACCATCTTTTGATTTGTTTTCGCTTAAAAACTTTTCGCCTTCGGCTTTATTTTTTTCACCAGCCTCTTTTCTTTTTTCAGCCTCAGCTTGTTGTTTCTTTTGAAAATAGGTTCTTATAACCTGTTGTGCTTGAGCTTCATCCATTAAAATATCTGTTGAATCCAAAACATTTTTAAAGCCTTGAACAAACAAATCATTCTCAAAATCATCAAAACTAGCTTTAACATTTCTAGCCACATCCATTCCAATTGCATAACTTACAGAATCCAATTCTGTTGTAATTGGTTTCTTTGTTGCTCCATTCTTATTACAAGACACTACTAGTAAGACCATTGCTACTAGACTTAAAAATTTCATTATTTTCATTGTTACTTAGTTATTTTTATGAGCGCCAAAAGTAACAAATTTATAGTGAGTAAAAAAAGAATTTAAATTTTGGCTAAGTATTTAACTTTTCATTATTAAAACACAGACTACCAAACGTGTTTTTATTTTAATTTTTTTGAAGATTCTCTTACAATTAATTCTGTATCCAATACTATTTTATTCAACTTAACCGCCTTATCTGGATTATTGATTCGATCTAAAAACGTTTCAGCCGCCAACCGCCCAATCATCTCACTATGTTGTTCTATACTTGTAATTGACGGGGTAATTAAAGAAGTAAAAGGTTCATTACTAAACCCAACCAAAGCAATATCATCTGGAATTGAAATGTGATTCTCTTTAGCAACTTGCAGGGCTCCAAGTGCCGCAAAATCACCAGCTGCATAAATGGCATCGGGTTTATTGGGGAGTTTTAAAAGTTCTTCCATGATAGCTCTACCATCTTCAACTTTTAAGTTACTTTCAGAAATTAAACTTTCCTCTAATGGCAGGTTAAATTTTGTTAAGGCATCAATATACCCTTCTACTCTACTTTCATAAATTCTAGTATGCCTGTAACCACCAATATGAGCAATGCGCCTACAACCTTGATTATATAAATGCTCAACCACCTTAAAACTACTTAAATAATCATCAATACCTATATAATCTACATTTAAACTATCTTCACCCCTATCAAAAATAACAAGAGGTACGCCGTTAGCCTTTATCTTATTATAGTATTCTAAATCAACTGTTTCATTCGCTAAAGATGCTATAATACCGTCAACCTGAGTATACAACAACGACTCAATATTCTGACACTCTTTTTCATAAGATTCGTTAGATTGTGTTATAATAATATTATAACCTTCAATACTCAATCGATCTCCAATAGCTTTAACCACTGAAGAAAAAAAGTAACTATTTGCACGTGGAATAATCAAGCCCACCAAATTACTTTTTCCTTTTCTCAAAGCACTGGCTAAATAATTGGGTTCATAACCTAATTCTTTTGCTGTTTGTTTTACTGCTTGCTTTGTTTTTTCACTAATTCGACTATTGTCATTTAGCGCTCTAGAAACCGTTGAAGATGTTAAATTCAGGGCTTTAGCTATGTCTTTTATGGTTATTCTTTTTTTAATATCAAAAAATTTTATAAGTTTGTGCAAACGATTGTCTAAATTAGCATCTTTTTGATAATTACGCAAACTTATTTTTACTACAAAGCAAGTAAAATAATGAGTTTTTAATTTAAAACCATTGCGCAAACGATTGCGCAATATAATAAAATTTATGATGAAATACATTGTTTGTGAAAAACCAGGAGAATTTCAATTAAAAGAAAAAGAAGCTCCTACAAGACAAGCAGGCGAAGCCTTATTACAAATTAACAGTGTTGGAATTTGCGGAACCGATTTACATGCCTATGGCGGTAATCAAGCGTTTTTTACGTATCCAAGAATTCTAGGACACGAATTAGCTTCAGAAGTTATTGAAATTGACGAAAATGAAAGAGGTATTAAGGCGGGTGACAAGGTGGTTGTTATGCCTTATGTGAGCTGCGGTGAATGTATTGCCTGTAGAAACGGAAAAACAAACTGTTGTACTAACATAAAAGTTCTAGGCGTTCATGCTGATGGTGGTATGCAAGAGCAAATTACAGTACCAGCAAACATTTTACTTCCTGCTAACAACTTATCAAACAACGAAATGGCCATTGTTGAGCCTTTGGCTATTGGAGCACACGCCATAAGAAGAGCCGACATTAAAAAAGGGGAAACTGTTGCTGTTGTTGGATGTGGCCCCATTGGAATTGGCATCATGAAATTAGCACAAATTGCTGGCGCTAAAGTGGTTGCTATAGATATGAATGAACAGCGTTTGGCTTATGCTAAAGAACAAATTGGTGTTGATTATATTGTGAAAGCAGGAGAACAAGCTGTTGAAGCCATTTCTGAAATTACAAATGGAGATCTTTGCACGGCAGTGTTTGATGCTTCGGGCAACAAATTTGCCTTAGAAGCTTGTCCGGATTACATGTCACATGGTGGTAGATTCATTTTGGTAGGATTATCAAAAGGTGAATTAACCTATACCCACCCAAAAATACACGCCAAAGAAATGACTTTAATGTGTAGCAGAAATGCCACTACTGAAGATTTTGAACATGTTATTAGTGTGCTTAATCAGTTCCCTACGGAGTCGTTTATTACTCATCAGGTGCATTTTACAGAAATGATAGAACATTTTGACAGCTGGTTAAAACCAGAAACAGGAGTCATCAAAGCAACCGTTAGTTTCAATTAAAAAGAAAAATGTCTAAAAATTACGTTCAAATAGATCCAAAGGACAACATTATTGTTGCCATTAATCCGTTAGAAAAAGGAAAAATTACTCAAGTAGCTGGTAAAAAAGTTGTCTTAAAAGAAAATATTAAGCAAAAGCACAAATTTGCGCTTAACGATTTCAACGTTGGAGACTCTATATATATGTATGGTGTTTTAATTGGTAAAGCCACCGAACCAATTCAGGAAGGTGAAGCCATTACCATTCATAATGTAAAACACGCTTCAGCAGATTTTAACGACTCCAAGGAAAAATTTAGCTGGACACCTCCAAATGCTTCAAAATTTGAAGGGCGTACTTTTAATGGCTATCATAGAGAAGATGGCAAAGTAGGAACTGCTAACTACTGGCTAGTTATCCCCCTTACTTTCTGTGAAAACAGAAACTTAGACGTTTTAGAGGGTGCGCTTTCCGAAAAACTAGGGTATGAAACCAAAAAAGATTTTGCTGTTGATACCGATGCTTTAATTAGCAAGTTTAAATCTGGAGCCTCTTCTGAAGAACTTTTAAATACGCCTATTATCACCACAAAAGAGGAAATGTCTAAAAATAGAGTGTTTCCTAATGTTGATGGTATTAAGTTTTTAAAACATGATGGAGGTTGTGGTGGTATTCGTCAGGATTCTGAGGTGTTATGTAAACTATTAGCTGGTTATATTACTAACCCTAATGTAGCGGGTGCAACGGTATTTAGTTTGGGATGTCAAAATGCGCAAATTGAAATGCTTCAAGAAGCCATTAAAGCCATTGACCCTAACTGCAAAAAAACCGTTCATTATTTAGAGCAACAACGTAGTGCCAGTGAGCGTCATTTAATTGAAGAAGCTGTAAAGCATACGTTTATTGGGTTAACCGAAGCCAACAAAATAACCAGACAGCCTGCACCACTTAGCAAACTAGTGCTTGGGTTAGAATGTGGCGGATCGGATGGATTTTCAGGAATATCGGCAAACCCAGGTCTTGGCTATGCCTCTGATTTATTAGTAGCGCTTGGCGGAAGCCCTGTACTTTCTGAGTTTCCTGAACTAAATGGTGTGGAGCAAGAACTCATCAACCGATGTGTGACAGATCATGATTCTAAAAAGTTTTACAACTTAATGCGTGCCTACTCGGCAGCCGCAGTCGCTGTAGGTTCTGGTTTTGAAAACAATCCGTCTCCTGGAAATATAAAAGATGGCTTAATTACCGATGCCATGAAATCGGCCGGAGCGGCAAAAAAAGGAGGTACGTCTCCCGTAGTTGAAGTACTAGATTACACCGAGCAGGTAACCAAACCAGGATTAAATTTATTATGTACCCCAGGAAATGACGTGGAATCGACAACAGGACTTGTGGGTTCAGGGTGTAACGTTGTGGTTTTCACCACAGGTTTAGGCACCCCAACAGGCAACCCCGTTGCGCCAGTGTTAAAAATGTCAAGCAACACCGATTTATACAATCGCATGAATGATATCATAGATATTAATGCAGGAACCGTCATTACTGGCGAAGATTCCATTGAATCTATGGGTGAAAAAATACTAGACCACATTATAAAAGTAGCAAGTGGTGAAGTAGCGTCAAAAGCTGTACTTCACGGAAATAACGATTTTATTCCTTGGAAACGTGGCGTTTCCTTATAAACATTAAAAATGAATACATTAAATAGAACTACAGTAAACGCGAATACTTATACTGAGCGTATCATTCAATTTGGAGAAGGTAATTTTTTAAGAGCCTTTGCTAACTGGATGATTCATGAAATGAATAAACAGGCAAATTTTGATGCAGGCGTAGTAGCCGTTCAGCCTATTAATCAAGGTTTAATCAAAATGTTAAATGATCAAGATGGCCTGTATACCTTATACCTTAACGGCATAAAAAATGGTAAAGCCATTAGTGAACATGAAATCATAGACTGTATTCAGCGAGGTATCAATCCTTATGAAAATTATAGTGACTATTTAGCTAATGCAGAAAATCCTGATTTACGATTTGTAATTTCAAATACTACCGAAGCCGGTATTGCTTACAATGCTGAAGATAAATTAGACGATGCACCTCAAACCAGTTTCCCTGGAAAACTAACCGCTTTACTATACAAAAGATTCAAAACGTTTGGTGGTGCTTCCGATAAAGGTTTAATTATTATTCCATGCGAATTAATTGACCGTAACGGAGATAACCTAAAAAAGATTATACTTCAATACGCAGCCAATTGGAATCTTGGTGAAGACTTTGTTGAATGGATTAATGAAGATAACATTTTCTGCAACACGCTAGTAGACAGAATTGTGCCGGGATATCCCAAAGACAAAATAGAGGCCATCACAGAAGAACTAGGTTACAAAGACAATCTTGTTGTTGAAGGAGAGCAATTCCACTTATGGGTTATTGAAGGCCCTAAATCTGTTAAAGAAGAAATTCCTTCAGAAGTTTGCGGACTAAATATTGTATTTACTGACGATATGGAACCTTACCGTACCCGTAAAGTTCGCATCCTTAATGGCGCACACACCAGTTTAGTACCTGTAGGTTATTTATACGGCATTGATAAAGTACGTGAATCATTAGAAGACAAAGTAGTTGGTGCTTTCTTAAAAGATGCTATTTTTAATGAAATTTGTCCAACACTTGATTTATCAGAAGAAGAACTTAATCAATTCTCAAATGATGTTTTAGACCGATTTAAAAACCCGTATTTAGAACATGCTTTAATGAGCATATCATTAAATTCCATTTCAAAATATAAAACCCGTGTATTACCTTCTGTTTTAGAATATGTAAAACGAAAAAATGCACTTCCTAAAAACTTATTGTTTTCACTAGCTGCCTTGATAGCGTTTTATAAAGGCGACAGAAACGGAGAGCCTATAGCCCTAAAAGATGATGAAAAAGTATTAGCGTTCTTCAAAGACCAGTGGACCAATAATAGCGTTGCTGAAGTAGTTAATGCGGTTTTATCAAACACTGATTTCTGGGGTACCGACTTAACCCAAATTGCAGGTTTAGAAGATGTTGTCTTAACAGATTTAAATACCATTTTAGAAAAAGGGATGAAAGCCTCCCTTGATGCAAGACAATAATTTAAAGCCCAATGAAAGTATCGCACTTATGTATTACTGTTGCTGCCTCACTGCTTCTAAATTTTAGTTGTGAAAAGAAAACGGCTGGTGACTCAAAGGATAAGGAGGAAGCTAAAAACATGGCATTTACACCAGATTGGGAATCATTAGGCAAACATAATGAATCGCCCCAATGGTTTAAAAATGCAAAGTTAGGCATCTATTTTCATTGGGGCTTATATTCTGTACCTGCCTTTGGCAATGAATGGTATCCAAGATGGATGCATTTTAAAGACCATAAAATTCACAAACATCATGTTGAAAATTATGGCGACCCTTCTGAATTTGGCTATCATGATTTTGCTCCTATGTTTAAAGCAGAACATTTTGATGCTAAAGCGTGGGCCAAATTATTTAAAAATGCTGGAGCGCAGTTTGCTGGTCCTGTGGCAGAGCATCATGATGGTTATGCCATGTGGGATAGTGATATCACACCCTGGAACACCATGGATACGGGACCAAAAAGAGATATTACTGGTGAATTAGAAACCGCCATTAAAGCACAAGGTTTAAAATTCATTACCGCATTTCACCATGCCAAAAACCTGCAACGTGCAACCGAATTAGGAAAAGAAGTCAGTATTAGTCACTATCCGTATTTTGAAAATATGCCACCAAGCTCTGATGATCCTGAACTTCAGTTAATGTATGGTAATATGGAGCCAGAAAAATGGTACAAAGAAGTATGGTTAGGCAAAATGAAAGAAGTCATTGATAATTATCATCCTGACATCATTTGGTTTGACTATGTTTTAGGAGATATTCCAGAAGCTTACCGAAAAGCATTTGCTGCCTATTACCTCAACGAAGCCGCGCTTCAAAACCAAGATGCTGTTATTGTTAGAAAGCAACATGACTTGCCTCTAAATATGAGTATTGAGGATTTAGAACAAGCTAGAAAAAATGAAATAGGCACTAAAACTTGGATGACTGATGCTACCATTAGCAATGGTAGTTGGTGTTTCACAAATAACTTAGGTGTAAAAACTCCTGAGGATGTGTTACACATGCTCATTGATATAGTTAGCAAAAATGGGGTTTTACTTTTAAATGTTTCTCCTAGAGCCGATGGTATCATCCCTCAAAATCAACAAGATGTCTTGCTTAAAATAGGAGACTGGCTAAAAAAATACGGAGAAGCTATTTATGCAACGGAAGCTTGGTATACATTTGGTGAAGGACCAACAAAAGAACCACAAGGTCACTTTAAGAATCATAAAGCCTTTATGGAACTTAAGTACAGTAATAAAGATGTGAGGTACACCACTAAAGACTATAGCATTTATGCCATTATTATGGGCCAAGTTGAACCTAATCAACACATAACACTTACTTCGTTTGCAAAGAATAATATTCATGATATGACCTCCATTGAGCAGGTTGCATTTCTTGGAAGTGATGAAACAATTGAATGGACGCTATCAGAAGAAGAAGGTCTTACGCTTAAAGCACCTTCAAAACCAATAAACGACATGGCCACTGTCATAAAAATTGTAATATCTCAATAACCATATGATAATAGATTCTCATCAACATTTTTGGAACTATCAACCACAAAAACATAGTTGGATTGATGATGATATGGCCGTTATTAGACGTGATTTTCTGCCAACCGATTTAGAAACGGTCTATAAAGAAAATAATATTCAAGGATGTGTTGCAGTACAAGCCGATCAAACCATTGAAGAAAATGAGTTTCTATTAAACTTAGCAGCCAAACATGACTTTATAAAAGGCATTGTGGGTTGGGTGGATCTAAGAAGTGAAACACTTGATGCGTATTTAGAAAAATACAGTACGGAAAGCAAAATTAAAGGTTTCAGACATGTGATTCAGGGAGAGCCTGATCATAATTTCATTTTAAGACCTGATTTTACAAAAGGTATTTCAAAATTGGAGTCCTTAGGATTTACTTATGATATTTTAGTATTTCCGCATCAACTTGGAGCTGTTTTAGAATTTGTAAAACAATTTCCAAATCAAAAATTTGTCATTGATCATATGGCAAAACCTTATATAAAAGATGGGTATTTTGATGGTTGGGCTGTTTTGATGAAGGAAATTGCTAAACATGAAAATGTATATTGCAAAGTTTCTGGAATGATTACAGAAGCCGATTTTAAAACATGGCAACCAGAAGAAATTCACCCTTATATGGAACTTGTGTTTGATGCTTTTGGCACGCAACGCGTGATGTATGGTTCAGATTGGCCGGTTTGTTTAGTAGCAGGAAACTATCGCAAGGTAAAGCATTTAGTAACATCATTTATTTCAAATTTATCAGGAAATGAACAAAAAGGCATTATGGGAGATAATGCCATCAAATTTTATAATCTATAGAAAAAAATAATAATGGATTTAGAACTTAAAGGAAAAATAGTTGTAGTAACAGGTGCTGCAGGTATAAAAGGAAGTATAGGAGAAACTATTGTGCAACATTTAGCTAATGAAGGTGCTGTTCCTGTATTGGTTGACCGAAACGACAGAGGTTTTGGTTATGCAGATGAATTACAAAAAAGAGGCATAGACAGCATTTTTATTCAAACAGATTTAGCAGATTATACACAAATTGAAAAAGCAGCTCGTATCATTGAAGAGAAATATGGGCGCATAGATGCTTTAATTAATAATGTAGGTGTTAATGACGGTGCAGGACTAGAAGCATCTATGGAAGAGTTTATGTATTCCCTAAAACTGAATATGGTTAGCTTTTTTGCTATGACTAAATTCTGTTTACCGATGATAAAAAAGGTTAAAGGCAACATTTTAAACATTGGTTCAAAAGTAGCACTTACTGGTCAAGGTGGAACTTCAGGTTATGCAGCATCAAAAGGCGGGGTTCTAGGTTTAACCAGAGAATGGGCCGTTGATTTAATCAAAGAGGGTATCAGGTCAAATGCCATCATTATAGCAGAAAGCTGGACACCAGCTTATGATAGTTGGATAAAAACCCTTGAAAATGGCGAAGAAAAATTAAAATCTATTGTCAAAAAAATTCCTTTAGAAAACCGTATGACAACACCTGCAGAAATTGCAGACGCTTGCTTGTTTACCATTTCAAACAGATCATCACATACCACAGGACAATTTATTACCGTTGATGGAGGTTATGTACATTTAGATAGGTCTTTGTTAACTGAATAACAAATCATTTGTTCTGTTATAAAAACCACAGTTATCATTTTATATATGCAGTCTAGAGTATATTGCATTTCTCAAACCAAAACTAAAACTAAAAACAAATGAGTAAACAAAAAAGTATACCCGTAGTTAGAAAAGAACTACTCTTTCCTTTTATTATCATTACCTCACTATTTGCTTTGTGGGGAATAGCTAATGATTTAACAAATCCCATGGTATCTGCCTTTAAAAAAGTAATGCCAGAATTATCAAACGTACAAGCATCTTTAGTACAGTTTGCGTTTTATTTTGGTTATTTCTTTATGGCATTACCAGCTGCTTTATTTATCAGAAAGTATAGTTATAAATCTGGAATTATTTTAGGACTATCGTTATATGCTTTGGGAGCATTTTTGTTTTATCCAGCAGCAGCCTATGAGGAATTCAACTATTTTTTAATCTCGCTTTGGGTTATTACCTGCGGATTGGCATTTTTAGAAACCACTTCAAACCCTTTAATATTAGCACTTGGGGACAGTGAAACGGCAACACAACGCTTGAATTTGGCACAGGCCTTTAACCCTGTAGGCTCGCTTACAGGCATGATTATAGCTCAAGTTTTTGTTATTGGAGCTTTACGCTCTGATGACTATACTACTGAAGCCTATAACGCATTAACATCTGATGAATTAGCTGCTATAAGAGAAAATGATTTGGGGGTTATTAGCGTACCGTATATTGCCTTAGGAGTGTTAGTTTTAATCATAATGGGTGTCATTATTGCTACCAAAATGCCTAAAACCGCAGAGGAAGATAAAATGTCATTGTCAGAATCCTTTAAAAAATTAAAAAGTAACAAAAATTATATTTTCGGAGTTGTGGCTCAGGCATTTTATGTTGGGGCACAAATTATGTGTTGGACTTACATTTTTCAATATGTAGACAATATCAATGAAACTTATGGAACAGATTACACAGCTACCTACTTTAATGTAGCTGCCATGGTATCATTTTTAACAGGTAGATGGATTGGAACCGCTTTAATGAAAAAAATTAACCCTTCTAAACTACTAATGTTTTTTGGCATTGGCGGCGTTATTATGTGTACTGGTGCCGTGCTATTATCTGGATTACCAGGTTTACTATCCTTAGTTGCTATTTCAATATTTATGTCAATTATGTTCCCAACCATTTACGGTATTGCTTTAAAAGACATGGGAGATGAAGCTAAAATAGGCTCTGCAGGTTTAGTAATGGCTATTGTTGGAGGCGCTTTAATGCCTGTTTTACAAGGAAGTATTTTAGACTGGGGAGGAAGTGGTTTTTCTGATGTAAAAATATTTGGCTTTATTCCTGAAGTCAATTTTTCTTTTATTCTTCCGTTAATTTGTCTAGGTGTTGTAGCCTTTTATGGTTACACCAGTTATAACCGAAATTTAAAAAAATCATGAAAACAAAACGATATTGTTACGCCTGTGACTTAAAGGACGATTCTAAATTAATTGCCGAATACAAAGCCTATCACGACGAAGGAAAAGCATGGCCAGAAATCACCAAAAGTATTAAAGATGCAGGTATTGTTGACATGCAAATCTATCTAACAGGCAATCGTATGTTTATGATTATGGAGGTAGATGATACCTTTGATCCCAAGAAAAAAGCAGAAATGGATGCTAACAATGCAAAAGTTCAAGAGTGGGAAAACCTCATGTGGAACTATCAACAAGAGCTCCCTTGGGCTGAAAATGGTGAAAAATGGATTCCTTTAGAAAGAATCTTTAAACTCTAACAAGGTCAACAACAACTTAGTTATATAAAAAAGCATCCACTATGTATATATTGGATGCTTTTACTTTTAATAATTCTCCTCCAGAGTAAAGTCTCATATTATCTCTATCATAGCAGTCAAATGTAGTTATAAGCCTATCTCTTCATCTCAAATACTTCATGGTTTTCCACAACAAAAACCATACACCCCTTCTGCTAAGCATTAATTTTACTACCTTAGTAACACTACAAAAAACTAAATAACATTGAAACAGCTAACTATTTTTGTTTGGTTCACGTTTTTATGCCTTACTTTACCATTACAGGCACAAGAACATCCTCCCATTAAAATATATCACCCCAAAGATTATGGTGCAGAGACACAAAACTGGGGCATTTCACAATCAAAAGACAAGTTTATATATGTTGCTAACAACAAAGGCCTTTTGGAGTTCAATGGCTCCGTTTGGTCACTTTATCCTTCACCTAATGAATCCATTATGCGTTCTGTTAATGTTATTGATGATATCATTTATACTGGCTGCAATAACGAATTTGGCTTCTGGAAGAAAAATAAATTTAACAAACTTGAATACACATCGCTTTCAAATCAGCTAAATATTAACTTTCATGAAGATGAAGAATTTTGGAATATCATACATCTAGATCACCATATTCTATTTCAATCTCTTAAACGCATTTACATAGTTAATAAAAAAAATAACACCTACAACACCATAGAGTCTGATGATATTATTTACAAGGTCTTTGTAGTTAACAGTACCATATATTTTCAAAAGACAAAAAATGGCATCTATAAAATTGAAAACGGAAAAGCAATTCTGATTTCTGATGACAAAATCATAAAAAACAGCAGATTGGTCAATATTTTTAAAATGGACGAATCACTTCTGGTTCAAACAGAAAACAACGGATTTTACATCCTTAATAACCAAAAACTATCTAAATGGGATATTCCCGCAAATAATACCCTTAATAATTATAGTGTTTTTAGAAGCACTCAACTTTCTGATGGTAGTTATATTTTAGGCACTAGGTCAAGTGGTATACTGCGTATGACTGCCTCTGGAGAAATAGATTACAATATTAATATGATTGACGGGTTAGGAAACAATACCATTCACTGGATTTTTGAAGACCTTGACAAAAACATATGGCTTGCACTTGAAAATGGCATAAACTGCATCAACATTCATTCCCCATTTAAAATATACAATGATGAGAAAGGCAAATTAGGCACCGTATACACATCAAAAATTTTCAAAGACTACTTATATCTTGGCACCAACCAAGGACTGTTCTACAAGCCCTTAAATAAAAATATTGCGTTTAAAGCCGTTACTAATATAAATGCCGCTGTATGGAATTTAGTTGAAATTGATGGCTATCTGTTCTGTGGGCATGATGGAGGAACATCAATCATAAACGATGGACAATCAAAAAAAATAAATGGCACACTACAAGGCACCTGGAACATAAAACCAATAAAAAACAACCCTAATCTACTCATACAAGGTTGCTACAATGGATTAAACATTATTGAATTACAAAATGGCCAATGGACTTTTAGAAACAAAATATCGGGCTTTGAGCTGTCTAGTCGGTATTTTGAATTTTATGATAACCACATCTTTGTAAGTCATGAATACAAAGGGGTTTTCAAACTAAAATTGAACAACGATTTCACACAAGTTGAAACGGTTGAAAAGGTTCCTAACATAGACAAAGAAATCAATTCGAGCCTGATTACATACAACAACCAATTACTATTTTCTAGCAAAGAAGGCGTTTTTAAATATAATGCAAAGAGCAACCTATTTGAAAAAGACAGTCTTATAAGTTCATTATTTAATAAAAACACCTTTCTGTCTGGTAAATTAATACACAACAAAGACACTAAAACATTATGGGCTTTTTCTAAAAACACCTTAAACTATTTAGCGCCAGGAAACTTAAGCTCTGAACCTAAAATTAATACAATTGCTTTCTCAAAACTCTTACCCAAAGGGCTCACTGGATATGAAAACATATCACATATTAGCAATAAATCCTATCTTATTGGCACCTCTTCTGGTTTTGTCATTTTAGACTTAGATAAGCTAAAGCAAAAACCGTATTATTTAAACCTCAATGAGGTTGTAGTTCGAAACAACAATTATCAAAGTAGAGTCATTAACAAAAATGAAAATGGCCTTTTTAAAAACACAGAAAATGATATAACTTTTCAATATGGCGTTCCTCAATTTCAAAAATATCTAGACACCGAGTACCAATATCAATTAAAAGGCAGATACAATAATTGGAGTGAATGGAGCACAAACACCGCTGTGCTTTTTGAAAATTTATCGTTTGGGGACTATATCTTTAAGGTAAGAGCTAGAATTGGTAATGAGTTAAGCCAGAATACCATACAGTATAATTTCAAAATAGAGCGCCCATGGGCACTTAGTAATTTAATGTTAAGTCTCTATGCGCTGGCTTTTATTTTGTTCTCTTTCTTAATGCACACACTTTACAGACGATATTACAAAAAACAAAGAGAACAATTGCTTAAAAAATCGGCTCGTGAATTAGAATTAAAAGCATTAGAAAACCAGCAACAGCTTATGAAGTTTAGAAACGATAAGTTAAGACAAGATATTGATAACAAAAACAGAGAATTAGGAATTTCTACCATGAGCTTAATCAAGAAAAATGAATTTCTTAATACTATAAAACAAGAACTCTTAAACACAAAAGACTTAAAAGGCATCAAGCAAGTAATTCGTATCATCGACAGAAATTTAAATAATACTGACGACTGGCATACCTTTGAGGAAGCGTTCAACAATGCTGATAAAGATTTTCTAAAAAAGATAAAAGCATTGCATCCCAAATTAACCTCTAATGATTTAAGATTATGTGCCTACTTAAGATTAAATCTAACCTCAAAAGAAATAGCGCCTTTACTCAATATTTCACCAAGAAGTGTTGAAGTAAAACGCTACAGGTTAAGAAAAAAGATGGATTTAGAGCACGAATCGAGTTTAACCGACTACATCCTTCAAATTTAATACCCAAACACAAAACAAAAACACCTATACAATACCACAACATTTACTAAGTAAGTAGCCCTAACACTTAATTACGTGTTTACTAGCCATCACACCAAAGCCCTTTATTTTATTGGTTTTTTCTTAAAAAATAATACCATTTTTTGCATTGTATGTTTTTTGTAGAGGCTGTTTTTACCAAATCAACAATTCTGTTTTATAATTTTAAACAAAACTAAAACTGACATTTTATGAAACACATGTTAATGAAAATTTTAACCTTATTCTTCATAACATACTCTAGTGCTCAAGAAATTGGCATCAAGGGAAATGTACAAGATGAGTCTGGATTTCCCATTCCAGGAGCTAATGTTCTTGTAAAGAATACAACAAAAGGTACCACCACAGACTTTGATGGTCACTTTATTTTAGATGGGGTTGAAATTGGCTCGACAATTTCAATTAGTTACATAGGATATGTAACTCAAGAAATGATTATTTCAGATAATTCTGAATTAACTATTCAATTAAAAGAAGATTTAGCCCAACTGGATGAAGTTGTGGTAATTGGTTATGGCGCACAAAAAAAGAAAGATGTAACTGGTGCCGTAGCTATTGTTGATTCCAAAACCATTGAAGATTTAAAACCAGTTGACGCGGCACAAGCTTTACAGGGTACTTCTGCTGGTGTAGCCGTTTCTGCTCCTTCTGGATCACCAGGTGGTGGCTTTAATATTCTTATTAGAGGGGTAAGCTCAAATGGTGATAATGGCCCACTTGTCATTATTGATGGTTATAAAGGTGACCTTAATACAATTAACCCAAGCGATATTGAAACCTTCTCTATTCTAAAAGATGCACAAGCCGCTATTTATGGTATTGAAGGCGCTAATGGTGTTGTTTTGGTAACTACCAAAAGTGGAAAGAAAAACGCTGCCTTAAAACTAAGCTATAACGGATTTACGGGAGTACAACAAACAACTAGAAAATTACCTTATTTAAACGCTACAGAGTATGCTTTACTATTAAATGAGAGTCATGCTGTAAACGGCGAACCTTTACCCTACCCAGACGTAAGTGGTTTAGGTGTTGGTATAAACTGGCAAGATGAGGTATTTAGAACTTCCCCAATCATGAATCATAACTTAAGTGCTTCTGGTGGTGGTGATAAAAGCACCTATTATGTTGGAGCCTCATACATAGAACAACAAGGTATTGTGGCTCCTGAAAAATCAAATTTCCGAAGAGCAAATGTAAAAATTAAGTTAGGTTTTGATATTGGCAAGAAACTTCAATTTACAACCTCAGCCAACTATTTCAATTCTAACAGGAAAAGCATTGGTGAAAATGCCTTGGGAACACCGTTATTTAATGCCCTTAATTATGCACCTACCTATGCTATAGACCAAGAAGATACTACAGGATTTTTAGGTAACGAAGTAATCAATCCTTTGTCTCAATTGGCAAACACATATAATGCTTACACAGGAAATGCTATTGAAGGCACATTTCAACTTGTTTACAAGCCTATTGAAGGCTTATCATTTACCTCGCGTATTGGTATAAGATCATATAATGACAAAGGAAAAACATTTAATCCTATTGTTGAATATGGTTCGGGAAAAGTGTTTAATAATCCAAGAAGTACTGTAAATCAATCTCGAAACACAAACAATTCATATACTTGGGAAACCTTTGGTAACTACAAAAAGACCTTTGGAGAAAACCATAACACCGAATTCACCCTAGGTACCAGTGTTATCAGAGAGTGGGGAGACGGATTAAGTGGTACCGGTTATGATGTCCCCAATAATTCATGGGATTTTGCTGATATCTCATTAGCTGATGGCCTTAATGAAACTAAAAATGCCGGTTCATTTCTATATGATAGTAGGTTATCTTCCTACTTTGGAAGAATTCAATATGACTATAAAGGAAAATACCTTATATCTGGAATGGTTCGTAGAGATGGATCTTCAGATTTTGCCCCTGATAACAGAATCGATTACTTTTCATCAGTTACAGCTGGATGGAAAATTTCAGATGAAGCCTTTTTAGAAGATTCTAAAACCATAAACTTCCTAAAACTAAGAGGTAGTTACGGTACTCTAGGTAATAATGTTGGGGCAGACTTATACAGATCGCTTCTAAATGGTGAAGCCACTTATGTTTTGGACGGAAGTATCACAAATGGTAGAGCTGGGGGTAGAATTCCTAATCCAGATGCTACTTGGGAAACAGCAAAGAAATTTGATGTTGGTTTAGACTTAAATATGTTTGACAACAAACTAACCATTGTAGCTGATTATTTTATAGAAGACAGAGCCGATTTACTCATTGAAAACTTTCCAGTTTCTGGTATATTAGGCGGTTTTGCTCCAGGAGCAGGCTTACCAACAGTTAATGCTGGTACAACCCGAAACACAGGTATAGAACTAGCTGTTGGTTATAAAAGTCAAATTTCTGAAAATGCCTCTTTCGGTATCAATTATAACGTCACTAAAATTGATGGTGAAGTACTTGAAGTTAGAGATAACATCCCTTCAAGAGGAGGTAATTTTAGTGTAGGTCAACCTCCCATTTCTATTTTAGAACCTGGTAAACCGGTTGGTTATTTCTTAGGATATAAAACAAACGGCATCTTTCAAAATGAAGCAGAAGTGCTTAATTCGGCACAAGCGGGTACAGCAGCTCCTGGTGATATACGGTTTGTTGACATGAATAATGATGGGGAAATCACAGATGCTGATAGAACCTATTTAGGAAAACCCCAAGCAGATTATATTATGGGGCTTAATTTAAGTTTTAATTACAAAAACTGGGATTTTTCAACCTACATGTATGCTGAACTTAACAAAGAAACGGTTAGAAACTATGAGCGTGACCAAACCAATGTTAACCGATTAAAACTCTATTTAAACAGATGGACGGGAGAAGGTACTAGCAATACAGTTCCAAGGGTAACAAACGGGGCTACAACCAATAGATTGTTTTCAGACTTTTTTGTTGAAGACTCTTCATTCTTACGAATTCAAAATGTTCAATTAGGATATTCTTTAGCTCCCGATGTTATTGAAAAATTGGGGATGCATAAATTTAGAATTTATGCCTTAGTAAATAACCCTTTCACCTTTACTAAATACAATGGTTATGACCCTGCAGCCACAAATGGTGCTGCTATTGGAGGAGGTATTGATTATGGTTTTTACCCGGTAGCAAGACAATTTATTATTGGCTTAAATCTTTCAATCTAAAAAAAATACAAGATGAAAAAATACATATATAACATAACAAAAGCAGTAACAACCGTACTACTTGTATTTGGAGCACATTCTTGTGGAGATGCTTACTTAGAGGAAGTACAACAATACGCTATAGATTCAGAAAACTACTTTAATTCTGAAGCTGACTATTACAGTGCCTTAGTAGGGGCCTATGATTTGTTACAGTCTACCTATTTAAATGCCATTCTTGGTGAAATAGCCTCCGACAATACACTTTGTGGTGGCGAAAGCGCAACAGATGTTATAGGATGGCAACAAATTGACGACATGATTCATACACCAGTTAATGATAATCTTAGAGATTTATGGAACTGGATGTATGCTGGGGTTAGCAGAACAAATTTTATTCTTGAATTTCAGGATAAAACAGACTTTGAAGGTCGCATAGGTCTCATTGCCGAAGCCCGTTTTTTAAGAGCCTATTATTACTTTGAATTAGTAAAATGGTTTGGCCCTGTTCCTTTAAAAGAAACACGATTTGAAATTGGCGACGAAACAATTATTCCGCGCTCACCCGTAGCAGATGTTTATGCTTTAATTGAAAAAGATTTAAAATATGCTATAGAAAATTTAACCTACACAGCACCTCAAGTAGGTAGAGCAACAAAAGGTTCTGCACAAGCCTTACTAGGTAAAGCTTATTTGTTTCAAGAAAAATTTGCTGAAGCAACATCTGTTTTAGATAACTTGATAGAAATGGGTCCATATGATTTAGTTGATGATTATGAAATGCTCTGGGAAGCTGAAGGTGAAAATAGTGTTGAATCTGTATTTGAAGTTCAATATACAGATATTGAAGGAGCTAGTTTTGATTGCTTGCAGTGTAGCGAAGGTAATGTGGCAATTGGTTTTAGCGGCATAAGAAATTATTCTGGCCCTTTATTTTCTTCCGGATTTAGTTTTAACGTGCCTACACAAGAATCTTATGATGCTTTTCCTAATGACGATTTACGTAAGGATATTGCCATTTTAGATATTGTAGCCTGGGCTGCTCAGGAAGGTGCTGAATATAAAGAAGGTTATGAACATACCGGATATTTTAACAGAAAATACATCCCAAGAAAGCGAAGTGAAGATGCCGCTGGAGATTTAAATCTTACCAACCCTGGCAACTATAGAGCTATCCGATTTGCTGATGTTCTGTTAATGGCTGCTGAAGCCTATAATAGAGGCGGCATTAATGATACGAAAGCTCAAGAATATGTTAATAGAGTAAGAAGACGCGCTTATGGGGTTGATGATAATTCAAAAGACATTGCAACTACTGGCACGAATCTTACAGCCGATATAGCTAGAGAAAGACGCTTAGAACTAATGGGCGAAGGTCATCGCTTTTTTGATCTGGTTCGTACGGGAGAAGGCACTAAAATCCCTGGGTTTACACCAAATAAGAATGAAGTTTTCCCTATTCCAATTGAAGAAATTCAGTTTGCAAATGGGAACTGGGATCAAAACGCGAATTATTAAAAAAAACAGACTATGAAAACATTTAAATATATAACCCGTTTTTGTTTCATCGTACTGCTCATGGTTATGGGTTGTGAGAATGACGAAAACATTGATTTTGTAAATAATATCGCTGCGCCGTCTAACATTGCGGCTGGTGTAAATGTTATTCCAGACAATACAGGGCTTACTCAAATCAGTCCAACCGGTAATGGTGTTGCTAGCTTTATTGTAGATTTTGGAGATGGATCTGAAGTCTCAGAATCCATTGCTCCTGGCGAACTAGTAGAACATATTTATACTGAGGGCACTTATGAAGCCACGATTACTGCAACGGGTATTAATGGCAAAACAGCCACAGGGACACAAACCGTTAATGTATCGTTCAGAGCACCTGAAAATATTATAATTAACACGGCTATAGATGGTGGAAACCCCTTTTTACTTAATGTGTCTGCCGAAGCTGATTATGCATCTTCTTTTATTGTATTTTTTGACACAAGTAACCCTGAAGAAGAAGGCACGCCTTTAGAAATTGGCGGAACTGTAAGCAACTTATACCCAGGTGTTGGTGATTATAACATCAAAGTCGTAGCGTTAAGTGGTGGTGCCGAAAGCAGCGAGTTAGAACAAGTAGTAACTATTTCTGCTCCCGTTGTTTTCCCTATTGATTTTGAAGCTTTTGATGAATCTGCTTTGATTAGTTTTGGTGGAGCCTCAAGTGCGGTGATAGATAATCCAGACACAAATGGCAACCCATCTGCAAAGGTAGCAAGAATTGTAAAAGATGCTCCAGAAGTATGGGCTGGTACCGTAATCACCATGTCTTCACCTATAGATTTTAGTTTGAAAAAAGCCATGAAAATGAAAGTTTGGTCTCCAAGAGCAGGTGTTAAACTTTTATTCAAACTTGAAAATTTAAGCGATGGCAATATTTTTATTGAAAAAGAAGCCACATTAACGGGTACTAATACTTGGGAAGAGGTAACCTTTGATTTTTCAGATATTGATGAATCTCAATCATATCAAAAAATAGTATTCTTCTTTGATTTTGGAACCGTTGGTAGCGGAGGCTCAGATTGGACATTCTACGTAGATGATATCAACCAAACTATTCCTTCAACCGGCGCAACCGGTTTACCTGGAAAATGGGTTATGGCTCCTGAAGCTGGGGCATTAGGCGTAGGACCAACTATTGGAGACATAAGCTGGTGGAACTGTGATGCAAGCTGTGTATCTGACAGAGCATGCTATTATGACGATGTTTATATATTTGGTAACGATGGTTCTTTCCAAAACGATTTGGGATCTGAAACTTGGACCGAAGGCTGGCAAGGTGGTGGCGATTCTTGTGGAACACCAGTAGCCCCGCACGACGGATCAAATTCTGCTACCTATGCATACAATGAAAGCGCAGGCACCCTAACGCTTAACGGTGTTGGAGCTTTTATAGGCTTAGCAAAGGCATATAACGGTGGTGAACTATCAAGCCCTAGTAATGCCCCTGAATCAATAACTTATAATATTGAATTTTTAGATAACGACACTATCGCTGTAAATATCGATGTTGGTGGAGCAATCTGGCAATTTAAATTGATAAGAGCTGGCGTAGTAACAACTCCTCTAACTGGAACATGGCAAATAGCTCAAGAGCCAGGTGCTTTAGGCGTTGGTCCTTCTCTTGGTGATACTAGCTGGTGGAATTGTGATGCCAGTTGCGTTCAAGATAGAGCCTGTCATTATGATGATTTATATGTCTTTGGTGCCGATGGTTCCTTTAAAAATGAACAAGGCTCAGAAACCTGGATTGAAGGTTGGCAAGGTGGCGGTGACAATTGTGGAACGCCCGTAGCTCCACATGATGGTTCCATCCCTGCAACCTATAGCTATAATGCAGCTGCAGGAACATTTACTATTAACGGAAAAGGCTCTTACATTGTTTTACCCAAAGCCGTAAATGGCTCTGAGCTTTCCAACCCAGCAGATGCTCCAGATGCTGTTGTTTATAACGTTGAATTTATAGATAGTAATACCATTTCTGTTTATATAGATGTAGGCGGCGGTGTAATTTGGCAATATAAACTGGTTAAAATTTAAAAAGGAAAGATTATGAAAAATATTAAATTAAAATATGGCATCGGTCTAGTATTGGCATTGACACTTGTTTTTACAGGATGCCAGGATGATGATGCCTCTTTCGGGGACATAAAAAGCCCAACCGATGTAACATTATCTGCTGACGTTATTTGTGAAGACTGTAATGATCCTGAAGGAGACGGAAGTGGCTTGGTTAATCTTGTGGCAACCTCTAGTGGAGCCTTAGCTTACAAATTTGATTTTGGTGACGGATTTAGCGAAACCAATCAATCAGGACGCGTAACTCATCGATTTACAAAAGTAGACGTAAATACATATACCGTTGTTGTTAATGCCGTTGGCACTGGAGGTGTACAATCTAGCACGTCTATTAATGTTACTGTAAGAAGTGACTTTGAAGATCCTGAGGCCAAAGATTTTTTAAGTGGTGGCGCAGGTAGTAGCAAAACTTGGTATTGGGCCGCTGACAAGCCTAGTAATATTGCTCTAGGAAGCAACGTAAAAAATGTTCCAAACCCTGGAGACCACACCTTCCCTACCTACTTTAATTCTGATCCTTTTCACCCAGACAAATTATGTATGTATGATGCCGAGTTAGTATTCACTCAGGATGCAGATGGAAATCTCACATTTCAGCAAACCGTTGGTCAAGCTTATATTCCTGGAACGGTAGCTGGTAGCATAGGCGTAGATGGAGATACCTGTCATGGTAAAGATATTGTTCCGTCATTAGGAGAAACTAGTAATGTAGCATTAATTCCTTCAAGCTCAGTAGCTACTGAAGATGCCAAAGATCCTGAATACAGAGGTACCACCATCTTATTGTCTGATGATGGTTTTATGAGTTGGTATTGTAAAAATAGTTTGTTCGAAATTATTACAATTACAGATAGTAAGCTATATGTAAGAGTTGTTGATGGGGTTGATCCTGGTTTAGCATGGTATTGCACGTTCCAAACTCAAAACCCTAATGAATCTGGAGGTTTTGAAGATTTAGTATGGTCTGATGAATTTGATGTTGATGGTGCACCTAACGCTGCCAACTGGACCTATGATCTTGGCTCTGGTGGTTGGGGTAATGGAGAACTTCAAACCTACACAAATAATGCTGAAAACGTGATTGTTGAAAATGGCGTTCTAAAAATAACGGCTAAAGCTGATGGTAGCGGTGGGTATACCTCTGCCAGAATTAAAACAGAAGGCCTTCAGGAATATAAGTATGGAAAAATTGAAGCCAGAGCTAAACTTCCTGCTTCACAAGGTACTTGGCCTGCCGTATGGATGTTAGGTGCTAACTTTGCTGATGTAGGTTGGCCCAACTGCGGAGAAATTGATATTATGGAGCAAACAGGTCAGGACAAAACAAAAACGTCTGGTGCGCTCCACTTTCCTGGTAACTCAGGAGGTGATGCTATTGTTGAAGAAACTACAGTTGCTAATACAGCAACAGAATTTCATGTATATACCGTGGAATGGACAGCTGAATCTATAAAAATGTCTGTAGATGGTGACTTCTTCTTCTCGTATGATAACAATGAACAGCTTCCATATAATGCAGATTTCTTTATGATTTTAAATGTGGCCATGGGTGGCTCATTAGGCGGAACGGTAGATCCTAATTTCACCGAAGACACCATGGAAATTGACTATATAAGAGTATACCAGTAAATTAATTAATAGCACTCCGTTTGGTCTAAAAAAGTTCAGACCAAACGGAGTTAATAAAAACACTAAGAGAAATACCTCTTACAAACTAAGACTTTAAACCAACAAAAGTAGTATTCGCCATTTTTGAATTCGATTCGCTTGAATCAAGCGTTGGTTTCCTTTGAGAATAGCTTTTGTAATAATACCATAAGGTAAATGAATTCAAATACTTTAACAGCAGAAAATAACAAGCTTTCAAATCAGTACGAAAGCATCAAAGGAGAATTAATCACTTTTGAAAATGAATCTTATTATAAAATCACTAATAGTGATCAAATGAGACCATTTTTCATGAGTATTGTAAGTGACTCAAATCACTGGATGTTTATATCTAGCAACGGTGGATTAACGGCTGGTAGAAAAAATGCAGAATATGCCCTATTCCCCTATTATACAGATGATAAAATTACCGAGTTAGCTGATACAACAGGAAGTAAAACCATATTTCAAATTCACACACCACACGGTATTAAAGTTTGGGAACCATTTTCAATCAGACAAATGGGCTTATACAACACTAGAAACAACCTCTACAAAAACAGCTATGGAAACAAAATAATTTTTGAAGAAATAAATGACGACTTGGGGTTAACCTTCAGATACCAATGGTGTTCTAGTAATGAATTTGGTTTTGTAAAAAAATCGACCCTCACAAATGATTCTGAAGAAAAAATTGCCATTACTGTTCTTGATGGGTTACAGAATATTTTACCAAGTAATGTATCTTCAGAGCTACAAAACAGTAGAAGTAACTTAGTTGATGCCTACAAAAAAAGTGAATTACACCCTGAAACTGGTGTTGGGGTTTATGCTTTAAGTGCTGTTATTGTTGACAAAGCTGAACCAAGCGAATCTTTAAGTACCAATATGGTATGGTCTCAAGGGTTTACCAATCCTACCCGTTTAATATCGTCTTTACAACTTGATACATTCAGACGAGGCCATTCTGTTGAAGAAGAAATAGACATCAAAGCTGAAAAAGGCGCCTATTTTATTTCTGATACCATAAATTTAACTTCAGGTGCCAATAAACAATGGTTTTTTGTAGCCAATGTAAATCAATCCATCTCAGATATTGTTCAAATAGAAGCGCTGATTAAATCTGATGCTGAGATTGTAAAAACCATAGATAAAAGTATAGATGCAGGCACGCAAAATCTTGTAAGATTAACAGGTAATGCAGACGGATTACAAGTAACGGCTGATCCCCTAACGAATAACAGACACTTTGCCAACACCCTATTCAATATCATGCGTGGCGGTATTTTTGATAACAATTATAATATTGAAAAAGAAGACTTTACAACCTATTTAGGTAAAGCCAACAAACTTGTTTTCAAAGAAAAAACAGCCATTATAAACACGCTTCCTGAGTTATTTACACTAACGCAATTAAAAAAAATAGCAGAGGCGGATACCAACCCAGATTTTAAAAGGCTTTGTTTTGAATACTTACCTTTAAAATTTAGCAGAAGACATGGCGACCCAAGTAGACCTTGGAATAAATTCTCAATTAATACCAGAAGTGAAATTGATGGCTCAAAAATATTAGACTATGAAGGCAACTGGCGCGATATCTTCCAGAACTGGGAAGCGCTTGCCCACTCGTATCCTGAGTTTATAGAGGGCATGATTCATAAGTTTTTGAATGCAACAACATTTGACGGCTACAACCCGTATCGTGTTACAAAAGATGGTTTTGATTGGGAAGTCATTGAAGAACATGACCCTTGGTCGTACATAGGTTATTGGGGTGATCACCAAATCATTTATCTGTTAAAATTCCTTGAATTTATTGAAAACTATCAACCCAATACTCTTGAAAAACGTTTTAATGAAAACATATTCGTGTATGCCAATGTTCCTTACAAAATAAAAGGATTTCAGGATATTCTAAACAACCCAAAAGACACAATTGACTTTGACTATAAACTAGATCAAAGTATTAATGAAAAGCGAAAAACACTAGGTGCAGACGGTGCATTGTTATCAGATGGTAATTCAAATATATATCGAGTTAACCTTATTGAAAAACTCTTGGCTACTGTTTTAGCCAAACTATCAAACTTCATTCCCGAAGGCGGTATTTGGTTAAACACCCAACGCCCAGAGTGGAATGATGCAAATAACGCGTTAGTTGGTAATGGTGTATCCATGGTAACACTTTATTACCTCAATAGATTTTTTAACTTTTTTGAAAACATTATTGCTAATGCTGAAACTTCAAAAGTATCCATATCACAAGAATTATTCGAGTTTTTTAATGGCATAACAACCACCCTTAAAAACCATGAAAACCTATTAACTGGTAAAATTTCAGACAAGGACAGAAAAAACATTCTTAAAGGCTTAGGAAAGGCTGGTAGTCAATACCGAGAAGTCATTTACCAGAACGGTTTTTCTAGTAAAAAGATGGATTTAGATTTTAATACCATTTCGTCCTTTATTAAAACAACAAAAAAATTCTTAGCTCATAGTATTGAAGCTAATAAACGGGATGACAATATGTATCATGCCTATAATCTAATGACCTTAAAAGCTAATAATGAGGTATCCATATCTTACCTTTCTGAAATGCTAGAAGGTCAAGTGGCTGCTCTAAGTTCAGGATACCTATCTCCTTCTGAAGCGTTAACCCTATTAGACGGCTTAAAAAACAGTACTTTATTCAGAGAAGATCAATATAGTTATATTCTTTATCCAAATAAAAATCTTCCGCGTTTTGATAAAAAGAACAATATTCCTAAAGATAAGGTTGAAACAAATGCCCTTTTAAAACAGTTGATAGCTGATGGCAATCGTCAAGTTATAGAACAAGATGTACTTGGCAATTATCACTTCAATCAAAATTTCAACAATGCTGACAGTGTAAAAAAGGCCTTAAATGATTTAGGACCAAAATATGCTGCTTTAGTATCCAATAATATCAAAGACACTTTACAGGTTTTTGAAACTATTTTTGATCATAAATCTTTTACGGGACGATCAGGCACCTTTTTTGGATATGAAGGTTTAGGTTCTATTTATTGGCATATGGTATCAAAACTTCTATTGGCCGTACAAGAAAACTGCTTGTTGGCCATAAAATCAGGAATTGACAAGCAAATCATAGGACGATTACTTGATCATTATTATGAAATCAGTGCGGGCATTGGGGTACATAAATCACCTGAATTATATGGCGCATTCCCAACAGACCCCTATTCTCATACACCCGCCACAAAAGGTGCACAACAACCAGGTATGACAGGTCAGGTAAAAGAGGACGTGTTAAGCAGATTTGGAGAACTTGGTGTTTTTGTTGAAAACGGTCTCATCACATTCATGCCAAAACTGTTACAAACCAAAGAGTTTTTATCTAAAAACTCTGTATTTCATTATACGGCTATTAATGGTCAAAAGGAAAGCATTCCATTAAACGCCGGATCACTTTGTTTTACATATTGCCAGGTTCCTGTGATTTATAGGCTGTCTGACAACAATGATATTGAAATTATTTTTAATAACGGAAGGCGCATTGTTTCAAATGAACTCTCTCTTGACTATGCAGCTTCAAAAACCATATTTGAACGTAAAGGTGATGTAAAACACATAACAGTTTCCATCAAACAGTAAGAACGAAACATATGTTAAAACTGAAAAGTTTCATATCACTTTTAATTTTTGTAATGATGCTAGGATGCAATAAAAAATCAATAACAGCAGCTGATATATTGGGTAACCCAAATTATTTGGCTATATCTTATGGTGGCTATCGCCATGACACCAGAGATATTCAACCAACTATTGCTGAGCTAAAAGATGACATGAAACTTCTCTCTGCTATGGGTATTAAGCTATTGAGAACCTATAATGTGCAGCTTCAGCAAGCTTCTAATCTTTTAAAAGCCATTAAGCAGTTAAAAGAAGAAAATAGCAACTTTGAAATGTATGTTATGTTAGGGGCTTGGATAGATTGCCAAAATGCATGGACAGATAAAACACCTAATCATGATATAGAAAGTGAACAGAATGCAGGTGAAATAGCAAGAGCAGTAGCTTTAGCAAAACAATACCCAGACATTGTAAAAATAATCGCTGTTGGTAATGAAGCGATGGTACACTGGGCAACAAATTATTTTGTTCAACCCAAAGTGATTCTAAAATGGGTGAATCATTTACAAGATTTAAAAAACCAAGGTGATTTACCAAAGGATTTATGGATTACCTCTTCTGATGATTTTTCTTCATGGGGCGGTGGCGATCCGACCTATCATACGCCAGATTTAGAAAAGTTAATAAAAGCAGTTGACTACATTTCCATGCATACCTACCCTATGCATAACACATACTACAACCCAGAATTTTGGTTGATTCCAAACGGTAAAGAGCATACCCCAAAAGAAGAGCAAGTAAAAGCTGCCATGTATAGAGCTTTAGAGTTCGCTAAAATGCAATATGATAGTGTGTTTAATTATGTAAAAAGTCTTGGCATTAATAAACCCATTCACATTGGTGAAACTGGTTGGGCCACCACTTCAAACGGGCATTATGGCAAAAACCTATCAAGAGCTGCTGATGAATACAAGTCGGGTTTATATTATAAACTCATGAGAGAATGGACGAACACTTCAGGTATTTCTTGCTTCTATTTTGAAGCTTTTGATGAACCTTGGAAAGATGCCAAAAACCCCAATGGGTCTGAAAACCACTTTGGGCTCATCAACCTTAATGGACAAGCCAAGTATGCTATTTGGGATTTAGTTGATAAAGGGATATTTAACGGACTGACTAGAGATGGACAACCCATTACAAAAACATATAATGGTCGTTTTAATGACTTGATAAAAACAGTTGAAGCGCCGCCCAAGGTGAGTGAAATGTGGACACATTAAAAAAGTATGAATACACTTAAATACATATCAATTTGTCTTTTATCAATGCTAGTCTTAGCCTGTAGCAAGCAAACTCCGTTGGTAAAAGTTTCAGGGAACCATCTGTTAGTTGATAATACGCCTTACCTCATAAAAGGCATTTGTTATCACCCTGTTCCAATAGGAAGTAGCACACGGAATTTTGATAATTTAAATCAGGATATAGCGCTCATGAAAGAAGCCGGTGTAAACACTATAAGAGTATATGCCCCTATTGATGATATAGCTGTTTTAAACGCCCTTAACGATGCTGCAATAAAAGTTATTATCGGGTTTGGTTATGACCAGAATGGGTTTTATGATATTGTGTCTGGCTCATATCTCAATTATATAAAAAAGTACAGCAACCATCCTGCTATTTTAATGTGGGAACTGGGTAATGAATACAACTACCACCCCGAATGGTTTGAAGGAGATTTATCAAATTGGTATAAGGCACTTGATAAAGCAGCTATTCAAATTCACAATACAGACTCTAATCATCCTGTGGCTACGGCACATGGTGAGCTTCCAGATAATACCGTTTTAGCATTCTGCCCTAATATTGATGTTTGGGGTATGAATGTGTATCGTTGGGATAATCCAGAAACTATCTTTAAACAATGGAAAGCAATGAGCAACAAACCCATGTATTTATCGGAAGCTGGAGCAGATAGTTATATGACTATTACCGCCGAAGGTTTTAATCAAGGTAGCAATGAGCAAGCTCAAGCACAGGCCAATGAAAAAATTCTAAAAGAAATATTTAAGAATCTTGATGTTTGTTCGGGTGTTACTATGTTTTCGTTCACTGATGGTTGGTGGAAAGCGGGAAACCCTGATAAACAAGATATCGGAGGTTGGGCTCCAAACAGTTCAGGGGTTCCTTATGATGGATCACCAAATGAAGAATTTTGGGGTATGGTTGATATCAACAGAAATAAAAAAATGGCCTTCACTGTTCTTAAAAACATATATACTAAAGAAAATCATTAAACATGAAGCATCTTAAAAACATAGCAATGGTCTTGTGCATGACACTCGTACTCAATAGTTGTAAACATGAAAAACAAGAATTAAAAATGGAGGTGTTTGAAACTTCTGAGAGTGGTAATAGACTAAAGCAACTGACTAGTTTTCAACCAGCCAAAAACAAAGCAACCATAGAATTATTCCCAGAAATCACATTTCAAAAGATTACTGGGTTTGGAGCTGCTTTTACTGAGTCATCTGCTCATCTATTAAATCAATTAAGCAAAGCCAACAGAGACACCATACTTCAGGCATATTTCTCAAGAGAAGGCGCGAACTATTCGTTAACACGAACACACATGAACTCCTGTGACTTTAGCCTAACAAATTATTCATATGCCCCCGTTGAAGACGATTTTTCCTTGAAACATTTCAGCATTGAGGAAGACATGGATGATCTTATCCCCATGATAAAAGAAGCCATGACTATTTCAAAAGACGGATTTAAAATTTTTGGTTCTCCATGGACAGCGCCACCATGGATGAAAGACAACAACCATTGGGTTGGCGGTAAACTATTACCTAAATACTATGACACCTGGGCCTTATTTTTCTCAAAATACATAGACGCTTATAAAAAAGAAGGTATAGACATTTGGGGGTTTACTGTTGAAAATGAACCCCATGGCAACGGAAACAACTGGGAAAGCATGCATTTTACGCCAAAAGAAATGACTGACTTTGTAGAATTTCATTTGGGTCCCAAACTGGAAGCTGATGGTTATGGTGACAAAATTATTTTAGGTTACGATCAAAATCGAGCCGGGTTAAAAGAATGGGTTGATGAAATGTACCGCAGCCCCTCCTCTTCAAAATATTTTGATGGTACGGCCATTCACTGGTATGAAAGTACCTATGAGGTTTTTCCAGAAGACTTGCAGTATGCTCATAATAGAGCCCCAAGCAAATATTTAATAGAAACCGAAGGCTGTATTGATGCCGAAGTTCCAGTATGGAAAGATGATGCTTGGTACTGGAAAAAAGAAGCCACAGACTGGGGTTATGATTATGCTGAAGAAAAAGACAAACACCTACACCCAAAATATGCTCCAGTAAACAGATATGCCAGAGATATTATTGGATGCCTTAACAATTGGGTTGATGGTTGGGTAGACTGGAATATGGTTTTAAACCGCCAAGGTGGCCCCAATTGGTTTGAAAACTGGTGCATTGCCCCTGTTATTGTTGACCCTGATAAAGATGAGATTTACTTTACACCATTGTATGATATCATGGTTCATTTTAGCCGATATATTAGACCCGAAGCTAAAGTAATTAAAGTAGAAAACACTGATAAGGAGTTAATGATAACCGCAGCTAAAAACCCTGATGGTTCCATTGCTGTAGTCATTTTTAATGAGGGTATGACCAATAAAAGTTTCACTATAAAATTATTTAATCAATCAAAAGATATTCAAATAAGCAAACAAGCTATTCAAACCATTGTAATTCCCAAAACATAAACGTTTTGAACCTATAAACAAACTAAACACTAAAACCATGTCAAAATCCACATCCAAACCACAAGTTCCTTTAGGACAAAAAATAGCCTTTGGTATAGGTATGTTAGCCAATCAAATGTTTCCTGCCATTTTAGGAATATTCATGGTTGTATTGGTTCAAGACCTAGGTTTTCCTGGGTGGATGTGGGGTGTTCTGTTTTTTATTCCCCGTGTTTTTGACTCTATCACAGACCCTATCATGGGATTTATTTCAGACAACACAAAATCACGTTGGGGACGCAGAAGACAATACGTGTTTATTGGTTCCATAATTATGGGGATTTCGTTCGTAATTATGTGGCAGCTCTATCGTGAAGATGGTATAGATTACAACTTTTGGTATTTTTTATTGTGGTCTTTTGCTTTCTACTTGGGCTTAACCATTTTTAGTGTACCATATGTCGCCATGGGTTATGAAATGAGTACTGATTTTCATGAGCGCACAAATATTATGGCCGTAGCGCAATGGATAGGTCAATGGGCATGGGTCATCGCTCCGTGGTTTTGGGTTATTATGTATGACAAAGGTTGGTTTGAATCGGCCGATGTGGCCACTCGAGAACTGGCCATTTGGGTAGGTATTGTTTGCATGCTCTTTGCAATGGTTCCCGCTATTTTTATAAAAAGTAAATCCACATTGAATGAAGAAAGTTATTCTCCACTTAATTTAAAAAACATTGGAGGTAGCTTAAAAGAAATCCTTGTTGGTTTCAAAGAAGCTTTTAATTCTGTACCCTTTAGAAAATTATGCATTGCCACTTTTTTGATATTTAATGCCTTTAATACCATAGCAAGCTTTTCTTTTTTTATAGTGGTTTATTACCTTTTTAATGGTGATGCTGGAGCCGCAGGAGTTTGGCCTACCTTGTTTGGCAGCATTGGAGCTCTAGTAACCACTTTTTTAGTTATTCCTGTAGTTGCCAAAATGTCTAAAGTCATGGGTAAAAAAAGAGCGTTCATAGCCTCGCAAGGTATTTCTATTTTAGGTTATATTCTATTATGGTTTCTCTTTGTCCCTGGAAAACCATATATGTTCATTTTTGCTTTACCCTTCTTTTCTTTTGGTATTGGTAGCTTATTCACTTTGATGATGTCAATGACCGCCGATGTTATTGACCTCGACGAATTAAACACTGGACAGCGGCGAGAAGGGATTTTTGGCGCCATCTATTGGTGGATGGTTAAGTTTGGTTTAGCTATAGCTGGTTTGTTAAGTGGTGCTATTATGACTCTTGTTGGATTTGTTCCAGCCGCTGAATCACAACCCGAAAATGCCATAACAGGTTTACGCATATTTTATTCTGGCCTACCTATTTTAGGAACCTTACTTGCTATGTATGTTATGCGAAATTATGATATCACCGAGAAACGCGCTAATGAAATTAGAGCCGAACTTGAAAGTAGAAAAAAGCATTTAGAATCAGATAATAAACCAAGCTATGTCGAGTAAAAGAAATCATAAAATTATGTCGTTATCTGGCGGCAATCTCAATAACAAAACAACAAAAGGTCTTCAATATCTTTTTGAAAAGACACTAAAACAAGGTATGCACGGGTTATGCTTTAGCCCTTATGAAGAAGGTCAAAAACCAGGCACACATATTTCAGAAGAGCAAATTAGGAGACGTCTTGAATTGATTCGTCCATATACAACATGGATTCGTTCGTTTTCTTGTACAGAAGGGAATGAACTTATTCCTAAAATAGCTAAAGAGTATGGCTTAAAAACTTTAGTTGGTGCTTGGTTAGGAAAGGATTCGCAAATTAACAAAAAAGAAATAGACGGTTTAATAAGATTAGCCAAAGCGGGTTATGTAGATATTGCCGCTGTGGGCAATGAAGTCCTTTATAGAGGTGATTTAAGTGAAACTGAATTACTTGTTTTCATGGAAAAAGTTAAACATGCACTTCCAAACACTCCAATGGGTTATGTAGATGCCTATTATGAGTTTACAGATCGACCAAACATAACCAAAGCCTGTGATGTTATTTTAGCCAATTGCTATCCGTATTGGGAAGGCTGTAATTTAGAATATTCCTTAATATATATGAAAGATATGTATAGGCAAGCTCTAAAAGCGGCTAAAGGTAAAAGAGTAATTATTACAGAAACAGGCTGGCCCAGTGAAGGCACAGGACTTTATGGCGCCATACCCTCTTATGAAAGCGCCATAAAATATTTCATTAACGCGCAAAATTGGTCGAAAGCAGATAATATTGAGATGTTCTATTTTTCCTCGTTTGATGAATCCTGGAAGGTTGGTGCTGAAGGAGATGTTGGTGCATTTTGGGGTCTTTGGGATAAGAATGAAAAATTAAAATTCTCCCTTAATTCTATAAAAAAAATTTCAAGACGTCTCATTAATTTTATTTCTATAGACCCTCAATAGTAAAAACGCATAAAAAACAAGTCACCATACACCTTGAGTTTTTCGCTCAAGGTTTTTTTTATATTCTATCAAAGCACGCCATAATAACAGATAAAATTAAAAACACTAATACTACAACCTAACTCAATCTGTTGCTGCCCTATTTTATACCACAACATTACCACAACACTTAGCAAAAACACCTCGTTAACTATCAGATGCAACTCGCTAAAACCTCTTTTTTTTTGCGACTTACGCAATAAATCATTGTTTTTTTTGAAATGTATGTTTTTTGTATTGGACAAAAATAGCAATACCACAATACGCATCATCTAACTTTACAACAACTAAATAATTAAATAATTCTAAATAAAACATTATGAAAAAAATTACCTTTTTATTGATTTTAGCGATAACCTCGCTATCATTTTCTCAAAATATTCCGGTTGATTTTGAAAGTAACATTACTATTGGTGATAATTGGAAGGCCGATAGTGGTCTGGCTTCTGTTGCTGTAGTAGATGATCCTGCTGCCTCTGGAAAAGGCAAGGTGGGACAAATAAATGCCTCTGATGCCGGACAACCTTGGCAAAATGCTCAATTAAGAATGACCACAAACTACATTGACTTAACCGATGCAACAGGTAGTAGTTCTATCACCTTTGATTATTATAGCACTGTTGCTGGTGGTGGACTTTTAAAGTTAGAACAGTCACTCAATGGTGGTGGCAATGTTGAACGTGCTTTTACCACCTCAGGGACGGGATGGGAATCTATTACAGTAGATTTAGACAACCCAGATGTAGGAGATCCTGTTAATGACCAATACAAACTTCTCGTTTTCTTTCCTGGTATAGGTAACGGAAATGGAGCAACCAATGAGGTTACTTATGTAGATAATATTTCTGGTGTTGTAGGAAATCCTATTGCTCCAACAGAAACTACTAGTGTTACTGTTGATTTTGAACCTGGAGGATTAGGTCAAGATTGGTCATGGACCCCAACAGAAGTTGCACCTTCATTTACTTTAAAAACGAACCCTAACCCAAGTGGCATTAATACATCTGATAATGTTATAGAATTTATCGCTAGAACCACAGATAATAACTGGGCCTTAGCATTCACAGATGATATAGGTCAGTTTACTTTTGATGAAACAAATGCTATTGTTAAGATTATGGTTCACAAACCTAATACAAGTAAAATAGCCATAAAATTTGAAGGATTAAGTCCTGCCCATGAGATTCAAATTGCCAATACCACTACCAATCAATGGGAGGAAGTAATCTTTGATTTTTCAGGGCAAATTGGAAATACTTACAGCAGAATTGTAATTATTCCAGATTTTATTGAGCCTTATGTTAATGGAAAAGACCGACCTGAAGATCATACCCTTTATTTTGACAACATAGTGGTACCTGAAGGAACCATAGTAAATTTACCAGAACCAACAGTAGTTGCTCAAACACCCTCTCATGATGAAACGGCCAATCAAGTCATTTCTATTTTTAGTGATGCCTATGCAAATGTTCCAGATAGTAACTACAATCCAGCTTGGGGTCAATCAACATCTGCAACTATTGAAATGGTAAGTGGTGAAGAGGTTTTAAAATATGCTAGCCTGAATTATCAAGGTACGGAATATACCAAACAAAATGTTTCTGGCCTTACACACTTGCATGTTGATTATTGGACAGCAAACTCAACAAGCTTAGAATTTTTCTTGGTGACTAATAATGGGGCTGCAGCCGAATTTGGATATCCATTACCAATTACAACTACAGAATCTTGGTTAGGCGTAGATATTCCTCTTTCTGCTTTCCAAGGCGTAGACTTGGCTCACGCGGTAGCCTTTAAAGTAGTAGGTAACGGAACCGTATGGTTTGATAATTTCTACTTCTACAATGAAGTTAGTTTAAGTACTAGCACCTTTACAAAGGATGTCTTAAAAGTGTATCCTAATCCATCTAAAAATGTTTGGACCATTAAAGCTAAAGATTTAAACATCACTTCTGTTTCACTGGTAAATATTTTAGGAAAAACAGTTTTAACAAAAACACCAAACTCAGGAGAAATTAGCATCGATGCCTCCTCTTTGAATACAGGATTATACTTTGCAAATATTATAACAAGTCAGGGGTCTCAAACCATTAAACTTGTTAAGGAGTAATATTCTAAACCATATTACTTACAAAAAAATAAACTTAAGCGAATGCATTAGTAATTTTTTAATGTATTCGCTTTCTTAATATTCTTAAAAATGAAAATAGCATCTCGATCCAAACAACTTCTTTTTCTTAGTTTACTATGCCTTTCTTTTACCATTGGTGCCCAAGTTACTGTAGGCAATGGAAGTTATACTACTAATTTTCCAGGTACGGATGCCGCTGGTAGAAATGGGTATCCCTCAGGAACACCTCAATTATCAGGAAACGCCATAGGCAAACCTGTTCCAACAAATGACTGGTGGTCTAAATTAGTAAAAGATAATCATGCCGATAATTTATTCAACTATCCCATGACCATGAAAACCACTAATACTGGATTAGTGGTTACCTATATTCCTTTTGGTGTAATTGGAGACTCCGCCCCTATTAAAGTTGGACTATCTGGACTAAATGCTTTGCAAGCAACAGTTTCAGATTATTCAGATTGGACCGTTACTATGAATTGGAATGACGGTTCACATGATTTAAAGGCTACTTCGGGAATTGGTATGCCTTTTCTATATTTTGAAAAAGAATCGGACGATGTGCTAGAAATTCAAATTAACGGTGGTTCGATAACCGTTTCTTCTGAAATGCTCATCATTGAAAACGCCAGTGGTAATGCTGATTTTGTGTTTTATGCCCCATCAGGAAGCACGTGGACCAATACTGGAAACACCTACACCTCTACCCTAAACGGAAAAGATTATTGGTCTATGGCCATGCTACCACAAGATAATAGCAATGCAGCCACCGTAGCCCAAGAATATAAAAAATATGCTTATGTATTTCCTACCAATACTACAACCAGTTGGTCTTACAATGAAAATACAGGTGTGGTACAAACCAATTTTTCAGTAACCACAGAAACAAAAGAAGGGGTTGAAACGAATATTTTACAAGGACTTTTACCTCATCAATGGGCTAATTTATCGGCCATTTCAGCCACTCCAAATGGCTACAGTTACAACGGTATAAGAGGCGAGATAAAAACGCTTGATGGTAACGGTTTCATCGTTGAAAACGTTTTTCGCGGTATTCTGCCTACCATGCCTTATTTAGCAAATTATAGTGCAGGGTTTAATCCTTCTGATTTAGATGCTAAAATTGCTCAAATTGAAAATGATGGGTTAGCCACCTGGACAGATTCTTATAACGAGGGGCAAGTAATGAATCGATTGATTCAATCGGCTAGAATTGCCGATCAAACCGGAAACATTGAGGCTCGAGATAAAATGATAGCTACCGTAAAAGAACGTTTAGAAGACTGGCTAAGCTATCAATCTGGAGAAAAAGCCTTTTTGTTTTATTATAACAATGATTGGTCTGCTATGTTAGGTTATCCTGCTGGTCATGGGCAAGACACCAATATAAACGATCACCATTTTCACTGGGGTTACTTTATACATGCGGCTGCTTTTCTAGAACAATTTGAACCTGGGTGGGCTAACAACTGGGGAGAAATGATTAATCTTTTAGTTAGAGATGCTGCCTCTGACAGTAGAAACGATGCACAGTTCCCTTTCTTAAGAAACTTTAGCCCGTATGCTGGCCATTGCTGGGCAAATGGTTTTGCTTCCTTTCCACAAGGTAACGATCAAGAATCGACTTCTGAAAGTATGCAATTCAATTCCTCGCTAATCCACTGGGGTACTATTACAGGAAATGACGCTATTAGAGATTTAGGAATTTATTTATACACTACCGAGCAAACAGCTATTGAAGAGTATTGGTTTGATATGTATGAACGTAATTTTCAACCTTCACAACAATACAGCCTAGTGTCTCGTGTTTGGGGGAATTCTTATGATAATGGAACATTTTGGACCAGTGATATTACAGCATCTTATGGTATTGAATTATACCCCATGCATGGTGGTTCTTTATACTTAGGTCAAAACAAAGCTTATGTTCAAAAAATTTGGGATGAGTTAAAAACATACACTGAAATATTGAGCACCTCAAGTACCAATCCTAACCTTTGGCATGATACCATCTGGAAATATTTAACTTTTATTGATCCTCAAACAGCTATTGACCTGTACAACGCATACCCAGATAGAATTATGAAATTCGGTGTATCTGATGTTCAAACCTATCATTGGTTACATGCCATGAACGCCATGGGAACCCTTGACGCAACATTAACCGCTGATTACCCTATTGCCGCGGTTTTTAGTAAAGATGGCGACAAGACCTATGTAGCGCATAACTATTCCAGTGCTCCCATTACGGTTACCTTTTCTGATGGTTTTAAACTAGATGTACCAGCATATCAAATGGCAACCAACAAAGACGCTAGTGTTTCAGGAATCATGTCGTCAGACTTCAACCTGGCCTTTCCTAATGGCAGTGTTAATTTAACTGTACAAACATCGGGAACTGGAATTACAAAAGTTGAATTTTTTGATGGAACGAATCTCTTAGGCGAAATTCAAAATAGTCCATATGAAATGAAAGCTTCAAATCTTACCCTTGGTAATCACGGTATGTATGCCAAAGTGTATGACGGATCTAAATTTAATATCACAAATATTATTACTATTCAAGTTGGAGATCAAGTTCCTTATTCGGGAACGGCTATAGAAATCCCAGGAACTATTGAAGCTGGGCACTATGACAAATTTGAAGGTGGTGTTGGTCAGGGTATTTCTTATGTAGATGTGTCTCAAAACAACGAAGGTGATTTCAGACCAGAAGAATATGTAGATGCCGCTACGGACACTTCCGAAGGTGCAATTATTGGATGGATTGCATCGGGCGAATGGGTAGAATACACTATTGACGTGCAAACTGCTGGAAACTATAACTTGGATTTTAGATATGCCTCAGGTAACAGTGCTGGCGGTGGACCATTTTATCTTGAAATAGACGGAGATAAAATCAGTCCAGACATTTCTGTTCCCTCTACAAGCACCTCCAATTGGTCTACCTGGGCCACCAAAACCGTTAATAATATAGAACTAAACAAAGGAAAACATGCATTAAGATTAGCCTTCACAAATGGTGAATTTAACTTAGGAAAATTAACCTTTAGCTATTCTAGTCCGTTAGCTTATAATCCACCTGTAGCCCATGCTGGAGATAACGTATCTGTTATTTTGCCCGCAACAACAGCAACTTTAGATGGTTCTCAAAGTACCGATGCAGATACTCCTGTTTTGAATTATGCTTGGGAACAAATTTACGGACCATCGGCTATAAACTTCTCTAGCTCTACTGTTGTGTCTCCTAATATTTCTAATTTAGAAGAAGGTATTTACAAGCTCAAGCTTACGGTTGATGATGGTTCACATACATCGAGTAGCACCGTTTTAGTCATGGTTACGCAAACGGGAAATACCACTCCAACGGTGTCGTTAACAAGTCCGGCCAATAACTCCTCATTTAAAGAAGGAGATGACATAGCAATTTCGGCTACAGCCAGTGACCTTGACGGTACTGTATCGTTAGTTGAGTTCTATGATGGCATAACAAAAATTGGTGAAGATAGTACTGCTCCATTTAATTTCGTTTGGAGTAATGCAAGCCTTGGCAATCACCAACTTTCTGCTAAGGCCATTGATGATGCTGGAGGCCAAGGCACATCACAAACGGTAAATATATCGATTGATGAAGTAAAACGCTGCGAACAAACAGGAACCGGAGCCCTTCAAGGATCTTTCTCCATTGGTTATAAAAGTACTTTTGAAACCATTGGTACAGATGTTATCGTCACTTTTGAGCTACTTGATAATGATAAGTTCTCTGGAAATGCTTACCTCTGGCAGCAATCGCCTTTTGCGGAGTCAGGCATGGACTTTGTTGAAACCAATAAATTCACCAAAACTCTAAGTGGATTAACTAATGGACAAACCATTAGCTATGCCTGTAAATTTGAATTCACAGGAGGCTTAGCCGTTACAGAATATGTAGACTATGTAGTTGGTTCAGATTGTTCAGGTGATAATGACACAGAAGCTCCGACAAATTTTACAGCTTCAATTGGTACTGTAACCTCAAACTCAGTTGAGCTGCTATTAAACGCAACAGACAATTCTGGTACGGTAGTTTATAATGTTTCTTTTGACACAGGATCTGATGGCTTAACTGGTGAATCTGGCGTTCAAAAAGCTTTAGTAATAGCCGCCTTACAACCTGAAACCTCTTATACGTTTTCTATTTCGGCTTCTGACTTAGCTGGAAATGAAGCCACCAACAATCCTATTATCCTTCAAGCCACTACTTTAACCAGCGCTAATACCGCTTGCTCTGGAATAAGTGCTGATGCCCAGCAAGGTTCTTTTGATATTGGTTACAATTATAACTTTGAAACTTCGGGTACAGATGTCACGTTTACCTTTGAATTATTAGATAATAAAGACGGTGTTATTGCCTATTTATGGAAAGAATCACCCTTTGGTGAAACCCCAATGAGTGCGGTTTCTGGTGAACCTAAAACATTTACAACCACCATTTCTGGACAAACACCAGGAGCAACCATTAGTTATGCTTGTAAATTTGCATTTGCAGGCGGTTTAGCCGTAACTAAATATTTTTCTTATAAAGTTGGTGACAACTGTACTTTGGGTCTTGATAAACCAAAATTAGAAGATTTCAAGGTGTATCCTAATCCAAGTTTTAGTATGTGGACTATCAACAGTTCAACAAACATAACATCCATTCAAGTTTATAACGCTTTGGGAAAACAAGTGCTAAGTTTAAACGCCGATAACAGCATCACAAATATTGATGGTACACCACTCCCTTCTGGTTTGTATTTCGCTCAGGTAAGTACAGAAGCAGGCAGTACAACCATTAAATTGATTAAAAAATAGTTTTTTAGTTTAGTAGTTAGAAGAAAGTCTATCAGGTATACGCTTGGTAGGCTTTTTTGTTATGGTAGTTTTATAAGGCATAAGCTCATCTTAAAAATGGCATCTAAAGCTAACATTTGGTGTCAATCCTAACGATTTATTTTCAATCGCTATAGCAGAACTTGAATCCTCAGGATTAACTTCATAGTAGGTATTTATAACATTCTTTCTATTCAAAATATTAATAACGCCAACACGCACTGAAGATATCATACCTTTACTGAGGTTAAAACCATAATTTAATGAAGCATCCAATCGCATAAAATCTTCAAGGTTGTCGCGATTAGGATCACCATAATTCACAACAATATCATTACCATTCTGAATGGTTTCATGACCTTCAACGGGTTTGGTATAAGGTTTTCCCGAACGCCAAATACCTCCTAAAGAAATCTCTAATGGTTCTAAAATATTATAATTAAAAGCTAAGGACACAGAATGCCTGATATCCATATTATTGGGGAACACGGGCGGATTTAAAATTTTAAACTCATAATCATTTACACTATAAGTATAACTCAGCCACGTACTGTAATGACTCGCTGTTTTATTAACAAGAAACTCAAGCCCTTTTACCTTATAACGGCCCGAAGCCTTTAAATACTGAAAATTATTATAAAACCCCTCATTAGAAAGGGTAATACCATTTACCACCTTATAATAGCCCTCAACATCCAAAATCCAATTACGATGATTGTACTCAAAACCCAAAGAAGCCTGTTTACTTTTTGAGATAGGTACATTTTTAGTATTGGCTAAAATCCATCGTCTGTTTTCAACCCCTAAAAAATCATCTTGAAAGTCTATAATCTGTGTAACCGATTGGTTTTTAAACTCACCTTGTAATTTAACAGCAAACAGATGTGACAACTTCTGCCGTATATTTAATCTTGGTTCAAGGATAAACGCATTAAACTTTTGAAAATAATTAGCTCTTATATCCAATCTAGCATAAGTCTCTTGGTTGTTGAATTCCAGTTCTGAAAAGAGTGCTTGACTAATCAACACCTCTTTTTTTACCTTATCATAAGAAAACAAAACACACCTGAACAGCTAACTTATTATTTTTCGTTGTTTAAAAACAGCTGCAACTAACAATTATAGTTTTTACTTAATAAGATATGGTCAAATATCGTTATAACCCAGATGATTTTACATGATTTTTTTAAAACTTGCGTTATTTTTATCTAGTTTAAAAAACCAATATTTTTTAAACTTTTATAACGCAGTATAAATCAAAGAAAGAATGAAAAAAATCATATTGTGCATTATCTTAATAATTGCAGTACTACCAAAATTAGTAGCTCAGAAAAACAAGAAGCCAAACGTAATTATGATTTACACTGATGATCATCGATTTACAGGTGTTCATGCGCTTGGAGGTCAAGCTTTAAGTACTCCAAACTTAGATAATCTGGCTTATACAGGAATCAGCTTTACAAACGCCTATTTAATGGGAGCTTTTAGTGGAGCAACCTGCATACCAAGTAGAGCTATGTTACTTACAGGGCGGCATTTATTTGACTTAGATGGTATAGGCAACAATATCCCAACAAATCATACCATGATGGGAGAAGCTTTTATGAATGCTGGATATTACGCTTACCATGTTGGTAAATGGCATCAGGACACGCAATCTCTTGCCCGTGGCTTTACTTCTGGGGGATTAGTTATGGGAAAACCTGTCTATCTACAAGACCATTTCAGAATGCCTTTTTCTCAATGGAACAAAGCTGGCAATTATCCAAAAGAAAACGCATTTCTTATTAATTGGGATGAAAATGGTAAAGAAGTACGAAGACCCGTTACCAAAAATGATAAAAGAGGCCCTACAGGAACAGAAACTGATGGGCCACACAGTTCTGAAGTCATAGCGAATGGCGCCATAGATTTTATCTCTTCCTACAGCGAAAAAAAGAAACCGTTCTTTATGTACTTAGCCTTTCATGCTCCGCATGACCCACGACAGGCTCCAAAAGCATATAAAGATATGTACCCTGAAGCTGACATAGCGTTACCTCCATCCCATATGTTACAACACCCTTTTGATAATGGACATATCGTTTTACGTGACGAACAATTAGCACCTTGGCCAAGAACAAAGCAAGTAGCCCAGAAACAGCTTTCAGACTATTATGCCATCATCACGCATCTCGATGCTCAAATAGGTCGGGTTATTACAGCCTTAAAAGAAAGTGGTCAATATGACAATAGCATCATTGTGGTAGCAGGTGATAGCGGCTTGGCAGTTGGTAATCATGGATTAATAGGTAAACAAAATATTTATGATGAAGATGGCATACATATTCCATTTATTATTTCTGGTGGTTTCCTTGATACCTCAAATAAGGGACGACGAGAAAAAGCCTTTTGTTATAATTATGATATCTTTCCAACACTGTGTGATATGGCTGGTATAAAAACACCAGGCTCTGTTACGGGTAAAAGTTTAGTGCCAATTATAAATCATGAGGTCAATCAAGTTAGAGATTATACTTATCATGCCTACCGCCAACATCAACGAGCCTTTAGAAAAGGAGATTATAAACTCATAGAGTATGTAAGGGCTCCTGACAGCAACAATAAGAAGGGAGATTTTATTGCCGGATCAAGAGTAACACAATTGTTTAACATCACAAAAGATCCTTGGGAGACATTTAATTTAGCCGATTTCCCTGAATACACTGAACTAGTAGAACAGCTTAGAAAAGAAATGAAAACAAAAGCTGTTGAACTGGGTGATTTAGCGGACGGAAAGAGAACCCAAGTTGATTTTTGGAAATACTATTGATTGAGCAGAAAACCATGCTGTCCAGGTTTCTCATGAACTTTATCACTACTCTATTGTTCAGTCACAATAAACACCTAAGCTCTGGATGATTCGGTTGATATAAAACACATTCCGTTTTCTTTATTAAGACTGGTCAAATTAAAGGCATTCATTTTTATTCTACATATGCCACTCTCTCACTAGATATATAGACATAAATGGAACTATAAAAAAAGAGAACCTATTTCTAGATTCTCTTACTTTGTAGCGGGAACTGGACTCGAACCAGTGACCTTCGGGTTATGAGCCCGACGAGCTACCTACTGCTCTATCCCGCGATATTGGACTGCAAATATACAATCCTTTTTAGATTTTGCAAGCATAAATTAACAAAATATTATTGTTCAATACTTATAGCCTGAAAACCTGTTAGTTCTGAATTTTTAAAACGTATTTTTAATAGAAATGGGTTACAACATACTTCACAATCTTCTATGTATTGCTGTTCTGAAATTGTTTTATCTATAAGAACAGAAATACGTTGCCAGCAATGAGGACAGGTAAAATAATGCTCAATTATCATATTACCCAATATAAAAAAAAGCCATCTAAACGATGGCTTAAAAACTAAATTTATAATGTAATTACTCCTTTTCTATGTCCATGGTTGCAGTAGCACTTTGCAAATCCATTTTATTAAATACAGGCTGATTACCTGATACACTAATATATTCCATATTCAAGTTGTTGTCACTTACCATAATAGTACTAAGCTTATCCATTTGCATGAATTCAATTGGTAAATTTCCAGTAAATTGATTTGTAGACAACAATAGTTCTTGCAGGTTTTTTAATTGCGCAATTTCAACTGGAATTTCACCATCCATTTTGTTATCCATTAAACTCAATTTTTCTAATTTTGATAATGCATAGATTTCATTGGGAATATGACCTGTTAAATAGTTGCTTCCTAACAACAGTTCTTTCAGGTTTTTTAGTTCCATGAGTTCTGTTGGTATTTCTCCCGAAAACTTATTGCTATACAGTTTTAGTGATTCTAAATCTCTTAATTTACCTAATTCCGAAGGGATTTTCCCTTCAAAACCATTCATGAATAATTCTAATACTTTTAAATCAAGTAAGTTTTTTATACTTGAAGGAATAGTGCCTTTTAATTTATTGAATCCTAAATTCATTTTTCTTAAATACAATAAATCGCCTATCTCATTTGGTAAATGACCATCTAGATTATTGAACTGAAGATTAATTTCAACCACTTTTTCGCTGTCCAACTTAACGCCGTGCCAAGTTTCTACAGGAGCTTCTAAATCCCACGTGGAATTCCAGTTATGACCGTTTGTTGCCTTATATAAAGCAATTAACGCGTCCTTTTCTTTAGGTGACACATTAGCAAATGAGTGTGTAGATACAAAAAGGCATAATAAAATAAGTTTTAAGGTCTTCATGTTTTTAGTCAAATTTGGGATTAACTTTCCTACGAAACTAGATCAAAACTCGCTTAAAAACTATTTTATTCGACAAAACGCATGTTTTTTTAACATTTCAATACCTTTCAACGACATATATTAATCAAAAAAGGACTAAAAAATTAGTTAATCCTTTTGACTTTTTTAGCTCCCTAAGATATTTTTTACTACCAACATGTTCTTTATTTAATCTGAAAACACCACAACACTTTCTATCCTTCTATTAATGCCATGCTTAGCGTCAGTACAAGGTTTACTTCCATCACAATCATTTAATAATTGTGATTCTCCAAATCCTTCACTTTCTATTCTGGAATCATTTATTCCTTTACCTATCAAATAATCTTTCACAGCATTTGCCCGTGTTTCTGAAAGTTTCTGATTATATTCTCTAGTACCACGAGAATCCGTGTGTCCGTTAATTTTCAGATTAACTTCTTTATGATTTTCTAAAATTGAAATCAATGCATCTAACACTTGTTTTGAATCATTAGTTAAAGTAAACGAATCAAATTTAAAATACACCACACCCAAATTACTTATATCATTCTCAACCTGCTCCTTACGAGCTAGGATTTCTCGCTGCCTCTCTTCCTCCTTTTCTTTTGCTAACTGTTTTTTTCTTTCTGCTTCCCTTTGAAAGGCTAAAGCCTCAGCTTCTTTCTTTTTATTAATACGTTCAATAGAATCTAATTTTCTTTGATTTTCTTTTGCTATAGATTCCTTCAATTCAGCTTTTTGAAGGCCTTTTTTCGTTAATTCTTTTTTAATGCCAAACCTATAAACTACACCTGCGGCATGCTGTACATGATCTGTACCTACCCCGCCTAGTCGCCATTTACCTGAAGAACTAAAATCAAAACCCCAATGATCAGACAACCAAGTTCTAAATCCAACAACACCATTAAATGTACCTTTGGGTGTATTATCAGAATCGGTATACCCTAAACCTACCCCGACATAAGGATCAAACCAGCCTGTTTCACCAAATATTTTATTCAAATCATAGGACACCCTAGAATCTATTCCGTAATAATCAGATTCAACCGGATTAGGATTTCCATTAATATTTTGACCAACTTTATACTTATTATAAGTTCCTATTAATTCAATTCCTAGACCATTTTCAAAATAACGTCCAATACTAATTCTTGACGGAAAAGCAACCGCGTTTAAATGATTATTCACCTCTAAAGGCTTAACATAAATATCTCCCGATTCATCTACAAAATTGTAACCGAGTCCAACCATCCAAGAACTTGTTACCATGCTATCTTTAACCGTTAGTTTTAATTCTTCCTGTGATATGACCAAATTAAAACATAAAAAAACACCTAATACTATAGGCCTTAAAATTAACTTCATGATGTGCTTGGGCTTAAAATTTTACCAAAAGTAGAAAACCGCTAAAAAAGTGATTTATAAAATCTATAAAATGCTTTTTTATTCGCTCTGAAACAGCGTATAACACCTTTAAAAAGAAAACCCAAAAGCCCCAGTTATTCCAAATTTTCTAGCCATAGGGTTTTCTATTGGATTTAAATAGTTGCCTCTAAAATTAAAGTCTAACCTAAATACTTTAAAAATATTACCAACACCAAAACTATATTCATAATAGGGCACTGAAGACGGGGCTTTGTACACTAACCCTGAAGCATTAATGGCCTTGTTTTCATCGGACACACTACCCATTACTCCTCTAATACCCGCTATAGCCCTAAGGTTATATTTTTTTAAGAAAGGAATTCTTGAAAAAATACGTCCGTTAAAATTGTGCTCAATATGTACAGACGTATAAGTATCTGCAACAAATTCATAAAAGTCAAGCTGAGAAAATGTATTATAAATGGAAAAGTAACTTTGATTACCAGGTACCACACTCATTAATCCCAAAGGCACCACACCAAACGTTTTACCAGCCTCGAGTGTGGTGTATAACCGTCCAAACCCACCAATCTGCCAAGGCTTTATAAACCTAAACTGAAGTTTGGTATAGTCAAAATTATCTCCCTGCTTCCCTTTATGCCCTTTACTAACTTGAGCAAAAAGTTGTGCAAAATCATCATTAGCCGTCAAGCGTTCCACGCCGTACCCTGTCATCTTTCGATTTGGAAAATAAGCCATTAAAAAGGTACTTTCAAACTGCTTTATTTCTGAAGAAATCCCTGTAGGCGAATTAGCGTCATAATAGTCTAAACTGAAGGTAGGCGAAGCTGATTCTAATGTACGATAACTTCCTCCTAATTTTAAAATTAAATTTTTAGCAGGCTCAATTTCAAGTCCTATAGTAGATAAATTTATGTTAGTCAACTTATCATTGGTGGCCGTGGTAAACACACCTGACGACGCAAAACTTCTTCCTAACACATCATTTGATGTTGTTAAACTCGCCCCAATTTGCTCAACATCTCTTCTGTTTCCTCCTGAAATAATTAACCTAGTACGTTTATCTAGCAACCACTTACCTGAAATACCATATTTGAATTTATTGTCATTAAAACCATAGGCCATGAAACCTTCAATACGCCACAAATCATTTCGACCAAAATAGGTTCTACCACCAGCTCGTAACCGCCAGCCTTCAACATCATTATAACCCACCGTAGAATATATAGGTCCATAATCTAGAGGCAATGAATTAAATTCAATATATCCTGAAGCTAAAATGCTTCCTAAATTATAAAGCCTCTTAAATTTTTTGACAGTTTTTAAGGTATCTAGCATTTTATATACCCCTTTCTCGTCTTTGTTAAGTTTTTCTAATCTATTTTCAGACCAAAAATCATCACTTCTATCATAAACATCTTTATCAAAGAAGTTAACCTCCTTTTCATAAAACTTTTTATCCTGTTTAACATCAAACTTATAATTATCATAAAGCGTGGTTCGTTTTCCGTAAATACCCCGTGACTTCTCTTTCTTATTAAAAGCAAAATCAGACATCATATAATCGCGCTTCACTAAAAACAGCGAGTCATTTAGCACTTCAAATTCTTGTTCAATATAAATCTCTTTAACCCAATTTATATTAGCACTTTTTGAAGCCTGCATATTAATTTCTTTAATAGCATAGGTAGTGTCTGCTACCCAGAAATCGCCTTTAAAGGTCAGCTCATTTTTTCTTCTGGGATAATAAATAATATTGTAACACCACTTATTATCTATGAAAGCACTATCAGAAAGCACATAGTTGTAGGTACTGATTCCTGTTCTAGAAATGGGACTTACAAAGCTTTTATCAAAGAACTTCAAATAGTTGTCATAAACGTTAAAATCTGAATATAAATCTTTTATAAAATCAATAATAATTTGATTATCACTAAAGCCAGAGTTCTTATTACCTTCAAGAGTTTCTTTAGTTTTATGAATAACATTATCACCATATACCTTTGAAAACGACTCATTTATAAAAATAGGCAAATAGGTTTTACCCGTTACGCTCGAGGTGTCAACTTGATCAAAAATAAACTCCATGCCTTTAAAGAGTCTACTTTTTATAAGAGCGCTATCAATAGTATTGATATCAAATTCTAGTTTCTCGTATTTATCAAATTGGTATTGACTAAACTGCTTCAAGCCATTACTACGTTTATTGGCCCATATTTTTCTCAATAAATCAATAGCTGGATTGTTTTTTTTAGGTTGTTTTCCTGAAATAATGACCACCTGATCAAGCTGACTTGCTTCTTCCTTGAGTGTAACGTTTAAATTATAAGTTACTTTCTTATCTAAGGAAAGCTTTAAAGTTTCAAAACCAATAAAAGACACAGTGATTTCTTCCCAATTTTCATCAGACTCCAAATAAAATCTTCCATCTTCATTTGTTATGGTACCTTGCGTTGATTCGCTAAAAATAACATTGGCAAATGAAATTGGGGCATTATCTTCATCAAATACATAACCGCTCACTTTGGTTTGAGCCGTCATTGCAACCCCACTAAAAATCAAAAATACCTGAAGTAGTCTTATGTTCATAAATACAAAAAAACTTCACCAACAAATTTGTCAATGAAGTTTATATAACGTAAAAAATATACTTTTATTTGTACATTACCTTCTTTACAGCTTTGATAACATCATCACTGTTAGGTAACCATTCTGCCAGTAACACTGGAGAATAAGGAGCAGGCGTATCAGCTGTGTTTAACTTAATAACTGGAGCATCCAAATAATCAAACGCCTCAGACTGCACTAAATAAGTAATTTCAGTGGCTACACTACCAAACGGCCAAGCTTCTTCTAGAACTACTAATCTATTGGTTTTCTTTACAGACTCCACAATCGCTTTTCTATCCATTGGGCGCACTGTACGTAAATCTATAATTTCACAAGAAATACCTTCTTTTTCTAATTGGTCTGCGGCTTTGTAGGCTTCTTTAATAATCTTTCCAAAAGACACGATAGTAACATCATCGCCTTTTCGTTTAATATCGGCTACGCCAATAGGCAACACATACTCCCCTTCGGGCACTTCACCTTTATCACCATACATTTGCTCACTCTCCATAAAAATCACTGGATCATCATCTCTAATTGCGGCCTTTAACAAACCTTTTGCATCATAAGGATTTGAAGGTACCACAACTTTTAAACCTGGCGTATTAGCAAACCAGTTCTCAAAAGCTTGAGAGTGCGTAGCTCCCAACTGCCCTGCAGAGGCCGTAGGACCACGAAATACAATAGGGCACTTAAACTGCCCACCAGACATTTGCCTGATTTTCGCAGCATTATTTATAATTTGATCAATTCCAACTAAAGAGAAGTTAAACGTCATATACTCCACAATAGGTCTATTACCAGTCATGGTAGAACCTACAGCAATTCCTGCAAAACCAAGCTCTGCAATTGGGGTATCTATAACACGCTTTGGCCCAAACTCATCTAACATACCTTTTGATGCTTTGTATGCACCATTATATTCTGCTACCTCCTCACCCATTAAGTACACGCTCTCATCTCTGCGCATTTCTTCACTCATGGCTTCGCAAATAGCTTCTCTAAATTGAATTGTCTTCATTAAGATTGATTTTTATACGAGATGCAAAAATAGGAATTATTAAGAATAATCTAACATAAAATCAAAAAGGAAAATTATCTAGAAAATAATTTTTATTAAGTTCACAGAAATCTATAACAATAACTGAGGATATACTAAAACCCTTATTAATTGATTTTGTTGTGCTAACATCTTCATGAAAATCATTTTTAAGTCAACTAATCAAAATAACAACACATATTTACTATGCATGCATAGTAAATATTCAGAATAAAATATTTAACTTCGTATCCTAAATAAAATGAGACCTTTTAACAAATAAGCAAATGAAAATATTAGTGTGTATTAGTCATGTACCTGACACTACTTCAAAGATTAATTTCACTGAGGACAAAACAACATTTGACACCAATGGTGTTCAGTTTGTAATTAACCCCAATGATGAATTTGGTTTAACACGCGCCATGTGGTTTAAAGAAAAACAAGGCGCACATATTACTGTTGTAAATGTTGGCGGTCCTGAAACAGAACCCACATTGCGAAAAGCTTTAGCTATTGGTGCCGATGAAGCTATCCGCATTAACACCGTAGCCACTGATGGTTTTTCTGTGGCCAAACAACTTGCCGAAGTTGTAACTAATGGGGCTTACAATTTAATAATAGCCGGCAGAGAATCTATTGACTATAACGGAGGTATGGTTCCTGGTATATTAGCAGGGTTGACCAGTTCTAATTTTGTAAACAACTGTATGGGGCTTGAAATTGACGGGCATTCAGCTACGGTTATTCGAGAAATTGATGGCGGAAAAGAAACAGTTTCTACCTCACTCCCCTTGGTTATTGGTGGTCAAAAAGGTTTGGTTGAAGAAAGTGATTTAAGAATACCTAATATGCGCGGTATAATGATGGCTAGAAAAAAACCACTAAACGTTGTTGAACCTGTAGCTTCTGAAACAAAAACAAGTTCATTATCATTTGAAAAACCTGCTCCAAAAGGTGCTGTTACTTTAGTATCGCCTGATAATTTAGACGAGCTAATAAACCTACTTCATAACGAAGCCAAGGTGATTTAAAACAAGAAGCGTTCTTTCCGATACTTGTTTTCGGAATTTTTAATAACAGAATTGGTTAAATCTTATCCTGAAATGCATTCGGGAAGACAAAAAAATAAAAATTATGTCAGTTTTAGTATATACAGAATCAGAACAAGGCGCCTTTAAAAAAGCAGCATTCGAAGTTGCTTCATATGCCAAGGCCGTTGCCAATCAATTAGGCACATCGGTTACGGCGGTAGCCATAAATACAGAGGACACTTCAACATTAGGCCATTATGGTGTTGACAAGATATTAAATATAAATAACGATGCATTACAAGGTTTTAATGCTAAAATTTACGCATCTGTTTTAGCACAGGCGGCTCAAAACGAAGAAGCAAAGGTCATTATTGTAAGTTCAAGCGCAAATAGTAAATATGTAGCACCATTATTAGCGGCTTCATTACAAGCAGGCTATGCCTCAAATGTGGTTAAAACACCTTCAAATGTGAGTCCGTTTACTGTAAAACGTAGTGCGTTCACTAATAAAGCCTTTGAAAACATACAAATTAATACAGAAGTAAAAATTGTTGGTGTTTCAAATAATGCCTTTGGCATAGTTGAAAATCCATCTAATGCAACTTCTGAAAATTTCACTCCATCTATTCCTGAGTCTAGCACCAAGGTAGAATCGGTTGATAAAGCTGTAGGTAAGGTAACCATTGCCGATGCCGAAATAGTAGTTTCTGGCGGACGTGGTTTAAAAGGTCCTGAAAATTGGGGCATGATTGAAGAACTTGCCGATGTTTTAGGCGCAGCAACAGCGTGTTCAAAACCCGTATCAGATTTAGGATGGCGCCCTCATGGTGAGCATGTTGGACAAACAGGGAAGCCTGTAGCATCAAACTTGTATATTGCCATAGGTATTTCTGGAGCCATTCAACATTTAGCTGGTGTAAACGCCTCAAAAGTAAAGGTGGTAATAAATACCGATCCTGAAGCACCGTTTTTTAAAGCAGCCGATTATGGTGTAGTTGGAGACGCCTTTCAAGTAGTTCCTGAATTAATTGAAAAATTGAAAGCATTTAAAGCACAATAATAATTTATATTTTATAAATTGTGTGATACTATAGAACTGCTTAATTTAGCATTTTATACCTAAAACTGTTTACGCAGTTGGTAAAGTTCTAAATTAAACAGTTCTTTGCGTTTTTAAAGATTATGAGTTTAGTAAGATTAAATATAAAAGGGATTTCCTACAGCCAAACCCAAAATGGCGCTTACGCCTTAATTTTAAATGAAGTAGACGGAGACCGAAAACTTCCTATTGTTATAGGAGCCTTTGAAGCTCAATCTATTGCTATTGCTTTAGAAAAAGAAATAAGTCCACCAAGACCATTAACCCATGACTTATTTAAAAATTTTGCAGATCGATTTGATATTGTGGTAAAGCAGGTTATCATTCACAAATTAGTTGACGGTGTTTTTTATTCCAGTTTAATCTGCGAACGCGATAAAATTGAAGAAATTATTGACGCCAGAACGAGTGACGCCATTGCTTTAGCGTTGCGCTTTAGCGCCCCTATTTTTACTTACAAAAACATTTTAGACAAAGCTGGAATATATCTAAAAATTGATCCGAAGAAAAGCGATGACAATGACGATCATGCTGAAGACAGTGTTTTAATGGACGACGTAATGACGAGTGAATTAGAGCCTAGTACACCGCGAGAAAATCTCAAAGGAAAGTCTATTGAAGAACTTCAAAAAATGCTGGAAGAGGCGGTTGCTAATGAAGATTATGAAAAAGCCGCTAGTATTAGAGACGAAATTTCTAAGCGTGAATAACTCCAATTCTAAATCATGACAAAATACGTTCTGTTTTTTGCTTTTTCGGTATTATTACTTTCATCTTCATCAGCACAACACCCAGAAAATGCACCTATAGCAGACACTACACAAACGGTTTTGCTTTCTAAACATGCTGAAACAAATCCACAACAAAACATACAAGCCTCACAAGTTATTGTAGAAACCGCAGAGGTAGTATCTATCGATAATTCTAATAGTATTATTCCTAGTCAAGGTTTTTCTTTTCATAGCTTATGGCGTGGTATCTTAGGTATGTTTTCCTTAATATTTATTGCGTTCCTATTTAGCAGTAATAAAAAAGCGATTAACTGGAAAGTGGTGGGTATTGGACTTATATTTCAGCTCCTTATAGCCATTGGCGTTTTAAAAGTAGATATTATTAAAAGCGGGTTTGAGTTTATTGGCAGTCTGTTTGTAAGTGTTCTTGATTTTACCAGAGCAGGCAGCAAATTTCTATTTGAAGGTCTGGTTGTTGACATGGATACTTTCGGATTTATATTTGCTTTTCAAGTATTACCAACCATTATATTCTTTTCAGCTTTAACCTCTGTACTATTTTATTTAGGAATCATTCAAAAAGTAGTAAAGGGCATGGCGTGGCTCCTATCAAAAGCCTTAAAAATATCAGGTGCGGAAAGTTTAAGTGTGGCTGGAAACATCTTTTTAGGTCAAACCGAGGCCCCACTATTAATCAAGGCCTATTTAGAAAAAATGAATAAATCTGAAATGCTTTTAGTGATGATTGGTGGTATGGCTACAGTAGCAGGAGCGGTACTTGCAGCATATATTGGCTTTTTAGGTGGTGATGATGCGGTATTAAGATTGTTTTATGCCAAGCACTTATTGGCAGCTTCCGTAATGGCCGCACCAGGAGCTATCGTTATTTCCAAGATTCTATACCCTCAAACAGATAATGTCAATACAGATGTTTCTGTGTCACAAGAAAAAATAGGCTCTAATTTTTTAGATGCCATTGCCAACGGCACTACCGAAGGCCTAAAACTTGCGGTAAATGTTGGTGCTATGCTATTAGTTTTTGTTGCCTTTATTGCCATGTTTAATGGTATTTTAGGTTGGATTGGAGATATTACCACCGTAAATGTTTGGATTGCTAGTCATACCGCCTACCAAAGTTTATCACTTGAATTACTTTTAGGCTATGTCTTTGCTCCTCTGATGTGGTTAATTGGTGTAGCCCAAGACGACATGGCACTTATGGGACAATTACTAGGTATAAAACTAGCCGCTAGTGAATTTATTGGCTACATTCAGCTTAGAGACCTCAAAGATGTTAGTAATGCCATTCACCTTAATTATGAGAAATCTATTATTATGGCAACATACATGCTTTGTGGATTTGCAAATTTTGCTTCTATTGGAATTCAAATTGGAGGTATTGGATCATTGGCTCCTGGTCAGCGTAAAACCTTATCAAAGTTTGGCATGAAAGCATTAATAGGAGGAACCATTGCATCATTAGCTTCTGCAACCATAGCCGGTATGATTATTGGATAAAAAGCAAAGTATTCATAAATTAATGATATCAAAATCTTATATTTCGTTAATAACTTTTTGATATTTACTTGTTATGACCCTCTTATAATCATATCGTTTTTCTCTAAATTCGTTTCCGAAAAAATATAGATATTATAATCTAGTTACCACTACTTAAGAGCTTAAAACCACAGAAAAGACTATGAAACAATATCACGACTTAGTAAATCATGTTTTAAATCATGGTAATGAAAAAGAAGACCGCACAGGTACTGGAACAAAGAGTGTTTTTGGCTATCAAATGCGTTTTGACTTAAGCGAAGGATTTCCTATGGTAACTACCAAAAAACTGCATTTAAAATCTATCATACATGAATTACTTTGGTTTTTGAAAGGTGATACCAATATTAAATACCTTACCGAAAACGGTGTGCGTATCTGGAATGAATGGGCTGATGACAATGGTGACTTAGGCCCTGTTTATGGGCACCAATGGCGTAATTGGAATAGTGATGAGATTGATCAAATAAAGGACGTTATAGACACACTGAAACACAATCCTGACAGCAGGAGAATGTTGGTTTCTGCATGGAACCCATCTGTGCTTCCTGATACCTCAAAAAGTTTTAGTGAAAATGTAGCCAATGGTAAAGCCGCACTACCGCCATGCCATGCCTTTTTCCAATTTTATGTTGCTAATGGTAAACTATCCTGCCAACTGTACCAACGCAGTGCAGACATCTTTTTAGGAGTACCATTCAACATTGCTTCTTATGCTTTATTCACCATGATGATGGCTCAAGTTTGCGGATATGAAGCAGGAGAATTCATTCATACATTTGGTGATGCTCACATTTACAGTAACCACTATGAACAGTTAGAACTTCAGCTATCAAGAGATATTAGACCCTTACCAAAAATGATTTTAAACCCAAAGGTAAACGATATTTTTGACTTTACATTTGATGATTTTACGCTAGTAGATTACAATCCGCATCCACACATCAAAGGGGTTGTTGCAGTTTGATACCTAGCTAAAAAACGTTGTTGTCTTTTAATCTTAGTCTACAACACCATAAGGTTGCACACATACATAAAGCCAAATAACTTCTTGTGAGCCAATATTTCTACTTTCACATAGAAGCCCAAGAGAAGAAACGAGCTACACAATATATCTCGTCTATTTTTCAAATTTCATATAAATGAAGTAAAAGAAATTTGTTTCCTAGCAGAAAACGTCCTTTTACTTCATTTTATATATGATCGAGATATATTATAAATTTATAACGCTGTTTTCTGCGCCTGCAAATTCATTCCAAGCATAAGCATCAGCAGCATCATCGTTTACATAAACACCGTCAACTAAATATTTAAATTCGTAAGAAGCGCCAGTTTCTAAATCAATAGTCCCTTTAAACGTTCCGTTCTTTAACTTCTTCAAAACTGCCTTTTTTTCATTCCAGTCATTGAAAGACCCTACCACAGATACTTTTTTTGCATCTTCAGCAGGTAACGCAAAAGTTACTTTACAAACAGGTTTCGACTTTAAATATTGTTTTTTAATCGCCATAATTTCTAAATTTAATGTGTTGTTCTATGTGCAAATTTATAAACATTTTTTAACCCAAAAGGCTATAAGTGGCTTTCAATTAAAGAATTATCAATTTGTTAACTTCAGATTAAAAAAAATTATAGTACTAAAAAAAAACAGCTTAAAATTTATTAGATTAGCAATAAAATTCAAAGGGTTTTAAACTGATTTTCAGCAGGTTTTATTCGAAATCGATTTCGAAAATCCCATTTTCTCAACTATTTTATCAAATGCTATCAAGTCAATAAAAAAATTTAACTTTACAGTCTTTATAAATTGGCTATGTTCGGAAAAAGAAAACACACCCCTCAAATAGATAAAGATCAGTTAGAAATTCTTGAAAATGCACAACGACGCGTAAAACAAAAAAAAAGATTATACCTCCATTTTGTTCTTTTTTTAATTGGAAGTGTATTCCTAATTATAGCCAACACCTTTTTGGGCATTGGTAAAGACATCACATTTTTTGGTAAAGAGTGGTTTGTATTTGCTATTATAATTTGGTTCTTCTTGTTAATCTATCATGTTTTCAACGTTTTTGTCACGCATAAATTTATGGGAAAAGCATGGGAACAAAAACAACTTGAAAAACTAGTTAGCAAACAACAAGAACGCATTGAAAAGCTTAAAGCGAATTTAGTTCAAGAAGAAACCCTAAAACTAGAGCGTGAAGACTTAGCAGAAATCCAACCTAAACCAACTAAGAAAAAATCCGAATTAACCATTATTGTTGCTGCCGCAGAAAACAATGCCATAGGCAAAGGCAACCAGCTTATCTGGCATTTAAGTGATGATTTAAAACGATTTAAAGCCCTAACCAATGCGCATCATATAATTATGGGCAGAAAAACTTTTGAAAGTTTTCCTAAGCCACTTCCTAATAGAACACACGTTGTTATAACAAGACAAGCAGATTATAAAGTTCCCGATGGTGTTATTGTAGTTAATAATTTAGAAGATGCCATTGATGCTAGCCGAAATGATGTACAACCTTTTATAATTGGTGGCGGACAAATTTATGAGCAAGCACTAAACCTAGCTGATAAAATTGAATTAACTAGAGTGCATCATGACTTTGAAGCCGATACCTTTTTCCCTGAGATAGACCATAGTATTTGGAAAGAAACGCAAAACACCTTCCATCAAAAAGATGATAATCATGATTTTGAGTTTTCATTTATAACTTATGAAAGGAAATTGTAAAAACACCATACATAAAGTCAACTTTCAGGTTATCATATGGATTTCTGTTGTATTGGCTACACTGCCTTCCTGCAAATCGCAACAATGTACAGATGGTCATGCACAGTGGATAGATCTCAATGAAGACGAAAACTATACAGCCAGACATGAATGTTCTTTTGTACAAGCTGGAAATGAATTCATTATGTTTGGTGGCAGAGAATCCGCTAAAAAACTAGATATATACAATTTTAACGAAAATACTTGGCGTGCTGCAAGAAATCAAGCACCAAAAGAGTTTAACCACTTTCAAGCCACCTTTTACAAAGGCTTTGTTTGGGTCATTGGAGCATTTAAAACCAATAATTTTCCAAGGGAATTACCCGAAGATCATGTGTGGTTATACCATCCTGTGACAGACACATGGATTCCAGGCCCTAAAATACCTAAAAACCGACGTCGTGGTGGCGCTGGTCTGGCTGTTTACAACAATAAATTTTACTTAATTGGTGGTAATACCATAGGGCATGATGGCGGTTATGTAAATTGGTTTGATGAATATGACCCTGCAAAGAACACCTGGAAAATTTTGGAAGATGCGTCTCAGGCTCGAGATCATTTTAGTGCTGCCATTATTGACAACACCCTTTATGCTGTTGCGGGCAGACATTCTGGTGGTGAAGGTGGTGTTTTTGCCCCTTTAATAAAAGTTGTTGATACTTATAATTTTGACACGAAACAGTGGTCTACCTTACAACACCCCTTGCCAACACCAAGAGCAGCGCCTGGCGTTGCCGTTTTTCAAAATGAATTATTCGTTATGGGTGGAGAAGGTGAAGCAAAAGGGCCTGCCTACAACATTGTAGAAGCATACAATCCTAAAACAAAAAAATGGACTAAAAAACCTGCCATGCACTATGCTAGGCATGGCACACAAGCTATTCAATCTGGTAAAGGCATATATATTGCCGCTGGCTCCCCTAATAGAGGCGGCGGAAGACAACATAACATGGAAGTGTATCATGAAGATTCGGCAGAAGGATCTCCTATTACAGCTTCTCATATTGAAGCGCCAAAATCTATTTCAATCCCAAGGAACGCTTCAAAGACTATAACCATAAAAAATACAGGGGGCAACAGCGCTTCTTTTATCACTAGTGTCAGCATTACTGGAGAACATAGAAAGCATTTTAAATTGCTTAGTCTGCATGATTTTACTTTAGTTGATGCTGAGGCAAGCATTAAAATTGAAGTAGCAAATACAGGTCATTCTTTTGGAGTCACTTCAAAATTAAAAATTATGTATAACGGTATTTCAGAATCTGAGATTAAAATAGTTTGTGAATAATTACTTAACCTTACATTATAATTGATTGAATGCAAGGACTAATTAAAGCCCATACTGTCGATAAATATTTACATCCCGTTCGTTTACAAATTTTAGAACTTATTGAACCCAATACAACAGTTGTAGAGCTTGGGTGCGGAAACGGAGATTTACTTTTTAAACTTTCAAACAAAATAAAGGCTGGAATTGGTATTGACAAATCTGAACAACTCATAAAATACGCCTCGAATCAAATTAAAAAAAAGCAGATTAAAAACCTGGAATTTAGAGCATTTGACATATTACAAAACGCATGTTTAAATTCTAAGACAGACTATACAATAGCCTGTCTTGTTTTTCATATACTTCCTAGAAAAGAAGCCATTGTTTTGCTTAAAAAAATGATAGCTACATCAAAAACAACAATTATTTGTGGGTTTAGCAAACCTGAAAACCTAAAACAAAAAACCTTTCTTTGGTTTGATCAAAGATTTACAAGTCACTATTCTCATTTTTGCAACTTTATGGAGAATGGATTTACAGAAGGACTCTTACATCCTATTGAAAACATAAAATATCAAAAGATTGACACGTTTGACCCTGTTATTAAGATTTATAAAATAACCCAACGTCAACCAAATTCTAAATAGACCTGTTACTAGACCTATTTACTCCTTAAATTTAATCCTATAAACCAATTCAAGTTTAGCAAACATACTGCCATTTATTTTTGAGTTTAGTTGACGGCGCTGGTCTCCAAAATTAAAATCTATTAAACCAAAATCAATTTTACTACCATAGCTATAAACTTCATAGTTATCACTGGCATACCCTAATTTTAGTCGCATTAACGTATTTCTAAATAATCTATTCAACTGTCCATAGCCTGCAAATTCAAGAGAATTTAATTGCACATATTGATTGACTTTATCCTTCTCAAGATTAAAACTTCGTCCAATACCAAAATAACTAAATCCTAAAGCAAACTTACCCAGTGCGTAATTGATATCAGCTGAAATAGGCAAATACATATCCATCTCAAACCTTTTATTTTTACTCAAAGCATACCACCCTAAAATAGGTGTTGTATAAAACCCAAAAGCTTCCGATGAACTATACAATCCAAATCTGTATGATATATTCTTATGCTTTTGATAGGTAAAAACGCAATAGCCACCCAAAAACATATCATTACTGGATATATTATGATAATCTGAAGCTACTTTAGGTAAAAAAACTAAAGCCATCTCCCAAAAATCAGACAACGTCACATTGACACCCAACTTGAGTGTTGTACTATACAAATTAGTAAATGGTGTAGACTCCCCTCCTATTGAAGGAAATAATTGCACCCTATTTTGATTAAAAATAGCGCCTGTTATTAGGGCATAATTTTTATTTAATACTATGGGCAAGGTGAGATTAGCATTAAAAGAAGTTACATGGGTACTTTGGTCAAAATCTTCAAAATTGTTTTTAAAACTTCTGCTATAATCTATTTTTAATACATCAACATATTGCTGCGCAATACACAAATAGGGAGACCAAATAAAAAGGAATACACATATTTTAACACAACGACTCATATCAAGTAAGTTACAGATTTATTCAATACAAATCGGCATAAAAAAAACAAAGAACCCAAAGTGGTATATCTATTTTCATTCAGGACCATTCGTTTTGGTATCCCATATTACAAATTTCCTTAGCTTTGCCACATGGTAAAAGAGATTCAACTTCGTGTATCACTTAAAGAAGCAGAACAGAGTGATATTCTACTTTTAAAATCGTCTTTAAAATTAGACATTGACAGAAGCGAAATTCAGGGTATAAAAATCTTGAGAAAGTCAATTGATGCCCGAAAACCCAAAATCATCTTTAATTACAAAGTTGCTGTTTTTATAAATGAACCCAAACCAAGTTCTTCGGAATATCAATTTGACTACAAAGATGTCTCCAAAGCAAAACCTATTCATATCATTGGCTTTGGTCCTGCCGGCATGTATGCCGCCTTGCGTTGTATTGAACTAGGATTTAAACCTATTGTTTTAGAGCGCGGTAAAAATGTAAAAGATAGAAGACGTGATTTACGCGCCATAAACCAGAACCATTTTGTTAATGAAGATTCAAATTATTGCTTTGGCGAAGGCGGAGCGGGAACTTACAGTGATGGTAAATTATACACAAGAAGTTTAAAGCGTGGTGATGTACGACGTATTTTTGAAAATCTTGTGTACCATGGAGCCACGGATCAAATTTTGGTAGATGCCCACCCCCATATTGGCACAAATAAATTACCTAAAGTAGTTCAAAATATCAGAGAAACTATATTAAAATATGGTGGTGAAGTGCATTTTGAAACACGTGTTACCGATTTTATCATCAAAAACAACTCTATTTCGGCTATTCAACTTCAAAATGGAGAAGAACTAGCGGTACATAAAGTCATTTTAGCTACGGGCCATTCGGCAAGAGATATTTTTTACTTACTACATGAGAAAGAAATTGCCCTTGAGGCAAAGTCATTTGCCATGGGTGTTCGTGTTGAACATCCGCAGCACATTATTGATTCCATTCAATACCATTGTTCTGGTTCTAGACATGAAATGTTACCTGCAGCTTCCTACAGTTTAGTGCAGCAAGTTAATAACCGAGGTGTTTATTCCTTTTGTATGTGCCCTGGCGGATTCATAGTTCCAGCGGCTACGGCTAATGGTGAGGTTGTTGTAAATGGTATGTCGCCTTCAAAACGCAATAATTTATATGCCAATTCAGGCATTGTTGTTGAAATTAACGTAGATTCTGATTTACCTAAATATGAAAAGTTTGGTGTGCTAAAAGGTCTCGAATATCAAAAAAACTTAGAACGCTTAGCTTTTACCGCAGGAGGAAGACGTCAAACCGCACCTGCACAAAGACTTACAGATTTTGTTGAAGGTAAGTTTTCTAATGACCTAAACCCAACCTCTTATCAACCAGGATTAAAATCAGCACCATTACATTCTTTATTACCAAAATTTATTGGTAGTAGGTTGAAAAAAGGTTTTGATGCTTTTGGAAAAAAAATGACAGGCTATTATACCTCTGAGGCCAATATTGTTGGTGTTGAATCTAGAACCTCATCACCTGTGTCTATTCCCAGAACCGAAAAATTGGCGCACCCTCAAATTTTAAACTTATACCCTTGTGGTGAAGGTGGTGGTTATGCTGGAGGTATTGTATCGGCCGCCATGGACGGAGAACGCTGTGCTGAGGCGGCAATTGCAGACATGTAAAACCTATCCTGTTTTAAGCGTAAACGTTGGTTTTTATGGTTTATAAAGTCAAATCAAACATTATTCCTATAAAATAGCTATTTTTGCTGCTCTAAAAAAAGAAATAAAATGAACGCATATATTTTTCCAGGTCAAGGTGCTCAATTTTCAGGAATGGGATTAGACCTCTATGAAAATTCGCCATTAGCACAAGAATTATTTGAAAAAGCCAATTCTATTTTAGGCTTTACTATCACAGATATTATGTTTGAAGGATCGGCTGAAGACTTGAAAGAAACCAAAGTAACACAACCAGCCATTTTTTTACATTCTGTAATTTTAGCAAAAACTATAGGCGCTAGTTTTAAACCTGACATGGTAGCTGGGCACTCATTAGGAGAATTTTCGGCGCTTGTTGCAAATGGTGCTTTAACTTTTGAAGACGGCTTAAAACTTGTATCTCAACGCGCTTTAGCCATGCAAAAAGCTTGCGAGTTACAGCCAAGTACCATGGCTGCTGTTCTTGGACTGGATGATGATATTGTTGAAAAAGTATGTGCCACTACCCCTGGTGTGGTGGTTGCGGCTAATTACAATTGCCCAGGACAGTTAGTTATTTCTGGAGAAATTGAAGCCATAAATAAAGCTTGTGAAACACTCAAAGAAGAAGGCGCTAGAAGAGCATTAGTATTACCCGTTGGAGGAGCTTTCCACTCCCCTTTAATGGAACCTGCCCGCGAAGAGCTAGCAGCTGCTATTGAAAACACGACATTCAGCAAACCAAATTGTCCTATTTACCAAAATGTAACGGCTAGTGCTGTTATTGATGAATCTGCAATAAAAGCGAACTTGATTTCGCAATTAACTGCCCCAGTAAAATGGACTCAATCTGTACAACAAATGGTAGCTGACGGAGCCACCTTATTTACTGAAGTAGGTCCAGGTAAAGTACTACAAGGCTTAGTTAAAAAAATAAACAGAGCTTCTGAAACAGCTTCTGCAACTTTTGAAGCAAACAGCTAATGAAGTTTACCAAACGATCCATATACATATATGCTGTTGTTATTTTAACCATTGCTATTGATCAAATATCAAAAGTGATTGTTAGAGCAAATATTGTTGGCAGAACAGAGACAAATGCGGGAGAACAAATACCTGTAATTGGAGACTACTTTATTCTAATGAATGTTGAAAATACTGGAGCTTTCCTCGGTATGGGTAGTGATTTAAACCCTACTTTAAGAATTATTTTATTACTTATCCTGCCTATTCTAGTGTTAGGTTTAGTTTTAAGACATATTTTAAAAGATAAATCTCTAGACAACTGGTCTTTGTTTGCCTTTTCCAGCATTATAGGAGGAGGTATTGCTAATGTATACGATCGCATTGCTTATGGCTCTGTGACCGACTTTTTATTCATTGATTTAGGTGGTGTATTTAAAACAGGTATTTTTAACCTAGCTGATTTATCAGTAACTACAGGCATGATTATTCTGGTATTTACCAGCTTCAAAAAGAAAAAAACAGAAAATTAAACACAAAAATAGGGAGCTACAAGTAGCTCCCTATTTTTCATATATATGTTATAAATACTATTTAGCTCTAACTTTTTGTTCCCATTTCCAAGCTGAAAGCATAGCTTCATCAAGTGATAATTCTGTTTTCCAACCCAATTCATCATTGGCCTTATTGGTATCTGCATACGCAGAAATAATATCCCCTTCTCTTCTACCAACAATTTTATAATTGAGTTTCTTTCCAGAAACACGCTCAAAAGCTTGAACAACCTCAAGTACAGAACTCCCTTTGCCCGTTCCTAAATTAAAGGTTTCGTAATTGGCCTTGTTTTTATTTTGTAATAATCGTCCTAAAGCCACAACATGTGCTTTAGCTAAATCAACCACATGAATATAGTCTCTAATACAAGTACCATCTGGTGTTGGGTAATCATCTCCAAAAACAGATAATTCTTCACGTAATCCAATAGCCGTTTGGGTAATAAAAGGCACTAAGTTTTGAGGCACTCCAATAGGCAATTCTCCTATTTCCACAGATTCGTGGGCTCCAATAGGATTAAAATATCTAAGCGCAATTGCTTTTAACGTGGGAACCACTTTACAAGTATCTTGAATAATTTCCTCACCTATTTGTTTCGTGTTCCCATAAGGGGACTCTGCTTTCTTTACAGGAGCGTTTTCAGTAATTGGCAATTCATCAGCCTGACCATAAACCGTACACGATGAACTAAATATAAAAGCTGCTGATGGTAATTTTTTAAGTTCTTTAAGAATATAAACTAAGGTACTTATATTATTTTCATAATATAAAAGTGGCTCTTTTACACTCTCACCTACCGCCTTACTTGCAGCAAAATGAATTACCCCTTTTATATCGGCATGTCTTACAAAAAAGTTTTCTACATCAATTTTTTCTTTTAGGTCTATTTGTTCAAAAAGAGGTCTTTTACCTGTAATCGTTTCAATACCATCTAACACTTTGATGGATGAGTTTGATAAATCATCAATGATGACAACTTCGTAACCTTCATTTTGCAATTCTACCACTGTATGAGATCCTATAAACCCAAGACCTCCTGTAACTAATATTTTATCCATTAATATAGCTTGTTATAGTTGTTGTAATAAATTCTATTTGATCGTCGTCTAATTCCGTATGCATTGGTAAGGATATCACTTCTTTAACTAACTGATTCGTTACTTTAAAATCAGCTTCATTATATCGCGTATCGGCGTATGCTTTTTGTTTATGAAGCGGAATAGGGTAATACACACCACACGGAATGCCTTTTTCATTTAAGTGCTTAACTAAAGTATCTCTATCAACACCTTTTACTCTTAAGGTATATTGATGAAACACGTGGCAATCACAATTATCACAAGCCTTGTCGCAACGCTTTGTTCTTACTGGCGTAATAATGCCCTCAACAGATTTCAATACATCATCATACTTACTTGCTGCTATCTGTCTGGCTTTATTGTACTGATCAAGATGTGGTAACTTAGCATCTAACACAGCGGCCTGAATACTATCTAATCTTGAATTAACTCCTACCACATCATGATGATAACGTTCATACATACCATGATTTACAATACCTCTAATAGTATGAGCTAAATCATCATCATTTGTAAATATGGCACCACCATCACCATAGCAGCCCAAGTTTTTTGATGGAAAAAATGAGGTAGCTCCTACATGTCCTATAGTTCCTGCCTTAACTTTAGTTCCATCTTTATATGTATAACTTGCCCCTATAGCCTGTGCATTATCTTCAATTACGTATAGATTATGTGCTTTAGCTATATCCATAATAGCCTCCATATTGGCACATTGCCCAAATAAATGCACTGGAACAATAGCCTTAGTTCTTGGCGTGATAGCTTTTCTTATTGCTTCAATATTGATATTAAAATCGTCTTCATTAACATCAACCAATACTGGGGTTAAATTCAACAGCGCAATAACTTCAACTGTTGCGGCAAAGGTAAAATCCGCAGTAATAACCTCATCACCTGGTTTTAAACCTAAGCCCATCATAGCAATTTGCAAAGCATCTGTACCATTAGCACATGGAATAACATGCTTTACGTTAAGATATTGCTCCAAATTCTTTTGGAATTCATGAACTTTGGGACCATTTATAAATGCTGTATTTTCAATTACTTCTTGAATAGAAGGATTAACGACATCTTTTATATCGTCATACTGACCTTTTAGGTCAACCATTTGAATTTTTTTCATCAAAAAAAGATTATAGTCTGTTCAATTTTAAAAATTATATCGACTAATTTAATAACTTCCTGTTACAGGATTACCAACTACAAATTTACAAAAATCATCTACTGCAACCCAATGAATCTCATTTGATTTAAGCTATAAATAGCATTAGTTAGTAAAAATTAATTATTCCTGAATCATTACAACGTTTGCGTTGATTTTCTTTGAAAGAAATGTATTTTAGCATAAAGAAATAGCGTGAATATCATTTATAATATAGGCATACGAATTTTAGGTTTTTCACTTCAATTCATGGCACACTTTAATGCCAAAATTAAACTAGGAGTTGAAGGCAGAAACAACACCTATACTATTCTAAAAAACACTTTAGAGCCTAATGATAAAACACTATGGTTTCATTGTGCCTCCTTGGGCGAATATGAACAAGGTCTTCCTGTTTTTAAAGTTTTAAGACAACATTATTCCAATCATAAAATTGTACTTTCATTCTTTTCGCCCTCTGGTTATGAAATTAGAAAAAGTACACCCATTGCAGATGTTGTTGTTTACCTCCCTCTAGACACCAAATTAAATGCTAAAACATTCATCGACTTAATAAAACCTGAACTTACCGTATTTGTAAAGTATGATATTTGGCCTAACTATTTAAATCAGTTAAAACAAAATCACTATAGAGCCATACTTATATCTGCTGCCTTAAGAGCAAATCAAGCATATTTTAGATTTTATGGAGCACCATTGCGTAATGCTTTATTTGCATTTGAACATATTTTCACCCAAAATGAAGAATCAAAAACACTTTTAAAATCAATCCATTATAATAATGTAACGGTGTCTGGAGACACGCGATTCGACCGTGTATCTAGCCAATTAAATATCGACAATACCTTGTCATTTATTGAAAATTTTAAAGATGAAAAACTTTGCGTTGTAGCAGGAAGTACTTGGCCTGAAGATGAAGCCTTAATCATTCACTATATAAATAATCACGCTTCTAAAAATATAAAATTCATTATTGCGCCTCATGATATTAAACCTGGCCAAATTTCAAATATTAAACAGGCACTTCATGTTAACTATGCCACCTATTCTAATAGAAATCACCAGAACTTAAAAGACGTACAAGTATTTATTCTGGATACTATAGGAATTCTTTCTAAAACATATACATACGCAGACATTGCCTATGTTGGTGGTGCTATGGGACATACTGGACTTCATAACACTCTAGAACCCGCTGTGTTTGGCATTCCTGTCATTATTGGAAAAAATTACAGTAAATTTCCTGAAGCAGAAGCCTTAATTCATCATGGTGGTATGTTTTCCGTATCAAATAAAGAGCAATTTAACGCCATTCTTTCAGAACTTCTCAACGACACTAAAAGACGGCAAGAAACGGGGTTAAAGAACAGTAACTTTATTAAAAAAAATGAAGGTGCTGTCATCCAAATAACAGACTACTTACGTATATAGTGGTGTTGAAGCAATTTTAGTTGTTTTAGCAAAAGCCATAAATGGCAAAATAATTAAACGAATCAACACCAAAAATGAAACATATGAAAAATTTAGTTTGGAGTACAGCCTTACTTTTAATGTTAGGTTTCGCATTTACATCTTGCAGAGAAAACAAAAAGGGAGATGATGTAAATATTACCATAGAGAAAAAGGTTGAAGCAACACCTGAAGAAGAAGGAACCCTTGAGGAAGCAGGCAAAGCTATTGACAATGCTGTAAAAGAGGTAAAAGAAGCTGGTGAGGCTACAAAAGATGCCGTTAATACTTTAGAAGGCGACAAAAAAGAATAATTTTTAAAAAAACACCGTTGGTGGCTTTTATAATCCTTCCTAAACTATTATGTAGGATTGCTTTTATAACCCAATGAGATAATCAAAATAAATTAACACTAAAAACAAAAACCATGAAAAAACTTGTATTAAGTACCGCATTATTGTTAGCATTAAGTGCATCTTTCGTTTCTTGTAAAGACACCAAAAAAGCAGATTCAGTTGAAGAAGCTATTGAAAATGCAGCAGATAAAGCTGAAGAAGCTGCTGAAGCTGCAGGTGATGCTGTAGATCAAGCTGTGAATGAAGCTGAAGAAGCTATTGATGATGCTGCTGATGCTGTTAAAGAAGCGGCTGATGATACTGCTGAAGCTATAAAAGAAGCTGGTCACTAAAAATTAAATACTAATTTCAATAAAATCGTCTAAAAAGTAATTTTTAGGCGATTTTTTTTCGTAGAATTTGTTTTTTATTAAGCACATTTTTGAGTAAAAAAGCGTAAAGTAAAAAGCTGCTAAGTTGATTTATATCACTAAACAGAATTTTTTAAGATTACATCCATTGTAATAACTTCATTATTAAGGGCTCACTCTTACCTTGCACCAACCCTTTATATGGAGATTCAGACCAAAAACATGCACTATACCTTCTCAATTGATCAGGGAAAATGATAAGAATATTGGGCTTATTGTCCCTATTTACATTTAATGCATTATTTTCTTTATGAACAGATTTACACCCTGACAATAGAATAACGCTATAAAAGACTAATAGACACCAACCTTTTATTGCTTACTCCTTAAATTTTTAATCCACCTTGGAGTTTTTCCCAAACGCATTTTTAATTGCGCCTCAAATAAAGACTCTGGTTTTACGGGTGTTCCTAAACTTTCTAAAACCTGAACCTCATCTTGTTTAAAAGTAGTTCCAGCGCCATGAAACCCAACAATAATTGGAGGCACTATCCTCCAATACCAAGTGTCATGAGCTACAAACCTAAAATGTTCTTCTGCCTCATCTATTTCCTTATAATTCCACAGCACCAAATAACGTCCGTGATTAGGCAAATTAGATCTTGCTCCGCCTGCTCTACCTTGAAAAAATCCGCCTTCTACATTATCCAACAAGGTGCAACGTGGCTGAGACGCATGCGCCTCAAAACAAGTATGTGCTGGGTATTTACTCCTCCAAATAACGGTTCCTGAAGCATATCCATCAACACCAAAAGAGTGATGCATTCCAGCCATATCGTTACAATTGGCGATAAGAATTTCGGTAGATCTTGATGCATGAATAGCACTATGCCCTATAGCGCCTTCAATCTTTACGTTTAAAACTGTACATGCTGCAGAGAAGGAAATACTTGCTGCCCTATTTACATTTTTAAATACGCAGTTTTTTATCCATGAATTAGTAGCTTTTGAGATGGACAATATACTCCATCCACCATCATGTTGCGCTGATTTATGATGAACAAATTCTTTTGTCCAATGACCTTCAAAAGTTAAGTTTTCAAAACCTATATTCTCTATATTAGAGAAACGAAACACTTTCCAGCCGTGTTTAGCTTTTATGTTATAATGCATAGGAGAAACTAAGGTAATCTCATTTCCTTGAACAGAGGCTACTTGATGTTTTTCATTAACCACAACACCTTTAGTAAGCAGAGAAGTCCATGCCTTATCTACCTCTAACGGAGCTATATCTTCATCTACTAAACCTTTATCATTATTAGTTAACTGAATACTTAACCAATCCCCTTCCTTGATTTGAGAGGCATCTTCCACTGTTATATTGAATGTTTCTCGTTTAGAATCAGATAGTATGTTTGATAAAAATTCATCCTGCCCCTTTGAAGTCGCTTTTATAGCATACGGACAGGTCCATAATTTATCTGGATCTTCTGGTGGTAAATCCTTATCAAAAAACAACACCGTATTTTCTTGATCTTCTCCTCTAAATACAATATTTGATGTTGTAATTAAAATACTACTTTGATCATCTTTTTGTGTATTTATGTAATACTTCCCTCTAGGAAAATAAATAACGCCTGAACCATTTTTTATTGCTGCATCAACGGCTAATTTTATAGCATGTTTATCTGATACTTCATCATTTGGCTGAGCACCAAAATCAAGAACATTAAATACCTTATGGTGCACATAAGGAATATCCTCTTCGCTAAATTTATACCCCGCATAAGCGAAATTAGGTAAAATAGCTTCTTTACCATTTTTCTGAGCTTTTTTATACGCTTCCCAGAGGTTACTCTGTTGAGAAAAACTACTATAACAGCTCCATACGCATATTATAGTGAGTAGCAAATACCGTTTCATACCTTACTTATTTAATTGTTTTTTATACCGCATTAGTGCTTCTAAATAATAATAGTCGGCATAATTTAGTGGTACATCAATCTCATTATTATGAGGAATACTCCCTACACTGTGCTTTAAAATAAAGTTATGGTTTTCACCTAATTTTGCTGTATACGTATCTGATGCCAAAGCATTCATGATTTTATCAATAGCTACCTTATAGGAATCAGTAGAATAAGTATCCAACTCTAAAAGTGCTGATGCGGTAATTGCTGCTGCCGAAACATCTCTAGGTTCATTAGGAATATTTGGGGCATTGTAATCCCAATAAGGAATTCCATCTTTAGGAGTCCCCTTATAATCAAGTATGAAAGATGCTATGTTTTTAGCCTGATCAAGGTACCTTAAGTCTTTGGTATATCTATAACAAACAATATAGCCATATAAACCCCATGCTTGCCCTCTAGCCCAAGCACTTGTATTAGCATAGCCCTGAGCTGTTTGCTTACTTCTAACGGCACCCGTTTCTGGATCATAATCAATAACATGATAAGAGCTATTATCTTCTCTAAAATGATTTTTCAATGTTGTATTGGCATGTGAAACGGCAATCTTCTCATAAGTATCATTTCCTGTTAACTTTGACGCTTCAAAAAGCAGCTCTAAATTCATCATATTATCAATAATCACAGGAAACTTCCAATCTCTTTGTGACTGCCACCCTTTATCAACATCCCAACTTTTTATACACCCTACCTTAGGATTAAACCGCGTAATTAACGATTCCGCTGCCGTAATCATAACTTGTTTGAACTGCTCATTTTTTGTTATTCTATATCCATTCCCATAAGAACAATTAAAAATAAAACCAAGATCATGATTTGTGGTTAATTTTTTGTGTAATTCAAACTTAGCCTGAAAATGCGTTGCTGCATGTTTCCAAGTTTCATCTCCAGAAAATTCAAATAAGTACCAGCAACTACCTGGAAAAAAACCTTCTGTCCAATCAAACTTTTCATGAGTCCAATGCATATCTCCTTTTGCATTCAAGGTTCTTGGATTTTTATTCACAGATTTGGCCTCTTCTAACAAACCATTCATTTGTTTTTCAGCAGCAAGTAATCGGTCATTGATTGTCTGGATTGGCTCTTGTTTTGGTCCCTCAATACAAGAAAGCAGGCACATTAAGACCAAAATTAACCATAGAAATTTAGTTTTCATTTTAGCAAAGTGTTTCGTTTAGTGCAAATCTATGTGTAATCATAGTTTTATTTGAATAGCATTACTTTTCAGATGACGCTCTAACAATCAACTCAGAGTTAAGGACATTAAATATACTGTCATTCTCAGTATCTTTATTTTGAATTTTTTTCAAAAGCAGCTCAGAAGCTATTTTACCAATTCGGAAAGCTGGTTGATTAATGGTTGTAAGAGGAGGTTCAATCACGGCAGAAATAGGATCGTTATTAAATCCTACAACGGCAATATCTTTAGGTATAGTCACTCCTTTTGATTTTAAATATTGCATCGCTGCTATGGCAGCTGTATCATTTGACGAATAAATGCCATCTACATTTTTCAGTTCAAGAATGCGTTTGGCTGCCCATATTCCATCAGACTCAGACAAATTAGACTCAAAAATATAATCGCCATTCACTGTTAAACCATGTTTTTTTAAGGCTTCAATATACCCCGCCTTTCTTTGCCTATACAATTCAATATTTTGCGCTCCAGAAAAGTGGACAATATGTTTGCACCCCTGTTGTATAAGATGTTCTGTGGCTTCAAAACTCGCTTTATAATTATCAATATTTATATTAATACTGCCTTTAAGATTGCAAGGCCTATCAAAAAAAACAATGGGCTTTCCTAAGTTCATGTATGCTTCCAAATGTTCAAAAGACGCTGTTTGCATGGAAATACTCATGAGTATACCATCTACTCTATTTGAAATTAATGACGAAATAATTTTCTTCTCTCTCTTAAGGCTATCCAATGATTGACAAATAATAACATTATACCCTGCTTGATAAGCCTTTTCTTCAATACCGGAAATGACCGTAGCAAAAAAGTATCGAGAAATTCGCGGCAAAACCACGGCTATGGTAAAAGTTTTCTGTGTACGAAGATTGGATGCCAAATTATTTCTTTGATAGCCCAATTCCCTGGCTTTTTCAAAAATTTTGTCTTTTGTTTTTTTTGATACGCGCGGACTCCCATTTAAAGCTCTAGATACGGTTGAACTATCAATACCTAAAGCTTTAGAAATATCATGAATGGTTGCTTTTCCCGCCTTCATAGTAACACAATTTTAAATAAATAAAACAAATATAACATATCTCAACAATTAAAATACAATCGATTGTATTTTAATAAGTTTTTCATACTTTTACAAAAAATAAATCACATTTAATTATGAGTACAAATTGCGAGGTACGGTATGCGGCTTCAACTAGGGAAGTAAAAACAATGGATACTAAAGCATTAAGAGATGAGTTTTTAGTGCAAAACTTGATGACTAAAGATGGTATTAAATGGGTATATTCTCATTATGATAGATATATGATTGCAGGTGTTGTACCTGTAAATACCGAAGTAAAATTAGAAATAGTTGACGCGCTGAAAGCGGACTTCTTTCTTCAAAGAAGAGAACTTGGTATCATCAATATAGGAGGTACTGGTGTGGTCACTGTTGATGGAACTGAATACACCATAGCTCACAAAGAAGCTTTGTATCTAGGACAAGGTAATAAAAATGTGAGTTTTTCAAGTCCCTCTGCTGATACACCTGCAAAATTCTATTTAAATTCTACTCCAGCTCATAAAGCCTATCCTAATAAAAAAATTGGTATTAATGATGTTGAACAAATTGAACTTGGAGCACCAGAAACAGCCAATGCAAGGACACTTAGAAAATATATTGTTAATAGTGTAGTAGATGTATGTCAATTACAAATGGGAATGACTACCATAAAGACAGGAAGCTCATGGAATACCATGCCTGCGCATGTGCATGACAGACGTATGGAAGTCTATTTTTACTTTGAAATCCCTGAAGACCAAGCCGTATGTCATTTTATGGGAGAAACTAATGAAACCAGACATATATGGATGGGCAATGAAGAAGCTGTAATTTCTCCACCATGGTCAATCCATTCTGGGTCAGGAACTAGCAGCTATAGTTTTATTTGGGGTATGGCCGGCGAGAATTTAGACTATGGAGACATGGATGTTTGTCCAACTAATGAATTGAAATAACTATGTCTGTTACACTCTTCGACCTTAGCAACAAAGTAGCCCTAGTAACTGGAGGAACCCATGGTTTAGGTCAAGCCATGGCAATAGGGTTAGGTAAAGCTGGAGCCAAATTAGTAATAAATGGTGCTTCATCACAAGAAAAATTAAACAACGCGGTAGCTGAATATAAAACCTTAGGCCTTGAGGCTTACGGTTACCTATTTGATGTTACTGATGAAAAACAAGTCATTGAAAACTTAAATAGGATTGAAACTGAAGTTGGTGCTATTGATATTTTAGTAAACAATGCTGGTATTATAAAGCGTACCCCATTAGAAGATATGGAAGTTTCAGACTTCGAGCAAGTATTAAAAGTTGACCTAGTAAGTCCGTTTATCATGTCAAAACACGTGGTTAAAGGAATGATAAAGAGGAAAGCTGGAAAAATCATTAACATTTGTTCTATGATGAGTGAATTAGGACGAAATACAGTTGGTGCCTATGCTGCCGCCAAAGGAGGGTTAAAAATGCTTACCAGAAATATGGCTACCGAGTGGGCTAAACACAATATTCAAATTAATGGTATAGGCCCTGGGTATTTTGCCACAAGCCAAACCGCGCCAATTCGGGTAGACGGCCACCCTTTTAACGATTTTATTATAGGTAGAACACCCGCAGGACGTTGGGGTGATCCAGCAGATTTACAAGGTGCTGTGGTATTTTTAAGTTCAAAAGCCAGTGATTTTGTAAATGGCCAGATTATTTATGTTGATGGTGGAATTTTAGCTACTATTGGCAAACCATCAAATGAAGATTAGTTAAACCTATTTAAAAACCAATTCATATGAAGTCTTTATCCATTTTTGCTTTGGTAGGCATACTTTGTTTTTCTGCCTGTGCCGACAAAAACAAAACTATTCTTATAAAAAATACATTAGATTTTGATCGGTCTGTTGAAACGGTTGAATTAACAGCTGAACTCTTAAATGTTCCAACCCTTGAAACATTAGGAATTAAAGATGCCGATGATGAAACTCTTCAAATTACCCAATTAGTAGATTATGATGGGGATGGCACAATGGATGTACTACTATTTCAACCAAAGATAAAAGCCAATACTGAAAAAAAGTATGAAATTGTGAACATTAATCCAGATGACAACCCAAAAACTGAGGTTTATTGTTATTCTCGATTTGTACCTGAACGTACTGATGATTATGCTTGGGAAAACAATCGTGTGGCATTTAGAATTTTTGGCCCTGATGCACAATACCGAGCCGAAAACAACTTACCTCAACCAACCTTATCGAGTGGTGTTGATGCATGGTTAAAACGTGTTGAATATCCAATCATTAATAAATGGTACAAAAAAAACGCAGAAAAAGGAAAATCATACCACAAAGATTCAGGTGAAGGGTTAGATAATTTTCATGTAGGCATAAGCAGGGGTGTTGGAGGTATAGCTGTAAAACGCGATACCAGCTTTTATTATTCAAAAAACTTTAAAACTTGGAAAACCATTACAATAGGTCCTATTAGAACAAGTTTTCAAGTGACCTATGAAGATTGGGATGCGGACGGAAATATCATAAAAGAAAGTAAAACCATATCTCTAGATTACGGAAATAACCTTTCAAAATTTGAAACCCATATTTCAGGTACTGATATAATTTCAGCAGGGATAACCCTTCATGAAAAAGATGGTGAAGTAACTTCCAATATGAACGAAGCTTGGACTAGCTATTGGCAACCGCATGGCGATTCTGAACTTGGAACTGCCATTGTTACTACTAAAGATTACTTACAATCTTTTGAAAAGTATGATACAGAAAGTAAAGATGAAAGTAACGCCTATGCACATCTAAATATAATTAATGGCAAAACAGTATATTATGCAGGTTTTGGATGGGCTAAAAGCGGTCAATTTTCAACCGAAAAGGAGTGGCAGGATTATTTAAGTCAATTTTCAAAACAAATCAATACTCCTTTAGAAGTACGTTTAACTGAATAAACACTAATAAAAAGAGTCATTTTAGCTTTAAAGTGGCTCTTTTTTATTTGTGACATACGCCTTAATTAAAAGACCATCCAAAGCCCGTGGTAATATTATAATCTGTATCATTACCTACTACAGCAGGCTGATTATCATAATTCAGGGTAAAACCTAACTTTAAATAAAAATCAAGGGGCAAATCATATTTTAAAGTTAAATTATAATCTGACCTTACCCTTCTACTTTCTGACAAGCTGGGAAAAATACTCAAGGTAGTTTCTAAACTCAAATCTTCTAGATCAAAAACATTAAACGTTCCTGATATTAGTAATTCTGACGATGTTTTATTCAAACTATTATCTGTATAATTTTCTATATTATACGTGTAACCTAATGTAGTTGAAAAAAACAATTTATTGGTAGCAATTAAAAACCGACCTACACCAGCACTTGGACTTGTTCTTCCTACCAGTGCCTGCTCTGTATTCGACAGGAATGAGGTATTGCCTAAAAGATACCATTTTCTGTTTAAAATTCTATAAAAACTCAATTTTGCATCCGTCCTTTTAACGTTATCAACATTATCTTGCCTAGAATTCAAAACACTTATTGATCCATTTACAACCCATTTATTATCCATATAACTCAAACTACCAGCGGTTGAAAATTGTTTATAATTATTTGCCTTAGCTATATTTAGTCCTAAATCAACAGACACTTTTACTCGCTTCCAAAAACGATCATCAATTTCATCTAGAGCTACAATTTCACTAATAACATAATATTCTGGGGTTCCATCTAATAACGTAATACGGGCATAGCCATTTTTATCGGTAGTTAAATTTCCAAATCGGCGGCGCCCCTTGGTAAGCATTATCAAGCATTTTTTCTGAATGTCTAGTGATTCTACTTTACTATATTGAACACGAAAATCTTTATCACTATAAGACGTTTTCACCGTAAGAACCGCCTTTGAAAGTCGTTTAACCTCGCCTACTAAAATGCTATTATCCTTTAACCGAATAGTATCTTTCTGAGAAAAGCCAAAAACCGGAAGCAATACTAGAAATAATAAAGATTTATACAACAAGGAAATTGTTTTTTATTAGTTTGAGTATACATAAATTAAATTCTAAACACTAAACCGCCACTAAAACCACCTATAACGGTTGTGCTAGCCACACTAACACCACCATTAATACCACCTGGGCCACCCCCAACGTAGAAGCCCCCCCAATTAACAGGAAATAACAAATTACCTTGCAAATTAATCCCAACATGATCACTAAACATAATATTAACACCTGCTTTAAAAGAAAACGAAAATCTGGTTTCATTACTATAAGTGCGGTCTGTAATCTCTCTATTTTCATTCTTTGGACTTAAGAAAACAAGTCCCACGGCAGCTCCTGCAAATGGTCTAATATTTTCTTTTGGAAAATATCTCGTACCTCCAATCATCACCCAATCGGCAGCTAAATCTGCCAATCTTGTTTCATCAGGAATATCAAAATAACTATCTCTAACCGTAACCGAAGTACTGTGATGCGTATATGAAACCTCGGCCATGGTATTATCAAAGGTTTCAAAACCTAAGGTAACGCCCCATTGGTCGCTATCTTTAATTTTTATAAAATTATTGAACCCATAATTGAGTTTTGACCCAAATTGATATCCATAAGAAGGCGTGATTTCAACAGTTTGAGCGTAAGAATATGTGACCGAAAACAGTAATCCTGCCATTAATAAAAATAAAGACTTAAACGTTCTTTCTTGAGTAAAATACTTGATCATAGCGCAATTGTAATTTGATTAATTTGTTACGTGTTATAAACAAAGTTACAAATTATTTAATTCAAACAGCCTTTAAGTTTGTTCCTTAATTGGGCTGTTTATAAATGTTTTAACTAAGTTTGTTTTTAACAATTTTTGCATTGATGAATCACCATAAAACCATCTATTTTTTATTTTCCATTTGCATTTTAACTTTTGGTTGTAAAAACAAAACATACAATAATATTGAAACGCCAACCCATTCTGCGCATGTTAGCAGCAACTATATAGGCTCTAATCAATGTAAATCTTGTCATGAAGACACTTACAAAAAGTGGTCTGGATCACACCATGACCGCGCTATGGACATAGCAAACGCATCAACTGTTTTAGGTAATTTCAACAATATAAAACAGGTTATTGATGGTGTTTCCTATCATTTTTATACAAAAGATAAAGCCTTTATTGTAAATGTGACAGAGATTGACGGCAGTGTAAATGACTATAAAATTGCATATACCTTTGGTTTTACGCCTTTACAACAATACTTAGTTGATTTTGAAGGTGGAAAAAAACAAGTGTTACGAGTAACTTGGGATGCCGTTAAAAACAAATGGTTTCATCAGTATAAAGGACAAACTATAATTACAACAGATTGGTTACATTGGACTAAGGGTGCTCAAAACTGGAATACCATGTGTGCTGAATGTCATTCTACAAATTTAAAGCGCGGTTATGATCTACAGTCTGACACCTTTCATACCACGTATAGTGAAATTGATGTGACCTGTGAAAGTTGTCATGGACCAGGTAGAAACCACGTTGAATGGGCATCAAAAGACATTAAAGATAGTCATTCGTATATCATCAATGGTAAAACGCAAGAAGACCAACTTTCACTTTGCGCACCATGTCATGCAAGACGTACAAAGTTGACCAAAGATTTAAAACCAGGTGAAACTTTTGAAAATCAATATTTATTGCAAAGTATCTCTTCTACATATTATCATGCCGATGGTCAAATAGATGAAGAAGACTACGTTTATGGGTCTTTCTTGCAAAGTAAAATGTATGCTCAAGGGGTTAAATGTAATGATTGCCATGATGCACACAGCTTAAAGTTGAAATTTGATGGCAATCAACTGTGTTTGCAATGTCATGCTCCATCAGAATATAATTCACCAAGGCATCACTTTCATAACTTAGACACAGATGCTGCATTGTGCATTAACTGCCATATGACTGGTAAGATTTATATGGGTAATGATTTTAGGCGGGACCACAGTTTTAGAATTCCTAGACCAGATCAATCCGCTAAGTATGGTACACCAAATGCCTGTAACCAGTGTCATCAGGATAAATCAAACCAATGGGCAGCTCAAAAGATCAAGTCCTGGTATGGAAAAGAAAGAGCGTCACATTTCTCAGATGCCCTATTGTTAAGCAACAAATTGGCACTTACAACTTCTGAGAGACAATCATTAAATATATTCATAAATAACCTAGAATTTCCAGCAATAGCTAGAGCTACCGTTATAGAAAACTTAAGTTACTTAAATCAAGCTGAGTTTAACGTACTCTTTTTGGCGTTAAAAGACCCGTCTCCATTGGTAAGATATAAAGCGCTTTTAGAGTTTAGAAGTTTAACTCCAGAAATGAGAAAAACTATAGCTGTAGAGCACTTAAAAGATTCTACAAGATTGGTAAGAATAGCGGCTGCCCAATTGGTGTTAGATATTAATGAAACTACCTTTGATCCTAAACACCAGTCTTATGTTTATCAAGCTAAAGCCGAATATGAGCACATGATGTTTACCAATGCTGATTTTCCAGAAGGCAGACTTCAACTTGGTGATTATTATATGCAAATGAACAATGTTTCTGAAGCTATAAAGCACTATAAAATGAGCCTTTATAAAGATAGTTTGGTGTACCCAGCATATTCCAATTTAGCTACAGCCTATTCCATAAACCAAAATTATGATGAAGCGTTTACTGTTTTGAATTTATGGGAACAAAAGCAACCTAACTTAGGTAGGCCACATTATTTAAAAGCCTTATTGCATTTTGAGTTAAAAGAAGATGAAAAAGCCATTGCGCAATTGCAAACCGCCATAAGAGTTGATCCAAATGACACCAGATCAATGTACAATTTATCTACCTACTACTTTCAAGGTGAAAAAGATTTATCCTTGGCAAATGATTTTATTAATAAGGCTTTGCAGATTATGCCTAACAATAACGACTACCAGTATTTAAAGGCATTAATACTCCAAAAGCAAGGAAAAACAAAAGCTGCTAATGCCATTTTCAAGATGCTTCAGGTTAATCAATAGCTGTTGGGTTAAGCCACTTGTTATTATTGGGTTTAATCTTTTCATCTTGCAACAAATATACTTTTCTAGATTGTACTAAGGCATTTTTGAGGTGTACTATCACTTTTGTATTTGCTGATGTTTTTTTCTGAAATGCATCCTGATTATACTTTAACAAAGCATCATTTAAATTTTCAAAATTAAACTTTTGCGCAAAACTAGATAAGGTCTCGTATCTGCTGTCTAAGGTCTTTATCCAAATACGGCTTTTTATCAAAAATTGTCCAGAATCGTGCTGTTTTAAAGCTGAGAGTGCTTGTTTAAACGCGTATTTCTCAGAATTTAAATACTGTAAGCGTTTTAGTTTTATCCATCTCAATAGGCGTTTGGTGAGTTTGTAAACCACAAAAAGAAACAATAAACCAGTTAATACGTAGATGGAGAAGTTTTTTGCACTTAAACCCAAAATGGTAAACGGTTTTTCTTCTTGTTCAACTTCTGCTTCAACTGTTTTTTGAAGTGACTTTTTAATGCTAGCCAGCATTTCTAAATCAGGGTTTGGTGCTACTGTTATTGGCACAGCGTCAAGTGTTTTGGTATAAAACACTTGACTTCCTGGGTTCCAATAGGTGTATGTAGTACCTGGGATAAGTACATTGCCTTCTTTTTCAAACAAGTAATTAACTGTTTCTGTGCGACTTGCAGAGACATAGGTTTTAGCTTTGGTTGTGTTAACTGTAGCTCTCTTAGGGTAAATGCTTATTCCGGGAATGCTATCCCATGCAGTTGAAGGAATAAATTCAGATAATGTGCCACCTGCCGAGCGCGTTATAGTGCGTTGCACAACATCGCCAACTTTAACTTTTGTTAAAGGTGTCGACCATTTTTGCTGTACGGTTAAACCATTTGAAACTAACCAACTGTTTGGGTCATATCCCATTGGGATGTCGTTTACCTTAAGAGTTTCTGGTTTTGTTTTAACAGCGTGTTTTATTCCTTTATAATTGTCTGGTTTAGGAGATTCAACGTTTATAGATAAGCTAGGTATTATCAATTCACCTGTTTTATTGGGGAAGAGATTATAATAGAAGCTTACACCAGAATATTTTTTACCATTAAATGTTCTGGAATTACTTAAAGACCTGAAGTAAACCGTTAGTGCGCCATCAATTTGAATATTACCTACATCAACGCCAGAAGTGAACCAAGTTGATGTATACACAGAAACCGTAAGCTGAACGGGTTCGCCTATATACGCTTGCTTTTTGTTTAAAGTAGCATAACTGATAATGCTTTGCGCATGTAGTTGCGTGCCCAAAACCAATAGCAGAAACATGAAACCCAATTGCTTTACCATGAATGCGCTGTTTTTTCAGGTTGTACTAATTTTTTCTTGACTTGATATCTAAACTTTTTTGTTAAAAACAAAGCGGGGTCGTCATCTATTTTTCGCATCAAAATGTTTTTTGGTAAAGCGCCTTGACCTGATTTAAAATCATCAGGTAATTCATCAAGCTCCTTGCCTTTGCGTTGGCCAGTTTCTGCGGTTTCTTCTTTCCGCTCCTTTTCCATATCTTTTTTGGTAGCCTCTTGCCCGCCACCACTTAAATCTTCAGGAGAATCGTTTTGCTTGTTTTTGGCTAGTGCCTTGTCTTTTTCTTCTTTAAAGGTTTTAGGTTTATTGGCATTAAGACTATCAACGGCTTTGGCTATAATTTTTAAATTGTCTTTTGCTTTTGTGTTGTTAGGATATTTACTTAGCACCTGTTCAAAAGCTTCTTTTGATGCTTCCAGTTTTCCAAGCTTAGCATAAGTTAAACCTAAATTATACAACCCGTTGGTTGTTGTGTCTTGTTTGAAAGCTGCTTCTGCACTAACAAAATCACCAGCTTTATAGTAGGCCACACCTTTGTGCATAGGGTCATTAAATTTTAAAGCCGCATTTGCGTAATCTTTATCGTTATATAATTGCTGACCTTGATAATCTGAGGTGTACCATAAATCTTTAAATGAAGAGATTGATTTCGGTGTTTTGTCATTTGAATTACAAGAACTCAAACAAATCAATAGAAGCAAGCTGTTGATACTCCAGCCTTTTCTGAAAGAAAACGAAAACAGTATCATTAACGGAATTAAAAACCAGTAGCCTTGATCTTTCCATGACTCATCTTCTTTATCAATTTTATCTTCAAAAATCAATTCTTTACTAACACTTTTAGCCAAATCTTTTACGTCACTATCGTCCAAGGTAGCTTCTAAAAAAAAGACATTTTCAATAGCCGTAAATGCGCTTAATTTTGTGGTGTTGAGTGCTGATTTTGTGTTGTGTTTAGGAATTGTGCCTCCTGTTGGTGTGGCAAATGGGTATATAAACAGTTTTACATTATTTTCTTGTAAAAAGTTGTTAATTCTTTCAATAGAAAGGGCTTCCAAATCATCGGTAACTAGTAATATTTTAGATTGTGCAACAGGGTCAAGTGATAAGGCTTCTATTTTATCAAACAAGGCATTGAATCCTGTTCCTTTAACAGGCATCATTCTAGGTTGCAAACCATCAATTTGGTCTAAAATAATTTTGTAATCGGTTGTAAAAGGTGTAACTACATGCGATGAGGCTGCAAAAACTATTAAGTTGGTTTCAGCTCTAGGGTTTGCTTTTAACAAGTCGTGAATTTTAAATTTAGCACGTTCTAATCGGTTTGGAGATATGTCATCTACAAGCATACTTTCAGACATATCAAGGGCAATAACAAACTGAGATTTCACCTTTTTGGTAGGCGCTTTTATTCTACTCCATGTTGGGCCTAAAAAAGAAACTATTCCAATGATGAACATGATAACCACCGAAGTTCTGATAAGCATAGATTTCCATCGCGTTCCTTTTTGAATCACATAAGGTCTTAGGTGTTTGGCAATAGCATTTACCCATGAGGTAGATTCTTTATAAAACACAAAGCCTAAAATAATCAATAGTAGTCCGGAAATCATATACAAAACATAGTTTGTTCTCAAAAAATGAAAATCTTCCCAGTTAATATGTTTTAAAGTCTCTACCATGATTAAGCCTTTAAACGTTTAATTATTGTTATAATATGATTAATTAAAACTAAGAGTAAGCCGAGCAATAAGGCTATTCCTAATGGGTACTGATATAATAGTGTTTTTGGTATGTAGGTTTCTTCCTCGTACTCAACAGGTTCTAGCTGATCTAATTCGGTATAAATACGTTCTAGTTCTGCGGTATTTTTGGCTCTAAAATATTTACCGCTGGTAAGTTGTGCTATTTCAGTTAGAGTACGCTCGTCAAGGTCAGACATACTGCTTCCGGGATCGCCTATACCAACGGTGTAAATAATGGTAGAATCTTTTTTTGCTAAATTGGCTGCATCAAGAGGCAATATGCTTGTACCACTATCAACACCATCAGTAAGCAAGAGCATGACTTTGTTTTGTATGGTATCGCGTTGAAACATATCCATACCCTTTACAATAGCTTTTCCAATATTAGTCATTTGTCCTGCCATACCCACATCGGCCTCATCAAGCATGGTTTTTACGGTTTCAAGGTCGGTGGTAAAAGGCGCCTGAATATAGGCATTACTAGCAAAGAAAATAAGTCCCATTTTATCGCTTTCGCGTTTAACAATGAAGTCTTGCATGATGTTTTTTACGGCTTCCCATCGTGTTACGCGTTTATTATTAATAGCCCAATCGTTATTGGCCATACTAAATGATAAATCAGCAAGAATTAAAAAACTACGCGACGTTTTTACTTTTTTTTCAGGTTGACCAACCAATTGAGGTGACGCTAAAGCAAATAGAAGCAATAGCCAAATAACAAACATGATGACTTTTGTTAACCAAAACTGCTTTTTTACATAAGTAGATTTTTTAGGTTTTTGATGAGTAGCCTTTGCGCTTGAGTTGAAATAGGGGTAGATTAAAGCTGAACTCCTGTGTTTTATGGCAGGTAATAGCCAATATATTAAAAAGGGTATGATAACAAATACCGCCACAAACGGATATGCAAATTCAAATTTATCAGGCATGATCTTTAATCCATTTTATACTCGTTTGAATGAACTCTTCAATATCAAAGCTGCTTTCAGTATTGTACTTGTTTTGATAAACAGCGTTAGAGATTACAGCTTCGTGTTGCTCAAAATAAGAGGATTTAACTTTACTATCCATTAGTGCCAGCCAGTCCCTTCCTGAGAGTGAGGCTACTTCGTTCTTAGAATATGTGCGTAATGCTGTTTGCTTGAGTAAAAACATAACCTTTGCTATAGCGGGATAAACCTCTTGTTTGTCTTGTTTAGAAATGCTTTGTATTTCTTGTATAGCAGCTCGTCTATATCCCCGTTGTTTATAACGTATAAACATGTTATAAACTATAAATAGTACAAGAACTAAAAGCACCACGCCAATAAGTTTCCAGCCCAATGTTTCCAGGGTGAACGTAATTGGGTCTGGCTCAATAATTGGTTGTAGTGTATTTTCTTGCAGTATTAATAGCATAGTTATGTATGTCTATAGATTAGAAAAGACCTCTAGTAATTCTTCTTCTATTGGATTGCAACAGTTGACCTTAAGTAACGTGATGTTGTATTTGCTAAGTTCAGACTTAAAATCGGTAAATTCTTTTTCAAAAGTAGCTTCTACCTTTTCTTTAGTTTTTGAGTTTTTACCGTTTAAATTAATTTGCTTGGTTTTATTGGTAATGGTAAGTTGTGCATTTGGAATGTGATCTTCCAATTCATCAAAAACTTTAATCATTATGATATCATTATGCAACCCAAGCTGACTGAGGTATTTGATTACAGCCGGGTTATACCTGTGGAAATCACTGATGATAAAAACAACATAGTCATGCGTTACAATGTTGTTCACTTTTGCAAACATCTCAGCAAGAGAATTATCAAAATCTTTTATATCGTAATTATAAATGTTTTGATTGGCTTCAACTATTTTCTGAAGAAAATAAATGCTATTTCTGGCATCACGTTTTGGTGTTATGATTTCGTAATCTTCACCAAAAACTAAACCGCCTACGCGGTCTCCCTTTTTTTTTGTTTTATGTGCAATTATTGAAGCAATTTCTCCAGCCACAAAAGCTTTGGTTTTATTTTTTGAACCAAACCCCATTGAGCTGCTTTGGTCTACAAAAATGAAAACAGGTTTTTCCTTTTCTTCAGTAAAAATCTTGGTGTGCGTTTTTCCTGTTTTGGCGGTAACTTTCCAGTCAATGTTTCTAATATCATCGCCAAAAATATAGGGTCTAACTTCTTCAAAATCTAAACCACGTCCTCGTAGCTTAGAAGCGTACTGCCCAGAAAGTATACTGTTTGATTTATTCTTACTGTCACTTATTTGTAATGTTGAACTAAACACCTCTAATTTTAAAAGGTGTTCAAGTGATAAAAACACATTGGGCGGACTATATTTTTTTTTGTAGAGCTTCATACGGTTGATTTAAGCAATTACTGCAACAACCTCTATAATTTTGTCGATAACCTCATCTACACTTACGCCTTCTGCTCTAGCTTTGTAACTTAAAGCAATACGGTGTCTTAACACATCTTTGATGACTTGGTGTACGTCGTCTGGCATGACATAATCTCTATTGTTCATCCAGGCATTTACACGGCTGCATCTGTCTAAGGCAATTGTTCCTCTAGGGCTTGATCCAAAACTTATCAGCTCACTGAGACTGGTATCGTATTTTTCTGGATATCGTGTTGCAGAAATAAGGCTAACCACATATTTTTCAATATCTTCAGAAACCTTTATTTGAGCAATCTCTTTTCTAGCCTCAAAAACTGATGTTTTAGGAATAACCTCATTGCTCGCAACATTTGGTTTTACTAAAGCTTCTTGTTTATTTAAGCGCATGATTTCAAGTTCTGCATCATCATCAGGATAGCTTATTATGGTATGCACTAAAAATCGATCCATTTGAGCTTCAGGCAAAGGATAGGTTCCTTCTTGTTCAATTGGATTTTGAGTGGCCATTACCATAAATAATTCATCCATTTTATAGGTTGTACCAGCTACCGTTACTTGACGTTCTTCCATGGCTTCTAGTAATGCCGACTGTACTTTTGCCGGAGCTCTGTTAATCTCATCGGCTAAAATCAAATTATTGAAAATAGGGCCTTTTTGAAAAACGAATTTTTCTTTTTCATTGGGAATATAGATCTCTGTTCCTGTAATATCTGAAGGTAATAAATCTGGTGTAAACTGAATTCTACTTAAACCACAATCTAGGTTTTTGGATAGCGCATTTATTGCTCTTGTTTTTGCCAATCCTGGCAAACCTTCAAGTAACATGTTGCCGTTTGCTAAAAGCACCAATATAATTCGATCAATAAGATGTTCTTGGCCAATAATTGACGCAGCCATTTTTAACTTTAGGGTTGAAATGGATTCAAATGGAGACATAGCGTTTGTGTTAATAGTTTTACTCTTTTTGAAAAGGGTAGATAACTTTCCAATCTTTTTTCATGTCAATTACCGTCCACCCATTAGCATTGGCATAATCTAAGCCTTTATCGAGTTTGCCAATATGCGAGTCTCTATCATAAGCCCATTCGCGTTCGGCATCGGTATGATGTAAATACAATTGAAATGATGGATAAGTGTTAGAATCTGTGTAACGCAGCATAGCAAAATCACCATCAGAATTCCCAGAAGCGAAAACTGGTTTTTTGCCAATAAAGCGTTGTATACCTACTGGTTTTCCTTCTTTATCGTCAATAAAATCAATCTTTGGTAAACGTTTTATTAAAGGTTTGTCCTCTTCAATAACAAACTCTGTTTTAACACTACTTCCCACAACTTGATCAACAGGTATACCGTAAACGGCTTCAATCCATGGTCTCATAAAATCTATACCACCCCCAGATACAATGTAAGTTTTAAAGTTATTGGCTCTTAAATAATCTAGAAGCTCTAACATAGGTTGGTAAACAAGCTCATTATAGGGCTTATTAAACCTAGGGTGACGAGCTGTTTTTAGCCAGTTTTTTACAATGGCGTCAAACGCTTCAACGGTCATTCCAGCATGTGTTGCCATGACTATTTCAAGAATACCATGTTCACCATAACTCATAAGCGTTTTCATGTCGTCTTCAAGAACCGCTTTATAAGGTTGTTTAGTTTTCCATTCAGGATGTTCATTAGCCATTGCTTTAATTCTGTCAATCGCAAAGAATAATTGAAAATACAAAGGTTGCTCTGACCATAGGTTACCATCGTTGTCAAACGTAGCCACACGATTAGAAACTGGAATAAACTTTGCACTTTCTGTATTTGTAACCTCTTTAACGTAACTTATAATAGCTTGTTTAGTAGGCGTATCATGCCAAGAAGAAAGTGGGTCTGTTTGTTTACTTTCTAGTACAGTTGACTCGAGTAAACTTGCTTTTTGTTCTTTACACGAAAAGGTTAAGAACATTAAACAACTACATATTATAACGTGCTTCATGGTTGTATTAAAAAAGGCAGCATTAGCTTATTAAAGCTAAAAACTGCCTATATTATTCAGATTACCTCTTAATTTTGCGGTCTGCTTTTCATTTTAGCTATTACAGCATCAACACTTAAAGTGCCTCCTTCAACTGGAGGAAAGTCTTTAAAAGAACTTAAAAAATTAGCAACATATGCTTGAGCTGGTACGAACATCCACATATTATCACCATACCATCTTGTGTATAAGGCTGATTTATAAGATACTTCAAAGGGATCTGCCCTTAAATTAATGACGATAGGCCATGAAGGCGTTTTTCTATAGGCTTCATTAATACTACCCTCCATGATTGCAAAGTGAATCTTCCAGTTTTGATACCTTAGCGCATTAAGGTTTCCTCCTGCATCAAAATAGAATATTTCTTTCCTTGGAGATTCCTTTACCTCTCCTTTCCAAAATGGCAACATATTATAGCCATCTAAATGGGCTTTAAAAGTTTTTCCGGCAGCTACATATCCCGTTAAAAGTTTTTCTTTAACATCTGGTACACCAGCGGCTGCAAGCAATGTTGGCATCATATCTTCGTGAGAATGAATATCATTTATAATTGTTCCTGGTTTTATAACTCCCGGCCATCGAATAACACAGGGTGCTCTAAAACCACCTTCCCAAGTAGAACCTTTTTCTCCTGCAAACGGTGTTGTCCCTCCATCAGGCCAAGTGAATTTCTCTGCTCCATTATCAGTAGAATACATCACTATAGTATTATCAACAATCTTCAATTCTTTAAGTTTGTCTAATACTCTACCAATAGCTTTGTCATGTTCCACCATGCCATCTGGGTACAAGCCAATACCTGTAACACCTTCGCTTTCTTCCTTTAAATGCGTCCAAACATGCATACGTGTAGCACTTAACCAAACAAAGAATGGCTTACCTGCCTTATGTGCTTTTTCAATAAAGGCAATTGCGGCATCAGTAAACTCTTCATCAGCCGTTTCCATGCGCTTACGTGTCATTGGTCCTGTATCCTCTATTTTGCCATCGGCATAAGAATGCAATACACCCCTTGGTCCAAATTTTTTGTGAAATTCGGGATTTTTCGGGTAATAATAGGTTTCAGGCTCTTCTTCTGCGTTTAAATGATAAAGGTTCCCAAAAAACTCATCAAAGCCATGATTTGTTGGCAAATGTTCATCTCGATCTCCTAAGTGGTTTTTACCAAATTGACCAGACACATAACCTTGAGGCTTAAGCAATTCTGCAATTGTTGGCTGATTTTCCTGAATACCTTGCTCTGCTCCAGGCATTCCTATGGTAAGTAATCCTGTTCTAAAAGGATGCTGCCCTAAGATAAAGGCCGCACGACCAGCTGTACAAGACTGTTGGGCATACCAATCGGTAAATACGGCGCCTTCTTTTCCAATGGCATCAATATTTGGAGTTTGATAGCCCATCATACCTTGACTGTTGATACTGATATTGGAATACCCAATATCATCACCCCATATAACCAAGATATTGGGTTTTTTGTTTTTTTGAGCAGACATTACCTGCAACCCACAGACTACTAAAAAGCCTGCCAATAGTTGTTTTATTTTCATAAATTTCAATGTTTTTTCTAAAAATAGAATATTTTTTTGAAATTTTAGACATCGATTTTAAATAAAACAAAAAACTTATAATTTCTTTACCAAACTGTTAGATTAGCATAAACTTGCCTTAACAAAATGTCTAAACTTTTGTTCGCTCCCCAAAAGTCCAATACTCTAACATTCTATACATAACAGCCAAAACAACAGGACCTATGAACAAACCTATAATACCATGTAAAAGCATACCGCCTATAGTACCTAATAAAATCAAAATAGTTGGAGTTTTTAAACCTTTTCCTAAGAATATGGGTTTTAGAACATTGTCTAATAGTGCTACTAATATGGTATAAATGGTAAAAATGATAGCCGAAGTGGTATCAGCCATTGAAAATGAAAGCATTATTGCGGGTAACATAACCAGTAATACCGGAATTTGAATAATACCAAGTACCAAAACCAAAAAAGTAAAAACACCTGCTGCAGGAATACCTATAACTCTAAAACCAACAAAAGCAAGAGCCGATTGAATCAAAGCTACCAATAATACCCCTTTAACAACACTTTTTATTACCTTACTTGAAATGGATATGATTTCTTCTCCATCATTATTTGTAAGCTTATTAATAATTAAAAGCATCCTTTGTTTAAGGTATGTGGCATTATACATCAATGCAATAGACACTATAAAAGACACAAAAAATGTAAAAAAAGTTCCAATAAACCCTTTTAAACCGGAAAGAATATTTGGAATCTTATCCAGAATAAAAGCACTGTGTTTGATAAGATAATTTTGAATATCAGAAGACAAGTCGCTCCAATTTTTAAAGACCGTTTCACCTATAAAAGGCCATTGCTTAACACTCTCACTAGGCAACGGAATAGCTAGAGTATGATTTCTTATACCCTCAATAATATCAACAAATGAATTTGCCAAAGATGTTGATATAGCATAGGTTGGAGCAATAAATACTACAGTGGCCGATAAAGCAAAAATTAGAGTGATATGCTTTTTGTTTCCTTCGCCTGCTTTTTTGATAAAATAATTGTAGACGGAAAATAATGATATGGCTAAAATAATGCCCCAAACCATAATAAGCACAAACGGCTTGATTATTGTAAAACACCATACCAGTAAAACTAATAAAACCAATGTTTTTAACGTGGTAGTTATGGTGTCATTATTTTTCATACTTACTTATATTTTACTTTTTGTTTAATTCCTCAACTACTTTTGGCACAATTTTACTTGCTACCTTATGAGCATCTTTTGGATCATAAAGTTTGGTGGTTACAACCCCTACTAATTGTTTATCTGCGGGCTCATCAAGATTATAAGCCACAGTCTCTAAAACATAATCTGTACTTACACTAGTAGATGTTGAACTGGTTACATAGCCTCCAAAAGAATTATAATAGGAGCCATAAGCATATGGGTAACTAAAGTAATTGTAGAAATTACCATAATAACCCGGGTAGAAATTATTATAGCTTGCTCCCATATAAATACCATTATGGCTTTTTGTTACCGTTTGTTGTTTATCTTTTATAACGGTAAGCATTACCCCATTATAACCTTCACTTTCCATAAGGCTTCTAATAAACGCTACGCGCTCTTCAGTAATTTCTTTATTCGGATAAATTTTAGGTGCTTTAGTATAGCTTTCTGTAGCTTTTATTCCTTTTGCTCTTAACGCATTGGCAATTTCAACTTCAAAAGCTATACGTCCTTGATCATTTGCTGTTCTGGCAATGACTAAAACATTTTTTTCTTTAAATGCATTAACTATTGATTCTTCAGCTTTCCATGCATTAACTACTTTTGTGCTTTGACAACTTAACGTGACTAAAAAAAGAAAGCATAGGGTACGTACAAAATAGATGTTCTTCATAATATGTAATAGTGTTTCAGTGATTTAGATTATTAGCTATGTAAATTAAAGTAAAAAACTTCAGTTATAAGAAAATAAAACACCTTTTCTATATTATTATTTCTTCAATCTGAACATGTTATTCACGATGCAATAAAACAACTGGACTTCCTATATTAGACTGGACAAAAAGATGAGAGAATATGTTTGCTAGTTATTAACTTAGCAATTATGAGAAGTAAACCCAAACATTACACTTTAGAATTTAAACAAAAGGCAGTTGAGTTG
>NZ_VDCS01000129.1 GCF_006265225.1 Allotamlana fucoidanivorans | reverse complement strand
CAAATACACCTTATGCAACCGAGGCAGAATGCCAACCAAAATTTGGCAAAAAAACCAAAAATCAGCATGAACTTTGCTGAGAGAAACCGACTTTTTTGGCATTTAGGTTGCAACACAAAATTGAGTACGAACACCTTTTTTGAAATCAGAACGAATCAGAACGCCAGCCAGAAAAAGGGCAAAAAGAAAACTGCTTAAAAATCCGATTAGATTGAGATAAACTAAATTATCGATGACTTAGAAATGACCTT
>NZ_VDCS01000128.1 GCF_006265225.1 Allotamlana fucoidanivorans | reverse complement strand
GATTGCTTGTGGTTCCTAAAGGATGATTACCACCTGCTCCGTTTATTAATATATCACATCCACCAAATGCCTCATTAACTTCTTTCTTTGCTGCAATAAGCGATTCCTTTTCTAAAACATTAGCCCCAACACCAATGGCATCTCCACCCGATTTATTAATTTTATCTGCAACTGCTTCGGCTGAACTCTTATTTAAATCTAAAAGCGCAATTTTGTTGCCTTGCTTTGCTAAGGCTGAGGCTAGTGTGCTACA
>NZ_VDCS01000127.1 GCF_006265225.1 Allotamlana fucoidanivorans | reverse complement strand
GCTACCTATACCCTAACACAACCGCAAGTAGTAAGCTATACTAGTCCTTCTGATGATACAGCTGATGCCTGTGAGTTTGATAATGCGGATCCTACTGCAGCTCAAAATGCACTGGATGCTGATATCGTAGCTTGGGTAACTAATCAAACAGCTATTATAAATAACAGTTTAGCGGGGGGATGTTCACCGAGCGTATCACATGATTTTACCAATCAGTCTATCGACTTCTGTACGGGAGGTACGGTAACTATTA
>NZ_VDCS01000126.1 GCF_006265225.1 Allotamlana fucoidanivorans | reverse complement strand
ACCGTGTAAAAATAATTGCTTGATTCTAGCCTACTCGGAAAATCCTACGGATTTTCCTCTGGTTCGTTTCATTTTTAGTAAGTTAGTTGCTTGCACACGCAACTATCCTTACACCAACACGTTGTGCGTAATTATGACCCGTCCTGAATAAAGGCTACATAATTTCAAACATTATGTACAAAAATGACAAAGTAATCAGACGGTATTCAGAACCTTTTAAACTGAAAATTTTAGACGAACTTACAACAGGAAAA
>NZ_VDCS01000125.1 GCF_006265225.1 Allotamlana fucoidanivorans | reverse complement strand
GCTAATAAGTGTATGCAGCTCTCGGCCATAGCCTACAACCTTAAAAAGTACTTGAAATTCATAGAAAAACACAGTAAAAGCGGGGCGGCAAGTCTGCAAACTCATTTTTGCATGTATAAAGGCATAATAGGCCTTGTTATTAGCCCCAGAAAGCATCTTGATTTTAGATGGTGAATAACTACCAAAAACAACAAACGCCCTGAAAATAGGCGTTTGTAATTCAAGTTTTTATAAAATTATGGGCTCGTGCAACGGCTAC
>NZ_VDCS01000124.1 GCF_006265225.1 Allotamlana fucoidanivorans | reverse complement strand
CCCCGCTGGGTTAAACTCCCATCTGAATTAGTAAGTAAGCTTCTATTTTGGTCGGTTAAGAAAAAACCTGGTGCCAAAGCATTTACACGAATACCTACCTTTGAAAAATGTACCGCTAGCCACTGCGTAAAATTGGATACCGCCGCTTTGGCTCCACTATAGGCTGGTATTTTGGTTAGTGGTGTAAACGCATTCATAGAAGACACGTTTAAAATACTACACCCTGTTTGACCAACCATATCTTGCGCAAAAACTTGCGT
>NZ_VDCS01000123.1 GCF_006265225.1 Allotamlana fucoidanivorans | reverse complement strand
ACGCAAGTTTTTGCGCAAGATATGGTTGGTCAAACAGGGTGTAGTATTTTAAACGTGTCTTCTATGAATGCGTTTACACCACTAACCAAAATACCAGCCTATAGTGGAGCCAAAGCGGCGGTATCGAATTTTACACAGTGGCTAGCGGTACATTTTTCAAAGGTAGGTATTCGTGTAAATGCTTTGGCACCAGGTTTTTTCTTAACCGACCAAAATAGAAGCTTACTTACTAATTCAGATGGGAGTTTAACCCAGCGGGG
>NZ_VDCS01000122.1 GCF_006265225.1 Allotamlana fucoidanivorans | reverse complement strand
AATGCTATTTTTTGGGTGATAGCTTTTGATGCTTTATTCTCTGTTGTTTTAACTTCTGCAGGAATTTAAATGGTTATTAAAGCGCAAAATATCATTACAAAATTTGGAGAAAAAATTGTCCATGATGGCGTAAGTTTTGAAATCAAAAAAAACGAAATTTTTGGTATTTTAGGAGGTAGTGGAAGTGGAAAATCCGTCCTTTTAAAACAAATGCTTATGCTTGAACATTTTGATGGTGGAGAATATGAAATTTTAGGCTATAAACTTAAAAATATC
>NZ_VDCS01000121.1 GCF_006265225.1 Allotamlana fucoidanivorans | reverse complement strand
TGATTATCAAAACATTAGAAAACGCAAATAAAGTAGGTTTTAAAAATATCAATTTAGATCTTATTTATGATACAAAATTAGACAATAAAAAAATGCTTGAATTTGAACTCTTACACTTAAAACAAATCAAGGATTTAATCACACACCTTAGTGCTTATAATTTAACCATAGAATCAAACACAGCCTTTGCTAAAAAAGAACATTTCAAAAAAAATGCTCCTAATTTAATGAAATTTTTCATCAAACAACTTCTAGAGCTTGACTTTTTTCAATATGAA
>NZ_VDCS01000120.1 GCF_006265225.1 Allotamlana fucoidanivorans | reverse complement strand
AGAACTAGTAATCAAATCTATATAACCCCAGCTTATATTGATGCTATTAGTAATGAATACTGCATTACTTACTCTAAAGCTCTTTATAAGGATGGTAAATTTATTGGTGTTTTAGGAATTGATATTTTATTAACTAGTTTACAAGATCAAATCGCTAGAACTCCAGGCAATACCTTTGTTTTTGATAATAAAGATAAAATTTTTGCAGCCACCAACGAAGCTTTATTAGATCCTTCGGTAGACCATTCTCCTGTTCTAAATGCATATAAAGCTCATGG
>NZ_VDCS01000012.1 GCF_006265225.1 Allotamlana fucoidanivorans | reverse complement strand
AAATTACATATAAATCATATTAAAGGAACAACAAATTCATCCTTATTCTATACTATATTATACAGAGAAGTAGGATTCATTTTTTAGAAAGTAAGAAATACAACTATTAAAACAACTTGAATAAAAACTTTATCTTAACATATAGTAAAAACACTTCTTTAGATAACAATAAGGCCTGGGAATACAAATCCTATATTAAATGATTAAACATATTATAATATTGTGTGGATTTGTTTATACTATTATCTTTGCAGCCGAATTTAATTTGATTTATGATACATATTACTTTACCCGATGGAAATATAAAAGCGTTTGACAAAGGCGTTACTCCAATGGATGTTGCTAAAAGCATTAGTGAAGGATTTGCTAGAAATGTAATTTCTGCTAGTTTTAATGGAACTACGATTGAAACCGTTACCCCATTACATATAGATGGCTCTTTGATATTATATACATGGAGAGATGATGCTGGTAAAACAGCCTTCTGGCATAGTAGCGCACACGTATTAGCACAAGCTATTGAGGAATTGTATCCTGGATCAAAACTAACCATAGGTCCTGCTATTGAAAATGGATTTTATTATGATGTAGATTTTGGTGAGCACAGCATTTCTGAAAAGGATTTTAAAGCTATCGAGAACAAAATGCTTGAAATAGCCAGGGGCAAGCATGATTTTAAAATGCGATCGGCTACCAAAGCCGAAGCCTTGTCCTTATATAAGGATAATGAATTTAAAACAGAGCTTATTGAAAATCTTGAAGATGGCACTATCACTTTCTGCGATCATTCTACATTTACCGATTTATGCCGCGGTGGCCATATTCCAAATACAGGCATCATTAAAGCAGTGAAAATTTTAAGTGTAGCTGGAGCTTACTGGCGTGGTGATGAAAACAAACCGCAACTAACTCGAGTATACGGCATTTCATTCCCAAAACAAAAAGACCTTACCGAGTATCTACACATGCTAGAAGAGGCCAAAAAACGGGATCATAGAAAATTGGGAAAAGAATTAGAGCTTTTTACATTTTCTCAAAAAGTTGGTCAAGGCTTACCCTTATGGTTACCTAAAGGTGCAGCGCTTCGCGAACGCTTAGAAAACTTCTTAAAAGCCGCCCAGAAAAAAGCTGGGTATGAAATGGTGGTCACCCCTCATATTGGTCAAAAAGAACTTTATGTCACTTCTGGACATTATGCTAAATATGGTGAAGACAGCTTTCAACCTATACACACTCCTAAAGAAGATGAGGAATTCTTACTAAAACCAATGAACTGTCCGCACCACTGCGAAATATACAAAAGTGCTCAATGGAGTTATAAAGATTTACCTAAACGCTATGCCGAATTTGGAACCGTTTACCGTTATGAACAAAGTGGTGAGCTACATGGCCTAACAAGGGTTAGAGGTTTTACTCAAGATGATGCTCACCTTTTTTGCATGCCAGAACAATTAGATGAAGAGTTTAAAAACGTAATAGATTTAGTGCTTTATGTATTTGGCTCTTTAGGATTTGAAAATTTTACGGCTCAGGTTTCGGTTAGAGATCCAAAAAATCCAGACAAATATATTGGTGATGTTGCTAATTGGGAAAAAGCCGAACAAGCTATAATCAATGCCGCACAAGATAAAGGTCTAGATTATGTCATTGAAGAAGGTGAAGCTGCATTTTACGGACCTAAACTAGACTTTATGGTTAAAGATGCCTTAGGAAGACGCTGGCAGCTAGGAACCATTCAAGTAGATTATAATTTACCTGAACGTTTTGACCTCACCTATAAAGGGAGTGACAATGAATCTCACAGACCTATTATGATACATCGCGCACCATTTGGTAGTATGGAACGTTTTGTAGCTTTACTATTAGAACACACAGGAGGTAATTTCCCATTATGGCTTATGCCAACACAGGCGATTATATTGTCTATTAGTGAGAAATACGAAAAATACTCTGAAAAAGTTTTAAATTTGCTAGAAAATGCCGAAATTCGCGCCCTTGTAGACCATAGAAATGAGACTATTGGGAGGAAAATTCGGGAATCCGAAATGCAAAAACACCCGTATATGCTTATAATTGGGGAGCAAGAAGAAAAAGAAGGTAAGATAACGGTACGCCAACATGGCGGCGCCGATTTAGGCATGATTTCTGTTGAAGAATTCACCAACATTGTTAAAGAGGATATTAAAAAAACGTTGAAATCGTTTTAACAAAAAATAAACTAAGTTTAATTTAAAACTATTACGCCATAGCAATTAGAAGAAAACAGCAACCCAGAAGGGTTATTAAAGAGGATAAACATAAGATTAACTCTAAAATTACAGCACAAAAGTTACGCCTTGTTGGAGACAACGTAGAAGTAGGTATTTACACCAAAGGAGATGCTATGAGGATAGCAGATGCACAAGGGTTGGATTTAGTAGAGATTTCACCTAATGCAGATCCTCCTGTTTGTAAAGTTATGGATTACAAAAAGTTTCTTTATGAACAAAAGAAACGCGAAAAAGCTTTAAAATCTAAAGCCAGTAAAGTTGTAATCAAAGAAATTCGTTTTGGTCCTCAAACTGATGATCATGATTATGAATTTAAAAAGAAACATGCTGAAAAGTTTCTAAAAGAAGGCGCTAAACTAAAAGCATTTGTATTCTTTAAAGGGCGTTCAATCATATTTAAAGAACAAGGTCAAATCTTATTATTAAGATTAGCCCAAGACCTTGAAGAATATGGTAAAGTTGAACAAATGCCTCGATTAGAAGGAAAACGTATGACTATGTTTATTGCTCCTAAAAAGTAATATAGATACTGAAGTAAAATTCAAAATTAAAAATAATTAAGCGAAATAATTAAAACCTAGGAAAAGAAAATGCCTAAAATGAAAACTAAATCTAGTGCCAAAAAACGTTTTAAGTTAACAGGTACTGGTAAAATCAAAAGAAAGCACGCTTTTAAGAGTCATATCTTAACAAAGAAATCTAAAAAGCGTAAGTTAGCTTTAACTCATGACACTTTGGTTCACAAAGCTGATGAGGATAATGTTAAAACAATGTTACGTTTAAAGTAATACCTGTTTTAATCGGTTAAAACAATTTATAAACCCTGGAGTTAGGCCAATTTAAAGCATTCAGAATTCGGAATAAATAATTCGGAATAATTGAATCGCCTACTACAAAAAAACAATTAAAATTATGCCAAGATCAGTAAATTCTGTAGCAAAAAGAGCCAGAAGAAAAAAGGTTCTTAAACAAGCAAAAGGTTACTTTGGAAGACGTAAAAACGTTTGGACAGTAGCTAAAAATGCGGTTGATAAAGCGATGCAATATTCGTACAGAGATCGCAGAAACAAAAAGAGAACATTCCGTGCTTTATGGATCACACGTATTAACGCAGGTGCCAGAGAACATGGTTTATCTTATTCTCAATTTATGGGAAAATTAAAAGCTAATGATATTGAATTAAACCGTAAGGTTTTAGCAGATTTAGCTATGAATAATCCTGAAGCTTTTAAAGCTGTAATTGACAAAGTAAAATAAGGCTTTTTGCCTATTGTAAAACATATTATTCGCTTAATAAAAAATCCGATTCGAAAGAGTCGGATTTTTTTATGTCATTTTTACAAAAGAAAAAGAGTCTAATATTTCTATATTAGACTCTTCTTTTGGGTGGCTATTAATCATGTATTATAAGCTTAAAAATTATAACAAAGCCTTAATCATTTTCACGGCACTTTCTGCTGTAATATCACGTTGTGGGGATCCGAACATTTCATACCCCACCATAAACTTTTTAACGGTAGCGCTTCTTAGTAATGGTGGATAAAAACTCATATGCCAATGCCAGTGCTTGTTTTCATTACCATCGGTAGGTGATTGATGTATGCCGCTTGAATACGGAAAAGATGTATTAAAAAGCTTGTCATATGCTTTTGTAATAACCGCTATGGCTTCAGCATATTGCAATGCTTGCGCGTCATCCATCTCTAAAATATTTGTTTGATGTTTTTTTGGAACAATCATAGTTTCAAAAGGCCAAACTGCCCAAAAAGGAATAAGCACTACAAAATTATCATTCTCAAAAATGATGCGTTCTTGTTTTTCTAACTCCTGGCTTAAGTAATCACCAAGTAAGCTAGTTTTATTTTTACTATAATAATTTACCTGCTGGATGTTCTTTTTATCTACTTCGTTAGGTAAAGTAGACTGACTCCAAATTTGCCCATGTGGATGCGGATTACTACATCCCATAACAGCACCTTTGTTTTCAAAAATTTGAACATAATTAATGGCAGGATTGTTGGCTAATTCTTTATATTCTTTTTGCCACTGAAACACTACTTTTTGAATTTCAACAGGGGTCATATCGGCTAAACTTTTTGAGTGATCCGGACTAAAACAAATCACTTTACATATACCAGTTTCGCTTTGAGCCACCAACAAACCATCATTCACTTCAAAAGATTTAGAATCATTTTGTAACGCAGCAAAGTCGTTTGTAAACACAAAAACATCTTCATACTTAGGATTAACTTCTCCATTAATTCGCGTGTTTCCAGCACACAAATAACAGGTTTCGTCATAAGTGGGACGCTTTTCATTATTTACAGCTTCATTTTGTCCTTGCCATGGACGTTTGGCCCGATGTGGTGAAACTAACACCCATTCGCCAGTAAGAATATTATAGCGCTTATGTGAATAATCTTGTAAATCTGTATTTTCCATTATTTCTGTAATTTATCTTTTATTTTACTACGTGTGTACCTTGAGAAAGTTCAATGAAATACACCGAGCATTCTTTATCAAATTTCTTCAAATAGGCTTTTGAAGCTGTTTCAGCAAAGGCTTTAGCTTCATTTTTGGCAACTAAGTTAATAGTACAACCACCAAAACCACCACCCATCATTCTAGCGCCTAAAACGTGCTTATTTTTCTTGGCTTGCTCAACTAAAAAGTCTAACTCGTCGCAACTTACTTTATACTGGTTAGACAGGCCATCGTGCGATTGATAAATTAATTTTCCTAAGGTTTCTAAATCGCCATCCTCAATTGCTTTCGCTGCTTTTAAAGTTCTAGCGTTTTCTTGAATAACATAAAGTGCTTTTTGGTAGTTAGCAGGAGTTACCTTATCTATTATAGTTTCTAAATCGGCTTCGGTAGCATCACGTAAGGCCTTAACTCCAAGCAACTCTGAAATACTTTCACAAGCCGAACGTCTATCGTTATAAGCACTATCAGACAGACTATGTTTAACATTTGTATTGATAAGCATTAATTGATGATCTTTAAAATCAATTTCGTAGGGTTTAGACTCCACCGTTCTACAATCTAAATGCAAGGCGTTATTTTTTATACCAAACATACTAGCGTATTGGTCCATAATACCACATTTTACACCCACGTAATTATGCTCTGCTTTTTGAGAAATCAAAATCATTTCATGTTTAGATAAACCTAACTCGAATAATTCATTTAAACCAAAAACCACGCTGTTTTCTAGGGCAGCAGAAGAAGACATGCCTGCACCTCCAGGAATATCACCTTTAAAAACGATATTAAAGTCACCAATAACTTTATTTCTATTTTGAATTTCAGCAACAACACCAAACACGTAGTTTACCCAAGCTCCTTCATGTTGTGGTTTAATTTTATCTAATTCAAATTCAACCTTACTCTCTTTGTCTACAGCATAAGCACAGCAGCTACCTGTATCACTCTTTTGAATGGCCGCCGCAATCCCCTTATCAACGGCTGCAGGAAATACAAAACCATCATTATAATCGGTATGCTCTCCAATAATATTAATCCTTCCAGGAGAAAAAACTAAAAGAGGTTCTTCTCCAAATGTGTCTAAAAATTTTGATTTGACATCTTTAATTAGTGTTGCACTCATGTTACTGCGTTTGTTTAGTTGTTGTATATTTTTAATCCCCAGGTAATGCTATAAGATTCACCTGAGTTTAAAGTTTGAAGTCCTATATTATTATTAAAGCTATCAGAAACACCTGTGGTTGGTTCAATAGCAATTGTGTTTTTTCTAGGAGGTGTATAACTTTGGAGAAAGTTATTATTTCCTGTGGCACTTAATTCTAACCTATATTTTGGTGTGTTAAATGTTGCCTTTTGATTGTCAAGTTCCCAACAATCATCTAATTGTTTGTTTTCAATCTTTAACCCTTTAAAATCAACCAATTCTTCGGTGCCCGTTGTAATATTTCTATCGCCTAAAACAATTCTTTTAGAACTGGAAAATGATATAGAACTATTAAATAAGTCATCACTTATAAAGTAAGGATGCCAACCAAGAGTAAACGGGAATGTTTTATCACTTGTATTCAAAACTTCTACTTTTAAATCTAAACTTGTTTTGGCAAAGAGGTAGGTAAGCTGAATTTTGTATGTAAAGGGAAAACCGACAGATATCTGACTTTCAATATATTCTAAAACAATCTTAGCATTTTCCTGAGAGGCTTCTTGTTCTATAATTTGAAACGTCTTGTTATAAACCAAACCATGAAGTGCATTATGTTCTTCAACTTGATTTGGATTAAACTGATACTTTTCGCCTTCAAACTCATATTTTCCATCTTTTATTCTATTAGCAAAAGGAAATAGTATAGAAGACGCATAAGTGTCATCGTAATGTAAAGGTGTTAGGTCTTGGATAATGGCATGACTACCAAGGGTAAGTTCTTGTAGGCTTGCGCCTAAATCAAGATAAATTTTACTGTAAAGATTGTTTTCGGTTTCTTCAATCTCTAAAGTATTGCTGTTTTTGTTATGTTTAATATGGTACACTGTTTTTAATCTAGTTTTTTACAATGAATTTCTAATTATTAAATTGTTGGTGTTTTCTATTTGGTCGGGTTGTTTATTCAAAATCATTTCGGCTAAACACTTTCCCATTTTCTTAAAATCTGTGGAAATAGTTGTTATTCCTCCTTCTACAAGCTCCTTCAGTAGCGTATCGTTATAAGAAATAATACCTATATCCTTGGCCAATTTAAAATCCTGGCTTTTCATCATTTTAATTACTCTTAGCAGATTTTTATCTTCTGGAATAATATACACTTCACCTTTTTCTAAACGCTTATCTCTTAAAGTAGATACAATTTTGTAAGGCATTTTATTTTCTTTGCAAAAATCAATAAATCCTTTTTTCATAGCTTCAGGTTGACGTGCTTCTGAAAAAACCAAAACCATGGTATTATATTCTTTTAAAAGATACAAAACTTTGGTCAGGTTATTTTTTATGGCCTTTTCAAAATTTTGATAAACCACTGGATATTCGCTCAAATCTTCATGTAACTGATCAAGAATATAAACTTTGTCTTGAGGTAAATTTTGAATAGAAGCTCTCGTATTTTTTAGAATAGCTGGCATAACAACATAATAGTTATAATCTCCTACATTATCATAAATTAATTTATTGAACAGATTTTCATTAAAGTGATGAAAAAATATATCCACCTGAATGTTGTCACCTAAATTTTCAAGAAACGAGTTATATAAATCTTCTTTAAAGGAATTTAGTTCATCAAATAATAAAAACACTTTTTGTGACACCTCAATATGTTCACTTGCTACATAATACCCCTTACCTACAATAGACTGAATAATACCCCGTGCTTTCAGTTCATTAAAAGCCATTAAAACTGTGTCTCTAGACAATTTGTGGTCGTCTTTCACACGATTTATAGAAGGCAATTTATCCCCTTTTTTTAAAGTGCCTGTTAAAATAGCATCTTCTACAGAACTAATAATTTGCCTGTATTTAGGAACACCAATCTTTTGCTTAACCTTAATCATTTTTGATAGCTACATCATAGTATTGATGTAACAAATGTAATATTAATTTTCTTAAAAACCTACCAGACCCTACTAGTTTGGTAAAATTTGACTAGCATTTGAATTTATTGAGCTTAAGAGGTTCCTTATTTAATTTTAAATCTATATATTTGAAATCTTTATTACTAACTAAACTTAATTTTTATATTATGACAGCAGGTTTTGAAATGTGGGACTATATAGTCTTTATTGCTTACGCCATTTTAATTTTGGGTGTAGGATTATGGGTATCAAGAGATAAAGAAGGGCATCAAAAAAATGCCGAAGATTATTTCTTAGCAAGTAAATCGTTACCGTGGTGGGCTATTGGTACATCGCTTATTGCAGCCAATATTTCGGCAGAGCAATTTATTGGTATGTCAGGTTCTGGTTTCGCCTTGGGTATTGCTATTGCCTCATACGAATGGATGGCCGCCTTAACTTTGATTATTGTTGGTAAATACTTTTTACCCATTTTTATTGAAAAAGGACTTTATACCATTCCTGAGTTTGTAGAAAAGCGCTTTTCAACAAACCTTAAAACCATTTTAGCTGTGTTTTGGTTAGCATTATACATTTTTGTAAACCTAGCTTCAGTACTTTATCTAGGAGGTTTAGCTATTGAAACGATTATGGGTATAGACATGATGTACGCTATTATAGGACTGGCTCTTTTTGCGGCTGCGTACTCACTATACGGTGGATTATCGGCTGTAGCTTGGACTGATGTGATTCAAGTTGTGTTCTTGGTTTTAGGGGGATTAGTAACTACCTATTTGGCTTTAAACACGGTTTCTGGAGGCGAAGGTATGCTCGCTGGATTCTCAAAAGTTGTTGAAGCCGCACCTGAGAAATTTCATATGATCCTTGAAGAATCCAATGACAACTATATAAATTTACCGGGTATATGGGTTCTTATTGGTGGCCTTTGGGTTGCGAATTTATATTACTGGGGGTTCAACCAATATATTATTCAGAGAACCTTAGCCGCCAAGTCTTTAAGAGAGTCTCAAAAAGGTATTTTATTGGCAGCATTTTTAAAGTTACTTATTCCATTAATTGTTGTAGTTCCTGGTATTGCAGCTTATGTAATGGTGAATGATCCATCAATCATGTCTAATTTAGGCGAGGTTGGTATGTTAAACATGCCTTCTGCGGAACAAGCTGATAAAGCGTATCCTTGGTTGTTACAATTTTTACCGGTAGGACTTAAAGGAGTGGCCTTTGCAGCATTGGCCGCAGCCATTGTATCGTCATTGGCTTCTATGCTTAACTCTACCTCTACTATATTTACCATGGATATTTACAAACAATATATTAATAAAAATGCAAGTGATAAAGCTACTGTAAACACAGGCAGAGTCTCTGCTTTTGTGGCACTAGTAATTGCTTGTATTATGGCGCCTCTTTTAGGAGGAATTGATCAAGCATTCCAGTTTATCCAAGAGTATACAGGAATTGTAAGCCCAGGTATTTTAGCAGTATTCTTATTAGGATTATTTTGGAAGAAAACTACTAATAACGGGGCTATTTGGGGAGCAGTACTTTCAATTCCAATAGCATTAGCATTAAAATTTATTCCTATTCCTGGTTTAGAACCATGGATGCATCAAATGGGTATAACAACGTTACTTTCTATGGCAGTGACAATAATTGTAAGTAATATAGAAAACAAAGGTGCTGATGATCCTAAAGGTATTCCATTGACTAAAAACCTATTTAGAACCTCACCTTTATTTAATGTTGGTTCGTTTGTGGTATGCATTATTTTAGCCATTTTATACGCTTTATTCTGGTAAAAAAATAACTGTATTAAGTTGTAAAAGCACCATTTTTAAGTGGTGCTTTTGTTTTTTTAAGTATCCGCATTACCATAAAAAGTTGATTTTTAGCTTCTCTTACTTTAGAGGAAATAAATAATAAAATTTATAAAGATTTCTTTTGGTTAGGTATTTAGTTAATTTTATATTTGCGCACCAGAAATGAAATAATCATTTTTATAGGTCGCGTAGCTCAGCTGGATAGAGCATCTGCCTTCTAAGCAGACGGTCACAGGTTCGAATCCTGTCGCGATCACTACACACTAATTCAATTAGTGATAAAACCTTGTAAACTATATGATTTACAAGGTTTTGTAGTTTTTAGACCACCATAAGATTTGATAGAATTTCATATCAAATGAATACAAATCGGTTAACAAACAAAATTTTAGAAAAGTGTTGACCGAATAAGCTGTAAAAAGCTGAAATACAAATAGTTGATTTGACTTTCGTCTTTGAATAATGTTTAACTAAAAGACGACAACTATGAGAACTCGGTCAACGTTTGCCCTTTTATTTTGGGTAAATACTTCAAGAACAAAAAACAATCAATCTACCATTTACGCAAGAGTAACTGTTAACGGTAAAAGAGTTAATATTAGCCTTAAGCGTAAAGTACTACTTTCGGATTGGGATTCATCAAAAGGTATTGTAAAAGGCAATAAACAAAATGCCAAATTATTAAACCAATTCCTGGAACAAGTTCGCAATAAAATCTACCAAGCTTATGAAGATTTGATGAGAGAAAATAAGCTCATCACAGCACAAGCAATTAAGTCAAAATTTTTGGGTGAAGATGAAAAACATAAAAGCTTGTTAGAGCTCTTTGAATATCACAATAATATAATGGTGTTAAAGCTTCATAAGGATACCATGAAGCATTATAAAACTACCCAGAAGTATTTAAAAGAGTTTGTCCAGAAAAACTATAAAACAAATGATGTCTATTTAAAAACATTAAACTATGCTTTTATTGTAGATTTTGAGCAATACTTAAAAATGTATCAACCAACAGACCACCAAAGAAAGATTAGTAATAATACTGCTATGAAACATCTGCAAAGGTTACGCAAAATGGTTACAATGGCATTTCATATTGAGCGGATTGATAAAGATCCTTTCATACGTTTTAAATTTTCATATGAAAAGCGTGAAAGAGAGTTTCTTTCAGAAAAAGAATTATTGAGTCTAGAAGGGTTTTCTAGTTCTATTGAAAGACTTAACATAGTTAAAGACTTGTTTGTTTTTAGCTGCTACACAGGTATCTCATTTATAGATATGAATTCACTAACCAAAAACAATATTGTTAAAGGAATTGATGGTAATGATTGGGTAGTTACTAAAAGACAAAAAACGAGTACTTCAGTAAAAATTCCACTACTAGACCAAGCAAAGAAAATCATAGTAAAATACCAAGACAATATAAGGGTTGTAGCCTCAAATAGCCTATTACCTAAATTTTCTAATCAGAAAATTAATAGTTACTTAAAAGAAATAGCAGACTTATGTAACATTCAAAAACATTTAACCTTTCACATTGCACGACACACATTTGCGACTACAATAACACTTTCAAATGGTGTTCCCATTGAAACTGTTTCAAAACTACTTGGTCATACTAAAATTGCTACGACTCAAATTTATGCAAGAGTTATTGAACGAAAGGTTAGCGAAGACATGATTGAATTAAGTAAAAAGATAAACAGGGTCAGTTAAGAGTGAAAAATATATGGTTGCTAATACTCGGAATGAATTGCAATCTATATTTAGTCTAATAAAATTCCCTCATGTTTATATCAAAATAGTTTAATATTTGAAGCTATTATGTTTAGGTATTATTATCTTTAGTCTGTGATATCAGAATAAAAGATATCAAATAATAATTGGAGATTGTTTTAAACATAGGAATAGTTTTATCCATTTTTTTAGGAATCCTTTTGTTTTCCAAAAAAGATAAAGTACTTACAGATAATCTTTTGGCTGCCTGGTTATTTGTAATAGGAATTCATTTAACAGGTTATTTCTTGTTTCATAAAGGATATTGGGAAATGTATCCACACCTTATAGGTGTTACAGCACCATTGCCCTTTTTGTATGGGCCATTTTTATACTTATATGTGTTGTATTCAATTAAGAATAATTCACATTTAAGAAAAGTTGATTATCTACATTTTTTACCAGCCTTATTATCTTATTTTCTAATGTTCCATTTCTTTTTTTTCTATTCGACAAAAAAGAAAGTTCAAGTTTATAAGGGAACAATAGATGACTATAATGGCACATTGGCATCCATTATGTTGGTAGGATTTATTATTTCAGGAATAACCTATACCATTTTAGCGTACATAAAACTTGTAAAAAGAGAAAAAGTAGTACAGGAGAGTTTTTCAGATACGACACGAATCAATTTAAAATGGTTGCGGTATACAATTATTGGGATAGGTTTATTTTTTCTAGTAGGAACTATTGTATCTATTTTAAGAGAAGTTATTGGTTTTCAATTTCCTTTTAATGCAGATATTTTATTCTATTCCATTATAGTTGGCTTTATTGTTTTTACAGGTTATTCAGGAATAAGACAGCAAGATTTGTTTGCTAATACAAGTATTCAAGAAATAGAGCTTGTTAAAACAGAAAGTGAATATAAAAATTCAAGTTTAAAGAAAGATGATGCCACTAAAATACATGATGAATTACTAGAGTTAATGAAAGAAGATAAGCCCTATTTAAATCCTAAATTAACCATAAGTGAATTAGCGCAAGATTTATCAACTTCTACCAATCATTTATCTCAAGTAATAAACCAATACGAAAAAGTAAATTTTTACGATTTTGTGAATAAATATCGTGTTGAAGAGTTCATAGAAAATGCTCAAAACAATTCAGAGTTTAGCCTATTGGCAAATGCTTATGATTCAGGTTTTAATTCGAAATCCACATTTAATACTGCCTTTAAAAAAATAAAATCTGTTACACCTTCACAATATTTGTCTAGCTTAAAAAGCTAGATATCATCTGTCAATTTTTAATTTTAATTGACTTGCAATAGGTGCAATCCTGTAAGTTCGTACCTAAAATAAGTTCAGACTTTCACGTTAAGGCGATGCGCCTTTGTTTTTGATAAATATTTGCATCAGAATAATTTCAAAAACAGAAGTTATGAACTTCAAAATGTATCATCAGGCAACTTTATTTTATGTATTATCTACAGCAATTCCTTGGTTATTATGGTTCATTGCAGGCTATATAAGTCATATTGAATCAAGTAACAATTTATGGCATCTATCAGCTAGTATTATAGCTTTTATAGGCTTGCTAGCACCTGTTGGTATTGCATTGTTTTTTGCAAAAGGTAATCAAGCTTTGCTTTCTGATATTAAGCGAAGATTCTTTAATTTTCAAGGGGTCAAATCCACTTACATTATTCTCACGTTTGTGTTAATGCCTTTAAGTATTTTATTGGCTCAAGGTATTTCACTTTTGTTTGGTTACAGTATAGAGCAATTTCAACTGGCCAAATCATTTTCATTTACATCAGGCGTTTTCCCTGTGTGGTTTATGCTATTTATTGCACCACTTTTAGAAGAATTAGCATGGCATTCTTACGGAACAGATTGCTTACGAGCTAGATTCAACCTTTTTAAAACATCCATATTATTTGCGCTCTTTTGGGGTGTTTGGCATGTTCCTTTAGCTGGTATAAAAAACTATTACCACAGCAATTTGGTAGAAGATGGTTGGCTGTATTCGCTAAACTTTCTTGTGAGTTTATTACCATTCGTGATTATTATGAATTGGATTTACTACAAGGCCAATCGCAACATTATTCTACCCATAATTTTTCATATAGCGGCAGGCTATTTTAATGAGGTTTTTGCAACACATCCTATGAGCAAAGTGTTTCAGACTTGCTTGCTGTTTGCTTTTGCAATCTACATAATCTATAACGACAAGAATTTTTTCTTCAATCATAAAACCATTTAATCATGAAAAAAATAGTAATAACACTAATCGGTTCAATATTACTTTGTGGACTTTCATTTTCACAAAGTATCACACAAACTGTCAAAGGAACAGTTCTAGAAAAAGCAACTGGAACACCAGTAGTTGGAGCAAACGTTGTACTGCTGAATTCACAACCATTAATAGGTGCAATGGTAGATTTTGACGGCAATTTCATTTTGGAAAACGTACCAGTTGGAAGACAAAGTTTTCAAGTATCAATGCTTGGATATGAAACCATACTCATCAGTGATATTTTGGTAAGTTCAGGAAAGCAAGTGGTGTTAAACATAGAACTTCAAGAAGAAGCTACACAGTTAGATGAAATTGTATTAACACCAAGAAGGCAAAAAGAAAAGCCTATTAATAGACTAGCATCAGTAAGTAGTCGTCAATTTTCAGTAGAAGAAAATCAACGATTTGCAGGAGGATTGGATGATCCAGCACGTTTGGTGTCTTCCTTTTCTGGTGTTGCAAGTCCTTCCACAAAAAGTAATGGTATTTCCATTAGAGGGAATGCACCTTCTGGTTTATTATGGCGTATTGAAGGTGTTGAAATACCTAGTCCTAATCATTTTGCTGATTTAGATATTGCAGGTGCTGGAGCCTTAACAGCATTAAGCAACAATGTTTTGGGTAATAGCGATTTTTATACAGGAGCTTTCCCTGCCGAATATGGTAATGCTATTTCTGGAGTTTTTGATATTAATTTACGGTCTGGTAATTCAACCGAAAGGGAGTATTCCATTCAGGCAGGAATACTAGGTCTTGATTTTGCATCAGAAGGTCCTTTTAGTAAAAACAACGATGCTACTTACTTATTTAACTATCGCTATTCTACATTGGCTTTAATAGGTTCTTTTCTTCCTGATGATGCTGGAATTCTTAAGTATCAAGATTTGTCCTATAAAATCAAGCTACCAACAGAAAAAATGGGAACATTTTCTTTATGGGGTATAGGTGCTTATGATAGTATTGATGCCGAAGCTGTCCCTATTGAGGAAAGAGTGTCTGAAGATGATGGTTGGGAATCCAAATTATCTCAATACCTATTCGCTTCAGGGCTTAACCATAAAATTAGAGTTAATGATGTGTCTAACCTTAATTCAACATTATCGGTTTCTGGAAATGGCATGTCATTTAAAGAGAAATATGTTGATGATAGCAATACACTAACCTTTTTACCATCTGACACCAAAAAGAATCTTTACAAGCTAACATTGCAATCCCATGTTAATTCTTACTTCAGTGAAAAGCATTACAACCGCACAGGGTTTTATGTGAATTATTTGGGTTACGATTTAGATGTCAACAGTGCTTCAGATGAGCAAAACACACCACCTATAAATATTGTAAAAGAAAAAGGGAACTCTATGTTATATCAGTTATTTAGTCAGTCAAGATTTCAATTATCCAATAAGTTTCAGTTGAATGCTGGTTTTCACTTGCAATATTTCAACTTGAATAAGGATATTTCCCTTGAACCACGAGTTTCTGTGAAATACGAGATTAATGAAAAACAAAGTCTTGCTTTGGCTTATGGTTTACATAGCAGAACAGAATCGCTACCCATCTATTTTGTTAATGACAATGGCAACCAACCTAATAAAGATTTGAAGTTGATGAAATCTAACCATTTTGTTCTGTCTTACAATACAATGCTTACAGACAACTTAAAGTTAAGTATTGAACCTTATTATCAATATTTAACAAATGTTCCGGTAGAAGAAGATGGTTTTAAAACCACGCTCAACATTCAAAACAATTTATACTTTGCAGAAACACTGGTTAGTACTGGCACAGGAAGAAATTTTGGTATTGACCTGTCTTTAGAGCAATACCTAAATAAAGGATTCTACTATTTGTTTTCTGCTTCTGTTTTTGATTCAAAATATACAGGAAATGATGGTATTGAAAGAAATACTAGGTTAAACAAAAACTATGTTTTTAATGCGCTTGTGGGGAAAGAATGGCAAGTAGGTAAATCCAAAAACAATCTTTTGAATGCCAATATTAGGCTCAATTATTTAGGCGGAAATCGTTTGGTAGCTATTGATGAGCAAGAATCTATAGCTATGCAAGAAGTGGTATATGGTGAAACTAATGGCAACCTTTCATATTCAGAAAAACTTCCTGATACGCCAATAACATCATTTACTGTTTCTTTTAGAAAAAATAAACCTAAACACTCTTCGGTTTGGTCTTTACAAGTTATCAATTCATCTCAAACGGAAGAATTTGACAATCACTACTTCAATTTAAATACCAACAGGGTCGAAAAAGAATTTAGTACAACTGTGATTCCAAACATTAACTATAAAATAGAATTTTAACATTAAATAAAAACAAAATTATGGAAACAATTAATAAGCACATCAACAAAAATCAATCAGAAAACGAATGGCACCCTATAAATTTTCAATGGATACCATTGGTAAAGTTAAATCAAGAGTTAAACTTAAAAACAAGAAAAATGAAAAATTTATTTATGTTACCAATACTAATATTATTGGCATGTATTACATCGTGTTCAGACGATGATGACACCCTTATTGGGTCAGGAAATTTAACAACTGAAACAAGAACAGTTGATACATTTGCAAAAATCAATAGCGAAGGCGTTTTTGAAGTGACAGTTACTCAAGGCGCATCTCAATCCGTAGAAATTACAGCAGATGATAACATTATTGGACAAGTGAGAGCGAGTGTGAGTAATAATGAATTACGGATGCGCTTAAACGAAAATTATAATTATAGAGATATTACGGTACGTGCAAACATTACCGTAGTTAATTTAAATGGATTAACAAATTCAGGAATTGGAGATATGTACATTCATAATGTTGATAATAATGGTGCTTTTTCAATAGATAATGAAGGCACTGGGAATATTGAAATTGACGGTGTTTCAACAAGTTTAGCTATTAAAAATCAAGGATCTGGTAATATTTCAGGGTTTGATTTTCTAGTAAATGATTGCACTATAGACATTGAAGGCTCTGGAGATGTAAAAATAAGTTGTTCAGATAATTTGGATGTCGATATAGAAGGAAGTGGTGATGTGTATTACAAAGGAACACCCATCATAAATACCAATATTACTGGATCTGGTAGTGTTATCAATGCTAATTAAACTTTATGGAATTACTACATTAGACTGGACAAAAAGATGAGAGAATATGTTTGCTAGTTGTTAATTTAGCAATTATGAGAAGTAAACCCAAACATTACACATTAGAATTTAAGCAAAAGGCAGTGGAGTTGAGCTATGCCAAAGGCAACGTAAAAAAAGTAAGTGAAGATTTAGATATATTCCCATCAGTGCTTTATCGTTGGCGTAAGGAATTAAAGGACTATGGCAAGAATAGTTTTCCTGGTCGAGGTAAGCCCAAATTGACTGATGAAGAGAAAGAGATAGCTCGTTAAAAAAAGCGCTTAAAGACGCAGAAATGGAACGTGATATCTTAAAAAAGGCGATTGGCATCTTCTCCGTGAGCGACAGGAAAATACCGGTTTATAAAGCAGCACCAGATGAAATTCCCTGTTGAGATGATGTGTAAGGTGCTAAGTGTTAGCAAAAGTGGTTATTATTATTGGCTAAGAGCGAGTCCAAGCAACCTATGGTTGGAGAATCAAAAGCTAGGGGGCCTTATCAAATCTATATTTGAGACCAGTTACCAAAGCTATGGGGCGCCACGGATTAAATCAGAATTAGAGGCCATGGGGTACAAGGTATCTAAACCTAGAGTGGCACGTATGATGCGAGCCAATTATTTATTTGCCAAAAGAAGACGCAAATTTAAAGCGACTACTGATAGCAGTCACAATTACCCAATAGCCCCAAACTTATTAAACCAATGTTTCGATGTTGATAGAGAAAATCAGGTTTGGGTTAGCGATATTACCTATATAAGAACAAAACAAGGATGGTTATATCTTACGGTAATCATAGAACTGTTTAATCGTAAAGTGATAGGATGGGCACTAAGCAGTAAGCTCTCCACTAAGGATACCATTGTAAAAGCTTGGGATATGGCAATAAAAAACACAGAATTAACACAGCCTCTGATATTCCATTCGGATAGAGGTGTACAGTACGCAAGCCAAGAATTTACGGCTTTGATAAACAACTATAATGGTCTAATAAAACAATCCATGAGCCGAAAGGGCAACTGCTGGGATAATGCTGTGGCAGAGTCCTTTTTTAAATCATTAAAAGTAGAATGGGTATATGCCCATAAATACAAACTAAAATCTGAGGCTGAACTTTCCATCTTTCAATGGATAGAAACTTGGTACAACCACAAAAGAAGACATTCCTTTTTAGGAAACAGAACAATTAAAGAATTTGAAGTAGATATGTATAACAAAAAGCTAGCTGCTTAGTCACTCAACTAAATGTCCAAGTTTTTGTTGCAAGTCCATTCCTGTCGCGATCACAACAAGAAACCTCGCTAATAGCGGGGTTTTGTTGTTTTTAGTCTAAAAATTTATTCTGAATACATTTAAAAAACGGATTATGGGTCATGTGCAATTGTTATGTTTAGACAAAAATTCTAGTTAATTTAGGTTCAAATCGTCGATGTATAAAATTGCTTTAGTCTTAAGTTTATATTATCTTTAAAATACAGTTCCATAAACTTAACCTCAACATCTCTTTAGATAGAATGAACCAGGATAAGGAATTTATACACAAACTGAAACAGATTGTTCTCAATAATCTTACCAATGAACAATTCAGTGTAGAACATTTATCGGAAATTGCTGGTATCAGTCGTTCGCACCTTCACCGCAGGTTAAAAAAATTAAAAGGTATTTCAATTAGTCAGTTTATTCGAGAAATTCGGCTCGATGAAGCTCTAAAACTACTACAAGAGAATACTGCTACTATTTCCGAAATTGCCTATCAAGTTGGATTCAATAGCACCTCCTATTTTAATAAATGTTTTCACGATCGTTATGGTTATGCACCTAGTGAAGCAAAAAAAATTATCATTGAAACAACTGAGCAGAAACTCTTAACAAAAAGATTTAATATTCAGCAAATAAAACCACACCGCACAATCTATAACGTTGTTGCAATTGTTTTTATGCTGGTTTTAGGGGGTTGGTCGCTTTATTATTTCTCTCCTAAAAAGGAAACATCGACCACTACTGAAAAATCCATCGCCATATTACCATTTAAAAATTTAAGTAATGATGAAAATAATCAATATTTTGCTGATGGTCTTATGGAGGATTTGCTAAACCGGTTAGCAACTATTAACAACCTTAAGGTAATTTCCCGAACATCTTCAGAAACCTATCGAGATAAAACTTCAAAAAAAATACCTACAATAGCTTCTGAACTTGGGGTTACTCATATCCTTGAAGGAAGTGTTCGTAAATCTAACAATAAGGTTAGAATCACGGTACAACTTATCGATGCCATGCGTGATGACCATATATGGATGAAAACATTCGACAAGGATTTAGCAGATATTTTTAAAATTCAAAGTGAAATTGCATTACAAATTTCATCAGATCTTAGTACAGTTCTTACCAAACAACAAACAGACATTATCAAGAAAAATCCAACTGAAAATATCAAAGCTTTTGAATTTTACCAACTCGGACGCTATTACTGGGGTAAGCGGCTTTGGAAAGATTACAAAACTGCTGCGAATTACTTTAACAAAGCCATTGCAGAAGATTCAACCTATGCCCTAGCATATGCCGGTTTGGGTGACACTTATTTTCTTAAAATATGGGAAACTTCAGATTCTACTGAAATGCGAGAAAACAGAAATAAAGCAGAAACTTACGCTTTAAAAGCTTTAGAGTTAGAGCCGAGACTCGCGGAAGCTCACACTGTATTGGCCACGCTTTATTTTTTTATTGATTGGGATTGGGCTAACGCTCAAACCTCATTTTCAAATGCCTTAGAGTTTAATAACAACTACTCGACTCTTCATCACCGATATGCAGAATTTTTGAGTTACATTGATAAGGATGATGAAGCCCGTAAGCATATCAACAAGGCGCTTGAAATAGATCCATTATCTTACATTGTTAGAGAAGTAAGTGCCAAACTATATTTATTTAGAGGAAATTATCCTCAGTCCTTAATAGATTCTAAAATAGGAGAAGATCTCAACAAGGAAAAAATACGTCCCTTATTGTATCAATTTTGGGCAAATTATGCATTAAAAAATGATGAGGAAGTTTTGGATTACATTAAAAAGATAAATCTTAAATTATTAACGAATAAAATTCCTGAAGACGATTTGAACCTCATTTACCATAAATCAGGACGAGATGGCTTAATGTTATGGTTAGCTACATCTTTAGAGCAATCTCTTCCAAAAGCGCATTGCTATACCTTTCTTAATGAGCAAGAAAAAGCTATGAACCTACTTGAAGATGCGTTCAACAAAGGAGATCGTTTGGGAGATGCACCCTATAGATATTTTGCAACCCAACTTGAATCGAATTCAAGGTTTATAGTACTCATGGAAAAAATGAATCTTCCTTGGGTTTCTAACAACTAATAAGTTCCATTTTTAGCAAGGCAACATATGTTTCAAAAAACTTTAAAGTTTTTGCAACATACGTGTTTTTTTCTGCCCTATGAATTGGTTAATTTACAAATAGCTATTTATCAATCGATTGATGTCCATATTATATTCTCGAAATGAATATAATCTTGAAAACCAACATTAACTGTTAAACTAAAAATCATGAAAACACTTAAATTAATTGGCATCACAATCATCGGGTTAATACTTATGTGTGCCTGCGAAAAAAACAATGATGAACTCTTATTAGAGGAAGATATGACTCTAAATGAAAATTTCACCTTAAAAGGAGATTTAGGAAAGGTTGATAACGAAGTTAACGTGCCTTTTAAAGCTACATTTACCGTTTGGCGTGCACTTCCACCAGGTACTGGTGAATGTGAAGAAGGTAGTTCAAGAGAAACAATGAGAATGAAAGGGAACGGAGAAATGGCTCATTTGGGGCAACTATCAGAAATATTTATGACATTTTGTGTACGTAGTGATGCATCATACTCGTTTGTAGAATCTGGAAAATTTGTTGCCGCCAATGGAGACGAATTACACTTTACAATAAACGAAGGTCAAATAGTATTGAATACAGGAGGTAATCCAGACTATCTTTTATATTTCAATGATGATGTAATATTTATTGGTGGAACAGGTCGTTTTGAAGGTGCATCTGGCAGCGCTAAAACCAATGCATTTGTTCATATAGGGACTACAGGCGATGATGGAGATGACCCTTTTTATACCGATTTCTTTATGAACGAAGGCACTTTAACATTACAAAAGGGAAATTAATAAATCTTTGACAAAGCTTTAGTCTCGGTTTGTGTATTTAAACACTCGAGTTTATTAAGAGCAGCCTAGCTGATTATAGAGATGTAAACAGCCATATATTTTACCTGTACAATGCAAAAAATTATTATATGGTTTGCACTCTAACGCTTACCTTTCAACCAGATTAAATATGACACCCTAAACTAAAAACGCTTATAAAAATTCATGTCAGTTAATTTGATGTGATTTCATGGAGACTGGGAGGTTAAGCTTAAAAGATTGAGGTTTCAAAAATAATATCTCTTCTGAATTACCTCCCAGTTATCAATTCAGAAACGGTTATATCTCCATATGAAGTGCAAGCTAGGTAATATTAAAATCAAAAAAATATTCAAAAAGTTCGTCTTGAAAGATGGGCTTTTTGTGATTAAACCACCTTTGAAAGTCAAAGCTAACTAAACAACAAAAAACACATTAAATTTCTTTAACCAAGTAGAATGTTTCTTTATAATTTTAACCAATAAACCATAATTCATGGCATTACAATAACTGATGCTGCGATATATTATTTACACTTTTATTAAGACTTTAGGTCAAAAATTAAATCAGAATTTCAATTAAATACCTCTTAACACCATAAACATAGTCTCAAAACCATTATTTTAGCCAATAATTGCTGACTAAATTAGTATTACCCCTTTATGAAACGCTACTTTTATTTTTTCATTTTTCTTGGATTCATAACACTTTGGAGTTCATGCAGAAAAGATTTTGAATTTACACCTGCCACTGGAAATCTTCAGTTCTCCAAAGACACGGTCTATTTAGACACAGTATTCACTAATATTGGTTCTAGTACATATAATTTAAAAGTATATAATAAAAGTAATAATGACATTTCTATTCCTATAGTTAAATTAGCTTTAGGAGAAACTTCCTATTATAGGTTAAATGTGGATGGCCTAACAGGAAAAAACTTTGAAAATGTAGAAATTCTTGCAAATGACAGTCTATTTATTTTTGTAGAGTCGACCATTAATATCAATAATTTTCCTAATCCAGATGCTGCCTATTTATACACAGATCAAATTGAATTTAATACTGGAACAAATTTACAAAAGGTAGAATTGGTTACTTTGGTTAAAGATGCTGTGTTTATTTACCCTGATAGAGATGAAACTACTAAAGTTATTGAAACTTTAAAAATAAACATTGATGGCGAACTGGTTGAAACAGATTTACAAGGACGAGAATTGCTTCCTGAAGAGCTTACTTTTACTAATGAAAAACCCTATGTAATATATGGTTTCGCGGCTGTTCCAGAGAATAAAACATTAACTATTGAAGCTGGTGCGAGATTACATTTTCACGACAACTCCGGACTAATTGTTTTAAACAATGCGTCTTTACACATAAACGGTACCTATAGTACAGATCAACAAATACTGGAAAATGAGGTGATTCTTGAAGGAGATCGTTTAGAACCTGAGTTTTCTGATGTGCCAGGGCAATGGGGCACTATTTGGCTATTTGAAGGTAGTATAAACAACCGTATTAGCTATGCTACAATAAAAAATGCCACGATTGGTGTTCTATCTGATGGTAATCTTGACACTCCTAATAATAAACTCAATTTAAGTAATACCCAAATTTATAACGCAAGTAGTTTTGGTGTTTTAGGAAGAAACACCTCTATTAAAGCTGAAAATATGGTAATAAATAATTCAGGTTTATCTTCATTTGCTGGAACATTTGGCGGCAAGTACAACTTGACACATTGTACTATTACTAATTACTGGAATAATGGCTTTAGACAATTTCCTGCCCTATTGCTTAACAATTTTGTTTTAGACGAAGATAACAATGCTATTGTAACAGACTTAACCGAGGCCAACTTTAATAATTGTCTTATTTATGGCAATGATAATATTGAAATATTACTTGATGAACTTGAAGACGAAACCGTAAATTTCAACTTTAAATTTACCAATTGCTTAATGCGTTTTAATGATCATAGCGGAGAATTTGATAGTCCCAACTATGACTTCAATAATGTGTTGCTTTATGAAAATGTGATTTTAAATCAAAATCCAGATTTTAAAAACACAGAGCAAAACAATATGCTTATAGGTAATGAGTCTGAAGGCATCAATAAAGGCAATATAGAGTTTGCTAGTCAAATACCTCTAGATCTTTTGAACATTAACAGAACAAGCGCTCCAGATATTGGGGCCTACCAACATACAACATTTCCTGAAGAGTAAAAAAGTAATACACTTAATCTTAAAATTCAAACAAGACAAACTAAAAAATCCTGCACAAAACGATGCAGGATTTTATTTTATTGAACCCCTAGATAGATTAAAGTATAGTTCGTGCTTACACAAACAAAGGTTTATCCTTCATCATGGCATTCACTTTATCTTTTACCGCGTCAAGTTTTGCCTCATCTTCAAAATTGGCTACCACCTCATCTATTAAATCAACTATAGTAATCATATCTGCTTCTTTCAATCCTCTGGTAGTAACAGCTGCTGCTCCTAAACGAATACCTGATGTTACAAATGGCGATTTATCATCAAATGGCACCATATTTTTATTCACCGTAATATCTGCTTTAACTAAAGCCTGCTCAGCATCTTTTCCAGACAGGTTTTTATTACGTAAATCAATTAACATGCAATGATTGTCTGTACCTCCTGAAATAATATTATAACCTTTAGCTACCAAAGCATCAGCCATAGCAGATGCATTCTTTTTTACTTGTAATTGATAATGTAAAAACTCATCTGTTAGCGCTTCTCCAAAAGCAATAGCCTTTGCTGCTATGATATGCTCTAATGGTCCACCTTGATTTCCTGGAAACACTGCAGAATCTAATAAAGAAGACATTTTACGTAAGCTTCCATTTTTCAATTGAATACCAAACGGGTTATCAAAATCTTTACCCATCATAATCATACCACCTCTTGGTCCTCTCAATGTTTTATGCGTTGTAGTAGTTACTACATGGCAATGTGGTAGTGGATCATTTAAAATTCCTTTAGCGATTAAACCCGCAGGATGTGATATATCAGCTAATAAAATAGCACCTACACTATCGGCTATTTCTCTAAAACGTTTAAAGTCAATATCGCGCGAATACGCTGAAGCACCCGCAATAATCAATTTAGGTTGCTCTTTTGTGGCAATTTCTTGTATTTTATCATAATTTAAAACCCCTGTCTCCTGCTCTACACCATAAAACACAGGGTTATAAAGTTTTCCTGAAAAATTTACAGGAGAACCGTGAGTTAAATGCCCTCCATGTGACAAGTCAAAACCTAAAATTTTATCTCCTGGTTTTAAGCAAGCGTGATAAACAGCTGTATTAGCTTGACTTCCAGAATGAGGTTGCACATTTACATATTCAGCTCCAAACAAGGTTTTTGCTCTATCTATAGCTATTTGCTCAACTTCATCAACCACTTCACATCCTCCATAATAACGCTTTCCTGGATACCCTTCGGCGTATTTATTTGTTAACACAGAGCCAGCAGCTTCCATCACTTGAGGGCTTACAAAATTCTCTGAAGCAATAAGTTCTATACCATGAAGTTGGCGTTCTTTTTCTGCTTGAATGAGTTCAAAAATTTGTTCGTCGCGTTGCATAAAATAAAATTCTGATTAAATATTCGGCAAAAATAATAAATACCTCAGTTAAATACACCAAAATCTATAGAATAAGAGTTAAGTTTTTAACGGTTTTATCAACGGTTAGATTTAATTTAGATTTTGTTTGTTTTTTTCATTTAAAATAAAAAAAATGTGTAGGTTTGATACGAATACAATAACCTTTAAAATTAAAGTTATGCCATTATCAGCTAACAATCCAGATAGAACCTCTTGGTTACATGTAGATAAAAATTCAGATTTTCCAATTCAAAATATCCCTTTTGGCGTTTTCTTAACACGTGATGATATTATCACTATTGGTACTCGTATTGGCGATACCGCAATTGACCTTGGAGCATTACACCAGCTTGGATATTTTAAAGGGATTCCTCTAACTGATGATATTTTTCTTCAAGATACTTTAAATGATTTTATAGCCGATGGAAGAAAAACTTGGCGCGCAGTGAGAAATCGTATCGCTGAAATTTTTGATGCTGAAAATGATACTTTAAAAAATAATACAAAACACAAGAAAACCATTCTTTTTAGGCTAGATGAAATTGAAATGCAATTACCAGTTCAAATTGGTGATTACACAGATTTTTACTCGAGTAAGGAACACGCCACCAATGTGGGCTCTATGTTTAGAGATCCAGACAATGCTTTATTGCCTAATTGGCTACATATACCCGTTGCTTATCATAGCAGAAGTTCTTCAGTTATTCCATCTGGAATTCCAATACACAGACCGCAGGGACAAACCTTACCACATGGCTCTAGCGAACCTGTTTTTGGTCCAAGTAAATTAGTTGACTTTGAACTTGAAATGGCTTTCATTACAACCGACGCCAATGATTTAGGAGAACCAATTCCTATTCATGAAGCTGAAGAATATATTTTCGGACTCGTGCTTTTAAATGATTGGAGTGCGCGTGATATTCAAAAATGGGAATATGCACCTCTTGGTCCGTTCTTAGCTAAAAACTTTGCCTCTTCTATTTCGCCGTGGATTGTAACGCTTGATGCTTTAGAACCTTTCCGTGTTGAAAGTCCTAAACCCATTAAACCTCAACTTGATTACTTAAAATATAAAGGAAAAAAAAGTTATGATATTCAATTAGAAGTAGCTATTCAACCTAAAGGAGCCAAAGAAACTATAGTGAGTAAATCTAACTTTAAATACATGTATTGGAATATGGTACAACAATTGGCTCATCATACAGTAAATGGATGTCCTGTTAACTCTGGTGACATGATGGGTAGTGGTACTATTTCTGGCCCAACAGAAGCCAGCTATGGCTCCATGTTAGAACTAACTTGGAAAGGTGAAAAACCTATTAAAATGACTGATGGAACAGAGCGTAAATTCATAAATGATTATGATACCGTGATTATGCGTGGTCATTGTGAAAAAGATGGTACAAGAATTGGATTTGGAGAAGTCTCTACAAAATTACTTCCTGTATTTAGCAAAAAGTAGCTTAATTCTTTCTTTTTTGAAATATTTTTTACGTTTTATCGGATTTATTAGTTTTTCATCCGATTGTTTCGTATTTTGGCACCACTATTGACAAGGTAAGCCCATAACCAAAATACTTGACCTATGAAAAAACTAATACTTCTTTTATTTACTGTGATGATTGCTTATGCGTGCAGTACGCGTAAACAAGTAGAACGTGCCGTAAATACAGGCAACTATGACCACGCTATTCAAACCGCCTTAAAAAAACTGAGAACCAATAAGGATAAAAAGCGTAATCAGGATTATGTTATCATGCTTCAAGATGCTTACTACAAAGTGGTTGAACGCGATTTAGGTTCTATTGCTCATTTAAAAAAGGATAATAACCCAGAAGCCTATAGAAATATTTATGAGCTTTATACAGGATTAGATGGCAGACAGGAGTCTATAAAACCTCTTATACCTCTATATATAGATGACCAACCAGTAGTTTTCGAATTCAATAATTATAGTGATGCTATTCTTGATGCCAAGAACAAAGTATCTAGCTACTATTATCAAAAGGGGCTAGCCTTATTAAACGCAAAAGACAAACAATCTATTAGAGAAGCATATAACACTTTAGAATATATTGAAAACATTAACCCAAATTATAAAGATACGCCTAATCTTTTAAACGAAGCCCATGAACGTGGAACAGATTATATCTTGGTTTCTATAAATAATGAAACCGAACAAATGATTCCTGAAAAACTTGAAGCCGACTTACTAAGCATGGACACTTACGGTATTAATAAGTTTTGGAGTGTTTATCATGTAAACAAAATAAAAGATCTTAATTATGATTACACGCTACAGCTTAACCTAAAACAAATCAACGTTTCTCCTGAGCGCATCACGGAGCGTGAATTTGTTAGAGAAAAAGAGGTTAAAGACGGTTGGCAGTACGCCTATGATGAAAAAGGTAACGTAGCAAAAGACAGCCTTGGAAACGACATTAAAGTTGATAAAATAGTAAAAGTTACATGTCGTTATTTTGAAACGATTCAAACAAAAACCTCTCAAGTTATTGGTGATGTTGTTTATAAAGACTTAAAAACAAATCAAATATTAGATAAATTCCCTGTAAATAGTGAATTTGTATTCGAATACATTTTTGCGACTTCTAAAGGAGATAGGCGCGCTTTACTCCCTGATGATATTGGCTATTTAGAACATCGCAGAGTACCTTTTCCTAATAACGAACAAATGGTTTATGACACAGGAGAAGACTTAAAGCTTAAACTTAAACAAATTATTAATTCCTATAGGATTTAACGTATTAAAGCCTTTAACTAACCGTTAAAGGCTTTTTATGCTATATTAAAAAGGAGCCGAGCAATGGACAGTAAGTTCTTCCTTCAAAATGGGATGCTTAAATGTTATACGTTCCGCATGGAGATGTAACCTATCCAATTTTGTTCCATACAAATCATCGCCTAGTATAGGCGTTTTTAATCCGTTTTGATGAGCCGCATGTACCCTGAGCTGATGTGTTCGCCCTGTAATGGGATAAAAATAAACCCTTGTTTTCCCATCTTCAACCGTAATCACTTCAAATTTGGTTTTAGCTAGTTTTCCATGTTTATAACAAACTAATTGCTGTGGTCTATTATCCAAATCAACCCGCAAAGGCAAATCTATAACACCTTCTTTTTGCTCTATAACACCATCTAAAAGGGCTATATAACGCTTCTTTACCGTACGTTCAATAAATTGTTTTTGCAGCTGCTTATGTACACGCATGTTTTTAGCAACTAACAAAAGACCAGATGTAGACATATCTAACCGATGTACTAACAAAGGGCCCGTTGCATGTGGCAAATACTGCTTCATCTTAGTGTAAACAGACTCTTGTATGCGCTTACCTGGAACCGAAAGAAATTCATGAGGCTTGTTTACCAGTAATAAATAATCATCTTCAAACACAATATCCAAATCTTCATTGTAATGAGGTATTTGTAAAATAGGATTATTGTCTACCTGTAACCCTTTCATCATATGCCCTAAAATAGGTTCGCATTTACTTCTACATGACGGATAAAATTGCTTGTGTTTTCTAACTTCTGATTTTGGGGACACCCCCCACCAAAACTCAGCCATAGCTAAAGGCTCTAAATGATTCTGATATGCATATTGAAACAGTTTAGGTGCTGCACATTCACCCGAACCTGCTGGAGGAATGGGTGTTACTGTATCCCTAAAAATATCAAGCAAACTACATTCTTCTCCATTCGCATTTAAAAATCTATACTGCTGGTGTAATTGAGATTGAAGCGTAGCTGATAATGCCGCCCTTTTTTGCTTTAATGCATCTATTGGAAGTTTCATAACGCTTAATTCTTTTTCAAGAGTCTCCTGTTTATATTTCCAATGGCGTTTAAATTGTTTTAACTCAATCTGAAGCTTTTTACTGGCTTCACTCAACAATTCATTGAAAGCAGCATATTCGGTATCTAACATTACCTGTTTTGCTACTGCCCTTTCTTGATCTCGATGTTTTTTTTCAGACTTAATATTTTGCTTCAGCTCAAGTAATTCTGTTTGGTATCGCACTTCAGCATCTTTAATATTCTTTTGAGCTAATGCAAATTCCTTTGAAGCTTCCATAGTCTTTATTTCAGCATTAAACCGATTTAATGTAGCTTCTCCTTTTTTATAAAACCCTGCTTGATTTAGCGTATTATAAATTGTAGGAACAAATCCTTTTATATCATTGCTTTCTGCCAATTTACCCGAAAAAGCCGCTAGGTAACCCAACTTATTTGCTTCATTTTTCACTACCATGACCCCAAACATTTTACCTATAGGATTTCCCTTTAAAGTACTATTTAAGCCAAAATTATGTACAAAATCAGTTTGTGTTTCTAAATATTGCTGTACATCTTGAGCGGCCATAATACATAAAGGGTGTGGCTCATAGTAAAATGGAAACGTAAACTTTTCAGGCAATTCTGGTAATTCTGTAACACGGAACTCATGAAAATAAGAAGCAGAAAACAAAGGCATTTAGGTTTCAGTTTTAGGATAAGGCAAAGAAACAACTTTAAAAATATTTACTAAAGTGATGTCAATATTTTCCGCTAGAAATTACAGGCAAACCTTTGGTTGGTCTATTGTAGATATATACCCATGCCTTCAGTTTCCTTTTATCAAATAACCAAGCCTCAACAAGAATGCGTTTGTATAAATCTGGAACATCAGACTGCTCATTAATACCTTCATAATCATCTAAAACGTTAAATACAGTACTAGCGTGATATAATTGATACACACTACCATATACCTTATCTGCTGGGGCATCACTTAAAATAGCTCCAGGATAGTGCGCCACTTGAAATAACTTGCCTTGAAAATACCCATCACCTATACAATGAGAGTGAGATGCCAAAAAACGTGACATCTCATTATCTGCTTGTTTTAATAGTGTACCATATACAAATAAGAAATCATGACCCAAACAATTCATAATGCCTTACGGTTGCAATTGGGCATCAATCCAACGATTAATCTTTTCCTCTAGCAACTGTAACGGTATACAACCTGTTTCTAACACCTCATTATGAAACGCTCTAATATCAAATGCTTCACCAAGTTTTTCTTCTCCACGTTGGCGTAACTCTATCAGCTTTAATTGCCCAATTTTATAAGAGAGTGCTTGTCCTGGATTGGCCATATAACGTTCAATTTCACTAATGATATCGTTCTTTGCTTCGGCCTCATTCTCTAAAGAAAATTGAATAGCCTGTTCCCTTGTCCACCCCTTAGCATGTATGCCCGTATCAACCACCAAACGAATAGCACGATGCATTTCAGAGCTTAACATACCAAAATATTGATATGGATCTTTATAAAGTCCTAGCTCTTTACCCAAAGATTCGGTATAAAGTGCCCACCCTTCACCATAAGCGCTATACCACAAAGTTTTTCTAAACTCTGGAAGTTCTTCATTTTCCTGTGCTAAAGATATTTGAAAATGATGCCCGGGTATAGCCTCATGTAAAAACAAATCCTCCTTATCAAAAATATTATATTGTTCTACGTCTGGTATAGGCGTATAGAAAATACCTGGTCTTGTTCCATCAAGCGACCCTGGACTGTAATTGGCTGCGACCGATTTTTCTCTGAATGGTTCCGTTCTTCTTACCTCAAACGGTGTTTTAGGTTGCTTTGAAAAAAGTTGATCTATTTGAGGTTTCATCACCGCATAAATACTATCATAAAATGCAATAACCTGTGACCGTTCTGTAAAAGGCATAAAGGCTTTATTTGTTCTGATGTGCTCAAAAAAGGCAAAAAGATCTCCTTTAAAACCCACCTTAGTCATAACCTTGCTCATTTCTGTACGAATGCGAGCAACTTCCTGCAAACCCAATTCATGAATAGCATCAGCCGTCATATTGGTTGTAGTATACCGCTTTATTTGGTGTGTATAATAGGCTTTCCCTAGTGGCGTATCGGCAATACCATGAGTTTCTCTTCCAGCTGGTAAATATTCATCTTTTAGAAATTTTACCATATCCTCATGAACTGGTTTAACTTTATGATTGACCATATTTGTATAGGCCTCAACAAGCTTCTCTTTATCGCTTTCACTGAAAGATTCTGGAAAATTAAGAACAGGTGCATAATACAAATGTTCGTTTACATGACTTGTTGCTAAACCCTCAAATTGCGGAATTACTTTTACTATTAACGGTTTTGGTAAAACATAACCCGTTTTCATACCCTCGCGCATATTTTTTTTAGCAGCCTCAAGCCATATTAAATAGTCATCTACGCGTTTAAGCCAATTTTCATAATCCTTAACAGTATGAAAAGGTTGCGCATTTTTTGCGCTGGCATAACCGTTAACATCTAAATTCATTGACCACATTTGATCTATAGGCATTAAATCCTTTTTAAAAGTCATACCCTCTAAATTAATTGTGATGTCCCAAGTCAAAACATCTTTACTCATTTGCTCTACATCAGATAGTTGTGTAGCATCAATGTCTTTTAAAGCTGATTTATACTTTTCATAATAAGATTGCTTTTCCATTTTAAAAGCCTCTGATAAGGTATTTGGAAACTGGTCATTATAGGTAGCTATACCAGCATCAGTAGCCTTCTTCACATCAAAAGCTAAGCCTTCGTTGTAGTAATCTTTTAAAAGCTGAGCTAGTTGTTCTGGTGCTGGAGATTCTTCGGGTGTATTCTCTTGTTCATTTTTACATGCAACACTAAGAAAAACGCAAGCAATCAAAAGTAAGTTTCGTACCATTATAACATATTTGTAATTAATAATACCTTAAAAATACAAATATGAAACTACTTTAACGAAAGAATATATTTTTTTACAGGTAATCAACCCGTTATTAGAAAACGAATTGTTCTAAATTAATTTCGTTTATAGCACCGTGCGACTCATATGCCACAACACGTCCGTTGGCAATAACTAATAGTTGCGGCGACTCATGTATCACTTGAAATGTATTTGCTACCTCATTTGAAATCTCTCTATAATTTAAGAGATCTAAATAATATAAATCGAAATCATATACATTATCATAAGCCTTAACAAATTGATTCATAACCATGCTACTAATTCCGCAACGTGTAGAATGCTTAAAAAGCAACTGAGTTTTATGTTTAGAACGCTCTTTGATATCCTCTAGTTGACTTAAATGAGTTAACGGAACCCAAGGCAATTCCTTTTCTTTTCTGGGTTCGGTCGTTTTTCCAAATATTTTATTAAGTAAATTCATTCAATATATCTTTCTTTTACAATTTTTTAAAACACAATAATTTCAGTCGAAACCATTCTCATTACTTACAAACCGACAAAAAGTCACAAAAATTCTATTCTAAAAAGACATTTTGTCTTACATTTCTTATTGGTAGGATTATTGACCTTAAGTGGGTGTAAAAGTAAAATAATCAACTCTATAACAAGAGAAAAAAAAGAAAGAAATGAACTTAAATAATTATACAATAAAATCACAGGAGGCCATACAACAGGCGCAACAAATTGCGCAAGAATATGGTCATCAACAAATAGAAAACGAACATATTTTTAAAGGTATTTTTGAGGTTGACGAAAACGTTTTACCCTTCCTTTTAAAAAAATTAAATGTTAATGTTTCTATTTTGAAACAGGCTTTAGAAAAACAACTTGAAAGTTTCTCTAAAGTTTCTGGTGGCGATATTATGCTATCAAGAGAATCAGGCAAAACCTTAAATGATGCTGCTAATATGGCGAAAAAAATGAATGACGACTTTGTGTCAATTGAACATTTAATTCTTGCCATTTTTAAATCGAATAGCAAGATTTCCCAAATGTTAAAAGACCAAGGTGTTACTGAAAAAGGATTAAACGCCGCTATTGAAGAACTTCGTAAAGGAGAAAATGTAACCTCTCAAAGTCAGGAAGAAACATACAATTCATTAAATAAGTATGCTAAAAACTTAAATCAACTGGCAAAGGACGGCAAATTAGATCCTGTTATTGGACGCGATGAAGAAATTAGAAGAATCCTTCAAATTTTATCTCGTCGAACAAAAAACAACCCCATTCTTGTTGGCGAACCTGGCACAGGTAAAACAGCCATTGCCGAAGGCTTAGCACACAGAATTATTGATGGCGATATTCCTGAAAATTTAAAAGATAAGCAAATTTTTGCTCTAGATATGGGGGCATTGATTGCTGGCGCTAAATACAAAGGGGAATTTGAAGAACGTTTAAAAGCAGTAATCAAAGAAGTGACCACAAGCAACGGAGATATTGTGCTATTCATTGATGAAATACATACACTTGTTGGTGCAGGAGGTGGTCAAGGTGCTATGGATGCCGCGAACATCTTAAAACCTGCCCTAGCCCGTGGCGAATTACGTGCTATTGGAGCAACCACGCTTGATGAATATCAAAAATACTTTGAAAAAGACAAAGCTTTAGAGCGTCGTTTTCAAAAGGTTATTGTGGATGAGCCCGACACCGAAAGCGCTATCTCCATTTTAAGAGGTATTAAAGAAAAATACGAAACGCATCATAAAGTTAGAATAAAGGATGACGCTATTATCGGAGCTGTTGAATTATCTCAACGCTATATTACCAACAGGTTTTTACCCGATAAGGCTATCGATTTAATGGATGAGGCTGCCTCAAAAATGCGTATGGAAATCAATTCTAAACCTGAAGAATTAGATGTTTTAGATAGAAAAATCATGCAGTTAGAAATTGAAATTGAAGCTATTAAACGTGAAAAAGATGAAGTAAAACTTAAATCCCTTCGTTCAGATTTGGCTAATTTAAAAGAGCAACGTAATGCTATTTATGCCAAATGGAAATCTGAAAAAGACGTTGTTGATAACATTCAAAATATAAAGCAGAATATAGAAAACTATAAGCTTGACGCAGAAAAAGCAGAACGCGAAGGCAACTATGGTAAAGTGGCCGAGTTACGTTACGGAAAAATAAAAGAAGCGCAAGAAGAACTTGAAGTATTGCAAAAGAAACTTCAAGCACAATCTGAAAATTCTTTAATTAAAGAAGAAGTAACCTATGATGATATTGCCGAAGTTGTAGCAAAGTGGACGGGTATTCCTGTTACAAAAATGCTACAAAGTGAACGTGAAAAACTCTTAAAACTTGAAGAAGAATTGCACAAGCGTGTGGTTGGTCAAGAAGAAGCCATTGAAGCTGTAAGTGATGCTGTAAGACGCAGCAGAGCTGGTTTGCAAAATCCTAACAAACCCATAGGAACCTTCTTGTTTTTAGGAACAACGGGCGTAGGTAAAACGGAACTTGCTAAAGCGCTTGCCGAATACTTGTTTGACGATGAAAATGCCATGACTAGAATTGATATGAGTGAATATCAAGAACGTCATGCCGTAAGCCGATTGGTTGGTGCACCTCCGGGATATGTAGGGTATGATGAAGGCGGACAATTAACAGAAGCTGTAAGGAGAAAACCGTACTCTGTAGTATTGTTAGATGAAATTGAAAAAGCGCACCCAGACACCTTCAATATTTTGTTGCAAGTGCTTGACGAAGGGCGTTTAACAGACAACAAGGGCCGCATTGCAGATTTTAAAAATACCATTATCATTATGACTTCAAATATGGGAAGTACTATTATTCAGGAACGATTTGAAGCCACAAAACATATAGAATCTGCTATTGAAGCCGCTAAAGTTGATGTTTTAGCATTGTTGAAACAATCGGTAAGACCTGAGTTTTTAAATAGAATTGATGATACCATAATGTTTACACCTTTAAGCAAAGAAAACATTATTGATATTGTTGGTTTACAATTAAAGCATGTATCAAAAATGATTGCCCAACAAGGTATTACGTTTGATGCGACTCCCGAAGCGGTAAGCTATTTGGCTGATAAAGGTTACAACCCAGAGTATGGAGCCAGACCCGTAAAACGAGTTATTCAAAAAGAAGTTTTAAACGCTTTAAGTAAAGAAATTTTAGCTGGAAAGGTCACTACAGATAGTATTATACTACTTGATTCTTTTGATGACAAACTAGTATTTAGAAATCAAAATGACCTGGTGGATAAAGAATTTTAAAAAAAACTTTGACTATTTGTAACAAAATCTGTTGCAAATAGTCTTTTAGTTGGTTGGTTAGTTGAAAAAGCAATATGATTCTTATTATGAAGAAGATTATTGCTTTTTTGTTTTTAAACCCCTCTTTTTTATGATTTAATAAAAAAACATGATATTTTAAAAGAATTTCCCACTAATTCTACAATCTGCAAGCTAATATTACCGTTCGTCTAAAAAAACGAACACTTTAAAGTGTTTTATCATTTTATCTTTAGTTTAGCCTTGAGCGAGAATCCCTAATCTCCTCATTTTTTGAATTAATAAACCCTAACTTATTGATTAATAGCAATGAATCTATCAAAACAAATTGACCTTACCTTATTACATGCAACTACAACCGAACGTGACATTATAAACCTAGCCCAAGAAGCTATAAAATATAACTTTCATAGTATTTGTGTGAGCAGTTGCTACGTTCCTTTAGCAAAACAGCTTATCACGGATTCAGACATTAAAATTTCTACTGTTGTTGGATTTCCTTTAGGAGCAGCAACAACAAGCACAAAAATATTTGAAGCAAAAGAAGCTATTGATTATGGTGCTGATGAAATTAGCATGGTCGTAAACCTTGGTTTATTGAAGAGTAGAAATTACGTTTCTATTTTAAAAGACATTACAGATGTTAAATTAGCTATTGGAAACATCCCGCTTAAAGTCATTATAGAGATTTCTGAACTTAATAAAAATGAAATCATAAAAGTTTGCGAAATCTGTTTAGATGCCAAGGCTGATTACATTGAAACATCAACAGGATTTTCAAAAGGTGGTGCTACCTTAACCGCTGTTAAAATCATAAAAAAAACAGTTCGAGATAATATCAGTATTAAAGCCACTGGCGATATTGATGACCTTGAAACCATCTTGAAGTATCTGGAAAATGGCGCCGATAGAGTTGGAATTTCAACCATCATCAAACCCATTAATAATTTAAGACAATTAAGAAATAATAAAGTCTATAAACAATACCTAGAAAACAGCACACTCTTAGAGGTTGAAAAGGTATATCAATAAATGACCGCTACCCTAATTTACCCTTATAATGTTTGATTAAACCATGTTTTAAAGTAGTTTAAACAAATAATACTTAATATCTTTGAAAAGGAGTCTATAATACTATATTTCGACTCTTAATTTTAGATTGTCAATATAAAAAAGGGTAACACATGAGTCCATTCAACAAATTTATAGACCATACTTTACTTAAAGCAACCGCTACAAAACAAGATATTATTCAATTATGCGAAGAAGCCAAACAATTTGGCTTCTTCTCTGTTTGTGTTAATAGTTGCTATGTTTCGTTAGCAAAAGCCAACTTAGAACGCAGCGAAGTAAAAGTCTGTGCCGTTATAGGATTTCCTTTGGGAGCTATGAGCACGGTTTCAAAAGTTTCTGAAACCATAGATGCCATAGAAAATGGCGCCGAGGAAATTGATATGGTATTAAATGTGGGTTGGCTTAAAAGTAAAGATTACCAAGGCGTATTAAATGATATCAAATCGGTAAAAGATATCATGCCTAACAAAACCTTAAAAGTGATTCTTGAAACATGCTATTTAGAAGATGATGACATTATAAAAGCAAGTGAGCTAGCCATTGAAGCGGGTGCAGACTTTATAAAAACCTCTACTGGATTTGGCACACGAGGCGCTTCAGAAAAAGACATTACCCTAATGAAGTCGGCTATAGAAGGTACCACTAAAATTAAAGCATCAGGAGGCATTAGAGACGCACAAACTGCTTTAAAATATATCAATTTAGGGGTTCATCGGCTTGGAACATCTTCAGGTATTGCCATTATTTCAGGAAAAACATCAGATTCAAACTATTAAAATAACCTATGAGTATTCATATAGAAGCAAAGAAAGGAGACATAGCAGAAACCATTTTACTACCTGGCGACCCCCTAAGAGCAAAATGGATAGCAGAAACCTATTTAAACAACGCAACATGTTTCAATAAAGTTAGAAACATGTTTGGGTATACAGGAGCGTACAAAGGACAAAGAATATCTGTTATGGGTACTGGTATGGGCGTACCATCTATTTCTATTTATGCGCATGAGTTAATCACCGAATATAAGGTAAAAAACCTCATTAGAGTAGGAAGTGCAGGCTCTTACCAAAAAGATGTAAAAATACGAGATATTGTTTTGGCTATGGCCGCATCATCCAATTCTGGACTAAATGCCAGACGTTTTGGTGGCGCAGATTATGCGCCCACTGCTAATTTTAATTTATTTCAAAAAGCTGTAGATACGGCTAGAAGCAAGAATATCCCTGTTAAAGCTGGTAACGTTTTTACATCGGATGAATTTTATGCCGATGATTTTGATTCCTATAAAAAATGGTCAAAATTTGGTGTGCTGTGTGTTGAAATGGAATCTGCAGGCCTGTATACTGTGGCCGCTAAACACAATGTAAATGCCCTTTCAATTTTAACTATTTCCGATTCTTTGGTTACAGGAGAACGCACTACCAGTCAAGAACGAGAAACCACCTTTAAAGAGATGGTTGAAATCGCTTTAGAGTTGGGTTGATATAAAAATGGTATAGTATTCTCTCTATTATAATGTAAGTTTCTTAAAAACTGCCATTTACGGAAGCTACCTTAAAGAGTAATCAACTTAAACAACAAAGAGTCTCCTGTCTTTTTTTGAGCCAATACATCAATAGCTGAATCTTTTAACTGCAAAACGCGAGGGTATCCTCCTGTGGTTTGACAATCACGCATCAAAACAATAAGTTTACCTGAAGGTGTTAACTGCACCGTACCAGGAAGCACCGAAGACGTTATAATAGGCTCTATATCATTTTTTATGTGCTCATTGAGTTGATAAGCCATCCTATTATTAGCGTTTGAAATAGAAAACATATCATTTTGAAGTTTTTGCTGTTGTTCGGGTGAAAGCAAATCGAATTCTGGACCTTTAAAAACGTCTAAAACTTCAGAAGTTATATAAGTGTCATCAAAGCGCAAATGAGCAAAATGCTTCTTTCTTTGGAATACTTGCTTTGAAACCTTAACGACATCTCCCTTTTTTAAACTAATGGCTTTCGTAATACCTTGATACATGCTTTTACTAGCCATAATGTTTTCAGAATGTATTCCGCCTGAAACCGCTAAATAACTTCTGCAACCGGTTTTCAATGGTCCAAAAGAAAGTATATCCCCTTGATTAACTGAAATAAAGTGATTATTTTGAACAGGGTTACCATTTAATTTAGGACTCATATCTCCTCCTGAAATTACCAGAGCTGTTTCTCCATTAAATTGGAGCTTTGGTCCCATTAAGGTTATTTCTAAAACCGCTTCGTTTATGTTATTTCCTAAAAGCGCGTTTGCCAACATAGCGGCTCGTTTATCCATCACACCTGAATATGGAACACCGTATTTTTGAACCCCTGTTCTTCCTAAATCTTGAATGGAGGTATAAAACCCAGAATGCAACACTTCAATCATCTATCATCTTACTTGTTAACTGATACACGCCTGCTTGAACCAACACTTTTATATCATTATATTCTTCCTGTGACACAGCATAAAATTTTATTGTATCACCCGCATTTACAAAACAAGGTTCTGAATTAGCAACGTTAAAAAAGTTAATTGGGGTATTACCTATAATATTCCATCCTCCAGGACTTTCCATAGGATAAACCCCCGTTTGATCACCGCCTATTGCTACCGCTCCTTTTTCAATTTTCATTCTTGGCATGGATTTTCTGGGCATCTTTAATACTTTATCCAATCCTCCTAAATACATAAAGCCAGGTAAAAACCCTAAGAAATATACCGTATAAATGGCAGCGGTATGATGTTCAATAATATTTGAAACAGACATTTGTTTAGCTTTAGCCATATCCCGTAAATCTAAACCAAAACTGAAATCATAACATACTGGAATTTTCCAAAGGGTTGACTTCTGTTTTGGCAAACTACCTGCTTGTTTATAGATACAGGTTAATGTGTTACAAGTTTCTTTAAAAGATGTAATAACCTTGTTATACACCACTAACAAACTATTATAAGCAGATCGTGTTTCTAAAATATCTTTATGAAGATCAATGCTTAGTTTTTCTTTAAAATTAAGTATATCTCTCAAAATTGACGTGCTAATTTCCTTGGGCCATTCAATTAATATGGCGCGATCACCAAAGCGTTTGTATACTATATGATAGTGCATTCAATTAGCAAATTTGAAAGCCTGCTTCTATTAAGCGCTTCGTGAGATTGGAAATTAAGTACACAGCATTGGGGTTATCGCCATGAACACAAAATGTTTCAGCTTCTATGCGTTCTAAATGTCCTGATATTGTTCTTACGCGTCCTGAGGTAGCAACTCTAAACACATGCTCATACAATTCATCTGCATCTTCTATTACGGCATTAGACACTGTTCTTGATACTAAGGTTAAATCATCATTATAGTTTCTATCTGCAAAAGCTTCATACATCACAGGAATATTATGTTCTACAGCCAATTTAGCTATTACAGAGTTGTAAGGCACATAGAGTTTAGCTCTGGTCATAAGTCCTTTCATTACCTCTATAATAACCTTAGCCGTTTTTTCATCAATTGTAGCCAAATTATATAAAGCTCCATGAGGTTTTACGTGATGTAATTGTAAATGAACATCTTCCAACTCTTTTAACAAGCATTTAATTTGATGTTCTATAGTGGTATACAAGGCCACACAAGGCATGTTCATTATTTTTCTTCCAAAATTCTCTTTATCAGGAAAAGATGGGTGTGCTCCTATTTTAACATTATTCGATTTTGCCAGAGCTACCATTGTTTTCATCGTTTTAGCATCACCAGCATGCCCTCCGCAAGCTATATTGCAAGAAGATATTAAAGGCATTATTTCAGATTCATTACCTAAGCCTTCCCCTACATCTACATTAATGTCAATGTATTTATTCATGTTAAAATATATTTAGGCCGAGAACTTTGTTTAACGTAGCCATGGAAAGAAAGATACTAAAAATTAAAATAAAACCTCCCAAAATATTTTGCCATAGCTTGTTTTTATAAAGGCCTAAGACAGAATGCTTATTCATAATCCAAATTAAAAATCCAACGATTACAGGTAATAAAATACCGTTAGCTACTTGTGCAAATTTTATAATTTCTATGGGATTAATACCTAAAGAGGAAATACAAACACCTAATAACAAAACACCCATCCACACCATTCTAAATTGAAATCCTTTCATATGTCTTGCCCACCCCAAGCAACCTGTAGCTACATAAGCTGCCGCCAGTGGCGCTGTTATAGCACTGGTAATACCTGCTGCAAACAAACCAATTCCTAAAAAATATTTGGCATATGAACCATACAAAGGTTCAAGCCCTTTAGCTAAATCTGTTGCATTGTTAATTTCAGTTGCCTGAATTGCAGTGGCAGAAACAATAATACATATGGACACTATTCCTCCTAAAATTACCGACAAAACGGTATCTCTTCTAGCCCACTTTAAATCCTTTTCACTGTGCCACTTTTCTTTAACTAATGATGCATGTAAAAACAAATTGTATGGTACCACCGTAGTGCCAATCAAGGCAATAATAGTTAATAAGCTTCCTTCGGGAAATATTGGTATCAAAGCACCTTGAAGTACCTCTACTATATTGGGTTTAGTAACTATGGCTGTATATAAAAAAGATAAGCTCATTAAAAGCACTAAACTTATTAAAACTTTTTCTAATACTTTGTAGTTTCCCAAGTATAAAAGCGCAAACGCACACACTCCAAGAATAATATTTAGCGGATTAATAGTCAGGTTGTTAACGGTAATATTTTGATGTTCTAGAACAGTCTCTAACCCTAAAACACCACCACTTATGTTTCCAGCTTGATAAGCTGCATTTCCAATAACTATAGCCGATAAAATAAGGAGTACAACAAACAACTTGATAATAGGATGCTGTATTTCTGTGCGAATAATTTCAGACAGTCCTTTTTGAGCAACAATACCCAATCTTGCAGCCATTTCTTGTAAAACAATAGTCGCCAAAATAGAGAGTACCATAGCCCACAACAGTGTGTAACCAAAACCTACACCTGCCAGTGTACATACTGTAACAGTTCCTGGCCCTATGAAAGCTGCAGCTACCAAAGGGCCTGGTCCCATATTTTTAAACCATTTTTTTATCAAAAAGGTACTATTTTATTTCGCTTAACAAGGTTTCCACAGCTTTTTTCAGCTGCGAATCTTCACCGTTGGCTTTATCATCAGGATTGTTATCAACCAAGATATCTGGTTGAGCAGGCCCTAATTCCATATTCATGCCAGAATCTTTTACATACCAACCTCTAAAAGGCATTCTTACATACGAACCATCTATTAAGGTCACGCCTCCTGTTGAAATTACAGCTCCAAATGTCGGCACCCCAACTAATGTACCTAAATTCAATGACTTGTAGGCATGTGAAAATATTTCCGCATTTGAATAACTATTTTGATTACAAAGTGCTATTGAGGGTTTTGTCCATGCTGCCAACGGTAATCGTTCACTAAAGGGGTAATGCTCTTTAAATTTTGTATGCTCTTTTTCTAAATATTTAGCAGCACCACGTGGTACGGTATAAGCATGTTGTTTTACATTAAGAACAGCCATTAAATAGTCTGTAGTCCAGCCGCCCCCATTAAAACGCACATCAATTACAATACCTTTTTTACCTAGTCCTGCTGCTGTAAGTTCACGTTCAAAACGCTCAAAACTCGTCCAATTCATACCTTGAATATGAATATACCCCAACTGACCATTAGAATATTTTTCTGTTAAGCGTTGACGCTCTTTTACCCAGGCTTTATAGTTTTCATTTCGGTTGCTGCTTTTGGGTCTTATAACAATATCTAGTGTTTCGCCTGCTCGTTTGACCTCCAGATAAATCCTTTGATTTGCTGTGCCCTCTAATAAACTATAAACGTTTAAATCTTTTGTTAGCTGACTTCCGTTTACGCCTAGTATTTCATCTCCTAACAACACCTTACTTGAAGATCTATCACCTGGCATATTTGGCACCACCGCAATCACTTTTAAGCTTCCTGTTTTTGTTGGCTCAACTTCTAAGCCCAAGAATCCTGTATACTCGCGCTCCAACTGTTCTCTTGTTTCGGTACCGTAAAGTCCCATATGGCTAGCATTTATTTGCCCTAACATCCAATTGAACATGTTTTGAAAATCAGATCTTGTGGAGGCCCCTAAAGCTAACGGTTCATAAATTTCTCTTAGCTTTGTCCAATTTTGACCATGAAAATTAGGATCATAAAATCCATCACGTATTGCCGTCCAAGCTTCTTCAAAAATTTGTTTAGATTCGGCATGATAATCTATATTCATGCGCGCTGTAAAACTTAAATTTTCAGATTTATCATTTGAAAACGAAACCGAAGACAAACTACCTTTTCCTTTGGTTAAGTAAATTTTTGAAAAATCACTATTAACTACTAAGTTAGATGGTTTACTGTCATTTGAGGTAATTTCCTTTTTACTCTTCCCATTCCATTTAATCTTATATAAATCTGAAGGCACCTTGGCATCTCCTCTACCACCATTTCCTGTTGTATAGTATATCGTTTCTGAGTCTTTTGAAAACAACTGTCCAAATTCACCTCCAACAAAAGAGGTAACTTGAACCTGACGTTCATGAATATCTTCAAAATCAATAATTACGTCAACATCTTCATCCTTGTCTTCTTTTTCGGTATTCTTCTTTTCTTTTTTCGAGGCTTCTTTTTTAATTTTGGGTTTAGGCTTCTCCTCATCGTTTTCTTCCCAATCTTGAGTTGTTTTTTCCCAATCTTCTTGCCTTAGCCATGTAAACCAAACATCATAATCGCTGTTATTTCTATTTGAAGAAAACATAAGCTTTCTACCATCGGGACTCCAAACAGGACTTCTATCTTGTTTGGGATGCATTGAAATATTTACAGGTTTCTGTGTATTATCTGCCCTATGTATGTAAATTTCTCCGTTAAAATCAAGATCACTTAGATTATACGCTAGCCATTTAGAGTCTGGTGACCACGATATACCACTGGGCGTATCCCAACCGTTTAATAACACTTTTTCATTCGTTAGTTTTCCGCTGTCACTAATATCAGCTACAATAAGCTTACCTCTACCTCTAACAAAAGCCATTTGTTTCCCATTAGGTGCCAATTTTAAACTACTTTCTGATTCAGTTGTTTTTGTTACGCGCTCTATTTTATGTTTTAGTGTTTTAAACAGATTGCTCTGGTTTTTATCATTTGATTTTACCAAGTATATATCATTTTGACCTCCTCTATCAGACACAAATAGTAATGTACTATCATTTAACCATACCGCATTTCTGTCTCTATAAGCCGATTTTGACACATTAACCGTTCGTTTTTTATCCTTGTCTGTTTCTCTTATAAACAGTTCGCCTCTCACTTCAAGCGCTGCTAGTTTTCCGTTTGGAGACACCGCTATATCTTGAACACCACTTGAAAAACTTTTGTGAGAAACCGGATTGAACCTATAATCTGAAGTAATATCAATATTTATCTTATTTTGTTTTTTTGAAGACACATTATAAGTATACACTTTATTGCCTTTAACCATGATTATATCATTTCCATTTCTACTAATTTGAAATGAAAAAATTCCCATATTGGTAAAGTTTGAAATTTGAGAAACGGTTCCTTTTTTTGTTCCGTTATCATCTACTTCTACCTTGTGTACATTGTATTTTCCACTTCTTGAAGATTGGAAATAAATAGTGTGATCGTTAGCCCATTGCGGATAAAAATCATTTCCATTATACGTTGTTATTTTTGAGTAGGTATCATTTTGAATGTGATATACCCAAATATCTCTATTGGCAGGACCTTGGTAAGCCTCGCGCTCCATTCTGCAAGTTCCCCGCACAAAGGCAATTATTTTTCCATTAGGAGACATGGTTGCTTGTAACCCCACCGCATTTAAAAATCGGTACGGTGTTCCTCCTTTTTCATTAACTATATGTATTTCTGCTTCGCGTTCTACCTGTGCAAAATTTCTTCTGGTTGAAAAAAGAATATCTCCATTTTTTGTGTAATCGGTAATATTGTCAGGCGCTGAATGAAATGTTAATCGTTTGGGTAATCCACCTTTTGCGGGTATAGTATAAATATCGTCATTGCCATAGCGGTCACTTTGAAAGGCTATTTGCTTTCCGTCATAACTCCAAATAGGGTTTGTATCATAAGCCTCATGAATAGTTAATCTTCTGGTATTACTACCATCAATAAGAGCCGTCCATATATCGCCTTGATAATTAAATGCAATATGTTGTCCGTCTGGACTAATGGCAGGGGCATTTATAAGTGGTGTTTGCGCCACACTTAAACTCACAAATAGACTAAATACCGCAACAAATATTATGTTTAATTTCATATAGTTTGAATGAATAATTTTTATATCTCCTTTTAATTGTGTGCTGTATTTAAGGCATAAATAGCATAGGTACCTAACCAATGTCCGCCCTCATAGCTATCTCCAAAAATACTTGGCAGCGAATAATTGATATGCTTATTGGCTATGTTTTTTAAATGGTTGTACTCCGGAAAACCTTCTGAAATTTTATACAAATTCCATGCTCTAGAAAAATTCAAGCCATCAAGATGCACCAAATGCCCATCGGTTCTATCGGATACTAAACCAACTGCCAAATCATAATTTTTATTACTCAATTCGGGTAAAAACTGTTTTAACCAAATACGATAATCTTCTTTTGATAATAAACGTTTCATTAAAGCGGCTTCCTCTAAACAAGGTGATAAAAAATCACTCCCATTAGGCTCCCAAGACATGGGGCAATGTTGATCATTCTGAAAGAAAAAGGAAGCGCGGTCTCTAATAGCTTCCTTCAAATCGGTTTTATTCAAAGTTTCTGCATAATCATAAGCTAAAGACAATCCAAAAGCGGTATTGGTATGAGTCCCCACACGAAGCGCATAATTCAATTTAGGTAAAAATTCCATGTAGCGCTGTGTAATCAAATGTGCCAATGGCTCAAGATTTTCTTCTAGTTGTCGCGCTAATGGATGATCCCAAGTATGTAATTCTTCAACCAATTTAAGCAACCAAGCCCAGCCATAAGTACGCTCATATGAGGTATTGTGCTTCCCTTTAAAATAAGCCACTTCAGCCGCAATATTTTCTTTTGAAATGTTGTTTAGAAGCCGTTCTTTAATGGCATTGCTACGTTCTAAATCTGGGAAGTCTTTTAGAAGTTTTACCAAGCTCCAATGCCCATGAACCGCTGAATGCCAATCAAAACATCCATAAAATGCAGGATGCAAATTTGCAGGTGTTCCTAAATCGTCTTCACTCCCTAAAACCTGAGACAATTTATTAGGGTACTCTGTATTAATGCAATCTAATGGCAATGTTGCCAAAATATTAGCCTGAGCTATATCTAGTTTTGGAATTTCAAAATTCAAACTATCTATTTTATTATTTAATTCGGACTGAATTGGCTGTTTTTTTTCTGTATTACAACCAAAAACAATACAAAGCAGTAATAAGGATAAAGGTATTTTCATGTGTTAAAATTATGATTCCACGAGTTAGGTTGTGTAACAAAAGATACATAAAAAAGTAAGCTTATCCTAACCAACCTTCTCGGTCTAAACTTCTATACTGAATCGCTTCACTTATATGAGAACCGTTTATGTGCTCAGCTCCTTCTAAATCCGCTATAGTTCTAGACACCTTTAGTATTCTATCATACGCTCTAGCAGATAAATTAAGTCGCTCCATGGCTGTTTTTAATAATTGCTTTGATGCCTCATCAAGCACACAATATGTTCTAATTTGTTTGGTGTTCATTTGTGCATTGTAATGCACCGTATCTGAATCTTCAAAACGTTTTGTTTGTAAAGCTCTGGCCAGCGTTACCCGCTTTCGTATATCAACTGACGACTCTCCCTTTCGTTCATCAGATAACTTATCAAAAGGCACGGGTGTGACTTCAATATGAATATCAATTCTATCCAGCAGGGGACCGGAAATCTTACCCAAATACCGCTGCATCTCGGCAGGGCTAGATGTTACAGGAGCATCAGGATCATTAAAATAACCGCTAGGACTTGGGTTCATACTGGCCACCAACATAAAGGATGACGGATAGGTTACGGTAAATTTTGCCCTAGAAATTGTGACTTCTCTATCTTCAAGTGGTTGGCGCATAACTTCTAACACACTACGTTTAAACTCTGGAAGCTCATCTAAAAACAACACACCGTTATGAGACAAGGAAATTTCTCCAGGTTGCGGGTAAGCGCCACCGCCAACTAAAGCCACATCACTTATGGTATGATGCGGACTTCTAAACGGGCGTTGTGCCATTAAACCACTATCTTTCACTTTACCAACTACAGAATGTATTTTAGTAGTCTCTAGTGCTTCATGTAAGGTCATTGGTGGCAAAATGCTAGGTAACCTTTTAGCTAGCATGGTTTTTCCTGCGCCTGGCGGTCCTATTAAAATAATATTATGTCCACCTGCTGCTGCAATTTCCATACAGCGTTTTATGCCTTCCTGCCCTTTTACATCGGCAAAATCAAACTCAGGAAATTCTAAATTTTTAAAAAACTCTTCTCGGGTATTAATAATGGTGCGCTCTAATGGTGTTTCTTTATCGAAATAATGAATCACTTCTGTAATATTATCTACACCATAAACTTCTAAACTATCAACAATAGCAGCTTCTTTAGCATTCACCTTTGGAAGAATAAATCCTTTAAACCCTTCTTCTCTAGCCTTTACCGCAATGGGCAAGGCTCCTTTTATGGGTTGCAAACTTCCGTCTAACGAAAGCTCTCCCATAATAAGATATTTATCTAAATTTTCAGCATTTATTTGTTTTGATGCTGCTAAAATACCAATAGCCAAAGTTAAATCGTACGCACTACCTTCTTTTCTTAAATCGGCAGGCGCCATATTTATAGTAATCTTTTTACCTGGAATTTTATAACCATTGTTTTGAAGTGCTGCGGCAATTCTGTAGTTACTTTCTTTGATAGCATTATCTGGCAAGCCTACTAAATGATAACCAATACCAGAATCTACATTTACTTCAACGGTAATGGTTGTGGCTTCTACACCAAATACCGCACTTCCAAAAACTTTTTTAAGCATAACATGTGTTTACTGCTTAAATGTAAGAAAAGTTATTTGTTTTTATAAAAAGAATCCCCAAAAATGGGGATTCAAAATTAAACTTAATATATAAAATTCGTTTTACTTCGCAGTATTTAAAAATTTAGGTTTAATTAATAACTGTACCCAAGCCCAGTTTTGCACATCGGCAGCTGCATCTTTTGACACACCTTTTAACTCATACATACCATCAGCAGCAAACATGTGAGAATAACCTATATTTAAACCAAATCCTTTGAACTTCTTTCCATACACTAAATCTACTTCTGTTCCTAGTGATTTTTCTCCAGAGGCTAATTCTTTTTCTCCGCTAAAGTTTAACACTTTTGCCATTAAACTAGAGGTTTCTCCAAGCTTGAAATTAGCACCCACATGAATATCTAATAGGCCAACATTGTTTGCATGATTTCCAACATAGAAGTAATCCATAAATCCATTAAACTTATGGTTTGTACCATATAAAGGGAAGAAGGCTCCAGTTTCACCAGCAGGTTTGTCATTACCACTTATTAATTCAGCCCCTACAACTAAACCAACAGCTGAAGACGCTTTAAAGTTAAGATCTAAGCCTAACAAATAAGCCCCTTTTACTTTCAGTTCTTGTTGATGCTCTCCTGTTTGAACATAAGCATTAGCAGCTAAACCAAAACCTCCCGCTTTATATTTTAAGTGTACTCCCATAGTTTGCAAGTTGCTTACCCCGTCATACACTCTTGTTCCTGTAGCATCAGAAAAGTTTTGGAATCCGTTGTTCATCAATAATAAACTTCCTGAAAAGTTATCCCAAGCATTACTTAAATGCACCATTTGCATGGTTTTATAAGAGAAGAACCCCGTAGTATCATATCCATTACCTACAGACACAAATCCTGTTGGGTGTGAATAATCTTGATTCCATGCTAAAGCTACATCTAAAGCAAACTTATCTTTTTTGTATTTAATAAGGCCAGCATCATGGTTACGCCCTTGTTGCGCCCAATCTAAGCCTCCTAAAATACGTTGATCATCATAAGATAACACCTGACGTCCTAATTTGGTTGACCAACCAGAACCCAATTGAAACTCAGCCCAAGCTTGAAAAACAGCAAAAGAATTATTCATATCATAAGGTAAAATCTGTCTGTTTTCACCCCAAACCATAACGTCTTGAAAACTTACAAATAATTTATAGGTCTCAGTGGCAAACCCTGCATTTAAACGTACTCTAGTTGAAATACCAAAACCTGGTTCTGCAGCTTCAGGAATTAAACTTCCAAAACCATGTCTATATTCCGTTCTTGGCTTGAACTCTCCATCAAGGGTAAATTGCGCTTGCATAAATTGAATTCCTGCTAAAAAAAGCGCTAAGATTAAGTATTGTTTTTTCATTTTTTTAAGGTTTTAATTTGATTTGTTTTAAGTGTTTTTGAATATAAATTTGTGATATTTTTCGTTTTAATAAAATTTTAACAAAAGTAAAAGTATAGCTTTTCACTAAACATGACAAAACTCATGTTTAGATTACAAAAAAGACAAATACCTCCTTTTTATACTTAATGCTCTAAAAAGTCTATGAGATGCTTTCTGTATGTATAGTAATCGTTGTGTTCTAAAACAGCTTTACGAGTTCTAGGTCTTTCAAAATCAATGTTCAAGACATCTCCTATTTTTGCTTTTGGTCCGCTAGTCATCATAACCACTCGATCTGCTAGAAATATAGCTTCGTCTACGTCATGCGTAATCATAACTGCTGTAATCTTTTCTTTATTCCAAATTTCAATAAGTGTATCTTGAAGCTCACCTCTTGTTAAAGAATCTAGCATTCCAAAAGGTTCATCAAGTAATAACACTTTAGGTTTTATAGCAAATGCTCTGGCAATACCAACACGTTGTTGCATGCCTTGAGACAAATCACTGGCCTTTTTATCAAACGCATCTTCAAGACCAACTTTCTGCAAATAATACTTTGCTATATCATTTCGCTGAGCTTTTGTTGCATGTGGAAATACCTGATTTACTCCTAAAAGTACATTTTGTAATGAGGTCATCCAAGGCATTAAACTAGGTGCTTGAAAAATCACACCTCTATCGGGTCCCGGGCCTTTTATATGTTTTCCTAAAACTGAAATATAACCTCCTGATATTTCGTTCAACCCTGCAATCATGGAAAGCATGGTTGTTTTTCCACAACCTGAATGCCCAATTATAGTAACAAACTCTTCTTTGCGAATTTGAAGATTCAAACCTTCCAGTACCACATAATCGCCTTTTGGAGTTGGATACACTTTTTTTAGATTTTTTAAATCTAACATAACCTCTGAAGAAGGAAAAAGTCCGTTATCCGTGATTATTCCTCTACCTTTATTTTCTAATATATTTGTAGTCATTTCTATCAATTATTTAAAGCGTCCAACAAAACTTTTAGGTTCTAACTCAGGCAACTCAAAGACTTCGACAGCTTCAGATTTACGTTCGTTACCAATATCCATTAAGTACTCAATAATAGCGTTTCTGGTTTCCTTAAAATTAGGATTATCATTGAGCTCGGTTTTATCTCTAGGGCGTTCAATATCAATTTTAAACTCAGGCCCTAAGGTTGCTCTAGGCCCTGGTTTTAACGGAATAATACGATCGGCCATGTAAATACCTTCATCAACATCATTAGTAATCAATAACGCGGTGCGCTTATCTTTTCCCCAAATATTTAAAATTTCATCTTGAAGGTTTCCTCTGGTTAAGGCATCTAAAGCTCCAAGTGGCTCATCCATAATAATCATTTCAGGTTTCATAGCTAGCGCCCTGGCTACAGCAACCCGTTGACGCATACCTCCTGATAATTCTTTAGGACGTTTATTGATAGCGTGTGATAAACCCACCATTTCAACATACTCCTTTACCAAATCATTTAACTCTTTTTTACTCTTTTTAGGAAACACTTCCTTTACGGCCATATAGATATTCTGACCAACGGTTAACCAAGGTAACAGCGAATAATTTTGAAAAATTACCCCACGTTCATGACTGGTTCCGTTTACTGGTTCTCCTTTAAAAAGCACCTCACCACTGGTTGGTTCTAACAAACCATTAATAAGATTTACTAAGGTTGTTTTTCCACTTCCTGTAAACCCTACAATAGCTACAAATTCACCTTCTTCAATTGTCAGATTGATATTATTCAGCACTTCTGTAGTGTTTTCGCCTTGTCCGTAGCTTTTGTATATATTATTTAATTCTAAATACGCCATTTTCTTTGGTTTAATTGTTGATTTTCAACTTCTTTTAAAGGCCTTCATTTTTATTAAATGATACTGCGTTTTGAATAGTTAGCATTAATCTATCTAACAAGAAACCTATAATACCTATAACAAACATGGCTACAATGATTTTTGAATTGGAATCATTTGCTCCATTTTGAAATTCTTCCCAAACAAATAATCCTAAACCAGGACTTTGCGCTAATAATTCAATAGCAATAAGCACCATCCAAGCCACAGACAATGTAATTTTTAAACCTGTAAAGATGAGCGGTAACGATGATGGTAAAATCACTTTAAAAACCTTTTGAAAAGGCCCTAATTTTAACACTTTAGCCACATTGATATAATCTTTATCAACAGAAGACACGCCCATGGCGGTATTTACTAATGTGGCCCACATAGAACACAAACCTACACTGATAAACGAAATGGTAAATGAACTATCATCACTTGAATCTATTAAAATAGTTTTAACAATCATGAACACCAGCAAGTACCAAACAACTGGTGAAACGGGTTTAAATATTTGAATAAACCAGTTGAATGCACTTTTTAAAGTTGGACTCAACCCAATAAGAATACCAATAGGAATAGCAATAATCAATGCTAATAAAAACCCAGCAAACACCGTTTTTAAGCTCATCACAATTTGATCAATAAATGATGGTCTTCCTGTATAAACAATAGGCTCTTTTCCTTCTGCAATTCTTTTAGCATTTAAAGCGGCAGTCTTTTCTTTAAATGCCGCTTTATCTGCACTAATTATATTATGATCTCGTAATAATGACTTATAGGATTCCCAAACTTGGCTTGGTGCTGGTAAGGTATTAGGCTGACAACTAATATCTCCAGAAGCTATACATGCTTTTAGTGCTTCGGCCGCTTCAGGGCCCTGATCTGCAAGTGCTTTTTCAATTTTAAAATCGGCCTCTCTATTGTATAGAACCTTAGCACCTGAATGCCAAATTCCAATAAATAATAGTATGGAAGCAAGTGGTACGACTACTTTGCGCAAGAATTTTACAAAATCTTCCTTTTCTAGCTTCCCAGTGAATAGATCTTTTAACGTGGTTAAAAACCCTAATCCCATAAATTTGGTTACTTTTCCTAATGTTATGCTTTGCTTCATGACAAATTATTTACTTAGTTCTTTTCTTAATTTTTAATTACTGTAATGCTTTATCTTTGTTACCAATTTTAAAGCTGTTGATGTATGAAATTGGATCTTTAGCATCATATGTTGTTCCATCGATAAAATCGGAAGTAGGTGCTTTATAGCCATCTGTTACAGGAATATCTGTTGCTGGAATATGCCCTTCTTCAACTAAAAGTTTTGCAGCTTTTTCCCAGATATCAGGTCTGTAAATATCTTTAATGGTTTCTGCATACCACTCAGCTGGTTTAGCTTCAGGAATTTGTCCCCATCTTCTCATTTGAGTTAAGAACCAAATACCATCAGAATAGAATGGATATGTTGCATTGTATTTATAGAATACATTAAAGTCTGGCATCTCTCTTTTATCACCTTTTTCAAACTCAAAAGTACCAGTCATTGAATTGGCTAATACCGCTTCATCAGCTCCAACATACTGTGACATTGATAATATTTTTACAGCCTCAGCTCTATTTCCAGGTTCATCTAACCATTTACCAGCTCTTATTAATGCTTTAGTAACTGCAATGGCTGTATTAGGGTTTTCATCAATGAATTTTTGAGTCATTACAAATACTTTCTCTGGATTATTTTTCCAGATATCATAGTTTGTAGTTACTGGCACACCAATACCTTTAAATACGGCTTGCTGGTTCCATGGTTCACCTACACAATACCCATAAATAGTTCCGGCTTCTAGTGTTGCTGGCATTTGTGGCGGAGGCGTTACAGAAAGTAAAACTTCAGCATCTATTTGTCCTTGTACATTATCGGCCGTATACATACCTGGGTGAATTCCGGCAGCAGCTAACCAATATCTAATTTCATAATTATGTGTTGATACAGGGAATACCATACCCATTTTAAAAGCTTTTCCTGAATTTTTATATTCGCTAATAACAGGCTTTAATGCATCCGCCTTAATAGGATGTATTGGTTTTCCATCTTCTCCTACAGGCACATTGGGCTTCATTTTAGACCAAACATCATTTGATACTGTAATACCGTTACCATTTAAGTCCATAGAAAAAGGTGTTACTAACTTAGCTTGACGACCAAACCCTGCTCCAGCAGCTATAGGCTGTCCAGCTAACATATGTGAACCGTCTAACTGACCATCAATAACACGATCTAAAACGTTTTTCCAGTTAGATTGTGCTTCAACTGATACAAATAAACCTTCATCTTCAAAAAACCCCTTTTCTTTAGCAATGGCTAACGGTGCCATATCTGTTAATTTGATAAAACCAAATGTTAACTGTGGTTTTTCAATTTCTAAAGTTTTTGTTTTTGAAGTTTCTGTAGCCACATTTTCAGCTAAAGTTGCTTGTTTCTTGTCTTTGTTTCCACAAGAAAATAGCAACACTGCTACAGGTAAGATCCAAGTTGATTTTTTGATTAGTGATTTCATAATTTATAGTTTTTATAATTCTAAGTATAATTACTTATTTTTTGACAAATATATAAGTAGCAACACTTTCTACTCATGTTAATACACATACCCTTAACTCTTTTTTATCATAAACAAAACTGCGACAACACATAAAACAAGCATAAAAAACTAAATATCAATATATTAAAACATTAAACATACCATAAAACAATACGTAAACATATACTTAATCGCACAAAAAAGAACAAAAAAAATACGTATTTATGTTTACACAAATACGTATTTTACAATTTACTTCTTTGTGATAGACTCACAAAAGAACGCGTTTTAAAACAAGCGAATTATTTACTTTTCTAAAGTTTTCAACCAAGCTTCCTGTGATAAGGCAGTATATTTTTTATTGGTGCCATAAGGGTCTTCACCTCCTTTAAAATAGGCTTGAATAAATTGCATAGGAATAGTATCAGACAATTTTTCTGGCACCTCATACTTATGATTACCATGAAAATCATGACATTGAATACAAGTGAACCATTCTTTAGCAACAATTAGTTGCTCGTGAGAGATATCTAAGGGGTCATTTTCTACAACTAAATCTTGATGACAATTCATGCAATAGTTTATGGAAGCTACCGATACCCGTTCACTATTATGTTCTGAATGACACGTAATACAAGTAGTAGCATCAATATGTTTAATGGCGTCTTTAAATCTGGGTTCAGAAAATCTATAGGTTGGATGCCTATCGTTGGCTCGATCATGACACTCCAAACAATTATCTACAGTAACATCTTTGGTTCCAAAATCTACCGCCGTCTTTCTGGCACCTACAGCATGTGAGATATTAGATTGTACTTGTTGTAATAAATTCCCTTTAGCATCGGCATGACATGTAAAACAAGACAAATCTTGATGCCCCGTATTCATGGGGCCAATGGATACGTATTTTTCTGTAGCCTCTAAGGTGAAAATGTAAAACAATACCACGCCTAAAACAAACCCTATAACACCACCAAGAACTTGTCTTTTACGTAACGGACTAACTTTAAACATACTTCTTTTGAGGTTTAAATTTCTATAACTAAATTTTCACTGGCTGGATAACTCACACAGGTTAATATATCGCCTTGAGCTACTTCGGCATCAGATAATAAATGACCGTCTGTCATACTTACTTCACCTGAAACACATTTGGCTTTGCAGGTAGAACACATTCCTGATCTACAAGAATATGGAATAACTATACTCTCAGACATGGCTTGTTGCAATATAGACCGGTCTCCCCTTACCTGTATCTGGTGCGAGGCGCCATCAATAGTTAAGATTACATTGCTTATTAAATTCCTGCCTGTAACTTTTACAACTGGTGCTTTAAATACTTCTATTTTTATCTTTTCCCGGGCTACACCATTAGCCTTAAGCAATTCCTTTATTTTTTCCATGTAGCCGTTAGGCCCACATATCATGTACACATAATCACCAAAAACAAGATTATGTTTTGAAAAAATTGTTTGTAAAACATCTTGTCTGGCCAACCCAGCATGGTAATTGTCTTGTTGTATTTTATTTGAAGAAATGATATGCTCAACAGAAAATTGATTTGGAAAACTGGACTCTAAAGCCTTAATTTCATTATGAAAAATAATAGAATCTATGGTTTGATTGGCATAAATCAATAATACTCTCGACGCTTTTTCTTCTGTTAAAACTGATTTTACTATAGAAAACATAGGTGTAATACCGCTTCCCCCGGCAAATAGCACATACTGTTTTTGTGACTTACCATGAGGTTGAATAAAAAATGAACCTGCTGGATCATCTACTTCTAACTTATCACCTACCTTAAGGTTATCATGTATATAATTTGAAACTAATCCCTTTTCTACACGTTTAATAGTAATCTTTAAATCTTTATCTGTAAACGGATTACTACTAAAAGAATACGCGCGTTTATGAATCTGACCGTCAATAGGCACATGAATGGTTAGAAATTGTCCTGGTTTATACTTTATCTTCTTAAAAAAGTTTCCATTTTTAAAACTAATACTAATAGCATCAGGGGTCTCTTTTATAATATCTTTTACTAGCAATTTCATACAATCAATTATTTATAATAAAACACCATACTAATATGAAATACCATCATTATTGACACAATAATAGACAATGCAACATGGCTAATCATCCATCCTTTAAATAGCATCTCATTATTACTTTTAATAACATCAAGATTTAAATACCCCAATAACGTGTTTGAAAAGAAGATATAAGACAGCAATAACAAATAACCATAGCCTAAAGTTGCACTATGAAAATAGAAGACTATAGGACTCACAGCTCCTAACCATTTATGTATGGCTTGCATAGGCATGGCATACTTTCTGAGTCTTTTTACTACTCGAGTAATAGTTAAAACCCATTGAAAAACAATGAGTAGTGCCAAAACCAATCCAGACCATCTTTTATAAAGTTCTTCCTTTTGAAGTTGAAACAACCACATCCATTCTAGTTTCAAAAAATATTGTAAAAAGAAAGCGCATAAAAGCACCACCCCAACTATTGTTGATTTATTTTTGGCTATCATTAACTGTTTTTTTTGGTTGAGTTGATAATGCAACTTGCCCATAACTATCTACTACAGCGATGAGCAAGTGCAAATCAAGAACTAAGTTTATTTTACAGCAACCAAGTGTTTCATTGTCTCATAAGAAGACAATTTTTTTACACTATCCAGAAAAACTTCTGCCGTGGGAAGATAATTTCCTTCTGCTGGCCACTTATTTCCTATTTCCGGCTTCTCACTTTCTTTAAACGCCTCAATTTCATCTAAATACTCCATATAAATATCTACTGTACCTTTGGCATAAGCATTTAAAACAGCTACAGTTTCTTTATATGTTAGTGAGTCTTTAGGATATTGCCAAGTTGTTGCACCCATAACGTCTCCCAATTTCCAATCAGATTTGGTGGTTTGAGGGTGTTTATTATGACAGCTTACACAAGCCCCTGCACTGGCAAGATCGGCAAACATGGCTGTATGCAATTTTTGATCTTCATCATAAAAAAATTGAGGTTCCTGAGTTTTCTTTATTTCCTGAAATAAATCGGCTTGCTTCCCTTCAAATTTGTTAGCTGCATTTACAGGAAAATCTGATCCCAAATACAACCCCAAAGGCACAGGACTCTTTATAATGCTTGTTGCCACACCTCTTAAGAATAAAGCGGGTAAAGGTCCTGCCTCCACGTCATCTTTTCTCCAATCTTCATCAAACTTCATACCTTGAGCTTTTCCTTTACCTACAATAGCTTTTGTGTATAACGTTCTTGTAACGTCATTTTCTTTAGCAACCATTTCTAACACTTCTTCAACAGAAAAGGCATTTTCTTCAGCAGCCGTTTCTGATTTTTCTTCTGGCACACCACCGCAAGCCACCAGTACTAGAGCTGAAAAAAATAATGAAATTTTATATATAATTGTCTTCATCTTGTTTTGTTTTAGTTATTAATAAGCGGCCTCAATCATTACGCTAGACATGGTTCCGTAAACACTAGCCCAAGCCTCTTTAACCTCTGAGGTAAAATCATCTCCCAACCCTGCTTCCAAAGTTCCTAAAAGCGCTTCGCCAACCGTATCATAATGAAAAGCTTCCACCTTGTATTCTACATGACGTTTTCCTAAATCCTTTAAAACAGGGATGAGTGCATCTAAATTATTAAGCCCGGCAACCGCAGCACCTAACATACTCATCAATTTATTGCCTTGTACTTTCATGGCTTCTTCACTATTTGGAAAAAGTGGTTTAAGTTGCGGATCTAATTCAAATAACTTTGAATAAAATATTTCAGCAGCAGCAGGAGCTATTGGTTTAACTTTTTCAAATGATTCTTGTACTAACGTAATGGTTTTTGGTTCCATAATATATTTGTGTTTTGGTTTGTTTCTTTACAATTAAGTATTAATACTTATTTAAAACAAAAATAAAAGCTAGAAGCTTAACCGATTATGATATAAAACAGACCAAAACAATCTTTTGATACATTAAAAAAACTACTATAACGCAGGAATTAATAAAAAGGCAAAAAAATGCCCTTAAAAAATAAGTATTTATATAAGTATGATTGAAAATTAAAAATTAGCTATCTAAAAAGAAGTTGTGCTCGCTAATTTCTTTTTTTAGAAGTTGAATATCTTTAATACCTATTTTTTTGCCTTGCGCAATAATCAAGTCCTCTTTTTTTAAAGCCGAAAAAACACGTATAACTTGCTCCTCCGTTGTTCCGGCATAATCGGCATATTCTCTTCTGCTTAAAGGTAAATTTATAAACCCTCTTAAATCACCAAATTTTCTATGAATATATAATAGGGTATCTATGACGCGTTCCCGTACCGTCATTTGAGAAATAGATTTCACTTTATTTTCACTTCTGTTAAGCTCATTAGCATAAAACAGCATCATATCATAGGTAAACGCAGGATTTTTTAATAAAATTTCTTGCAGATTATCCTTGGAAAAATAGCACAATACAGAATCTTGAAGCGCAATAGCACCAATAGAATAGTATTCCTCGGTACCAAAACCTCGATGCCCGATAATTTCACCTTCTTTAGCAAAACGTACAATTTGTTCCCGTCCATTGATACCCGTTCTAAAGACTTTAACAGTACCCTTTAAAATAAAAAACAAGCCATTTACGGGAGCACCTTCCATAATAAATTGCTGTCCTTTTTTACAACTCAATGTATTTTTATTATCGGTAAAATCAGAATCATCAAAAGACTTTAAGTTCCTTTTAATCAAACAACTATCATTAAAACAAGCACTACAAGACACATCTTTCTGTAACTTATGTTTTGACCTTATATGTGAAGCTATTTGCATCATAAAAACGAAGTAACAATCACAATATTACGTAATAATACTTAGTTTTTAAACTATAACACTTATTTTTAAGGGTAATGCAAAAAACACCAACTGAAACTATTCAATTGATGTTTTTATATCTTTTAAATGTGAAACTCGTAAATTCCGTTTTCAGCTATTGCTTATTCTTTTTGTATCTCAATTGTCCAAGTTCAATACCGATTGCAGTTCTTGCCAAAATGGTAAAAACAAAAGCCCCTAAGGCCCAAATGCCCAAAGTCACCCCAATTTCAATACCTGTTGGCGTATATTCAGAAATCTTACCATAAGGTCCTGGAATAAATCCCGGAACAATTAACCCAAACCCTTTTTCAATCCAAATAGCAATAAAAAGTATAAAACAGCAAAAATAAAGTACCTTCGGATTATTTCTTAATTTATGAAAGGTTAGCATGACAGTAGCCAAAATATTTAAAGGAATAGCCGTCCATATCCATGGGAGTAGAGCATCTTTCCCATGCAATCCAAAAAACAGGTAGTAAGCACTTTCACTATGATGCGTAGGCGCATAAAACTCCTTAAACAACTCAGAAACTAACATAATTAAATTGATTTGAGCGGCAACAGTTACTACCATAGCAATTTTTTTCAATGTTTTATCTTCAATCTTAAATGCTGTAAAATTACGAATCATAGCCAAAACTAAAATAATTAATGCCGGACCCGCAGCAAAGGCTGACGCTAAGAATCTAGGCCCTAATAAGGCATTATTCCAAAACGGACGCGCCTGTAAGCCTTGATATAAAAAAGCTGTCACCAAATGAATTCCAACAGCCCAAAACACAGACAATATAGCTCCTGGCACATATACTTTAGACTTGGCTTCCTTACCTTGATAATGCCTAAAGAGGATATAAAAAGGAATGGTAATATTTAAAAACAAATAGCCATTGAGTACCAAAACATCCCAAGTTAACATAGAGTTTGGAAAATTAAACACCCCAAGCCCCGGTATCATATGCCATAACACAGAGGGCCCACCCATATCGGCAATTACAAAAGCCAAACACATAATCAATGCAGAAACCGCAAGCCCTTCACCAATTAACACCGCTTGTTTAAAATCTACATCATGCAACACATAGGTAGGCATTACCAACATAACAGCAGCAGCAGCTACACCAACTAAAAATGTAAAATTTGAAATATATAACCCCCAACTCACCCTATCGGTCATCCCTGTGACTTGCAAGCCTTCACTCAACTGAATGGAATAACAATACATGCCCACCAACATCATAAACGTTAAAACCCCCATCCATATATGATACTTCACATTGCCATGTGTTATGGTATCTAAACTATCTTTAACTAAACTACCAAAAACCTTTATTTGTTTCATTTAAAATCTTATTAACTCTTAGCTTTATTTATTTGGGCGTTCCCTCAAGGGGGCGGGCTTTCTGTTGCAATCTTTTTGCTCATACTTCACAAAAAGGATTTACTCGGCAATCCCTAACGCAAACCAATTAGTCCATAAAATACCAGAACTTAGGTTCTGTTCCTAAATCTTCTTTTAATCTAAAGACTTTCTTATTTTCTAAAACCCATCTAATAGTACTATTAGGGTCTAATAAATTTCCAAAAATTCTTGCTCCCGTTGGGCAGGCCTCAACACAAGCTGGATTTTTCCCAGCCCTAGAGCGTTGTACGCAAAAAGTGCATTTTTCCATGACCCCTTTTTTCCTCATTCTGTTTCCTAAATAATGCTGATTGTGGTTAATCTCAGCCTCAGGAACCTCAGGCTTCTTCCAATTAAAACGTCGGCCATCATAAGGACAAGCCGCCATACAATATCTACACCCTACACACCAATCATAATCAACCACCACTAGGCCATCATCTTCACGCCATGTGGCTTGTACAGGACACACATTAACACATGGCGGATTATCACAGTGAAAACATTGTGTTCCCATATAAAAATGGCCTTCTGCTGGCACTTCATGATAGTAATTATCATCAGCTTCATCAAAACTAAAACCATTCCCGTCCTTCATTTCATGAATCCTGATGTATTGCATTTGTGAATCACGATCTTGGTTATTTTCCTCTACGCAGGCATTCACACAATCCATATACCCCTGACACTTGGAGATGTTAAACGCATAACCAAATAAGATGTTTTCTTCGGCATTTTTCGAGGACATGCTAATGTTCTTACCAGTTCGCAATTCATAAGAGCGCATCAATCTATCAACTGTAGCTTTCTTCTCTTCATCCGTCATGAGCTTATAGTTCCCCTTAAACTGTTCCTCCCAGTCAATCTGTGCTTTTTCTTTGCTCTCATCCCCACTAATCACACTACACGAGGTACTTACAGCACCAGCTCCTATTAATAAACTAGCGGTTAACTTTTTAAAAGCAGTCCTTCTGTCCATTTTAACATCAAACACCTGCTCAAAGCCATCTTTAGTTCGCTCTTCTCCAATAGAGGCATCAACAGCTGCAGCAACAAAAGCTTCATCTGTCATTTCATAGTCATCTGAGCTGTGAGAACCACAACCACCAGATGTTTTTCCACAACCACACGAACCTGAACTTGCACTACTCTTCCTGCCAAGATTTAAAGAAAACCACTTTTTATTATTGCTACTCATACCCTAAATTTTATTAAAACTACTCGTGTTTTTTTACTCTCTTTCTTTTACTGTTTGTGTATTAAATCGTGCTGGCCATTTAGACTCAAAATGAGGCTTGTGCGGATTATGACAGTTCACACAGGTCATTGAAGCTCTAGGTGGTGCCCAACCTCCAATCTTTTTACCATGCGCGCCTCCTTTCCAATCTTCAAATTGCTTGGTATGGCATTGATTACACACGTTGTAACTCTTATTAAAATCAATTTCTTTATGTGTTAAACTTTTAAGCTGATCCATATTATCAGGATTGTGACACGTTACGCAGCTCATAGTATTCTCATTAGCATGTACTAATTTAATATCCCAATGCGCCTTTTGTTCTCCTTCAGTTTGCATCTTACTTAAAGGCTTGTTATGACACTCAGTACAGGCATACATTTTAATTTGTCCTTTACGTTCGGGGATTAAAAATTCGTGTCCGCCTTCTGAAATTTTTATCATATCAATACCGTCATGATACTGTTCTGAAGACACTGTTACGCCATGATAATTTTTACTCTCAGCCTCAATTTTTTCAACAACACCATGATACTCTCCTTCACCATGCTTGCAGGAAAAAAACAGCATTAAAAAAACAAAACCGTAAATCCATTTATTCATAATACGCTTATTGTATTGCATTGTTTGTTGCTCTTTTAAAAGTTCCTATATCTGTTACTTCTTTATTATTAGATACGTGACATTGTCTGCAATTTACCCGCTCAGGATGTGTTACCCGAATCTCTTTGGGAGCACTTGGGCCAGCATGGCATGACAAACAATTTTCATGCATTTGTATTTGGTGTGGTATAACTGGCGGGCTTCCTGGCAACGCATTATTGACACCAACCTCAGGAGCATTTAGTTGTGGAAAATTCGTGTTTTTAAACAATGAACTGGTTTGCTGTGGCACATGACATTGTCTGCAATTTATCATTTCAGGATGTGGTGTTACGGGGGCATAGGCCTGAAACTTATCAACAAAACCACCATTTTGATGACATTTTAAGCATTTGTTTTCTCCCATACTTATTTCGTCTACAACAGGATGCGGAATAGACGGTGGCGCCCCATGAAATGCTCTATTTTTATAATACTCCTTTAAGGTACGTTGATGGTTTTCATCAACAGGCATGTTAGCATAATCTAAGGCGTATTCAGAGCGCTCAAAAACACCTGTTTCTGATGGCATTAAGGTTATAGAACTTTCTTTATCAACAGGGATATATGCTTCCTCTTGTCCCGCTTGATAGCTTAAATTCCAAACAAAAATAAAGGCCAAAAAGAGTACAATAAATAATGATATGATTCCTAATCTTTTCATATTAAGTCTTTATTAAACCTTTTCTACTTTAACAGCACATTTTTTATAATCTGGTTGTTTAGAAATCGGACAAAACGCATCTAAAGTAACATCATTAATCAGCATGTTTTCATCAAAGAAGGGCACAAACACTTGGTTTCTTTCAGGCACCCCTCTTTCATTTACTGAAGCTGGAAGTACAATCTCTCCGCGTCTGGTAGTTAATTTCACCTTATCTCCTGTTCTTATTTGCATGTCCTTGGCCTGCTCTGGGTTTAACTCTACATAGGCATGCGGCATGGCTTTATGTAGCACAGGAATACGTCTTGTCATGGAGCCAGTATGCCAGTGTTCAACTACACGCCCTGTACATAACCAAAATGGATAATCACTATCAGGCACTTCTGGCGCTGGTTCATAGGGTCGTTGCCAAATCACGGCCTTACCATCTGGTTTTCCGTAAAAATGAAACTTTTCGCCGTTACTACAAGCAGGGTCATACTCTGAATTGAAACGCCATTTTGTTGATTTTCCATCTACATAAGGCCATTGCGCTCCAGGCTGTGACTTTAAGACTTCTAAAGGCGCCATGGCATGCTTTTTACCTTCATGATGCCTTCTATATTCATTATATATTTCTTCTATATGTGTTGCTTCGTTGTAATAAAATTGTTTTTCGTACCCTAAACGCTTAGCCACCTCAACAATTTGCCAAGTATCACTCATAGCTTCCCCAGAAGGCTCAATCATTTTCTCAAAGTATTGTGTTCTGCGTTCTGAATTACCATACATACCTTCACGCTCAATCCACATCGCTGATGGTAAAATAACATCGGCAATATCTGTGGTTGGTGTAGGGTAAATATCAGAAACCACAATAAAGCGTCCTTCTTTTTCACAAGCATCTCGGTAACGTTTTAATTTTGGCATGGTTACCATAGGATTGGTTACTTGAATCCACATAAATTTAATATCGCCTCTGTCTAAGGCTCTAAACATTTCTACCGTATGATAAGATGGTTTAGGGTCAATGTTTTCAACTGGTACATCCCAAATTTCGGCTGCAAATTTTCTATGCTCTTCATTGGTTACTACGCCATGAGGCAATTTATGGGTTAAAGTACCAACTTCTCTTACCGTTCCACAGGCACTAGGCTGGCCTGTTAATGAAAACGGACTATTACCAGGAGTAGATATTTTTCCGGTTAATAAGTGAATGTTATAAACCAAATTATTTATCCAAGTACCACGTGTGTGTTGGTTCATTCCCATACACCAAAGTGACATCACTTTCTTATTGGGATCGCCATAAAAAGAAGCCAAATACTTAATATCTTTTGCAGAAACGCCAGAAATCTTCTCTACCTTTTCTGGAGTGTAATCTTGCAAAAAGGTCTTATAAGCCTCAAAATCAATAGACTCAGGTTTATCATTAAAACTGTATTTATCCTCTAGCCCGTATCCCATATCCGTAAGCCCTTTACTGAAGCTACAGTGTTTTTCAACAAACGATTTGTTTACCCAGCCGTTATTTATAATTTCATAACAAATGGCATTAGCTACTGCCAAATCGGTTTGCGGTTGAAAGATTATAGATTTATCTGCTGCCATACTGGTTCGGGTAGTACGTGTTGCAAAATCAATAATTTTTACACCCCGTTTAAGTCTCTGATCTAAAAGTCTGGAAAATAAAACAGGGTGCATCTCAGCCATATTATTTCCCCAAAGCACAAAAACATCAGCATTATCTATATCTTCATAACACCCCATTGGTTCATCTAAACCAAATGAGGTTAAAAACCCTGTTACGGCACTTGCCATACACAAACGGGCATTAGCTTCAACATTATTGGTACCTATACACCCTTTAAATAGTTTTGAAGCCACATAACCATCGGGAATGGTCCATTGTCCTGACCCATAAATAGACACCGCATCTTTACCATGCTCACTAATGGTTTCTTTCATTTTGGAAGCAATTAAATCTAATGCTTCCTTCATAGAGGTTTCTACATACTGTCCGTTCTTTTTAACCAAAGGTTTCGTCAATCTATCTTTTCCGTAAATAGACATCACCGAGTGATATCCTTTCACACAACACAAACCTTTATTTACAGGAGATTTAGGATCACCTTTTACTGCAACAGCCTTACCATTGTCAATGCCAACTAAAACCCCACAACCAACACCACAAAATCTACAAGGTGCTTTTTTCCAATCTAAATTACCTCCTTTTGGAAGATTCTTCTCCTGTTCTTCAGCAAATAAAATGCCTGGAAACATAGTGGCTGCAGCTGTCATTGCAGACATAATAGCCATTTTCTTTATAAAACTACGTCTGTTTGTTAACGAGGTATACATACTTAATTACTTTTAGGTGTATCAAATCCTGAAACCATTGCAAGCAATTTTAAACTTTTAATGGTTTCTATTTTTTCTTTTAAATTTTCGTCTTCTAATTTGTCATTGGTGTCTGTTACCACAATAAGCAAGTCCTTATTTTCTGCTGGGATAACCTCACAATTCTTTAGACTGGATAGAGCCTGAACCAACTCCTCTTTTTTACCGTCATGAGGGTGCGCTAAATAGCTTTTAATTGGCATTAGTTTAGTTTTAGTGTTCGTTAAATTTAAGACAAATTTATCTTAATTAAAAATAAAGAAACTGACATTTATCATGTTCTATATTAAAACACAGATATTTATAATTATTCTAAATAAACGAACAACTTATTTAGGCAACACACAAGAACTGCTTACCTTATTAATCATGCTACTTAACCCTACTCTTAAGCTTTGTTTCATTACCTTAGAATTGTAATCGTGACACTGTAAACACGCACCCACACGTAGTATGTTTTTTTGTTCTTCAAGGTTAAAAGGTCTAAAATCCGATCTTGTTGAATTTGGCTTCTTACTATTCTGGGCTTTCATGAATGGAATCCAGGCATCTTCAGGCAAACTATCATTTGAATTAAGCGCATACTCAGCTGTAAACTCCCATGTTCCATAGGTCTCATTCATCACATACTGTAAGTCACCTTTACCATACCCCAAAGCAGCAGAGTTAACATGACAAGACTCACAGTTACGAACCGATATTGTTGTAGTATGCGGTGCATTGGGTGCGTATAATCTATGAAACGATACCTCTTTTTCAGGCATACCCGTATAACTTCCTTTATCGATAGTTAAAATCATACCAGGAACTGCGGGTTCTATACTATGGTTATCTGAATCTTCTCTTACACCCAACGCAGGTAAGTCTGATGAAAATTCAGCAACATATTCTTTCCATTGTCCTTTTGTATATTTTTTACTTAACAAATCAAAAGCATGTTGCTCATCCGCATCAAATTGATTATGACAGCCAATACAACGCGAAGTCCAAGATGAATGACAGGCGCTACAGCTTACATTTTTATGTGCAACGTCTCTAGCGCAAACCTCTGATTGGGGTTTTATTTCATGTAGGGTGCCATCTTTTTTGCCTATTAAATAAGCATGTCCTAACGCATCTACAAAAGTATTAACCAAAGGATGGCCATCCTTTTCAGCCACAAGAATAGGGGCATCTGTATGGGTATAATGCCTATGTAAAAATACCAAGCTACTTTCTGCATCGAGATCATCATAAGAGGTTGTTTTGGGCTTTTCTTGAAAATGGCAATCACTGCATTGCAAAGTCACGGCCTGTTCTTCATGAGCATAGAGTTTTCCATTTCCCATAACCTCATGAGAAGAATGACAATCAATACACAACAACCCTTTTGTATGATGTACATCTTCTTCCAATTTTAAATAGACCCGATGATCTTTTAAAACCTGATAGTCACTATTATTCACAACCGCATCTGCTTCCAGTAACGTTTCTTGTAATCCCATGTAGTTCGTAGAAATTCTACTAGACCTACTATGGCAACCAAAACAATGTGTATCATTCACATGAATATCTGTTGCAGGATGATAGGTGGGCAATACGGTTTTATTTGAACTTAAATACGTGTCAAGCCCCAGCTTCGCTTCTTTTGAGTAATTTAAATGGCAGGCATTACACCCACCTCCTCTACTCAACTGATTGATTTCACCAAATTCTGATTTTTGAGCACCCAAATGACAATTGGCACACAAATCTCTTAAATGCTTATCGGCAGCTGAAAATTTCAAATCTTTAATATGGTAATGAGCATCTAAATTATTGGACTCACCAAAGACAAATTTGTCAACCGCAACAATTCCACTATTCGTAGTCATGAGCGAGTTTTCTATTTTATATAATTCACTTTGATGACAGGTTCCACAGGTTTTTTCGGCATCACTTAAATTTCCAGGAATCAATACCATACCATCATGTGATGCCTCTTTATCCATGGACCTAGCATTGCCTAAATGACAACTTGCACACCCAATATTTTTGGGATTATGATACGCTGAATACCCCTTAGTGTTTTGGTGACAGGCTAAACATGATTCCTTTTGATTGTGTTCAATATTTGAATAGTCATGACCTTCAGATGGGCTGAAATGAAAAAAATTAAAATTCCTAAAAAGAAAAAGTACACCAAAAATGATGATAGCTATAACAAAAACCCCAACCCTAAAAGTCTTATGATTCATTTTCAAGTAATTACTCAAATGTACAATAATTTAATGGGTTAAAACTAACCCCAAATATTAAAGCTTATGTAACAAATGTTACACATAAACATCTGATTATGTGACATTTATCATAAAATCAAAACAAATCAACCAATATATTTGTATCAGAAAAACTAACGAAATTATGGTTACGTCCAGACGAAAATTTATTAAAATTTCGGCTTTAGGTTTAGGAGGACTGGCAACAACATCGGCCGCACTAAACATGTTTGAGTCCAATCCCATTTTAGATAAAGCCGTAAAAGAAACGGTTGCAAAAAGACTATCACGATCGGCCACTTATTGTGAAGTCTGTTTTTGGAAATGTGCCGCATGGATTTATAAAGATGAACATAATGACATAAAAAAAATCATTGGAAATGAGCAAGATTCCCATTGCAACGGCAGACTTTGCCCAAGAGGCACTGGAGGCATTGGTATGTATAGTGATGAAGACCGCCTTAAAACACCTTTAATAAGAACTACCATAAACGGGGAAGAAACTTATAGAGAAGCCAGTTGGGATGAAGCTTTAAACCTCATTGCTTCAAAATTTAAAGACATAAAAGCCAACTATGGCTCTGAAGCATTCGCATTGCTAAAACACGGATCTCCTGGTAGTCATTTAGAACATCTTTTTAAAGCTTATGGTTCTGATACTATTGCAGAACCCGCCTACGCACAATGCAGAGGGCCGCGAGAAACAGGGTTTGGATTAACCTTTGGTTCATGGATAGGTTCGCCAGAACCCACGGACATTAGGGACACTAAATGTTTGGTTTTAATTGGCTCTCACCTTGGTGAAAACATGCATAATTCTCAGGTTCAAGAAATGTCTGATGCTATTGATAATGATGCCACCCTAATCACTGTAGACCCTAGATATTCAACGGCAGCAAGTAAGTCAAAACACTGGCTACCTATAAAACCTGCCACCGATATTGCCTTACTACTATCTTGGATGCACGTTTTAATTGAAGAAGACCTTTACAATAAAAATTATGTTGAAAAATATGCTACAGGTTTTGAGGAACTTAAAAAACACGTTAAACCTTATACCCCAGAATGGGCCTATGGCATCACCACCATAAAACCTGAAGACATACGAAAAACAGCCCGTATTATGGCCGCCGCAGCGCCGTCTGTTATTATACACCCAGGCAGACATGTGGTGTGGTATGGTGACGATTCACAACGCTCTAGAGCCGTTGCTATTCTAAATGGTTTACTCGGCTCTTGGGGCAATAGAGGCGGTTTTTATTTCAAAGAAAAAATAAGTATTCCTAAATACCCACACCCTCATTACCCTGAACCAAAATGGGGATGGCATGATTTAGGCACCCAATACCCTTATGCTGAAATGGGATTAACTACAGCTATTGTTGATGCCACGTTACAGGCAGATAAAAGTAAATACCCCATCAAAGCCTGGATGGTTGCGGGAACCAATTTAATCAACACCCTTCCGCAGAGAGAAAAAACCATTGAAGCCATAAACAAACTCGACTTCTTAGTGGTTGTAGATACCATGCCGATGGAAATAACAGGATATGCTGATGTAGTATTACCAGAATGCACCTATTTAGAACGGTACGACGGTATCCGCTCTGCACCAAACAGAACGCCTTCAATAGCCGTTAGGATTCCTGCCGTAAAACCTAAATATAATTCAAAACCTGCCTGGTGGATAAGCAAACAGATAGCCGAAAGATTAGGCTTAGGTGCCTATTTTAATTATGATGATTTTGAAGAAGTTATCGCTTGGCAATTAAACAAATTAGGTACTTCGCTTGAAGAAATGAAAAAGATTGGCGTAAAGAACTTTCCACGGCAATCTGGTCCGTTATATTTAGAAGTCGAACAAGATTATGAGTTTAATACGCCAAGTGGCAAAATAGAATTATACTCTAAAGAACTTGCCAACTATGGGTTTGACCCCATTCCTGTTTATGTACCGCACCCAGAACCCCCACAGGGGTTTTACAGACTAAATTACGGCCGTTCTCCTATGCACACCTTTAGCAGAACTATTAACAACCCGTATTTAAACAATTTAAAAAGCGAAAACACGCTTTGGGTAAACCCTAAAGTGGCACGCATTTTAAACTTGAAAAAAGATCAAGAAGTCTGGCTTAAAAATCAAGACGATATTATTTCTACTTTCTCCATTAAAGTTAGAATAACCGAACGCATCCGTTGGGATTCCGTTTATATGTACCATGGTTTTGGTCACAATAACAAAAAACTATCCAGAGCCTTTGGTAAAGGCATGAGTGACACAGATTTAATTTCAAGCACCGTAATAGACCCCCTAATGGGCGGCACAGGACTTAGAGGAAATTTTGTTTCTATTTTAAAAGAAAATCCACATAAAACTAAAGAGATATGAGATACGCCATGGTAATAGACACACTAAAATGCGTGGGATGCAGTGATTGTGTGGTTGCTTGTCAAACTGAAAATAACATACCACATGGCTATTGTCGTGATTGGATTACAGAAGCCGTTAGTGGCTCTTACCCCAATTTAGAATTAGAATTAAGATCTGAACGCTGTAACCATTGTGACAATGCACCATGTGTAAGATGTTGCCCTACCGGAGCTAGCCATATTGCAGAAGGCGGGATTGTATTAGTGACGCCAGACAAATGTATAGGTTGCGGCGCTTGTATAGAATCTTGTCCTTATGATGCACGATACCAACACCCCGATGGTTATGTTGATAAATGCACGTTTTGTTATCACCGATTAAAAAAAGGACAACTACCCGCCTGCGTTTCGGTTTGTCCAACCAAATGCATGTATTTTGGTGATTTAGATGATCCTAATAGTGATGTTTCTCAACTATTGAAAAACAGAACCTATAAAACATTAGCGCCCGAAGCAGGAACCAAACCACATGTATTTTACCTAACTTAAAGAATCTACATTATGCAAGAAGAATTATTTACAAGTGGAAGAAACATTCCAAATATAGACCCTTCTTTACAAATATGGCATTGGCCTATTTCCTTATATTTATTTTTAGGAGGCCTTGCGGCAGGTATCTTGTTTTTTGCAGCTCTTTTTTACCTTCTAGGAAAAGAAAAAGAATATCCCACTGCTGTAAAAACAGCATCTATTGTTCCTCCTATTGCATTATCAATAGGTATAATGGCGTTAGTTTACGATTTAACCCATCCGCTATATACTTGGCAACTCTATACAACCTTCAGAATAGAGTCCCCCATGTCTTGGGGGGCATGGGTACTTCTCATAACAACACCGTTATCCTTTTTATGGGCATTTAGTTTTTACAGAGAATCATACCCTAAAACTGAATCGAAACTTAAACTATTTAAAAAATTAAAGTTTCTAGCCCGCACAGAGCATTTTATTATTTCTAACAGAAAATATATAGCCTATGCATTAATTCCTTTATCTATTATACTAGGAGTATATACAGGTATTTTACTATCTGCCTTTAATGCGCGCCCGCTTTGGAACAATGCTATTCTGGGACCATTATTTTTAACTTCAGGTTTATCAACAGGAGCCGCAGCAATCATTTTGCTATCAAAAAGCAGAAATGAGCGCCGTGTATTTAGTAAAATAGATTTAGCCTTAATTGTTATAGAAATGGCACTTATCATTCATATGATTATGGGGTATTATGCTGGTTCTCAGGTTCAGCTGGAAGCTATGGAACTTTTAGTTGGTGGCGAGTTTACCCTCATGTTCTTTGGGTTTGTCATTCTATTAGGCTTACTTGTTCCTGCTACCTTAGAAACCATTGAATTATTCGGTTTCAAAGTTCCCGTAGTAGTGCCCGCCGTTTTAGTTATTATTGGCGGACTCCTTTTTAGATTTATAATGGTAGAAGCTGGACAACTCACTCGATATCTCTATTAAACCAACACATAATGAAAACAAAAAAACAAAATAATTCACACATCTATTGGAATCCCTACTTTGGAGGTTTTCTTCTAGGCATTATCATCATTTTTACATTCTATTTAACAGGACGTGGCCTGGGTGCTAGTGGTGCCGTAAAAAGTACTGTTGTTACAATAGTTGATCAAGTAGCGCCAACCCATGCTGAAAACAACACCTATTACAGTCAGTTTCTTAAAGATGATGATACCCCAATGAATACCTGGCTGGTATTTGAAGCTTTAGGGGTTATAATTGGGGCTTTTATATCGGGGAGTTTAAGCGGTAGAATTAGATGGCGCATACAGCACTCTCCAAAAATATCAAGCAAAAGGCGACTTGTTTTTGCACTATTAGGAGGTGTATTATTCGGGCTTGGAGCACAAATTGCCAGAGGATGTACAAGTGGTGCGGCTTTAAGTGGTATGGCCGTGCTATCATCTGGCGGATTTATAACCATGTTAGCCATTTTTGGTTCTGCATTTGCCACCGCATATTTTTTTAGAAAAAATTGGATTTAACAACATACTTAAACATATACAATTATGGGACCATTACTTCCTAACGGCTTTATTCCTTTTGAATGGGATAGTATTATAGCCATTATTATTGGCATAGCCTTTGGCTTTGTCCTAGAGTCTTCAGGATTTTCTTCATCAAGAAAGTTAGCGGGCGTATTTTACGGCTATGACTTTGCTGTACTAAAAGTGTTTTTCACAGCCGCAGCCGTATCGGTTATCGGTATTTATTATATGGACTATTTGGGGTATCTAGATATCACACAACTATACATACACCCCACCTATTTATGGGGCGCTATTATTGGTGGTGTAATAATGGGTGTTGGATTTGTAGCTGGAGGCTTTTGCCCCGGAACAAGTTTATGTGCTGTAGCCATAGGAAAACTAGACGCCTGGGTTTACGTATTTGGTATTATGATTGGCGTGTTTTTATTCTCTGAATTGTTTCCGCTGTTTGAGCCCATTTATGACGGCTATTTTTTAGGCAACATTACCCTCATTGATTCATTTGGATGGAATCCATATTGGATTATATTCATATTTGCCATTATTGCCGTAGTTTCTTTCGTCATTGCAGATATTATAAGAAAGCGAGTAAAAAAAGTGTTTTACGAATAAACTCAAACCAAGATGAATAAAAAGAATATTGCAAAAATTTTATCGTTTCGGTATATGCTCATGGCTACTGTGTTAATCATACTAGCTGGCGGATTATTGTTACTTCCAAAGCATCAAAAACAAGAAGGTATTACTTCTGAAACCTTGCTTAGCCATGCCATTAGTAACGAGCGCTACATATCAACCGACCAGATTTCGCATAAAATCATCAATGGAGATCCTTCCTTTATTTTAGTAGATGTTAGGGATGAAAAAAGTTATCAAACCTATTCACTGCCCAATGCTATCAATATTCCGCTTCCAGAGTTGTTTAAAGATGCGCATCTTGAGTATATAAATCAGGATCAATTTGATGTTGTATTTTTCTCTAATGATAATTTTCATGCCGATCAAGCTTGGTTGCTATGTGATCGGTTAGGGTTTAAAAATTTACGTGTACTACAAGGCGGACTAAATACATGGTTTACTACCATTATAAACCCAAGTATCCCTTCAGAAGACCAGCCTTTGGAAGATTTTGAACGTTACAAAACCCGAAAAGCAGCCAGTATGTATTTTGGCGTTACCTACCCAGACCAAGACATCGATAATAATCTTACCGTACCTAAACCAACACCAAAAAAAATCATTACGGTACAAAAGAAAAAGAAACGTGTTGCCGAAGGTGGCTGTTAAAAAGAAAATATAAGTATCATGAAAGAACTAGAAAAAACTAAACGCATCTCAATTGCTTCAACATTATTCATTTTAGTCCTGCTTATTGGATTCTTAACATATGAACGACCAAAAAACACCTTCACACTAAATACCAAAAGCACATTACAAGCTGTAACAAAAACAAATTATTTTGCCAGTTTAAATGACATTCAAAATAGCAACATTGTGCTACTTGATACAAGAAGTGAGTACGAGTATAATAAAGGCCATTTAAATAATGCCATAAACATGAGTGCTCCAGATATCTTATCGGAAGAAAATCAGGAAATTTTAAAACGCATTGACGCATCAAATAAAACCCTCATTTTATATGCTGAAAATCCAGAGCAAGTAAACATCCCGTTTTTAATACTTTATCAATTAGGCTTCAATACTATTAAATTACTTCCTATTGAAATTACTTACCACCAAAATAAATTAATCACTACCGAAGTTTCTATTGAAGCAGCCCATCAAAACATTAATGCGTTTATTGCGCAGTCAAATACAAATGTTACTTCTTCATTAAAAACACCAAAAAAGTAATTACTGTACAAAAGAAAAAAAGTAGGTTGCAGAAGGTGGTTGTTAAATAAATGAAAAATTAAAGCAACTTAAAAAAGATAGCCTACTAAAAAAACTGTATATCTTTTGATTAGATTCCAGACAAAAACCGTTATATTTGCTAAAACATAACGATTAATCTATGATTTCTATTTCAGAGGCCATTTCTATTGTAAAACAGCACGGCAAACCATTATTGAAAACCACCATCAAACCTATTGAAAAGGCAGGTGGTTATAAGTTAGCCGAAGACGTTATATCTCCTATAAATATGCCTCCGTTTAGGCAATCGGCTATGGATGGTTATGCTTTAAACCTACATGATAATTTATCCTATCAGCTTATAGGTGAAGTAAAAGCCGGTGATACCCATCAACCTGTTTTACAGAAAGGCGATGCTGTTAGAATCTTTACAGGCGCCCCTGTTCCTGAAACCGCCAATGCGGTTATGATGCAAGAAAAAGTTATTAATGCAGGTACCAAAATTACAATTGATCACCAACTAGATTTAGAACATAATATTCGTCCACTAGGCGAACAGGTAAAAGCGGGTACAGTTGCGCTTAAAAAAGACACAAAACTAACACCAGCAGCCATTGGCTTTTTAACGTCTTTAGGCATTTCTACGGTGATGGTTTACAAAAAACCTACCATTGCTATTGTTACCACTGGAAATGAATTGATTGAACCAGGACAGCATTTAGATTATGGAAAGATTTATGAGAGTAACTCAAAAATGCTATTGAGTGCCTTATATCAACTAAAATATTATGATGTTACCATTTTTAAAGTCGAAGACGATTACAAAAAAACAGTAGCGCAACTAAATACCGTTATTAACACCAATGATTTGGTACTTATTACAGGAGGCATTTCTGTTGGTGATTATGATTTTGTTGGCAAAGCACTAAACGAATTACAGGTTAAAGAGCTATTTTATAAAGTAAAACAAAAACCAGGCAAACCACTTTTCTATGGAAAAAAACATCATACACATGTTTTTGCGCTTCCCGGAAATCCTGCTGCAGCTCTTTCTTGTTTTTACATTTACGTATATATCACGTTACAAAAGATGATGCATCATCATCAAACCGAATTACCTAAAACAAAAGCCATATCTGCTTCAAACTTTATAAAACGAGGCGATCGGCCACAATTTTTAAAAGGTATTTTTGATGGTGATTGTGTTGACATTTTAGACGGACAAAACTCTTCCATGCTTCAAACGTTTGCCCTTGCTAATGCCTTAGTATTAGTGCCAGCCGAAATTGAAACGATTGAAATAAAAGACCTGGTAGATGTTATTTTACTCCCTTAAAACAGATTAGCATGAAGTATAAAATTAAAAGTAGAATATGGATTGAAACCAATAATAATGTACTTCTTGGAGAAGGGCGAGTTCATTTATTAAAAGCCATTCAAGAGACAGGCTCGCTTTCAAAGGCAGCTAAATCCTTAAACATTTCATACAAAAAAGCTTGGCAATTACTTGATTCTGTAAACAAATCAGCAAAAAAACCAGTCACCATAAATAGTGTTGGCGGAAAAGATGGTGGTGGTACCGAACTTACTGATTACGGCAAGTCACTCGTAGCCGCTTTTGATGAAATTAATAAAAACTGTTGGGCTTTTTTAGATAAACAGATTGAAAAAATAGAACGAATTTAATATGCTAAAAACGGAAAACATATACATTTTTTTAGCGATATTACCCGTTGTATCGTTTTTATATTCTAGTGTGGGGCATGGTGGCGCAAGTGGTTATTTAGCTCTAATGGCTTTATTTTCATTTGCTCCAGAAAACATGAAACCTACTGCCCTTTTACTCAATCTCTTTGTTGCAGGTATATCCTTTTATTATTACTATAAGGAAGGTTTTTTCAATAAAAAGTTATTTCTAGCTTTTGCAATAGCCTCTATCCCTCTGGCCTTTTTAGGGGGGACCATAGAAGTAGATGCCTCCATATATAAAAAAATACTTGCCGTGTTACTCATCTTCGCTATACTTAAAATGCTTAATGTGTTTGGTAAAGAAAGTACCCACATAAAGAAAGTAACATTATGGCAAGGCCTTTTGGTTGGCGGGCTTATAGGTTTTTTTTCGGGGCTCATTGGTATTGGTGGGGGCATCATTTTAAGTCCGGTAATTTTGCTTTTACATTGGGGCAAAATGAAAGAAGCCGCTGCCGTGTCTGCCTTATTTATTTGGGTTAACTCCGCTGCTGGACTCATAGGACAACTAAGCACAGGTATAACTTTAGAAAAAGAATCCTTTTTATTAGTTGCCATTGCTCTTATTGGCGGAATTCTTGGAGGTTATTATGGCAGTAAAAAAATGAACAATAAACGCTTAAGACACATTTTAGCTTTTGTATTAATAATAGCTTCTATTAAACTATTTTTTACTTAAATGATTCAAAGAAAAGACATAACTGGTATCGTTTTATCTGGAGGAAAAAGTTCAAGAATGGGAACCGATAAAGGCCGACTCATGTTAAAGGAAAAGGCATTTGTACAATATAGCCTAGATGCCTTAAAACCATTAGTTTCTGAAATTTTCATAGTCTCTGACATTCCTGAATATGATACGTTTGGCTATAAAAGAGTTACCGATTTAGTTAAAAATGCAGGTCCTGTAGCAGGTATTTGCTCTGGGCTTGAGGCTTCAAAAACGGACTACAACCTGATACTTAGTTGTGATATTCCGCTTATCACATCTACTATTTTAGAAAAGCTTATCCATAGCGTAGAAGATGATGCAGATATTATTCAAATAGAAAGTCAAGGTAAATCTATGCCGCTCATTGCGCTTTACAAAAAATCTTGCCTGACTCCATTTTCAAGATTATTAAAAAGTGGGGAACGGCGTTTGCGTGTAGCCGTAAATACTTGTAAAGTGAAAAATATCGTTTTAACTAAAAATGAACAGATTACTACCATGAATGTGAATACTAAAGACGAATTAACACAGATAAAACATGCTTATAACGATTAAATATTTTGGTCAAATAGCCGAGGTTACTCAAAAGAACGAGGAACAGATAGAAACATCAGCCAGTCATATTTCTGAGTTACTCGATGCTTTAAACCAAAAGTATAAAGAACTAAAAAACAAAGATTTTCAAATAGCTCAAAATCAAGAGCTAGTAGCTACTGAAACCAAACTTTCAGGTGCCGAAATCGCTTTACTTCCACCATTTTCAGGAGGTTAATAATTATGACAAGATATAGCCGACATATTATATTACCAGAAATTGGTGAACAAGGACAAGACAAAATTAATCAAGCTAAAGTTTTGGTTGTTGGAGCGGGAGGTCTTGGTTGCCCTGTATTACAGTACCTTACGGCCGCTGGCGTGGGTACTATTGGCATTATTGATTTTGATGCGGTAGAACTATCTAATTTACAACGCCAAGTACTTTTTGGTGCGTCTGTTTTAGGTAAAAACAAAGCTATTGCTGCAAAAGAACGGCTTCAAGATTTAAATTCTGAGGTTTCTATCAAAACTTACCCTGAAGCATTAACACACCAAAATGCAATCAAGTTATTTCAAAAGTATGATATTATAATAGATGGATCTGATAATTTTGAAACACGTTATTTAGTAAACGATGCTTGTATTTTGACTAATAAACCTTTGGTATTTGGTGCTATATATAAATTTGAAGGACAAGTCTCTGTATTTAATTATAAAAACGGACCAAGTTATCGTTGTGTTTTTCCGTCGCCTCCAAAAAAGGATGCTGTACCTAACTGCGCTGACATGGGAGTAATTGGGGTGCTACCTGGCATAATAGGAAACATGCAAGCTAATGAAGTGCTTAAAATCATATTAGATTTAGGCTCTGTATTATCAGGCCGCATACTCTACTATAATGCTCTAACTGCCAAAACCTCAACTTTAAAGATTCGTAGAAATGAAACAGCTATTCAAATGGTTTTAACTGCAGGATATCAGTTTCAAAATAAAACGATAAATATAAGTTGTCCTTCAAACGACAAAACGATTGCCATAGCTGATATTGATTTTGATGAAAACATCCAATTTATAGATGTCCGTGAGCATCATGAGCAACCAAAGGTATTAGGATTACCCGTAACACAGCTACCGTTAAGTCAATTTCAAAATGGACTAAAAAGCATTGAACCAAACAAAAAGAAAATCCTGTTTTGCCAATCAGGTATTCGAAGTCAAAAAGCACTTAATATTTTAATACAGCACAATATTAACAATGTTTTTAGTTTAAAAGAAGGCGCCAACGCACTTAACATTTACATTAAAGAAACACAAAAAACACTTCATCATGACAATTAAAAAACCAAAAAATGTTTTTATAGAAGGACCGATAAGTTCAGACTTTATAGGAAACTCAATTTATAAACATCAAACCAAAACCAGTATTGGCGCTCATAACATTTTTCTTGGGCAAGTTAGATCAGATGATATTGATGGCAAAAAAGTAGCCGCAATTGAATATACCGCTTATGAAGATATGGCCAACCAAACTTTTCATAATATTAGAGAAGCGGCCTTTGAGAAATTCGATTTAACTTGCATGCATATATACCATAGTTTAGGAGTTGTTAAAGCTGGAGAAATATGTTTGTTTGTATTTGTATCCTCTCCAAGACGAAAAGCAGTGTTTGAAGCTTTAGAGTTTATTGTAGAAGCTATAAAAGCTGATGCGCCTGTTTTTGGGAAAGAAATTTTTGAAGACGCCTCTCACCAATGGAAGGTTAATAATTGATAATTGACTATTGATAATTGATTTTTTTATGAAAGAACAATTAAAAAGTAGAACTAAAATATTTGCTAACAATTGTGTTAAAATTACGGGGTTATTACCAAATACGTACTTAGCCAATCATATAAAAGGACAGCTTATTAGATCTTCAACTTCGGTTGCTACCAATTATAGAGCAACTTTTATAGCACAATCTAAAGCTAGTTTTGTATCAAAAATCAGTATTGTCATTGAAGAAATAGATGAATCAAATTTTTGGCTAGAATTTGCATTAGATGAAAATTTAATTCAAAATAAAAACTTAGAATTTTTATGAAAAGAATCCAAAGAATTGACGGCAATCTTTATGGCTTCTAGAAAAACTGCAAGTACAAAATAATCAATTTTATATTACAAATATTCAATTTCACAAAATGGTAGATATCACACATAAAGTAACAACATTAAGAACGGCCGTAGCACAGGCTATTGTTAAAGTAAGCAAACCTGATACAATAAAGGCTATTGAAACTGACACCGTTCCAAAAGGAAATGTATTAGCTATGAGTAAGGCGGCAGGATTATTGGGAGTAAAACGTACGCCTGATATTTTACCCGATTGTCACCCCCTACCTATTGAATATACCAGCGTTTCCTATGAATTTGATGGTTTGAACATCAAGATTCTATTCACGGTGAAAACTATCTACAAAACAGGGGTTGAAGTTGAAGCTATGCATGGCGCTAGTGTGGTTGCACTAAATATGTACGACATGTTAAAGCCCATTGATAAAGGCATTGAAATACACGATATTAAATTACTCAATAAAAAAGGCGGTAAATCTGATTTTAGAGATAAGTTTAGAAAAGATTTGAACGCCGCAGTTGTGGTTTGCAGCGATACTATTTCGGCAGGTCACAAAGAAGACAAAGCAGGGAAAGCGATAATTAACAAACTGGAATCATGCGATGTGACTATTGCAGAATATGTCATCATTCCTGATGAAGCCCATGTCATTCAACAAAAGGCTAGGTCTTATCAAGAACAAGGTATTGACATGGTTATCTATACAGGGGGCACAGGCCTTTCGTGTAGAGATGTAACCCCCGAAGCCCTGTTGCCTATTTTAGAACGACGTATTCCTGGTATTGAAGAAGCCATTAGAAACTACGGCCAAGAACGCACGCCATTTTCAATGTTATCAAGAAGCGTTGCTGGAACCATTGCAGACACCTTAATACTTGCTCTACCAGGTTCTACTAATGGTGCCAAAGAGTCTATGGATGCTATATTCCCTGGAGTTTTACATAGTTTTAGAATTTTAAAAGGAGCTAGACACGATTGATAATTTGGTTAATGGTTATTAGTTATTGGTTATTGGTTTTAGTTGAAAAATAAAATGAAGAAAAATTTAAACATATTAAAAGACAGGTTTGACAGACAGCATACGTATCTGCGCATATCGCTTACAGAAAGGTGCAATTTACGCTGTACCTATTGCATGCCTACCGAAGGGGTACAGCTTTCTCCTAAAAGCCATTTAATGACCTATGAAGAAATCTATAGTATAGCCAAAACCTTTGTTCAACATGGTGTTACCAAAATTAGACTTACTGGAGGTGAACCTCTTATCAGAAAAGACATTCCCGTAATTTTAGAAAAATTAGCCACACTCCCTGTAGAGCTTTCTATTACCTCAAACGCCGTAATTATTGATAAGTTTATTGATATTTTAAAAACTCATAGGGTTAAAAAAATCAATGTAAGCTTAGATTCTTTAGATAAGGAGAAATTTAAGCATATTACCAGAAGACAAGAGTTTCAAAAAGTGTATAACAACATTTTATTACTAGTTAAAGAAGGTTTTAAAGTAAAAGTAAATGCGGTACTTATTAAGGATTTTAACGACAATGAGATTATCGATTTTATTAAATTGACGAAAGACTTACCTATTTCTATGCGCTTTATAGAGTTTATGCCGTTTGATGGCAACAAATGGGATATGAGCAAAATGGTTTCTTATGCTGATGTTATGAATCAAGTAAATACAGCCTTTACTCAAGATCAAATAGAACGTTTAAAAGATGCTCCTAACGATACGGCTAAGAACTACAAAATAAAAGATTACCAAGGAAGTTTTGCCATTATTAGCTCGGTAACCAATCCGTTTTGTGATTCATGCAACAGATTACGGCTTACCGCGAACGGGCAATTAAAAAACTGCCTATTCTCCTCTACTGAATCTGATTTGTTAACCACACTTAGAGCAGGAAAATCTATTGAACCTATTATTCAAAAAGCGGTGCTTGCCAAGCAGAAGATGAGAGGCGGCATGAATACTTTAAAGAAACTTCAGGAACCAAAATTTCATACCCAAAACAGAAATATGACGACGATTGGGGGTTAAATTCATGGTTTTTATTACATTTAGATTTAGAAAAGTTGACCATGACGCTTAATGTATTTGATTTTTTTAAGGACAATCCTAAGTACAATAAACTTATAGGAAATGACTATATGTTTGTTGAATATAAATGCCCTATTGACGTTGAGCAATTTAAACTTTGGACAGACATCCCTTTTATAACTTATGTTATTAGTGGTAAAAAGGACTGGACTTCTGTGAATAAAACATATCCTCTACATTCTGGTGATGCGCTTTTTTTAAGAAAAGGTGTATATAATACAAAACAATATTTTGAAGAAGATTACTGCACCATAGTATTTTTTATAACCGAAGATTTTATCCGAAAATTTATTTCGAGCAACGAAAACCTTATTAAAAAACCTTCTATCAGCAACGAAAACTCCCAAGTTTTTCCTATTGATGTTACAGATTCTTTAAACACTTTGTTTTTAAGTGTTTTTAATTACTTCAATATGGGTGGGGACATTCCAAAGGAATTGGTAGAAATAAAGTTTAATGAACTTCTTTTTAATATTGCACTCAACCCTTTAAATAAAGATTTGGTTACTTACTTTCATTCCTTAAAAAATATTGACAAAGCCAATATGTATGAGGTGATGATAAAGCATTTTCATAACGACTTACAACTGGATGAATTTGCCCGACTATCCGGACGAAGTCTCTCCTCTTTCAAAAGAGATTTTAAAGCACTTTTTAATGAAACTCCTGGCAAATGGCTTGCAGAAAAACGATTAGAATATGCTAAAACCTTATTACAAAACCCTAAGTTAAACATCAACGATATCTGTTATGAAAGTGGCTTTAAAAATACGTCTCATTTTAATAAGAGTTTTAAGCAGAAATATGGTGCACCTCCTTATCAATTTAGAAAAAGCATGAACTAGTTTTATAGCGTTGAACTTTAAAACAAACTTTTTGAACTTTTAAGAAAATCTTAGCCAAGCGTTTAGAAATACTTTTGACATATAACTTAAAACCAATATGTCATGAAAAAAGTATTTATGTTTTTGTATTCCATTGTTGCTTACTTAATAGGCTTTGCCTCTTTACTCTTATGGATTCTTTCTGTAAGTCACTTAGTTCCTGAAATCTCCATTGACCAAACACCAACTAAACCGTTGTTTTATGCCTTGATAAAAAACATGGCTCTTGTATCTCTATTTGGACTTCAGCATAGTATTATGGCAAGGCAATCATTTAAAACCCTATTTGCTAAATATTTCCCGAAACCTATAGAACGAAGTACCTATGTACTTATTTCTGGTGTATTATTAATGCTTTTAGTATTTCAATGGGAACCTATGGGTGGCAGTATATGGAGTTTTGAAAAAGATCAAACCTTATATTATATTGCTTATGTATTATTCTTCGCTGGGTGGATTATCTTATTTATAAGTACTTTTTTAATCAATCATTTTGATTTGTTTGGTCTTAGACAAACCTATCTTGAGCTCATCAATAAACCTTATACCAAATTACAATTTAAAGTGGTTTCTTTTTATAAGCACGTACGTCACCCGTTATATTTTGGTGGTATCATTGGCTTGTGGGCCACACCAACCATGACCGTAACACATCTTATTTTCGCATTAAGCCTCACCGCTTATTTCATTATTGGAACTTTATTTGAGGAACGCGACTTAAAAGAGGAATTTGGACAAACATATACAGACTATCAATCTAAAACTGGTATGCTTATACCTTTTACAAAATAAATAACTTAAAATATATTAGTCATGAAACACATACTCATAACCCTATGCTTTGCAACAGTATGGATTACAAATGCACAAAATCATGCCATTGCCCATGTTAGTACCTCTGAGCACATTGATTTACTCAAAACAAAAGCAAAGCGCACAACAGCGCATCACTCAAATCATTATTTTTATAGTATAGCTAGTGTTAATTCTTCAAAACCAGTAAAGCAGCTTCAAAATAAGATTATTGATTTCAATATAAGAACAACGCACGTCTTTGATAATTCAGAAGAGGCAACTTACGATATTCGTTTTAAAAACAGCAACGGTATAGCCTTAGTGACTTATAATAACGAAGGGATTCTAATTGCTTCAAAAGAAGTATATAAAAATATCAGTACACCACTTCCTATCAGAAAATTGATTTCTCAAGCATATCCACTATGGAACATTAAAAGTACCTTGTATACCGTACGCTACAATAAGCACCAACCATCTGCCAAATGCTTTACAGCAGTGGTAACAAAGGGCGATTTAAAAAAGACGATAAGCTTTAACTTATAAATTCACCTTTATAAAAATGGCTGTGTTCACACACAGCTATTTTTTATTGTTTTACCAAAACCTTTTTTTTAAAATTGCCTTTAGGTGCTTCGCAAAGCGAACATTCATACGTTTCTGGCAACTCTTCAAAAGGTGTATTAGGAGGAATATTTTGAGTAATATCTCCGTAATTTTCATTATACACGGTTAAGCAGTCTGAACATTGGTACACTTCCTCCTCAAATGCTTCTTTTTCTACCAGTTGTACTTCTTCCTCTTCTCGCTCTGTACCTAATTGTTCAAAGTATAACTGACTAAGTTCCATTAACAACCCAGGTAATTCCACCTTATCAACATCTTGAACATGCATGATATATTTTCGGGTATTAGGATCAAAGTTTTTAGCGTAAAGCAAATTATAGGTATCTCTCACTTTAAAACCTCCTTTTAACTCAGGCTGTCTGTTTTTTTCTATAACTATAGACGTAAAATTATAGGTATCGCTATCATAACTGGTTATACCAAAAGTTAAGCCATACGTACTAATATCGTTTTGATCAAAGTTTGTTACCAAGTATTTTTTTAAACTTAATGCATCTTTATCATTTACAGGAACATGCCAGTTCATTTCTAACATAGAATGACGCACATTAATACCAAACTTACCAAGCAGTTTCTCCCACTGTAACTTTGATTTTAAAGGAATTCCTTTCACGATAAACGATTTCCATGGTGTAATGGAAATTTTTCCTATTTTATTTTCTGAACACAACTCACACATGGCCTTTAAAAAGGGAATATCATAACGATTATTTCTCCAATACAGGCCTAACCAATACCTATCAGTTCCAATTCTGTTCATACCTTCGTAATAAGGAAAAGGATAAAATGGCACTTCTAAAGGCTTGTCTACCGTTCTGTTATTGGTATCGATAGCATCACTCACCAAATCAAAAACCATTTCAATAGTTTCGGGTTCTTCAATAAGAATGTTTTCAATAGCCTTTTCTATTTTATTCATGTCCCAGCTGTAAATTAACGCTGGATACATTTTGGTTTTATCCCAACCGGGAAGTCTTACATACAAATACCAGTAATCTTCATGCTCTGAAGCTATAAAATTAACATTACCTGTAAATAACGGTACCAAACGCTGCTTGGGGTCTGTAACATTAATTCGAAGTTTAGGATGATGTTTAAACTGCTCTAAAACATATAAATATTTGTCACTTGTAAGCCATGAGGTACTTGCTAAAATTTCAGCAGAAACGTATGAGGATGAAATATTTTCAACACCATCTTGTTTAGGCTTTACAAAACTAATTTTATCAAACTGGGAAAATTTACTTTCATCTATTTCCTCTGGAAAAATAATATCTTGTCTTGATCCAAAAGAAATAGAGTCTAAACCTAAATGTTCAGCAGCTTCACAAATATATTTCAATTCTCCTGGTGATAATACACCGCCGTTAATCATTAATCTATATGGCTCTACCATTACGCTAATACTTTTGAATTATGAAGAATTTCTCTCACTTCTGTTTTACAACTACCACAACCTAAGCCTGCTCCTGTTTTATTACAAAGTTCTGTAAAATCTGTGCAACCTTTTGCTATAGCATCTTGAATATTGCCTTCTCCAACTTGACTACACGAACATACCAACTTACCTAAAACTGGCGTGTCATTTGATGCGCCTCTAAGTAATTTATCTCTTTTGTCAGCCATTTCAATCTTGCTCTCAATCATGGTTTTAAATTCGGCAAATTCATTTTTATCACCCATTAAAACAGCTCCTAGCAATAAATCATCTTTTACAATGCATTTTTTATAATAACGCTTTTTGATATCTGTAAAGATAATTTCTTCATAGCTATCATCATGCTCTGGCACATTAATATCCCCTATACTACACAAACTTAAATCATTGAACTTAAGTATGTTCATTAAAACAGAACCATTATAAGCTACACTAATATCTCCAGCAATAAAATTGGCCAGTATATTAGCTTGTTCTTCAGCTGCCGATGTAATTCCGAAGAGTTGATTGTTAAACTCTGCTATTTCTCCAATGGCAAAAATATCTGGATGTGATGATTGTAAATGCTGATTTACAACAACCCCTCTTCTGCAAGAAATACCATTCTCTCTGGCTATTTCAACATTGGGAATGGTTCCAATAGCATAAACAATAGCGTTGGCCGTGATGAATTTTCCACTTTTTAGTGTGATGTTTAATTCACCTGTTTCATCATCGTCAAATACGGTACTTACCTCATTATCAAAATAAATTTGAATACCACGTTCTTGAACATCTAAGGCTAGCAACTTACTCGATATCTTATCTAACTGACGCTCCATTAAGCGTGAAGCTCTTTGAACAATGGTGATCTTAGCATTTTTGTGCTTCATAGCAGCAGCTAATTCTAAGCCCAATAAACCACCTCCAACAATAACTACATGTTGCTCTTCTGGAGGCAAACCTGTAGCATCTAAATACGCCTTGAAATCGTCTGCATCTTTTTTATTACGCATGGTAAAGCGTCCTGGTAAATCAATTTGAACATCACTAGGAATAAACGCTCTACTGCCTGTTGCCAATATCAATTTATCAAAACTGTGATTTTCATTATTAGTATCAGTTACTACTTTACTAACCTTATCAATCTTTGATATGGATGTTTCTGGATGCAGATGAATATTTAACTTACCCAGTTCTTTCTCTTTAATCTTTAATAATTGTTCCCAAGTTAATTCTTCGGTTACATATTCAGGAAGTAACACCCTATTGTAAAAAAGATTGGGTTCTTTAGAAAACACATGAATTTCATCAGCCTGATTGTATTCCCTGTAATTTTGAACAAACCTAAATGCCGCAGCACCAGCACCTACAATAATGATTTTTTCAACTTTCTTTTTGTATTTTGATACTGAAACTCTGGTAAACTTAAAATCGGGTTCTTTAGAAGTTGGATCTACATGCGTATTTGTTAAGTTATTGGCTCTGTTTAAATTACTTTGCAATTGTTTTCCCCAGTGCATAGGCAAAAACACAACGCCTTTTTTTATATTTTCTGTAACATTAGCACGCACGCGTACTACTCCATTTTCTCCTTTAATCTCTACAATATCACCGTCTTCAATCTTATATAAATAAGCATCAATAGGGTTTATTTCTAAAACGGGCTTAGGGTAATGGGTTTTTAATCGTGATACTTTACCGGTTTTTGTCATAGTATGCCATTGGTCTCTAACACGACCAGTGGTTAATATCAACGGAAAATCAGAATTTGGCTGTACTGATGTATTATATGTTTTACTTGGAACATTGAACTGTGCTTTTCCTGAAGGCGTATAGAATTTTTTATCTTCAAACAATCGGGCTGTTCCTTGATGTCTGTACTCTGGTACTGGCCATTGAAAAGTGCCTTCATTTTTCAGTCTGTCATAGTTGAGAAAAGACACGTCAATATTAGTTCCTTTGGTCATAGAAGCATACTCGTCATAAATCTCACTGGCATTATTAAAATTAAAACCTCTGTAGCCCATGCGCTCTGCAAAATCACAGAATATTTCTACATCGGGTCTAGCTTCGCCCGGCGCTTCTATCTCTTTTGGTAAATATGAAATCCGTCTTTCAGAATTTGTCATGGTACCTTCTTTCTCTAACCATGCGGCTGCAGGCAACACCAAATCGGCAAAATGCACCGTATCAGATTTATAAGAAATATCCTGAACCACTACAAACTTGGCATTCTTCATGGCTTTTTCAATACGGTTTGAATTTGGCAAACTAACCAACGGATTGGTGCAGGCTATCCAAACCGCTTTCAGTTTTCCACTTTCAAGGGCATCAAACATTTCAGTTGCTGTTAAGCCTGGTTTCGGATTTATTTTTCCTACTCCCCAAAACTGCGCTACTTCTCGGCGGTGTTCTTCATTCATCAAATCTTTGTGAACGGCTAATAAATTAGCCATGCCGCCTACTTCTCTACCTCCCATAGCATTGGGTTGTCCTGTAAGTGAGAACGGTCCTGAACCTGGTTTACCTACTTGACCTGTGATTAATGAAAGGTTTAATAAGGATACATTTTTATCTGTACCCACCACACTTTGATTTAATCCCATGGCCCACATACTGATAAAGCCTTTAGAAAGCCCAATATATTTTGCAGCCTTTTTAATATCATCTTCTGAAACGCCACATTGTTTGGAAGCTTCTTTTAAAGATGTAGATAAAATTAAACTTTTATACTCTTGAAAACCATCTGTATATTTTGAAATAAAACCTTCATCAATCAATCCGCTTTTGTATAAACAACGGCCAATGGCATTGTATAAAATAACATCGGTTCCTGGAAGTAATTGTAAGTGCAAATCTGCAAAATTCGCTGTATCAGTTTTTCTAGGATCTACAACTATTATTTTTACATGAGGGTTTTCTTCTTTATGTTTTTCAAGCCTTCTGAATAATATAGGATGACACCATGCTGGATTTGCTCCAGTAATTAAAAACGTGTCTGCCAATTCGATATCGGCGTATGAAATGGGAACACTATCTTCTCCAAAGGTTTTTTTATAGCCCACCACAGCAGAACTCATACAAAGTCTGGAATTGGTGTCAATATTATTAGTACCAATAAAACCTTTGGTTAGCTTGTTGGCTATATAGTATTCTTCGGTTAAACTTTGTCCTGACACGTAAAAACCAACGCTATCTGGCCCATGCTTTTTTATGATCGATTTAAAAACACTTGCAGCCCTATCTAAAGCATCATCCCAACTCACGCGCTCTCTAGGATGTGATCTGCTCCAACGCATTTCAGGGTATAAAATTCTATCTGAAGTATCATTAGCCACATAATGCAAGTTCATACCTTTTGAACATAACATCCCTTTGTTAACCGGGTGGTCTTTATCGCCCTCAACAAAAACCTTATTATTATTGTCTTTTTTTACAATAATTCCGCAGCCAACTCCGCAATAAGAACACGTTGTTTTTACTTCACTTTTAATCATTCAGACAAACTTTTATACTAAGTAATACAATATTATAACGAGAAACAAATGGTTCATTCATTATTCTGAATACTATAAAATTGATTCTCTATTTTCCAGATTTAATAAAAATCAATGTTTAAATTTAGCTTTTTACTTTTACTGGCACTAAGTCTTCTGCTCTAACATTTGCATCATTAGCGGCCACACTTTCATCTTCACTTGAAAAACGAATAGCTAAAGAAACTACCGCAGTTACAACCACTATGGCACCAATTATGAAATACCCACTAGACACTGCGGTAGCTGAAGCTGCAGATTGTGCAGCTTTTATGGCTTCTTCACCTAAACCCTGATTTGCTGCAATAGCTGTTTTTTCGGCTACAGCCGATTGTGATTTTAATAACATAGCAGCTAAAAATGCCCCTACATTACCTCCAGCCCCAACTATACCAGAAACAGATCCAATTGCTTTTTTGTTTATAAATGGCACCACAGAAAATGTAGCTCCCTCAGCCATTTGAACTGATAAACTAAATAATATTAAAAATGCGATACCAACAACAACACTAGTAGTTGTTGAGAAGGTCATCAACATAGCGCCTTGAACAGCAAGAATACCAGATAAGAACAATACTCTACCTCGTAACCCTTTTAATTTTCCAAATTTATCGCCAAAGAAACCACCTAAAGTTCTGGCAAATATATTCATAAGTGCAAAAGACAACACTATATTTCCAGCGGTTACACGCTCAAGCTGAAATGTATTTTGTAAATAATCATCCATAGTACCATATACCGTCAATTCAATACCAAAGCAAGAGGCATATACTAAAAATAATATCCATGTTCTATAATCTTTTAAAACGGTAGCAAAACCAACTTGATCTTTCTTCTTTTCTATTTCAATTCCTGAAGCTTTCAAATCTTTAAAATTGCCCTGAGGTGTATCTTGGGTGAAAAAATAATACACAATACCCATAACAAAACAAACTATACCCGCTATAACCATAGAGTATCTCCAGGCCTCTCCTTCGGCAACTCCAAAACCAACAACAGCGGCTGCAATAATTGGCATACCTAATCTATTGGCTCCTCCGCCAAGATTTCCCCAGCCTGCTGAAGTAGCATTAGCTGTCCCCACTATATTTGGCGCAAACATTAAAGAAGTGTGTACCTGAGTTATAACAAAAGAGGCGCCAATAAAACCAATAAACAATCTGCATGTTAAAAATTGTAACGGCGTTTGCACCAATCCACATAAAATTACAGGAATAGCGCCTAGCATAAGCAACCAAGTGTAACATAATCTTGGCCCATACTTATCACATAATTTACCAATAAGTAACCGGGCAAATACTGTTCCTGACACGGCAAGGATAATAGAATTCCATTTCTGGTCTGGCGTTAAACCCAAATCTTTAACCACATCTGGCATAAATGGTACTATACCAAACCATGCAAAAAAGCAAAGAAAAAAGGAAATGGCGGTAATCCAAAAGGTGCGTATTGAAACGTTTTTCAGATTTAACAAATTTAATGTTGTAGACTTAGTTTGTGCTGTAGTATTCATAATCAAGTACTTTTATACGTACAAATCTACGTATTAATACTTAATTTATGCTTACAAAAATTAAGTAAGTAGGAAAAAATGTGAGGTTGATAATTTTAGAAGTCTCATTTTAACTATTTGATAAAATATGATTTAAAATTAATGCGATTTTAAGAATTTAATGTTGTAAAAACTCTTGAATCATACGTAAACCTCCTTATTTTGGCAGTGACTTACTTAAAATTGACTAGAATACAAGGACAAATACATGCTTGATAAAAAAGTATTTGCTTAAAAAAAACAGAGAAGGTGAAGTTGATTAGATTAACTGAAATTCTTTGGCCTTATTACTAAGCTCCATTAAATTTTTAACATCCATTTTTTTCATGAGATTAAATCGATGTACTTCGGCTGTTCTTTTACTAATTTTTAATTCTTCAGCAATGTCTTTATTATTTTTTAACTGGAGCACCAAAGCCAATATTTGCTTTTCACGCTTAGTAAGCTTAAACGGATCTTCTTTTACTTCTACTTTTGCATCTACAGCGGTACTGGTATTACCATTTACAAAATTGTTCATGATAATAGCAGAAACATCACCTGTAAAATATTTACCTCCGGAAGCTACCTTATTCAAAGCTTTTAAAAACTCTTCCTTACTAGCTCCTTTCAACAAATACCCATCTGCTCCAGCTTGTATAGCTTGAATCACATATTCCTCTGAATCGTGCATAGATAGCACCAATGTTTTCACATCATGATAGTGCTTTTTAACCTCACCTACTACCTCAATACCATTCATTTCTGGCATCCTGATATCTACAATTAAAACATGAGGTCTATTTTTATCAACAATATCTATAGCCTCTTTTCCATTAGAAGCTTCATCAATAACCACGACACCTGATTGGTCTTCTAACAATGCTTTAATACCATCACGTACTAACACGTGATCATCAGCAAGTACAACATTTATTACATCCATACGGTTCAAATTATATCTGCAAAAGTAATAAAATTAAGTAATACTACTTATTTTATCTTTTAAGGGCTGTTACTTCTATCTCAATCAGCATGTTATCATTAGCTAATCCCGCAGAAATCATAGTTGCTGCTGGCTTTACCGTTCCAAAATATTTCTTTAAAACAGGCCAGCATTTCTTAAAATCATCAGCATTGGGTAAAATGTAAGAGACCCGTACAATATCCTGTAAAGAACTTTCTGCTTGTTCGAGTACCTCTTTAATGTTTAAAATGCATTGTTCGGTCTGCTTAACAATATCATTACTAATGGTCATATTAGTATAATTATACCCTGTTGTGCCAGACACAAACACCCAATCACCCTGAACAACAGCTCTTGAATATCCAATCTCCTTTTCAAATGTAGAGCCTGAACTAATTAATGTTCGTTGTGTTTTATTCATTTAAAGGAATATTAAGTGTTACACGTGTCCCTTTTCCTTCTTCAGACGTTAGAAACAAACGTCCTCCAATATAATTGATGCGCTCACGCATAAAGGTCATACCCATTCCTCCATCACCTGTTTTTATGCGCTTTATGGTCCTAGGATCAAACCCCTTACCATTATCATCAACTACCAAGCTCAATATATTTTTACTATGTGATAAGGATACAATGATATGCGTAGATTCAGCATACTTAATGGCATTATTTATGGCTTCTTGAGTGATACGATATATATTAATCTCAGTAAGTGAATCTAATCGTTGATTAAAGTCTGTTTTATTGAAAAATACAATTTCTTTTCCTGTAAGTCTGCTTAACTCATGTGTTAGCTTTATAATAGCTGGTACAATACCATGATCTGTTAGTTCTGGCGGTGTAAGATTAAAAGTTGCTGTTCTAACCCCTTTGATAATGTTTGACGTTAGCTCCTTTAAATGTTCAATTTTAGCAGCAGCTTTTTTTACATCATTGGCATCAATGCTTTCTAAGTTATATTTTAAACCAGTGAGCATTTGGCCAATGCCATCGTGAACATCTTTGGCTATCCTATTCTGTTCTTTCTCCTGATTTTCAATGATTTTACTTGAAATAATTTTCTGCTGACTCATCTTTTCCTCAAAGCTTTTTGTAGTCAACCTATCAATTTCAATTTGTGCTTTCTTTCGATCTGTTATTTCAGAGGCTATGATTAACAATTCAGATTTTTCTTCTGTTGGGGTATAAGGAATCATTGCTAACTCTAACCAAATATCTTTACCTTCTTTAGTTCCTGCTTTAACCTCACCTTGCCATCCCGTTTTTTTATGCTTCACTATCAAATCTTCAATAACCACTCTTTCATTTTCATTGGGAGAAATCACATTCCAAAACAACACATTATCATTAAATTTTGAATAATTAAATAACCTTGAAAATTTATTCCCCATATGTACCACACTCCCATTTGGTAAAATTCTGGCAAATAATAGAGTGTCATCCATGGCGCGACTTAAAGCTCTCAGCTCTCTAATAGATTTTTCTTTTGCTGCACTTAATATATCAGCATCAAAAGCCATTTTCTTAGCGCGACTTTCTGCCAACAACAAATCGGCCAGAATAGATTTTACCGATTTTGCCGCAGGCCAAAAAATGAATAAAAATTCACCCAACAAAATAATCAAGGTTAAAGCTGTAAGCCATAGCTCTAACTTTCTTAACCACTCTACTTTTTCATCGGCCTCTAAATCATATTGATTCACAATATCATCCATCAATGTCAAAAAAGCCGCTTCATGACTCGTTACCTTATTTATATCCGCCATGTAGGCCTCTAGCGGAAGCGGTGGTACGTTTTCAATCTTTTCAATAATAGCCTTAGAAGCCAAGCTAATGGTATCAAAAATAGGATTGATTAGTTTAAACTTTGAAGTTACTACCTTACTATTGGTTTTAGGTAACCCTAAACTATCATTGCCATACTGCAAGGCCACGTGCGACAATTCCCAAAGATGCAAGGTTTCTTTAATCTTATCTTTTAACTCAACCTTTCTTTGAAAATTGGTTTCTGAAGCAATTGAGACGATATCCTTAGTTAACTTCTGACTTAGCATACGTTGTCTCCCAGCTACATTTATAACCGTAGAGTCGCTCTCTTGCCTACTAAGATGTGTTCGTATTAAAATTTGACTTACTATAACTGATACCGCAATAGTACTTAAGGCAAGAACATATAAACTGCGTAATTTATCAAACGTACTTTGGTCTAATGAATTACTGTTTTTTGTCATTGGCCTACATTTAAGAAATAGCTTGTTTTACCAAGGCCAAACTTTTATCTGAATACGGAAGCTTTAAAGCTGCTTCGTGCCCTTTATCAGACATTTTAACCCAGGTTTTTTTAAGAATATCAATAATCTTTTCGTCGTTATGCTTATCTGCAAACTCCTCAAAATAATAATCTAAAAACACCAAGCATATGGTATCTTCAAGTGTTTGTGATTCTTCATTTTTCTTAATCAGTTTTTTAAGAATAATAGCTTTTACTCTATCAATAAACTGATCATCATAGCCTACCGATTTTAAGATATCGGCCGTTAAATCAGCATGCATCTTTTTTAGGGTTTCACGCCATTTTAAATAGCCCACCCTATCCATTGGATATTCATCACGCGCAATTTTCCAACGGCATATATGCTGTGCTCTTGCTGCAATTTGTAACGCCTTTGAAGCATTAGGCTCAAACTGTAATAATTTGCGTGTCATACGCTGCGAGTATAATAACTCTTTAGGGTAGTCCATACCCGCAACTTGGTATGTATTTATATCTTCAGAATTGGCTTTATCAATTAAAGCTATTGCGGTTTCAAATCTTGTCGGCTTCATTTTTATGTATTTTGGTCTATTCGTTAATCCGAAAAGCCAATATACACATTTCCGTTTTCAATTTTAACAGGATAAGTTGCTATTTTTAAATCATTACCTCCTAAACCACTTCCATCTTCTAAAGAAAAGTTCTTTTTATGCATGGGGCAAGCTACTTTAGGAATATCATCTTTATCACCTATCATTCCCAAAGAAAGCACCATTTCCATTTTATGCGGGCACAAATTTTGAGTAGCGTACCATTTTCCTATTCTAGAAAAATTATAAACAGCTATTTGCTTGTTTTTATACTTAATACAGGCGCCGCTATTTTCTGGAAAATCAGTGGCTTCCCCCACTCTAAACCATTCGTTTACGGCATCTTCTGTAACCGTTTCGTATCGACTAAGTATTTCTTGCATATCTTTAAAATTTGTATCCGTTATTCTTTTTTTAGCGTTACCCAAGGGTCAGGCTTTTCGCTATATCTTTTTTTCCTTCCTCAAAAAAGGATGCCGCTTCAATCCCTAACGCAGCCTATTTGCTATAGCAGGTGTTTAACTCCAAGCCTTTGGCATTTTTTGCTCACGCATAGGCACAAACACTAAATTATCATCCGTATCATCAGAGTTTACAAAGTGTTTAAAACGTTTCATCATCTCAGGATTTTCAATAGCTTGTTTCCATTCACACTCATATTTGTTAACTAAACCTTGCATTTCGTTTTCAAGCTCTTCGGCAATCCCTAAAGAATCTTCAATCACCACCTGTTTTAAATACTCTATACCACCTTCAAGTTTTTCTAACCAAGGTGCTGTTCGCATTAATGGAGCCGCCGTACGTATGTAGTACATTAAAAATCGATCTAAGTATTTTACAGCAGTTTCATCATCTAACTGCTCTGCCAGTAGTATAGCATGCTTTGGGGTAGCACCTCCGTTACCGCATACATATAAATTCCACCCACCATCAACAGCTATTAATCCAAAATCTTTACCTCTGGCCTCAGCACATTCTCTAATACATCCTGAAACGCCCCCTTTTAATTTATGTGGTGAACGTAAGCCTTTATACCTATTTTCAATATCAATTGCAAAGGTCACGCTCTCATGCATACCGTATCGACACCAGGTAGATCCTACACAACTTTTAACGGTTCTTAATGATTTTCCGTAAGCATGACCACTTTCAAAACCAGCATCAATCAACTCTTTCCAAATCATAGGTAATTCATGAATTTGTGCTCCAAATAAATCTATTCTTTGACCACCAGTAATTTTGGTATATAAATCATATTTTTTAGCCACTTCACCAATGACGATCAGTTGATCTGGTGTAATTTCCCCACCAGCAACTCTAGGTACCACTGAATATGTACCATTACGCTGAATGTTAGCCAAAAATCTATCGTTAGTATCTTGAATACCAGGCTGTCGATTAGGTGTTTCCATGGTAATGGTGGCAAAAATAGAAGCTAAAGCAGGCTTACAAATTTCACAACCATGACCTTCTCCAAATAAATTTAAAGCCTCTTCATAATCGGCCACCTTATTAACCTTTATTAAATCATAAAGCTCTTGTCTGTTAAAATTAAAATGCTCACAAAGCACTTCTCTAACCTCTTTCCCTAGTGATTTTAGGGTTTCATTAACTAAATCAACCACCATAGGTTTACAGCCTCCACAACCAGAGGTTGCTTTGGTTTTTTCAATCACATCACTTAAATTATTGCTCTCGCCTTCAGTTAAAGAACAACAAATATCACCTTTACTTACACTCTCACAAGAACAAACCTGAGCTGTATCTGGTAAATCTAACACACTTCCAAATGACGCACCGCCCTCACTTGCTGGCAAGATAAGCTGCGATGGATCCTCTGGGATAGCCATACCATTTAGGTATATTTGGTGCAACATATTATAATCGGTTGCATCGCCGACAAGAATACCTCCTAGTAAGCGTTTACCATCATGGCTTACATTAATTCGTTTATATAAATATTGCGTTTTATTTTCAAAAATAATAGAATGCCCTTTTGATGCTGGCATAAACGGTTCTCCAAAACTAGCTACATCAACACCAATAAGTTTCAATTTGGTAGACATATCTATATCCTCAGGCATTAATGTTTCCGTTTTACCAATAATTTGATCAACAGCAACCGCAGCCATATCATAACCAGGCGCTACAAGGCCATAAATCATTTGATTGTAAAGTGCAATTTCTCCAATGGCATAAATATTTTCATCAGATGTTTGCATCTTATTATTAACCACAATACCGCCACGAACGCCCATGTCTAAACCACAGGTTTTTCCTAACTCATCACGAGGTCTTATTCCTGCCGAAATAACCAGCATATCAACATCAAGCACATCATCTTCTCCAAACTCCATTCCCGTAATAAACTTATCACCCAATATTTGGTTGGTAGCCTTACTCAAATGAATATTTAATCCTATAGATTCTAATTTTAATTGCAATACCTGACTACTTCTCAAATCAAGTTGTCTCGGCATTAATTTGTTAGCAAACTCAACAATATGAGGTTCTAAGCCCATATCTTTAACCGCTTTACCCGCTTCCAATCCTAATAAACCACCACCCAATACCGCGGCCTTCGCATTTGGTTTTTCTTCTTTAAGTTTAGCTGCATATGCCAGCATACCTTCTAGGTCTTCAATGGTTCTATATACAAAAACACCCTGCTTTTCAACCCCTTTAATAGGCGGAACAAATGCAGAGGATCCTGTTGCCAAAACCAAATAATCATAAGAAAACTCTTGGTCTGAGACTGTAGTAATTGTTTTCTTGGATCTATGAATATCACAAACGCGTTCACCAGTGATAAGTTCAATATTGTTATCAGCATACCATTCTGCCGGAGCCATTTCAAGTGCTTTAGCATCCTGATTCTCAAAAAATTCACTTAAATGAACTCTATCATATGCGGGTCTTGGTTCCTCACCAAAAACCGTGATCTTAAAGTTTTTAGCTTCCGATTTTTCAGCAAATTTTTCGCAAAATTTGTATCCAACCATTCCGTTTCCAACTACAATAATATGCTTCATAAATTACGTATTTGAAAACAAAACTAAGTATTTATACTTATTTTTAGTTATAAAACTAAGAAAAAATCACGTAAAACATGTATTATTACTAATTTCTCAAATAGCTAGAAGAATAATTGCTTAATAGCAAAATAAAGGGTTTAGTTTTTACCGAAATGTTAAACTTTTTCAATAGTGATCTTTACACTTTTTGAAGCTGGCGTCTTCGCCGTATGTGCGTAACTCCCTAAAGGCACTAATACATTGGCCTCTGGAAAATACGTAGCACAACAACTTTTAGGAATATCATAGCCCACTACTTTAAATTGATGTGCTTCTCGAATGACCCCTTGAAATTCGGACTTTAAATTTACCACGTCTTGATCTTGCAAACTACGTAGTTTCATATCATCTCTATTCAAAAATATCACCCTTCTTTCATTAAAAATGCCTCTATATCGGTCATCCAGTCCATAAATTGTTGTATTAAACTGATCATGACTACGTATAGTCATCATAATGAGTTCATCAGGTTTTAACTCCCATTTAGGCAACATATTAATAGAGAACTGTGCCTTTCCTGTTTTTGTATTAAATTCTCTATTTCTAGCACCATTGGGCAAGTAAAATCCGCCAGGCTGTTTTATCTTATCATTATAATTGGTAAACCCTTCAACCACTTCAGCAATATCTGAACGCACCAAACCGTAATCTTCTTTATAAAGCAACCAATTTATTTGAGTACGGTCTTTTAAAGTAGCATGGGCTATTCCACAAACTACTGCAACCTCACTTAAAAGATGTTTTGAACAGGGTTCTAAGACACCTTTAGTTGAAGACACCACTCCCATAGAATTTTCAACACTCTGCATTTGTACACCTGTTTTCTGATAATCTTTTTCCGCCCGCCCTAAACAAGGTAAAATCAGCGCTTCTTTACCAGTAACCAAGTGAGACCTGTTCAACTTGGTACTCACATGAACTGTAAGATTACAGCTCGCCAAAGCTTGGGCAGAATAAACCGTATCGGGAACCGCCGAAATAAAATTGCCCCCTAACCCCAAAAACACCTTTGCTTTATGTTCATGCATGGCCTTAATGGCATCAATAACAGAATAACCATGTTTAGCAGAGGGTTTAAATCCGTATTTTATCTCAATTTTATCTAAAAAAGCTTGCGGTGCAGCCTCCCATATACCAACTGTTCTATCGCCTTGTACATTAGAATGCCCACGAACCGGACAAGTACCCGCGCCTTCTTTTCCTATACTTCCTTTTAATAACAAAAGGTTTACCAGTTCACGAATGTTATCCACTGCATTTTCGTGCTGTGTTAATCCCATGGCCCAGCAAATGATAATTTTTTCCTTGTTTAAAACAAGTTCTAAGACCTCTTCAAACACCTCTTTTGAAACTCCAGAAGCTTTTAAGCATGTTTCAAAATCATAAGTTTTTAAATCTGCAATAAAGGCCTCATATCCACTTGTATATTCTTTTATAAACGTTTTATCAAAAACGGCACCTGTTTGTTCTTCCTTTTCAAGTAATTTTAACAGTAGTGCCTTTAAAAAGGCTACATCTCCATTAATGGTGATGGGTACAAATACGTCACAAAGCTTGGTACCGCCACTAAGTAACTTTAATGGCTTCTGCGGATTTGTGAATTTCATTAATCCCGCTTCTGGTAAGGGATTAATGGCTACTATTTTTCCGCCATTTTTTTTAGTTTTTTCAAGGGCACTTAACATTCTAGGATGATTAGTAGCAGGATTCTGGCCTATAACCATAACCAAATCGGCCTTATATAAATCATCAAGGGTAACCGATCCTTTTCCAATTCCTAAAGTTTCTGATAAGGCAGATCCGCTAGCTTCATGGCACATATTAGAACAATCTGGTAAATTTGATGTACCAAACGCCCTTACAAACAATTGATATAAAAAAGCCGCTTCGTTAGTTGTTCGTCCCGAGGTATAAAATATGGCCTCATCAGGGTTTTTAAGTGCATTTAAGTGTGTGGCCACTTTTTTAAAAGCATCTTCCCATGCAATGGGAATATAATGTGAAGCTCCTTCTGCCATATACATAGGCTCAGATAAGCGTCCTGATTTTCCTATTTCAAAATCAGACCACCCCGATAGTTCATCAATAGAATGTGTTGCAAAAAAGTCGCGTCCTATTAATTTATTCTGCATTTCTTCGGCCATAGCCTTTAACCCATTTTCACAGTATTCTCCTAATGAGGAACGTTCATCATCAGGATCGGGCCACGCGCAACCTGGGCAGTCAAACCCTCCTTTTTGATTAATATGTTGTGAAATCTGTAAAAGATGTGAGGGCTTTATATATTTAAACGCATGAGTAACAGCTGCCTTTAACCCGCCAAATCCGGCACTATTTGTTGGAGGTGTTTTTACCTTCAGGTTTTCAAACGCTTCTGGAGTTAAAGCTTTATTTTGTGCTGTTTTACTCATTATTTATTGGTTTTGTTACAAAATTACATTCGACAATTTAATCAAATTAATTATTAAATTAAATATTATAACTTGTAGCACTATTTTAACTCATCTGAATGAAGAAAAGAATTACACTTAAAGATATTGCACAGCATTTTGGGGTTTCAATAGCTACAGTTTCAAAAGCGCTAAAAGACAGTCATGAAATAAGTACCAGTACAAAAACAAAAATTCAAGACTACGCCAAATCTAATCATTACAAACCCAATGTTACAGCATTAAATCTACTTAACAAAAACACCAAAACTATCGGGGTTATAATACCCAATATCATGAATTCTTTTTTTGCAAAAGTTTTTGTTGGTATTGAAAATATCGCTTCTGAAAAAGGCTATCACTTAGTATCGTGTATTTCAAATGAATCATACGAAAAAGAGGTTAAAACCATTGATTTATTAAAACATGGTTCCTTAGATGGCTTAATTATATCTTTAGCCGAAGAAACTCAGGTTTTACAAAACTATAAGCATCTCACCAATACCTTAAATGAAGGCATCCCTATGGTGATGTTTGATAGAATTTCAGAAGATATTGAGTGTGATAAAATAATTGTTAATGATTTAGAAAGTGCTTTTCAGGCAACCAAACATCTTATATTATCAGGCTGTAAACGTGTGGGTCTTATTTCGGTTATTGACAATTTAAGTGTTGGAAAATTACGCGTAGAAGGCTATAAAAAAGCGCTTCAAGAATGTGACATGCGTATTGAAGAAAAGTTGATTGTTCGTATCCATAAAAATGAAGATTTTGAAACAGCCTTAAAAATAGTTTTAGCAGACAAAACCATTGACGGCTTACTTTGTTTAGAGGAAAGTTCGGCTGTGAATGCTTTAAAACTGATTAAACAAATGGACTATAAAATACCAGAAGACATGTCTATTGCCTGTTTTACCAATGGCAAACTACTTCAATATTTATCGCCATCTATTTCAGCTATAAGCCAGCATGGTAAACACATTGGGGAAACCGCCGCAAAAATGCTTATTGACCGCATAGAAAATGAGACTGAAAACAAACCTTATGTCACCAAAATAGTAAAAACAAGTTTGATTGAGCGTGACAGTACAAAGAAATTAAACTGAAGTTTTAACATGCCATTAATAAACCCACTACCTGCTAACCGCTATTTTTGATTTTCAACAAATATGAACATTATGGCAAAAACTGAACGTATTCAATATAGCAACAAATCTTTTTCTTGTTCGCTAGCTTTTACATTACACTTAATTGGTGATAAATACAAAAGCCTAATAATATTTCATTTAAAAGATGGCCCCGTACGGTCAGGTGAATTGCAAAAGAGCATCACAGATATTTCAAATAGAATGTTTACTTATTCTATTAGAGCTTTAGAAAAAGATGACCTGGTTAAACGAAAAATTTATCCTGTAACACCCCCAAAAGTAGAATATAGTTTAACTTTTAAAGGCGAGTCTCTTCTCCCCATTATTCTTGAACTAAATAAATGGGGAGAAGATTTTGCCACAAATAATCATTTGTATGCTCCTGCTGAATAATGCAATTCGTAAGAATGTGAATAGATTTCGAAAACTGTTCCAAACGGATCTTCTACATACACCATTCTATACGGCTTTTCCCCTGGGTAATATTCTCTAATTGGCATACGCTGCTTACCACCAGCTTCTACAATTTTTTCCAATAATCCTTCAACATCTGGATCTTGAATTGAAAAATGAAACAACCCCGATCTATAGGGCTCAAAATTTGGTTTTAGATCTTTACTCTCTTTAAATTCAAACAATTCAAAACCAATTTTATCACCTGAAGAAAGATGCGCTATTCTAAAATTACCCCAGCCCTTACCAAATACATCAATACACATTTTACCAATAGCGGTTTCATTTTCTTCAGTAACTTCTGTAGGCTCCATAATCACATAAAACCCCAAAACCTCGGTGTAAAACTTTACAGCTTCTTCTAAGTTAGGCACCGTTATTCCAACATGGGAAAATGTCCTTGGATAAGGTTTGTTTACTTCGTTTAATTGATTCATATACGTTGTGTGTTACCCGTAATCTTTTAATTTAATTAATCAGAAACGGAAAATTTATAATCATTATTCAAGGCAAAAATAAAATTTAATTAACTAAAAAACAATACGTTACAAATTATGCAGATAGTTACACCAATGTGTATTTTGCTGATTTAAAGACCATAAAAGATTAAATGTTTTTTAAAATAGAACCATCCTAAATAAAAAAAGCTCAACCATAACTGATTAAGCCTGTTTTTGACGAATTCGTAGGAAGCTGTTATTTTACTTCTTCCAAATATTTTCCATTTCTTCCAAAGTTTTTCCTTTTGTTTCTGGTACCATTTTCCAAACAAATATTGCCGAAAGGACACTCATTACCCCATAAAACAAATAGGTGCCACCACTACTAAACTCCATCATGGGCGGATAGGTTGAAGAGATAAAAAAGTTTGCTGCCCATTGTGCTGCTACGGCAATGGCAATAGCCTGACTTCTTATTTTATTGGGATAAATCTCAGCAATTAACACCCAACAAATTGGACCCCAACTCATCATAAACGAAGCCGTGTAAATGATAATAAATACTAAGGTTGCCATACCAATAATGTTTTGAAAAGCTAATATTGAAATAGCAATCATGCCAACAGCCATACCTATAGATCCAGTGATTAATAACGGTTTTCTTCCCCATTTATCAACCGTTAAAATAGCCACTACGGTAAAAATCACATTAACCAGCCCCATGATAATTGTTTGTAGCATGGAGGCATCTTTTGCCGCACCCATACTTTCAAAAATTCTAGGCGCATAGTACAAAGCCACATTGATACCTACAAATTGCTGAAAAACAGACAGCAGAACACCTACTATAATAACAACCTTACCATAAGAAAATAGCTTTCCTTTAACCGAAGAGTCTACCGAGTTTTTAATATCGCCCAGAATTTCTTTTGCTTTATCAAGTCCGTTGAAACGTGTCAAAATAGAAAGCGCTTTATCATCTTTATGTTGTAACGCCAGATATCTTGGTGTTTCAGGCATAAAAAACATCAGTATGGCAAAAATGGACGCTGGAATGGCTTCAGATAAAAACATACGTCGCCAACCAATCTCATTAATCCATTCTATGGTTTGCCCGTCTGCAATGCCCCAATTCACAAAATAAACTACGAGCATACCAAAAATAATGGCAAACTGATTTAAGGACACCAACTTTCCTCTAATATCGGCTGGCGCAATTTCACCAATATACATAGGACACACTGCTGAGGCTAAACCAACACCAATACCACCAATAACACGGTAAAAATTAAATATCCACAGTAAACCTATAGAAGGAACTCCTTTTTCAAAAAACAAAAATTCTGGATTTCCTGAACCTAAAGCAGACAATAAGAATAATACACCCGCAATGATTAAGGCATTTTTTCTACCATACCGAGAAGAAACCAATCCTGAAATGGCTCCTCCAATAATACAGCCAATAAGTGCTGAAGACACGGTCATGCCATGTACAAAAGAGCCTAGCCCTTGGCTATCAATTAAAAAAGATTGTATAGATTTTTCAGCCCCTGAAATAACCGCAGTATCATACCCAAACAGCAAGCCACCAAGCGTTGCGACAAGTGTTACGACGTAAATAAATGACTTGTTCTGTTTCATAGTTATATGTATTGATTTAAAATGTTTTCAAATAATTCCTGTTTACCACTTTTTAAAGCTAGCTCACCATTCTCTTGTGCAATTTTATAAAGATCTTCCATGGTTAACTTTCCTTCCTCAAATGCTTTTCCGTTTCCAGAATCAAAAGAACTGTAACGCTCTTGTCTTAATTTTTCATACGGTGAAGATGTGATAATTTTATCAGCAATCAGCAAAGCACGAGCAAAAGTATCTGCCCCTCCAATGTGAGCGTGGAATACATCTTCTAAATCGGTTGAGTTTCTTCTTATTTTAGCGTCAAAGTTAACACCACCGCCTTGTAGGCCTCCTGCTTTTAAGAAAACCAACATAGCTTCAGTAGTTTCCTGAATATTATTTGGGAACTGATCGGTATCCCAGCCATTTTGATAATCCCCACGGTTGGCATCTAAGCTTCCTAACATACCCGCTTTTGCGGCCACTTCTAATTCATGCTGAAAGGTGTGTTGTGCCAAGGTAGCATGGTTCACTTCTATATTGATTTTAAAGTCTGCATCTAGTCCATATTCTTTTAAGAAACCTATTGCCGTAGCTGTATCAAAATCATATTGGTGTTTAGAAGGTTCCATAGGCTTAGGTTCAATAAAGAAATTCCCTTTGAATCCTTGTGATCTTGCATAATCTCTGGCCATGCCTAAAAAACGTCCCATGTGGTCTAATTCACGTCCCATATCTGTATTTAACAATGACATATAGCCTTCACGACCACCCCAAAACACATAGTTTTCACCACCTAATTTAATGGTTGCATCTAAAGCTAATTTTATTTGTCCGCCTGCTCTGGCTACCACATCAAAATCAGGATTGGTTGCCGCTCCATTCATATATCTTGGGTTAGAAAAGCAATTGGCCGTTCCCCATAATAATTTTACGCCTGAAGCCGCTTGTTTTTCTTTTAAATAATCTGTTATTAAAGCTAATCGTTCTTCTGACTCTGCAAACGTTGGTGCTTCTTGAATCAAATCAAAATCATGAAAACAGTAGTATCCAAAACCCATTTTTGTGATAAACTCAAAAGCCGCATCCGCTTTATCTTTTGCAGCTTGAATAGGGTCTGATGATTTATCCCATTCAAAATTTTGTGTACCAGGCCCAAAAGGGTCACTTCCCTGACCACAGAATGTATGCCAATAGGCTACAGAAAACTTAAAATGCTCACGCATGGTTTTTCCTGCCACCACTTGATCTGGATTATAATATTTGAACGCTAATGGATTATCTGAATCCTTGCCCTCGTATTTTATTTCTCCAATACCTTTGTAAAACTCTTTACTTCCTATTAATGCCATAATCTTATTTTATTTATCTTTTGTTTTTTATTTATTAGCTAATAATATCTCTAATTCCTTTTTCCAGTTATCATACGCCTTTGCATAAGGTACTTTATCTTCCATAGGCTTGTAGGTCATAACATGGTCATTTGCCGATATGTTATCACCAAACGTTTTATAATCGCCATCAACCAAACCAACCGCTCGTGCCGCACCAATAGCCCCCGTAGTATTATATATTTCAATATCATGTCCAATCAGTGTTGCTACCGTATCTGAAAATATTTCTGATCGGAATAAATTATCATTTCCAGCTTTAATCACCTTAATTTCCGCATTGTCATGTTTTAAAATATCCATACCGTATACAAATGAAAACGCTATACCTTCAAGGGCTGCTCTACACAAATGACCATTTCCATGCTTGTTCAAATTTAAATTACAAATATGTGTTCCTAAGGTTTTATTATTCAGCATACGCTCGGCACCATTTCCAAAAGGAATAACACAAACACCTTCTGAACCTACCGGTACCTTATTGGCCTTTTCATTCATCTCCTCATACGCATTTGACGCTAAATTATCTTTTAACCATCTGTACTGTATGCCAGCCCCATTGATACATAAAAGTTTTCCTAAATTGGTTGTTTTCTTGGAATAGTTGACATGCGCGAACTGATTTATCCTAGAGCCTTCTTTTGATTTTTTCTGATTAGTTACAGCATAAATGACACCTGAAGTACCTCCCGTTGCAGCCACGTCACCATGATTAAACACATTTAAAGACAACGCATTATTGGGCTGATCTCCAGCGCGGTAAACAATAGGAATCCCTACTGGTAACCCCGTTTCTGAAGCACCCTTTTCATTTACAACGGACTGGGTTTTAAAATTTTCTACAATATTTGGTGTTAAATCAGGATTGATACCATAATAGTCTAATAACCAATCGGCCACCTTATCTTCTTTATAATCCCATAAAATGCCTTCTGACAATCCGTTCTTTGTAGTGTTGATTTCTCCTGTTAACTTTAAGGCAATAAAATCTCCAGGCAGCATATATTTATAAATTTTAGCATAAAGTTCTGGCTCATTATCTTTAACCCATTTTAGTTTTGAAGCTGTAAAATTACCTGGTGAATTTAATAGGTGCTCCATACACTTTTCATGTCCTAAATCTGAAAACGCTTTGTTTCCAATGTCAACAGCACGACTATCACACCAAATGATTGAATTCCTCAAAGGCTCTCCCTGCTTGTCAACTACTACTAAACCATGCATTTGGTAAGAAATGCCAATCCCTGTAATTTTTGAGGCGTCAACATGAGCCTCTTTTATAGCACGTTTTGTTGCTTTGCATATGTATTGCCACCACATGTTAGGATTCTGCTCTGCCCAATTTATTTGTGGCGCTTCAATTTCCATCTCATTGGGTGGTTCATGAAGCGAAATTATATTTTTTCCTGTTTTAGCATCAACTATGGCAACTTTGATAGAAGAGCTTCCTAAATCATATCCTATGTAATACAAACTGATTGGTTTTTTAAGTAAAATGAGTTCTACCAAAGTTAAGCACAGATGCTATATGCTTGCAACAAACACCTAAAAACTTCCTATTTCACCAAAGGCACAAAAATCCATAAACACCTAAAAAACAATATATTACAAAATAATATTTATTACTTAAAGGTTTTCGTAACTTTCAAAAATTTATTGCTTAGAACGAGCAATAATCTTTTGTAGCTTTAAATAGTCTGTTTCTGAATCAATATCAAAATTTTGAACGTTACTATCAACTTCTATAACAGCATTATGATACTTTTTAAGTATCTTTTTAGCTCCAAAATCGCCTGTCATCCCAGACAATTCTTGTAAATAGCACGCGTCAAATAATACAGGAACACCTTTGGTTCCATCCTTATAGGAACTCACTAAAATTTGATTGTTACCTATAGTAAATTGGGCAATAAGATTATTTAAATATGCGGACGTAATAAGCGGTTGATCTGCCAAAACAATCAGTAATCCATTAACTTTATGGGAGGTTTTCATCAAATGCTTAGCAACATAAGCAATAGAACTTCCAATGCCACCTTCCCACCTTGCATGCTTTAAAACGGTGATTTTAGCATCCTTAATTTCCTTATAAATCATATCAAAATGCGCGCCTAAAACTATAAAATCTTGCGCGCCATCACTTGCTAAAACTGTTTTAACACGATGCTTAATTAATGTAGTCTTGTTCCATGCTATTAACTGTTTGGGGCTTCCAAATCTAGAAGAGCTTCCTGCTGCTAAAATAGCTATAGCAATATTTTTTGAAAGAGTTACAGACAAGCCTTATTCTGGTTTAGAATGAATGTTACCAACCTTTTTGGTTAAAGACATAGGTTCTTGATTTCTGGTAAATGCTAAAATTTCAGAAACAATAGAGATGGCTATTTCTTGCGGGGTTTCAGAACCTACATTTAAACCCGCTGGTCCATGAATCTTTTCTAAGAAATCATCACTTATATTTGGGACATACTCTATAAATTGCGATAATAAATCGTCCCTGCGTTTTGTAGGCCCTAAGAGCCCTATATAATTTGGAAGCGTGTCTTTTAAAGCTACTAAATATCTTAAATCATAAGCAAAATTATGTGTCATTAAAACGACTGACGTTTGTTGATCTACCTGTTGAAAATTTGCCATTTCGGGGGTTATAGCCTGTAAAGAAAGTGCTCCAGGAAAATCGGTAATAGATTTATGCTCAGAATGCCCCGCTAAAACAGACACTTCCCAGCCTGTTAATGACGCATACTGACACAACTGAACCGCGTCATGCTCGGCTCCAATAATCATTAATTTAAAACATGGTGGCATGCTTTCTTCAAACAACATATTACCTGTTATGTCTTTAGGCTCATGCTTTTTATTTAAAGACAAAACTTTATCTTCTATCCTAACTAAAGATCCGAAATAAGGAGACTCCTCTGCTATTTTATTGAAATGCGATACCATTTTAAACGTTTTTCTTGTCTTCAATATACTTTTAAAAGATTCAAAAAACTGGTTCGAAGGACTAAACGATTCTATTAAGATATATAACACACCTTCACAGCCCAATCTATACCTTCCATCATAGGTCATTACTTTAGAAACTCCTGTTTTAAAAACAGATTCAGATTGTAGGAGCACTTCTTTTTCTACACAGCCACCGCTTACAGCTCCAATCATCTTGCCGTTTTCTAATATGAGCATTCTTACGCCCGGGCGGCGATACGACGAACCATCTAATGCTACTACTGAAGCCAAAACAGACTTAAGCCCTTTTGTTTTGGCATTCATAGCCTCAAAAACTATTTTCTTAAACTCGTGCGTCATGAAAAATTAAAATCGTCTTTTTTTATCCTAGAATGTTTTGTTCAACCTTCATATTATTTAAATACGGTTGCTTATAAACCCTATTTCCTGTAGCGGCATAAATAGCATTAGCAACCGCAGCTCCTACAGGCGGTAATGTTGGTTCTCCTAAGCCCGTTGGTGCTAGATCACTTTCTACAAAGTATGCTTCTACCTCAGGCGTTTGCGCCATCCTTATGAGTTGATAGGTATTAAAATTATTAAATTGAGGTACGCCATCCTTAAAAGAAAAATCGCCATACAAAGCATGGCCTACACCATCAATAACCCCACCTTTAACTTGATTTAACGCACCTAGAGGATTTACAACAATACCACAATCAACAGCACAAACCACACGTTTCACAACAGGCATGTTGTCTTCCATAGCTACTTCGGCAACCTCAGCAACATGAGTATTATGGCAATAATACACTGAAAACCCTTTATAAACGCCTGCTTTAGGTTGTCCCCAATTTGATTTTTCTACAGCCAATTTTATAACGCCTTCTAAACGTTCTGGACTATATTGAATACGTTCATCAGTTGTTCCCTTTACATTTTGTAACAAGTCTAAATGCAACTTTATTCTATCCACACCAAGCGCTTCTGCTAGTTCATCAAAAAAGCTTTGCTCTGCACTTGCTAAAAAATTGGTGTATGGTGCACGCCAAGCGCCGGTAGTGATATTACTTTTATAACTTACCGTATCTACTTGATAATTCGCTATGGCCCCGGCTGGAAAAAAATTAGGAATCAAATTATACATTCCTCCATTAATACAAGCTTCTTTTAAATGATAGCCTGTAACTTTTCCATCTTTAATAGAGGCTGCAATTTTGTATTTTACGGAAGGCCGATAAACGCCTGTGGTCATATCACCTTCTCTGGAAGACACCATTTTTACTGGTTTTTGAATGGCATTAGAAATCTCGGCGGCTTCCAATACAAAATCACTGTATAATCGTCTTCCAAAGCCACCTCCCATACGTGTCATTTCTATTTCTACCTGATTTAGATCTCTTTCTAACAAATCGGCTACAACTTTTGCCGTTTCTTCGGGGGTTTGAATGGGCCCTACCAAATGTACTTTCTCAGCGGTAACATTTGCGAAAAAATTCATAGGTTCCATACAGTTGTGAGGTAAAAAAGGTGCTTCATACGTACGTTCTAAAACTTTATCAGCCTCATCAAACGCTTTTTTTACATCTCCATCAGATCGTTTTGTTGTAAAGGTTTTCTTTCCATCTAGTAATTCAAAAAGTATCCTGTCATGGTCAGCTGTACTTTCTAAATCAGAATCTGTCACCCAACTTGCCTTAATAGCCTTTACACCTTTTAAAGCATCCCAAGTTGATTTTCCTATAACCACAATTTTATCTGAATCGACCAATTGTGCGGTCCAGCTTTTCTTCTTATTATCTTTATATTGTCTTAGTTTTTCTCCTATGGTAATCACATCTAAAACACCTGGCATTGCTCTTGCTGCAGTATCATCATAAGATTCCAGTTTTTGTCCAAAGGCTGGCGGACGAAGAATAGAAGCATATACCATGCCTTCTTCTTTATAATCAAGACCAAACAAAGGTTTACCTGTTATTATTTTATCAATGTCAACATTACTTTGTCCTTTACCAATTATAGTAAACGCTTCAGGCTTTTTTAATATTACTTTTTCTGGCACCTCAAGTAGAGCCGCTTCTTTAACAACATCACCATAGCCTAAAACATCACCATTTGAGTTAGTAATTACACCTTGTTTAGCAGAACAACTTGAAGCCTCAACGCCCCACCTGATAGCTGCGGCATTAATAAGCATTTGCTTTGCAGTAGCTCCTGTTTGCCTTAAAGGTTCCCAGCTAAACCGTATAGACTGACTCCCTCCAGCTACCTGACGGGTATAATTCTTTGTATCTAACTTGCCTTGTTCAACATAAACATCTTCCCATTTTACATCCAACTCTTCTGCAATAAGCATAGGCATTGAAGTTTTTACACCTTGACCTATTTCTGGGTTTGGAGAAAAAATAGTGACTTTACCTTCATCAGAAATTTTAATAAAGGCATTGAAATCATTAAAATTTAGCTGACTGATGTCTACAGGAGGCACTACACCTTCTTTACAGGCTTGAAATAAATTAAAACCGATGAGCATGCCTCCGCTAGCTAATGCTGTAGTTTTTATAAAAGATCTTCTATTGAAGGTTATTTGTTGTTTTGAAGTAGTCATTGGTAATTATGGATTAAGTGATTACAGCATTTTTTTTGCAGCAACTTCAACGGCCTTTTCAATACTGTTGTAGGATGCACATCTGCAAATATTACCGTGCATGGCATTTCTAATTTGTGATTTACTCGGATTAGAATTTTGTTTTAAAAAAGCAGAGGCTGTCATTATTTGCCCTGATTGACAATAACCGCATTGTGGCACATCAACTTCTTTCCATGCTTCTTGAACTGGGTGACTACCATCTTCTGACAATCCTTCAATAGTGGTAATATCCATACTTTCAGCTTGTGACACCAAAAGCAAACAACTTCTCATGGCATTGCCATTAACATGAACTGTACAGGCACCACATTGTCCTATTCCACACCCAAATTTGGTTCCAACAAGATTAATTTTATCCCTTAAAACCCATAGTAATGGTGTATCTATATCTGCTTCAACAGTATAGTTCTTTTTATTAATGTTTAAGTTAAATGTTGGCATAGTTTAGATTTTTGTATCAAGTTATTAAAAAAAATAGTTGGCCTATTGACGAACTTATTATTTTAACAGACTCTTAACTAAACCAAATATACCCTTGTTTATATCGATTTTATCTTATTTTGAATAAACTCCAATGCTCTTTTTTCATTGTAATACACGTTCTTTTTGTCAATAAAACCGGCATGCCCGCCAAACTGAGGCATTTCTAAGAAAAGATTAGGGTTGTTTTTAGCTTCTTTTACTGGATAGCATTCTGAAGACAGAAAAGAATCATTTAAAGCATTTATAACCAGTGTTGGAATTGATATATGCTCCAAAAACTGTAAACTACTACATTTCAAATAATAATCTAATGCATCTTCAAAACCATGTGCTTTCGCTGTATATACACGATCAAAATCGGTTAATGTTTTTATTGAATTAAATTCCTCTGAACTTAATAACTCAGGAAAACGTATCTGTTTACGTTTTAGGCGATTTAAAAGATGTTTTAAAAAACGATTGTGATAAAGAAAATTTTTAGGTGTATGCAATTCTTTTGCTGCCCCAGGCAGATAACATGGTGCCGAAAACACCACTGCCTTTTTAATTTCAAAAGGTACCTCTTTTTGCTCTCCTAAATACTTCAAAATAACATTAGCGCCTAAACTTATGCCACTCAAATATATGTCTGTATACTTTTTTTCTGTTATAACATGTGTTATGACTACTTCTAAATCACCTGTTTCGCCTGAATGATAACTTTTAAAACTAAGATTATCTTCGCCACTACACCCTCTAAAATTTACACATACGGCATCAACTCCGTGATTATTAAAAAGCTTGGCTACACCTTTCATGTAAGGTCGTTGACCATTGCCTTCTAACCCGTGCAACACAATCACTAACTTTTTTGACTGGCTTTTAGCAAAACTCCAATCTAAATCTAAAAAATCTTCATCAGGCAAAAAGAATCGCTCTCTATGTTGTGTTAAAGAAACGCGTCTTATCAACCCTGAATATACTGTAGACACGAACCCGTTTTTAAAATAAAACCTTGGTTTATATGTTGATTCTATAACTGGCATATCTTTTTTAAACCGCTAACGGTGTAAATTTAAAAGTATTTCCATCAAATAGACCTTTATCACTTAATTTTAATGTAGGAATTACCAAAAGTGCCATAAATGAAAGTGTCATAAATGGCGCATTAAGCGAACTTCCTAATGCTTTTGCAAAAGCATCAAGTTTGGCATATGCCTCACCTACGGCATGACCATCTAAATCGCTCATAATACCTGCTACAGGAAGCGGAATAATATGCTCCTCCCTCTTTGAAACGGCACAAATACCACCTTTATTTTCAATAATTAAATTTACAGCTCTGCATATAGCTTCATCTGAAGCTCCTACAGCTATTATATTATGCGAATCATGCCCCACTGAAGACCCAATAGCCCCTTCTTTGAGTCCGAAATTTTTAATAAAAGCCATGGCTGGTTTCGTGTTTTTATAGCGATTTACAACAGCCATTTTTAAAATATCACGATGAACATCTGAAACGGCATTCCCTTGGTTTATGAACGCATCTGTAATTATTTCATTGGTTACTAGTTGCCCCTCTAAAGCTTCAATAACTCTTATTTTACGGGCATTAACAGGCACATGAAAGTCTTTTTCTTCCTTTAACGCACAGTTAAAGTTATTCAACTTTTTAAAGGCTATAGTATTTATTTTATGCGTTCCTTCACTATATACTAACTCTCCATCAATAAACGTTTTAATGGGTTTAAAGTTTAACAGATTTTCTACCACAATAAAATCGGCCGCATCTCCTTCTTTCAATAAACCAACCTCCAATTTATAATGTTCAACTGGATTTATACAGGACGCCTGCAATACTTTAAAAACATCAATACCTCTAAACACGGCTCTTTCACAGAGTTGGTTGATATGTCCTAAAATTAAATCATCAGGATGTTTATCATCACTACAAAACATGATGTTTTCAAAATGTTCTGGTAACAAATCAATTAACGCATCAAAATTTTTAGCAGCAGACCCTTCCCGTATTAAAATCTTCATGCCTTTTTGAAGTTTTTCCAGAGCTTCTTCATAAGTAAAACATTCATGATCGGTTGAAATGCCTGTATCGATATATTTAGAAATAGCCTCCGCACGGAGTCCTGGCGCATGACCATCAATAGGCTTATCATTTAGCTTTGCCCATTTTATTTTTTTTAATACCTCATCATCATCAAAAAGAACACCTGGGTAATTCATCATTTCAGCCAAATATTTAATATCTGGGTTTTCCATGAGTGTTTTAATGGCTTCAGAATCTATAACAGCACCCGCAGATTCAAAATTTGTGGCTGGCACGCAGGAAGGGGCTCCAAAATTAAACTTAAGAGGTACCTGCTTGCCATTTTCAATCATAAATTCAACGCCTTCAATACCTAAAACATTGGCTATTTCATGTGGATCTGATACGGTGGCAACTGTGCCATGGGCTACGGCTAGTTTTGCAAATTCTGATGGCACTAACATAGAACTTTCTATGTGAATATGCGCATCAATAAAACCAGGTAAGATATATTGATTGACATTATGATCTTTTTCTACAATAGATAAAATTTTCCCGTTAGAAACAGTGACTTCGCCCTTAAAAATCCGTCTGGATTTAATATCAACAATGTGACCTAATATTTTCAATCTTGATGTTTTACAAAGGTTATTTTTAAAATGTTTTTAGTATTTGCATCTACTTTAAAACGATTATCGGCACGTTTGCCCACTACCCAAACTATTGCTTCTTTTGAACAAAGCAACCAAGTATGCTCTTTATCTAATAGCGATAATTTTTCATCTTTAAAATATTTACTCAATTTCTTCTTGCCCTGCATTCCTAAAGGATAAAACACATCGCCTTCCTGCTTTTTTCTAAGTATGATTGGATACTCTAGTTTACTTTTATCTGCATACAACACGTTATCATCTTTATCATCCATAGCTTTAGCGTCCTCAAAATGTAGTATGCCTTCCGGTATTTCAACAGATTTTTCTAAATGAGGTATTAAAATGGTTTTATAATCAGATGCTTTTATAGGGCTTAAAAGCAAATGTTCTCTGTTTTTTATGAGTCTATGTGTACTTGAAAATACTTGTTTTCCGGTTTCTCCATCTAGCAAAACTAAAATATCGTCCCATTGTGTAAAACCATATGGTTTAAAAGTTTCAAACACATAAGCTTTAGGATGACTAGTATTCTTAAACACCGCTATTTTAAATTTGATTTCCTGTTCTGAATGCACCTCAATAGCTTGATCTAAAAAAGATGTCATGGTCTCCTTAATAATCAAAGAAGCATCGTTTAAATTATTCAGTGTGGTTTGAAAGCTAAACAATAAATTAGGGTTTATCTCTTTTAAAATTGGAATCACCTCATGTCGTAATTTATTTCTTAAATATTTTACCGAAGCATTGCTGCTATCATCACGCCATGTTATGTTATGTTCAATCGCATAAGCTTTAATAAACTCACTAGAAAAAGGCAATAGCGGTCTCACAAACTTACCGTTTATTTCAGGTATTCCTGTTAAGCCCTCCAAGCCTGTCCCTCTACTAAAATTAATAAGAAACGTTTCTAAATTATCATCGGCATGATGCGCGGTTAAGATATAATCAAATTGCAATTGTTCTGCTATTTCACTAAACCAAGCATAGCGTAACTCACGAGCCGCCATTTGTATAGATCGTTTGTTTTCTTGCGCATATTTTTGCGTATCAAACCGCTGCACAAAAACCTCCAAATTCAAATAATCTGCCAATTGAACAACATGATCTTCATCAGCATCGCTCTCATCACTACGCAAATTAAAATTACAGTGGGCCAGTGTAATATTTAATTTCAATGTATGGCACAAATATGTTAAAACCACACTATCAACACCTCCAGAAATAGCAATGAGTAGTTTTCCTGTTTTTAGAAAACTTAGTTTATCATCAATATGTTTTTGTAGTAGATTAAGCATGACTTCAAAGATACAACATTGCTCTTGTAATTACATATAACACGCATAATAACCCATGATAATTGTCATGCCAAGTGACAACTTATTTTGTAACTTTAAGCAGGAAACTAAATATATATGTTATGTGTACGATAGAAAAATTAAACGACCGAGCTACTCAAACTACTTTCAATAAAAAGGTAGTTTCAAACACACAACACCTTCAGGCTTATGTAAAACACAGATTATACATTTCTGAGCGAACTAAAACTATACCCAAAAACATGTATAATTCGCATGATTTTATAGACGAAGCTGTTGCTAAATTTTATGAACAGGGCTATGACATTGACATGGATAACCAAAGCATAAAAATGAAACTGTTTAAAATTGTGAATATTGATTTAGACGATTTATTTAAAAAGGAAGCATTTCATAAAAACACTTTGAGTACACATATCATTTTAGAAGAAGAACTAGATAGCCTTGAAGAGAAATTCACCATTGACGAAGGTTTGGATTTAATTATGAATGACGAATTAGATGACATCTCATACCATCAAGACGATAAAAATTGGCAGTTATTTCTTTATTCTGACCGCGATAACTCACCAGGAAACCATGTTGACATAGATCAACCTACATTAAGAAAACAGAATAATTTATTAGGCAGATTCTACTCTTGGTTACCACTAAAAGTATCAGATATTGTTGATTTACTTGTATTTGGAAAGTTAAATTTCAATGACATTGCCGAAATTAAAAACATAGAACCCAAACGTGTGGAGCGCGTGTTAAATTTGGTCTTTAAAAGCTTTAGAACACATTTAGACTAACTTTCTAACACCGTTCTCATGGCTTTGGCCTTTACCAAACACTCTTCATATTCAAGGAGCGGGTCACTTTTAGCAGTTATGGCTCCTCCTACTGAATATGAAACGTATTTATTGGTTTGATTATAAAGAATACTTCTTATCACTACATTAAAATCAAAATCACCTTTAGGCGTAAAATAACCGATGGCTCCTGAGTAAACACCACGTTTAGTTTCTTCTAGATTTTCAATGATTTTCATGGCTGAAATTTTTGGAGCCCCCGTCATACTTCCCATAGGAAATGTACTTTTTATAATATCTACAGGGTGTACACCTTCTTCTACTTTTGAAGTTACCGTAGAAATCATTTGATGCACCTGATCAAACGTATATACCTGACACAGTTCTTCAACCGTAACACTACCCTTTTGTGCGGTTTTAGACAAATCATTACGCACCAAATCTACTATCATAATATTTTCACTGCGCTCCTTTATATTTTGAGACAATTTAGTTCTTAACCCTTCATCATCCATTGGATTTGATGAGCGTTTTGCCGTTCCTTTAATGGGTTGTGACAAAATACAATCCTCATGTTTTTGAATATAGCGTTCTGGTGAGGCACTAAGAATATACTTATCATTAAACTTCACAAATGAGGCAAAAGGTGGCTTAGATATTTTATTCAGCTTTTGATAAGTTTCAAACGGGTTGATTACCATATTTTCTGCATAAAACTCCTGACAAAAATTAGCCTCATAAATATCCCCCCGATGGATATGGTTAAGCATTTGATTAACCTTATCAAAATAGTCATCCTTATGAATACGGAGCTTAATTTTTAAATCTGAAAATGCATGACCTCTTACCCCTTCACTGGCGTTTTTAATAGCAAAAAAATCCTCTTGCAATTCATCTGAAACGGCATTCAAATATTGTATTTCAACGGTGTCATTTTTTAGCAAAAACAAGCGTTTGGGTTGAAAAAAACAAAGATCAGGAAACCCTAATCCGTCATAATTTTTTGATTCCAAATGTTCAACATCATTTTTCAAATCATAAGACAAGTACCCAAAAATCCAATCTTTGGCATACGTTTGATACTCTTTTAATTTATCAAAACCCTGATGAAAATCTGTTCTAATACTTGTAAAAGCGTCTACGGCCAAAATAGCATCGTACCTAGAATACTTTTGCTCATAATTATTGGAATCTAGCCAAATAACATCATCATATTGTTGTGCCCAAACAAGTAATTGTTTTTTAAAATTAGGTATATCTGATAGTTTATGAATCTCAGTAGTTCTCAATGGCCTATTTTATTCTACAAATTTAATTAGAATACTTAAAAAATTGAGATTTTTGTAAATAAGTTTAAACCCACTAAAAATGTATACATTACAAAATAAAAAGTTGAAAATTGCTGTAAAAAAAACAGGAGCTGAACTTTGTAAAATAGAGAGTGTAAAACATAAAACTAATTTTATGTGGCATGCCGATTCTAATATTTGGGGAAGTTATGCTCCCAATTTATTTCCTATTATTGGAGCTCTTAAAAATGGTGAATATATTTTTAATGATAATCACTATAAACTCCCAAAACACGGTTTTGTAAGACATAATGAAAATATTGAATTACAAGATCAAACTGAAAATACACTTGTTTTTAAACTAACTTATAATGAGAACTTACTAAAGATATATCCTTTTAAATTTGAATTTTATATCACTTTTAAATTAACCAACAATAAAATTGAAGTGCTGCATCACGTAAAAAACTTGGATACAAAAGCTTTGTATTTTTCGATTGGTGGACATCCAGCTTTTAAATGTCCCGTTTTTGAAAATGAAAACTATCAGGATTATTTTTTGGAGTTTGAACACACTGAACATTCTAAAAGGCACCTTATTAACATGGAAAACGGATTGATTTCGTCTGAAACACATCTCATGTTAAACAACACAAAAACGCTTCCTTTAAAGCACGAGCTTTTTAATAGAGATGCGCTTGTTTTCAAAGATTTAAAATCAAAAAAGATTAGTTTAAACAGCTCTAATAAAGGTAGAATTCTTTCGGTTTTGTTTCAAGACTTTCCTTACTTAGGTATTTGGGCAAAACCAAATGGAGATTATATCTGTATTGAACCATGGTTAGGTATAGCCGATTATGAATCTACCAATCAAGATTTCACTTCAAAAGAAGGCATTATTAAACTAGCGTCTAATTGTGACTTTAAAGCCAGTTACAGCATTGAAATAAACAACACACATTTAGAGTAAAATAATAAGCTTAACTTTACGCCCAATTAAAGACCACTATGACCTTTCACGATTTAAATTTAAACACACCACTATATAACGCAATAGAAGATTTAGGTTTTACAACACCAACACCTATTCAAGAACAAGCCTTTAATGTTGTTGCTTCTGGTAGAGATGTTGTAGGTATTGCGCAAACAGGTACTGGAAAAACGTTTGCTTATATGCTACCTATATTAAGAAACCTGAAATTTTCAAAACAAGACACACCTCGTGTTTTAGTCTTAGTGCCTACTCGTGAATTGGTGGTACAGGTGGTAGATGAAATTGAAAAACTTTCTAAATACATAAATAACCGGGTACTTGGTGTTTATGGAGGTACTAACATAAACACACAAAAACAAGCAGTTGCTGAAGGACTAGACATATTAGTTGCCACTCCTGGTCGTCTTTATGACTTGGCTATGAGTAGGGTGTTGCAGTTAAAGTCTATTCAAAAACTGGTTATTGATGAAGTGGATGTGATGCTCGATTTAGGGTTCAGACATCAGCTTATAAATATTTTTGATATTCTTCCCGAACGCAGACAAAATATTATGTTTTCGGCTACCATGACACAGGATGTTGATTTGTTAATTAATGATTTTTTTAAAGATCCAGAGCGCGTATCTATAGCAGTTTCAGGGACTCCCCTAGATAATATTTCTCAGCACCGTTATAATGTTCCTAATTTTTACACAAAAGTGAATCTCCTTATTGATTTACTTCAAGATGAAGCACGTTTTAATAAAGTCATCATTTTTGTAGCCTATAAGCGCATGGCCGATAGACTTTTTGAAAAACTTGATGAACATTTTAAAGAAGAATTGTGCGTTATTCACTCCAATAAAACCCAAAATTACAGATTAAGAAGTATTGAACAATTTAGAGAAGGCCACAACCGTATACTAATTGCTACAGACGTTATGGCTCGTGGTTTAGATATTGATAATGTGTCGCACGTTATAAACTTTGACACCCCTGAATATCCTGAAAACTACATGCATAGAATAGGAAGAACAGGACGCGCAGAACGCGAAGGTGAGGCGCTGGTATTTTCAACAGAAAACGAACAGGAGGCTTTACAAAATATTGAAAACTTGATGCAAATGAAGATACCTGTTTTAGAACTTCCTGATACGGTTGAAAATTCAAATGAACTTATTGAGGAAGAACGGCCTCAAATAAAAGAGCGTCATAACCCCGCTAAAAGACGTGATGAAGATGCTCCTGGCCCCGCTTTTCATGAGAAAAAAGCAAAAAATCAAAAAGAAAACTTAGGAGGTTCTTACCGTAGGGAAATGGCAAAAAAATATAAAAAGCCTAAAACCCGTGGTGATAAAAACTATAATAAACGTAACAAAAAGAAATAATAATAAAACGGGAGCCCATTAAAGGTTCCCGTTTTGTTTATATTTTAATTCTATTATAACTAAAGTAAAAATAGAACCCCAAAGTTTAAATGACTTGTAAACACATTAAATGAAAAAGCATCGGTTTTTGTTATGTCTCCTTCTTTTTCAGATTTTGTTTTGTAATAGCCTACATTTCCTAAACTAGAATATAAGTATACCTTTTTCGATAATGTATAAGCCAACCCTGGACTAATACCTACAAAGAAATCATTTGATATAGTTTCTTCTTTTTCAGCATTTACTTCTGTAAATTCATCCCAACGCTTTGAAACTTTTACTCCTCCTTCTAATGTAAGCGCTAATTTCTTGGCTACAAAAAAGTACTTTCTTATATAAGGCGCTACACTAAAAGACTGAAAAGATCTTTTATATGCATTACCATTATCAAAATTATCATCACCATCCCCAAATCGATATTGTGTTTTTATACCAACCATAAAATTATTGGCAAAAACATACCCCACGTCTGGAGCTATTTCCCACCAAAAACTATCAGACTTTGATTTTAAATCATCACTACTAGAATTAAAACTACTAACACTTAAACTCCCCCCTAAAACCCATTGATTTTTAGGAATACTAAATGTGTCATTCGCCTCTTGAGCCATAAAAATAGACGATACAAATAACACGGCAATACATAAAATGTTTTTCATAATAAAATATTAAAAGTTATAGCAAGTATGTATCAAAGCTTATACCGCCACCCCAAGCACTACATAAAGTTTTTGTAACTATTATGTTAACTTATAATTAATCACAAGACTTAATATTGACACTAGAAAACATAACTTATTAAATGTATAATTGTTAATTTTAACTGATATGAATCAGTTTCTATAAAAGCATACAATTATATTTTTGCACAAAATTTCTATCAACCCAATGTCTAATTCTGAAGAGTTCACTAAAACTGCCGATTTGCTTCTAGAAATCACTACACTTTTAATGATTTCTGGAGCAAACACCGAAAGAATCAACTTAAGTATTGAACGGTTTTCATCCATCCTTAACATCGATACCCACAGTTGGATAAATCAAAAAACCATTATCATGACTTTAACTGATAAGTCATCCCAAAAAACAATAACCAAGGTGCAAAACCTACCGCACCATGCGTTAAATTTTTTAACGATTTCTGAAATTAGTAAAGCTAGCTGGACAGCTACACATGAAAACTGGTCTTTAGACGAAATTAAAGCTGAAATAGAACGTATTAAGAACTTAGGAAGATATCCAAAAATTGTAGTTCTTGTTGCTGTTAGCTTAGCCGTAGCAGGGTTTTGTAATATTTTTAAGGGAGACTACCTCAACATGTTAGTCGCATTTATTAGCGCTTTTATCGCGTTATTGGTGTCGCAACAGGCTCATAAATTAAAGTACAATATGTATGTTAGAATTTTTCTAGCTTCACTCACAGCTTCCTTAGTTGCCTCTTTAGGTGTTGTTTTTAATATTGGAACAAACCCAGAAACAGCTTTAGCCACGTCCATTCTCTTTTTAGTACCTGGTGTGGCCCTTATTAATTCATTCACCGATTTACTAGAAAGCAACATATTAAACGGTATTGTACGGTTTGTTGTTGGTACTATGACCGTACTTGCCATTGCTACAGGTCTTTTTGTAGCCATGTATATTTTTTCAATTAATAAATAAATTTTAATTAGATGATTGATCTCTTATTACGTTTATTAGAAGTCTCTTTTTGGTCTGGTATTGCTGCTTTAGGGTTTGGCATTATATTTAATGTGCCCAAAAAAACCATATTTACCATTTTCTTGTTAGGCTCTTCTGCCGGACTTATAAAATTCTTTTTACTGTATTTTGATTGTCATGTTGCTTTATCAAGTTTAGTAGCAGCCACATTTGTTGGGTTTATTAGCATTCCTATTGCACACAAAATACATCACCCACCAGTCGTGTTTTCTATACCAGCTGTAATCCCTATGATACCAGGGTATTTTGCTTATGAAACTATTTTATCTATCATGAATTTTGTTTTTATTGAAACCGATGAAGGCAAAAGACTTATGCTAATTGATGCAATTTTTGCTAATGGTTTTCAAATGATTTATATTTTACTGTCACTAACCATAGGCGTTTCTTTGCCCATGTTAATACTAAACAAAAGCAGTGTAAAAAGCTTAAAATAAAAATAGAAAAAACAGCTGCTTTATATTTGAGTGCTAACACTTTATTAATTCTTGAATACTATGGAAGTAAAAAGCCTTCCTCAGGGTAAGATAGGCTTGGCTAATCACTATTTACTTGCGGTTTGTATTGTATGAATCAATCTTTTTAACTATTCCATTTCCATGATTAAGTTGGCAATAAGTGCCGTCCATCCCGTTTGATGCGACGCCCCTAGTCCTCTACCTGTATCACCATTAAAGAATTCATAAAAAAAGTGTTCGTTATTAAAATGTTCATCATTAGTAAACACTTTGTCTTCATCATCTGTATGATATTGAAACTTGCCTTTCTTATTACGTTCAAAAAGCTTTATTAATCGTTTACTTAATTCGTTTGCTATTTCTTTCAAGTTTAGTTTATTACTTGAACCTGTTGGAAACTCATAAACATATTCTGGACCATAGTATTCATAATATTTACGTAGGGATTGAATAATCATATAATTTAATGGTAACCAAATAGGCCCGCGCCAGTTAGAATTACCACCAAACATATTAGATTGACTTTCTCCTGGTTCATATTGAATTTGATGCAACCCGTGATGTACGAATACAAATGGATGCTTTTCATGGTATTTTGAAAGTGAACGGATACCATAATCTGATAAGAATTCATCCTCATCCAACATGCGCTTTAGTAAATGCTCTAGTCTATACCCGCGCATTATTGAAAACAAGTAGTTACCATCAGCATTTGTTTCTTCTATATTAGAAATTAGCGAAGCTAGGTCTGGCCGTGTTCTAACAATATTTGCAGCTCTAACCCTAAACTTTTTTAACTGAGCGAACAAATCTTGATGAATGACATCTACTGCAAAAAGAGGTATAATTCCTACTAACGAACGCACTCTCAATCTATCTGTAACACCACTAGCCATCTCAACCACATCATAGTAAAATTTATCTTTATCATCCCAAAGTGAAATATCGCGTTTCCCTATGTGATGCATGGCCCAGGCAATGTTTAAAAAATGTCTAAAAAATTTTGAAACAGACTCTTCATGAATTTTATTTGTTTTAGCCAATTCTAAAGACATGCGCATCATGTTTAGAGTAAACATGGCCATCCAACTTGTAGCATCGGCCTGTTGCATTCTCGTAATACCCTGCGGCATATGGTTTCGGTCAAATACACCAATATTATCAAGCCCTAGGAATCCGCCTTCAAATAAATCAGTTCCGTTTTTATCTTTTTGATTTACCCACCATGTAAAATTGATAAGTAACTTTTGAAACGCTTTTTCTAAAAACTTAATATCGCCTTTGCCTGTTTTTATTTTATCTTTTTCATAAACATTCCATACAGCCCAAGAGTGAACAGGAGGATTTACATCACTAAAATTCCATTCGTAGGCTGGAATTTGCCCATTAGGATGCATGTAATTTTCCTGTAAAACAAGTAATAGTTGCTCTTTAGCAAAGTCGGGGTCAATCTCAACAAAAGAAGCCATATGAAATGCTAAATCCCACGCTGCATACCAAGGGTATTCCCATTTATCTGGCATAGAAATAACATGTCTATTAGTTAAATGTTGCCAATTAAAATTTCTTGGGTTATGCCTAACTGGAGAAGGCTCTTCTGGGCCACCAAATAGCCATTTAAAAACATCATAGTAGTAAAATTGCTTGGTCCAGAGTAACCCTGAAAAGGCTCTTTTCGCTATATGTTTATGTGCTTTTGGTACGTTGCAATCAAGAATAGTATCGTAAAACGTTTCACATTCTTTCTGTCTTTCATTGAAAACAGCATTATAATCTGCCCAAGGATCTTCTTTCTTCTTTTTACTGAGCCTTACTTTAACTGAAACTTCTTCTCCTGGTTTTAAGTTATACTTATGCCATACCGCAAATTTAGATCCTTCTTTCTTTGGATTTACCGTTGCTTTTTTATTTACAACATGATCATTTATGCCATCTTTAACATACTCTGTATGATTTGAAACATTATAAATGCGCTGATTGTTTGTTTCATTTTCACAGAATAACTGCTTGCCTTTTTCATGATATAAATAATAACGTCCGTTTCTAATACTTCTAGATAGTACCGTTTCTGAATTAATAGCATTCATACTAGGTCTTTCAAAACGCTCATTATGTTTCCAAAAATTTCTAAACCATAAATGGGGTAATATGTGAATGGGAGCTTTCTTTTTACCACGATTCACCACAGTAATCTTCATTAAAATATCATCGATTCCTGCTTTAGCATATTCTACAAAACAATCAAAATAGGCGTTATCTTTAAAGCATCCTGTGTCTAATAATTCATACTCTGTTTCGTACCGTTCCCTTCTATTTTTTTCAATCAACTCTCCATAGGGAAAGGCCTTATGAGGGTACTTGTATAAATATTTACAGTATGAGTGCGTTGGTGAAGATACTTGATGAAAGTACAGTTCTTTAACGTCTTCGCCATGATTACCTTCGTTATTGGTAAGTCCGAATAAACGTTCTTTTAAAATAGCATCTTTACCATTCCAAAAAACAGGGGCAAAACATAAAATTTCGCGGCAATCGGTAAATCCAGCAATACCTTCTTCTCCCCACCTGTAGGCATTACTTCTGGCTTTATCATGATCAATAAAATCCCAAGCTGTGCCATGTAAACTATAATCTTCTCTAACGGTTCCCCATTGTCTTTCTGCTAAATATGGCCCCCATTTTTTCCAATTATTGTATGGATTTTGCGTAGCCAATCTTTCTGCTTCTTTTCCTTTACTCATAAATTACAAAATTATCTTGCCTTGCAGATTTACATATGCTATTAACTGATGTTAGTGGGGCGGTTTGCTCATTTAAAAGCTTCCATCTGCTACTAGGTATGAGGTAAAAATAATATTTATTTCATTAATTTCTTGTACCCTTACTTAAGTATTGCTTTATTCATAGAATTGATGCAGTTTTTTTTCATTTTCAAAATTGAATCATGTTTTTAATATCAATTCATCCTTTTTTAAAATTCAATGCTGCATTTGTTATTGTAAATATTTTTCAGGTATCAATGTATATAAAAAAGTCCCTTTTCAAATTAATGAAAAGGGACGGTAGAGATATTCGGTGTTCAGAAAAGTAACCAACCAAATTTTAACCCTAACTTAAAGTTAATCCCGAACACTTACTTGGCTCTCTACAATATCGCTAATAGGAACAATTAGTTTTCCTTCTTTTGTTTTTAAAGTTACCGAAATATGGTTTATTGATAACACTTCACCACGTATATCATTAAATTCAATATATTGTCCTATTTCATAAGTTTTCCTTGCATAAAAAGCTTTTAATAATTCTGTAATAACCCTTTGGGCTCCTAAACCAAAAGCTAGTGCAAAAGCTAGCAAAAAACCAGCAAGTAGTAATGTAATATTACTGGTTATTATGGCCGTATCTACTCCTGCTTGATTTAACGCAGTAATGGATATAAAAATGATTAGCAATAAGAATACGATTTGACTAATCAGTCTGGCTCCAGACAAATCCATGGATTCAAAAAATGCTACAACAGCTTTTTTAATAAAGTTTGCTAAAAGCAGCCCAACGGTAAAAATGATTAATGCAGAAAATAACCGCGGCACATACCCCAAAAAGTTTTTTATTTCCTCTGAAACTAAGGTTAAATTTAAAATATCTGTAACTACAATTAATATGATGAAATAGAAAATCCACTTTACAAAATTTGTAATGATGGTAATCACATTGAAGTTTAACTTTTTACTTCCAAAAAGTTCAATATCATTAATCTTATCATCAAGTTTATCGGCTTTTGCTAGTTTGAGTGCTTTTTTCACAATACTAACAATAACCTTGGTAAGCAACCAACCTAAAACCAAAACCACTATAGCTCCCAAAATATTAGGGATAACTTTGGCTACTTCTCCTGTCATTGCAGATAGCGATGTTATAACACCGTCATTCCATGCTGTTATTTTCTCCATTTTAATATCGTTTAGTTCAGTTAATTTTTTCTTTTCTTCATAGTTTGTTCAATAATTTTTGCAGCATCAACAGAAAATAACATAGCCAAATCCATTAACAACTTAGCCACAGCAATATCATTCATTACCTTCGACTTAAGTTCTTTTGGAACTTCCTTAAGCGGCTGATTTAATTGTTTAAACGGATTATCCATTATTCTATATTGTCATTATAAACAGTCTTTAATTTATCTTTAGCGCGCTTTATTCTCATTTTCACAGCACTCTCACCAATACCTAAAACACTTTCTATTTCTTTTATTGATAAAAGATCTTGATATTTTAACAACAAAATCATCTTTTCTTCGGGAGAAATTAATTCTAAAGCCAACTTCAACTTATCTACCCTCATGGCTAAAAAGCTAAACTCTTCTTTTTGATCTGTTAGCGATAAATTTTTAATATCTTCAATTTGAACTGACTGTTTTTCAATTTTTTTAGCTGAATTTCTGGTTACATAATTCACACAATGATTATAGGTGAAGGCATACAACCAAGTTGAAAATTTAGACTTTCCCTTAAAACTTGACAGTTTAACAAAAAGCTTCAAAAAAACATCTTGTGTTAAATCTTTTGCTTCATCTAAATGCTTAGAAAAACTAAAGCATTTATTGTAAACTACATCTGCATATCTATCATACAAAATTTCAAAAAGTAAGGTATTATTGGTTTTTACAATAGCATCTACCAAATCTTCATCAGATAATTTATTAATGTTGTCTATGGTTTTCAAATGTAGCTCACGCCAATTAACGGTTCACACAATAAGACACAACTTTTATAAAGAGGTCACACAATCAAATCAATTATTCTGGTTTTATCTTAAACTTACGTAAAATTTGCATAACTTTATTTCAAACAAACCATTAAAAATCAAATATTTACAAAACCATGAGAAGCATATTCATTTTTTTAGCTGCCCTAGTTTTGTTTACAGCCTGCAAAAAACCTGAAAAAAAACCTGTTGAACTTGTGGTTACTAAAACGTCTAGTTCAAAATATAAATGTGCACCACCTGTAACAGATGCAAAATGGTATACAGCGGATAATGTAGCCCCCCTTTTAGACGGATATGATGTTGTAAATTATCCAATAACAACAAGTAATGAATTAGTGCAACGTTATTTTAACCAAGGGTTAGCACTTGCTTATGCCTTTAACCATGCCGAAGCAGCCCGTTCATTTTATTATGCAACAAAATTAGAGCCAGACTGTGCCATGGCTTATTTCGGATTTGCATACGTTTTAGGTCCAAACTATAATGCAGGGATGGAACCCGATAATTATGAACGTGCATATGAAGCTATTCAAAAGGCCAAATCGCTTTCAAAATATGCTTCAAAAAAAGAACAAGCGTTTATTGAAGTAATGGCTAAACGCTACGCTCCTGTTCCACCTGAAGACAGAATGCCTTTAGATATTACCTATTCCAATGCCTTGAAAAAGCTGTCTGCTAAATACCCCGAGGATGCCGAAATTAAAACATTTTATGTAGAATCTTTGATGAATTTACATCCTTGGGATCTTTTTGATAAATCCGGACAACCAAAACCATGGGCTCCAGAGATTGTATCTACGCTGGAAGACATTATAAAACACAACCCAAAGCACCCAGGAGCGCATCATTTTTATATTCATGCTGTTGAAATGTCTAACACCCCCGAAAGAGCCAATACATCTGCTCAATTATTTGATGATGGTCTGGTATCTGGGTCTGGTCACCTATTACACATGCCTTCTCACACCTATATAAGAACTGGCGAATATCATAAAGGCACACTCTCTAATATTGCGGCAGTAAAAGCTGATAGTACATATGTTTCGGCTTGCCATGCTCAAGGTGCTTATCCTTTAGGGTATTACCCGCATAATTATCATTTTTTGGCTGCTACTGCAACCCTTGAAGGTAATAGTTATTGGGCCATGATAGGGGCTCAAAAGGTATCTAATCATGTACACCCCGATATTATGAAAGAACCTGGATGGGGCACTTTGCAACATTATTACTCCATACCGTACTACGTTGCTATTAAATTTAAAATGTGGGATGCTATTTTGAATATGAAACTTGAATCTTACAATTTACCATATCCAAAAGCTATAAGACATTATGCGGAAGGTATGGCGTACTTAGGAAAAGGCAATATAGAACAAGCCAAAGCAGAATTAAACGCTTTAAATACATTAAAAAATAATGCCCAACTAAAAGAAATCACTATTTGGGAAATCAACAATGTCGCTGATTTAGTAAATATAGCCTATAATGTTTTAAATGCTGAAATTATGGCACATGAGTGCAATTTAACCGATAGCATAAAAACACTTAAAGAAACTGTAGCCATGGAAGATGCCTTAAATTATAATGAACCTCCAGACTGGTTTTTCTCGATAAGACATCATTTAGGGGAAGTTCAAATACAAGCTAAACAATATGAAGACGCCATAAAAACATATAAAAAAGACTTATTTTACTTTCCTAAAAACGGATGGGCACATCATGGGCTAAAAAAGGCCTATACCGCTATAAATGACCAAGAAAATCTAGAACAAATTAATAAAGAACTTTTAAAAAGTTGGGCTTTTGCTGATTTTGACATTTTATAAAAAATTAAACTATTGTTAACAAAATCATTCTTCCTGATGGCTTCAGAATAGAATTTATAAATTTGTCAAAATTTAATTTATGAAATCTATTTATATCTTTGTTTTTACTGCATTCGTTTTATGTACCGCAACTGCAAGCGCTGACGACTTTTGGGGTCCAACAGGTCATCGTGTAGTAGGTAAAATAGCTGATAGTTATTTAAAAGGAAAAACTAAAAGAGAAGTAAAACGCTTACTAAAAAGACAGTCGTTAGCCTTTGTTTCTACCTATGCAGATGAAATAAAATCAGATAAACGTTATAATAAATTTTACAGTTGGCATTATATCAACATGCCTTTTAATCAGGATTATGAAACTTCTAAAAAAAACCCTAATGGCGATTTAGTATCAGGTATTGAGCATTGTAAAAATGTAATTACAGATAAAAACAGTTCAGACGAAGATAAAGCGTTTTATTTAAAACTTTTAGTGCACTTAATTGGTGATTTGCATCAACCGATGCATGTGGGGCTGCAGGAAGACAAAGGAGGAAACGACTTTAAAGTGCAATGGTTTTATGAAGATTCTAATTTACACCGTGTTTGGGATTCTGAAATGATTGAACACTATGGCATGAGTTATGCCGAATTAGCTGAAAATGCTGACATAAAATCAAAAAAGGAAATAAAAGCAATCCAAGAAGGTTCTATAATTGATTGGGTTAATGAAACACACCAACTCACCAAAACGGTTTACAAGTCTGCCCAACCTGGTGACAATTTAAGATACCGCTATTCATACGATCATTTTAAAACGGTTAGAAATCAATTACAAATTGCAGGTATCAGGCTTGCCAAGGTTATGAATGATTTGTTTTAGTTTTTAAATAATCACAAACAGCGCTCTTTTTTTGTAACATAAAAAACCTCATAACAATGTTACAAGGTTTTTCGGACTAACTCAGAAATCTGCGATGATTACTAAATGAATTATTTTATTAAGTATTATAAACTGTTCAAATAGGTATAATCGTTAAAGGTATCTGCATCAACCAAACCGCTTGGCCTTTGAAAGATATATATAATACATACTACAGGGCAAGCAACATAGAAACATAACACATAGAATTTGAAATATACTCCACCCCATGGCATACAATAAATCAAAGCCATCAAAAACAATTAGAAAGGACAATAATATGATGCTTATTAAAGCACTATAAGCAGCTAAAAATTTCATAGTAGTATTGGTATTATATCTTCTATTTTTTAAATAGAAAAATATATAATAAGCGGCTAGTCCCAAAATTATAAGATATTCAAATGTCATAGGTTTTTAAATACTCTTTCTGTTAATGATTCGCACTTGAATGCAGTAAAGATTGAATAAGCTCCATCCAATCTTCTGAATAATTAAGACAGAATACATTTTCTTTCTTCTTACCAATAATGGTAAGTTTATCTTTTACAGCAAATAAATGTTTATTTGACTTTACTAACTCAATCTCATCTAAGCCCAATACAACATCTTCATTTTGTTTTGAAGAGAATACAATGCGCTTATTAGTAATCATTAATTCACCTGTTACCTTCTTCTGTCCATGACAATGTCTTGCTTCTGCACTAATAATTTCATACTCTTCCTCAGGTGAGTCTTTTGATGAATTTAGATTATGATTCCCCATATTCCTTAATATTTTTAAATTATCCCAATACATACTAACTCAGTTAAACGATGTGGTGTTAATTGGTTATTGTCAATCAATCCCTTAACTTTTAAAATGGTTGGAACACATGGTATGCTCCAACCATTTTATTATAAATTTTACTTCACTATTATTTTAAAACTCTTATACGCCTTATCCTCTGCATTTAACACGCAGATATAAAAACCTGGTGCTAGCTTATTCAATGATAATACTTCCACATGTTCACCAACTGGCACATTAGATTTGCTTGTTGTGTATTGTAATTGGCCATTTGAATTAAATAGTTGAATACTCACATCAGCAGTTTCATCTAGTTTGTAATACAGTTTAGCCATTCCGTTCACTACTGGATTTGGAGTGAATATGGCTGGCAAATCTGATGCATCAAAATGGACATCATTAAACAAACCATCTGGAACACCCGACGCCGTTTCTGAATCATCAATTACATTTACGTAAACCAAATGAATTACAAAACCATCTTCCTTACCATCATCTGCAGCAAAAACCAATTGCCCTGTGCCTACTTTTATAGGGTTTAAGTTTATGAACTGATTTCCAAAGGCCATATCAACAACCTCTGGATTATAATTACCAGCTAAGAACTGAAAAACATCACCGTCAGGATCTGTAAAAATCTCGTTAGGATCTATGGTTACTGCACTATTTTTATCAGCGAGATTAAGGGTAACAACCTCATAATCTGTATTAAAAATTGGAGCACGGTTTTTCTCAATTACGTTAATTACAATCGTATCATTAGTCACATTGCCTACGGCATCCGTAAAAGCTAGCGGTACTTTATAATTCCCTTCGCTTTCATAATCTGTTTCTACAGTAACCTGAGCTGTGTTTGCATCGGTCTGTGTCAACTCATATTCAATACCTTTAATACTATCATCAATAGAAACAGTAATAGCATCTCCTTCAACATCTTCAAATAAATAATTAAACACTTTAGATTCGGTTTCAACAAGATTCAAAGTATCTTTATAAATATTCGGATAGAAATTTAACTCTGGAGCCCCATTCACATTTAAGGTAATAGTTACCTCCTCTCTTGGATTATTAATATCGTTAGAGGTTGCTATAATCTTTCCTGAATGTGTACCTTTCCCAGCTATTTCTGGGTCTATGGTAGCATTAATAGCTACTGTTTCTCCTCCTAAAACCTCGCCTTCATACGTATCTAGAGTTAACCACTGGTTTTTACCTGATGCCGTTAAGGGTCTTATTTTCCAGAGAACACGCATGCTTTGTACATAATTTGCCCACCAGTAATACTTTTCATTACCTTGATATACCCCTGAAAAACTCTCCTCAAGGATAGATTCGTCTTCAGAATTATCAAATCCCATATATTTATTAGAAACAGGAAGTGTAACTATTATATAAAATTGTTCTCCTTCTGGTATGAAAAATGGTTGTTCTAGAGGGAAATAAATCCATTCACTATCTACTCTTTGATTAATTACAAATTGTTGTTCGTATAGCTTTACACCATCTTGGGGCAAATCGCCTCCTTTATAAACCATTACAGTGATAAGCTCTTCAATTTTATCTAAATACGTATAGGCTCTAACATGGGTTAAACTAAAACCACCTGTCGGAGCTGTAAACCGATTAGAGAATGCCAAATTAGCCCCTACTGCAAACGGTGTAAACACACCATCACCAACTTCTTTGGTTTCAATAGCTAATGAATCAACGGTCACCCTTTTTTGCAAATCATATTCTCCTTCCAGGTCAGAGATATAAGGCTCTGTTGGCGTAGGAGCAACTTGTGGTACCGTTGCAGGTGATAAATTATAGAATAACTTTGAATCACCTTTATTCTCTATATTAAAGGTATAAACCTCTTTCTCTATATTTGTAAGTGTATACTCTTGATCTTGAGCATTCCAACTAAACATTGGAGAATCTACAATGGCAGCTTCTACAACCGTTTCATCAGCACCTGAATTACTGGTATAAATAATCTTCCCAATTTGGTTTTGGTTGACCAACACCGCAATTTCTGCAGTAAGTGTAACAGTTTCCCATGGCTTGATATTGATAGCACTCAATAATACACCCGAACTGCTTCTAATAATCTTATTACCTGCTTCATCATACAAATTAAATCCATCTAAGCCTTCAGAAGCGATTTGCGTTACTTTTAAAATATCGTATCCTTTATTGGTTATTTTTAGCGTTTTAGTTAAGATTAAGTTATTTCTAAAAACAATATTATCCCAACTTAGCGTGTCAGTAACGGCTATTTTTGGCGCCCCTGTAACATGTATTTCAACTGGAACTTCCAAAGTTTTTTGACTATTACTATTTGACACTAAGCTAATAGTATCACTGTAAATTCCAGGATAATAGATGTCTTCAGCGGAAACCGTTAGGTTTAAAGCTTCTTGCTGTTGGGTACTAACGCTTCCTACCTGTGGTGGGGCTATAATGTATGAGGTATGGTTTTTTATATTAGCCCAACTCATTATTAATGCTTTTTCCTCTTGAAGAAACTCAGTACCATCTGGACTCTTAATACCATATTGTATTAATCCGCCCCAAGTCTCAATATCGTCATAATGAAATTTAATATAACCGTCATTATTTATTTCTACTTGAAAAGACACTTCACCAGGGCTCATTGAAGCATTTTGCCCTACTAGTTTATACCACTGCACTACCAATGTATCATCTTCAAGTTTATAATTTAAGCCATTATTGTTTTCTAGTAGCTTTAAATTAGTCCATAACGGTGCTATAACCCCATTGAAATCATCTCCAATTACAAAGGTTGGTTCTCCTGGTTGATTACTTGGTTTCTTAACGGAGATATATCCGTTAATAGAAATCCAAATAGTACTATAATATTCACCATAAAATGGAAACTCAAAAGGTAATTCTACAGAGGTATACCCATTTTCTTCTAGCTCTAATCTGCCTTCATTTAAATCAATCATGTCCCATTTATGAAACACTTTTAAGGAATCGCTTAATTTCCAGGCATACCCATAATCTTCAGTTGCTTTTCTGTTATTTGCTCCTATGGCCTTACCAGTACTTTCATTCGCTACCGATGCAAATGTGCTGTTTCTAAACACATACTCCAGTCCCACAGCACTACTCGTATTTGTAATATTAAAAGGTACCGATGTTTTTTCTCCACCTCCTAAACTCACGGAAATAGGTAGTGGTAAATCATGTGTGTAGTGCGCATCATCTAGCCCCTTAGCCCTTAAAACCGCTTGTTGAATAGAACCATCTTCAAAGCCAACCGTTACATTGCCTACTAACTCATTAGAATTTGTAGGAGTAAATGTTACGGGTAACATTACATTAGATGTGGCATTTAACATTATTGGCAACACTGAAGCATCTATGGTAAACTGCGCTAAACCAGATGATAATGCCGTTATATTAATAGCTTGCGCCCCTTTGTTTTCAACCTTTAAATACTTAGTTTTCGAAGCACCAATAAATACTGGCTCTTTAAAATGAACAGAATCATTAACCGTAACTTCTGGTGTTCCTGAAACATTAATCACTACAGGCACTTTATTAAATTTTGCCGCTGTATTATTATAAACAACAATAGTATCATTGTAGGTGCCTTCAGTTAAGCCATAAGCTTTAGGTTCTATATTTAAATTGACCACTTCGGTATTTCCACTTAAAATGGTTCCTTCTAATTTGTTGGTTTCTCCAATCATGGAAATAGTTCGGTCTGGCGTAAACCTTACAACCAACCCATTTACTAATTCTTGGGTATCACCGTAATCTCTAAACGTTAGCTTATCTTCAGACAATATCCCTTGCACGTAAATGGTATAATCTTTATCTGGCGTTACGTCATCTACATCCTTATAACGATATTCTATAGCGCCATTTTTAAACAATACAACCTGAAACTCTACGGTATCCCCATAATGTGCATACCCTTTAGAGCCACTTCGCATTAAATGACATTCAAATGTTAACACAATTTTATCACCAAAAGCATGATAAATTAATCGATTAACATTTAAAGGTGATCCCTGAATGTTCAGTGGTACTAAGGCTCTATAACCAAACAGATTTACAGTTCCTAAAAGATCAACACTTAGCGATTCCATCATTTGATTAAAGAATGGGAATTTCATACCTAAAGGAATTGCATTTCTTAATTCTTCTCTTGAAAACACAGTACCAAAGTCTGAAATATCATCCCACAAGTTTGCCGCCGGGCCATCAATATCTAATGAAGAACTCATAGTATAATGGAGCTTCTGCCCCATTAAACCAGAGTTTTTATTCGCAATATTGTAATGATTCAAATCATAATTTAAAGAAGCCCCAGTTCCATTATTTGTAATAGACAATGACACTTGTCTTTTTGATTCATAATTAACATCAATTGTTGAAGCTGATACACTCAACGCAATGTCTGGTCCTTGCTCACTAATGAGGCGTAAGGCAAAAGGTAAATCGCCAATATTTGTGTTAAGCGTTATTTTATCATTAATAGCGCCTTCAAGACTTGGTGTATATTTAAACGGTACCTTATCTAAATTTCCAGGATTCACAATCAACGTATCTGCATATACTTCAGTATTTCCTGCTCCTTCAACCGTATAACCATACACTTCAAAATTTGATAATCCCTTATTTTCAACCTCTAATTCAAGATCATTTTCTACGTTGGTAAATACTTCATATTCATGTAATGCTGTATTGTCAACAACGGCTACCTGGCCAACTACTTCTAGTTTTAGTTCAATATTTACGACAGGTTTATGAATATCGTTTGTTAAAACACCAACCGATGCTAAATGATTGCCATTAGTTAAATTATTTGCATCAACCGTAATATTTATGTCTTGATTTGAGAACTCCTGAATTTCACCGTTATTAGGATCTAGAAAAACAAATGATCCGTTTTCTCCCGTACTAAATGCTCTAAGCATAGGAATAGCCGGTCTGAACAATAAATCTCTTGCTATAATATAGGTTCTTCCATTATCTCTAGACACAACAAAACGTTCATTAAACTCTCCCCCACCAAATTGCATCACCTGAGGATTAAGCATCTCCTTTGGGAAATTAAACACCACCCAAAACGATTCATTATCCTGAAACTTTTGTGGCTTATAAATAGGAATTCTGTAATACTTAAATTCGTTCGCCACATCAGGATAATATTCTTGCTGATATACAGTTTCAGCCTTATTCATATCATTTCTTGAACCTTTTCTAATTTCAATAGTGATAGGAAACTCATTAGTTTCAGGAAATAATGCTACTTCAAGGTGCGTTAAATTAAATGAAAAATCGTACGGAATATCAAATCGTGTTCCCATAATTAACCCCGCATTGGTATTACCTGTTCCGGCTAAGAATGCTGGAGGTGTACCATTTTCATATGACAACCCTGCGATATACTCTGGAGTATCATTTTTCCAGTGCTCGAAGGATGATAGCGAGGCCTGAGACAAGTCACTATCTGTTAAATAGCGAATAGCTTCAAATGGCTCACCTAAATCATCATTGGAAGTATTTGCTATACTATCGGATTTATATGTGACCGTTTTAGCTGAAGCACTGGCGGTTTCTAGAGGTCTGAAATAGGTTTCGTTAGAAATTAAGCTTTCCCAGTAAATAATTCCTTCAGAAATGTTTGAAAAAGTAACAGGGACATTTGCCAACGGATTATCGGTTACATCAATGGTCAAATCGATACTTTTGGTCGATTCCATAAAATGTGGCTCACTAGAGGTTGTTGTAGCCAGAATATTAGAGATCTCTGAAATATTTTCAAACTGATCTAAAGATTTAACCGCAAACCAGTAATCTGTTTCTTTTATTAAGCCACCAATATTTATATTGAACGTTTGCCCTGCTTCAACATTATTTTCTACCAAAAAGAGGCCTTGATTTTCAAAATTAGATGCCGTTATGGGTTCTTCCCCTATTGCTAAATAATAATAACTAGGACTAAATCCGTCATCATCATTAGGCACTGTCCATGCTAATCGTATTTCATTATGAAAACTTTCAGCAGCACGTAAGTCGGTAATTGCATTGGGCGGAATTCGGTTATCATCCACTAATGCTTTAGCAGCATTTAAGATACCTTTCCCATACTTACTGTTGTGAATAAATCTAAAGGGGGTTGTTGAATTAATAATAATTCTGCGTAAATCGTCAGGTGTAATAGTATTACCCTCATTGATATTTTTAGCTAAGACTAAAGCCGCAACTCCTGAAACATGTGGACATGCCATAGAGGTACCTTCAATATAACCATACTGATTATTCGTAATGGTACTCAATACGCCGCCTTCTTCACCAAAATTTGTCATATCGCCACCGGGCGCACAAATATCTACCCAATCACCAAAATTGGTATAAGGTGCTGGCAACCCAGTTGGTCCTGTGCTACTAACTGCTACAACCTCATCAAAGGCTCCTGGATAGCGATTGCTTTCTACAGCGTCATTACCAGCTGCAAAGAAGAGAATACCTCCTTTCATTGGGCTACCTGGGTATTGACCAGCCTCAGCAATGAAATAACGAATAGCATCAAGCACCTCTGGTTCATAATAATCTGGACGATTATACCCCCAAGAATTTTGTGAAATTACAGCACCATTATCTGCTCCATAAACTATAGCCTCTGCGAAATTAAGCCCCCCATTGGTACGACTATCAAATACCTGAGCAGATATTAATTTTACACCATTACCTGAACCATCGCCCCCAGCAACTCCGGCAACACCAATACCATTGTTTCCAACAGCACCAACTGTTCCTGCAACATGCGTACCATGATTACCTGGTGTAATAGCACCTCGTACATTAAAGTTATATCCGTAAAAATCATCTATATAACCATTTCCATCATCATCAACGCCTTCCACTCCATTAATTTCGGCCTCATTCTGCCACATATTATCTTTTAAATCTTCATGATTAAAATCAATACCCTGGTCAACAATGGCTACAATAATATCAGAATGCCCTGTTGTAGTTTCCCATGCTTCAAATAATTCAACATCAGAGCTAAACTCTCCAAACCTGTCGTTACTTTCATAATGCCACTGCTCTGATAATTTTGGATCATCAGACTCTAGTACAATCGACTCATCCATAGCACTTTTCACTTCATCAGATTTAAACACTACAGGCTCTTTTCCTCCATCAATCTGGGTTTTCTTATAGATAGGCTTTATAATGTCAATGTCAGCAATACTCTCATATTGTTTCATAACTTCTTTAGCAGATTTGCTAGAATCGAACTCTACTTCATACCATAAATGAAGTCCGTATTTTCTGTGTTTTGCTTCAAATTTTGGAGAAAAAGGAAACACACGCTTTATTTGTTTTATACCTATTTGATTACTTACTTTATCTACATTAGGCAAACCAACTTCTTTTGAGGTTGTTTTACCCGTAGCCACCTTAAAACTTTTAGATTGGTTTATGGCCTCTTGCTTAAATTTTAATCGGATTTTACCACTTAGGATATCATCTTCTGATTGCCTTTCATCTTGAGCCTGCATCACTCCAAAATGGAGCATTCCCAAAAGTAGCAGTATAAATATTTTAATGTTTTTCATTTTTCTCAATTTTTTATTTGTCAAATGGGAATATTAATCTTGAATCTCTCTTACATATCTCACAGGAAGCGCATAGAAATTAGCAGGCAAAACCACTGGATCTACAGATGCACCATTCAATGTTATATATAATACAACAGAGGAACCATTACTTTCTACATAAGTGTTCGTCCAGTATATACCTGTTTTATCTTGTTCTCTAAAAACGTTCCTAAAAGCCGGATCTGAACTGCTAGAGAATTCCAAATACCCAGGATAGCCCAAATCGAACCCTGTTGGGCCCCCTTCAACTAATTTGTCTTTGGCATATAAAGTACCTCCCTGTGACACAATTAAATCTCCATATTCTTGTGGCGTTGGTAATCGCCAACCTTCAGGAGCATAATCTCTAGCAGCGAAATAAGAGTATAAGCGTCCGTACTTTTTACGATCTTCCTTGGTTTCTAAAGGGAACCCTTCTTCGATTATGCTTCTATAGGCATGCCCATAATACCAAGAACCATTTCCAGGATCGGCAGCATAATTAAAATTTTCTGCCATCCATTCCAAACCATTTATCTCTGCGTATTTGTAAGTTTGGTTATCACGACTATCTTTAAACATCCCCCATTTACCACGGAACCTGATATCTACACTATCAACTGAGGTGTAAGCATCAAGAACAACTTTCCATTTTAAGGTGTATAGGGAATCTGCCACTCCTTTTATTAAAGAGTTAGGATTGTTTTTACCATAAACCGTAGCGAGATTTGCGTTTTTAACAACTTCCCATTCTGCTGTGGCACCGGCGGGTAGATAGGCTTCAAGGGTAAAATATTTATCCTCAGCACCCTTTTCATTTTTAATATCGAGTTGATCAGGACCTGCGTAGGCATTCAGCACATCGGTTACAAAGTCAACCTCCTGAAAAACCGCTTTTGAACCATAGCTCAAAGTCCAACGTAATTTATATTCAGATTTCTCCTTACCTATAAATTCAGCTTTAAAATTATCAGCATTCTCAATTCTTCCATCACCATTAATCACTTCCCATTTTCCAGTTGCACCATATTTTGGAGCCTCTGCTTTAAGATAAGCGGACACATTATTCTTCAGGGTATCTACACTAGCTTTAGGCTCAATAATGATAGGGATAAGTGGTTTAAAAGACACGGTTATTGAAGCGGCCTCATAAGCATCGCCATGACTAACTTCCCATCCAATAGTATAGGTTTCACCAGGTTCTCCATAAAATAAAGTTCTTGGGTCATGAATGTCTTCAAAGCGTCCATTTTCTCCATTGTAAATACGCCATGTACCTACTAACGGTGGTTTTACTGGAACCGCACTTAGCTGTATCACATAACCGTCATTTTCAATATCAATAAAACTAGGCCCAGCATTAGGGTTTAGGTTTATAGGTTCTTCATCAGGTGAACAGGCTTGCATTAATAACCCAAAGGCTATTAAGAGCATTACAATACTCACCAACCGTTTAAAATTTGTATGTGTTACCACTTTGTTTTTCAGCATCTTCCTGATTTTATTTATATCCAATATTTTGATCTGAATTATCTAATGCATCGTTCGCATCAATTTCAGATTGAGGTATAGGGAAAGTCATTCTGTAATAATCAGGATCTTGAGCTGTAAATGATAATTTTACCCAGTGCTCTCCTGCTCTATGGAATGGTAGTTGTCTTCTTTTAATATCATTCCATCTAAAACCTTCACCAAATAACTCTTTACGTCTTTCTAATAAAACCTCGTCTATTAAGGTTTGACCTGTTGATGTACTCTTTGACACGCCAGGGTTAGATCTTCTTTGCACCTCATATAAAGCATCTTGAGCTTCTGAGAAATTTCCTAACTCTGCCTCACACTCTGCCTCTATAAGTAACATCTCTGATGCACGAATACAAATGCGTTCGGCATTTCCAACCGAATTATTGTGGGCAAACTTGACGATAAGATACCTATCTGGGTCAATATCATCTACCTTTAAAAAGAACGACTTTCTGGCATCTGCGGCAGTAAAGGTGTTTACAAACTCACTATCAGCGCGCATAGAACTGTAGCCTCCTACTGGCCAATAAAATGAGGGAATAGATAAATAGGTGTTATTATCATCTTGTGTATAAGCAATGGTATAAATAGTTTCAGAGTTTCTTCTGTTAAACCCAGAGAACATGGTGTTGATATCCATTAACTCTAAACCTTCTGAAGCCAATTTGGCATGGTCTCTGGCTGAGGACCAATTACCCATTTCTAAATACAAACGAGCTAAAACAGCGTGTGCTGCGCGTAAATCAAAAAAACCTTTATCACTATTTTCTTTCAATTGATTGGTAGCTGCCAACAAATCGTTTTCAATTTGAGCATACACTTCTGATAGTGGGGCACGTTGAAAACCCGATTTAATTTCTCCAGTTACTGTATTGAGTAAAATTGACGGTGCATCTGGATCTTTGGTATATGCCGGAGCATACATTTGTGCTAACTTAAGCCATGTATAAGCCCGAAGTACTCTTGCTTGGCCTACTAAATTATCTATCTGTTCTGTAGTCGCGTCTGGAATATAAATGGCATTGTTGATAATATTGTTTGCATCATAAATTAACTTATAACCAGACCACCAAGGGTTATCAACATACACATAGTTAGGTAATACATCCATTTGGTATACAGATATAAACCAGTTCCAGTTATCAACGGCATTTACCATAAGGTCTTCCCCCATAATATCTGCCATAATGGGGTTGTATAAACCTTCAAAATTGAAGCTACTTAATTGATTGTAAGCACCGATTAAAGCTGAATTTGCTGTTACGTATGAATCAAAAACTTTGTCCTCAGAAATGGAATCTGTAGGTTCAAGCTCTAAAAAATCATTACTACATCCTACCAATATCAGTCCTAATACCGTAGTTATTATTATATGTTTTATTCTATTCTTCATGATATATGATCTCATTTTTCTATAGCTCTAATTTTAAGCCCATGGTTACAACTTTAACACCAGGGATTCTACCATTGGTTGTTCCGTTTATGGCTACTTCTGGGTCAAAACCTTTAAACTTAGTAAAGGTTAAAAGGTTTTCTGCAGATATAAATGCTCTTAAACTGTTCAACTTAATGGCTTTACATAACTTTTCTGGAAATTGATAAGCCACATTAATATTTTTCAATCTCAAGTATGACGCATCTTCAATAAATCTTGAAGACATTTGATTGGATTGATCAGTGTTATTGGTTACATATCTTGGTACATTGGTAAACCTATTATTTGGTGTCCAAGCATTTGCTGCGTCAGCGGCTAAGTTTGTCCCCGTATTGGTACCGTCATGCATATTGGCCGCGTAGTCACTGTTATATACTTTCCCGCCTAAACTGTAGTACAAGTAAAAATTAAGGGACAGGTTTTTGTAACTTAAATCGTAGTTAATACCACCAAATACTGTTGGCAGTGAATTTCCTAAGCGTTTTCTTTCGGCATCATTATATTCGCTGGTTACTTGTCTTCCTGAACCTAACGGATCATTATATGCTGAGTTTGGAATGGTATTGTCATCTTTATCATCAGAATCGGCATTTACATACCACATTGGTAAGCCGTTATCAGGATTTACACCAGCCCATTCACGCATGTAAAATTGATAAATACTGCTTCCTTCTTCCAGTAATTTAGTACCTGAAACAATTTTTTCTGTAGTTAACTGTAAAATCTCGTTGGTATTGGTTGAAATATTAAAGCCAATAGAACTGTTAAAATTGCCATTATCAATTAGTAAATACTTAAATGATGCCTCAACACCCGTATTTTTCATTGCTCCTAGATTAGACAGAATGGAGCCAAATCCATTACCAGCCGATAATGGTCTAGCAAACAACAAACCATCTGAATTTCTGTTATAAAATTCGAAAGTGGCATCAAATCTTCTGAAGATATTAAGGTCTAAACCAATGTTAAAACTTTCAATCTTTTCCCAGCTTAAATCAGCATTTGATAATTGTACAGGCGTTAATCCTGGGAAACCACCATAGTTGGCACCACTGCCGTAAAGCCCCAAAGATGCATAATTACCAATGTTATTATTACCAGAAGTACCATAACTAGCTCTTAACTTAGCATTACCAAGCCATGACCATTCTGGCATCCAGTTTTCTTTTGAAATATTCCATCCTGCGCCTACAGAATAGAATAGACCATACTTGTTGTTTTTTCCAAATCTTGAACTACCATCAACACGCGCACTTCCTGATAAATACAAGCGGTTATCATAATCGTACTTTACCTGAGATAAATAAGATACCATATTCCAAGAAGACGTAAAGCTTCCTGGCTGTTCTGGTTTAGATCCCCAAACCAAATCAGGTTTACCTGGCACAGAAAAATCAGTAACCTCGGCAGATAACACTGAGAAATCAGCGCCAAGGGCTTCATGCCCTAGTAACACTTCAAAATAAGATTTATCAGATGATTTTGAATAGGTTAATATATTAGAAATATTCCAAGCCAAGTTATCAGAATGTGAGGCTGAACTTCTTCCGTTTACACCTGCCCCATTACCATGCTCTGGATTATAATAATTTAATCCGTCATCTAAACTCGTATCAATACCTCCTGTTGTTCTAAATTTAAAAGATGGTGAGATATCAATATCTAAATACGTGTTTACAACTGCTCTTTTGGTTTTGTACTCATACTTATCAAGAGCTGCTAAGCCTACTGGATTAAAATCAAAAATAGCTTTGTTACCCCATTCAAAATTTCCTGAACCATCATAAACCGGTGAAGCAGCATTAATAATTTCGGCCGACCTCACAGGGTTAGCACCGCCCGTTCCACTTGGCGGTGCATTTGTTTTTGAATATGATAAATGAGAATTAATCCCTGCTTTTAAAAAACTATTGATTTGATGTGATACATTAATTTTGTTAGTTATTCTATTAAAGTTAGCCCCTATAGTTGTTCCTGAGTCTTTAAAATATCCTAAGGACATAAAAACTTTAGTAATATCTGAACCTCCTGAAACATTTAAGTTATAAGTTTGAATAATCCCGTTTTTATAAACTTCATCGCGCCAATCTGTGTTGGTACGAACCTGTGTTCCTGGTATTAATTTACCATTATCATCTAAGGGTTTATCTACCCCAAATGGGTTATAACCTACTATTTGTTCAACCTCATCATGCGCATAGGCTTTTGCCTCTGTAACAGATTGCCCATCAAGAAGGGCTTGGTTATAAAGTCCCATCCAAGATTGCTCATAAAATTGGGTAGAATTCATTAAATCATACCCTTTTGAAATACGTTCTGAAACACCTAATTGACTTGTAAAATCAATTTTTGTGGTGCCTGATTTTCCTTGTTTTGTGGTGATCAAGATAACACCGTTGGCTGCACGTGAGCCATAGAGTGATGATGCGGCTGCATCTTTTAGAACTGTTACACTCTCAATATCATTGGGATTGATATCTGAAATAGATCCTGACATGGGTACACCGTCAAGAACAAATAAAGGCGCACTGCTTGCACTTAAGGAACCAATACCTCTGATTCTAACCGTTGAACCTGCCCCTGGTTGTCCTGAAGCACTAGATACCATAAGCCCTGGTGTAGTACCTTGCAAAGCTTTTTCAAAAGAACTTACCGGACGGTTTTCAATAATTTCATTATCAACCACCGAAGCTGCTCCTGTGTACGCTTCTTTTGTAGAAGTACCGTAAGCTACAACGATTACGGATTCTAATTCTTCTAAATTTTCTTTTAAAACCACATCAACAGTAGTTCTATTATTTACTGCTTCAGTAAGGGTTTGCATTCCAACATACGAAAAAACAAGTTTTGCCTCGCCACTAGGAATTGAAATGGTATAAAAACCTTCAAAATCTGTTGTAGTTCCTTGGTTTGTTCCCTCTACTACAATGGTCACTCCTGGTAAGGGTAACCCACTTTCATCATTAACATGGCCCTCTACCGTTATAGATTGAGCGTAAGTCATGTTAACACTCATAAGGCAGAATAATATTAGGCAGCCTAATAGTTTTTTCATTGTTTATTTGAATTATAGCATCTTAATTTCTTAGGAAAATAGCTAATTAAGATTAACTAATATGGTTTTGGTAATAACACCCCTACACCCCAAAAAGGGGTGCCGAGACATTATTAACTATTAATCACTTATTTATTATAATTATGGTGTAGTACAAGGCGCAAGAAGTCTATCTACTGCAGTATCTTTATCTACTTCAGTAGGCACCATCCATCCCCATTCGTTTTCTGCCATTTCTTCAAAAACCATTGGTTTTGTTCCAAAATCACCATTTTTTACTTTGGTTAAGAATGGCTCCATGGCGCACATACCAATTCCTTCAGCTGGCATTTGTAATTTAAAACCAGTTCCGTAAGTTCTTTTGAAATTTGTATAAGATGCAAAAGCATTAAATTCAGTTACTTCACTAAAATATAGTTGCATGTTTGTAGACTCTGTTAATTTTGCAAAACCTTCCATTTTAGCAACATCAGCTAAAGCACTTGCAGAAGATGTTGAGCTAATACCAATTCCACCGTCATCAGCACTTGGTACTTTAACAGTAATTGTTACTTCTCCAGCTTCAAGCAATTCATTAAATCCATTAAACCAATTGGTTTGAAAACTGATGTATATATTAGCATTTGACCACTGATTTGCTCCTGTTTCAACTAATGCATTAAAGATATTAACACTCTCAATCTTAGCACTTTCTGATAAACTAATATCTCCTGTTAATTGAGTCACGTTATTAAAGGCATCAATAGAAACTAAATCTGAATTACTTCCAATAGTCACATTTCCTCCAATAAATTCTAAAGCTGGGAAACTAGGCAATGCTTCTAAAGAGGCTCCTGCCAACTGCCAATCAGAATTACCAGAAATATCTAAACTTCCATTAATTGATTTAAGATTAGGGGTTTCAACTGTTTTTAATCTTTTATTAAAAGACAGTGTGAAATTGCCATCTACCGTTTCTCCTGAAATAGAAAGTTTTACTACATTACCTTGAACAAAATCAAAGTTTCCGTGAATATCTCCTAAAGACACCACTTCAACATCACCCAAATAATTTAAATGAGCATCACCTAAAACATTTGTACCTGATAAATCTAAATTAGAAAGCGCACCTATATTAATATAGGTAGGATCATCGGCATAATAATTATCAATACTTAATTCACCAACTTGATCAAGCTTTGCTAAAGATAAAGTTGCTAACATTTCACTTTCTTCGGTAGCTAAAGCTCCAGAAATTAAGACCAATTCATCAGCCACAACACTAGTAAGCCCAGCATTTTCCACAACTTCAAAATCTCCACCAATAGAAGCTAACACTGCAAAGTTTACGGTAGCATCAGCTTCAACACCTTCAATAATTAAGTTTTCACCAATACTTTGTAAGGCATCCATTGTAATGGTCGTTCCACCATTAACTTCAAGACTTTTACCAATTAACTTAATTGTTGAAAGTGCACTCACGTGTGCATCACCACCTACAACAACTCTACCTGTAATAATGGTAGCACCTTGAGCCGTTAAAGCCGCATAATCTTCATCGGTTATAACATTACCGTAATAAACAGCATTAGCATTATTTGCAATTTCCTGCTCTAATAACTCTAAATCTCCAACCAGTTCAGAATTTAAAGCCGCTAAATCTGCTTCTAATTTTGCAATAGCAGCCAATAAGGCTTCTTGTTGTGTTGACTCTAAATCATTTACTTTTTCATTTAAGTCGTTAATTTGATTTTGAAGTTCATCTATGTCTCCTTTAACACAACTATTTAAGGACAACATACCTGCAAGAACCAAACAGGAAATAGTTTTAATTTTCATAATTTAAATTTTAAGTTAATTATTTTTTAAGGGTTAGTTAAAATTGCTTTCCGCTGTGGCATAATTAATTATTTACTTAAAATTTAAAGCCCCACTAGGTGTTTTTAGGTGTCATTGCATGAATTGACACATATTATGCAATGATACACATGTTCTAACTTATTAATAAACAACATATTAAAAACAAAAAACTTAAAAACCTTTTAAACGCCCAATATTTCCATAAAGGAACTAATAACGCTTTCGTTTAATGCCATAAACATGTTAAAAAGAAACATATTTCTTACTCATCAGAACATGAAATCATAAAGTGTGTTTTGCTGAAAACTAATATCAGGGCACCATTAAAAAAAAATATAACCGCTTTAAAAGTAAAAATTAGGTGAATTTAGATGATAGAATCATCTAGATTTTTAATATAATCCGAAGGGGTTTGATCGGTATATTTTTTAAAAATTCTATTAAATGTTGTTTTAGAATTGAATCCTGCTTTCTCGGCCAAATAATTTAGTGTGTGATGTTGATGAAATCCTTGAGCTATTAAATGCTTAGCTTCTTCTAACCGATACTCATTCATAACTTCATAAAAGGATTTATTGAAATTTTTATTGAACACTTCTGAAATACGCTTATAAGTGATGCCTGTGGACTCTACTAAATCCTGCATTTTAAGATCGGTCTTTAAATATGGTTTTTCCTTTTCAATATATTGCGATAATACCTCAAAGTCTTCATTATTTTGATCAGAAATAGACCTAGGTTTATTTTTACTAGTGCGTATTAAATTTTTTATATCCTCAGACTCAGAAAAAAGTTCAGGTCGCATGGTGGTAAAAATTCCTAAAACAATTGTAAATAAGGTTAAACCTGCATAAAAAACATTAAATAGATTAAAAAACAATTTAATGCCAGCCAACTCCAATATAGCACCTGTAGTACCAAAAGTCCACAATATAATATTTATAAACACAAACAGTCTTAACCAAACTAATGTGGATAACTGAAATGCTGAAAGATGTTTTTTTCTAAAATATTGAAAACGGTGAATGGTTCTCAAACAAAATATACTATAGAAAATCCCTTGAATAATAATTACAATATTAAAAACAGACTGCGCTATAAGATACCACACAGGAAATCCATTTTGAAGCATTTCTAGTTTTGCATCAGAGGACTTCGCAAAAAACGGCGTTAAAACCAATAAGTAAAGAACTGCTGGTATAAAATGATACAGTTGCCGCATGGGTTTCTTTATGTCGCGGTACAAGTAGTTTCTTAAATAGAGGAACATTAATGGAAAAAACATTAATGTAAAAACATCTAGCACAGCATATAAATGAACATAGCGTTGATAGAAATCTGTGGTGTGTAAAATAAACACGAAAACGGTTACCGACCAAGAAAAAACTAAAGCACCCAAAATTTTATTTGGATAAAAATTACTTGGATAAAAAATAAGATACATGGCTAGGAGAAAAGACAATACGCCTCCCATCAACAAAATCAGTTCAAAATAACTTTCAATAATCATTTAGTGATTCCCATTGTTGTATCATTTAAAACAACTTCGATAAATATATCTAGCTTTTTATGATATATACAACGTATTTTTGTTTTAAAATTAATGTTTATTTTTTTATTTATTAAATACTAACAAACTATCTCATGTAAAAGATTTGTTTCTAATTGATTTTTTCGTTTAAAGACTATTTTTGAATGAATTTACTTCCTTTGAAACGTAACTATCTAACCTTAATCACTGAAATAGTATCAACAAAAACATATTAATTTCTCAGTTTTCCTGAAAACAACGACACTTTTGAATTAAAAGGGTTTCCAGAAGCGCGCCTAAGCATTACTATTTGTCCGCAGTGCCAAATTGCATCGGCTATAGGGCCGTTGATCATATTCCAAAAGGGCACTTCTGTATCTTCTAATTTTATAAGGCCTTTTGTATCAGTTAATGCCTCTGAAACCACTTTAAGGTTCATCAAAGTTTGTCTTCTTTTTTCCTCAAATTCAAACAATTCCTCTTTTTCTGTCATATCCTTATTATCACTTAAAACACTATTTCTAATGAACTTTGACAATTCATAAATATGATTGAGCACCTCTTCACTGGTTCTGCTCGACTCACTAGACTTATACGATAAATCTTTGCTAGTTAATCCTTCTGTAGCCCAATAGTATCTAAATCCTAAACCATCAATCATTCTTGCTGCCACTGTTCTTGATGTATACGTTTCTGGGTAATCTGGAATTTCGTGGTAAGGTAAGTTATCTATATTTTGCCCCATAGTTACTAAAGTAGTTAGTATACTAAATATCATTAAAATATGTTTCATCAGATTGTTTTGAAATCTTTTTCTTTAAATATACCTCAATGCCATTGAGAAAGCTCTGCCTAATTTTTAGTGCCCTTTATACCGTATTTATCAACCAAATAAACTAACGCTGCCATAGTTGCTGCTCCTAGTTCTAGTTCTCGTTTGTTCACCGTCTCAAAGGTATCATTACTGGCATGATGATAATCAAAATAGCGCTGATTATCTGTAAACAGTCCAGCAACAACGTTATGCTCTGATTTTAATGGTTTTACATCTGCTTCACTTTCATTTTTTTCAAAAGAATGCACAAGATAAGGCTCAAATAAACCCTGCCAACTTAACATTTGATTATAAGCCTGATCATTACAATCAAAATTAAATCCTCTAGGGCTGAATCCACCTGTATCACTTTCAATAGCAAACATATGGTTTTCATCGTTTTGTTTCACCGCTTCGGCATAGGTAGAAGCACCACGTAAACCGTTTTCCTGATTCATAAATAGCACCACCCGAATACTGTGCTTGGGCTTAATATCTAATTTCTTTAGTAAGTGTAAAACCTCCATGGCTTGTACCACACCTGCCCCATTATCATGAGCTCCGTCTCCTAAATCCCAAGAGTCCAGATGTGCCCCAACAATAATATATTTATTCGGATATTTGCTTCCTTTGATCTCCCCTATAACATTATAAGATTGAACCTCCTTAAGCTGTTTGCAACTCTGTTTAAAATAAAATTGAATGTTATTATTTAACTTTAACATGGTGCTGAGTAGCTCGGCATCATTAGTGCTAATGGCTGCAGCAGGAATTCGTTCGTTATCGGGTAACCCATTATAAGTCATACTACCTGTATGTGGTAAATCATGCATACGAAAAGTTAAGGAACGAACAATAATACCAACCGCCCCATATTTTGCGGCTTCGGTAGCCCCTTGTTCGCGCAAATGTACACATGCGTTGTAGGCCTCTATAGGATTTATATGTTCTGCAGGTAAAGGTTTGTTAAAAAAAACGATTTTACCATGCACGATTTCTTTGCCTAGCGCTTGAAGCTCTTCCATACTTTTTACTTCAACCACCTGAGCCTTAACACCTAAAGCAGGCGTGGCCACAGAACCTCCTAAAGCACAAATATTTACCGTGGTGGTTTTTCCAGACACCCCTTCAATAAAAGCATATTCTTTAGTTCCTCTTACCCAACGCGGTACCATAACGGGTTGAAGCCAAACCTTATCTAAACCTAATTGTTCAAATGTTTCTTTAGTATAGGTAACAGCTTTTGAGGCGCCTAAAGAACCCGATAACCTACTCCCTATCTGATTCGATAAATAATTTAACCATTCGTAACTATGACCATTTGTTAATGCTTGTGTATAAATGGTTTTTAAAACCGCTTCATCTGATTGCGCCTTCATGGGCAAAACACAAAGACATAGTATTAAGGTAAGTACTAACTTAATCCTATTCATAAATTATTTTTTTCGGCGGAAAGATAATATATCTTATCAATAGCCCGTAACATCTAACCCTAAATTTATGTTAAGACCGCAATGATAGTTTATGCCACATGAGCAAATCCTTTTTAGTTTACAAAAAACAAATAGGTTATATATTTACCGTTACTACTATTCATTTTTCAATTGCTGTTTATAACGTTCAATATGCGCTTTAATATCATCATCTAATTCAGGTTCCTTGATATTTGAATAGCTTTTAAGTGTATCATAGATGATTTTTGCCACGATATACCTAGCTGTTGGTTTATCATCGGCTGGAATAACAAACCAAGGAGCATGGGGCTGTGATGTTCTATTCAAAACATCTTCATAACAATCTTGATAATTGTCCCATAATTTTCGTTCTTTTAAATCACCTGCAGAAAATTTCCAGTTCTTTTCTTCTTTATTCAATCTTCGTAATAACCTATTCTTTTGCTCTTCTTTTGAGAGATTTAAAAAGAATTTAAAAATGAGGGTACCATTTTCAGCGATATGTTTTTCAAAATTATTTATCTGTTCAAAACGCTGATCCCAAAATGCCTCATTAACATCTTCAACCTTGTTAATGGTTGGAATATGCTCTCCTAAAATATATTCAGGATGTACGCGTGTTACTAATACATTCTCATAATGTGTTCTATTAAATACTCCAAATTTTCCACGGGCAGGAAGCGCTATATAATGACGCCATAAATAATCGTGTTTTAATTCTAATTCCGTTGGCACTTTAAAACTATGAACCACAACCCCTCGGACGTTAAAATCTTTAAAAACTTCACGAATCAAACTGTCTTTACCTGCGGTATCCATGCCTTGTAAACAGATTAAAACAGCGTACTTTCCATGAGCATATAGGGTGTCCTGAAGCTTTCCCAACTTTTTTCTTACTGATTTTAATTCCTTTTCCGCATCCTCAATAACCTCTCTTGTGTTTACTTTTTTTAAGGATATGTTTCCATTGATTTTATAGTGATCTATCTGCATTTTTATAATTAATTTATTGAAGGATTATTTTAAACCTATAAATATAGTAAATCCATAATTTCGATGAACGACAGCTATAAGTGCTACGATTTTAATACTTTCGCTCTACCTATTTATGTTTTTAACCCATAATCTATGAAAAACGTTTACTTTATTCTATTTTTTATAAGCATATATACTGTTAATGCTCAAAACAGTTGTGATAATGCCAATTCTTATTTAGTTAATGCCTACGCGCATGCAAAGGATTCCTACGAATCAAATAATATTAGCCATTTAAAATACTATGCCAATCGTTCTGTGGAAGCCTTCCAGCTTGCAAAAAAACAACTCAAAGATTGCCCGTGTAGTAAGGCTCTAGAATTTGCAAATAAAGCCATTGAGGCATTGCTTAAAGTGGAACAAGAGGAAACGTTTGAAGATGGTCGTTTTTTTGTAAAACGCGGTAGAGAATTTGCCAAACAAAGCGTCATTGAAATGGATCAATGTGCTTTTAACAACTATCAAGAAACGAGTACGCAAACAGTAGAAACTCCTAATAATACTAGCACTCAACTGAGTGACCTACAAAAAGAACAGCTTAAATTGCAACAGCAACAAGAGGCCTTAAAAAAACAAGAAGCTGAAATAAAATCAAAATTAGCCGCTCAAAAACTAGAAGCTGAAAGCTTAAAAAAGAAGCAAATTATTGCCTCGTATAAAAAAGTGATGTCTAACAACGTAAAGACCTATAATGAGTCATTATCTGTTTGTCATTGCCAACATAAAGCTTTTGAAAATACAACCATTTCTGAAGATTTATCATCAAAATCTATAGATGAAATTAAACACTATTTTACAGAAAATTTAAAAGCATTAGCGTCTGATTATATAGCTGAATTAAATCAGTGTAATTAAAAAACTTGTATAAAAAAGTCTCGAAATAAAAATTTCGAGACTTTTTTCTTATTTACTAGCAAACAGCTTCACATCTTCTTCGCTAACCTCTCTTCCGCCCAGAATAATTAAGCGCTCAACAACGTTTCTAAGCTCTCTAATATTACCTGTCCAATCATATTCCTGGAGCAACTTAAGCGCTTGATTAGAAAAGTCTTTTTGAGTTGTTCCTTGTTCATCAGCAATTTTCATAGAAAAATGTTTAACCAACATAGGAATATCATCACGTCTATCATTCAACGCAGGTACTTTTATTAAAATAACTGCCAGTCTGTGATACAAATCTTCTCTGAATTTCCCATCAGCAATTTCCTTTTTTAAATTTTTGTTGGTAGCAGCAATAACACGCACATCAACCTTAATATCTTTATCACTACCAACCCTTTGAATTTTATTCTCTTGCAAGGCTCTTAACACTTTGGCTTGCGCAGACAAGCTCATATCGCCTATTTCATCAAGAAAAATAGTACCACCGTTGGCCGCTTCAAACTTCCCTGCCCTGTCTTTATTTGCACTGGTAAACGCCCCTTTAACATGACCAAACAACTCACTTTCAATAAGTTCTGAAGGTATAGCCGCGCAATTCACTTCTATTAAATTACCTTTGGCTCTGGCACTTTTTTCATGCAACCAATGAGCCACCAATTCTTTTCCAGTACCATTGGGGCCAGTAATTAAAACCCTTGCATCAGTAGGAGCTACTTTATCTATAATTTCTTTGATTTGAACAATAGGTTTGCTCTCACCTATCATTTCGTATTTCTTGCTTACTTTTCTTTTCAAAATTTTGTTTTCAACAACAAGCTCTTTTCTATCTAAAGCATTCCTTACGGTATTTAACAACCTATTTAAATCTGGTGGTTTCGAAATATAGTCATAAGCCCCTAATCGCATGGTGTTTACGGCAGTATCTAAATCACCATGTCCAGAAATCATAACAATGGGCGTTTCAGGTTTTATTTTTTTAACCGCCTCAAGCACTTCTACGCCATCCATTTTTGGCATTTTAATATCACATAGGACAAGGTCATAGTCGTCATTTTTTATTTTTTCAACTCCTACTAAGCCGTCCACTGCTTCTTCAACCAAATAGGTATCATTTTCCTCTGAAAGAATCTTAACCAGCACGCGTCTAATAGCCGATTCATCCTCAATTACTAATATTTTTGACATACTTATTTAAATTTTAAATTTTATTCCAGTTCTTAAATAAAACGCATTGATATCGTTCAACTTAAAAACTTCTTTTCTGTTTTTATTTCTTAAAACATTATTGAGCCTAAAGGTATATCCAGAATACAAATAGGCTACCAAATGTTTTGTAAAGCAATATTCGTACCCAACTCCACCAACCACAACAGATAATGAAATATGATCTACATGCTGACCATTCACCATAGAGGGTTCTTGCAAATGTGCTAAATATCCATCTAAGCCTACAAAGGCCTGTAAATTATTATGTTCATTAATACTATACTTCACATTCGATTTTGGTATTCCTGCATTAAAACTCCACTTGTTATTAATTTCTCGATAATAACTTACAAAAGGCAACGGAAATGGCAGTCCAGTTGTAGCGTTATAAGTTAATCCAAGAATCAATCTGTAAGGGTGCCTTATGTTTTGATCCTTCAGCCTATCAGAAATAAAAAACAGACCTCCATTCATAAAATAATCATCTGAGTTCAACCTTTTTGTTAATGTAGAGGCTATTCTTGGATTAAAATTCATTCCTATTCTCCAACCTGAGCTTAATTTAAAAGTATACCCTAAATTGAAATCTATTATATGAATTCTGTGTAATCCAGACGTATCAAAAGGATAAGACTCATCTAAATGCAGTAGTATTCTATTATACTCACCGCCAACAACAAGGTAACCATCTTCGCTTATCCTTATGGGGTAATTGAGCGAGGCTTTAAGCCTAGTGTATCTATCTTCAGACCTACTTTTAGGTATGTAGGAATACTCCAAACGAGCTAAATCTGTTAATTGAGCATGAGAAAACTGAATAACAAAACACAAACTTATCCCAATAAATAATTTGATTTTGTTATTAATCATAAACTTTTCTTTGCGGCTTCTTTACTCTAATTTCTTAATAATATGAATATCGCGTTGCGGAAATGGAATACTAATATTATTTTCTCTGAATAATCTATCTATTTCAAAACGTAAATCACTTTTAGGAAATTGTGACTTGAAGCTATCATTTATGGTAAAAATAAGCTTAAAATCTAAAGAACTACTCCCAAAGTCCATAAAAATAACTGAGGGTTCAGGAGTACTTAATATATCTGGATGAGTACTCGCGGCTTGAATAAGTAGTTTTTTTACCAACTGAACATCACTACCATAGGCCACACCAACGCTTACAGACTCTCTGGTGAGTGTTCCATTTTGTGTCCAGTTAAATAACATGTTTTCGAGGTAGAGATGATTAGGAATGACCAACACTTTATTATCAATGGTTACTGCTCTGGTAGTGCGCAACTTTATCTCTTCAACACGACCAACTTTACCATCAATTTCGATAATATCTCCTACGTGAACAGACTGGTCAACAAGAATAAAAATACCCGATATAATATCTTGAAACAAGGTTTGTAAGGCTAAACCAATACCGATTAATAAGGCTGCTGAGGCTGCAAAAATGGCCGTGACATTAATACCTATAGAGTCAAAAACAACAAGTATAACTATTAAATAAATAAGCCACCTAGCAAATGAAAAAACAGTATTAAATTTAACCTTATCTTCATCTGGCATTTTTCGGGTTACCAATCGTTTTACCCATCTTAAAACATAGGTGGTTCCCATTAAAACAATGGCTACCAGTATCACATACTTTACCTTAAGTACAATGACATGGGCTTCATCTCCTACACCATAATTAAAATTAATAATCTTATACTCAAGAAACTCCACAAATTTTTCCCATAAAGAACTCTCTGTAATGACTTCGCTTACCTTTTCTACTCCTTCTTCTATTTTATCGGATGCCTTTTTCTCTTGCATTTCACTAAAATTTAATATTTAATCCACTTTGCCAGCTCTTTATAGCTTGGCTTTTTACCATACATTAAAATGCCCACTCTATAAATTTTTGCAGCAAACCATACGGTACACATAAATGAGCCTATTAAAAGTACTAAAGATAAAATTTGTTGCCAAATAGGAACTCCAAAAGGAATACGCATAAGCATAACTACTGGAGAGGTTAACGGTATAAACGAAAAAACTGTTGAAACCATACCGTGTGGATCTTCAATAACCGTAAATATTCCTATATAAACCGCCAAAATGAGCGGCATAATTATAGGCATCATAAATTGCTGGGTATCTGTTTCGTTATCAACAGCGGCGCCAATTGCTGCATATAATGAACTATATAATAAATAACCACCTATAAAAAACAAAATAAAAGCGATTATCAAGTTGGTTAATGGTAAATGGTAAAACGCATTAAAAATATTTTGAGCTTGCATATTCATTTCAGGATTTTCCATGGCTTGTTTCATCATTTCTTGTTGAGGCGTTTGTAATTGTACCATGTCAATCCCTAATACAAATGAAGTAATAGTCATTAAAATACTACCAACAATTAGCCAAACAACAAACTGAGTAATACCTGCTAACGATGTTCCTATTATTTTACCCAACATTAATTGTACAGGCTTTACCGACGAAATGATAACTTCAATAATTCTACTCGTTTTTTCTTCAATAACACTTCTCATAATCATATTACCATAAATGATGATAAACATAAAAAGCAAATACCCTGCGGCTCCACCAAAAATGAGTTTTATAATGCTATCCATTTTCGAGGTTTTTTCACCTTCAAAACTCTCCTGAGCTATGTCAATATTAACGCGTGATGCGTTAATTTTTTCAACATCTACTCCATTTTCTTCTAAATTAATATTTGTTAGTTTCTTCTCTATGTTGCTTTCTAAGGCTGAAATTAAATTTAAAGAAGGGGATTCTTCTGAATAAAAAGTCACTCGCGGTGTCTTTTCATTTACAATATAAACAACATGTAATAACCCTGTGGCTTCAGTTTCTTTTACTACCTTTTTGGCGTCTTCAAGAGACATGCCATGGAGAATATTGTAAGTGGTTTTATCTGAATTTTTAAAAACATCATGAATCATGCCTGTTTCATCTAAGATGGTTATAACTCTTATTTTATCACTATTTAATTGCGATAAATAGGCCACAAACGCTATTAAAGCGATAAATATAAGCGGACTTAAAAAAGTCATTATTATAAACGATTTATTTCTAACTTTAGTTAGATATTCTCGTTTTATAATGAGTGGTAAATGGTTCATTTAATTATTCTTAATGGTTTGAATAAAAATATCATTAACACTAGGTATCAACTCAACAAAATGTGACACCTCGCCTTTTGAGGTTAAAAACGTAAGCAGATCATTGGGTTTTTCACCGCTATGTAATTTAATATTGAATTTGAGCTCATTTTCTAAGGATTTAAAATCTGCCTTGGTTACACTAAACTTATCAGAAAGTTCCTTTGCTAACACAGTTTCATGGGTAGCTCTAATGCCTACTTCGTAAGTATTAGTTTTAAACTGACGTTTTACGTCAATAAGCTTGCCATCAAGTATTTTATTTGATTTATGAATTAAAGCAATTTCATCACAAAGTTCTTCTACCGATTCCATTCTGTGCGTTGAAAAAATAACGGTAGCGCCATTATCTCTTAAACGTAAAATTTCATCCTTAATTAAATTAGCATTTATTGGATCAAATCCTGAAAAAGGTTCATCAAAAATCAGCAATTTAGGTTGGTGCAAAACGGTTACTACAAACTGTATTTTTTGCGCCATTCCTTTTGATAGTTCTTGAATTTTCTTATTCCACCAATCACCTATTTCCAATCTGTCAAACCAATAATGCAAACGCTTTTTTGCTTCTACTTTACTCAACCCTTTTAATTGTGCTAAGTAAAGTGCTTGTTCGCCAACTTTCATTGATTTGTAGAGTCCGCGTTCCTCAGGTAAGTATCCAATATCTTGAATATGCTTTGCACATAACGGTTCTCCATCTAAACTTACATGACCACCATCTGGCATGGTAATTTGATTGACCACACGAATTAATGTGGTTTTACCAGCGCCATTGGGGCCTAACAGACCAAAAATACTTCCTTTAGGAACAGAAATTGAAACGTTATTTAGAGCTTTAAAATTTCCGAAATTCTTTGAAACTTTATCAACCTCCAATAAATTAGTCATAGATAATTTTTGTGTAAATATATTAAATGTTCAACCAGATTATTGACGCATTTTGATAAAATTCAGTCCCTGAACAACCAACCTTTAAGGGGCTATAAAACACCTAAAAAACAAAACCCACCCTCAATAAAATTAAGGATGGGAAAAAAATTGCTATGAAAAAGAAAAATTATCACTAATTAATTAGTGATGTCCAAATATAGTTTTTTTTTCAATACTAATAGCAAAACTATTAGATATCTTACTGTTTTTAAGCAAAAAAATCCGCTTTAAAAGCGGATTTAAAATAATTTAGTCCTTTCCTTACGAAAACATATCTTTAACTTTTTCAAAGAATGATTTATCTGAGCTTTCTGGTTTAGGTATAAAATGTTCATCATTTTGCATAGCCTCAAAAAACTCTTTCTGCTGTTTATTAAGTGTTTTAGGTGTCCATACATTCACATGAACCAAGAGATCTCCTTTACCGTAACCATTAATACTAGGAATACCTTTTCCACGTAAACGTAATATTTTACCAGATTGTACACCAGCTTCAACTTTAATACGCACTTTACCTGACACGGTATCAATTTCTTTTGAGGTTCCTAACACCGCCTCCGGAAAACTAACATATAAATCATAATGAAGATTATCACCTTCTCTTTGAAGTTTATCATGATCCGCTTCTTCTATAACCACAATTAAATCACCTGATATACCATTTCCAGGCGCTTCATTACCCTTTCCTGATACTTTCAATTGCATACCATCAACAACACCTGCTGGTATTTTTATAGATACAGTTTCTTCCGCTACCTTAAGTCCTTGTGCATCGGCATCACTTGGTTTTTTATCTATCATTTGCCCGGAACCACCACATACATTACAAGGAGCAGAGGTTTGCATTCTTCCTAAAATGGTGTTTGCTATACGAGTGACTTGCCCACTTCCATTACAGGTAGAGCACGTTTTATAAGTGGTGCCTGGTGCCTGAACTTTTCTCTTAACTTTAACCTTTTTTTCAACGCCGTTTGCTACTTCTTCAAGGGTTAATCTTACTCGAATTCTTAAGTTACTGCCCTTTGCCCGGCGTTGACCACCGCCACCAAACCCTGAAAAGCCTCCACCAAAACCGCCGCCAAAAATATCTCCAAACTGGCTAAATATGTCTTCCATATTCATACCGCCACCGCCAAAACCGCCACCGCCATTTTCAAAGGCTTGGTGACCAAATTGGTCATAACGTGCTTTTTTATTCTCGTCGCTTAAAACCTCATAGGCTTCAGCGGCCTCTTTAAATTTAGCCTCAGCCTCTTTATTATTTGGGTTTTTATCTGGATGAAATTCTATCGCTTTTTTTCGGTAAGCTTTCTTAATTTCAGCAGCACTTGCTCCTTTACTAACTCCTAATACCTCGTAATAATCTCTTTTCGCCATGTCTTTTCTTATTGTCCTATAACCACTTTTGGAAAACGAATAATTTTATCTCCTAACTTGTAGCCTTTTTCTACTGTATCAATAATTTTTCCTTTTAAATCATCACTCGGTGCTGGAATTTGAGTTATTGCTTCGTGTATATCGGCATCAAAAACATCGCCATTAGCAACTTCTATTGCTTTTAGGCCGTCTTTTTCTAAAGTGCTTACTAACTTTTGATAAATTAATAACACCCCTTTTCTTAATTCTTCGGCTTCTTTATCGTCTTCAATATGACTTAAAGCTCTCTCAAAATCATCAAGTATAGGCAATAAATTTTTCATTACTCCTTCACTCGCGGTTGCAAACAACTCTATGCGCTCTTTAGCTGTACGTCTTTTATAGTTTTCAAACTCGGCAAATAAGCGTAAAAACTTATCTTTTTCTTGTTTAAGATCTGCTTCTAATTTTTCTTCGGCTGTTTGTTCTTCAACTACAGGCTCTTCTACTTCAACAGCTTCATTTTGTGCACCGTCTACTTGCTCTTTTTCTATATCGTTCTTTTTATCTTCTTTACTCATGGTAAACTCATTTTTTTGCAATACTGAAATTAGTTGGCAAAAGTACTGCCATTATTATAAAAATGTCATAATGTCACGAAAATAATTTTAATTTTTTTTTAAGATATGATTGTATATTTTTATCCTAATAAACACTAAAAACAATTTAAATATGAAAAAAGCTTTTAATATAATAGTATGTGCACTACTTCTGGTTAGCACACTAACCGCTTGTAAAAACACATCAAAAGAACAAAACACCTCTGAAGACACCACGATTTCGCCCTCTAAAACGACATTAAATTCAGGTAACTACACGGCTAATACAGCTAGTTCAAAAATAAATTGGAAAGCATCAAAACCCACAGGAACTCATTTTGGTACCGTGTCATTAAAAAATGGTTCATTAACCGTTACAGATGGTATTATTTCAGCAGGTTCTTTTGAAATTGATATGACATCAATTGATATTCAAGACATGCCTAAAGAAGATAAAAATCATGCAAAATTGCTTAATCATTTAAAAAGTGATGATTTCTTTAGTGTAGACACTTATTCAACAGCGACTTTTAATGTATTAAATACCGTAGAAAAAGATGGCGCTACTGTCATCTCTGGGAACCTAACTATTAAGAACATTGCAAATACCATTGAATTTCCTGTGACTATCACTCAAGATAATAGTACCTTAACATTATCTAGTGCAACTTTTACAATTGACCGCACAAAATGGGACATCAAATATAAGTCTAAATCAATATTTGGCGATTTAGGGGATAAATTCATCAATGATGAAATTGAATTGAACATCATCATTGCTTTAGAAAAATAATATAACACACATGCATATCAGGAAAACCACTCTACGATTAGGGTGGTTTTGCATTTGTTTAAGATTGTATTTCTTTTTTTTCTACTACTTTAGTTTTTAGAGATACTTTTTAAATTCTAACATTTCAATTATGATAAATCAAGATCTTCTAATTACATTCATAGCCATACTTGCTGGATTAGGTCTTACAGATTTAATTCATAGTTTTCATAGACTTTTAAGAAAACGCCATACAATTTCATGGCATTGGTTACCACTAGCACATACATTTATGAGTTTTCAGGCCATGATTATTATTTGGTATAATATTCAAGCGGAGCTCAATTCGCCTCTCATTGCCACAAGCCTAGGCTTTTTTATATGGCTGGTCCCCATTATTTTAATCCTCTTAGTTATGCTTACCGTTTTGCCAGACCGAGAGCCTGATGATGGCTTTAATCTGTTAGAATGGTATTTTGGACAACGAAAATATTATTTCACACTCCTCACACTATTCGTTTTTTCGTACACCCTTAACCGATTTATTATGTACGAACATAAATACGCTTGGATGTTACCCCTTATACTCTCTGTATTTTATATTATACTAATATTCACAAAAAAATACTGGGTTCATGTGGTTTTCACTATTTTTTTGTTAGCCTTTTTTGTATTGAATTATTTTTTGCAAGGTATAGGTTATGTTTAAACAATCTTTATGCGAGTAAATCTTTAAGAGCTGATTCTAAATAATTGAATTTGAAATTAAAACCTTTATTTTGAAGTTTTTTAGAACTCACTCTTTGACTTTCAAACAATATGATGTGCATCTCTCCTAGAATCATTTTCATTAAAATTTCAGGAATATTGGGCAAGATTAAAGGTTTTCTTAACACCTGTGCTGTTGTTTTTATAAGGTCTTTATTGGTTACAGGATTTGGTGCTACGCCATTAAAAACCCCCTGTAATCTGTATTTTAACACAAAAATAAATAAGTTTGACAAATCTTGTATATGAATCCAAGATTGCCATTGTTTTCCGCTACCAAAAGCCGCTCCAAAACCATACTTTATAGGTTTGACTATTTCTTGCAAAGCACCTCCATTTTCAGCTAAAACCAATCCTATTCTAATCTTAGCAACTTCAATTCCTAATTTTGAAAATCCATCTACAGATTGCTCCCAAACAGTCACAACCTTACCTAAAAATGAATCATTTATAGCTTTATTCCCTTCATCATAATAATTAATAAGGGAATGAGGGTACACCCCAATGGCACTAGCTGAAATAACCTGTTTTATGCCATGAGATTCTCCTTTTAAGGCATTGATCAATAAGGCCGTTGATGTGGTTCTGCTTTCAATAATTTCTTTTTTATATTTTGAAGTCCATCGTTTTGAAATTGAAGCCCCAGTAAGATGTATAATAGTACTTACGTCTTCAAAACATGTTGTGTCAATCTCTTGCGTTTTTAGATTCCAATAAAATCCTCTATAATCATTTTTATATTCAATTTTGGACTTACTGGTGGTAAGATAATTAACCTGAATATTGTTTTTATGACAAAGCCCAACTATCCTTGACCCTATTAAACCTGTGGCTCCTGTTATTAAAACGCGCATATTTTTCTTTTAAAAATACAAAATGCCAACCCTTACAGCTACAGTTTTATATAAGGTTTAACAGAATAACGCTTTTTTTCAAGAAAGTATAGTAAGTCATTTATTACTTCTTGGCACGAAGCATTTCTCTTTTACCTGGAGGACCGGGTAGTTTTTCAACAGCAAACCCCACGTTAATCATAGCTCTTCTTACGCTTCCTTTAGCCGAATACGTGACTAAAACACCGCCTGGTTTCAACGCTTCATACATAATTTTAAACATAGACTCCGTCCATAATTCGGGTTGTACGCGCGCTCCAAAGGCGTCAAAATAAATAAGATTAAAAGCTGATTTATTTTGAATCTCCTTAAAAAACTTTTTTTCTTTCTTAAGAGTAAAATAAGGTGACATTTGGTGGTGGTGTTCCCATGGTATTTCATGTATCTCCTTAAAAACATTTGACACTTCCAATTCACTTGATAAGTGATTACTGTAATTCAGTAAACTAACTTCGTCAATAGAAACAGGAAAAGCTTCTACTCCAGTATAATCAATATATACCTGATGCTTATGGCTTTCTAAAAAAGTAATTAAAGCATTTAAGCCCGTACCAAATCCAATTTCAAGAATAGCAACTGTTTGGTCATTTTTATGTCCTATTAATTGTGGTTGCTTGTAATAATGAAACCCATGCTTTATAAACACATGATAGGCTTCTTGTATAGCACCATGCTTAGAATGATATTGTTCATTCCAATCTGGTAAATGGATAGTTGAAGATCCATCAGATGTTATAATAATTTCACGTTTCAAAATATAAAAGCTCTTTTTTATAATAGAAACAAAGCTCTATTTGTAACAACATACAAAATCTTTCTTGGGTAGAATACTATTAGTGATTTCTTTTCTTGATTAACAAGAATAAACTAAAAGACTCATTAAGACAAGTATTAAACACTATCTTATTTTAAAAAAACATAAATAAAAATCATAATCAGTAAATATAGTTTTTTTAAAGTCGATTTTACTTAAATTTGTATGATAAAATCACAGGACTATGAGTGCTATAATCAATGATATTGAGATTATAAAAGCAAAAGCTACAAAGATTAATGATGTAGATTTTGATAATTTAAAATTTGGCCATGTGTTTTCAGACCACATGCTTGAGTGTAACTATAAAAACGGTAATTGGGAAAAACCAAAAGTGGTTCCTTACCAACCCATAACTTTAGATCCGTCTGCAAAAATTTTTCATTACGGTCAATCCGTCTTTGAAGGTATGAAAGCCTATAAAGATACCGAAGGGAAAGTATGGCTCTTTAGACCTTTAGATAATTATAAACGCTTAAACATTTCGGCAAAACGATTAGCCATTCCTGAATTACCTGAAGATTATTTTATGGAAGGACTAAAAGCCTTGCTAGAAGTTGACGAAGATTGGATTCCTCAAAACGAAGGGAGTTCACTATACATAAGACCATTTATTTTTGCTTCAGGAAATGGTTTCCATGCCTCACCTGCAGATGCGTATAAATTTATTATTTGTACAGCGCCTTCAGGTGCTTATTTTGCTGGTGAAGTAAAAGTTTTAATTGAGGAAAAATATTCTCGCTCTGCAAATGGTGGCGTTGGTTATGCTAAAGCTGGAGGGAATTATGCAGGACAATTTTACCCAACACAACTGGCCGTAGAAAAAGGATACCAACAAGTTATTTGGACCGATGATAACACGCACGAGTATATTGAAGAAGCTGGTGCTATGAATATATTTGTTCGTATTAATGACACGCTAATAACAGGTCCTACAAGTGATAGAATCTTGGACGGTATAACCCGTAAAAGTATTATTGAGCTGGCAAAATCTGAATATATTCCCGTTGAAGTAAGAAAAATTACAGTAACCGAAGTAGTTGAAGCTGCTAAGAATGGCTCCTTAAAAGAAATGTTTGGCGCTGGTACAGCTGCTGTCATTTCTCCTATATCTGGATTTGGATATAAGGAGGTTGATTATGATTTACCAAAATTAGATAACACCTATGCGAGTTTCTTAAAAAAATGCATTACCGATATTCAAACCAATAAAACGGATGATCCTTTTGGGTGGAGATATAGTGTAAAATAAAAAGAGAGCCGAAAGGCTCTTTTTTTATTTGTCTAATATAGATTCAATATTGGGTTTAAAGTAATTTGGTCCTTTTAACACCTTACCATCTTCACGATAAATGGGCTTTCCGTCTGCCCCAAGTTTACTCATATTACTACGCTGAATTTCATCAAAAACTTCTTCTATTTTATACTGCAACCCATGCTCAATAATGGTACCGCATAAAATATACAACATATCGCCTAGGGCATCGGCCACTTCAACCAAATCGTTATTATTTGCTGCGTCTAAATACTCTTCATTCTCCTCACGCATCAATTTATAACGCAACATATTTTTTTCTAACCCTAAATTGGCTTTAGGAGATTCTCTATGCCCTATTTTAAAAGCCGTATGAAACGCTTTTACTGCCTCTATTTTATTTTTCATAAATGGTATTTATAACAAATCCGAAGACCCGATTTTAATGATTATTAGTTAAATTTGCCTAAAAATAAGTATATGTTCAGTAAAGGTCAAATCATTTTTGGAGTTTTATTTTTTGTGGTATTTTCTGTAATTATTGCGTACACATACCGTAAAGATTTAAAACTTCATAAAAAATTCTACAAAGGAAGCATATGGATGCTTTTGGCCTTTATTGGTTTTATTCTTTTAATTTCTGCAATAAAGTTTTTCTTTAAGTAGCTCTTTATTTTTTATTTTAAAAAATAACGTCTTATCTAACGCAACCTTTTTCTGTTAGTTGCATCTTTAAAATAGCTATGTTTAATCAAAACAAACTAACATGAAGATTCTACTTATCTTAAGTGCCCTGACTGTTGTAAATTTAATTCTTTTAGTTTTTAGTGTAAACAAAAAAACAGAACCTTGATTTAAGATTCTGCTTTCTTTTCACTATAACAAACTCAACTAATTTACCTCTGGTAAAAAACTGTAGTCTTCACTATACGTTAACATTTGTCCTGAAAATGTTTCTGGTTGATTTACTTTCACATCTATAATTTCACCTGCTTCATTTTTCTCTGGAATTAATACAGGATTAACAAACCCGCTATATGGTGCCGATGTAAACTGCTTGTTACGTTCTAAAACTTCTGCATGTAGTGCTTGATCTACTTTAACACCATAGCCTTCTACTAAAGCTTGAACAGCCTCAAAATCACCTTCTGATTTTATGCGTTGTGCTTCGCGAAGCAATTCCCCAAAAAGTTCACGCAGTTTATCATAATTCTTTATATCAAAATATGTTTTTCCATCTCTTGTCACTTTCTCAATAACCTTATCGGCCTTGCCTTTTTCAAACACCCAAGCAGAAACCCATTGTCTGTTTCTCATGTGAGCCTCTTCTACATCATCCCCCAAGTTTAATCGAATGAGTTGCGTCATCAGTCCATTTCTTATATACCCATCGTAAGCTGCTTTTCCAACAGATTTCCAATCGTCAACCAGGCCTAATTCTTGTAACTTAGAATTATATAAATAATACAACCCTACTAAATCAGCGCGTCCTTCTTCTAAAGTAGACTTATAATTTTTTAAAGTTTCTTTTGTCTCGGCCACACCTGGGTTTAGTTGCCCTGACGCATGACCTATAACCTCATGTAAAGCTGTATGCAATTTATCAGCCAATTGACCATACTTTTCCTCTAGCTGATATTCTTCATCATCATGAACAAACTCTTTTAATCTACCTGTGCTTCCTGCATTATTATAGGCATGAATTATATTTCCTAAAGACACCGATTTACTTCCCACGGCAGCACGAATCCAATTGGCATTTGGCAGATTTACACCTATTGGCGTACTTGGAGAAGCATCCCCTGATTCTCCCGCCACATTTACAACTTTGTATGTAACCCCTACCACATTTTTCTTTTTATGTGCTTCCATTAAAGTAGAGTTGTCTTCAAACCATTGCGCATTATCAGATAGCACTTTCATTTTTTGAGACATATCAAAATCGTTAATTTGAATGATACTTTCATAAGATCCGCGGTAACCTAGTGGATCATTATACACCTCAATAAAACTATTGATGTAGTCAATATTTCCCTCAGTTGCCTTAGTCCAAGCTATGTTATAATCATCCCAAGTTTGCAAATTGCCTGTTTTATAATAGTCAATCAACAAACCTAAAGCATTGGCTTGTGGTTCATTTTCTGCTACACTTTTAGCCAGCTCCAACCATTTAATGATTTCATCAATCGCAGAACCGTACAGTCCTCCTGACTTATACACGCGTTCTTTCAAAACCCCATTCTCTTTTACCAATTGAGAGTTTAAACCAAAGGACAGTGGTTTATTTGCATCTGGTGATATTTTGGTTTTATAAAAATGTTCTACATCTGAATTTGTTACGTTACTACCATAAAAATTAACGGCCGAAAGCGCCACATTATCAACACCTTTAGCTTGATTTACTTTTTTAACATCTTTATCGTTAAAAATAACATCAAACGGTTCTCCTGTTAATGTTGTGCTGGTTTGAGTCAACAGTTCATTCAAGTACTCAGGTGAAAATCCAGGCTTAAGCTTATCATTTGAGTAATGATGATGAATACCATTACTAAACCAAACACGTTTCAAATACGCCTCAAAAGCGTTCCATTCATTTGAATTTTTATCGCCATTATAATGCTTATAGACGTTTTCAAGAGCATTTCTAATCTTTAGATTGTGCCTATAATTTTGATCCCAAATAATATCTCTACCAGACAGTCCTGCCTGGGTTAAATAGTACACCAGTTTTTTCTCTTTTAATGATAATTTTTCAAAACCTGGAATTTGATATCTTAAAACCTTAACGTCGGCAAATTGCTCAACATTATAATCAAAAGAAACCTCTTCTTTTACAGAAACCTCATTATTGTTTGTTTTATTTTTTTCATTACCACATGATGTAATGATTGCCCCAACGAGCATCACATTTAGAATAAAGTTTAGTCGCATATTGAAAATAAAAAATTAATCACTTATAAAAATTAAACAAAAACCTTTGTTTATACTTTTAATTAAAACCATAAAACAAAGATTAACTAAAAAACAATCACCAATAAACTACAAATGTAACAATTTAAAAACCAAAATATAAAATTGATTATCTTTGATTTAACAATATTATCAAACTAGCCATATGAAAGCTTTAAAATATGTTCTTTTTCTTCTTCTTATCATTATAATTGGACTGTCTATATACATTGCTGTGCAACCCAATCAATTTGATTTTTCAAGAAGCAGAGTGATAAAAGCTCCTAAATCACTTTTGTTTGAAAAAGTTAACGACTATAAAAACTGGCCTAGTTTTTCACCATGGATTGAGCAAGAACCCAATGCAACAATAACGTATGGCGAACAAACATCGGGAGTAAATGCCAGCTATTCATGGAAAGGTGCTATTTTAGGTGAAGGAAAAATGACAACCTTAGCTGTTAATGATAATGCCTCCATTTCCCAACATATAGAATTTATTAAACCTTTTGAATCTGAATCTTATATTAATTGGACTTTTGAAGAAACAGAAGCAGGGACCACCGTAACTTGGGGTATGAAAGGCGAGCAAGATTTTATGACTAAAATGTACACGACATTTGCAGGATCTATTGAAGAGAATACCGCACCTGATTTTGATAGAGGTTTATTTAAGTTAGATAGTGTAGTAACTCGAGATATGAAAGCTTATAGTGTAGCAGTAAATGGATTGACCGAACATGGCGGCGGTTTTTATATTTACAATTCAACATCTTGCAAAATTTCAGATTTAGCCAACACAATGCAGGTCATGCTCCCTAAAATTGCCACATACGCCAATAAAAATAACATTCCAATTGCTGGGGCGCCTTTTGTGTATTACCACAAATGGGATGAAGCGAATAATGCTGTTATGTTTTCCTGCTGTATTCCTACAACTGAAAAAATTATCTCTACTGAACCTGATATTTTAACCGGACAGCTATCACCTTTTAAAGCCATAAAAACAACCTTAAAGGGAGATTATGAAAACTTAAAGGAAGCCTGGGATACAGCCATGAATTATATTTCTGAAAATAATTTAGAGGTTGTTGAAAATGGCCCTATGCTTGAAACCTATCTCACAGATCCAAATCGAATAGAGAACCCTGCAGCATGGATCACTGAAATATACATTGCTATAAAGTAAAACATTAGTTCTTTTTAAACGCTTTTACCCCAGCTTCAATTTTTGTTTTTAAGTAATTTTCTCTGGGTACTACAGGGCATGAGTACTTATCATTATACGCGCAATACGGATTATAAGATTTATTAAAATCTATGACTAACTCATTTCCTTTTGGAATGCTTACATCAAGATAGCGTCCACCACCATAGCTTTCAAAACCGCTTGTTTCATCTAAAAAAGGCAAAAACAAATAATCGTCATACCCTTTTTCTTGTTTTAAACTTTCATCTTGATACACATTAAGCTTAAAAGACTCCCCTTTTATTTGAAAATGAAGCTCTCCATATTTAACATATTCAGGTAAACGATTTGTAGTTGTTTTCATTTTAAAAGGCAACTCATCAGGTGTTCTCACAAACTTTGCGTTTACCACATAAGTAGAATCAAACTTAAAAAAATTTAATCCATCAAACTGCTTTCTGTCCTTCACTTTTAAAGGGGAGGTTGTAGCATCTTTGAATTCGGCATTCAATGTCCTTTGAAACTCGGTGTCTCCTTTTATCGGTCTTTTCTTTTCACTGCAACCTACCAATAGCACAATAACTACAAAGCAAAAAGCATATTTTATTTTCATAAAGTTAGGTGTATTAATGCCTTTGAAATTTATTAAAGGCAACGCTATCAAACAACAAAAAATATTCTGAATTAAATTTATGATTTTCAAAAAAATTCAATTCAAAAATACAACTTATAAAAATTTTACATAGCTTTGATGTCTCAAAAACAAATAAAAATGCGTCATAACGTCACAATTTATAGAAAACAATGGACCTCTTGTTTAAAGAGAAGATGTTGGTCTTATTATATATTGTGTTGATATAGTTATAAAATATTACAATATTTAAAAGTCCGACTTCGCAGTCGGACTTTTTATTTTTAGTCTAAATCGAATTCAACAAATAAATACATGTAAAAAAATAACATTGAACACTTAGAACTCATGCGAACTTTATTTCACAATTACCTAAACACATTTAAAGGCCTTTCTAGAGAGGTGTGGTGGTTAGCACTCATCACACTTATTAATAGAGCAGGCACTATGGTTATACCGTTCTTATCGCTTTACCTAACCAAACGTTTAAACTTTTCTTTAAGTGATGTAGGTTGGGTTATGAGTGCCTTTGGTTTGGGTTCTGTAGTGGGCTCTTGGTTAGGCGGCAAACTCACAGATAAAATTGGGTATTATAAAGTCATGGTATTTAGTCTTGTTATAACTGGTGTGTTATTTATATGGCTCCAAGTATTGACCACTTTTGCATCCTTCTGTATTGGAATCTTTTTAGTAATGCTTGTTGCTGATAGTTTTCGCCCGGCTATGTTTGTGGCCCTTAGCGCCTATAGTAAACCAGAGAATAAAACCCGTTCAGTAACACTCATTAGGCTTGCTATAAATTTAGGGTTTTCAGCAGGACCAGCGGTTGGAGGTTTTATTATAACGTCGATAAGTTATGGTGGGTTATTTTGGATTGACGGCATTACTTGCCTGATTGCTACATTGGTACTTGTTAAGGTTTTAAATCCTAAAAAAGCGAAAACTCTTGATACCGTAACCAATGAACATCCAGAATCTGCGTATCAAGACAAAGCATTCTTGATATTCCTGATAGCTATGATACTTTTTGGTATTGTATTTCTACAATACTTTTCTACCATGCCGCTTTACTATAAAGATGTTCGGTTGTTAAGCGAGTTTGAAATTGGCTTACTTTTAGGTATGAACGGATTTCTCATTTTTGTTTTTGAAATGCCCTTAATTAAATGGCTAGAAAACACCTCATTTACCAAAAGTGGCTTAATGCTTTTTGGAGCTATTTTAACTGGGTTAAGCTTTGTTATTTTAAACTTTACAAGTTGGAGTGGTGTATTAATCATTGGTATGTTGCTTATGACTTTTGGTGAAATGATAGCTTTTCCCTTCTCTAATGCATTTGCCATGGATAGAGCTAAAAAAGGCAATCAAGGAGAGTATATGGCTTTGTATTCTATCGCCTTCTCAATTGCCCATATTTTTGGTCACAATACAGGTATGCGTTTGGTTGAGGCCTTGGGTTTTGATAGTACCTGGATTATTGTAACGCTACTTGCCACTCTTTGTGTATTTTTACTGTTTATTTTAAGCAAATATTTAAATCATATAAAGAAATCTAAGTATAAAAAAATAATAATTTGAAAGATATAACTACAGATATCATAATTATTGGTGCAGGCCCCATTGGTATTGCTTGTGCCCTAGAATGTAAAAAAAGAAACTGGAATTATTTGGTAATTGAAAAGGGGGCTTTAACCAACTCGCTTTTCAATTACCCAAAAAATATGACTTTTTTTTCAACTTCTGAAAAGTTAGAAATTGATGCTATCCCTTTTATAAGTAACAACCCTAAACCTAATAGAGATGAAGCCTTAGAATATTACCGACGCGTTACAACCTCCAACAATCTGAATATAAATTTATATGAAACAGTTATTAATATTGATAAGGGTTCTAAACAATTTCATGTAGAAACGAATAAACATACCTATACCGCTAAAAAAGTTATCATAGCTACTGGGTTTTATGATATTCCTAAACTATTACATGTACCAGGAGAAAACCTGAATAAGGTAACCCATTACTATAAGGAAGCGCATAATTACGTACTACAGCATGTTGTGGTTGTTGGCGCAAGTAATTCTGCTGTTGATGCTGCTTTAGAAATTTACAGAAAGGGCGGATACGTTTCCATGGTAATACGTGGTGAAAGTATTGGAGAACGGGTAAAATATTGGGTTCGACCTGATATTATTAACCGCATTGAAGAAGGTAGTATAAAAGCTTATTTTAATTCAGAGATTAAAGACATAAGAGAACAAAACCTTACTATTTCAACACCCGAAGGCTCTAAGGTTATTCCAAATGATTATGTTGTGGCTTTAACTGGGTATTTGCCCAACTTTGAACTCTTAAAATCTTGTGGTATTGCCTTATCAAACGACAAAATGATTCCAGAATACGATGCCCATACCATGGAATCAAATATTAAGGGTTTATATCTAGCAGGTGTTATTTGCGGTGGAACAGAAACACACAAATGGTTTATAGAAAACTCACGAATTCATGCCAAACGTATTGCTGCGCATATTGAAAGCCAACAAATTTTTTCCTAACCATGAATTTAAATCAAGTTACCATTCCGTCACTAAATGTTGAAAAAGCAACCCGATTTTATAAAACATTAGGGCTTAAGTTAATTGTAAATGCCCTACCTAAATATGTAAGATTTGAATGCCCTGATGGTTCAGCCACATTTTCTATCCACAAAGTAGACCACATAATGCCAGAACATGGTATATCTATTTATTTTGAAGAGGAACATTTAGATACGTGGGTGCATAATCTTCAAAAAAAAGGTATAGAATTTAAAGAGTTACCCAATGACAAACCTTGGTTGTGGCGTGAAGCACGTCTTTTAGACCCAGATGGCAATCATATCATTTTATATCATGCAGGTGAAAACAGAAAAAATCCGCCATGGCGTATCCATTAAGCCTCATTTTGTTATTGGAATAACCTCCTTTTGTTTAATAACTCTAGACAGTACAATTTGAGTCTTTGATTCACCATAACTAATCAATTGGTCAATAAAGGATTCAAGGTGTTTTTGATTTTTTAATACGACTTCCATAACAATATTTTCATCACCAGTAATTCTATAGCAATTAATAACCTCATCATAGGTTTTTACCTTTTCTAAAAAAGGTTTTAACTTACCCATAAAGGCTCTCAATGTGATGATGGCTTTAAGCTGATACCCAATTTCAAAGGGTGACACAATGGCTTGATACCCTTCAATAATCCCCATATCCTCCATCTTTTTTATACGTTCAGAAACCGCTGGAGAGGTAATTCCAACTTGTCTACCTATTTCAGCATTTGAAAGCCGTGCATTTTCCTGCAAACATTTCAAAATCTTTATGTTTATAGCATCCAATACCATTTAAAAGAAATTTTAGACTAAAAAATTAATAATTAAAGCAAATATAATGTTTTGCTTTAATTATTAAAGTCAAATCTAGCTTCTAGTGAGTAATTTTGAATAAATTGAAAAAGATAAAAAAGTATGTTGACTAATACCCCATCAAACCTATCGGAATTACCGATTTATAAAAAGGCACTTGATATTTTTGCTTTATCGCAAAATATCTCAACATACCTTAATGATGATTTATCTGCTTTGAAACCAGATGGCACTGAAGATCATCATATTTATTTTTCCGGAGATATTGTTCAGCAATCGGTGTCTTTAGCACCTGAAATTTTAAATGCTGAATTAGAACGACACTCAGACAGAAAACATAAACATATTGCATCCTTAAGAAGACTTACTAATCGGCTTTATAAAAACTCCTACCGATTAGAAAGATCAAACAGTAATGGCAAAGATTTTCTTCCTATTTTAAGAAGTGAATTAAAAAAGTTTAAAAAATTACAGCGTAAATGGTTGCTTACGCTGTAATGTAACATTATATCTTTATATCTTTACATACTTTTGTTCACAATGTTGCGAACTACAATCATAAGTTAATATTAAGCTAGATTCTACAATTGTATAATATATATTAACATCTGTACAACTATCAGGTATTATTTCACCATCTGCTATATTCACACCTTCAAATACCTTATAGACACCCGTATAAATTGTTGATCCTACACTATTTGACATAGAGCATAAAGTACTATTTACCGCCAATGTATTATCTTCTAAAAACTGAATTCTTTTTCACTCGTCACCAGATCAAATGAATTACTATAATCTGTATCCCTCTTTTTCTCTCCAACCAAAATCCGAGTCCCCTGAAGTGTAGGTTCTGTAAATACAGGAGATTGATTCTCATCGTCATCGGTGCAATTAAAAAATATTACTGTTAAAACAAAATATAATAACAATAAATAATAATTTTTCATAGCCTTAGATTTCTTTAAAATACCATATATTAAACCGCAGGTAATTTAAATGAATTTCATTTTGACTTTAAACTCATTTGACTTTTTATTTAGTGAAAAACTCCTATTTAATAGTGATGAAATGCTATAAGTCTGTTAATGATGTAAAGTGCGTGGTGCTGAAATGAGTACATTGAAAAAATCTGTATAATATTTTATTACATATTTCGTCTATACTGCCCCCCTACTTCAAAAAGTGTGCTCGTTATTTGTCCAAGGGAACAAACTTTACAAACCTCCATTAGGGCTTCAAAAATATTTTCATTATTTACAGCCTTAGTTTTTAAATCATTTAGCAAACCATTTGTTTCATAATGTTGGTGCAACTGCTCTAGTGTTTTTATTTGACGTTGTTTTTCGTCTTCTGTGGCTCTAATCACCTCAACTGGTAATACCGTTGGAGAACCTTTACTACTTAAAAATGTATTTACCCCAATTATAGGAAACGCTCCACTATGCTTAAGGGTTTCATAGTACAAACTCTCTTCCTGAATTTTACTTCTTTGATACATGGTTTCCATGGCACCTAAGACACCCCCACGCTCAGTTATTCTATCAAACTCTACAAGCACAGCCTCTTCCACTAGGTCTGTCAACTCTTCTATAATAAAAGATCCTTGAATTGGATTCTCATTTTTAGCCAAACCTAACTCTTTATTAATAATAAGCTGAATAGCCATAGCACGCCTTACCGATTCTTCTGTAGGGGTTGTTATAGCTTCATCATAGGCGTTTGTGTGCAATGAGTTACAATTATCATAAATAGCGTATAAGGCCTGAAGTGTCGTTCTTATATCATTGAAGTCTATTTCTTGTGCATGTAAACTCCGTCCTGATGTTTGAATATGGTATTTTAACATCTGTGATCGTTCATTAGCACCATACTTATACTTCATAGCCTTAGACCAAATCTTTCGTGCTACTCTACCAATTACAGCATATTCTGGATCGATACCATTGGAAAAGAAAAAGGATAAATTAGGACCAAATTTATTGATATCCATCCCGCGACTCAAGTAATACTCCACATAAGTAAAGCCATTTGATAGGGTTAATGCCAATTGCGTGATTGGATTGGCACCTGCCTCTGCAATGTGGTATCCCGAAATAGAAACAGAATAAAAATTGCGGATGTTATGATCTATAAAATATTCTTGAACATCGCCCATTAACCGCAAGGCAAATTCTGTAGAAAAAATACAGGTATTTTGAGCTTGATCTTCTTTTAAAATATCGGCTTGAACGGTTCCTCTCACTTGAGCCATAGTTTTAGCCTTAATACTAGCGTAAACCTCTTGTGGCAACACTTGGTCTCCCGTCACGCCAAGTAACATTAGCCCTAAACCATCATTTCCTTCTGGTAGTTTGCCATGATAAACAGGACGTTCCTTGCCTTTATAAAGCGCTGCTATTTTCTCCTCTACTTCCGCTTCTAATTTATTTTCCTTGATATAAATCTCGCACTGCTGATCTATGGCCGCATTCATAAAGTACGCTAAAAGCATAGGAGCTGGCCCATTAATGGTCATACTAACCGAAGTTTTTACATCTGCCAAGTTAAATCCAGAATACAACTTTTTGGCGTCATCTAAACAACATATCGATACCCCTGCATTACCAATTTTACCGTATATATCTGGTCTAGAATCAGGGTCATTCCCATATAACGTTACACTATCAAATGCGGTTGACAATCGCTTGGCTGGCATACCCTGACTCACATAATGAAAGCGTTTATTAGTGCGCTCTGGGCCGCCTTCGCCCGCAAACATACGTGCTGGATCCTCCCCTGTTCTCTTAAACGGATAAAGTCCTGAAGTGAACGGAAACACACCAGGTACATTTTCTTGTAAACACCAGCCTAAAACATCACCCCAAGCTTCATACTTGGGTAAGGCTACTTTAGGAATTTGGGTATGTGATAATGATGTGGTATGCGTTTCAATATTAATCTCTTTATCTCGTACTTTGAATGTATAAATAGGATTTTTATAGGTATCTATTGTTCTACGCCAACCTAAAATCATGTTCCAATTGTCTGGATCTAAATCCATTTTCAATTTATCAAATTCGGCCAGAAGCAATCTTACAATTGGTATTTGATCTGCCTCAATTTGTGCTAAAATTTGTTCCTGATCTAAGCCAGTTTCGTTTAAGTATTCATAAGAAGCTGATAACTTTCCTACGGTAAAAATAGTTTTAAAAATACCGAATAATTTCTGGGCTATATCTGCTTGTGATTTTACTTTTGCATCATACGCCCTGTTGTTTTCTGAAATCTCAGATAAATACCGTGTTCTTGCTGGTGGGATAACATACGTTTTCTCACTAGTACTAGGTATTGGTTTTTCAAGAGTATTCAAATCTACCCCTAGTTTTTTCTTCAGTTGCCCTAAAACAGCACAATATAAGTTGTTCATGCCTGAATCATTAAACTGAGAGGCTATGGTACCAAAAACGGGTAACTCATCCTGAGGTGTATCCCATAAATGGTTATTACGCATGTATTGCTTCTTAACATCCCGTAAAGCATCTTGTGCACCACGTTTATCAAACTTGTTGATGGCCACCAAATCGGCAAAATCTAACATATCAATTTTTTCCAACTGTGTTGCCGCTCCAAACTCTGGCGTCATAACATAGAGTGACACATCAGCATGCTCAACAATTTCTGTATCTGACTGCCCTATACCAGAGGTTTCAAGAATGATCAAATCAAATTTGGCCGCCTTTAAAACAGCAATAGCATCGCTAGCATGCTTTGATAAGGCTAAATTAGATTGTCGGGTAGCCAAACTTCGCATATAAACCCTAGGTGAGTTTATAGCATTCATCCTGATTCTATCTCCTAAAAGTGCCCCTCCTGTTTTGCGCTTTGAGGGGTCTACCGAAATGATTCCCACCGATTTATCTGGAAAATCAGTCAAAAACCGTCTTACCAGCTCATCAACCAAACTAGACTTTCCTGCACCTCCTGTTCCTGTAATTCCCAATACAGGAATAGTAGCATTTTGATTTTCAGTTTTTATTTCTTCCAATAAGTGTTTTGCTATATCTTCAAAATTTTCCGCTGAAGAAATAACCCTAGCTATGGCATTTGTGTTTTTTTGCTTTATATCCGTCAACTCAAAGAGCAATTCCTGACCTAAAGGAAAATCAGATTGTGACACTAAATCATTTATCATTCCCTGCAAGCCCATTTCTCTACCATCATCAGGCGAATAAATTCTTGTTATCCCATAATCCATCAAATCTTTTATCTCTGAAGGTAGAATAACGCCACCGCCACCACCAAAAATCTTAATATGCTCTGCTCCTTTTTCTTTCAGCAAATCAAACATGTATTTAAAATACTCGTTATGTCCGCCTTGATAAGATGTTAAGCAAATAGCGTTAACATCTTCTTGAACAGCAGTATTAACAACTTCTTCAACACTTCTGTCATGTCCTAAGTGAATCACTTCAACCCCCGTTGATTGGATGATACGGCGCATAATGTTTATAGAGGCATCATGCCCATCAAATAGCGAAGCCGCAGTAACTACACGAACTTTATTCTTAGGTTTATAAGGATTTTGCTGGATCATTCGTAAAGATTCTTATTTTTTTAAGCCGCAATTTAATGAATATTCAAAAAAAACCAACATACACCCATGATTATCTAAAACCGTTATAAACATAGGGTGTTTATCAATTTTAAACTAATTTTGAGCCAGAAAACACAAGCATATTATGAATAAAATCACCATTTTAATTCACTGTAAGGATCGCCCTAATATCATTGCTTCAATCACAAATTTTATTGCAAAAAAGGGAGGAAACATTGTATACATTGATCAATACGTTGATAGAGAGCAGAACATTTTCTTTATGCGTTTAGAAAGTGAATTTTCTACGGATGATTTTTCGACCATCGATTTTAAACTTGACTTTAAAAATGATTTGGCCGAAACATTCAAGATGAAGTGGCGCATTTATTCTTCTGAAAAGAAGCCTAAAATGGCCTTATTTATCTCAAAATATGATCACTGCTTGTATGACTTGCTTGGGCGTTATAATTCTGGCGAACTTAATTTAGAAATTCCGTTTATTATAAGTAATCATTCAGACTTAAAGCCTATTGCCGACAACTTCAATATTCCGTTTTACCATATTCCAGTAACAAAAACCACAAAAGAAAAAGCCGAAAACAAACAACTGGAGCTTTTACAAAAACACAGTATCGATTTTATTGTCCTTGCGCGTTATATGCAAATTGTATCTAGTAAACTCATTAGTCAGTATCCAAACAAAATTATAAACATTCACCACTCATTTTTACCTGCCTTTGTGGGCGCAAAACCATATCATTCTGCTTATAAACGCGGTGTAAAAATTATTGGAGCCACTAGCCATTATGTTACAGAGGAGCTTGATGCTGGTCCTATTATTGAACAAGATGTTACCCGAGTGTCGCATACCCATAAAATAACCGACTTAATTGCCAAAGGAAGAGATTTAGAAAAAGTTGTGCTGGCAAACGCTGTTAAACTGCACGCCGATAGAAAGGTAATGGTTTACAATAACAAAACTGTTATATTTACCTAAACAGCTGATTAGTGACCTTAACCTTCTATTTAGGGTCATAAAACGATAGCGGATTCAAAACAAACAAACCCCAAAACCATGAAACATATTATTCTTTCCTGTGTATTAATTTTTAACCTAACCGCCTGTGCTGAACTTCAACAAGTTGTTCATCAATTACCTCAAAACACACCCATAAGCAATGGCGATATTGCAGCTGGATTAAGACAAGCTCTAGATTTTGGCATTGACAAACAAGTGAGTAAACTCACTGAAACCGATGGGTTTTATAAAAATGATTTAGTTAAAATTTTACTACCAGAAGAATTGCAAAAAGTTGATAAAACATTGCGTGATATTGGTTTAGGTAATTTAGCTGACGAAGGCTTAAAAGCCATAAACCGTGCCGCCGAAGATGCTGTAAAAGAAGCTACTCCCATATTTATTGATGCTGTAAAAAGTATTACTTTTAGTGATGCCAAAAACATACTACTTGGCAATGATAATGCCGCAACCATGTATCTTACCCATAAAACAGAAACAGCGCTGTATGATAAGTTTAATCCTGTTATAAAACATTCATTTAATAAGGTTGGAGCAGATCAAATTTGGACGAACCTTATTAGTAAATACAACAGTATACCGTTTACAAACAAAGTAAATCCAGACCTGACTGATTATGTTACCAAGGAAGCACTTAATGGGGTTTACACCATGATAGCGGTTGAAGAAAAAGAAATAAGAACACAACTAAATTCAAGAACCACCGATCTACTTAAAAAAGTGTTTGCCCTACAAGATTAGGCTATACATTATAAATAGTTAAAACCGAATACTCTGGCTTACGGTAATTATTAGGGGTAATCTTTCTAACATACAGCAAACTCAAAACGCAACTGTATAACCTTATAGAATAAACATTAAAAATTGAATTAAACAAAATAACGAACAAACTAAAAAGCCCCTTTATTTTAGTATTATCTCCTACGATAGCTCTTTTGATTGGAACGTTTAAAACGATGCTTAGAAGTATTTATTTTTGGCGAGAGCTGGCGCATTTTTTGCTCAATTTCTGGTTTTACAATCCAATTGATCATTTCGGTACTTTTGATAGTAATAAGATTTAAAAAACTTAAAATTAAAACCAACAATGACAATACCCTAAATACCTGAAGCTTTACTACCAATAACAAGTCACACTGATATTCCAAAATTTTAATAAATATAATTTTAATATTAAAATAAAACTTGTATATTTAAGTGCCTGTTAATCAGTTAATAGCAATGAAGCGTATTGACATTATAAAATATAAGCAAGACAAACTAAAACAAGAATATAAAACACTTGTTGAGCAAGCTTATAATTTTCGTCAAACCGATTCTGCTTTAAGCGATATCTCTGAATATAAAGCTATTAAATTACTTAACAAGCTTAATAGACTAAAATACCTCTACAGAGACCAAAATAGAACTGCTATTTAATTTTTACCATTTTTTTAACGATTTCTACACGTCTGCAGCTTAATTATTGACGTAATTATTGTATAAATCTTAACGTCATGAATACCCAGATAAGAAATCATCAAAATAAATTAAAAGCAAAATACAAGCAGCTTATAGAGTTGGCTTATAACTTTAGACAAATTGATGCGCCCCTTAGCGATATATTTGAATATAAATCCATTAAAATTCTTAACGAAATAAATAGATTACAATTTCTTTATGTTAACGCCCCTAAAAAATAAGCACTTAACATTTAGCCTTTTATTAACTGTTTGATGATACCTAAATAATATCCTTAAGCGTAATTTAAAATAAAAAAAACATGAACACACATTTTTGCAGAGTGGGAAGAATAAAACCCAACCTAAATGAACTTATTAGTTTAAAACAACTAGAAAATAGAATAGCTAATTATGTTGAGGACAGAACTAAGCTTGATTTATCTGAATACTTAAGCGGAGCTTTTTAAAATATTGAAAAGCTTTTGTTAATCTTGAGCCATACCAAGAAAACATTTCTCCATCTACTAAAACAATAGTGGAGTTGGGATAGTAGCGCCCAAATTCTGCCTCATGTGTTTTATTAAAGGGATATGGTTCTGACGATAATAACACAAAATCAACCTGCTCTTCTTTATTTACCTCCTCCACCTTAATTTCAGGATACCTATTAAGGTGCTTGTAAATATTCTCAAAATTATTGAGTTCTAAAAGGTACTGTATAAATGTAGTATTAGCGGCTACCATCCAAGGGGCTTTCCAAATAAAATATGCAACTCTATATTGAGGCTTGTCTTTTATAAACAACTGAAAATCTTCTAATTCCTGTTTAAGCTTTGCAATCATGGACTCAGCCTTATCTTGTACCTTAAAAATAACACCGTATTGAGATATGAGTTGTAAACTACCCTGAATATTATAAATATCAGACACATGAACAGGACAAATAGCTTGGCATGCAGCAACAATATCTTTGGTATTTTCTTCTTTGTTGCATACAATAATATCTGGCTTTAAACCCTTTATCTTTTCAATATGGATTTGTTTGGTACCTCCAACAACTTTCACCAATTTTCTAATATGCGACGGATGAACACAAAACTTGGTAACACCTACCAGTGCTGATTCTAAACCCAAATCACATAAAAGTTCTGTTTGGCTAGGCACCAACGATACTATACGCCTGGGTGTTTCTTGTAAAAATAAAGTTCTTTGTAATTGGTCTGTATAGCCTTTCACATCTAGCTAAATCTTACCCAAGAATTTGAGCCATTTCAACTTGAAGTTCAGAAGCTTTTGAAGCTGCAGCTTTAGCAAAATCGGTCTCTTTAGAGGCATAAATAATACCACGTGATGAATTGATAAGTAAGCCTACGGAGTCATTCATACCATATTTACAAACATCTTGCAAATTTCCTCCTTGAGCACCAACTCCAGGAACCAAAAGAAAACTGTCAGGAATTATTTGTCTAATATCAGCCAAAAATTCGGCTTTTGTTGCTCCCACAACATACATTAAATTTTGAGCATTGTTCCAAGTTTTTGACGTTTCCAAAACCTGCTTATAAAGTTCTTTACCCTCAGCGTTTTTTGTTTGAAAATCAAAAGCACCTTGATTGGATGTTAAGGCAAGTAAAATGGTGTGTTTATCCTTAAAAGTCAAAAACGGCTCAACAGAATCTTTCCCCATATAAGGCGCCACGGTAACAGAATCGAACGCTAAATCTTCAAAAAAAGCTTTAGCATACATGGTACTTGTATTACCTATATCACCACGTTTAGCATCGGCTATAGTGAACAGCTCTGGATAATTTTTATTAATATAGTTTATAGTTTTTTCTAAGGCGCTCCACCCTTTTAACCCATAAGCTTCATAAAAGGCCGTATTAGGTTTATAAGCTACACATAAGTGATGTGTAGCGTCAACAATAGCTTTGTTAAATTCAAAAATAGGATCTTCTTCCTTTAAGAGGTGTTCAGGAATTTTATTTAAATCTACATCTAATCCAATACATAGAAAGGATTTCTTTTTTTTAATCTCTTGAACGAGTTGGCTTGTTGTCACTTATATCAGGTTAAATTTCATCACTACTAGCCTTTAACTTTTCAGTATTTTCAGCTAGCTGTAATTCATCAATTATTTTTTGAATATCTCCGTTTACAATGTTTTGCAAATCATAGAGAGTTAAGCCTATTCTATGGTCTGTTACACGACCTTGTGGATAGTTATAGGTTCTAATTTTTGCACTTCTGTCACCTGAAGACACCATACTACCACGTTTTGCAGCATCTTCTTCTTGCTTTTTAGCGAGTTCTAAATCGTATAATCTTGAGCGTAACACTTTAAAGGCTTTCTCTTTATTTTTATGCTGTGACTTTTGATCTTGACATTGCGCAACCAACCCTGTTGGGATGTGCGTTAAACGCACCGCAGAATAAGTAGTATTTACCGACTGTCCGCCTGGTCCTGAGGAACAGAAATAATCAATTCTTACCTCTTTAGGATCAATCTCTACATCAAACTCTTCGGCTTCTGGAAAAACCATCACGGTAGCAGCACTTGTATGAACACGACCTTGTGTTTCTGTTTGTGGCACACGTTGTACACGATGTACCCCAGCTTCAAACTTTAAGGTTCCATAAACGTCTTCCCCAGAAACTTCAAATTGAATTTCTTTAAAACCGCCATTAGTACCTTCACTAAAATCTACCGTATCAACACGCCACCCTTTACTTTCACAATACTTAGTGTACATTCTAAATAAATCGCCAGCAAAAATACTTGCTTCATCACCTCCAGTACCTGCACGTAATTCAACCACCGCATTCTTAGCATCTTCAGGATCTTTAGGTATAAGTAGCACTTTTATTTCTTCCTCTAATTTAGGTATTCCCTCTTTAGCCTCCTCATATTGCATTTTAGCCATTTCAACCATTTCAGCATCACTACCATCAGATATGATTTCTTCGGCTTCTGCCAAATTATTGGTTAACTCTATATATTGCTCACGTTTATCCATAAGAATACGTAAGTCTTTATACTCTCTATTTAGCTCAACATAACGCTTTTGATCGGAAATAATATCAGGTTGAATGATTAAATCACTCACCTCATCAAAACGTTGCTTTACAATTTGTAATTTCTCTAACATCTGCCTTTTTTAATTGGGAACCAAAAATACGATAATTTATGATTTTTTTGTAGTTTCTCTCTACCCTAATATGTAAAAGAAACATAATTTAAAAGATAAAATCTTATATTAGTCTTAGATGCAAAAGTTTCTAGCCATATTTATTTTTTACAAATCTTTTATTCTCTGGTCCATTGGTATAAATGTGTTTCTTCCATTTGCTAAAACACCTATTTTAATTATCCTTTTTATAAAACTAATATTGATGACATTCGTATGCTATGTATTTAATCAAGTAGAAGGAAAGAAGCAACTTATCTTTTATGAAAATCTTGGTCTCTCGCCTCTAAAATTGTTTTTGTCCATATTCTTAATTGACACCATATTATCAACACCCTTTTTAATAATTTTTAATGCATTTTCATGACACTAGAAATAGACAATATTGAATTATACTTTAAAGAAAAAAGTATTCTGAATGGTATCTATATAAAAGGTGAAACTGGAAAAATAACGGGTATTTTAGGTAGTAACGGCTGTGGAAAAAGCTGTTTGATGAATATTATTTTTGGAAGTTTAAAACCCAAGTATAAACTTGTTAGAATAAATAACAAACCCATTGTAAAAGCATTATACAAAACAAATCTTGTTAGTTACCTTCCACAACATCATTTCATACCAAAGACCTACAAACTAAGTACGGTATTTAATTTATTTAATGTGAATTGGTACGATTTCATTGCTTATTTTAAGGATTTCAAGGAACGAAAAAACACTAGATTTAATCATTTATCTGGGGGAGAGCAACGTTTAGTAGAAATCTTCATCGTATTAAAAAGTGATAGAAGAATAATACTATTGGACGAACCCTTTTCTCATTTATCACCCTTATACGTTGAAACCATAAAAGCTATAATTCAAGTTGAAAAACATAGAAAAGCAATTATAATTACAGATCATATGTATGAACATATTATTGCTATTTCTGAAAACATTTACCTTTTAAAAAATGGGCATAGTAAATTGGTTACCGACTTAAAACTCCTTGAAACATATCAATACTTAAGTCATAGTTCGTTAAGTAACATAGTAAAAAAGGAAGTCTAAAAAGACTTCCTTTTTTCACAAATGGGTTTACCTTAAGATTAACCACATTTTGAAGATCCACAATCTTTGCAGGTTAAGCATCCTTCTTGATAAATTAAATTTTCAGATTTACAATTATCACATTGTTGTCCTTTAGCCTTTGTACCATCAGCTACATAGCGCTTTAAAGCACGACCTACCCCATTCTTCCAAGTATTAATAGATGCGCTATCTAACTGTAAACTATTAATTAAATCAACAATTTTATCAATAGGCATACCATGACGCAACGTACTTGAAATAAGCTTAGCATAGTTCCAAAACTCTGGATTAAACTTATGAGACAAGCCTTCAATGGTTGTTTTGTATCCTCTAGTATTTTTGTATTGAAAATCATAACGCGTATTGCCTTCTTCATCTTTATTCTTGATGATGAGTCCTTCCGTAACCCACCTAGGAATTAAAATACCATCTTCATCATCAGCTAAACCAGTAAACACCTCATAAGGCTGGTCATCAATTAACCCTATAAAAGCAATCCATTTTTCTTTATTGTTTTGAAAACGCACCACATCAGCCTCCAGCACTTGCGGACGTTTTGTTGGAAATGCTGTTAATGTAGTATCATTTTGTTCTTCCTTCTTTTCTTCATTTGATATTAATACTCCAGAACGCGATCCGTCTCTATAAACAGTAACCCCTTTACAACCTACTTCCCAAGCTTTTAAATACAATTCACCTACCAAATCTTCAGACACATCACTAGGTAAATTAATAGTCACACTAATAGAATGATCTACCCATTTTTGAATAGCGCCTTGCATGCTCACTTTACTCAACCAATCAACATCATTTGAAGTTGCTCCATAATAAGGTGATTTTTTTATAAGGTCATTAATTTCATCTTGCGAATAATTCTTATCTGTATCTATACCTTTTACCTCCATCCATTGTTTAAAACGATGATGAAATACTACATATTCCTCCCAAGAATCTCCAACTTCGTCCACAAAATCTACTCGAACCTCTTTATCATTTGGATTTACCTTTCGTCTTCTTTTATATACAGGCATAAAAACAGGCTCAATACCCGAAGTAGTTTGTGTCATTAAACTTGTAGTTCCTGTTGGTGCAATGGTTAGCAATGCTATATTACGTCGTCCATACTCTAACATTTCATAGTACAACTTACTATCTGCTTCTTTCAGTCTTAGAATAAATGGATTATTCTTTTCACGTTCAGCATCAAAAATAGCGAATGCCCCACGTTCTTTTGCCAAGTGTACCGAAGCTCGATACGCTTCAATAGCAATTGTTTTATGTACTTCAAGAGAAAAGGCATTACCCGCTTCACTACCATATTGAATCCCTAAAGCAGCCAACATATCACCTTCGGCTGTGATGCCTACACCTGTTCTTCGGCCTTCTTCAGCCTTTTTTCTAATATTTAACCATAAATTACGTTCTGTAGCTTTTACTTCATCTAATTCAGGGTCAGCATCAATCTTTTTCATAATATTATCAATTTTCTGTAATTCTAAATCAATAATATCATCCATAATACGTTGTGCTGCAGCTACATGCTCTCTGAAAAGCTCAAAATTAAACGTCGCTTTAGAAGTAAATGGATTTTCTACATAGGAAAATAAATTAATAGCTAGTAACCTACATGAATCATAAGGGCATAAGGGAATTTCACCACATGGATTTGTTGAAACTGTTTTATACCCCAAATCGGCATAACAATCTGGAACCGACTCATTAATAATAGTATCCCAAAATAAAATACCAGGTTCAGCAGATTTCCATGCATTGTGCACAATTTTTTTCCAAATACTGTTGGCATCAACCAATTTTGACACTTTAGGATGCTCACTAAAAATAGGATACTTTTGGGTATAATCTGTTCCATTTTTTACAGCTTTCATAAAGGCATCATCTATCCTCACCGATACATTAGCACCAGTAACCTTTCCTTGTTCTAATTTGGCATCAATAAAATCTTCAGAATCTGGATGATTTATAGATACTGATAACATTAAAGCCCCTCGTCTTCCATCTTGAGCAACCTCTCTAGTTGAATTAGAATAACGTTCCATAAAAGGTACAATACCTGTAGAGGTTAACGCCGAATTCTTTACGGCAGACCCTTTTGGTCTGATATGGGATAAATCATGCCCCACACCACCACGACGTTTCATAAGTTGTACTTGCTCTTGATCTATTTTCATGATGCCACCATAGGAATCAGACTCACCATTATTACCTATAACAAAACAATTAGACAAAGACGCTATTTGAAACGGATTACCAATACCAGCCATTGGGCTTCCTTGAGGAACGATATACTTGAAGTTTTTAATTAAATTATAAACATCATCTTCAGACATTGGGTTGGCATATTTTGCCTCAACCGAAGCAATTTCTTTAGCAATACGTCTATGCATATCATCTGGAGATATTTCATAAATATTCCCATCAGAATCTTTAAGCGCATATTTATTTAGCCAAACACGGGCCGCTAAATCGTCATTATTAAAGTATTTTAAAGAGGCTTCAAAAGCTTCTTCTTGTGTGTAAACTTTTTGATTACTTTCAGTGAGTTTTGTCTTCATTGATGATTTCTAGGTTTTAGCAGATTAGATTAATTAACTATAAAGGAAGTACAAATGTACAATTAAAAATATGACAAAAATCATAAAGTTCACCACAAAAACAACCTAAAACACTGCTATACAATAAGTTAAAAATTTATCAACAAGAAAAAGTTAACAAATAATTCTAAGAAAACTTGAATATTAATTATTAAAAATCAAAAGCCACACCAATACCAAGAAACTGTTTCCACTGTAATTTAGCGCCTCTTTCATCAAATTCGCCTGGATTTTCCTCTGAAGGAACTTTTGTTTTTACATCATCATCATAACGCATATGAGACCCTAAAGTAGCCCTCATAAAACTATTTACTTTAAACGCAAAATCTAAACGCCAATCTAGGTCTATATTTCCAAATTTATTAAGATAATCAGAATACAAACTAATTTGATGTTTTACATTAATGTTTTGAGCCAGATCCATTTCATAAGCATTGGTTAACAACACCCCAAATTCTTTTCTAAATCGCTCACCTGGCGTTATCAGATTTCCCTCATCATCATAAACAGCAGGAGTTACCCCAAAAGACCCCGAATTAGCCAAATTTTCATCTAACACAAATGTGCCTTTTAAGGTAAGTGGTGAAAAATAGAACGACAACTCTTGAATATCCTTACCATACTCTATTCCTCCCCCAAAAAACACATAACCAGGTGCCATAAATTTAGAGATAGGATTTTCAGTATTTGGGTATTTATACCCATTTGTAAATTGGGTTCTAAAATTCATTCGAGCCATGTAGTACCAATTAGACTTTGAATCTGATCGATACCCAATATTAGAATTCAATTCTATTAAATCATCTGTTTTTCTTGTTTCTCTATCCTGTTGTGCATTGATACCATACCGCATATGAATATCATTGTTCCAAACATAAAACTTATCCTTGTAATTTAGCATAGACTTGCCATCTACAAGCCCAGAGATAGAATTGGTACCCCCAGCATTCCAGTTTACAAATGAAGATTGATTTAAATCTAAAGAAGCCTTGTTAACTTGTTTCCACTGCGGCCCTTCATATACCTTCTCCTTTTCCCTTAAAAACAACCAATTAGGTTGTGTATAAGCATTATTAAATACCATGCAAACCACAAGAAAAAGGAGTATTCTCATATACAAAAACAAAAGGTTAATTTAACAAAGTACATTTGTTATCAAAAATTATTCCATTTCAACAAAAATGCAAATATTAATATGTAAACTCACCGTATTCTGATTTTATTGTAAGCTTTTTAGTTTTTGAAGCTTCAACTCTTCCTATAATTTTAGCATCAACATTAAACGATTTAGAAATCTCTATTATATTTTCAGCCACATCAGGAGAAACGTACAATTCCATTCGGTGTCCACAATTAAACACTTGATACATTTCTTTCCAATCTGTTTTTGATTGCTCTTGAATCAATTTGAATAAAGGTGGAATTGAGAACATATTATCTTTCACAATATGAAACTGATCAACAAAATGAAGAATTTTAGTTTGAGCACCACCTGAGCAGTGCACCATACCATGAATGTTAGCTCTGTTATATTTCGATAAAATCTTTTTTATGATAGGTGCATAGGTTCTTGTTGGTGATAACACCAGTTTACCTGCGTCAATTGGCGCATTTGCCACAGCATCTGTTAATCGTACCCCACCCGAATACACCAAGTCTTCAGGAACAGAAGCATCAAAACTTTCAGGATATTTTTCAGCTAAATACTTACTAAACACATCATGCCTAGCAGAAGTTAAACCATTACTCCCCATACCGCCGTTATAGTCTTTCTCATAACTTGCTTGACCAAAACTTTCTAAGCCCACAATTACATCTCCAGCTTGAATATTTGCATTATCTATAACATCGCTTCGCTTCATTCTAGCGGTCACTGTAGAATCCACAATAATGGTTCTAACCAAATCACCAACATCAGCAGTTTCACCCCCGGTAGAATAAATGGTAACGCCAAACAATTTCAAATCTTTTAAAAGCTCTTCTGTACCATTAATGATAGCAGAAATAACCTCTCCTGGAATTACATTCTTGTTTCTACCAATAGTTGAAGACAACATAATATTATCTGTAGCACCAACACATAACAAATCATCAATATTCATGATTAAGGCGTCTTGCGCAATACCCTTCCACACTGAAAGATCACCTGTTTCTTTCCAGTACATGTAAGCCAATGATGATTTTGTTCCAGCCCCATCTGCATGCATAATTAAGCAATAATCCTCATCATCTGTAAGATAGTCGGGCACTATTTTACAAAACGCTTTAGGAAATAAGCCTTTATCAATATTTTTTATTGCATTGTGCACATCTTCTTTTGATGCCGAAACACCACGTTGGGCATACCTTTTTGAAACTTCTTGACTCATAATGTTATATTGTGGTGCAAATTTACTTTTTTGAATTAAAAAATCCTGCCTTTTTCAAGCAGGATTTTATAAGTTATAAACTATCTTGTAAATAATAACTCTCTATACTTTGTTAAGGGCCAAATTTCATCATCAACAAGCAATTCTAATTTATCGCAATGATATCTAATATCATCAAAAAGTGACTTTACATGGTTACAATAATACTCTGCCTTCTTTTCTATGTTATCCATTTGATTGGCATGTTTTCTGGCTTCAATCATTTTAGTCACATTAGCATTAATACCTTCAATATGACTTGATATTTGCTCAATTAAATTAATTTGTTCTTTAGAAACCGTTTTGTAGTTATTTTCAAAAATCTCTTTCAAGCCTCTTACATTTTCAATCAGAATATTTTGATACTTTACAGCCGTTGGCACTATATGATTTCTTGCCACATCAGCCAAGACGCGACTCTCAATTTGAATATGCAAAATATAAGCTTCAATTTCAATTTCATAACGCGCTTTAGTTTCAATAGCACTCATTACCCCCATTTCTTCAAACAAAGCTATTGAAGCCTTAGATATTCTAGCTTTTAAAGCCTCAGGAGTGGTTTTATTGTTACTTAACCCTCTTTTTTTCGCTTCAGCTTCCCAGGCAGCATCATAGCCATTACCTTCAAAAAGAATAGGCTTTGTTGACTTTATATATTCTCTTAGCACATTAAATACCGCTTCATCTTTCTTTAAATCTTTCTTATCTATTAACGTATCAACTTCTTTCTTAAAATCTTTCAACTGCTTTGCCACAATGGTATTTAACACTGTCATGGGATTTCCGCAATTTGCCATTGATCCTACTGCCCTAAACTCAAATTTATTTCCCGTAAATGCAAAAGGTGACGTTCTATTCCTATCTGTATTATCTAAAAGTACGTCTGGAATTTTACCCACCACATTTAACTTGAGTTCTGTTTTCTCTTTAGGCGACAATTTCCCTTTAGTCACCCCTTCTAACTCCTCTAAAACTCGCGTTAATTGCTCTCCTATAAACACAGAAATTATTGCCGGCGGCGCTTCGTTGGCTCCTAATCTATGATCATTACTAGCAGACGCAATAGCAGCTCTTAACAATGCTTCATGTTCGTGTACCGCCTTTATAGTATTAATAAAAAATGTAAGAAATTGAAGGCTACTCATTGGTGTTTTTCCTGGAGCTAGAAGATTTACACCCGTATCTGTAGACAGCGACCAGTTATTGTGTTTTCCCGAGCCATTCACTCCTGCAAATGGTTTTTCATGAAGCAGTACCTTAAAATTATGTTTTGAAGCCACCCGCCCCATAATATCCATTAATAAAGCATTATGATCTACAGCCAGATTGGCCTCTTCAAAAATAGGAGCCAATTCAAATTGATTAGGAGCCACTTCATTATGTCTTGTCTTCAATGGAATCCCTAAAAGCATACATTCGGTTTCCAACTCTTTCATGAAATTTAATGCTCTTTTAGGAATCGATCCAAAATAATGATCATCGAGTTGCTGTCCTTTGGCTGACGAATGTCCTAATAAAGTTCGTCCCGTTAACATAATATCGGGGCGGCTAGTTGCTAACCGCTTGTCTATCAAAAAATATTCCTGCTCCCACCCCAAAGAGGAAACAACTTTTTTAACATTCTTATCAAAATATTTACAAACCGCTGTAGCCGCATCATCAACAGCGTGTAACGCTCTTAAAAGCGGTGTTTTATAATCTAAAGCCTCTCCGGTATAAGCCACAAAGATGGTAGGTATGCACAGCGTAGTATCATAAATAAAAGCTGGCGAAGTAGGATCCCACGCTGTATAACCTCTAGCCTCGAAGGTATTCCGAATACCTCCACTTGGAAAACTAGACGCATCAGGCTCTTGCTGTACCAATTGCGAGCCTCCAAACTTTTCAATAGAATTGCCTTCTCCAACCGTTTCAAAGAACGCATCATGCTTCTCGGCCGTAGCACCTGTTAAGGGTTGAAACCAATGTGTGTAGTGGGTCACACCTTTAGATAGAGCCCAATCTTTCATTGAAGAAGCGACTTGATCTGCAATGGCTCTGTCTATTTTTTTACCATACCGAACGGCATCCATCACCCCTAAAAAGGCATCTTTGGTTAAATATTGACGCATTGTGTTTTCATTAAACACATTTTTTCCAAACAAAACTGATCGGCGCTCATGTTCCTCAAAAACGACTGGTTTTGAATCAAGAGACTTTTTAATAGCATGTAATCTTAATGTAGCCATTCTTTAAAAATGAATTGAAAATGAATTGAAAAGCAAAAATAATCAGCTTCATCAAATAAGCCTTACAACTCAAAAATTTATTGTTAACATTTTTTCAGTTTTTAAATAAAAAAACCAATTATTTTTTAATTATACCCAAAAAAAATAGGGTATAAATAAAAATAAGTTTGATGTTTAGGAAAACACCCCCTAAATATATAGAGTATTTATATAAAAATTTATATTTGTGTCATTATTATCAATATTACAATCATAAAATATTTATTATGGCAAAAATTAAATTAGAATACATTTGGTTAGATGGGTATTTCCCAACTCAGAATATGAGAAGTAAAACCAAAGTAGAGGAGCATGAAAACTTCCAAGGAACATTAGAAGAAATTGGAAATTGGTCTTTTGACGGATCTTCAACAAGACAAGCTGAAGGAGGTTCTTCTGACTGTTTATTAGTTCCTGTTGCTATTTACCCTGACCCAGAGCGTGTTAATGGTTATTTAGTAATGACTGAAGTTATGAATGCAGATGGAACGCCTCACGTTTCTAACGGTAGAGCTACCATTGATGATGAGGATGATGATTTCTGGTTTGGTTTTGAGCAAGAATATTTTATCATGGATACTGCAACACAACTACCTTTAGGATTCCCTGTTGGTGGTTATCCAGCTCCTCAAGGTATGTATTACTGTTCAGTAGGTGGAAAAAACACACACGGTAGAGATTTAGTTGAAGAGCATGCTGATTTATGTATTGCTGCTGGATTAAATTTTGAAGGAATCAACCAAGAGGTTGCTTGTGGACAATGGGAATTCCAATTATTTGCTAAAGGTGCTAAAAAAGCTGGTGACGAAATTTGGGTTGCTAGATATTTATTAGACCGTTTAACAGAAAAATACGGATACTACATTGATTACCACCCAAAACCATTAGGTAAAGATATGGACTGGAATGGTTCTGGCATGCATGCCAACTTCTCTAACAATACTTTAAGAACTTGTGGTTCTAAAGAGATTTATGAAAAAATATGTGAAGCTTTCCGTCCTGTAGTTGATGAGCACATTGCTGTTTACGGTGAGTTTAACGACCAACGTTTAACAGGGTTACACGAAACCGCTGCTATTACTGATTTCTCTTATGGAGTTTCTGACCGTGGTGCATCAATTCGTATTCCTATTATCACTGTTGAAAAAGGGTACAAAGGATGGCTTGAAGATAGAAGACCAGCTTCAAACGGTGACCCTTATAAAATTGCGGCTAGAATTATTAAAACGGTTAAATCTGCAAACGTTTAATATATAACGCTAGTTTTGTTCATAATAAAAAACTCACATTTAACAATGTGAGTTTTTTATTTATTTACTTTTACCAATTAATTCTACTTTCATATTTACGAAGTAAATAATAAAAACATAAAAACGCCGTAACCTATTACTAACACAAAACCTTTCCACCTGCTTATTTGCATGCTTTTAGGCAAGAATATAAGCGGCAATAAAAGAGCTGCATAAGCAAGCATCCAAACAACATCCACAGTTAATATAGAAGTCTCTGTTACAGGAATCGGTTTTACTAAAGCTGTTAAACCTAAAACTGAACCGATATTAAAAATATTAGAGCCTATCAAATTTCCCAAAGAAATGGCTTTCTCTTTTCTAGCGGCCGCTATTACCGAAGCTGCCATTTCTGGCACACTGGTTCCTATAGCAATGAGAGAAACCCCTATTACAGATTCACTTACACCCAATGAACGCGCAATAGTTTTTGCCCCATCAACTAACCACTCACTACCAAAGTAAAGTGCCGTTGCCCCAATGAGCATCCATAAAATTATTTTAAAGTTAGACACTATAGCTAAAGCCTCATCTACTTCTTCAACAACCACTTCCTTTTTTGCACTTTTCATCAAAACGATTAAAAAAACGAGCAAACCCGCAAATAAAATACCTCCTTCAATGGTTGATAGTTTATTATCATTCTTCAAAAAATAATAGAGTAACATGGAAAACAACATCATTGCTGGCCAGTTCAACCTATAGAAAGATCTATCAACAGTAATGAATCCAATCATAGCCGTAACCCCTAAAACTAAACCTATATTGGCGATATTAGATCCTACTACATTATTAATCGCTATAGCTGGAGAACCTGTTAGAGCAGCTTGTAAACTCACTAAAAGCTCTGGAGCAGACGTTGCAAAAGAAACAACCGTCATACCTATAACCATCTTCGAAACGTTGAACTTAAAAGAAAGGGCTACTGAAGACCTTACCAAATACTCACCGCCAACAACTAATAAAATAAAACCTAATACAACCCAAAGTATACTCATAAACTTTTTTTTGCGAATATAACTGAAAGTAAAACGTTATAATCAACTTGAATTGACATTTTACTTAAAGACTACTTATACTTCAACCTATTAATCATCAAGCAACCTCCCATCCTTATAATCAGATTTTGTTTTAGCTTGAATGCACTTAAACTTATAGCTCAGGTTTACTATGATTACTTCTTTGGTTTATATGAAAAGTGTTGTCCGCCAATAGAAGCTTCATACATTAAACCGCCTAATGTATGTGTAAAAACAGCAACGCCATTTTGATAGGCGACATCAACAGAAGCTCCTGCCGTTATAGCCACCGCTGAAGCTTGCGCATCAAATTTTAACTTACCACTTGTAAAACGGTCAAAAGCTTCTTTGTTTTCAAAGAATATAACTTCACTGTATTGCTGACCTCCGGCTTGCAAGCCAAAAGATGCTTGCTTTAATTTTGAAATCCCCACAGGTTCATGACTAAGATAAACCATTCCAGAACCTGCTGCCCCGCCAATACCTAACCCGGCTTTTGTTACCTTTGGAAATACAACATATCCATAAGCTTTTTCCTTAAATGTATTTAATTTAGGACTATTGCTTATCATTTCAGACAATGCATTATTTGCATCATTTTCTAATTCTGGTTTCCAACCACCAACTTGAGAGATAGCAGAACCCACAAATGTGAACACAAACACCAAAATAAGTAATTGACTACCTTTTAAGACTTTAAATTCCATACCCTAAAAAATTATATTTAACAACCTTGTTTTTGCCAACAAGTTACTTATTTCTAACAAAAACAAAAACATTAAAATAAAGCATTTTTATATTAATAATAACGGAGCAAAACTCAATACATTTAACGGTAATAATTCTGTTCCAAAAAAACGAAATGTAAGAAAACCATGATTTTAATAGCAAAATCCTCCTTGGTTTATAAAAAGCAGGCATAAAACCCTCTTGAATTATTTCAAAAAACAATTAAAAAACAAAAATAAGTTTCAATTAAAAACAAATTCAAAGATACAATATAAAATATCGAAACGTAATTTGTTTTTTCACTTACACATTAGTATTCAATTTCATCAATTTTTATCAAAACGTTTGGAGATAATATACTCTAAAATATATATTGAAAACTCATTGAGCAAACAACATCTATTTATTAACCCTTAAAACCAAAACTAATGATCATACTTGCCAAACTTTTAGTTGAATTTATACTCTTTATACTTTCAATTATTTAATCAGAAGAATGTAAAACTTAGTCTAGAATAAGTTTTACTATTTTTGTTCTATGAAAAAGCAAGTTTTTAACGTTTTGGCTAAAATTAATAAAGCTATTTTACCCAGCTATTCTAAAAAAAAGTTGGATCTTTCAAAGGCTACTAAATTTCAATTAGCAATTATTGGTTGGCGTTGGTATGTGACTAGAAATGCCCTAGACTAAAATACTTCTTTAAAAAAGTTTTTAGAATTATTATATCCACTTATGCCACGTGTGCTTTAGAGCAAAAAACTACTCTTCTATCGCTATATTTTAATAGGCTGTTCTTAAAGCCCAAACAAATTTGGTAAATACATAGAAATTTCAGGGATATAGGTTATTAAAAGGAGTACCAATACCATGATTAGCAAAAATGGCAGTAATGGTTTTACCACTTGAGAAACCGATAT
>NZ_VDCS01000119.1 GCF_006265225.1 Allotamlana fucoidanivorans | reverse complement strand
CTTTAAGTTATAAATCCAATCCTTTTATTTGTGTTTCATCTAGGAATTTTTTACAAGATTTTTTATAAAATAAAGAGTATAATTTTATATTTAAATAGTTTATAAGGATGAAGATGAGGTATTGTTTCATTTTGTTTTTAAGTTTAGTTTTAAGTTCTAATCTTTTAGCGAATAATTTTTCTCAGAAAAAAGTTATTAAAATTGAAAAAAGCGCAGATAGCTTTGAAGTAATAGATCTAAATCAAAATGTTGCAAATCCAAATTTAAATCAACAAAAA
>NZ_VDCS01000118.1 GCF_006265225.1 Allotamlana fucoidanivorans | reverse complement strand
ATCAGTATTTGATAAAATTACCAATGTTAGAAGTGTAATTAAAAATCAAGCAACAAGCAATGAACTAGAAAATACTAAATTATTGCAAAACATTACAGATTTAAATTTAAGTGCTAGAAGTTATAATTGTCTTGAAAAAGCAGGAGTAGTTTACATAGGCGAGCTTGCTTTGATGAGTGTAAGTGAACTTGCAGGGCTTAAAAATTTAGGTAAAAAATCTCTTGATGAAATTAAAAACATCATGGAAAGCATAGGTTTTCCTGTGGGAACTTCTAAGCT
>NZ_VDCS01000117.1 GCF_006265225.1 Allotamlana fucoidanivorans | reverse complement strand
TTGATATCCTAAGAACCTTATAGAGATAAGAGGGTGCTAGCTTGCTAGAACTTAGAGACAGGTGCTGCACGGCTGTCGTCAGCTCGTGTCGTGAGATGTTGGGTTAAGTCCCGCAACGAGCGCAACCCACGTATTTAGTTGCTAACGGTTCGGCCGAGCACTCTAAATAGACTGCCTTCGTAAGGAGGAGGAAGGTGTGGACGACGTCAAGTCATCATGGCCCTTATGCCCAGGGCGACACACGTGCTACAATGGCATATACAATGAGACGCAATACCGC
>NZ_VDCS01000116.1 GCF_006265225.1 Allotamlana fucoidanivorans | reverse complement strand
TAAAATTTCATTAACAACTACTTTATCACTAAAAGGATATTTTATCCCTTTAATTTCTTGAGTAGTTTCATCACCTTTGCCTAAAATAACGACTAAATCGTCATTTTCTTTTAGTTCTAAAGCTTTTTTTATAGCTTCTTTTCTATCTTCTATCATTAAAACTTTTTCTTTTTTAGTAAAGCCTGATAAAATTTCTTCCATGATGGTTTTTGGTTCTTCGCTGCGTGGATTGTCACTTGTAATGATAGCAATTTTTGCAAAATGTTCGACGATTTTTCCCA
>NZ_VDCS01000115.1 GCF_006265225.1 Allotamlana fucoidanivorans | reverse complement strand
ATTAAATTTAGGATCTATACCAGATTTTTGTTGCATATTAAAATCTTTTAAAACTTTATTTACTATACCACCTAAAAGCAATAAAGATATAATATTTGTCGTTGCCATGAAAGCCATAGTCAAATCAGCCAAATTCCAAGCAAGTTTTAAATTCATTTGCGAGCCTATAAAAATCATAGCCACAGCTGTAATTCTAAACAAATTCATTACAAATTTGGAATTTGTTAAATATTTAACATTAGCTTGAGCATAATAATAATTTCCTATTAAAGAAGTTATTG
>NZ_VDCS01000114.1 GCF_006265225.1 Allotamlana fucoidanivorans | reverse complement strand
AATGCTATAATAGCAATGATAACTATAGGAAGCAAGCACACATGAAGCATAAAAAATCTTGTTAAAGTTGGATCAGAAACCGCATAATCTCCACGAATCCAAATCACAAGCTCAGGGCCAATAAATGGTATCCCTCCAAAAAGATTAGTGATTACTTGAGCTGCCCAATAACTCATTTGTCCCCAAGGAAGCATATACCCACTAAAAGCTTCAGCAGAAAATACAACAAACAAAAGCATACCGCTAACCCAAATCATCTCACGACCTTTTTTATAAGAACCGT
>NZ_VDCS01000113.1 GCF_006265225.1 Allotamlana fucoidanivorans | reverse complement strand
TACCAGCAGGACCATAAAAAATAATTTTAGCTTCTATATTTTTATTACTCTTTATACCCCAAGAATGAAGTCTTTCTAGGACTTTTTTATCTTGTTGTTTTAAAATATTTTCTAAAAGCTCTTTTGTATTTTCAGGCATAATAATATCATTGATGTCAGTGCTTGGTTCTATAAGCTCGAAAATATCTTGATCTTTTAAAACACTTTCAATTTTGATTTTTTTACTTTGTTTTGGTTCAAAATTTATAATTCTTTGTAAAATTTCATCAATAATAAAAAAACTT
>NZ_VDCS01000112.1 GCF_006265225.1 Allotamlana fucoidanivorans | reverse complement strand
AAGACCGACTTTCGTCTCTGCTTGACTTGTATGTCTTGCAGTTAAGCTGGCTTATACCTTTATACTCTACGAACGATTTCCAACCGTTCTGAGCCAACCTTTGTAAGCCTCCGTTATTATTTGGGAGGCGACCGCCCCAGTCAAACTACCCACCAGACATTGTCCCACTTGAGGATAACTCAAGCTGGTTAGCTACCCAAATAAGAAAGAGTGGTATCTCAACAATGGCTCATATACAACTGGCGTCATATACTCAAAGCCTCCCACCTATCCTGCACATTCTTAT
>NZ_VDCS01000111.1 GCF_006265225.1 Allotamlana fucoidanivorans | reverse complement strand
TTGTTTGCTTAAAAATTAACTTGTTTCTAAAATGTTTCTAAAACTCATTAAATTTCCAAAATATTTTTTGAAAGGAAAAAAATGAGTAAGAAATTTTTCTTAAGTTTAGGTCTTGTTGCCTTATTGTTTTCAAATTCACAAGCTATTGATGAGAATTTGATTAAAGCTGTGCAAGCAGAAGGTAGGGTAAATTCTTTAGCTATGCCTGATACTTGGGCAAATTGGAAGGATACTTGGGCAGATCTTAAAAATCTTTATGGCATAGAACATAGTGATGCAGATATGAG
>NZ_VDCS01000110.1 GCF_006265225.1 Allotamlana fucoidanivorans | reverse complement strand
TCGATAGACTGATTGGTAAAATCATGCGATACGCTCGGTGAACACCCCCCCGCTAAACTGTTATTTATAATAGCTGTTTGATTAGTTACCCAAGCTGCGATATCAGCATCCAGTGCATTTTGAGCAGCAGTAGGATCCGCATTATCAAACTCACAGGCATCCGCACTATCATCGCTAGGCGCATCATAGCTTACTGCTTGCGGTTGTGTTAGGGTATATGTAGCAGTAGGATTAGTAGAGCCACAGATATCTTCTACCGTCCAGGTAATGGTTACCGTACCTCCCGT
>NZ_VDCS01000011.1 GCF_006265225.1 Allotamlana fucoidanivorans | reverse complement strand
AGCAAATACGATTTGACTCTCCGTGAATTTTGATCGTTTCATATGCAAATAATTGTTTAAAGTTACACATTTATTTGCTCGGTTTTCTCTAGTTTTAAATTGTCCGGTTTAACGGGAGGAGGTCACGGGCATCCCTAGCGGCAATTAGGCCTGTTTTAAAATCTTTATTATAAAAACATTGGCGTGCGTATTCATTTAGGAGTCTTACATGCTCCTCATTGAATTCTTTATGGTTGTCAATTCGTTGCTTTATGCTATCAATTTTTTTAGAAGCCACTAGCAAACTGTCTTGAGAGTGCCCAAGACATATTCCAATAAAAATAATTAAGAGACTTGTTTTAAAGTTGATTTTCATTTTTATTAGTTTGTGTTTTAACATTAAAAGTTTAATCTAAATCAGTTAGGTACTGGCATTGATGGACAACTATTTATATTATGAACTAGAGGCTGGGGAATAGGGTTCATATTAGGATCGAATAAACAATAGGACGCCAACTTTTATTTATTGTTACAATACAGAAACTCCTTCAAGATGTAGGAGTTTCTGCTTTATTCTCTAAATTATATTATTTTTCCTAAAATTGAAAATAAATAAATTGTTCGCCACTGCCTTGTGCTATAATCAATAAAAATGTCATAATGGCCCAAACCAGACCTAAAACATAAGGTGACGTTTTTTGAGATACTTCTTTCATAGAGGTATTTCTCATAAACCAATGACACAAGAACATAATGGCTATTACCGTTGATACTTTTATTATGGTAAACGTATCCAATATTTTTTCACCACCGGTTTGCATATAGAACATAGATTTTATCATATCCCAAGCTTTTTCAAAGGTTCTGGCTCTAAAGAAAACCCAGGTTATATTTACACAACTAAAGGTAATAAAAGCCAAAAACATACCATTCCATTTGGTTATTTCAAAGGGTAAATAACGTCTTTGTAAACGTTCTAAAATTAAATAAGTACCGTGTAAACCACCCCAAACCATAAAGGTCCATGCAGCACCATGCCATAAACCACCTAATAACATAGTAATCATTAAAGCGGCATACATTCTCGTGATTCCATGACGGTTACCACCCAAAGGGATGTACAAATAATCTCTTAACCAACTGGATAATGAAATATGCCAACGTCTCCATAAGTCGGAAAAGCCAAGTGAAGCATAAGGATACCTAAAGTTATCGGGTAAAATAATGCCTAACATAAGAGCGATACCTATAGCACAGGTTGAATACCCAGCAAAATCAAAAAATATCTGTCCTGAAAAAGCAATAGTGCCTACCCAAGCATCAACACCATGTAATAATTTAGCAGAACCAAAAACGTCATCTGATGTGCCTGCTAAAAGCGTATCTGCCATAACCACTTTTTGGAATAATCCAATGGTTAGTAAAAACAAGCCCCAAATAAACTGGTTAGTGGTTGCTTTCTTTTCTTCATAAAACTGTGTGATCAAGTCTTTTGCTCTAACAATAGGACCAGCTACTAATTGCGGGAAGAAGGTCACGTACAGCGCAAAATCAAGAAATGTTCTAGCACGCTCTGTCTTTCTTTTATACATATCAATGGTATATGACATGGTTTGGAACGTATAGAATGAAATTCCCATAGGGAGAATGATATCCATGGGTTTTGCCTGAAAATCAACTCCGATAGCATTCATTACTAGTACAAAATTTTCAAGAAGAAAATCACCATATTTAAAGAAACCTAAAAAACCAAGATTAACGAACATACTTAGCAACAACCACATTTTGCGTTTCTTTTGGTTGTCTTCAACAGCTAAATGTTTTCCTGCAGTCCAATCTATCATGGTAGATATCCAAAGAAGAATGACTAAAGGCGGATTCCACATGCCGTAGAATACATAACTGGAAAACAATAACATACGTTTTTTATTGGTCCAGTTAAGTATTTTAGAATAATAAATGGCGAGAACTATAATTAAAAATAGTATAAAACTTAGTGAATTAAATAACATGATTAGTTAGGTTTTTGGTTGGTTAGTGCATTGTCTTCTTTTAATATTTTCACCAATTCTTTGGTGTAAAAATTGGCATCTTCTAAGGAAAGATGTGATTCTTCCGGACAGGTTAGATTTTTTAATTGATCAAAGTCCTCAAAATGATAGCTCTTTACATGAGCTACTTTTACTAATGAATCCCAAAACCGTTCTCTGGGAAGTCCCATTTTCTCACCCATTCTCACACCACCACTAGATGGTGGCCGAACCAGAATAAGATTACCGTTTCTTTCTTTAAATTTTTTTACATCCTTCATAAAGAATTCAGTGGTAGCATCTTTTTCAGGAGGTGGTGAACCTTTACCAAAGAAATGCCAAACTTTAATAATTGAATTAGCAAAAGCAGTATCAGTTACTGTTCTTGGCATCATACTCATGTTTCGTGGAATGGAAACATCTCCAAAATTGTAGAATGGAGGCTGGGCAGGAGGTGAAGTTCGTTTTCCCCAACGAACATTTCTTAATAAGGATTTTAAATCGAGATCGTCATTCCATTCTTCCTCATCGGCAGACATTAATACCAAACTCTGTTGTAAGGGTACAGACAACAAAAAGTTTGAGCGTTGTGCATAAGTTCCATCAAAGTAATGATCTACTTTGGCTTGTGGCCTTTCCCAAGGAAATGCTTTTGGAAACGTAGTCGAGAAGAATAATCCGGGAGTAACTCCAACAATAACAGTTCCGTCAAAATCGGTATTATTTACAATGTCATGAAAGGTAGGAAGGGGAGATGACCCCGTTGATGCTAACTGTAAAGGTTCTTTTCCGGTTGACTCTTTCCATTGATCTACTTGAATGTCAAAATAGGCTCTGGAAGACCCTAATATAATAACATCATCCTTAGTGGCATTTTCCACTTTGGCACGTGTCATGGCCCAAAGGGCTTTTTCATCGTTTAGGGTAGGGTGAAATCCTTTGGATCTCCAATACATTTCCCATCCAATTGTTGCAATAAGCGTAATAGTTATGGCAATAATTAATGATTGTTTTAATTTCATATTGATTGGTTTATTGGTTAGGTATTGCGTTGTCTTGTTTTAAAATTTTTATTAATTCTTCGGTAAAATAGTCGGCATGATCGGCTTTTAAATGAGACCATTCTGGTAGGGTTAAATTTTGAAGCTGCGGGTAGTCTTCAAAGTGGTATGCTTTTACATTTGATTGTTCCACTAGTTTGTTCCAATATTCTTTCCTATTGACTACGCTATCTTCATTTTTTCTAAACTTTTCAGAAGAAGGGCATCTCAGTAAAATAACATTACCACCTTTTTCTTTAAACTTTTGAAGGTCCTTTAAAAAAAAATCATGGTAGCTTCTTTTTTTGGTTTAAGGTTGTCTCCATCAATCAAGAAGGACCACACGCGTTTTACAGAGTTGGCATAAGCCGTGTCTGTTTCCATACGTTTTTTCATTCTAACATTTCGATCCAATCTGGTTGTTGACATATTATGAAAGGGAGGCATGGTTCTTTTCTTTTTGAGACGATCACCAATCTTTACTTTTTTAATAAGCGCCTTTAGCTTAATACCATCAACGCCACTGGTTTCACTCATTAAAGCTAAACTATTTTGCAGTGGTATTGATAATTGATGGTTTAATCGTTGTGCATAAGTTCTATCATGAAAATGATCTACTTTTTTTTGAGGTCTTTTCCAAGATTGTTTTTTGGGATCCGTACTAGAGAAAAATAACCCAGGTGTAACTCCAACCAAAATAGTACCGTTGAAATTGGAGGTATTTACAATATCATGAAATACGGGTAAGGGGCTAGATCCACCCATTGCCAATTGAATGGGTTTTTTACCCGTTTTTTCCTCCCATATATCTAGTTGTATGTTGTACATAACTCTTGAAGAACCAATAAGCACGATATCATCTTTAGATAATTTATCAACTTTGGCGCGTTGTACCGCCCATAAAGCCTCATTGTTATCTATAGAAGGTTTAAATCCTTTTGATCGCCAATAGAGTTCCCAAATGCTTACACCAATTAGGGTTAATGCCAAGGCAATAAACAAAGATTGTTTTAAATTCATTTTGCTTGGTTTATTGGTTAGGTATTGCGTTGTCTTGTTTTAAAATTTTTATTAATTCTTTAGTAAAGTAATCTGCATGTTCTGCTTTTAAATGAGACCATTCAGGAAGATCTAAATTTTGAAGTTGCGGGTAGTCTTCAAAATGATACGACTTTACTGCAGCTTTTGCTACCAAATCATCCCAAACTGTATCTCTTGGAGTGATTTTTTTTTCTAATTCTCTAAAGACATCAGAAGAAGGGCATCTCAGTAAAATAACATTGCCGCCTTTTTCTTTAAACTTTTCTAAGTCTTTTAAAAAAAATGCCATAGTTGATTTTTTGTCCGGAAGTGGACCATCACTTTTAAAAAAGAACTCCCACACATGTTTTACAGAGTTGGCATAAGCAGTATCTATTTCCATACGTTTTTTCATTCTAACATTTCTGTCAATGGTTATAGTGGAAAAATCGTGAAATGGTGGCATTTCTCTCGGCTTTTCCGCCCTAGTTCCAATTTTTACTTTACTAATAAACTCTTTAAGGTTAATACCGTCTATACCTTTTGTCTCACTTATGAACGCAAAACTGTTTTGAAGAGGTATAGATAGCTGGTGGTTAAGACGCTGTGCATAGGTTCTATTGTGAAAATAGTCAACATTGGTTTGGGGCCTTTTCCAAGAATCTGCTTTGGGAAATGTGGTTGAAAAAAACAAAGGAGGTGTAACACCAACTAAGATGGTGCCATTAAAATTAGTAGTATGTACAATGTCATGAAAGACTGGTAGGGGACTAGAGCCTCCCATAGCTAGTTGGATTGGTTTATTTCCTATTTTTTCTTCCCAAATGTCTAATTGAATATCAAAGTGAACCCTTGAGGAGCCAATGATTACAAAGTCATCTTTAGATAATCGATCAACTTTTGCACGTTCTACAGCCCACAAAGCGTCATTTCCATCTATTGATGGTTTGACTCCTTTAGAACGCCAATATAACTCCCATGTAACAGTTCCTAGAAGGCTAATTACTATGGCAATAATTAATGAATTTTTCAATTTCATTTTGTTTTGTTTCGGTTAATTGGTTTTGTGTTTTTTTAAGTGTCCGTCTTTAATTAACTGATATACCATGTCTTTGGTATATGTTTTGGCATCTTCGGCATTCATATGGGACCATTCTGGTAAGGTGTGTTTAGACATGAATTCATAATCTTCAAAATGATAGCCAGGGCACTCAATAGCCTTAATAAAGCTATTCCAAACTTTATCTCTTGGCATCATGCGTTTTGTGTGTTTATTCCAGCCTTCTTCAGCTTTATGTCTAACAAATATTACCTTACCTCCTCGGCCTTTAAACTTTTTAACTAAAACTGAGAGTGTTTTAATTTCTCTTTGAACGGTGTTTTCAACTTTTTTTGAGTAGTCTGGAACCCCTGGAATAACCTTGTCCCACTCATCAGTGATTTCTTTTTGATAAGCAGGGTTATTGGTTAATCGCGGAAACATTATTAAATTTCTGTATTCATCATTGTAACCAATATTTACTAATTTGAATTTGTCTCCTTTAATCCTGTCATCATCAATTGAGATTCTATTGATTAGTGATTTTAAATCTAAGTCATTATAGGATTTTGCCTCTGAGGCACTAAGCATGACTAGGTTCCTTTTTAATGGTTTTGAAAGCTCGAAACCCAATCGTTGAGAGTAAGTTCGGTCATAGTAATGTTTTACCCATTGTTTGGTTACATTTCTTCTGAAAGAACTATCAAAAAAAGCTAAGGGGGTGACTCCAATAACTAAAGTTCCATTAAATTTGGTGTTATTTATAACATCTTCAATAAATGGTTGTGGAGGTTTCCCATTTCCTGTTAAATTAATGGGTTTTATCCCTTGAGTATCTTCCCAAGCATGCGTATTGAAGTTGTAACCTGTTCTGGAAGCACCTAATAGAATAATATCTTCTGAGGTCGCTTTTTCTACCTTAGCTCTTTCTTGGCTCCACAAATTTCTGTCGTCTTCTAAATAGGCGATGTAATAATCGGTTTGTGTACGCCAATAGAGTTCCCAAATGGTAATACTAGCAATAGTTAATACCAAAGCAAAGGTAAAAGATTGTTTTAATTTCATTTACTATACAATATCATTTAGCCATAACATCAGCAATTCCTTTGGTATCTGCATATTGTTGAAAAGAAATGATTTTACCATCTTTAAGTGTCCATAAATGTGCCATTTGCAAATTCATGGCATTGCCATTTTCCTTGTATTTTGATTCATATTTGCCGGTAACTAATATTTTATCATTAGTCATTTCATGGAATTCAAGGTCAATGGCATGCCAATATTCCCATTCTTCAGCAATTCTTGAAAACAAACCTTCAAGAACAGCATCAAAGCCTTGATAAGGATTTTTATCGGCATATGGAAAATTTTCGGCTTCCATCCAAATAAGGTTTTCATCCATGACGGCTCCAGCTTCATCGATTTTCCCAGCAGCAAAATCAGTATATAGTTTTCTCACAATATTTACATTTTCAGGATTTAAAAAAGGATCAATACCCAATTGACTCATAAAGGCTAGATTGTCCATAAAATCTTGTTCTTGGGCAATTTTGCCATCTTTTATTTTTGCAATGGTAACCCCAGTAAGATCTATTGATTTTCCAGTGGCAGGTATCCCAAAAAAATCACCTGTGTGTTTACCTTTAAAGCGCCAATGTTTAACTAAGTTGTCACCTTGCCCAAAAATATTTTCAATGGAAAATTCAACTTCGGAAAATCCAGTAATAAAATTTGAATAATAGGCTTTGAAATCTTTTATACCCACCACATTCTCAGGACTAGAGATCATGGTAATATTGGTGTCAAAATTGGTGTCGTTAATTAAATCAATCTGACCTTGATTAACAATGTTGTCCCAAACATTGGAATACATAGTTATGTTTTGTTCAACTTTTGAATTGTTGCATGCAGAAAGAATAATAAGCATGAATAAAAAGGGAACATGTTTTAGTGTTTTCATTTTTTGGTTGGTTTTAATGGTTAATTTTTATCGATTACAAGCCGGGCTAATGCTTTTAATAACGTAATAAATACTAGTAAGCACTAATACTATATTGAGTAAATTTTTTAATTGATTTTTTATGTTTCTTAAAGTTAATGAGTTGCATTAAAAAAAAGGCAATCAATGGTGACATGGCAATTATAATAAATACATATTCCCAATCCATAAGTTCTTTTAAGGTTCCAACAAGTCCAGAACCTATGGCTCTACCCGTATTTGATAGTGCCATGTAAAGGGTAAATTGTGTGGCGGCTACGGTTTTCCAGCACAATTGCATAGCCGAGGCAAAAATGGCTATGGTAAGAAAGGTATATCCTAAGTAATATAAGAGAATAAAGCTAAAAATAACTTTATCATTATTCCATATACTAGGTAAAAAAGAAAAGGAGGCTATTAAAACAATTAAGAAAATTAGATAAATTGAGAGCATTCGTTTTTTACCAAAAAAGTCTACTAAGGCTCCCCCAATGAACATACCAAAAAAACCAGCAACCACCGTTGTTATGGAATATACATTGGAATAGGAGGTATTGGTCCAATCTAGCTCTTGAATGGTAAATATGGGTAAAAGTGTGTCAATTAACCCATACATAATACCTAAAGTAAACATGGCGAATGCTAAAATAAGACTTGATGGTAAGATGGTTACTTTATAAATGCATCTAAAAATTTTAGTCCAACTCGTTAATTGCGCTTTCTTTGATATTGGAGACGCCTTTCCTTTTGACCACGGGGTTAGCTTTTCACCGGGTCGCTCTCTAAAACATATAGGTACTAGAATGATAAAAAAGGTACTTATAGACATTGAGGTAATGGCTGTTGAAAAACCCAATAGATTTATTAAAGTAGTACCAATAACTAATGATAAAGCTACGCCTATTGTTTTTGCGCCCCACATGAGTCCGTTTGCTCTAGCTTGTTCATTGACAGGTATAACATCTATAGCCATGCCGTCTGTGGCCACGTCTTGAAAAGCACCAAAAAAACTTATAAAAAAACCAGAAATCATTAAGCCAGTAATGTTATTTAAAGGGTCATGAATAAGGCCAATACTTAAAAAACTTAAAATAAGACCAATTTGGCCAAAAATCACCCATGGTCTTTTACGTCCCATGGATAATAAGGTAAAACGATCCATGAGAGGTGCAACCAGTATTTTGAAACTCCATGGAATTCCAATAACTGCTACAAAACTTGCAATTTCCATTGGAGATTTCTCGTTCATGGCTAACCAAGCCGGTATAGCAAAAAAGGTAATGCCCTCAGGTATACCCTGCGCAATGTATAGTACTGAAAATGTAATGTATCTTAATATGGCATTTTCTGTTAAAAATAAGCGATACTTATCTTTAAGATTTTTGGTTTTTAAATCCATGGAAAGTTGGTTAGGTAGAATGTAAAGCCTATTGACTATTTAATTAATAAAATGCCCAACAAACGTTGAGCATTTTATATGAATTACTAATTAGATAATTCTTTTTTAAGTGTATAAATATAAGCCCAATCAGACTCAACAGCACTTCTGAATTTTTCTCTAAGCTTGTCTGTTTTAGATTTGCCGTGGGCCTTTTCATAGACTTTCCAAACCCCATCTCGTACAACATCTAAATCTGAAAAACTATTAAAAGGAATTCCTATAAAATAATCAGCTACTTCTGGTGCTCCACCAACAACACTGTACCATCTACCACGGTTATCTCCTTCGGCTGCTTTCACAGCTTTTGAAATTTCACTTACCACCTCTTTAAAACTGGTTGAGTTATTGATTTTGACATTGTAAACCCAAACTAGTTTAATGTCTTCAGAAAAAGGTGCCGTCATACTAACACTGGGCATATACCGAGCAACGTTGTAATGTACACTCTTAACATGAGGCATAATAAATTTGGTCACAATCATACGACATTCTTTTCCTGCCGGATCAGGATCCTCATCCATTTCTGCCCAGTTAGCCATAATACTGGTCATGGTATATACATTGCCCTCGCCTTGCAGGCGTTTCCATATATTCCATTTGTCTTCACCATTGTTTTCTAGGTAACATGCTTTCCATGATTTTACACCTTCTACAAATTCAGCGTCATGCCCGGGCTTAACGGTAATCTCTGTGAGATTTAATAAAAAAGATTCGGTTTCTTGTGATGCCACTACTAGTGGGAGTAGAATCAATACATACAATAATTTTCTCATAATGTTGGTTGGTTTTAATTAATATTAAATAATGTGTTAAAATATTTTTAACACGATAATCTCATTAAAATCAATTCGGGGCAATCGGTTAAATCTTGCTATTTGAGAGAGAAGTAATAGTATGTGTATTATCACCGTTTTAAATATAGGTATTTTTTTGGTTATGAAAGCACTATTAAAAAAAAAGCTTTAACATTTTTTTATCGTCTTACTTAGTTTTATCACTAAAAACAGAGTTTTTAGTGATTTCAAGATATATTCTGCGTATGGACTGGTATTTACGATGTAAAGTTTTTTGTTTTACCTAAATTTGTTTTAATTTCAATTAAAACACTATAAATTAACTGCTTATGAGAACAAGATTACTATTTTTTTTATTTTTAGTACCAATCATACTTTCAGCGCAAAGCATTGATACATTTTTTAGTTTGCCAACAACACGGTATGCTGTGGTCACTACAAGTACTGCTTTAGATCAAAGTGCAAATGGAGAAAACGCTAATTGGGTTTTTAATAATTTAATGGCTTCTGGGATTACCTCAACCGATACGTATAAAGCTATTAGCCCAAGCGATCCAGAAGCTATAGCTTTTCCGGGAACAAATATGCTTTTAACAACTACTGATACGAACGCAGAAGAAATTAAGTTTTATGCCTCAGAGGGTGCCAATACTTTAGATGTTTCAGGAATAGAACTTATGGATTTAACGCTTCAATATGATGATTTAGGGTTGGTAGGCTCATTTCCTTATGCTTATAATACCAATAACGGTGGGAATAGTATTTCAGGGGATTTCTCTTACAGTGGAAACACGGGTACCTTTACGGGAATCTTAACCACCACAGTAGATGCCTACGGGTCATTATCTATGAATGATGTTGGTGGAGGTATCTATTCAGGAACAATAACTAGGCTTGAGTTAATTCAGCAAATGGAATTATTTGTAGGAATAAAAGTAGGAGACCTAATGCAAACCACTTATCATTATTACGATAATACTTCGGGAGAGTTGGTTTTTAGATCTACCCAGGTTGAGTTAACAAGTGGTATTATTGGTAATCGGTCATTCACAATAATGGAGAGTCTGATTATGTCTCCTTTAAGTGCAAATTTTGGTGACAAGGAAATTACCTCGTGGTTTCATGTTAGCAAAAATCCAGTAGATGATGTCTTATCTTTTTATTTAGATGAACGAGTGAACGTATATGATATTTTAGTATATGATTTAGAAGGAAAAGAGGTTATTAAAGGATTAGCTAACAATGCCATTGAAGTACGTTTTTTGGAAGCAGGTTGGTATATCATCACTTTAAAAACAGATTTTGGTATTGTATCTGAAAAATTTATAAAGAAATAAATCTCACATAGCCTCAAAAAAAAAGCGTTTCTTTAAGGAAACGCTTTTTAAGTTTAAACTGTTGTTGGTTTTTCTTTTTTCTTTGAGAAATCAATAGCAATTTGATTTCTTAATATATCATCAAAAGTTTCAGCTTTTCTAATGACATGTGCTTTGTCATTATACCATAAAACTTCTGCAGGCCTAAACCTAGAATTATAATTACTAGCCATAGAGAAACAATAGGCCCCAGCATTTTTAAAACAAAGAATATCGCCTTCGGTTATCTCATTAATACGTCTGTTATTTCCAAAGGTATCCGTTTCGCAAATGTAGCCTACAACAGTATAAAATCGCTCTCTTCCGCTTGGGTTAGAGATATTAACAATATCATGATGAGAACCATAGAACATCGGTCTTATTAAATGATTAAAACCAGAATCTATCTGCGCAAATACTGTTGAGGTAGTTTGCTTAACAGCATTTACTTTTACCAAAAAGTTACCAGACTCACTTACTAAAAATTTACCAGGTTCAAAAGCTAAGGTGAGATCCTTACCATATTCCTTACAGAAATCATTGAATCGAGATGATAACTTTTTACCTAATTCTTCAATATTGGTTTCAATATCACCAGCTTTATAGGGTACTTTGAAACCAGAACCAAAATCAATAAAATCTAAATTTTTAAATTGCTTGGCGGTTTCAAATAAAATTTCACTGGCATATAAAAATACCTCAATATCTAAAATATCACTACCCGTATGCATATGAATACCGTTGATAGTCATTTTAGTATTTTCAACAATTCTTAATATATGTGGAATTTGATGTATTGATATACCAAATTTAGAATCGATATGTCCAACCGAAATATTAGCATTTCCACCCGCCATAACATGCGGATTTATTCTGATGCACACAGGAACATTAGGGTGTTTTGTTCCAAATTGCTCCAGAATGGATAAATTGTCAATATTGATTTTTACACCTAACTGAGCGGCTTCTTCAATTTCGTCTAGGGAAACGCCATTGGGTGTAAATATAATTTGGTCAGGAGAAAAACCAGCAGCTAAACCTAGTTGCACTTCCTGAATAGAAACCGTATCAATGCCAGAACCAAGCGATTTAAAAAGTTTTAATATAGATATATTAGACAATGCTTTAACCGCATAATTAAGTTTTAATTTTTTTACATCTTTAAAGGCGTCTGTTAATCGTTTGTACTGCGACTCAATTTTTGCCGCATCATACACATAAACCGGACTTCCTAAATCTTGTGCTATTTTTAGCAATTGATTTTCCAACATAATTTTCAAATTTTTGCCAAAGATATACCTTTGTGATTGATAATAAAGTAAAGCTTAAAAAATTATACAAAATAAACAAATTGTTAATTATTTAACAATGTAGCGTTAAGTTAATGAACAAAAGTTGTTTAAAGTTTTCACAAATTAATATTAGGGTAAGTAAGTGCGATTATTTACATTTGTGATTCTTAAAACATTTAAGCAAATTATGAATTTACACGAATATCAAGGTAAAGAAATATTAAGCAGTTTTGGAGTGCGTATCCAGCGTGGTATTGTTGCCCAAAATGCACAAGAAGCAGTTGCAGCTGCAAAGCAGTTAACCAATGAAACAGGTACTAGCTGGCATGTCATTAAAGCCCAAGTTCATGCAGGAGGACGTGGAAAAGGAGGCGGAGTAAAACTAGCCAAAAATCTTAAAGAAGTTGAGCAAATTGCTGGACAAATTATAGGAATGGATTTGGTAACACCGCAAACTTCCGCAAAAGGGAAACGTGTACATCAGGTGTTAGTTGCTGAAGATGTTTATTACCCTGGCGAAAGTGAAACAGATGAGTTTTATATGTCGGTTTTATTAAATAGAGGTACAGGACGTAATATGATTATGTATTCTACTGAAGGAGGTATGGATATTGAGACGGTAGCCGAGGAAACACCACATTTAATATTTACTGAAGAAGTAGATCCTGCTGTAGGGTTAATGCCATTTCAAGCTAGACGTATTGCTTTCAATTTAGGTTTATCAGGTACGGCATTTAAAGAAATGACCAAATTTGTGATGGCTTTGTATACGGCTTATGTAAAATCAGATTCATCTTTGTTTGAAATTAATCCTGTGTTGAAAACCAGTGATAATAAAATTATGGCGGTTGATGCCAAAGTAACCATAGATGATAATGCTTTATACAGACATAAAGATTACGTGAATTTAAGAGATTTGCGTGAAGAAAACCCTATTGAAGTTGAGGCCAAAGAAGTTGGATTGAATTATGTTGATCTTGACGGAAACGTGGGATGTATGGTAAATGGTGCAGGTTTGGCTATGGCAACAATGGATTTAATTAAGCAAGCAGGAGGGGAGCCAGCAAACTTTTTAGATGTAGGAGGAACAGCTGATGCAGCGCGTGTTGAGGCAGCTTTTAAAATTATATTGAAAGATCCAGCAGTAAAGGCTATTCTTATTAATATATTTGGAGGTATTGTAAGATGTGATCGTGTAGCGCAAGGTGTTATTGATGCTTATAAAAACATGGGCAATATAAACGTGCCAATCATAGTACGTTTACAAGGTACTAATGCCGATATTGCTAAAGAATTAATTGATAATTCAGGTCTAGCTGTTTTAAGTGCTACCGAGTTTCAGGAAGCAGCAGACAAAGTACAAGAAGTACTTGCTTAGTTACGCTTGTAATAAAACGACTTATAATAAGTATAAAGAGCAATCACCAAGGTTGCTCTTTTTTTATACGTTCTTCTTTTTTATCTTTTTTATTAGGCATAGGGCCTCTCAAATGAATTACCAAACCGTTTAAAAAATTTCTAAGAATTTGATCCCCACATTCCATGTATTTGGGGTGATCTTCTCGTCTAAAAAAAGCTCCAAGTTCGCTTTTAGAAATTCTAAAATCAACCAGAGCTAAAATCTTAACAATATCATCGTCACGGAGCTTTAAGGCCACCCGTAATTTTTTTAAAATATCATTATTTGTCATATTAATAATTTAGGAGGGTTTATGGGGGATGTATTTCATCGATTTACTACAAAACACAGCACAAAATTGACGTTTTTATAAGGTAGTAAAGATACTTGAAAAATCCGCTCTAAAAAAACGAGGCGTAGATTATATATTTTTTAATTCAACATATTGATTATCAGTGCTTTTTGTTCGGTTTATAAAAGGGGGATGTACAGTTTTTAAATTGATGAATAGCACTTTTGTTAGATAAACAAATTTATATTTTTGATGAACTTAGAGAAAACTACGATAAACGGCTAGCTACTTTTCGACGATTTGCGTTTAAGCTCGATTATTAAAGGGAACTTCTGCGTAACTTTATATTGTAATTAATTAATCCCTACTCCAAGATGATCAATAGAGTCGAAAAATTGAGTCTTTTGTCTGAAATGATAGCATTTGCCAAGTATGACAAAGACATAAAAAAGATAGAGTATAATTTTTTGCTTGGTGTTGCCAAACAATTAGATATTTCACGTGAAGATTTTGAATATCTTATTGAGCATCCTGTTTCTTATACGCATTTAAAATCGCATAGTGAACGCATTGTGCAGTTTCATCGTTTAGTACTTTTAATGAATATTGAACAAAAATTTGGAGAAGATATTAATTCAAAAGGACGTATCAAATTATATAACTTCGGATTAAGAATGGGGTTAAGTCATGAGTCTATTAGTAAAGTGCTTTATTTAATGGAAAGTTTTCCTAATAATATTGTGCCCCCAGATGTGTTGATTGACATATTCAAAACCCAATATAATTAAGGATTTCTAAAAAGGTTTTTGATGTGTTATTAGTTAAATGAAGCTAAAAGTAAAATTATACTTTTAGCTTTTCTAATTTTTCTTGACAGCCTTTAATTTCATCACGCAGTTTAGCAGCAACAATAAAGTCCAATGCTTTGGCTGCTTCTTCCATAAGTTTTCGTTTTTCCCTTATTTTCTTTTCTAATTCAGGCTTACTTAAATAGGCGCTTTCTGGTTCAGCAGCCTTGGACGCTTCCAGCTCATAACTATACGTACTTACAGAGTTTTTGGCTAAGGCATTATCTAAACTTTTGTTTAAAGCTTTTGGGGTTATGTTGTTTTCGGTGTTGTAAGCAATTTGTTTTTCTCTGCGGTAGTTTGTTTCATCAATGGTTTTTTGCATGCTGTTTGTAATTTTATCTGCATACATAATAGCTTTACCATTTAGGTTTCTTGCTGCTCTACCCACGGTTTGCGTTAAGGAGCGGGTTGAACGTAAAAAACCCTCTTTGTCGGCATCTAAAATAGCGACCAAAGAGACTTCGGGTAAATCAAGCCCTTCTCTTAGTAGATTCACACCAACTAGAACATCAAAAAGTCCTTTTCTCAAGTCTTGCATAATCTCAACACGCTCTAGGGTGTCTACATCGCTGTGAATATATCGACATCTTATTCGAATACGATCTAAGTATTTGGTCAATTCTTCTGCCATACGCTTGGTAAGTGTGGTCACCAAAGTACGTTCATCTTTCTCAACACGCTGCTGAATTTCTTCAATTAAATCATCTATTTGATTGAGACTTGGTCTTACTTCAATAATAGGATCTAACAATCCTGTAGGGCGGATAATTTGTTCTACATAAATGCCATCAGATTTTTCTAATTCGTAGTCTGCAGGTGTGGCACTTACATAAATCACTTGATTTTGCAACGCTTCAAATTCTTCAAATTTTAAGGGTCTATTGTCCATAGCAGCAGGAAGTCTGAAACCATATTCTACTAAATTTTCTTTTCTGCTTCTATCGCCGCCATACATGGCATGGACTTGAGAGATTGTAACATGACTTTCATCTACAACCATTAGGAAATCATCAGGAAAATAATCTAATAAACAAAAAGGGCGGGTACCAGGCTGTCTGCCATCTAAATACCTGGAATAGTTTTCAATACCAGAGCAATATCCTAGTTCACGTATCATCTCTAAATCAAACTCCGTACGTTCTTTTAAACGTTTGGCTTCAAGATGTTTTCCTATGTCCTTAAAATAGTCATATTGTTTAACTAAATCATCTTGAATGTCTTTAATAGCATCTTGAAGAACCTCAGGCGATGTAACAAACATATTTGCCGGATAAATATTTAAACGGTCATATTTCTCAACAATTTGGTTTGTTTGGATGTTAAAGGATTCAATATCTTCAATCTCATCACCAAAAAAATGAATTCTGAAGGCATCATCTGCATAACTCGGAAAAACATCTACTGTATCGCCTTTAATTCTGAAATTTCCATGGTTGAATTCATGTTCCGTTCTAGAATATAAACTTTGAACAAGTTGATGCAGTAATTTTGTTCTTGAAATTTCCTGATCGCGTTCAAGTGAAATAACATTTTTTTGAAACTCAACGGGATTTCCAATACCATATAAACAAGACACAGAAGCCACGACCAAAACATCTCGTCTTCCCGAAAGCAGCGAAGACGTTGTACTCAATCGCATTTTTTCAATTTCTTCGTTTATAGATAAATCTTTCTCAATATAAACACCCGAAACGGGAATATAAGCCTCGGGTTGGTAATAATCATAATACGACACAAAGTATTCTACAGCATTATCTGGGAAAAACTGCTTGAATTCTGAGTACAGTTGTGCTGCCAACGTTTTATTGTGTGCCAAAACCAAAGTAGGTCTTTGTACTTCTTGAATCACATTGGCAACGGTGAAGGTTTTTCCAGACCCAGTAACACCAAGAAGTGTTTGATACTTTTCATTGGCTACAATACCATCGGCAAGCTGCTTTATAGCTTGGGGCTGATCACCTGTAGGATCAAATTCAGATTTGATTTTAAATTTCATTCTGCAAAATTACGCAAAATAAAGAAGCTAACGTTTTAATGTAAAGTGTCCTGAAAAAGTTCTGCCATCTTCAAGCACCACTCTAAACCAATAGTCGTCTGTAGGTAATCTATACCCATTAAGCGTACCATCCCAGCCATCAGAAGCTACCGATAATTGTTTTAACAGTTTTCCGTAACGATCAAAAATAAGTACGGTAGTATTAGGCTGAAATGCTGCATTAACGCCTTTTATTTTCCAGGTGTCATTGAAGCCGTCTCCGTTTGGTGTGAAAAATTTATCATAGCCAATCACAGAAATTTTCAAGCTAGCTGTACCACAAATTTTATCGCGCACATGAATGGTATGAAATCCAGGTCTTACGTTTTCAAAATAAGGTTCCTCTTGGTAATTTATAAAGTTGGAGTTTTCTAATTGTAATGCATATTCATAGTCACCTCTGCCTAAATGTGTGGGGTCAATGCTAACCGAATTGTTTTCTTTGATATCTTCAATAGTCACATCATCTTGGGTGATTGTTGCTAATTCAGAGGCATCAACAAAAATGGTTTCAGATCTAGAACATCCCGTTCCATCAGTTTTTGTGAGTGTTACCGTATAGGTGCCAGGAGTTGAAACGGTAATGGTACTTTGATTTGAAACAAACTGATTAACGGTTGAACCGTCTAAACTTGTCCAATACCATTCATAATTAAAGGTCTCGGTTATATTTGCTTCAATGGGATCCAAAATAATTGAGAATGTAGGATCTGAAGAACAAACAATTTGAGGTGTTTCAACCGTAAAATTAGGCAGTGGGTTAACAATTATCTCTATATTAGTGTTTGCATAACACATAGGATTTATCGGATTGATAACACGAACTTGAATGGTTTGCGTGGCCGATATGATAGGGTTGGGCAATGCTGTGGCATCTACAATCTGTCCTCCGTTTTCGTCTATATAATCATAATAAATTTCCATACCAGATTGATTTCCAAGAATAGTATTGGTGAAACTAGAGGTGTCAAATGAGCTATAGCCATCATTATCAATATCTCCAAGCGCTCCATCACAAACTTCAATAGGTAAAATTGGGTTGGCAACTGGTTGTGCATCTACAATAAACTCAAGGGAGGTTTGATCAAAACAAGCACCATCAGAGTCGTTAGAAATGTTGTTAGTTACTACAATTGAAATGGTTTGACTCTCTGTTATAAAGGGATTAGGAAGCGGGCTACTCAGTGTGTTTCCTTGTTCGTCAAAATAAGTGATACTTACGTTGGCTGGGTTTTGATTGCCTAAGATAGTACTTTCAATTTGAGACGTATCAAAAGGGTAAGATAAGACTGTATCAGATAGATCATAATCACATTGTCTTGCTATGGTAACAGGATTGGCAACAGGAAGTGCTTCAACAATGAGTAAATCAGGAAAAACCTCTAACCCCAGACAATCATTATCTAGGTCACTTTTTACCCGAACCCATATATCTTGACGATTAGGTGAATTACTATTTTGATGCGCAGAAATATCAGGAATTTCATTCGTTTCTAATTCTGCGTCTAATTGGCTTTCAAAAAAGTGAACCGATACGTTTAATGATGGAAAAAGTACATCATTTATATGGGTTCTCATATCAGAAAAATCAAAGCTTGAAATGCCGTCTCTTACATCAGTACCGTCATCACATTCATAGTAGGTGTTTGGTGTATAATTAGTAAGTGCTGTACCCGATGGATTAACCTGTAGTTCTAAAGAAACTTCTTGGTGGCATCCATTGGAGTTTTCAACTCTAATCCAAACGGTCTCATTTGAAAATCCAACAGCATCTTGATAAGCTTCTGGACTAGTAATGGCATTGGTACCCATTTCAGCATCAAGTTGCGTTTCAAAATAGGTGAATACTAAACTTTCAGCCCCATAATTCGGGTTAATTTCAGTTTTTATGTTATCTAAAGTAAGATTAAAAAACGCCTGCCCGTCGTTAGAAGCATCATCACATTGCTTATAGGTGCTCGGAGTACTTACTAAAGGTAGGTCGTAAATAGTAAGAATTACTTCATCTGAATATAACCCACAGGAATTTCCTGCTCTATCTAACTTTACTCGGTATACATTGTTATTAAAATTGGCAGGTGCATTTGAAAAACTCAGCGTATTGGTTTGAGTGCCACTGTATATGGCATCATCTGAAATTACAGACCAATTTATACCATCTGTACTCACTTCCCATTGAAATAATTCAGCCTCAATTGATTCCACAAAGATTTGACCAGCATCTAACAAGCAAATAGGTGTATTTATAGGTTGGGTTGTTATAGCGAGCGGAGCAAAATTCAGGTAGTCTGCATTTGGTATGGTGTAGCCATCACCATTGGCATTATTTACGAGACCATTGGCATCAACTGTTGGGATATTGTCGCCTAGAAAATCATCACCGTTTACATCTGAAAAACCAGCCTCAATCACATCACTACAGCTGTCTCCATCAGCATCAGCATCACGATAAGAAAATATACCATCGGCATCAGTGTCATCGAGTGTATAGCCTATAAGATTGCTGTCAGGACTCGTTTCAGCAGTATCAATCCATCCATTAGAACCAAAATCTGGACCGTCAACCACGCCGTTTAAATCGGTGTCAGAAAAATTGCCAAGTTGACCTGTTTCGATTAAATCGGTAATACCATCATTATCACTATCTAGATCAAGGTAATCAGGAATACCGTCATTATCTGAATCTACAGGTGTTATATTTATATCAAAAATATCGTCCAGCCCATTTAGATCTGCATCAGTATCAGATAAGGTTATTAACAAGCCTTGGTTTTCAATGCTATCTGGTATACCATCATTATCACTGTCTAAATCCAAGGAATCAGGAACACCATCAAGGTCTGAATCTTTTTTGAAACAGGTTAAGGATATATTGGCTTGAAAATTAGAGCTGTTCGATAAATTGCTTAGTCTATGAATGAATTCCAATCCATTTACTTGATTTGCGAAAATCTCAAATGGAGTGGAGCCCGTTGCGGCAGGGTTATGTTTAAAGTGAATCTCAGAACCTGAAATTTGTGTAATACCAGTTTCAAAAAGACCATCAAAATTAGAATCTACAAGTAGTCTGTCATCAGGATCTACCAAAGTAATGTTTTTATTAGCTGGAAAAATTTTAACAACAAAATATTCACCATCTACGGAAGAATGCGTGTAGCTAGTGTCTTCAGATAGTTTAACATTTACAGGTTCTGTAAATGTCATAGAATAGTTTCCCTCTGCACTTGCAGCAGCTTCTACCTTACTTGTAAAGTTTCCTAAATTATTACCAACAAAGGTGTTGGAGCCATTAGAACTACTACTGGTAGCATATATTCCGCTGGTAATTGATGAATTAGTAGTAGTATCCTGAAATTCTAAAATTGGATTGTTTAAATTGTTTAGATTGATAGTCACATCACCTCTGGATTCTGTACAATTTAGTATTCCATCGTTATCATTATCAATATCTAAGTTGTCTATAATACCATCATTATCATTATCATCTGGACAAATACTCACAGGAACTTCTATTGATTCAAGAAAACCACCATTACAGGGTAGTTCTCCTACTAGTTTATATTTTCCTGGAAGTGTTGGTGTTATGAATGAATCTGTTATGGGCAATATAATATACCCTGATCCGTCATCAAATTGCCATTCAAAGCTTTCAAAGTTTAGCGCATTTGCAACAGATAGTGTTAAGTTGTTGCCAATACAATTCCCTAAGATAGCATGTTGTACATCAAAATTAAATTCTGGTTTAGACTGAAACCCAGAATAGAAACTACCTGACGTTGCAGCACCATTTTGATTAAAATAGGCAACATACAACTCATCATCACCTTGAACGGAAACATTTCCTGTTAGACCAGTTACTTTATAAGTAACGTAATCTGTGTTTCCTATAACACTGCTCGGACCTATGGTAGAGAAGTTGGATAAAGCTTGATTATTAACCGTAACATTGGCACCCGTTTTAGTGACAATAGAAATACCTCCATTATAGGTAAGATTTCCAATTTTGTCAATACTTGCAATATTATCTATGTTTCCTCTGGTTTCACAGCTTAGCGGTGGTACAAAGAACATACCTTGGTTAGCTTCACTTGGTTGACCATTGGTATTTAAACCTCCAACACCTTGATACATAAATGTGTCTTCAGAGGTTTCTACGTACATGTTACCATTTATGTAATAATTACCTTCAATAACATAATGCTCACCAGCATTTAGTGTTGTTACAGGATTGGCTGCTCCATTAATTGTTATTGATGTGTTATCATAATGCGCAACAACCAAAACGTTTTCCCAACTATCATTTCCATTACCTCTTACAAAAATATATTCTTTACCTACTTTAGAAAGTCCAGCAATTTGATCTATTCCATAATCTCTACCACCACCATTATGAAAACTCCCATTGGCCGAACCACAGTTTACTGCTATGGGCTTATCCGATGTAATTAGAGACCCTATGAGCCCAACTTTATTATTAGTAGGGTGTACCGCGGAATAACTATTCATTGCAATACAGTAGCTTTCTCCTTTGTTCAGAACTATCTCATACGGAAATGTACGATTAAAGTTTTCTACTTCTGTATTATTTGAAATGCCTGAAAAATGTACAGTGGTTAAATCCTCGGTAGCCATTACAGATAAAAAACTTAGTAAGTTTTCCGAAGGTGTTCCATTATTGTTTATTATTCTACCAGCCTGATTAGTGAAAGCACCTATTCTAAACGTTTTGTCCAAAGCGGAAATCCCTTTACTCACTAAAGCACCAGCTTGAGCGCCTCCAGCATTCATTCTTACGGATACATAAATAGGTGCCTCGGCTTCAATAATGTAACCTTTGTTACTATAAACAGTACTTGTAGAGCCACGTGGAATGAACAATTGGGTGTTATCTCCCCCAGTTAAAGAAACTATTTCAACCTGAGGTGCGGTATTGGAAACAGACCCGGTAATAGTTGCTCCACCTACTTCAGTAATTGTATATGGCACTAAAGAAGAATTAGGGGTAGATATATAAATATATTGATCTTGGGGAATTGCATTATCAGGTCCACTTGTTAAAGGAGGGATATAATGTGTTTTGCTTAATTGTGCAAATACGAAGTTTCCTATAAGCAGATAAAACACAAACAATAGAGGCTTGATATGATGGGGAGTCTGCATTTTTTATAATTAGTATTCTTAATTAATTAGTTTAGGGTGTTAAAAATATGCTTTTTAAGCATATAAGACTTAAGAAAACTAAAAAGGTTTATCCTTTTCTGTTAAAATGATAAAAACAAACGATTTCCGTTAAAAATTTTATCGTTTTAATGCAAAATGACCTCTTACATCAAAGGTGTTTCCATTTTGAACAATCTCAGCATGAAACCAGTAGTCGTCTGATGGCATGTTTTGTCCGTTGTAGGTACCATCCCAACCAGGAGAATTATGTTGAAGTGTTTTTAACAGCTTACCATAGCGGTTAAAAATATGTAAGCTTGATCCTGGGAGTTGCTCTGCTCCAATAATATGCCAGGTATCATAAAATCCATCACTATTGGGCGTGAAAAACTTAGGAATATCATAAACAAATACATTTTGAGATACATCCATGCATCCGTTTAAATCTTTTACCGTAACAAGATGATTACCAAACGATACATTTTCAAAAACATGTGATGTTTGCGGTGTGCCCCCATCCAAGATAAATACATAATTTCCAATGCGGTTGTTGTTAATCTCAACGGTAATGCTATTGGGATCAGAAAAATTCACGGTAGAGGTTAAGTTAATTTCTGCTTCATCAGAAGCCAGAACAGTAAATGTTTTATTGTTTTCGCAGTCTCCCGTAATATAAGGGCGAGTTACATGTACCCATAAATCTAAACGTCCACTGTTTAGGTCTGAAGGCTGTACCACAATAGAAGGGGTGGTTTCACCTGTAGACCATTCATAAATATCATCAGGGAAACCAGTGTCTGCAATTATTTCTACAGGGAAATTGTTACATAGTGGTACAATATCTTCAATGGCAATATTTGGAATGGGATTAATGGTTAAATTGAAGCTTGTAACATCGTAACATTCTGTGGTGTTGTTTTCTACTCGAGCAAAGATAGTTTCTTGGTTATAACCAGCATATGATGTATTTAAAGGGTTTAAATTATCAGATGCATCTTCTAAGTTTTGATGAAAGCTTACCGTGAAATCATTTGAATTTTGAGAGCCTAAAATATCATTTTCATTATCTAAAAGATTAAAAATAAGAGTATCCGTTTGGTTGGTGTTATCATCACAATATACTAAGTTAGATGGGGCATATGCCACGGGATTGGGGTTTATATTCAACGTGAATGATGTTATAATAGGGCAGCCTGTTAGATTATTGGATATTCTAACAAAAAAGGTATGTTGGTTGGAGGTATAATTAAAACTTCTGTTTAAAGGAGCTGTATTATTTTGTGCATCGGCAATGGTTTCATGGTAGGATATAGTAACAAGGCTTAGGTTATTAACAATCCTGTTGTCAACTAAAGATAAATCATAGGTGTTTGTTGGGTTATCACAGATGTCAATGGTACCTATGATATTGAATTCTGGCGGTATATTTACTACTAAATTTAAGGGAATAACACTAAAGCAAGTTGTTAATGTATTGGCTACTTTAATGTAAACGGTTTGCGTTTCAGATATAAAGTTAGTAGGATTTGTAATTTCATTGGAATTATCTAAGCCATCCTCCTGATTGATGTCTTCAAAATTTTCAAAATAGTTAATGATTAAATTGCTTTGAACTCTATCTAAAATCTGAAAATTTGCTGTGGTTAAATCAAAGTTTGTAATACCATCATAATCGGCATCACAATTCATCATATCTGAGGCCTCAGTAATATTTGGTGCGGCTAATATATTGATGCCTAATTCTTCAATAACATGACACAGTGAATTGTTGTTTTCTATTCTAACATATAGGGTTTGAGGATTGGTAATATTAGTATAGCTTGAGTTTACTGGATTTAAATTATTATCAGCATAATCAAAAGTTTCGTGGAATGAAATGGTTAAATCATCAGTCATGCCTTGCCTGATTTCTTGGGCTTTTTCATCTAAATTAAATAGATGTTTTCCATCATTACTATCGTCGTCACAAATGGTATAATTACTAAATGCATTATAAATAGGATTTGGAGAAACCAGTATGGTAAATGATGCCGTTTCAAAACAAGACGCATCGGTGCTATTTTCAACCCGAACATAGATAGTCTGCGGACTTGAGGTATTCTGGTAAGATTCTTTATCAATAGGCATTGTAAAACTACTATCTTCAAAATAGAATACCTCTTTACCTGCTTGCCCATTTAATATTTCATTGTCTTTTTCAGAAAAAGTAAAATTGGAAACACTTGTCCCTGAGGGCTCACAGATTTTGTAATCGGTTATGGTTGGTATTATAGGTAAGGTGTTAACTATAACTTCAAATGGTACTATAGCATAGCAGTTTGTGCCACTTACTATATCTTCAACGCGCGTATAAATGGTTTGGGTATTTGACGTGTACGCTGTTCTTTCACTTTCAGGAATTTCGTTGGTTTTATTATCGGCGTCTTCATACGTGGTAAAAAAATCAATATCTAATCCAGAGGTGCTAGAAACAATTTCAGATATTTTATTGTTAAGGTTTACAATTGAAATACCATCTTGGTCATCATCACAAACCACAATATTTGTAGGTTCAGTGGTTGTAGGCGCTGTAAATACTTCTATTCTAAAAGGATTTACCGTAGAACAGCCCGAAGCTCCCAAGCTGGTTATTCTGGCATAAAGTGTTTCAACGGGATCGTCGTTTACAAAATAACGGGGTAATTGATTTGACGTGTTATTATTATCGGCATCAACTTGATTAGCAAAATACGATACGGTAAAGTTTGTGTTACCTCCAGTAATAATACCATCAAGAGATTCTAAATCTATACTAGTAATACCATCGTCATCATTATCGCAATACGGGATAACCACGTTGTTGAATAGTAATATAGGATTTATTAATAATGTAATTTCTGTTTCTTGGATACAACTTCCATCGTCAATGGTAATATATAAGAGGCTTGGGCTAAGTGCTGCGTAAAGCTGTGATTTGTCTAGGGCATTAGTGCCGTTATTTCTATCAGATTCACTTTGGTAAAATGTAACATTTATAGAGTTTGGAAGTCCGTTTGGAGTATCTAGATTATTGGCAATAGAACTTTCAACCGTAAAAAGGTTAAAATCTAAAGAGTTAGTTGAGTCTGTATCATTATCGCATAAAGCAAAGTCGCCTATATCGGTACCAGTTAAAAGTAAGTTAGTATGTATTTCAAAAGGAATGACGGAGGCACATTGGGTATTATCATCTAAAACCCTTAAATAAAGTGTGGCAAATCCAGGTTCTGGACTTCCGTTAGTGTATTCATAGTTGGTTACATTTGTAATAGGGTTAATACCAGCCTCGGCATCAGAAATAGAAGAATGAAATGTTGGCGTAACTTGAGTTAATCCGCCCAGAATAGCCGGGAGTACTTCTGTTAAATCGAAAAAAGCATTTCCATTTAAATCGCTATCGCAAGCATTTAAATATTGAGGTTCTCGGTTTACTATAGGGCTTGTTGTAATATTAATGTTTAAAGTTGTTGTTGTGGTGCAGCCCGTATTACTATTGATAACCCTTGCAAATACCTGATCTGATGGAGTGTTGGTATTTCTATAAGGCATGGAAATGGGGTTATTACCATTAGAAGCATCGAAGGCTGTGTAATGATAGGTGACTCTTAAGTTACTATCACCAGAGGTGATTTCGTCATTTTTTTCGGTTAAGTCAATGTCAGTTCTGCCATCTGGTTGCTCATCAGCATCACAAATATCTAAATCTGAAGGCGGTGTAATTGAAGGTCTGCTATTAACAACTAAATTAAAACTAGAGAATGCAAAACACCCTGAACTACGATCTTCTATTCGTATAAAAATGGTTTGGGGGTTTGTTGTGTTTTGAATAGGAGAGGTAATTGGGTTTTGATTGCTTCTTGCTTCGGTTTCAGAATAATGATAACTAAACAATGGATTTGAAAACGGGGCATTTGAAAGGACTTCTGAATTTTTTTGATTCAAATCAAACGTTTCAATTTGATCACCGCTAGCATCATCACATAATTCAAAATCCAATAATGGATTCATAGCTTCTTCGGTGTTTAAAACCACAGTTATTTCATCTGTTTCAACACAATCATTACCATTAACGGGTACGGTAACTTCTACCCTGTAAGTGCCATTTTGGGTTGCTATAAAGCTAGAACTAGTGCTTCCTGTTATAACTGTATTATCTCGATACCAAACATATGATGCCAAAGGATTATTAATATCGGCATTTAGGGTAACGGAGCCCGAACAGGTTGATACGTCTTCACCTAAATCTAAAACTCTAAAACTATCACCTTCAATAAACACTGCCGAATCAAAACCACCATTTAAAGAATCTGTTTGATCGGCTATAATGAGTTTAATATGGTAGGTCACATTGGGTTGAATAGTTCCTGAAGCTGTTAGTATTGTAGTTCTCCCATTATAATTGGTGTCACCAATGCCGTAACCTTCAAAATATTGTTCGTTTTCGGGAGGACAAATACCGAAAATTTCATCGTGAATGGTGTTGGTGTTTACGGGGATTGAGGTTCCTGGAATGAGTGCTATATTTTGATACGGATCGTTTGTACCTGCTTCCTTTATAAGAAACACAAAACCATCTGAAAATTGACAGGGGTAGGTGTCATAATATTCTTCTGAAGCCAATAAATAATTAAATTGAAACTGATTAGAAATGGATACAAAATCAAATTCAATAGCCGTAGCATTTACATAACCATTAGTAGTTCCTAAGGCAGTTTCTAAATCTGGATCTGATCCCCACGAAGCAGAACCATCACTAAGCGCGGCAGACTGTTCCGTATTTCCGCCTGAAGCAACAGCACCAGTAGAGAGCATGATACCATTTTCAAAAGGAAAATTGGAGTTGCCTCTTTCAAAATAGCCATAACTTGAAAATCCACTTGATGCTCCATTTACAGAAGAGGTAATATTACTGATGTCAACACAACCGTCAACAAGATTATCTTGTATTAAGGTTTCTAGATCAACACCATCATTTACAGATATTTGCTGAGAATAGGCTGTGTTGGCTAAGCAAAGTAGAATACATATAACATAATAAACAAATCTCATTGCTTGTAGGTTTTTCAATTTGGTTTCTCAGCAAAAATAAACATGCCATTTATAGTGTCGAAAAATAGGTATTAAATAGATGAAATGCAAAAAATATCGATAAAAAGTAAATTATTGCTTTTATCGTTTTAATGTGAAATGATTTTTATAAACACGACCATCTTGTAATTTTACCATAAACCAATAATCATCATTAGGTAAATATTGTCCATTTAACTGCCCATTCCAACCTTCACCTAAAGGAGAAATTTCTTTTATAAGTTTACCAAATCTATTAAAAATTTGAATTTTAGTATTGGGTTGAAAAGCTTCTGTAATACCGTAAATCTGCCACGTATCATTAACACCATCATTATTTGGTGAAAAGTATTTAGGAAAGCCAATAACAGATAATGACTTAGATATTTCACCACAATCATTCTTAATGTCTTTGATATAAACCCTGTAAATACCAGGGAAGACATGGTAAAATATGTTGTCTTCTTGAAATGGAGCAATCACATTGTTTTTATCGTCCACCAGTTGATATTGATAGATGCCTTCACCACTTGCAAGAACAGTAATGGTGTTATTTGAAGAGGCATCCGTAATGTTTATATCATTAAGCGTTGCCACATTTGAGGGCTCAATGGTAATTGTTTTGCTTTTTTGGCAACCATTGGCATTTGTTGCAGTGACGGTATATGAGCCAATGGTATTTACATTTATGCTATAGCTCGTTGCCCCGTTAGACCAGTTATAGGTATAGTTTGAATGGGAATCGTTAATAATACCAGCATCAAGTGTGATCATTTCAGGAAACTTGTTTAAGCAATAATAAGGTGTCTCGTCGCTTTTCATGTTAGGAAGCGGGAATACGGTGAGCAAAATGGAACTAATGCCATAGCAGCCATTAGTATTTTCAGCACGTGCAAAAATACTATGTGAAGACGCAATGGTGTTGGTATAGAGCGAATCTAATTTATTTTGTTCAAGCAAAGCATCGTCATAGTTTTCATAGAAAGCAATGTCTAATCCTGTTGGTAAGCCTTCGGTAATCTTATTTTTATAATCGTTGAGGTTAAATTGATAGTGACCATCATCAAGACCATCATCATCACAATGAGAAATGGTTATATCATTGCTGTCGGTCAGGCTAACTTGTAAGGTCAATTCTGAATGGCTAAAACAACCTGTTTTAGAGTTAATTACTTCACTATAAATAGTTTGGGGATTGGAGGTGTTTTGAAAAACATCACCATTAACTTCGTTTGTTCTTGATATATCAGTGTAAAACTTAATAAAGACATCTTTTGAATTACCTGATAATGCCGCCGAAGCTTCATTAAGGTTAAAAAATGTTTTACCATCTAATAAGCCATCTTCATCGCATTGTAATAAAAGATAATCAAAGGCCTCTGGATTTGGATAAAATTGCACGTAAGCTTCACCTTCAATAGCACAATCACCATTATTTGGGTTGATATAAAGTTCGTATTGGCCAGATTCTGAAACTTCTAATTGATTGCTTGTTTCATATAAGATGGTTTTGTCTTTACTCCAAACGTAGGAAGCACCAGGATAGGTATTGGCAGATAGCGTATATATAGTACCATCACAGAGCGCTAGATTTTTGGAACTTTCCCCATTTTTTATGATATCGATTTTTTCTCCAAAAAATGAAGCGATAAAAGGAGGTAAACCTTGAGAGGACAGTTTTGAACCTAAATTTATCGCATTATGTTGATAGTTACAGCCTATACCTATCTGGTCTGGAGTATTTATAGCACCCAAAAAAGATGTACCAGTATTATATGTTTTACTAAGTGCGCGGTATATTTTTCCATTGGGCCCTAATTGTAAAGCACCACGATACAGGTTTCTATTGTCAAGTATAATAGCTGATGCAGATATATCTAGTGCTAACAGATTAAATTGCGTAAGAACCGATTTATGAGAAGCCGGATTATTATTGTTTTCTCGGTTTTCAAAATCAAAATAATCGTTAGAAGAGTGTACATAAAGCAATGCTCCACTTGGTGAAAATTCTACACCGTAGGGATAATTACTAGCACCTTGAATTACAATTTCTTGTTGATTACTTACTGTGCCGTTTTTAGAATCAAAGTCATATACAAAAAGTCCATCCGTCATATTGGCGCAGACCATTTTAGTACCATCAGGAGATAGTTTGAGGTAGCCCCGAGGATCAAAAATAGATTGTAAAAATGTTGATGTTACCGCCTTAATCTCCACACCAAGATTGTTTACTTCAAAGGCGTGAAAGGTGTTAAAGAAATCTAAATCGCCACTCGCATCGGCAAAGGCAATCACCCAAATAGATCCTGAAATACAGTCTTTAATAACAGCTGTAATTTTTTCTGAGCATTGTTTTAAAAGTTGAACGTTTTTATTGGTAATGGCTCCTAAACCATTATCTAGAGACATATCAACTGTAGAGTAGTTTAACCCAAAGTGGGGTTGTTCAAAGGTGTAGTCGTCTACCGTGAAAATGTAGAAAATAGTATCACTATCAGGCTTGGGGACAATAATGGCCGATTGTGTGCTTGAAGGATCGCCAAGTAGCCCTAAACCATTGGTCATTACAGCATGATTTTTATTCCATACAGTTATGCCATCAGTATAAAATAACAGATTTCCAGTGTCGTCTGATATTGAAGCACAACCTTCAATAGTGCTCAAACTTCCATTAGTTAAAGGGGTTACTGTATTGTTGGCTGAATTAAAAGTTATGCCACTATTAAAACCAAAATACCAATTGGAAGCTTCATTTTGAGTAAAACCACAAAAAAAAGTAGCACAACAAATGTAAAAAAGAATGTTTTTCATCTTTAATAGCAAGGCTACCAAAGATATTATAAATCTCGCTTTTTTAATAATCTATACGATAAAAATATAAACAAGCCTGTCCAACATAAAACGATAATCATTTCGTAGCCATGGGCAGCATAATCATAGACCAAATTAGATTTGTCTGGAAATTTGCTCATTGCAATACGTTGAAAGGGTTGATCAATCAATTTGTACATAGATTTAAGAGGAAAAAAGTTTTGGGTTTTTTCTGCAACATTAGCATTAAATTGCCATGCAAGGAGTCCGAAAACAATCCATTCTATGATAAATAAAATGAATAAAAAGGCTAGTGCAAAGGCAGAGCGTTTTGCAAGCATACCAAAAAATAAACATAAACTAAAAAAGCCCATTAGCTTGACAAAGTAGGCTACTAAAAATTCAGTGCCTTTAAGTACTATAGAAAATTCGGTATAGCTAGAATAGTATAGGCCAATACATAGAGAAATAAGACATATTAAAACCGTAGAAATTAATGAGAAAAATACTATGGTGTAGAATTTTGATAGAATGAATTCTTTTTTACTCAAACCATCAATAAGATTTTGTTTTATGGTTTTATTGCTGTATTCATTACCAATCATACTGACTACAACAATAGCAAAGAAAAATTTAAACTGTGAGGCAAAAAATGTAGTGAGATGCCAAATAATAGGAAAATTGAAGACCCCAAGTTCTCCAAGTTCTAGTGTGAAGAACCCAAAAACATTAATTTTTAAAGAAGATAGTAGAATAACAAAGAAAGGCAGTATAAATGAAATAAATATTAGAATTTTACTTGTTCTATTAAGTAAAAGTTTCTGTAGTTCTAAGCTTAAAAGTCTTAACATTACGTTGGGTTTTGATGTGTTATTGGTTGTCGGTTAGCTGCAAGAATTGTTCTTCTAAGCTTTCTTTGCGCTGTACTAAATGCGTAAGAATGATGTTTTTATCAAAAAGAAAGGAGTTAAAATCTTCTGATTTCATGGGTTCTTTCAAAAAGGCTGTAATTAAATCAGGGGTTACAACCACTTTATCGAATGACGGGTGATTATGAAGTAATTCAATCAACTTTTCATTTTGGTTTGATTTTAGTTCAAAAAAACCATGACTTGAAATCATTTCGTCCACTCTGCCTGAATATAGCTTTACGCCTTTTCTAAGCACAATAACATGTGAACAGACTTTTTCAACTTCATCAAGTAGGTGTGATGCCAATAATATAGTAGTGCCCTTAGTTGCAATTTGTTTTATAATTTCTCGTATTTGATGAATCCCCTGTGGGTCTAAACCATTTGTAGGCTCATCAAGAATTAATATTTCAGGATCATTCAACAGGGCAGAGGCAATAGCCAAACGTTGCTTCATACCAAGTGAATAGGTTTTAAATGTACTGTCTTTTCTGTCTAAAAGTCCTACTATTTCAAGCTTTTCATCAATTTTAGCATAGTCAACACCCTTTATTTTGCATACCAATTTTAAATTTTGAGTGGCCGTCATATAAGGGTAAAAGTTTGGACGCTCAATAATAGCACCAACTTTTTTTAAAGCATCATGGGTAGACACGTTTCCATCAAACCATTTGAAACTCCCTGACGTTTTGTTGACTACGTTTAAAACAATGCCTAGTGTGGTTGATTTTCCGCTACCATTGGGGCCAAGAATACCATAAACATTGCCTTTGTTTATAGTAAATGATAAATCTTTTACAGCAGTGAGGTAGCCAAACTTTTTTGTAAGATTGTTGATGGTTAAAATAGAATTCAAGCGTGACGTGTTTAGAGCAGGCTATAAATAAGCAAGCTTTGTTAGTTATAAAGGTATGACGAGACTCTTTATTTTTTGTTACATCCTTTGCTAGAAAAGCCGTAAATTTGTGTAAGATTATGAGCTATGCAGGACTTAAAAATTTCAAAACGGAAACCTTCATTTCCAATTACTTCAAAATTACATAATTATCTTTCAGAATATAATAGAACGGTAAAGATTCCTATTTTTTATGACGATTTGTTACGGTTTCAAGGGTCTATTGTTGTGTATGATAAAGACGAAAATGATACTCTTTGGATTCGTGTTTATTATAATGAATTTGAACGCGAGGAAATTGAATCGGCATTAAAAAAAGTTTATACCATTTTTCATTCTGATGGAAATGAAAATGTATTGCCTTTTTTAAGTGTTGATGCCATTGATTACTGTACGTTTGGAAATTCAAAACCTTTCCGAATAAAAATCAGAAATATTTTAAATGATAACTCTACCTATTTTTACATAAAAACGGCCGATGCTTCCAGAATTTATGGACTAGAATTAGAACATATGTTGTCACCGTATAACCTCAATTTTTTGGTGTATAGAAACACCCTCATTGAAGAACATATTGCAGGTATACCAGGTGATGAGTTTATAAAAAATATGTTGCCTAATTGTAGCAGGTCTGAAAAATCTCAGATAGCAAAGGAGTTTGTGAAGTTTAATGAGCGGTGTATGATACGATTGCTGGGTGACATGCGTTCTTATAACTACGTGATAGTACCAATGCACGATTTTGATAAGGTTGTTTATAAGATAAGAGCTATCGATTTTGATCAACAATCCTACGAAGGGAAGTTTAACATTTATAGGCCTCAGTTTTTTAAAGAAAACTATGAGATGGTTAAATTGGTCTCAACCAGTATTCAAAAATTATCTATTGATCAGTATAAAACGGAAGAACGCTCTATGTTAGTAAAACGATTAAAAAGTTTTAATGATCGGGTAGCTAAGTTGTTGTATTGTATGGAAGCTGATGAAATCTCTACGCAAGCGCATGTTGATTATTTAAAAATGACCATTTTTGATTATACTCACGACGTTAATTTTAAGAAGAGTAAAAACATGGGGCAAATTGTAAAGTTCTCCTTAGAGTTTTTGACTAGAAATTACGAAAATGTGAATATTGAGAAATTAAAAATGCGGTAATTACCATTTAATTCCAGTGTTCATCAAAGCCTAAATTATCATAGTCATCAATGTCTAAACCATCTTCAAACTCATTGAAGTCGTCGTCAAAGTTATCAGACTCAAATAATTTTTCAGGAGCTGAGTCAGGCACTTGGCCTTTTACAAACATAAGGTTAGGGTAATCTAAGCCTTCGTTTTTATCTACAATTTCTGCTAATTCAACGTAAAATGTCCACATGTTTAAAAAGTCGTAGATATATATAAGCTTTGTTTGTGCTTCATGCACCACACAATCTAATGACGTTTCGTGCATTAAACGAGCTGAATTATCATCGCTTAAATCAAAAAGAGAAATTTCTTCGCCTTGCTCCCAAGCATCATTACTAATGTAAAAAGAAGCCATTTCAGAACCATCAAAACCAAAAGATTGCGTAATAATATTATGTAAATCTTCAAGCGTATCTGTTTCTAAGATTTCTAAATCTCTGAAGATATCCTCTTCAGTATCATTGTCTAAAATAACTCTAAATCTGTAAACCATTTAATGCATATAATTGAGGCACAAAGGTAGCTATTTTTAATTTATTTTGTAAAACGATGTAATGTAAAAGTCATAGCGCTCAACATTAAAAACGCACCTACTTGATGTGCTACACCCAACCATAGCGGTACGTGTAAAATTAAGGTAAATACCCCTAGACCAAATTGAAAAAATACTAAAATAACTAAAGCGTTTACGCTTTGTTTTTGGTACTTTGAAAGTGAAGTAGATTGCGCCTTTTTCCAAATTAAAAACACACAGGCCACTACGAGAAATGCCAAAATACGATGAACAAATTGTATACCACTAGGGTTTTCAATAAGGTTTTTATAAAAAGGTTCTAATACATAAACAGAAGGATGTATGAATTCACCATCATTCATTAAGGGCCAATGGTTATGCACTAAGCCAGCCTTTAGTCCTGCAATAAAAGCACCGTATATAATTTGTACAATTAAAATGATATAACTGATAATAATTATGTTTTTAATAGGTTTGTTTGCCGGTTTTTTATTGGGGAAAATGATATCTAAAGCCACCCAAAGCGTTGCTGCAAAAGTTAAAAAGGCGGTGGTTAAATGAGCTGCTAACCTATAATGGCTTACGTCGGGCATGTCTACCAAACCACTTTTAACCATATACCAACCTAAAAAGCCTTGAAAAGCCCCCAAACCAAGTAAAACTACACATTTCTTAATGGTGGGTTTTGTAAGTTGTTTTCTAATTAAGAAATAAATAAAAGGAATGATAAATACTAAGCCTATTGCTCTTCCAATAACACGATGAATCCACTCCCAGAAATAGATGCTCTTAAAATCTTCAATGCTAAAATGGCTATGGTAAAACTGGTATTCGGGGTGTTGTTTGTACAAATCAAACGCTTCTTGCCATTCTTGGTCACCAATAGGAGGTATGGTACCTGTTATTAAGCGGTAGTTGGATATAGATAAACCAGAATCTGTTAACCGGGTAATCCCACCCACAATAACCATAATAAAGATGAGAAAGCATCCTGTTAATAACCAGTACACTACAAATTTGTTATCCTTTTCTTTTTTCACAAAGCGTTATATTTCGGTTGGTGTTAGTCCTAGTTTTTTTCCTTTTTTTATCATGAGTGTGTGAGCAGCGTCATAATTGTTAGGAATTTCTCCTTCTAAAATGGCTTCTTTTATAGCTTCTTTAATAATACCAATCTCTTTTGAAGGTTTAAGGTTAAACGTTTTCATGATTTCTTCACCAGAAATTGGTGGTTGAAAATTTCTAACATGATCACGTTCCTCAACTTCTACAATTTTATCTCTAACAATTTTAAAATTATTATGATATTTTTTAAACTTCTTTGGATTTTTAGTTGTGATATCAGCCTCACACAACGTCATTAAATCATCTACGTAGTTACCAGCATCAAAAACCAAACGACGCACCGCAGAATCGGTTACAATATCTTGCGCTAATACAATGGGGCGTGAGCTCATTAAAACCATTTTTTGAACAAACTTCATTTTGTCATTCAAAGGCATTTTTAACCGTTTGAATAAACGGTACACCATTTTAGAGCCCTCAAACTCATGGCCATGGAAGGTCCATCCTATCTTTTTATTAAACTTTTTTGTTGGCGCCTTACCTATGTCATGCAGTAATGCCGCCCATCTTAACCATAAGTTATCTGTATTCTGTGCTATATTGTCTACAACCTCAAGGGTATGATAAAAGTTGTCTTTATGACGTTGGCCTTCTATTTCATCAATCCCTTTTAGGGCGGTTAATTCAGGTAAAATATGATGTAAAAGCCCTGTTTTTTCAAGTAGCAAGAACCCTGTAGAAGGTGTGTTACTTTCTAAAATTTTATTAAGTTCTGTAACAATACGTTCTTTTGAAATAATGGTAATACGCTTGTTATTATTCTTTATGGCATCAAGAGACGTTGATTCAATTTTAAAGTTTAATTGCGTTGCAAATCGTATAGCACGAAGCATTCTTAAGGGGTCATCAGAATATGTTATACCTGGACTTAAAGGTGTTCTGATGATTTTATTTTCAAGGTCATTCATACCTCCAAACGGATCAAGTAAGTCGCCAAACTGATTTTCGTTTAGGTTAAGAGCCAAGGCATTAATGGTAAAATCTCTACGGTTTTGGTCGTCTTCTAATGAGCCATTTTCAACGGCAGGATTTCTGCTATCTTCGGTATATGATTCTTTTCTTGCACCAACAAATTCAATTTCAATATCATCAAATTTAAGCATAGCTGTGCCATAGGTTTTAAATACCTGAACGTTGGGTTGGGTAGGCAGATTTTTAGCCACTTGTCGGGCTAATGTAATACCATTACCAATGGCCACAATATCAATGTCTTTGGCGTTTCTACGATTGAGAATAAAGTCGCGTACAAAGCCACCAATAACATAAGAATCTAGTTGTAATTCTTGAGCAGATTTAGATATGATTTTAAAAACAGGATGGCCTAATGCTTCTTTGAAATTCATTAATGCGTGTTGCGGTTTTATTCTCTAATAATTTTCACTAAGCCATTATTACTCAATTTAATAATTGAAGATGGCTTTGCGCAATTTTTTTCGTGGTGCAAATTTACAACATAGTCTACACCTTTTAAAACCTCTGGCGCTATTTCTTTAAATGATTTCGGGGTTGGTTGACCACTTATATTTGCGGAAGTGGATACAATGGCGCCGTTAAATTTTCTGCATAACCAATAGCAAAAGTCGTCATCCGGAATTCTTATGGCAATGGTGCCATCTGAAGCAATTAAATTATCAGCTAAATTTTGGGCGTCATCGTAAATGATAGTAGTTGGTTTGTTGGTAATCTCAATAATGTTTCTAGCGGCTTCAGGTATTTCTTTTACATACTTTTTTAGCATGCGGTCATCAGCCACCAAACATATTAATGCTTTGCTGTCTACACGATTTTTTAATTGATATACCTTTTTTATAGCCTTAGGGTTTGATGCATCACAGCCAATGCCCCAAACGGTATCTGTAGGATAAAGAATAAGTCCGCCTTGTTTTAAGGTATCAATAGCCTTTTTTAGTTCTGATTGCATTTTTTTATTGAATAATAGAATTCTTTTTTTTGCAAAATTACAATTTAATCTAGTGGATTTTATTAGTATATCTAAATGAAATTTAAAAAATGGAATTGTAACAAAAAGCTGTACAAATAGTTGAATTACTTAGCTGTTTTTTAAAAAGTAAACCAAATGAATACTAAAAAGATATGAGGTTCTCAGTGAGTATTATCAGTTAATAACATGTGTGGTAGTTCAATGAACCTATTTTTTGTTATACCTTTGAAAAATTAAATAAAATGGAATGCAATTAGTTTATTATAAATCAAAATCAGGAAATTTTGGAGATGATTTAAATATATGGATGTGGCCCCAGATTTTCGGATCAGATTTTTTACAAGAACATCAGGAGATTGCTTTTTTTGGAATAGGATCTATTCTAATGGAAGATTCTGTATTTATAGAACAAGCAAATACCTGTGAAAAAAAGGTTGTTTTTGGAACAGGCATTAGATCTATTAATGAAAATATAAAAATTGATGATTCTTGGCATATTTTCTTTTTAAGAGGCCCTTATAGCTCTTTAAAATTAAAAGGAAATTTAGATCATTACATAGCAGATGCGGCCTATTTTTTAACTTTGTTACCTCAATATAAATCATATATAAATACACCAAAAAAATATAAAATAAGCTTCATCCCTTATTTTATGTCTGTTGATAAAGTGGATTGGCAAAAAATTTGTGATGATTTATCTTGGAATTTGATTTTGCCAACAGACTTGAATAATGTAGAAGAATTTATTACAGAAATAGCAGCAAGTGAGCAAATTATAAGTGAGGCGATGCATGGAGCAATGATTGCAGATATAGTACGCGTACCTTGGGTGCGGTTTCGTTTTTATTCACATTTACACGAAGGAACAATGGTTTCTGAATGGAAATGGAATGATTGGTTGTTGTCTATAGGTTTTCATGAAAATAAAGAAATCAATATAGGACTTAGAAACAAAAAAAGTACCAGAGGGTTTATAAAGAAAAGAAAAGTTAAGTCCTTAATCTACAGCCAAACAAAGAATATTGATGAATCACTATTCCGATTATCCTCAGACGAAACACTTAATAATATAGTAAAGCAATTGAAATCTAAAAAGGAAGCGTTAATTCGTTTTATAGATTAATGTTTAAAAAGTTTATGAAAAAAAGATTAAAATTGATTCTTAGAAATAATCTATTGAAGCTTCAACTTAAAAAGCAAAATGTGGTTTTTGATTTTAATTCGATTAATTATAGAGAAAAAAGTATTTTAATCATAGATACCTATATTCCCAAATATAATGAAGATTCTGGATCAAAAAGATTACTTCAACTGATTAAGTTGATGCTAAACAATAACTTCTCTGTTTTTTTAATGGCTAATCAAAAAGAATATAAGCAGAAGGATGAATGTGTTGAGAGGTTTAAATCATTAGGTGTTAATGTTTATCAGCCAAGTTTGGATAAAGCGGATAACTTAATAACAAGAAATCAGTATATAAAAAACATCGCATCAAAACTAGATTATGCTTGGTTACATAGACCTGAAAATTTTGAAGCCTACCATTCGGTAATAAAAGACCTTAATAGTAAAGTGACCTTGATTTATGACATGGTAGATTTTCATTATTTAAGATTGATTAGAGAGTGGGAGCTAACAAAAAGCGATAAGCTTAAACAAAAAGCCGAAGCAATGTTAAAGTTGGAAATAGACAATTGTAAAGCTGCTGATAAAATTGTAGTTATATCAGAAAGGGATAAACATTCATTAGAAAGCTTTTACAAAGAGAATTCAAAAATGATTACCATAGGTAACCTCCATGAGTTTAAAAAGAAAACAAAAGCATTTAAAGAATTTTCAGAGAGAAAAAACTTGCTTTTTATTGGTGGGTTTAAACATAAACCTAATGTTGATGCTATTTTATGGCTAAAGAATGAAATAATGCCCTTAGTTTGGGAGGTAAATAAAGATATAAAAGTAGATATTGTGGGGAGTAATCCGCCACAAAAAATTATAAAATTAAACAGTGAAAATTTTAATGTGGTAGGTTATGTTGAAGATGTTTCAACATACTTTAACTCGGCAAAGTTGTTTGTAGCGCCATTACGGTATGGAGCAGGAATAAAAGGAAAAATAGGACAAAGTTTTGAATATAGTTTGCCTGTTGTAACTACCGATGTTGGTGCTGAAGGCTTTAATTTTGCTCCATTTTCAGAAGAAATGATAGCAAACAGCGCAGAGTTATTAGCCTCTAAAATATTAAAACTTTATGATGATGAAGCATTGTGGAGTTCTATCAGTAATCTGTCAGAACAGTTTATAGAGCCCTTTTCAAAACAACATATAGAAAATCAACTTAAAAAAGTTTTTGATTAAAGTTGAGGGGTTCTTGTGGATTAAATCAGACGGCTTGTGGTTTTTTAGCAACCGTAGCAAACTGTGTATATTTCATATCCATGGCAGTAAATAGTAAAGGGATGTTGTACAAATAAGGTTTAAGTGATTTACTAGGATTAATCCCCTCATGACTGACAACTTCATACCCTAGACTTTCATACATATTTTTAATACTTTTTTTGGTAAACCATCGTAAATGTGTTTTATCCATAATACCATGGTCTGTATAATTCCATTCGCCTTTAAATACTAGCATTTTAAGGATTCTAAAGTTTCTAACGTTAGGTATAGAGCTAATTACTATACCTCCTGCTTTTAACTTAGGTTTTAATCTTTTTAAAACATCATCGGGGTAAGTTAAATGTTCAAGAACATCATTAAAGAATATGGCGTCGAAATAATTATCAGGAAGCTCTTCAATAAAATTCTCACAAGGACCAATAAATACTTTGTCCAATATGTTTTTTGCTATCTTTCCTTCCTCAGGCATATATTCGATACCCCAAATTTCAGCATTATTATAGCCTTTTATTTGCCTAGCAAAAGCCCCTTGACCGCAACCCACTTCTAAAACATGTTTAGCTTCCCTAGGTAAATAGCCTAGCATTTCTGGTCTAGGAAAATTATAATAAGCGTCTGGTTTATTGTTGTAATCCATTATTTTGGCTTTTCATAATAAGTAATATTTAAGGTATAGGTTAATTTTTTTGTAAATCAAACACCTGTTCTACAAAATGGTCAACAGTAAATTTGTAATAGATGTTCTTCTCTAAAGGAATATATTCGGTTTTAAAAAATTGGGGATTAATGCTAAAATCATCGTCATTTAAAACTAGAATGTTATTAGCTTTATAAAACGCGTATTCTTTTACAGTATGGTTTGTAGTGATTATTTTTTTTTGATAGGCTAGGGCTTCAAAGATTCTAAAACTTAAACCATTGTGTCCTTTTCTAACTAAATCAAGCATCACTTTTGATCTGTTTAAGTATAAATTTAGCTGTGTCGTGTCAATATCATTATTACTGTGTTCAATGCCCTTGTATAAATTGCTTGGTCTTTTTTTAGAAACAACTATAAATTTATAGCTTACATTATTGTCATCAAGCTTTTTTGCCAACTTATTTAATTGTTTAATTCTTTGGTCTGGCGACATAACCATAAATAAATCATATTCAAAATCATGTCTAATATCTTGTTTATCTAAATAAATGTAGTTTGTGATGTGCTCAAAATTGTAGGTTTTTACATCTTCTAAATCAAAAGAAAAAATGCGATTAAAAACATCGTTTAAAAGATGGTTTATAGGAAAGCGTTTACAACTATCATAAATATAAGCAATATAGTTTTTAGTAAAACCTTTTATTGCTAAATGCGTAGGCTTATCAATTAAATCAGGCCTTATAACTAGAATATAATCCTGTTTTCCTATTTTTTCAAGTGTATTAAGAATATATTTTTGCCTGTTTATTTTTTTTTTATTCTTTTTTAAAAACGTTTTGGATAAAAAATTACCCAATTTTTCAAACACGCTTTTATACACATACTTGTATTTGCTTATATCAATATGGGTAGCATCTATTCCTTTCTTTTGTAATGTGTTTACAATATGGTGGTCGTAGTCCCAGTAATCAAAACTGATTAGGCAAATCCTCATTAATTAAGTTTTTAAAATCAAATTTAGTCTTTTTTTTGGTTTACCCAATGACCTTTAAATAGGTATTGTATATTTGTTTTTATTTTATTTGAATATTGAGATTTATGAATAAAATTCAAGTAGGCTTTTTGGTATCATACGATTATGAGTTGCTAAAAAATGCTATTCCGTTGGTTTATAAACAAGCCGACACAATTTATTTGGCTTTAGATAAGGATAGAAAAACGTGGAACGGGGAAACTATTGAAATAGCTGATAATTTTTTTGATTGGATAAGGGCTTACGATACCGATAAAAAGATTCATTTATACGAAGACCAATTTTATGTAAAAGATTTATCTACTATGCAATGCGAGGTGAGAGAACGTAAAATGTTGGCAAATAAAATGGGGATAGGTAATTGGATTATTCAACTAGACGCCGATGAATATTTTATAAATTTTAAACGATTTGTTACATACCTAAGAACTAAAACTAGGCTTTTGATAAATCCAGAGAAGCACCCAGTTCAAATTCAGCCATTTCATGTAAGTTTATATAAAAAAGTTGATGAAGGATATTTGTACGTAGATGAAGCTACAAAAACCGTGGTAGCAACCAATTACCCAGAGTATACTGTTGGTAGAAAAACAAAAGGTCAGGTTATATATTTTAATGCCTTAATACTTCATGAATGTTTAGCAAGAAACCGAGATGATTTGTTGCAAAAACTAACAAATTGGGGGCATAATAATGATTTTGATATAGAGGCATTTATGAAGAAATGGGATGGTGTTAATGAACACAATTATAAAGAAAAAGAGAATTTCTTTTTTTTAGAACCAGAGAAATGGAAATATCTGGACTTTGTAAAAGGGAAAAACTTCAAAGAATTATTTGATAATTTTAAAATAGAAAAGGAGCAAGGGCTCTATAAAACTAAGTTTTTTATCATAAAAAAGAACATAGGACAATTTTTTAGATACCATTTTAAAAAGAAATCATTTTGACATCTGCACTCATTATAACAACCTATAACTGGCCGGAAGCACTTGAACTCGTTTTAAAAAGTGTTAAATTACAAGAGGTTTTTCCTACTGAAGTTATTATCGCGGATGATGGTTCCTCCAGTGAAACAAAAGAATTGATTGAAGCTTTTGCAAAAGAGTTTCCAGTGCCTTTGAAGCATGTTTGGCATGAAGATAAGGGGTTTAGAAAATCTGGAATTTTGAATTTAGCAATTTCAAAAACTAAAGCAGATTATATAATTCAGCTAGATGGGGATTGTATAATGCATAAAAAATTTATTAAAGACCATTTGCAAAGTGTTGAATCAAATACGTATTTGTATGGTTCTAGAGTAAATGTTCAAGAAGATTTTTTATCAATATTGTTTAAAAAGAAAATAGTTAAGTTTTCTTATTTTTCAAAGGGTATAAAAAAACGGAATAGAAACCTTCATATACCATTTTTGGGAAGTTTAATATATAAGAAGAGCAATAAATTATCAAGAAAATTAAGAGGTTGTAATCTTTCTTATTGGAAATCAGATTTTATAAAAGTTAATGGCTATAATGAAAATATGACGGGTTGGGGTAGAGAAGATTCAGAACTCATCATTAGAATAATAAATAGTGGTATTTTAGGTAAGCGAATGAAATTTAAAGCCATTATCTATCATATTTGGCACAAAGAAAGTTCAAAAACAAAATTGAATATTAATGATACGATTCAGCAAAAGACCATTGAAGAGAGAAGGGTTTGGTGTGAAAACGGTATAGATAAATACTTAAATGAAAGGGAATAAGATTATACATAGTCGTTATAATAAGCACGAACTTTTTTTTGATGATATTATTGAAAATTTTGACACTAAAGGGGAAAACTTTGGTAATCAAGATAGAAATTCTTTAAAACTATTTCAGTTAGAGGATAAAACGGTTAATGTTAAGTCTTTTAGAGTGCCTAGTATTATTAATCAAATTGCGTATCGTTTTTTTAGAAAAAGTAAGGCACAACGGTCATATGAGTATGCCAACAAGCTAATGGATTTAAATATTGGAACCCCACTACCCATAGCATATTACGAGTTTAAAACCCTTTTTTTGTTTAAAAAGAGCTTTTACATCAGTGAGCAGTTAGATTGTGAATTAACCTATAGAGAACTCACAACAGATTTTAGTATTCCAAATTACCAAGCTATTCTCCGAGCATTTACCCGGTTTACATTTGAGCTGCATGAAAAAGGGGTTCATTTTTTAGATCATTCTCCAGGGAACACACTCATTCAATTAAATAACGGTGATTATAAATTTTATTTAGTTGATCTGAATAGGATGGAATTTAAGACCTTGGATTTTGAAACTAGAATAAAAAATTTTTCGCGTTTAACTACCCATAAATCTATGGTTGAAATAATGAGTGATGAATATGCTAAATGCTCTGGAGAAAACTTTAATGCAATTTTTGATTTGATGTGGGGTGAAACATTAGTTTTTCAAAAGAAATACCACCGAAAACAGCAGCTTAAAAAAAAAATAAAATTTTGGAAAAGGTACTAATTGTTTCGTTTAGTTAGCTCGTAAAGTTTTATATACTTCAAAAATGTTACATTAAAGGTCTGAATACAAATAATCAAACCATTCAATCCATCTAAAAATCCAAGTCTTAAAAAATAAGCTTTAAAAAATGCCCAAGAAGGCCTAAACACAATTTTAAATATAGAAGAATTAATACCCAATTTGTAATACGAATGAGCGGCAATCGTTGAAAACCGTTCAACTTTAAGGTTATGTTCTTGGTAGTCTCTGTAAATCCAGTGTAGTAAATCTCCTTTTAAATGTCCAGATTTAAGTCCTTTTTTTAAGGTGTAGCTGTCGTGAGGGTTAATACCTTTCCATTCGCCACTCCCTTTTTTGAATAGTCGAAGCTTTCGGTCGGGATACCAATCTGAGTGTTTTATCCATTGGCCACAATAATTGTTTAATCTATTGGAATAATATCCTTCAAATTGCCAATTTGCTTTTACTTTTAAAATAGAGTCTTTTAATGTTTCAGAAAGCGCTTCATCTCCATCTAAAGACAAAATATAATCATGTTTTGCTAACGAAAGTGCATAGTTTTTTTGTTCAATATAGCCATCAAAAATATGTTCAATAAATCTAACATTAAACTGTTTACATATTTCGGGAGTTTGGTCGGTTGAAAATGAATCAACTACTAAAATTTCATCTACTACACCAACTAAAGATTGTAAGCATTTTTCTAAATGTTCTTCTTCATTATAGGTTATTATAACGCCTGATATTTTTACCATTACAATGCTTTTAAAAACGTTTTTAGCTGGTTTGAGAATAATTCGGGTTTGAATAATTGATAAAGTTGAAGTGCTTCTTTTTTATATTGTTTTTCAGGTTTGGTATAGTACTCAGGATAATAGTCTTTTAAATGAACTCCAATATTTTTTTCTTCTTCAAAAAGACTCCAAGACGCTTTATCAATCCAAGGCGAAAATATTGAAAAGGTTTTTACTTTCATTGCCTTAGCCATATTTACCGCGCCACCTTCATTACCAATAAGCGCATCACAATGGTATGTGATGGCTAAAAATTGTCTTAAACTTTTTCCAAAGACATTAAAATATATTTGGTCTTTAGTTTTGGGTTTGCAAAGGTTGAATATGGTTTTGGCGTCTTCTGCTTGATTTGGAATATAATTAAACAGAAGCTGTGCTTTTGGTTGCTCTTCAACAATAGTATCAACCACATGTGCCATGAAGGCAAAAGGATAGGTTTTGTTTTTGGTACTACCTAAAACACTAATCATAAAAACTGGGAACTCAAGTTTAAGTTTATTTTGGGTTAAAAACAGAGCACTGTCTTTAATTTCTTGTTTGCTGAGGTATATTTTAGGTTGAAGAGGTTCAGCGTCAATATATAAGGGACATAAAAGTTTAAGCCTATGCGTAATGGCTAAGTTATTCGTTTTACTTTTCTTTTTACGTTTTACATTCTCATTATAAATCCAAGCCGTATAGAGTTTGTAATAGGATATTTTTATTTTGGCGCCAGAATATAAACTGATTATATTACTTGAAAGTTTTGAATACACATCAATAACAACATCATATTGTTGTGCTTTTATCTTTTTAGCAAGTACGAATAAGCCATGTTTGATTTGTTCTTCCTTTTTTGTGAAGAAAATAAAATTATCAATAAAAGGATTGTTTTCTACTACAGGATAGGTGTAGTCGTTTATCAAATAATCTAATTGAGCTTTTGGATATTCATGACGAAGTACTTCAAACAGAATACTGCTTGTAAGCACATCGCCAATCATTTTTTGTTGTATAACCAGTATTTTCACTCGATAATCGAGATTTTAATATTTATAAACTAGTAGTTTAAAAGCCTAAGTGTCTTTTGATGTAAAAATATCCTAAAAACTATGTCTTGTGGTTTACACAGCTACATCATGTTCACGAAGCGCATCGTTAAGTGATGTTTTTTTATTGGTACTTTCTTTACGTTTTCCAATGATTAAGGCACAAGGCACGTTGAAGGTTCCAGAAGGAAATTCTTTAGCATAACTACCAGGAATGACTACTGAACGTGCTGGTACAACACCGCGGTATTCCATAGGTTTATCACCAGTTACATCAATAATTTTTGTGCTCATAGTTAGGGTAACTCCTGCACCTAAAACAGCTTCAGTTTCAACGCGAACGCCTTCCACTACAATACATCGGCTTCCAATAAACGCGTTGTCTTCAATGATAACAGGGGCTGCTTGCAGGGGTTCAAGAACACCGCCTATACCAACACCGCCTGATAAATGTACATTTTTACCTATTTGAGCACAGCTTCCTACCGTAGCCCAAGTGTCAACCATAGTACCTTCGTCTACATAGGCACCAATATTTACATAGCTAGGCATTAAAATAGTTCCGCTAGAAATATAAGCACCATGTCTTGCTACGGCATGAGGTACTACACGAATACCTTTTTCTTGATAGCCTCTTTTTAAAGGTATTTTATCATGAAACTCTAGTGGACCACACTCAATAGTTTCCATTTTTTGCGTAGGAAAGTACAATACCACTGCTTTTTTTACCCACTCGTTAACTTGCCAACCACCTTCAATAGGTTCAGCAACTCTTAATTCTCCTTTGTCTAATAAATCTACTACCTCTTTTATGGCAGCTATTGTTTTTTCGTCATTTAATAACGCACGGTTATTCCAAGCGTCTTCTATGATTTGTTGTAATTCAGTCATTGGTATTAATATTTTCAGCAAATATACTAGCTATACTTGAAATAGGCGATGAAATGAAAAAAATTATAAGGTGGTTTCTATGAAACATTGATAATGTTTAAAGTGCTTTTTATGGAATGAAAACAGCAGTTAAACTTTTTGTCTTGCTTGAAATAGGTTGAAATGCACAAAATAAAGCTTTTAGTCGGTAAAACATGTGTTTTAACTATTTATCGGTTAAAAATAACTGCTTCTCTAATAATCGAAAATTCTGTTTTGTACAACTAATTTTTTGCGTGCCAGGCTTAGAGTGAACCTATATTTGAATCATCAAACAATAACAACCATGAAAACAAATTTCTACTTATTATTAATTTTCTTATTAGCGTTCTCTTTTGGAAATGCTCAAAGTGATGATTCTAAAGTAAGTGTAGAAACTGTTAAGGTAATTTCAAACGAGACGCCTAACCAGATAAATGAAAGTGAATTATTGATTGATGCTACAGAACTAAAAGCAAATATTGCTAAAATAAATAGTGATATTAGAATTTATTTAAACCGTCAGAGAAAAGCAGGTAACATTAGTTTTGTATTCCCAAAGATTAATAAAGCGGTTAAGGCTTAATTCAAATATTAATAATTTAAGGTTTAAACAAGAGGGCTGTCAGTATTGATAGCCCTCTTTATTTTGTTACATTTGTGCCAAAAGAAACTAATGGCGCGTATTCTAGCAATAGATTTTGGAACCAAACGAACGGGAATAGCAGTAACTGATGAGTTACAAATTATAGCCTCAGGGTTAACCACTGTTGACACTAAAGAGCTCATTCCTTTTTTAGATGAATATGTGAAGAAAGAAAATGTAGAACTTTTTTTAGTAGGGGAACCAAAGCAAATGGACAATTCGGCGTCTGAAAGCGAAGTTCATATTCAAGCCTTCTTAGAAAAATTACATAAAAAAATCCCCAGTATTCTTATAAAACGTGTAGATGAGCGTTTTACTTCAAAAATAGCCTTTCAAACTATGATTGCTAGTGGTTTGAATAAAAAACAACGTAAAAACAAGGCACTTGTAGATGAGATAAGTGCGACATTGATTTTACAAAGTTATTTGTATTCTAAGTAGTTGTGGAAAAATAAGTCAGACTTTGTAGGAAATTCTTAAATTTATATCTGAAATCAATAACCAATGATATGAAACAAATTTACTTATTAGACTTTACTCTACTTTTTTCTTTAGCACAAGTTTTTGCAGACCAGTGCCTAAATTCTGGAACAACGTCTTCAAATGGTAATTAAATTATATGCAACCTTTTGAGCATGTTATGATAGGCCAAGTGTAATTACTGTAAATAATACTACTACGGATTTTATTTTAGATGCCTTTTCTTGCTTAACAAAAGTTTCTGTATATAATAAAGAAGAGACTTCTGGCCCTGCCATTACAGGTCAATATTTTACAGTCGCCTCTGGTTTTGATTCTACTTGTGAGTATTCTTTAGGAACATTGCCAACAGAAGAATTTAGCATGATAAAGGAAGAATTTAAAGTGTTTGCAAATGCGGTAAATGGAAATGAAATGAATCTGTCTTTTGAAATTGCTACTTCAGTGGACATTGAACCATATGCTATTACTGGCAAGTTTGTGTTTAAAACATCATCTAAAAATACCTTTTCTAAAATTATAAATGTTGGTGGATTACCCAATGGTATTTACATGATAAAAATAAATAAAGGTAATAATGCTTTAACAAGAAAAGTGGTTATACTTAAATAAAAGGTATTCGCTCAAACTATCAACTCCTTTATGTATATATTAGATAGAGGAGTTTTTTATTCTCAAAAAGAGACATAAAATATCACATAGAATTGTATTTTTGCACAATTAATTTTGTTTCCAGATGATTTTACCCATAGTAGCCTACGGAGATCCGGTATTAAAGAAGAAAGCTGAACCCATTACAAAAGACTATCCTAAGTTCGATGCGTTGTTACAGAATATGTTTGAAACCATGTACAATGCTTATGGGGTAGGGTTGGCTGCTCCACAAGTTGGATTACCTATTAGAATGTTTTTAGTAGACACATCGCCATTTGCAGAAGATGAAGATTTACCAGCCGATGAACAAAAAGCTTTAGGCGATTTTAAACGTGTTTTTATTAATGCGCAAATTCTAGAGGAAGAAGGCGATGAATGGGCGTTTAACGAAGGGTGTTTAAGCATACCTGATGTTAGGGAAGATGTGTTTAGAAAACCAAAGGTTACTATAGAGTATCTCGATGAGCATTTTCAGCCACATACAGAAACGTTCGATGGCTTGATTGCTCGGGTTATTCAACATGAGTACGATCATATAGAAGGGATTTTATTTATTGATAAACTTTCTAGCTTAAAAAAAAGATTAATAAAAGGAAGGCTGGCAAATATATCAAAAGGAAAGATAAACGTAGATTATAGAATGCGTTTTCCAAACCAAAAAAAGAAACGATAATACTTGCAAGACAGTATTAAACAGATGATATTTGCGCTTTTGAAAATATAAAATATGAGTTTAGATAAAGTAATTTCAATTTCAGGAAAACCAGGTTTATATAAGTTAGTCACGCAAACCAGAGGTGGGTTTGTTGCAGAATCTTTGCTTGATAGCAAACGTGTATCTGTGAGTGTTCAAAATAATGTGAGTATGTTAAGTGAAATTGCTATATATACCTTAGCAGAAGAAGTGCCGTTGAAAGAAGTATTTCAAAAAATTAAAGAAAAGGAAAACGGAGAGCCTGCATCTGTAAAGCCAAAAGATAGTAAGGATAAACTGGAAGAATATTTCTTTGAAGTGCTGCCTGATTATGATGAGGATAGAGTGTATCCTAGTGATATAAAAAAGGTTATTCAATGGTATAACCTTTTACAAAAACATAATATGTTAGAGGGTTTAACCGATGATGAAAATACGGTTACTGAAGCCTCTGATGAAGAGGAATAAAAATAAGTGCATACTTATAATTACTAAACCTCTCAACTGTGAGAGGTTTTTTTGTAGGTTTAGGTGGTTGTTTAAATGTAATACCATGCTTTAAATTTGTATTCATGAAGATATCAAAAGCTCAACTTAAGAATGTTACTTTTTTAGTCATAATAGTCCTATTGTTGATTCCAAAAACAAGACAGTCTATTCAAATTTTATTAAATAAGGGTTTGGCACTTATAGCACCTTCGGTTGAGAAGGATTCAAATCAAAAAATGTTGTCTGAGACAGATTATCTTTGGAATTTACAATCGACTTCAGGCGCGCTGTTACATTTTGATGATTTAAAAGGTAAAGTTATTTTGGTGAATTTTTGGGCTACATGGTGTCCGCCATGTATTGCTGAGATGCCTAGCTTAGAAGCCTTATTTCAAGATTATAAAAACGAGGTAGCGTTTGTTTTTGTTTCTAATGAAACCCATGAAACGACAAAGACTTTTTTAAATGATAAAAATTATTCTTTTCCATCTTTTGTACCTTTAACAGAATACCCGAAACTTTTCAATGTGTCGAGTATCCCTAGAACTTTTTTAATTGATAAGTCTGGTCATATAGTCATTGATAAAACTGGGGCTGCCAATTGGGATAGTGACAAGGTGAAACAAACTATTGAAAATTTATTAGCCAATTAAAGAGTTTTAAAAAAGGCTTTTATAAAACTGAAAGAGAACAACGACCACATGATTTGGAGGTCTTCAAAAAAGGTGGATTCTTCATCAAGAAATTTAAACATGGTTTGTACGTTGTTTTTTTTATAAAATTGATAAAAAATCCATTCGCCTTTTTCGTTTTCGTCCTGTAAAACTTTAAGAAATATTTTATCATAGAACTTAAACCGTTTTTTTGAAAGTTTATAAGTTGGTAAACGGTTTGCTTTTATGTTCTCAATAATTCGATGTGCCTTTTTTTCGGTGTGTTTAAAAGCATAGCCTGTAGAGCCTTTTACCCAACCTCCAGCGGTTCCAATTTTTGTGATACGAAGGGTATTGAGTTTTTCAAAAGGATAATCGGTCATAGGTATTTGTCCTATTTCAGTTTCAACGATAGTGTAGGAATCAATGTTCAAGTAATTGGTAATATATTGGGCAATATATTCGTCATAAACTGATGCTTCAACCGTTTCTTTTGTGAAATAAGTAAACTCTATTAAGGCTTCATTTTTTGAAAACGGCAAAACATAAGTGAAGGTGGTTTGGTTGCCATCTTTTAATCTAAAGTCCATCATAGTCATACAATGGTTGTCAAAAACATTGGTATTACACCTTATAACCCAACCTTTAAAGTGTTGAATGATGGAACTATGTTTAGAGGTATTTATGTTAAAGGTGTCAGGAATACGGCTGTCAAACACATGATGAGCGGTATAGGTGTTTTTATCTGTTGTGACCTTTACGTATTCTAATTCTGAAGTGTTAGTAACTGTTTCGTGATGAACTATAAAGTTTTTTTTGTTGTTTAGAATTTGTTTGGCATAGCTGTAAAAATCAATAGATTTAATGGTTTTGTAACAATAAGGTACAAGGTTGAGTGTTATGGAGTCCTTAGAGGTTATTATGGATGCTTTTTGCCACGACTTGAAAACTAAATCATCCCAAAAACTAGGTTGTTTTTCCCAAAAACTCCAGGTTTTGTCATTTTTAGTTTTTTTAGAAGGGTCTATAAGTGCTATTTTTTTATCAGAAAAAAAACTATCAGAAGCCATTTTTAAAGCGAGCTGAAATCCTGCTAATCCACTTCCTATAATGATATAGTCAAAATGGGAGGTGTCACGAGTCATACGTATCTGATAATCTGTTATTTTTTGAAATATTTGAAAGGTACAAATAGCATTCCGAAGCATTCACCATCATCTTTTCCTAAATGTTTATGATGTATTTTATGTGCTCGCCTTACGCCTCTGGCGTACCAGTTGTTGGCGTTCCTAAACATTTTAAATCGTTGATGAATAAATATATCATGAACCAAGAAATAAGATAGTCCGTATGCAAAAATACCTAACCCAATGGGCAGTCCTGGCCAGAAACTTGTATATTTCCATAATAGGAAGAACCCAATACTCACAATGGCATAAAAAATAAAAAAGGTGTCATTGCGTTCAAACCAGCTATCATGGTCTTTATGATGATGGTCTTTATGCAGGCTCCATAAAAAACCGTGCATAATATATTTATGTGTAAACCAAGCCATAAACTCCATAAAACAATAAGTGCCCAAAAAAATCAATATCCAATAAACAAAATGCATGACGTAAATTTTATAATAAATTTAGTTGATATTTGACATAACTTCTAGCTAAAAGTTCAATTTTTTTAGGATTTGAAACTCTAATTCTAGATTCTTTTATTTTTAAAGCAGGAGTACTTTTAAGTTTTTTCATGAGTTGACGGTAATAGCGATAGGCCATAAAAACACCAAATTTTGCTTCGATAGGTAGTTTTTTTATGCCTTGTAATCCTTTAGAAAAATCAGCTTCAATATCACCAATAATCTCTTTTTTAGATGTTTCGTCTAAGTTTTCTAAGTCGGTATTAGGGAAATACGTTCTGTTTAAACCTTCAAAGTCAGTTTTTAAATCACGAAGAAAATTAACTTTTTGAAAGGCAGATCCAAGTGCCATGGCAGTGTCTTTTAATTCTTCATATTTTTCAGTATCTCCCTTAACAAAAACCTTTAAGCACATTAAACCAACCACATCAGCAGATCCATAAATATAATTCCTATACTCGGTCTCTGTGAGATATTCTGTTTTATGTAAATCTAATTCCATGCTATGCATGAATGCATCAACTAAAGCTTTATCAATATTATATTTATGAAACGTGTGCTGGAAGGCATTTAAAATGGGATTTAAGCTCACTTTATGATGTATAGCAAGTTCTAAATCATCAGAGAACCTTTCAAAAAGCATTTCTTTATTGTAATCATGAAAACTATCAACAATTTCATCAGCCAATCTTACAAAACCATAAATATTGTAAATATCATTCCTTATCGATTTATATAGCATTTTGGTAGCCAAAGAAAAAGAGGTGCTATAGGTTGTTGTTACAAGCTTGCTGCTCTTGTAAGAAACGGTATCAAATAGTGCTTTCATAATGTTGGTTTTCTTTTTAAAGTTAAACAATTCCAATTAAACTAATACGCCAAACTGTTTTGAAATAAGGTTAGCCGCCAATTTTCCTGATATTAATGAAGGAGGTACTCCTGGACCAGGTACAGTTAACTGCCCTGTGAAGAAAAGGTTTTTTACCGTTTTGCTTTTTAATTTAGGTCTTAAAAACGCGGTTTGTAAAAGCGTGTTGGCCATACCGTACGCATTCCCTTTATATGAATTGTAATCTTTTATAAAATCATTGATACAAAAACTTTCATAAAACAAGATGTCTTCTGATACCTTTTGAGAGGTTACATGTTCAAATCGAGCTATTATCTTGTTAAAGTATTCTTTTCTAATGTTGTCATTGTCTTCTATACCTGGTGCTAATGGAATTAAAAAAATGCCTGCCTCTTTACCCTCAGGGGCAAAAAAATCATCTGTTTTACTCGGGAAACTAGCATAAAACAAGGGGCTTTCGGGCCATTTTGGATTATCATAAATGCTTTTGGCGTGGTTTTCAAAATCTACATCAAAGAACAGTGTATGATGATTTACATGCTTTAATGTTTTATCGAAACCCACATAAAAAAGTAGGGCAGCTGGTGCAAATGTTTTTTTAGACCAAAAAGTTTCAGAGTATTGTCGGTACGCTTTGTCCAGTAAGGTTTCAGTATGATGATAATCTGCACCACTGAGAACAATATTAGAATAAAACGCTTTACCGCCACAAATAAGTCCTTTTGCCGTTTTATCTTCAACAATTATACTTTCAATATTGGCGTTTGTTTTTATGGTTACGCCAAGTTCTTTAGCTAAATGTTCCATGGCTAGAATGACCTGATACATTCCCTTTTTTGGATGAAAAGTGCCCAAACCAAAATCGGCATAGTTCATAAAACTGTAAAAAGAAGGCGTGTCACTAGGTTTGGCACCTAGAAATAGCACGGGGAATTCTAAAATTTTAACCAGACGGTCATTTTTAAATTCTTTTCTTACATCTTTTTGAATGGTACTAAAAAACTGATTAATTTTTTTGATAGTATTTGGGGTAATTAACTCAAGTGGCGAAAGTCCAGGGTTGTAAACAAGGTCTTTTATGGCTATATCGTAGTTGCTTTTTGCATTTTGTATAAAGGTTGCTAATTTTTTAGAGCTGCCTGGTTCTTCATTTTCAAAAGCTTTAGAAATTTTTTCAAGGGTGTCTTCAATTGTGATGAGGTCATTTTTTCCAAAATATACACTGTAAGCAGGATTTAACTTTTCAAGTGTGTAGTAATCTGATGGTTTTTTATTGAAATCTCCAAAAAAGCGCTCAAAAACGTCGGGCATCCAATACCAAGTGGGGCCTATATCAAAGGTAAAGCCATCTTTTTTTAGTTGTCTTGCACGACCACCAATAGTATTGTTTTTTTCAAAAATAGTAACTTTAAAGCCATCTTGGGCTAAATAACAAGCTGCTGCAAGTGATGAGAAGCCAGATCCGATTATGTGAACAGTTGTTTTCATATTGTTTAACAAATATAAAAAAAAGATAAACAATATAAAATTTTTATAAAGCTTTTACTAAATTTTCGATAGAATTATAAATGGTTACCTTTTCAGGAAGATTGTCTATTTGTAAATCTTCAAGCTTTTTGCCTAATAATAGAAGTTGAGTCCTGTCTTTTTGGAGTAAGAGTTCGTTGAAATCTTGAATGTATTCTGGAATATCTTCGGGAGCCGGATTTACGGTAAAATAGGATATGAAGGTAACATCGTCATAAAACTCTAATAAATCACTTAAGCTTTGCATGGGTACACTTTCTCCCAAAAATATGGTATGGAATCCTCTACTTCTCAATTCATAATTAATAAACAATAACCCTATATCATGAATTTCATGATCTGGTAAAAATAAAACAAAGGTTTTTGAAACAGGTTTGGGTTCTAATAGTTGAAGGCGCTCAATGTTCAGCAAAATCTTTTGCTTTATATGAATAGACAAAAAATGCTCATGGGCAGGAGTTATGGTGTTGGTTTGCCATAATAATCCAATCTCATTTAATAAGGGTAAAAACACTGAGTAGAAAATCTCACTAAAGGTTTTGTTTTCTAGTAAGTTGTTATAAGTACTATAAAATAGGACTTGATCAAAATTAATCATGGCCATTTTTAAGGCATTAATGGCGTGGTCTTCAACCTGAGCTCGTGAAGCAATTTCTCTTACTTTTATTGGTATTTCCTCTTCCTTTAGTTCAGCAATTTTAGATATTTTTAACCCATTATTATTTAAATAAGAGATGTTTAATAGTTTTTGAAAACTTACTAAACTATAACTTCTTATATTAGTGTCTGATCTATTCGGTTGAAGTAAATTATAGCGCTTTTCCCAAATTCTAATGGTATGTGCTTTAATTCCCGTTAGGTTTTCAAGATCTTTAATACTAAAGTTTATCTTAATATTGTTCATTAAAACTTTATTTTTGTTAAACAAAATTAAGTAATAATTAAGTTATAAACTATACTTTTCTTTAAAATTTGGAACATTTTAATAGAATATTTAAGGATTTAAATGAATCACGCTATTTTTTGAAAGAAAAAATACACAATTAATACAGATGATGTTGGTAAATAAATTCAGAATTAATCTGTATTGATACACTATAGTTTTACCAAATAGGTTATTTTTAACTTTTATTTTATAGATAATTCTAAGAAACATTGAAGACTTTTAGTTTATGGTTTGTGGGTGCACTTTTAGCTGTACTGACATCGTGCAGAGAGGAAAAAAAAGAGTACATATCTGCCCAAGAACCTATTGAAACCGTATTTAAATCTACCGATAAAATTCCTGATAGTCATTTTTTAGGCGATGAGAAATGTAAAGCATGTCATGATGCAGAGTATAAACTATGGCAAGGTTCTCATCATGATAAGGCGATGCAGGAGGTAAAAGCTTCCACGGTATTGGGTGATTTTAATAATGTTACCTTTAAAAGTCAAGGTGTTACCTCTCGTTTTTATAAAAAAGGAGAAGATTATTATGTTAACACAGAAGGCCCAGATGGTAAGTATCATGATTATAATATTGTATATGTGTTTGGCATCACACCCTTGCAGCAATACATTGTTAAATTTCCAAACGGTCACTATCAATGTTTAAGAACCGCTTGGGATACCGAAAAAAATAAATGGTTTGATTTATATCCTGATTTTAAAGTGGTGCATTCAGAATGGCTGCATTGGTCAAGAGGCGGATTAAATTGGAATACTATGTGTTCTGATTGTCATTCAACCAATGTTAGAAAAAATTATGATTTACAAACACATAGCTATGACACTAAATATGCGCTTATCAATGTAAGTTGCGAGGCTTGCCATGGTCCTGGTAAAACGCATGTTGAACAAGTCAATAAATTAGGTGATGCTTATAAAGGTGCAGGAGACTTAAAAATGACTCCTGGCATTGATTCAGAAGAGTTGATAGACCAATGTGCTAGATGCCATATAAGACGAGAGCAAATTACAGAGTATTTTAATTTTGAAGGCTCTTTGTTAGATCATTATTTTCCACAGTTAATAGAGGAGAATCTGTATTATCCTGATGGTCAAATTTTAGATGAGGTATATGTCTATGGGTCATTTGTGCAGAGCAAAATGTATCAAAATGGGGTTATGTGTACAGATTGCCATAACCCACATTCATTAAAATTAAAATTTGAAGGTAATAAACTTTGTGCACAATGTCATGTGCCAGAGACCTATGATACGCCTTCTCATCATTTTCATGAATCAGGAACTGAAAGTGCTCAGTGTGTTAATTGTCATATGACAGGAAAGTATTATATGGGAAATGATTTTAGAAGAGACCATAGTTTTAGAATTCCAAGACCCGATTTAAGTTTAAAATATGGTTCACCAAATGCGTGTAAGCAATGTCATGACGATAAGGATGATGCGTGGGCTTGGGAAAATTACCAAGCATTGTTCGGGAAACCCAAAAACAAGCATTTTTCTGAATTATTAGCACCAGGTATAACAGGTGCAGAACATGGTATTGAAAGTTTAATGGAGTTGGTTCTCGATACTATTTACCCAGAAATTTCAAGAGCGTCAGCAGTAAAAAGCATGACCAATTATTTAAATCCAGAAGTGATTAACAACATGTTGCGTTTTCTTAATGACGATTCTGCCTTAGTAAGAGGTGCAACGCTTGATGTTTTGGGTAGTCTTGATTCTCCAGATTATTTAGAGTATTACTTACCATTGTTAAAAGATGAAAAACGTGCAGTAAGAGTAAAAACATTTTTTGCTTTAGGTGCTTTTGACGAACTTCAAATTCCTCAAGCCTATAAAGAGGTTTACAGCAAAGTGAAGAAAGAGTTTAATGCGAGTTTAAATGTAACGTCTGATTTTGTTGGAGGTAGAGTTAAACGGGCCAATTATGAATTAAAGAAGGGTAATTTGTTGGAAGCAATAAAATGGTATGAAAAGGCTCTGGAGATTGATAATATTAACAATATTGCTAGAACTAATTTAGCTAATTTGTATTACAGAAATGGTGATTTTGAAAAAGCAGAGCAAGCCTTTAAAACAATTATTAAGCAGGAGCCCGACTTTGGGCAAACCTATTTTTCATATGCTTTGTTGTTAGCAGAACTAAATAGATATGATGAGGCTATTGCACAAATGAAATTAGCTATAGATCGCATGCCAAATAACATTCGTCTTTATTATAATTTAAGTTTGCTGTATGATAAATCTAACGATTTAAAAAATGCAGAGAAATATGCGGCTTTAGGGTTGAAAAAGGCGCCTCAAAATGAGAGTTTATTATATATGTTGGCTTACGTATATTCTAAAAGTGGAGATATACAAAAGGCCACCAATGTATGCGAAACGCTTGTGAATCTATATCCTAATAATTCAAACTATGTTACCTTTTATAATCAATTAAGAGGGCAGTTGGCACAACAGAAATAAAGAGGGGTGATTTTGTTGTAAAGTGCGCACGAGAAGATTCGAACTTCCACATCCTAAACGGATACTGGCCCCTCAAGCCAGCGCGTCTACCAATTCCGCCACGTGCGCTAAAGTGAGCCGCAAATATACAGAAGTTTAAAACTTTTTAGCAAATGCTTGTCATAATTTTTATATCAAAAAACACAAGTTTGTTTGTAAAGGTGTTACAGATCTTTTCTTTTAAGAATCAATTACTTGAGTAGAACGTTTTTATGATTGAATATTCTAAAGGCTTGGGTAAAGTTAAAGAAAAACATTTTTGTTCTGTTGGTCACGATATTAAAAAGACCAACATTGGTTCCTTATGAAGTTGATAGTTTGATAAACTACAAGCTAAAAAATATCAAAGAAGTATTAAATTTGTAATAACTTTAATTTGAGTTTATCTTATTGTAAAATCTCATAAAACAAGAGTATTTACTTGCTTTAAGGAGAAGCGTTCAGTACATTTGTGAGCTTAAAAGTAAGGAGGAATACCCTTGCTGATATAGATGAAAAATAACAATACTATGAGTGAAAAGAATAAGAAACCAGTAACATTTGATGTCTTAATAGAAATACCAAAAGGAAGTAGAAACAAATATGAATACGATTTTGCTTTACACAAAATTCGATTTGATCGTATGTTGTTTTCATCTATGATGTATCCTGGAGATTATGGGTTTGTTCCAGAAACATTAGCTTTAGATCAGGATCCATTAGATGTATTGGTTTTAGGACACCAACCAACTTATCCAATGGTAGTTATGGAAGTTAGACCAATTGGTGTTTTCTATATGACCGATGAAAAAGGGCCAGATGAAAAAGTAATTTGTGTGCCTGTTTCAGATCCTATTTGGAGTAAGAAAGAAGATATATCAGATTTGAATCCCCATCGATTAAAAGAAATAGAACATTTCTTTCAGGTTTATAAAGATTTAGAAAAGAAAAAAGTAGATACAGGAGGTTGGGGTAATGCTGCTGCTGCTGTTAAAATTTATCAGGAATGTGTAAAGCGTTATGAGGAAAGTGATCACAAAAGAAAAAGAACCTTTACTATCTAAAAGAATATTTATGAATTATAGGAGCCATCTTTTCACTAAGGTGGCTTTTTTATTAAATTTCGTGACTATATTTTTAAAAATCACAGATGTTTTCAGGAGTAAAGCCTGTGTGTTATAGTGTTTTTTGTTTAAAAATCCTTAATATTTAGGCAAAAAAACTGACGTAAATCATAGTATTAAAAATATTATAATTTAAGGTAGGTTTTGGTGCGCAATCTTTAGTGTTTTGAGGTTTTTTTTATCACATTAATTTCCATACTTTTGAAATCGAAAATGAATTTTTTAAATAACTAATTGATTGAAAATGGAATTAATCGTGAAATTTTTACCGCTATTTGGGGTTTTAGCCTTGGCGTTTGTTTTTATTAAAAGTGCATGGGTCACCAAACAGGATCAGGGTGATGACAGAATGAAAAGAATTGCCAAAAATATTGCAGATGGAGCTATGTCTTTTCTCAAAGCCGAGTACAAAATATTGTCAGTCTTTGTGGTTGCTGTTGCCATCCTGTTGTATTTCAAAGGGAGTTCTGAAGCAGGGTCTAATGGTGTAGTGGCAGTGTCTTTTATTGTAGGTGCTATATGTTCTGCGTTGGCAGGATTTATTGGAATGAAAGTAGCCACCAAAGCTAATGTTAGAACCACAAGTGCCGCCCGAAATTCTTTAGGTAAAGCCTTAGAAGTTGCTTTTGCAGGAGGAGCCGTTATGGGGCTTGGAGTTGTAGGTTTAGGCGTTTTAGGTTTAAGCGGATTATTTATGATTTATAGTGCTCAAGGTTGGGGAATAAACGAAGTGCTTAATGTGCTTTCTGGATTTTCACTGGGAGCATCATCTATAGCCTTGTTTGCGCGTGTTGGCGGAGGTATTTATACCAAAGCAGCCGATGTTGGTGCTGATTTAGTAGGTAAAGTTGAAGCGGGTATTCCTGAAGATCATCCTTTAAATCCAGCGACTATTGCTGATAATGTAGGTGATAATGTGGGTGACGTTGCAGGTATGGGAGCCGATTTGTTTGAATCCTATGTAGGGTCTATCATTGGTACGATGGTCTTAGGAGCCTTAATTGTTACACAAGATTTTAATGGTTTAGGAGCTGTGTATTTGCCGTTGGTATTAGCGGCCGTTGGTATTGTTATGTCTATTGTGGGAACCTTTTTTGTGAAAGTAAAAGATGGTGGTTCACCACACAAAGCGTTAAATCTAGGAGAATTTGGTTCTGCAGGGTTAATGGTTGTTGCGTCATATTTTATTATTCAAGCGTTTATTCCTGAAACTTTTACATTTAAAGACGTTGATTATACTTCTATGGGGGTGTTTTGGGCAACTATAGCTGGTTTAGTAGCAGGATTACTTGTTGGAAAAGTAACAGAATATTACACAGGAACAGGAACTAAACCTGTAAATTCTATTGTAAGACAATCGGAAACAGGTGCCGCAACCAATATTATTGCTGGTTTAGGTATAGGAATGATGTCTACCATGATTCCCATCCTATTGATTGCCGCAGCTATTTTAGTGTCTCATTATTTTGCAGGATTATACGGTATCGCTATTGCGGCAGTAGGTATGTTGGCTAATACTGGAATTCAGTTAGCTGTAGATGCTTATGGTCCAATTTCTGATAACGCTGGGGGTATAGCAGAAATGGCTGAGTTACCAAGTGAGGTACGTGAAAGAACAGATAAATTAGATGCAGTAGGAAATACTACAGCGGCTATTGGTAAAGGATTCGCTATTGCTTCAGCGGCATTAACGGCATTGGCTTTATTTGCGGCCTTTATGGAGACAGCAGGCGTAAAAGCAATAGATGTATCAAGACCTGATATTATGGCTGGATTATTGGTTGGAGGTATGTTGCCTTTTGTGTTCTCGGCGTTATCAATGAATGCGGTTGGACGTGCTGCCATGGCCATGATTGAAGAAGTAAGAAGACAGTTTAGAGACATTCCTCAATTAAAAGCAGCGCTTGAAGTGATGCGTAAGTATGATTCTGATATGAGTAAAGCATCTGATGCTGATAAAAAAATATTTCATGAGGCGGATGGTGTTGCCGAATATGATAAGTGTGTGGCTATCTCAACACAAGCCTCTATTAAGGAAATGGTATTACCAGGTTTATTAGCTATAGCAGTACCAGTAGCAGTTGGATTTATTGGAGGTGCCGAAATGTTAGGAGGATTGTTAGCAGGGGTAACTACCTGTGGCGTTTTAATGGCTATTTTCCAGTCTAATGCTGGAGGTGCTTGGGATAATGCTAAGAAAACCATAGAAGAACAAGGTAAAAAAGGAACAGATGCTCATAAAGCGGCTGTAGTTGGAGATACTGTAGGTGATCCGTTTAAAGATACTTCAGGTCCTTCTTTAAATATCTTATTGAAATTAATGTCGGTTGTAGCTTTGGTAATTGCTCCTAGTTTAGTAGATGATGATGTTGTTACGGCCTTTGTAAAGGATGTTAATCAAACAGAGGAAGTTGCTGTTTCAAAAGAAGTAAAAGTAGAAATGAATAAGAATGAAGATGGTACCGTTGAAGCTGTAAAAACAACCGTTACTACTGAAAATGGCGAAACCGTTACCACTTATGAAACATTTAAAGGAACAGAAGCAGAAGTAAAAGCTAAGATTCAAGAAAGTGAAAAAGTGAGTAAAGTATTTACCACCGTTCTTCATAAAAAAGAAGCAGGTTGTTAAAACCTATATTAATAGTTTGATTTTAAACCACACTTTTTAGTGTGGTTTTTTTGTACTTTTATTTTCAATAGCAACGCCAATGTTTAAAAGAGACCCGCTTCAAATTATTGCTTTTCATACGTATGGAACAACAAAGCGTATTTACTTAAGAGGGAGAGCTTTAGAAGATGAAAATATTAATTTAGAGCAAAAAGGCGCACTGAAACTCTTTATAAATGCATGGAAGCGTTTTGAAACTGATGAAGTGAAACAGGCACAGCTTCGAGTGAAACTTGGGGAAGATAGATTTTTTTATACACAAACCGACCATAATGGATATTTTATAATTGATGAAACGGTAGAAGATATTAAGTATTACGCTAATACAGAAGGCTGGGTTAAACTTGAATTTTCATATCAATTAGAAAAGCTTTCAAGAATCATTCAATCAGATAATAGGTTTCCAGGTGAAATGCTTATTCCTTCAGAGCATGCTTCGTTTGGAGTTATTAGCGATATTGATGATACTATTCTGCATACGGGGATTGTTTCTGTATTAAAATGGCGCGTTTTGTTTAATACCTTACTTACTTCTGCAGGAAAACGAATACCGCTAGAAGGAGCTCCTGAGTTTTATCATTTATTGCATCGGGGTAAAACAGGACAGGAGGCCAATCCTATTTTTTATGTGAGCCATAGCCCTTGGAATCTTTACAGATATCTAGAATTTTTTCTCACAAAGAACAACTTTCCTAAAGGACCAATCATATTAAGGAGTTTTCCAAAGCCTTTTTCTACACGCAAAGGCGAAAAACCTCAAAAGCAAAAGGAGATTATTAATATTTTAAATACGTATACGTCCTTAAAATTTATTTTGATAGGCGACATCGGAGAACATGATCCTTACATTTATCTGGAAATTGCAGAAGCATATCCTAATAGAATACATGCTATTTACTTAAGGAGTGTAAACCACAAAAGAAAAATGGCACGGATAAAAGCGCTTTTTGAAAACTATAAAACTATTCCGGTGTTACTGATAGAACATCCCGACGAGGCAGTAAAACATGCCAAAAAATATGGGTTTATTCGTTAAAACAAGCCGTGGATTTCAGCATCAATTTTATTGATAATTAACCCTAAGTCTTCCGGATTGTCAACAAAATCAAGATGATCTACATCAATAATTAGCAGCTTACCTTTGTTGTACCCATGAATCCACGCTTCATAGCGTTCATTCAATCGGCTTAAGTAATCAATGCTGATAGAATTTTCATAATCACGCCCGCGTTTATGAATTTGAGATACCAAATTAGGAATACTACTTCGTAGATAAATTAAAATATCGGGACCTTGTACTAAAGATTCCATAAGCTCAAAAAGTGAGCTGTAATTTTCAAAATCACGGTTAGTAAGTAAACCCATAGCATGCAGGTTGGGTGCAAAAATATGGGCATCTTCATAAATAGTTCTATCCTGAATGATGTCTTTTCCGCTTTCTCGAATTTGTAAAACCTGACGAAATCTACTATTTAAAAAATAGACCTGTAAATTAAAACTCCAACGTTCCATTTGGTTATAGAAGTCGTCTAAATAAGGATTGTCAACCACATCTTCAAGTTGCGCTTCCCATTTGTAATGCTTTGCTAACAGTTTAGTCAAAGTTGTTTTTCCGGCTCCAATATTTCCAGCAACGGCAATATGCATAGTTTTAATGTGTTTTTAGTTGGAATAGGTGTAAGGTTTCTTTGGTGTAAATATACAAGGTTTCGCCGATTACAAAAAAATCATTTATAAACAAATTACCCGTGTTTATAGGAATGATAGTATCACTATTTTCATTTAAATAAAATAATGACTGTTCTTTTTTTAATATTATAGTGTCATTGTTTTCCGCAATTGCAATAAAACCGTTGTTCTTTATTTTTTTAATGAGGCGTCCAAAATAGTTGTATTGGTATAAAAAGTTTTCGGTAAGTAACCAGCAGTAATTGTAATTGCTTTTTAAATCTAAAACAGAGCTTTGCACGGGAACGGTTTTAACTTTTGAGTTTTTTAACTTATAATCAAATAGCTCTAATTGTTGTAAATCCTGATTAAAAATCCAAAGGCTATTGTCATATCCAGCAGAAATGAATGAAACGTTTTTGTAAGGAACGAGGGTGTTAAAATCAATTTTAAAAATTTCGGCAAGCCTGTTATCTAGTAAAATGACTGTATTAAAATCTTTGTAAAACAAATTTGTTTTTAGGGGATTAAAAGTATTTACGCTGTATAAAGATCCTAGTTGTAAATTGTTATAAGAAGTAGATTGCGTACCATTTGTTTTATAAAACACATTATTTTTAGTGTAGTAGGTGTTTCCAAAATTATCAACCGAAATAAATGCATCTGCATTTAAAATAATCTCATTTATAAGGGTGGTTTTTATTTCCTCTTGCGCAGCAACAGGAAAATAAACAAAGAATAAAAAATATAATACGCGTTTCATTTGGTTTTGAAAATTACAAAATTCAAACCAGTTTTAGCGTGGAGCTGGTAGCAATTTATGTCTGGTTTTAAGATTATTTTAACACTTCTAGATTAAACTTCATCTTAGCTTAGAAGTCTAACAAAGTAACCCGTAACCGGGCTAAATGTGTGTATTTACCAAACGTATACTGTTATCATGTTGAATTTTAATATTTTAAAACGTTGCTTAGGGGCGCTTTTTTTGCTAACTATTGTGACTAGTACTGCTCAAAATAACTTTCAAGGAAAGGCGTATTACCAATCTAAAACCTCTGTTGATATGAGCAATTTTGGAGGTGGCCAGTTAAGCGAAGAACGTAAAAAGCAGATAGCGGCTAGAATGAAGAGCGCTCTTGAAAAATCATTTATTCTAAGTTTTAATCAGTCTGAATCCGTATATAAAGAGGAAGAAAAATTAGATACTCCATCCAACCAAAGCGGTGGAATGCGTTTTAGCATGATGGCATCAGGCGGCGGCGACCAATATAAAAATGTAAAAACCAACAAAGTTGTTCAGGAAAAAGAACTTTTTGGTAAAAAATTTCTAATAAAGGATAGCCTTCAGAAGTTAGATTGGGTTTTAACAGGTGACACTAAAGTTATTGGAAAGTACACCTGTTTTAAGGCTACGGCTGTGAAGAAAAAAACAGGAATAGATTTTAGTAGTTTCAGACGAAGAGATAATGCTACAAAACCAAAAGATTCTTCAGAAAACACAAAAGAAGCCACCAAAGAAGAACCAGAAGCGCCTAAAAAAATTGATGTTGTAGCTTGGTATACACCGCAAATCCCTGTAAACCAAGGTCCTGATGTGTATTGGGGGTTGCCGGGTTTAATTTTAGAAGTTAATGCAGATAGAACGACAATATTGTGTTCAAAAATTATCATTAATCCTTCAGATAAAGAGAAATTAAAGGAACCAACTAAAGGTAAAGAAGTGACACAAGAAGAATATGAAGCTATTGTTTTAGAGAAGACTGAGGAAATGCGTGAAATGTTCAGATCTAGAAGAGGTGGTAGACGCTAATTGATAAGCATTTCAACATACATTAAAAACAAATGACTCAGTATGATTAAAAACACACTATTTGTAATCTTTTTTATTTTAAGTCCTTTGGTTTATGGGCAAGTAAAAATTCAAGGAATTGTTAAAGATAGCCTTGGTATACCTTTAGAATTGGCAAACGTTATTGCTATAAATCAAGAAACCCAAAAGTTAGATTCATACGGGATTACAAATGATGACGGACAGTATAAGTTGTCTTTAGAGAAAAATACAGCCTACAAAATTCAGGTGAGTTACATTGGTACGAAAACAAAGCAAGCAGAGGTAACCACTACAGATTTAGATATAGCAAAAGATTTTATTTTAGAGTATGATAACACCCTTGATGAGGTGGAGTTAGTTTATGAAATGCCAGTTACCGTAAAAGGCGATACGATTGTTTATAATGCCGATTCTTTTACCTCGGGAACCGAGCGAAAGTTGGAAGATGTACTAAATAAATTGCCTGGTGTTGATGTTAATGATGATGGTGAAATTGAAGTTGAAGGTAAAAAGGTAGGAAAAGTGATGGTGGAAGGAAAAGATTTTTTTGATGGCGATTCTAAGCTCGCTACCAAGAATATCCCTGCTAATGCCATTGACAAGGTAGAGGTGCTAAAAAACTTTTCAGAGATTACCCAATTAAGCGGGGTTACTAATAATCAAGACAACGTAGCTATCAATATTAAATTAAAGCAAGGTAAGAAGAACTTTTGGTTTGGTAATATTACAGGAGGTGGTGGGGTATCAGATGACAAGGCTCTTTATTTAGCGCAACCCAAGTTGTTTTATTACAGTCCAGAATATAGTATAAACTTAATAGGTGACTTAAATAACATTGGTGAAATTGCTTTTAGCAGAAGAGATTATTTTAATTTCACAGGAGGCTTCAGGAGCCCCAGTAGGAGTAGTGGTACCAATATTAATTTAGGTAGTAACGATTTGGGTTTTCTTACGCTGCAAAATAACAGGGCTAAAGATATAAACACCAAATTTGGAGCCGCCAACTTTAGCTATTCTCCAAAAAAGACTTTAGATTTAAGTGGTTTCGCTATTTTTTCTAGTAGTAGAACGCAGCTTCAAGAAAATAGAGCTACCCAATATACCAATCCAGAGTTAAATATTCCAGATGAATTAACAGAAAGCAATACACAACAGCGTAGTGATTTAGCGATGTTAAAGTTTAGTACAAAATACAAACCCAATACCAATAATCAATTAGATTATGATATACTAGCTAGAACATCAAAGGAGTCTCAAGATCAGTTGTTCTTTTCCTCTGTAAATGGTAATATCAATGAGTTTGAAAGTGCTAAACCGTATAGTGTGCATCAAAATTTAAATTATTATTATACACTAGATGAAACAAATATTTTTGCTCTAGAAGTTCAGCATTTATTACAAGATGAAGATCCGTTTTATAATGCCTTTATTGAAGAAAAAGCCAATTATGATGATGTTGCTTCTCAAATAGGTTTTGATGATACACAAATAGCCTATGACGTAGCTCAGCAAAAGCGAGTAAAATCAAATCAACTTGATACAAAGGTAGATTATTGGAATATTCTCAATCAAAAAAGTGATTTGAATGTTACTTTAGGAACCCTGTATAGTCGTCAAGATTTTAATTCTAATATTTTTCAGTTTTTAGATGATGATACTACTTTAAATCCAGTGCCTAACTTTAATGATGGTTTGGCTATCAATGATATTGGATATAGTTTTTCAGATTTATATTTGGGGGTACATTACCGTCTTAAGGCTGGTATTTTTACATTGACACCAGGCGTATCTGGGCATGCTTACAATGCCAAGAATAAGCAATTTGCAAAAAAATATACAGATAACTTTTTTAGAGTATTGCCCGATTTTAATGTAAGAGTACAGCTAAAAAATAGTGAACAGATTGTTTTTAATTATGGCATGCAAACACGTTTTACAGACGTAAACCAGTTGGCAAGAGGTTTAGTAATGAACAGTTATCGTTCATTTTTTGCAGGAAATCCAGAACTTGAAAGCGCTTTGTCTCATAACGTGAACTTATCTTACTTTAGTTTTAATATGTTTAATTATACCAATGTGAGAGCCAGATTAAGCTATAGCAAAACAATAGACAGAATAAGAAATCAATCTCAATTTGTACCTGGAGGCGTGGTAAGAGTGAGTACACCTTTTAATTCTGACTTAGCCGATGAAAGTGCTAGTGCTAATGCTAATTTTGAAAAAACATTAGGTAAATTTAGAACCACTTTAAGTGCAAATTTAAGTTATAATAAGTTTAATCAATTTGTAAATGGTCTGGCTTCGGTTAATGAAAACTATGCGCAGAGTTATAGAGCAAGATTACGAACCAATTTTAGAGAAGCTCCTAATTTTGAATTAGGTTATCGGTTTTCAATACAAGACAATGACCAGGGTTCCAGTAGAACAAAATTTTTCACCAATGCACCTTCTGTAAGATTTGATGCGTTGATTTTTAAATCGTTTACCTTTAAGACAAATTATTCTTATAATAATTTTAGAAATGAAGAAAAGACTTTAAATACGTTTGAATTTTGGGATGCATCATTGTCTTATAGGAAAAGTAAAGAAAGTAAATGGGAATATGAAATAAAAGGTACTAACTTACTAGATACCAGATCTCAAAATAATAGTACGTCAAACAATATATCTGTAAGTGTCACAGAATATTATATCCAACCAAGATATTTAACGTTCAGAATACGTTATGAGTTGTAAAAATGTCTTGTTTTTTATTTTGTAGAATTAATAAACAATGATATATTTGCCGTCGGTTTTGGGGAGATACTCAAGCGGCCAACGAGGACAGACTGTAAATCTGTTGGTTTTTACCTTCGCAGGTTCGAATCCTGCTCTCCCCACAAAAAGCAAGCTTTAAGGCTTGCTTTTTTTATACTTGACATCGTGTCTATATAGAGCCAATGTAAGTTTCCAGACTTGAGTTTGAGCTTAACTTCATTTTTTTTCGTATTCTATACCGAGATGTATGAACACTTTGCAATGAAATATTAAGTATTTTGGACATTTCATGACTATTAAAGTTCAATTTAATTAACGAGCAATGTTTTAATTCGGTTGGTGATAACGTAGGGTGCTTTTTGCAAAGCGTTTCATGAAAATGAGTATTCACTTCAGAAAACCTTTTATCAAACTCTTTCCATGTGTTTAAGTGGTCTCTTGCATATGTCTTTTTTAATGATTCGTAGGCTTTAGGGTCAATCTTTTTTGTGTTTTCAAGTATGCTTTGAACAGCTTCTTCCATTTTTATTATTTTCAAGGTATAACTAGTTAGTTCTTTACTTTTAACTTTTAAAATGGCTTGATTTTTCTCCCTGTCAAGCTCATTGACTAAGTATAGTTTTTTTATTTTATTTCTTTGAAAGTATATTAAGTAGCTAATAAAACTTAATAAAAGAATGCATCCACATATAATTAATATGTTTCTAACTTTTTTGTTTTTTTGTTTTAAAAGAATTTGTTGTTTTTCAATTAAAGTTTTGTTTTTTTCAAGCTCTGCTCTGTATTTGTTTTTAATTTCAAATAAACGTTGATTATGCTTACTGGTAGCACTAAATAGGTCTTCATAGCTTTTTTTTGAAGCACTCATATTATTTATGGCTTCAAGTAAATCTCCTTTTAAAACATAAATATCTGCTATTTTTTGAAGTATATCGGGCTTGTATTCTGTATGCACATTGTAATTCACAAGATGGTTAAGGCTTTGGGTGTAAAACTTGAGCGCATCATTATATTGATGTTTAACACGTTTTAAATCACCAATAAAATTTAGATTAACCACAAGGTAAGGGGAGTTTATGGCTTCTAGGTGTGTTTTTGCTTCAAAAAGAAGTGTTTCAGCAGCCTTAAGGTTGCCTAGTTGTAAATTACAATAGCCACGATCTGTCATAGCATATGGCAGCGCCTTTAGTTTTTTATTGTATATACTACAAGAATCGAGGTATAAAAGTGCAGTTCCATAATCTTGTCTGTCTCTCCAAAAATTTGATAAGCTAAAGTAACTAGGTACAATATCTTGCTGTTTTATGAGTCCCGTTTTTAGTAACACTTTAGATGAATTTAAAGCGGTTTTAAAGTGTGCCAGTGCAAGCGAGTCTTTATTGTAGATATCATATAAAATGCCTAGTCCTCTATGAATTTGAACCAAAGGTACTTTGTAGTCTTTGCGTTCAGCAATTAACATGGCATCCCATAGCTTGTCAAAAGCAATGTCATAATTGCCTTTTGTTCTTTCAATGTCACCAAGTTGAGTTAGTTCGTTTATGTAAGCCAAGCTGTCTTTTTTTGTTGAATTTAAATGGGAGGCAATGGTTTGGCTAGGACTTAAATTTGAAGCAAAAGCATAAGGCAATTGACACATAATCAAATGTAAAAACAAAAATAAATAAGAGTTTTTGTTGAATTTTAATGTCATGTTTCAAATGTAATAATAAGGTGTGGTAATTGAACCATGAATAGTTTGAATGTTTTTGTGTGTTTTTTATTTTTATGAAAATCAATATATTATGTGTTGCGTTAAAACAGGTTGTATAGTTATTGAATAGCTTTTTTTATATGAGTCTAGTTTTAGACTAATAAATTTATTGCAATATTTAAGTTCAATATAGAAATTTACATCATATATGAACTAAATTGTAGTTCAGCTAAACTAAAACTTAAATTAAAATGTTAAAGAGTTCTATTAGCCACTCAGTGTTGGTGTGCTTCTTTTTGTTGTGTTCAATAGCGTCATTTGGACAAAAAGATGCCGGTAATCAAGATTTTTTTAAAACGTTAAGACTTCAAAAAGTACAGTCCGATCAAAATGTTCAATGGAATAATTTTGGGCCAGGCATGTCTGGGTATTGTGAAGGGTTTTGGTGTCATCCTACAGATGCCAATGTTATGTTTATGGGGCCAGATATGCATGTAAGTTTTGGTACATGGGATGGTGGAAAATCTTGGCATACCTTAAAGGATTCTGATGGTTTAGGATTGGATATGAAGCGGGTTTTAGATATTGAATTCTCCATTCAAAATCCTGATTTTGGAATGGCTATCGATTGGAATGGCTGGATTTATCAAACTCATGATAAAGGTAGAAGCTGGGATAAACAAGGTGGTTTTGGAACATCATATACCTAACATGGCTTTGATTTAGAAACGGAAAATGACTTTTCAAGAGGTTGGTATCCAAGCAACAAGGAATTCGCCGTAGTGAATTAGCAGTTGATTCTACTAATGATAATGTATGGTTTGCAGGAGCTGGCAATTTTTGAAATTTGAAAGGAAATCATAAATCGATAAATAAACTATACCGTAGTACATTTAAGTATGAGGTAAACGGTTATATATGGAAGTCTTCTGATAAAGGAAAAACATGGCAAAAAATAAGCAATGGACTGCCTGAAAATACAGATGTAGCAAAGATAATAGTAAAATAAAATCATATGAATTTTAAGATGCAAACGAGTAAACTTAGCAAAGCGCATTGGCTTATTGGGGCTATGTTTTTTGGATTTTTAGTACATGCCCAAGAGGTGAATTTTGAGTATTTAAACGAGAATTTACCTTTAGAAGAACGTGTTGAAATTTTGGTCTCACAAATGTCAACCGAAGAAAAGGTAAGTCAGTTAATGAACGGAGCAGCTCCTATTGAGCGGCTTAAGGTGCCAAATTATAATTGGTGGAATGAAGCCCTTCATGGTATTGCTAGAAATGGAAAAGCCACCATTTTTCCGCAAGGTATTGGTATGGGAGCCACATTTGATCCTGAATTGGTAGAGCGCGTAGCATCAGCCGTATCAACCGAAGCGCGGGCAAAATATATTATTTCTCAAAGAATGGGAAATCATAGTAAATATGCGGGTTTAACATTTTGGACTCCCAATGTAAATATTTTTAGAGACCCAAGATGGGGGCGCGGACAGGAAACTTACGGCGAAGACCCTTACCTGATGTCTAAAATTGGAGTGGCTTTCGTTAAGGGGTTGCAAGGAAATGATCCACAATATTTAAAAACAGCAGCCTGTGCTAAGCATTTTGCTGTGCATTCTGGTCCTGAAGAATCTAGACATAGGTTTAATGCCGAACCAAATCAGCAAGATTTATATGAAACCTATTTTCCAGCTTTTGAGACGCTTGTAAAAGAAGCTAAAGTTGAAGGAGTTATGGCGGCATACAATGCCGTTTACGGAAAACCAGCATGCGCTAGTCCGTTTTTACTTCAAGAGGTATTAAAAGATCAATGGGGGTTTGATGGGTACATTACTTCAGATTGTGGCGCGGTAAATGGCGTATATGGAAAACAAAAGTTTGTTGGTACGCCAGAAGAAGCTGCTGCGGTTTCGCTTAAAGCAGGAACGAATTTAAATTGTGGTAAAACTTACTCTAATCTTCTTAAAGCTTTAGAAAAAGGGTTAGTTACAGAAGAACTTATTCATGAACGCACCAAACAACTATATAAAACTAGGTTCCGTTTAGGGATGTTTGATAAACAAGATGATCATCCATATTTTAATGTGAGTGCCGATAACATTCACAGTGATGAACACGTGGCGTTGGCCAGAGAAGCAGCCCAAAAATCTATTGTACTCTTAAAGAATAAAGATAATGTGCTACCGCTTTCAAAGGATATCAAAGTACCTTACGTTACGGGGCCATTTGCAAATTCTTCAGACATGCTTATGGGAAGTTATTATGGTGTGAGTTCTAGTTTAGTAACCATTCTTGAGGGAATAACAGATGCCGTTTCGTTAGGGTCATCATTAAATTACCGCAGCGGTGCTTTACCGTTTCATGATAATATAAACCCCAAAAATTGGGCGCCAAATGTAGCGGCAGAATCTGATGTAACCATTTGTGTAGTAGGACTTACAGCAGATAGAGAAGGGGAAGAGGTTGATGCGATAGCGTCAGCCGATATTGGAGATAAAGTAGATTTAAAATTACCTGAAAATCAAATTAACTATGTAAAACAAATTATAGAAAAGAAAAAAGGACCGCTTGTTTTAGTAGTAGCGAGTGGAAGCCCAGTGTCTTTAGAAGGTATTGAAGAACACTGTGATGCCATACTTCAAATATGGTATCCAGGAGAGCAAGGAGGACATGCTGTGGCCGACATTTTATTTGGTGATGTGTCACCATCAGGACATTTGCCAATCACTTTTCCTAAAAATGTAGAACAACTGCCAGATTATAGCGACTATTCTATGCAAGGACGTACCTATAAATATATGACCGAAGATCCCATGTTTCCATTTGGCTTTGGTTTAACATATTCAAAAACGGTGTTTCAGGACTTGAATCTTAGTGATACTAAATTACGGAAAAATCAAGCGTTGAGTGTCACGGTTGAGGTATCAAATGAGGGTGAATATAATATTGATGAGGTTGTGCAACTCTATGTGTGTCCTAAAGGAGTGTCGGGAGGCATACCTATTAAGTCCTTAAAAGCCTTCAAGCGTATACATTTAAATAAAGGAGAATCAAAAAATCTTGAGTTTGTTCTTGAACCAGACCAACTTAAAGTGGTAAATGAAAAAGGTGAAAAGGTATGGCGTAAAGGGTATTACAATATTGTTGTAGGAAATGCTTCACCAGGTGATTTAAGTGTGAATTTAGGCGCAGCAATTCCTCAAACGGCTTCGTTACAATTGAGATAAGTATAATCGAGTAGTTAATTTAACCATTTGTTAGGTAAATGCAATCCAAACTCATACTAAAACCGTTTGTTATGCCATATTTTAGATTGAAATAAAATTAGCAAAATAAAAATATGTTTATGAAGAATATTATATACACATTAACTCTCTTTTTTTTAGTTAGCTTGCAGGGGACAGCCCAAATTAAAACTTGGGAAAACCCGAAGCGTAACATAGTGGTTAAAACCGTTCAATGGGAAGTCAATGATATCATTTATAAGGTTAAAGGTGATGTAAAAAATCCTTTTGAAAAACAGGTTTATGCTGTAGTTAGCGGAGAAGAAGGTGAGCAAAGAGTCCCCGTGTTTTTCAATGGAAACCGTGAATGGGTGTTTCGTTATTCTAGTGCAAAAATAGGAGAGAAAATCTTTGTGATTGAATCAGATATAAAAGAGCTCAATCATAAAAAAGGGAAAATAGTTGTTGGTGCCAATGAAAAACAAAATCGTCATGGCGGTGTTGTTTTAAATGAAAGTGATCCCCAGCATTTTTATTATGAAGATGGTACGCACTACTTCAATTTGGCTTTTGAATGTGATTGGCTTTTTGCTTTAGATTATGGTCAAAAAGATATTCCTAAAACGGAACATTTATTGTCTTTAGTTGAAAAATACGGGTTTAATCAAATAGTCATGAATGTGTATTCTTATGACGTGAGTTGGCCAAAAGATAAAAGGTTACTCGAGCATCCCGAGCATGAGTATGGAAGCAGAGAAGATATTTACCCGTTTTTAGGCTCCAATTCAAAACCTGATTACAGTGCGCTAAACATTGATTTTTTTAAACATTTTGATAAGGTGATTTCAAACATGCATGATAGAGAGATTGTGAGTCATCTTATGATTTATGTGTGGAATAAATTGGTAGAATGGCCCGATATGGAATCCAAGGCAGATAATATGTATTATGATTACATTGTTAAACGTTATCAAGCCTTTCCAAATATTATCTGGGATGTGTCAAAGGAAGCACTACACTACACGCGTGCTACAAAAGAGTATATTTTAGAGCGTATAGAACGTACTAGAAAACTAGATACTTACCATAGGTTGGTGTCGGTTCATGATTATGGGTTTTGTGTAAATAATCCAGATAAAGTTGATTTTATATCTACTCAAAATTGGAAACATACCTTATATCAGCACATGCTAGAAGCCAAGCATAAGTTCCCGAATAAACCAATTTTTAATATTGAACATGGCGGGTATGAAGCATCTCCATATGTTGTGTTTCCAGGTGCTTATGATGATGCCGAAGCTTGTTTAAGACGAAACTATATGTGCGTTTTTGCGGGGGGCTATACCACATATTATTGGCAAGGAACATCATGGAATGCCGTGATTCATAATCCGTTTGAACAACCTGATAATTTTGATAAACCGCATTTTGAGTATTTTAAACACATGCGAACCTTGTTTGATACTGTTAATTTTCAAAATTGCAAACCCTTAGAAAAATATAATACAGCGGGTTATAATTTAACGAATGAAAAAGATGGTATTGTGCTGTTATATGCCCCTAAGGAAAATAATTGGGTGGGAGCTGCACGAATTATAAAGGACAAATTTGATCATACACATGCAACTAAACAATGGTTTAATACTATTACTGGAGAATTTACAGCAGAAGAAAAATATGAAAAAAAGGCCTTAGAGTTTTGGGATTGGCGTCCTTGGAAAGGTGAGGCTGATGCCGTTTTGATTATTCGAGGATTAAAGAAAAAATAAAGAAATAAGTTATCTTCTAAATACTGACTATACTAAAGCAATGTGCTACTATGAAAATTTATAAATTAAGTTTTGTTCTACTTACGGTATTTACCGTATTAATGACATCTTGTAAACAAAATTCAATGGTTTCAATTCAAAGAGAAGCCGATTTTAATTTCGATTGGAAATTCACTTTATTAAAAGATACAACGTCCTTAACTAAAATTCCACTTCCTGATGCAGATTGGCGTGATGTACGTTTGCCACATGATTGGAGTGTTGAATTTTCTTTTGATTCTAATTTAGAAGGTTGTACAGGTTATCTGCCTGGAGGTGTTGGGGTGTACCAAAAACATTTTAAAAGCCCAGCTAATAAAAAAGAAAAAAGCACTTTTGTTTTATTTGATGGGGTGTATAATAATGCGAAATTTTGGATTAATGGTCAGTATCTTGGATTCAATCCTTATGGTTACTCACCAAGGTATTTTGATGTAACACCTTTTTTGAAAGAAGGTAATGAAGATAATGTGATGACGGTTTATGTAGACCATTCGCGGTATGCTGATAGCCGTTGGTACACAGGAAGCGGTATTTACCGAAATGTAAAATTGATAACGGTAAACAAACTACATATTCCTATTTGGGGCACCTATATTACCACGCCAGAGATTTCAAAAGAGGAAGCCAAAATAAACCTAGAGGCTACTGTTGTTAATCAAGGCTTTGAAAATACCTCTTTCACCTTAAATACAGCCATTTTTGATAACTCAGGAAAAGAAGTAACAACAGTTTCAAGTGCTGTTATTATGACTTCTGGTGAAGAAAAAAAGGTTGATCAGGTTATGACGGTTTCAAATCCTAAGTTATGGGATACAGATCATCCTAATATGTATAAAGCCGTTACAACGATTATACATAATGAAAACATTGTAGATGAATATATAACGCCTTTTGGTATCAGAGATCTTCGTTTTGATAAGGATACAGGCTTTTATCTTAATGGTAAGTCTACCTATGTAAAAGGCGTTTGTTTGCATCATGATGCGGGATTGGTAGGGGCTGCCGTACCTCGTGGTGTTTGGGAGCGTCGCTTATCTATTTTAAAAGAGGCTGGTGTTAATGCTGTACGTACCTCGCACAATCCTTTTTCTGAGGAGTTTTTAGATATCTGTGATGAAATGGGTTTTCTGGTTCAGAATGAAATATTTGATGAAATGGATAACCCTAAAGATAAGCAGTTTAATAAAAATGAAACACGTGAGTTGTATATAACCCGTGGGTATACAGAACACTTTCAGGAATGGGGCGAAAGCGATTTAAAACGAACCATAATGCGAGATAGAAATCATCCGTCTGTATTCCAATGGAGTATAGGTAATGAAATAGAGTGGACCTATCCGCATTATCAACATATTAGTGGTTTATGGGATCCCGAGGTTAAAGGTGGCTATTGGAATAAAATTCCACATTTAACACCAGCAGAAATGAAAGCGCGTTATAATGCTTTACCAGAGCGCAAATATGTACTGGCAGAAACGGCGCATCGTTTGTCAAAATGGGTAAAAGAAATGGACATCACACGTCCTGTTACTGCAAACCTCATAATACCTGTAGCTAGTTGTGCATCAGGATATGCTGATGCCCTTGATGTAGTAGGTTTTAGTTATCAAATTAAACAATATGACTGGTGTAAAGAACACTATCCTGATATGCTATTTACGGGTAATGAAAACTCAGGGTATTTAAGTGAATGGAAATCGGTAACAGACAATCCAATGGTATTCAGTATGTACATGTGGACTGGTATTGATTACATGGGAGAGTCACAAGATGATTGGCCTCAAAAGGCTTGGCCTGGAGATATGCTCGATTTAGCAGGGTTTGAAAAAGCAGGTTATAATCACTTTAAAAGTATTTGGACGGATGAACCATTTTTGAAAATTCAAACACATGCACTTTCAGAGTCGCCTTTTAAAATGGACGAAGATGGTAATGTTGTACCTGCATCAAGAAAGGCTTTAAATTGGAATAATTTCCTGTCAAAAGAACATTGGAACTATGAAGCAGGTGAAACGGTTATTGTTGAGGTGGTTTCTAATCTTCCAGAAGCCGAATTATTTTTGAATGGTAAATCATTAGGAAGTTTAAAACTGGCTGATTATGAAGATAATATTATGCGTTGGGCTGTGCCTTATGAAGCAGGAATACTTGAAGCTAGAGCGGTTAATACACAAGCTAAATTACAAACAGCATCATCACCTGCTAAAATTAAGGTTACTGTAGATAAAACACAACTTGCTGCCAATGCATACGATGTAGCGCACCTTGTAGTTCAGCTTATCGATAAAGATGGGCTTCCTGTAAAAACAACTGAGCAGGAAATCGTTTTCAATATTGAAGGTGATGTCCGCTTACTTGGGGTTGACAATGGCTGGAATAAAAGCACACAAGATTTTCAAACCAACAAAGTACTAACTCATCAAGGGCGTTGTTTGGCTATTGTACAGGCTAATAAAAGTGCCGGAAATGTCAATATAAAGGTAAGTGCTGAAGGTATGGAGCCTCAGATGGTTACCATTGCAATCCAATAAATACTTGTTTTCAAAATAAAATTATGATAAACATTATGATGAAATTAAAAATGCCGTTTGTTTGTATGTTATTGATTACTCTACTGTTTTCCTGTATACATACAAATAAAACAGTGAAAGAAGTTAAGGTGATGCCTCCTTTTTCAAACTCAGAAATTGATGCAAAGGTAGACGCCTTGATTGCAGACATGACCATGGATGAAAAATTAGCCCAGATTATGGGAACACGTTTACGAGATATCATGGTTGATGGTAAGGTATCGCTAGAGTTATGCCGTAAACATATACCTTATGGTATTGGTCATTTTTGTCAGTTTTCATCCAGACAGGAAATTACCCCAGAAGCCTTAAGAGATTTGGTGCGCGAGGTGCAACATTATTTAATGACTGAAACACGCTTAAAAATACCTGCTATTTTTCATGAAGAAGCCATTACAGGTTTTGCCACTTATACAGCTACAACCTTTCCTCAGCAAATTGGAGTTGGCTGTACCTGGAATCCAGATTTGGTAGAAAAAAACACGGCTTCAACAGCAGGAAATATGCGTGCCGTAGGTGCTACGTTCGCCTTATCACCTATGCTTGATCTTAGTAGAACGGCGCATTGGAACCGTCATCAAGAGAGTTATGGTGAAGATGCTTACTTAACATCGCGCATGGGAGTGGCCTTTGTAAAAGGTTTGCAGGGAGACGATTTTAAAACGGGAGTTGCAGCAACCGTGAAACACTTTGCAGGATATGGCACCAAAAATAATAGTGAAAAGGTATTGTATGAAGAGTATTTAATGCCACATGAAGCCTGTATTAAAGTTGGTGGGGCGAAAAGTGTCATGCCATCGTATGGAGTATACAAGGCGTTGCCAATTTCTGCCAATCCCACCATGCTACAGCAAATATTACGACGCGATGTTGGTTTTGATGGTTTAGTGGTTAGTGATTATGGTGCCATCAATCAAATATTTAAAAAATATAAACAAGCTAAAGATTTGCCAACAGCAGGAGCCATGGCCATGAATGCAGGTGTTGATATTGAATTATCCTCTCCAACAGCTTATCCGTTTTTACCTGAAGCAATAAAGAAAGGTTTGGTAACTGAAGAAATCATTGAAGAGGCTGTTAAGCGTTCATTAATTATGAAAGCGAAATTAGGATTGCTAGATGAAAATCCAAAAATAGGAACTGATGGTAATTTAGATTTTGATCCACCAGAAAATCGTGAATTGGCTTACCAAACGGCATGTCAGTCTATAGTGCTTTTAGAAAATAACGGCATTCTTCCTTTAAAGGATGATGTGAAGAAAATAGCACTTGTTGGTCCTAATGCGTCAACGGTATACGGTTTATTAGGAGATTACACCTACCAAGGTATGCGATCGTTTTGGAATCAAGTTGGGTTTGATGCAAATCACCCGAAACTGATAACGGTTAAAGAAGGTTTAGAAAACAGGTTGGGAAGCAGTGTAGAAATTTTACATGAACGAGGATGCGATTGGAGTGCTAGGCTTGATGCTCAAATTGATACAACCAGTTTTGGTGATGATCGATTAAGTCAGTTGAAGCTAAGAACAATTAAAGGGTTGCCGCAACCTAATCTTCAAAAAGCCCTTGGATATGCTAAAGAAAGTGATGTTATTATTGCAGCTATGGGTGAAAATCTTTATCTAAATGGCGAGGGACGCTGGAGAAAAGGTATTGGTTTGCCAGGAGAGCAGGAAGCTTTTGTGAAACAGTTAATAGCCACAGGAAAGCCCGTTGTATTGCTTGTATTAAGTGGGCGTCAACAAGTTATTAGTAATATCTCAAGTCAATGTGCGGCCGTGGTACAAGCTTGGTTTCCTGGTGAGGAGGCGGGGCACGCTATTGCAGATGTATTGCGAGGCACAGTAAATCCTTCGGGTAAACTCTGTGTATCTTACCCAAGCACAGAACAAGATATAGAAATTAATTATCAAGATGGTGTTTCTACTAAAGATTATGTACAGTATCCTTTTGGCTATGGTTTGTCATATACAAACTTTCAGTATGATAATTTTAATATGGCATCTTCGGCGCATATTACTGATGATCGCTTTGTAGTTTCATGCAATGTTAAGAATACTGGCCAGAGAGATGGTACTGAGGTTGTGCAATTATATGTTTCGCCTGTTGATACGGAAATCAGTATGAAGTCCATTCTTCTAAAAGGTTTCAATAGAGTGGATTTAAAAGCAGGTGAAGAAAAGACGCTTCATTTTAAGGTGTCGCCACAACAATTGGCACAGTACAAAGATGCCAAATGGTTTGTAGAAGCAGGTAAATATGAATTCAAAATAGGAGCGTCTTCCGCAGATATTCGTTTGTCTGGTATAATTGAAATCCAAGGCGAGGATTTGATACTGGAACAAGGTAGACAAGTGTTTTTCTCAAAGAATGAAATAAATTAAAATTATAAGAATATGAAAATTAAGACTATATGTTATGGCTTACTCGTAGTGGGAAGTTGCTTAGTATGTACTAATTTTAGTTTTGCTCAGAAGAAGAATATTGTTTTTCTTTTTGCTGATGATGCAGGGTATCATGACTTTGGTTTTCAAGGTAGTGAAACGTTTAAAACACCAAACCTAGACGCTTTAGCGGCTGAGGGAGTGGTATTTAAAGAAGCTTATACAACCGCAGCTGTATGCGGGCCTTCGCGTGCAGGACTTTTAACAGGAATGTACCAACAACGTTTTGGGATAGAAGAAAATAATGTGCCAGGTTATATGAGTGAATCCTCAAAGCTTATGGGTGATGAGATGGGGCTTCCGTTACACTTAAAAACAATAGCAGATTATTTAAAACCGCTAGGCTATAAATCTGTAATCTTTGGTAAATGGCATTTGGGAGGCGCCGATAAGTATCACCCTTTGCACAGAGGTTTTGATGAGTTTTATGGTTTTAGAGGAGGCGCCAGAAGTTTTTATAGGCTTACCCAAACCCAATCAGCAGAAAAACCTGAAAATAGATGGGAGAAAGGTTATAAGGTTTATGAAGAGCCAAAAAAGTATTTAACAGATGAAATTGCAGATGAAGCATGTAATTTTATAGAGCGGAATAAAACCAAGCCATTTTTCATGTATGTGTCTTTCAACGCAGTTCATACACCACTTCAAGCAACGCAAGAAGATTTGGATGAGGTAAAAGGTTTGCAAGGGAAGCGAAGGATTCTTGCAGCCATGACGATTGCTCTAGATCGTGCTTGTGGGAAAATTTTAGATAAACTAAAAGCCTTAGGTTTAGAAGAAAATACTATTGTTGTTTTTTCTAATGATAATGGAGGTCCTGATGGATCAATGACATGTAATTATCCATTAAGTGGCTGTAAATCAAATCATCTTGAAGGAGGTATTCGCGTGCCTTGTGTTATGAAATTACCAAATACTATAACCCCTGGAAGTACCTATGATAGTCCCATTAGCATGCTAGATATGTTACCCACATTTGTGAATGCAGGTGGTGGTGATTCCTCAAAGATAGAAGGATTAGATGGTGTTGATTTAATACCATTTGTAACCGGTAAAAATCAAAATGTCCCTCACAAGACTTTGTTTTGGAAAAAGGAAAATAGAGGGGTCGTTAGGAATGGCGACTGGAAAATGCTTCGATTTCCAGACAGACCAGCAGAATTATATAACATATCAAAGGATATCACAGAAAATAATAATCTAGCTTACAAATACCCAGATAAGGTTAGGGAAATGTTTAAAATGTTATGGGATTGGGAAAGTGAGTTAGAACGTCCGTTATGGCAACTAAAACGCGTATATGAAGTCAATGCCATGAAACGCATGGATGAAAAAAGAACCCCCGTTTTAGATTAAAAAGTAGCCTAGGGTCAACATGTTTTTATCTATTAAAAGTATTGACTTCATAGCTATTCAATCCATATGTTGCTTAAATGAAATCATGGAGTATCTGTTTTAGAATAGCAATATCCTAAAATTGTATGTCAAAAAATGAAACATGAAACATAAAACCATAAAAGTTGAGGCTAAGTTTTTGTACTTAGGTGTATTTAGTTTATTACTGTTCTTTAATTTATCTGCTTACGGTCAATACGGTGGAGGTAGCGGGACAAGTGAGGATCCTTATTTAATTGAAACTTCCGATCAGCTTGTTACCTTATCAAACACGTCTTCACACTGGGGAAAACACTTTGAGTTAATTCAAGATATTGATATGTCTGGAAAAACATATTCTCCAGTTGGAACGGCTTCCAATCCGTTTACAGGTAGTTTTAACGGTTTGAAACATAGTATTTCAAACTTGACAATAACTGCACCATCTGATGAATTAGACGGCACAGGAATGTTTGGTGTTGTAAGTGGACAAATACAGAATTTAGGTATTGTTAATGTTTATGGAAATTATACTGGAACAGCATTTAGCAACTGGACAAGAGCAGGCGTGTTTGTAGGTATTCTTCAAGCGGGTGGTTCTGTAACTAAATGCTATTCACAAGGAGGTTCGTTTACCGTGAGTGGCGGTTGGACAGGAGGTATTGTTGGGGTACTTTTTGCAGGTGGAGTAACCAATACTGTTGAAGATTGTTACAGCTCTACCTCTGTCAGCGGAAGTTATGGTTGTGGAGGTATTGTAGGGCTTAATCGAGGAGAGCATATTATAAACCGAGTAGCTTTTTATGGTACAGTTTCAGGAGGAAATGCCATTGTATCTATTCAAAACGATCCAACCAATGCCCAGAAAAATGGAATACCAGCAACCAATGCCTTTTATAAGGCTTCTTTGAGCTCTGATAATGGGGCTGTAGGCTTAAGTGAATCTGAATTATTAATAGAAAGTAATTATACAACTTTTGATTTTTCATCAACATGGCAGATTGATAATAGTTTGGGACATGCTATATTATCTAATGTTATTCCTGAACCGTCCTTTTTTGAGATTATTAGAAACCAAAGGGTTGCATCAGAAAGTAGTGTGAAGTGGATTAATTTTGCTCCTGGTACTTCAGGATATTGTGAAGAATTTTGGTGTCATCCAACTGATGCAGATGTGATGTTTAGTGGACCAGATATGCATGCAGCATTTGGTACTTGGGATGGGGGACAATCATGGCAAACCATAAATGATAGTGATGGTAATGGTTTTGAAATGCGTCGTATTATTGATATACAATTTTCTTTACAAAATCCAGATTATGGAATAGCCTTTGCCAATGACCAATCAGGAAGTAGTACCAGTGGAAGATTGTATGAAACACAGGATAGAGGGAGAACATGGTCTGTAATCTCTGTAATGGGGAAATGTCATTCAAAATTGTCAATACACCCCACTAATGATAATGTTTGGTTTTTAGGAGCAGGGGACTTTTGGAATGTGAAAAGTAATCATAGAAGTGCTGCAAATCCAGGTGGTATCAAACAATCACGCTCTGATTATGGGTATGTTTGGAAAACGACAGATAAAGGTGTTACATGGAAAAAAGTAGCCACTGGAATTTCTTCTGATTTAGATGTTGGGCGCATTATTTTTGATAGGAACAATCCTAACAACATGATTATGGCTACCAGTCACGGTATGTTTAGAAGTACAGATTTAGGAGAAACATGGAGTTCTAGTGCTACAGGATTACCCAATGATAGACCTCGAGATTTAACATCGTATTACAATTCAAATACCAATGAGTTTATTTTGTATGCCGTTGATCAAACATTTTATGCAGCAAATAGTTCAACAATAAACAGTACGGGCGGTGTATTTAAAAGTACAGATGGGGGCTTATCGTGGCAAAGTATAACGGGTAATTTAGCATTAAATATGCAATCTATTACCGATTTTACAACTAGAGATAGTTATCATAGAACCGTGGCCAATTGGTTAGGAATTTCTAAGAGTGATTCAAAGTCTGTCTACACAACCTATCCCTCTTCAATATTGCCAACTTTTAACAGGATAGTTGTTAATCCTACTAATAAAAATGAGATTTACTTAGTACATAATAAAAGACATACATTTAGCTTTGGGCCTGGAGATGTTTGGAAAACAGAAGATGGTGGTACGTCATGGATCGCCTGCTCTAGATCTGGTCTGTATTGGATTAATGAAACAGATAAAGCGTATTGGCAAAGTAGAAATAACCCATTGGGGGCCAATATTGATTTTTCTCATATGCAACGTTATATGGATGAAGGACGAGAAGAGTCTTCGGCCGCAAGAATGTTGGCTATAACTATGAATGGAGATGTGTTTACAGGTATTAATCAGCAATTGTTAAAATCGAATAATGGAGGTGATTCATGGGAACAGGCTGATGATTACGAAACTAATCCTGGGAGTAATGCTTGGGTAGGACGTGGTAATACCAATCTGCCAGGACGTCAACTTATTCTTGAAACAGGTGTTTCAGGTAGAAAATTACTTTTAAGTGGTGAGCATGGATTATGGCAAACTACAAGCTTAGGAAGTCACCCTAACCCCGATGCTGTAGCTATTCAACAAATTGAAGGTCAGATATATGATAATGGGGCGCATTCTATAGCTACAGCGGCTGTTCATCCCAATAACCCTAATATGATTTATATGCTTATGTGGCGTCAAGAGCATAGAGGAAAGCTAAGACGCACATCAAATGGAGGCGATTCATGGAGTAATATTGCTACTATTTTTGAAGGAAGTAATAATAGTTGGGAATCTGTTGCTTATCAAAATTCATTATTGATAGATCCCATAACACCACACAATATGTACTTCTGTGCTACGCGAAAAGCCGTATCAGAAGTTGGAGGTTCTGTAGACGAAAGTATTTTAACCAAAGGATCTTATGGGATATATAAATCGTCGGATGCTGGTTTTAACTGGGGGCTGGCCGATTTGGGTTTACCTGCTAATTGTAGTGTAAGGCGATTGACTATGGATCCTTCTAATCCCAACATTATTTACGCATCACTAAATCAATTTGGAAATAATGACCCAGGTGGTTTGTATAAAACAACTAATGGAGCTTCAACTTGGTCGCAAGTGAGTATTCCTTCAGAAATTAAATCTGTCAATAATTTTTTTATTGATAGAAACACAGGGTCTATGTTTATATCTGCAGGATCTCGATCAGGAACTTTAAATGCAGGTGGCGTTTGGAAAAGTGAAGATGAAGGTACAAGTTGGATACGTATTTTTGAGGCACCTTATGTATGGCAAACGGAAGTGTCGCCAGCTAATCCTAATATTATTTTGGTGTCTGTAGCTGCTCAGGTACCCAGTATGCTTAATGAATTTAAAAATCCAGGAGCCTATATCTCAATTGATGCAGGAGAAACTTGGAAAAAAATCAATCAAGGTTTAGCACATCCCGATAGAATTGTAGATTTAAAACCTGATCCTGTAGATGAAACCCTCATTTGGTCAGCCGGCTGGGGAAGTGGTTGGTATAAGGCTAAGATAGATTTGGATGTTTTAAGTTTACAATCTGATAAAAAAGTAGATAAACGAAAAGTCAAGCTATATCCAAATCCAGTAAATAATGGAATACTTAATTTTAAAGGAGTTGAATTACTTGCTAACTATTCAAAATTTACTATTGTAGATGTTATGGGAAAAGTAGTGCGCAATGGAATTTTAGAGGAACCTAGTATAAATGTTTCGGGACTTCAATCAGGCATGTATGTTGTGGTTATTTCTTCTGGAGAAGAGACAAATTCATATAAAGTTTTAATTAATAATCTGTAATGATGAATAAAATAAATAAAGGTTTTATTGTTGTATTACTGTGTGTTTGTAGTGTTTTAGTAGCACAAAATAACATTCAAAAACAACCCAACATCATTTTACTGTTTGCAGATGATATCAGTGCCAGAGAGTTGCCCATTTATAATTCAACTGTTTGGAGCGCTCCAAAAAGTAACACCCAAAAAGGAGGCAACACCTCAAACCTTGAGTTTAGAGCACAAACTCCAGTTTTAGATAAGTTAGCAAATCAAGGTTGCTATATTGAAACAGCTTGGGCAGCAACAGTGTGTAGCCCCAGTAGAGCTATGATGATGACTGGGCGTTATGCGCATTTACATAAGTGGTGGCATAACAAAGATAGAGGTAAAGCTCCAAGTGGAAAAGGAAATTGGAATTTATATGAAAGTTCACCTTATAATATTGCCAGTGTAGCTAAAGCAGGTGGTTATTCCACGTATTGGGCAGGAAAAACCCAAATGAATATTGATGGATTCGAGTTTGATGAAGGCTGTTTTACACCGGGAGAAGGCTCTTATAATAAAGCTATTTATACCACAGATTTCAGATTGGAAACAAGAAAAGTAAATGGTAATAAAAAGCTATTTAATGCAGATACAGGTAAGGAGCTAACTCAAAAAAGTTATGTGCAATCAGGGTGGTATTGGAAACCACATGTACAGTTAAAAAATCATCCCTCAACAGGAAAAGGATTAGTTTGGTGGCCAAATGATAAGACATCTAAGCAAGAAATTGGATTGAATGTTTATGGACCCGATGTAGAGTTGGATTTTGTTTTCGATTTCATGGAGCGAAAGCAAAAAGAAGATCAACCATTTTTTATTTACCATACCAGCCATTTAGGTCATGATGCTTTCGATTTTTTACATCCAGAGTCTGGACAGAAATGGCCAGGAACACCAAAAATTAGTTGGGATGGTTCAAAATATACACGTATTACTCCAAATATAACAGGAGATAATGGGGTTTATGATACGCATGAAACCGTAACAGAAAGCGGTATTCATCATCATATTAATTATCTAGATTACCAAGTATGGCAATACATGAACAAATTGAAAGAATTAGGTATTGAGAACAATACTATTTTTATCTTTTGTGCAGACAATGGAACCAGTGGTTACGGTAAGTCTAGTCCCGTGTCGCAGAAAGGAACTCATGTGCCCTTAATTATTTATGCGCCAGGGTTAAATATGACCAAAAAAGGATTTCAAAACGTATTAGCCAACATGTCTGATATGGTGCCTACTATAGCAGAACTTGGCCATGTAAAAATTCCAGATAGTTATGAAATAAATGGAGAAAGCCTAATACCATTTTTAACAACCCATAAAAAAACGCACCGCGATTGGGTTTATGGGTATCATATGGAAAAACAAATCATCAGAGGAGATTATGTGCTTAGAGATGGAAATGATGTTTGGTATGATGTAAGCCAAAAGCAAAATGACCTAATAAGTTTTCCTAAAATAACCTATTGGGATTCAGTGTCTGAAAACCATAGAAAAGAGCGTGATGAGTTATTACGTATACTCCCCAAATATAATTTACATGAAGCAGAACATGATGCTCCAAAAAAGGGTAAAGATAAACCTGATCCTTTGACAAAGTATAACTAACTAATTAAGAGCTAAATAGATATAATGAACATTAAAATATTCAGCTTAATTATAGTCTTTATTTCAATATCTAGTGTTACTCAAGCGCAAACAGCATTTGAAGAAGATTTTGAGACTAAAGCCAATGGCTTAGATTTAACCACTGAAGGATATCAACTCTCTAAAGATGTTAATTACAGTGGAAATATAACAGCAACTGTAACCGAAAATAGCGGTAATAAATTTGCCAGAATGCTAGCCTCAACTAATGGCGGTGCAAAAATGCAAATTGCAAAAACAATAGATGTTGTGGCAGGAAAAACCTATACTTTTGAGATGGAATCTAAGGGGCCTTTTAAAAGACAGTTACGAGTTTTTTCGATTTCAGATGAGTTAATTCAGGTATCTTCAGATTATAAACCTTCAACAGCTCAGGAGGAAACTTCTTGGAAGAAAATGTCAGTATCATTTTATGTTCCCAATGGCGTATCAAGTGTCAAAATAGCATTTTATCATTATTGGTCAGGAACCATAGATTTAGATAATATTAAGGTTTTTGAAATTTTAAGGCAAACCAAATATTATTTGAGTAGTGCTGGAGATGATAGTGGTTCAGGGAATATTGATGCACCTTGGGCGAGTTTGTATAAAATTAGTGACACACCACTATTTCCTGGAGATAAGGTGTTCTTTAATAGGGGAGATCGGTTTGATGGGCATTTTGTTATAAATGGTTCTGGAGAAATGAACAACCCAATTACCATAACGTCATATGGTAGTGGTAATAAACCGATAATATCAGGCGAAGTAGGAGCTGCTGGTGGAAGCGATTATAAAGAAGCTATTTTAATTGAAAATAATGATAATATTACTATTGAAGATATAGAGGTTAGGAATGATAGAGAGGTGGCTCGATCTGGGGTTGCTGATACCGATGGTTTTGGAATATCCATTGATAACAGTAGTGATCAGATCATGAAAAACTTCATTTTTAGAAATATTATCGTCAAGAATGTATTCGCTGTCCAGCCCATGTTAAATCCGGAGGATTTTGATGCCATTCAGGTTTCTGGAATTCGTTTTACATGTTCTAAAAATACAGAAATAGGAAAGGAAAAAAATATTCAAAACATACTTATTGAGGATTCATATTTTACAAATTTACAGCGTTTGGGAATTCAGTTTAAACATAGTGGAGGGAATGAAGGTGTTGGTAATGACGAAATCAATCGAAATAAGGATATTATTGTTAGAAATAACGAGTTTTATTATAATGGTGGTTCAGCAGTGCTTCCAAATCGTACCTACAATTGTTTAATAGAGAATAACATCATTGATCATCCGGGAGCAACGACAGATTCAAGAATGCCCGGGCGTGGAAGTTCGGTATGGAATATTTGGTCCATCAATACAGTAGTTCAGTATAATATGTGCCTAAGTACCAGAGGATATTTAGATTCTTATGGAATTCATATTGATAAAGAAAATGAAAATACTTTTGTTCAATATAACTATATGGATGATTGTGAAGGCGGTTTTGTTGAAATTTTGGCAGGAAATAAAAACGCAGTTTACAGGTTTAATGTTAGTGTAAATAGTGGGTTTAGAGTATCAAACTGGGCTAATAGTAACTGTACAATTTATGTTTACTCTGACCGATGGGTAGATCCGCCCAATAGCCTGAATTTAAATGATGGTGTTTATATAAATAACAATACAGTGGTAATTAATAAAGGAACGAAACCTAACGGAGATTCGTTTACCACTAGTATCAGCCTTGATGGAAAAAACATGTTTGTTTATAACAATATTTTTTCTTCAACAAATGGCTCAGGAATGGGTGCAAATAACTTTGCAATCAATGCCAACGGAACACCTTTAACCGTAACTAATAACTTGTTTGAAGGTACTGTGAACCCAGACTGGATAAATACAGATACTAATCCACAAATAGGGAGTGCTCTCTTTACAAGTGTTGGTGAACATAAATTTGCTTTTCAAGTTCATGAAAATAGTTTGGCCGTAAATAACGGTATTTCAATTCAAGGTCCAGTTTTGCTAGGTGCGGGAACTGGAGTATTTGAAAATGTACCTGCATATCCTAATGTTGATTTTTATGGAAACCCTATCGATTTGGCTTCAGGAACACCAAATATTGGTGCTTATAACGGGAAGTCCAATGATGACCTTTTAAGTAACAAAAACAATATTTCAAAATTAGATTTATCCTGGCGAGTTTATCCTAATTCAGAGGTTTCTGAACTTGTTATAACAAACCCTGCTCTAAAATCAAATGCCCCTCTAGAATTGAAATTAGCAAACCTGAAAGGTCAAATTGTGATGTCTAAAAAGATTGTTAAGCATGAAAATCAGTATAGACTTAAATTGCCTTTAGGCTTATCAAACGGTATTTATGTTCTTAATTTGAATATTGACACTATTTCACATAGCAGAAAAATTATACTCCATAAATAGAATTAATAACTTCTAAAATGAATAGAATAATTATTTGTGTGGCATTGTTAACGTGTATGTTTTTTAAGGCCGCTTTTGCACAAAATCAACCCAACATACTTTGGATTGTTACAGATGACCACAGGTATGATGCTGTGAGAGCATTTAATAAAATGCTAACTGGTAATGAAATGAGTGAATTGGGTTATGTGGAGTCCCCTAATATTGACCGCCTATCAGAAATGGGAACCACATTTATAAATACGTATTGTCAGGCACAGGGTTGCGCGCCTTCAAGGTCTTCAATGCATATGGGGCGTTATCCTTTTAGAAGCGGAATTTATGAATTTGAATACTATAATAATAAGGCAGAACACTTACAACCAACATTGCCTGAACAATTGGAAGCGTTAGGTTATCAAACTTTACGCGTAGGTAAGCTAGGTGTACGCATTAAAACTCTTAATGAAAAAGGAAAAGCCATAAAGCATAACATTTATCAGAATAATATTGACTTTAAAAAATTAGGTAGAGATGGTTTTACTGCTTGGGGTAAAGATTGGTTTTATGAATTAGATGGTAAAAAGTTTGATAAAGTCATTAAAAACCTTGAATATTTTGTAACTGATGAAGGGGAGTTTAAATACACCTCATTAGAATTGGAGAAACTAAGACCAGAATATACAGGAATGGCAGAAAATACGCTTAAGGAATATGATATTCTGAGACATTATAACAAGAAAAAAGGCAAGTATATTGATAAAGGCATGATTTTATCAGGAGTAAGCTCAAGAAAAGCGGGTAACACTAGAGATGGCTATTATACTTCGGTTTTTATAGACTATTTGAAAAATAAGGGTAAAACTTTTACTGTTGGTTCACAAACTATTGCAGGTATAGAAGAAAACAAACCACAGTTTTTTTATATAGGATATGATTTTCCTCATACACCAGTATTGCCCCCGGCAAGCTACAGAGAACGTTTTAAGAAGTATACTTATCAGGTACCAGAGTTTAATGAAGTAGAGTTAAATAAAATGCCTGCACAACTGAAAAAGCAGCGTAGTTTTGGAGCATCAGACCATTTTACAGACCAAGAAAAACAAAAAATGATTCAGGACTATTTTGCGTTTTGTGCCTATGGAGATAATTTGGTAGGTCAGGCCGTTGATGCGTTTATCACATACAACGAAGCACGAAACAAACCTTATTTAATTGTTTATGTGAATGGTGACCATGGTTGGAAACTAAATGATCATGGCTCGGTTTCTAAATTTACACCTTGGGATGTTGATGCTCATAACCCCATAGTTGTGGTATCTTCTGATAAAAATAAGTTTCCAGAGGGTAAAGTTATTACGGATTTTACAGAGTTTGTTGATGTTGCACCCACTATATTATCGGCTGTAGGCGCTCAGTTATCTGATGAAAAATATCAATATTTAGACGGTTTAGATATGGCTTTGGTGGCTTCAGGAAAAGCACCAAAACGAGACTATGTGATAGGCGAAAGTCATGCTGTTACTGGTCCCAGAGCATTCATTAGAACAAAGGATTATGTGTTTTCTATGCAAACACGTCCGCATAAAAAGCGAGGCGTGGATTTAGAATGGGCATTAAATGCAACCTATGAAGCGTTAGATCCAGCATTGTATCATATGCCATCAGACCCTAAAGAAGTTAATAACTTAGCTTTTGATAAGGCACATGAAGCTGTGGCAATGAAAATGAAAGACAAACTAATTAAAATTGTTTTGGGAGATAACCGTGTAGAAGTTGGTTGGGGAGATAAAGCAGAAGGTATTGCGGTTTACAGAAGTAATTTTGCACCTGGAGTACATGATTATAAATTATCATTAAAATAAATCAATTATGAACAAGTTTTGTACATGTTTATTTCTTGTATTTTTAAGTATAAGTGGTTTTGCTCAAGAAGCTGATATTGCTACATTTTTAAATATTAAGTCATTTGGAGCTAAAGGTGATGGTAAAACTGATGATACAATAGCCTTTGAAAAAGCTATGGAAGCAGCTACCAAATCTGAAGGAACTGTTTATTTTCCACATGGTAAATATCTTATTAATCCGGTAAAAGTTCCAAGCCACATTACACTTTTGGGCTATTCAGCTTGGGCTTATGCTAATAAGGATAAGCAAGATAAGGATTATATAGGTAAAACTATTTTAATTGCAAAATCAGGTAATGCCCGTGCCTTATTAGATTTAGGAAATAATCGCGGTATTCGTATAATAGGTTTAACGCTTGATGGTAAGCAATTAGGAAAGCGCATGCATGGCGTTTATGCCCGACATTCAGGGTGTGAACAACATAATAATATTGAAGATTGTAGAATTCAACAATTTAGCGGTTCAGGTATTCGATTAGAGCGTTCATGGGTGTTTTCTGTACGCCGAAATCTATTAATGTTTAACCAAGAACATGGTGTTGATATTACCGGAGGCTATGATGGCTGGATTATTGATAATCAACTAACAGCCAATAAAGGATATGGTTTGTTTGCTCGTGGAGAACCACATCCAGATAAGACTGATGCGGAAATAAAAGATTTAAGATTCTTTGGTGGTGCTTCGGTTATGGTTACGGCTAACCGAATAGAATGGAACAAAGAGGGAGGAATTTCTCTAAATCATTCAAATTCAATGCAAATTACAGGTTGTGCTATTGACCATAATTTTGGACCAGGTATTAAAATTACCAATGGAACGGCTCATACCATTTCAGGTAATTTATTGCGTAGTAACGGGGTTGATGCTAAAGAAGATGCTTGTTCACAAATATGGCTGGAAAATCTTAAAGGCGTATCGGTTACCGGAAACTCTATTTGGGGTTGGTATAATCGTAAAGAACATAAATTTGAATTTCCATATCCGTTTTACGGTATAATTATTAAGAATCTTAAGGGAAGTGTCATTTCCCAAAATGCCATGTATCATAGCTCCAGCAAAGAAGGGGTAAGTGATAGAGGTGGAAATGAAACCTCAATTATAAAGGATAACGCCTATGTTAAGCCTATTATTGAAAAGACTGAAAACGGTTTTCGTTTAGTAAACTAACCATAATGAAATGAAGAAAATACTTTTATTCCTAGTTGTTATTTTAGAGCTGAATATGGCTTTTGCGCAATCCAAAAATATTTTGGCATTGCCGGAAAATCAGGCTCCAGAGGATAGAATCTGTTTTGCCTTATATACGGTTCATGATAATATATTGAAGTTAACAGCTCAGTTTTATCCTATTAAGGATTATGAACCATTTTCATCTTTGCTTCAAATAAAAAATGGTGACATATGGGAAACCCTTCAGGAATCAGATATAGAATATCCAGGTTATACGTCTCATTTTAGAATAGAACATTGGGATGACACCAAACAGAAAAATTATCGCATTGTACATAACAACAAAGCATTTTATGAAGGCACCATTCAAAAAAATCCAAATGCCAAAGATGAAATTGTTATGGCGGCATTTTCTTGCCTATCTATTTACAAAAGACATGGGGGGCAAGAGCCAGCTAAAGATATTATAGACAATCTTAAGAAGCTTAAACCCGATGTTTTATTTTTTGCTGGAGATCAAGTATATAACCATAGTGAGCACTATAAAAACTGGATAAAATTTGGAGAATCTTTTGGAGAATTAATTAGTAACACGCCAACAATTACCATTCCTGATGATCATGATGTTGGCCAAGGTAATTTATGGGGTAATGGCGGAAAAAAAATAAGCAGTAGAGATGGCGATCAAGGCGGATATTATATGCCTGTAAATTATATAAAAGAGGTAGAGCGCACCCAAACAAGTCATTTACCCGATCCATATGATCCCACGCCAATAGAACAGGGTATTGGGGTGTATTACACGAATCTTACCTGGGGAGGCATTAGTTTTGCCATTATTGAAGATAGAAAATTTAAATCTGGCCCTAAGCGCGTTCTGGAAAAGAAACATTATAAAGACACACGTGAAATGGATGTTGACGGCGCTACCTTATTGGGTGAAAGACAATTAGATTTTCTCGAAGACTGGACAACCAATTGGAAAGATGCCGATATGAAAGCGGTGTTATCTCAAACCATTTTTACAAACTTAGCAACACATACACCAACCATTGATAAAAAACAGCGTTATAGTACAGATGCTAACGGTTGGCCGCAATCGGGAAGAAATAAAGCTTTAAAGGTTATTAGAAAAAGCTTTTCTTGTATGATAGCAGGCGATCAGCATCTAGGCTCTGTAGTGCATCATGGTGTTGAAGATTGGAATAATGCAGGATTTTCTTTTGCAGTGCCTGCAACATCAAATTTTTGGATGCGTTGGTGGAATCCAGATGCGCCTGGCAAAAATAGAATGAAAGGGGCTCCAGATTATACGGGAGAGTTCAAAGACGCTTTTCATAATAAAATTACCGTACATGCCGTGGCTAATCCTACGCATAAAGACAATAAACCCAGAGAAGATTTATTAAAAGGACGCGCAGCAGGTTATGGTATTATAAAATTTAACAAACCTAACCGACAAATCACTTTTGAATGCTGGGAGCGTAATGTAGATATGTTTGCCCCTAACAGTAGGCCGTATACAGGATGGCCAGTAACATGCAATCAAGAGGATAACTTTCTTATAAAAAACGGGTATGAACTTCCTACGTTAAAGCTGTCAAAATCTAATCAGGTGGTCACCGTCAGAGATAGGTATACTAAAGACGTGATTCATTCCATTCGAATTAAAGGCAATACTTACAAACCCAAAGTGATGTATTCAGGAATTTATACTGTTGAAGTAGGTGAAGGAGAAGCTATGCAGTCACTTTATGACCTTGAGGCAAAGACAAAGAACAAAGACATTATATCTGTAGAAATTTTGTAAATAACACACTTCTGTAAAATGAGTAATATGCAAAATATGATTAGATGTGGTTTTATCTGTATACTTTTTATGGTTTATGGGGTAGAAGCACAAGTAGCAAGCGTAGGGCCACCTAAACCACCATTAGGGAAACGCTGGGTTTTAAATCCTGATTTTTCCGATGAATTTAATGGCACAGAACTAGACACTACTAAATGGTTGAATTATCACCCTACATGGATTGGCAGACCACCAGGACTTTTCATGCCGTCTCAGGTTTCTGTTAAAGATGGATTTCTTCAAATAAAAGGCGAAAAAATGAAACAAGATACTATTGTGCATGCCTATGGGAAAGACATTGTTTTTAATATTAAAGGAGGTGCGGTAGTTTCAAAAAAGGCGGCGTTTTTAGGTTATTATGAATGCAGAGTTAAAGCAGCTGCAACATCCATGAGTACTACATTTTGGTTTTCAGGAAATAATGTCACGGGACCAAAGGGCTGTGACCAGTATAGTCAAGAATGGGATATTCAGGAATGTATTGGTAAACAAGGAGACTTTAAGGGAAGCTATTTTGCCAGTGGGATGCATTCAAATGCACATTATTGGTATAATGACTGTGAAGGGGAAAGGCATGACTACAGAGCTTCGCAAGTACGATTTGAGAACGAAGAGGTAGCTTCAAAAGATTTTCATGTGTATGGCGGATGGTGGCGTGATGCTTTACATGCCAGTTATTATTACGATAATCGCGCTCCTAAACATCAAAAGTTTTTTGATTCTATAAGTAGTAAACCTATGAATACACCAATGTATATGCGTTTGGTTTGTGAAACCTACCCTTTTCCTTGGATTTCATTACCAACAGATGAGGAGTTGGCTGATGATACTAAGAACACCGTTTATTATGATTGGGTAAGAGGTTATGAATTAGTTGATGTTCATGAAAGCACAACATTGAAACCTGAAGCGTTGATTAAAATCTATGATGAAGGCGTGTATTTTGAACAGAGTGTTTTACAAGTTAAAAGCACTAACAAGCTAAAAATACCACTCACCTATAAAGCCAATGTTGATAGAACAGTGACTTTAAAGTTGTTGAACGAGGAAGGTAAAATGGTGGCTCAAAAGAAATTTACAGCCCATGCAGGCTATGCTAATATGGAGTTTGATTTTGAACTTCTTCAAGTTCCTAAAAGAAGTTCAAATTATAAACTAGTAAGCCATATGTGTATAAAAGAGCAAAAGGATCAAATATTAGATATTAATACTATAATCATTAACCTAAAAAACTAAATAAGATATAATGATAAAAATAACCAGAATTTTATGTGTAGCTCTAGGCATTTTTAGTACAGCATGTGCTCAAAAAGATAAAGAGCAGGAAACCAATACAGACCATGCACCGTTTCCTTATATGTTACCAGATGAAAAACCCAATATCCCTTTGAGTGCTGCATTAAATAGAAATTATGATGCTTATATGGGGGCAAAACCTGAAACTAATGAGTTATTTACGCAATTCAAATACACCAAATTAAAAGGTTTTGATTATAACAATGGAGATGGAACCATTACACGACGCGACCCTTCAAAAATCCTTTTTACCAACGGAAAATACTATGTGTGGTATACCCACAGAAACACCGCTTCAGCTCCAGTAGGGGTTTCAAATGCCCATTTGAGTAACGATACTATTCCCTCAGCAGACTGGGATTTATCTGATATTTATTATGCTACTTCAGATGATGGTTTTACATGGGAAGAGCAAGGTGTTGCCGTACCAAGACCACCAAAACCAAATGTGGGATGGCGTTCTGTAACTACGACTGATATTTTAGAATGGGAAGGAAAATATTACCTGTACTATCAAGCTTTCTCTGAAGCGCCAGGTAAAAGTGGCGGGGATAACTGCCCAGTAGCGGTTTCTTATGCCGATTCACCCGATGGACCTTGGAAGCCTTATAACAAGGAAGTTATACCAAATGGTGTGCCAGGGTCATGGGATCAATTTTCAATTCACGATCCATACCCATTGGTACACGATGGTAAAATTTATATATACTACAAATCAGACTTTGGTAAGTCTGACACTTCAAAATTAGTACGTATGCATGGTTTGGCTATTGCGGATAACCCTTTTGGTCCCTTTGAAAAGCACCCTTTAAACCCTATAATGAGCTCAGGGCATGAAACCACATTATTTCCTTTTAAAGAAGGCGTTGCGGCTTTTGCTATTAGAGACGGAAATGAAAGTAATACCATTCAATACGCTAAAGACTGGGTGAATTTTGAAATAGCCAGTACCGTTGAGTTAATGCCAGATGCGGCTGGCCCATATGTTTCTGATGCTTTCACAAACACCAAAAAGGGAAAAGGTATAACGTGGGGATTATCTCATTTTACGGTTCCTCATGGAGATTGGAAACGCAATCATTCGGTATTACTTCGTTTTGATTGCGATTTAAGTCTTGACGTTCATGATGAGGGTATGAAAGGACATCACTATAAACCGGATTTTGAAGATTTATTTAAACATGGATTAAGTGGAGAGCAGCGAGAACGTGTTTTAAAAGAAAATGAAAAATTAAAAAATAAGTAGTTTTAACTTTAGTATTGAAATATAAGTTCATTCTATTTTGAGTTTTGTAGATCGACTATAAAAGGTTAACAAAACTCAAAATAGAAAAGCCTTTAAATTGGAAAATTACTATCTTCAAAATCTAAAAATTTTGATGTTTAATGGCCCAAAATAAAGAATTAGAGTTAGCCTATAAATTTGTAAATTCTACCAATCAGTCCATATTTTTAACAGGTAAAGCAGGAACTGGAAAAACAACGTTTCTGCATCGTTTAAAGCGGGAAAGCCTAAAGCGGTTGGTTGTAGTGGCGCCTACAGGTGTGGCAGCCATTAATGCAAAAGGGGTTACCATTCATTCCTTTTTTCAAATGCCCTTTGGGCCTATTTTACCAGAAACAGATTTAAATGCTTCTAAAGGATTCAATAGAAAATTCAGTAAAACTAAAATCAATATAATTAAGTCCATAGATCTGCTTGTTATTGATGAGATTAGTATGGTAAGGGCCGATTTATTAGATGGAATTGACCGTACGTTACGTCGTTTTAGGAATAGAAATAAAGTGTTTGGCGGAGTACAGGTTCTTATGATTGGTGATTTACAACAGCTTTCGCCTGTAATAAAAGAACAAGAATGGGAGGTATTAAAACAGGTCTACAAAAATGGATTCTTTTTTAGTAGTCAAGCGTTTCAACAGTGTCAGGCTATTACTATTGAACTAAAGCATATATACCGTCAAGAAAACCCAAAATTTATAGAGATTTTAAATGCTATTAGAGATAATCAACTGACAGAATCTATTGCTTCAGAACTCAATAAGCGGTACATTTCTAATTTTCAAACGCAACCCGAAGATGGCTATATTTCTTTAACCACACATAATAATAAAGCAGATGCAGTAAATAAGGCAGAGTTAGACAAATTAACCTCGAAGAAATCTATTTATAAAGCGACCCTTGATGGTAAATTTCCTGAATATGCGTATCCCAATAGTCAGGAATTAACCTTGAAAGTAGGGGCGCAGGTCATGTTTGTTAAAAATGATAGTCATTCAGACAAACGCTATTTTAATGGAAAAATAGGCAAGGTTATTCATTTAGATTCAGATGAAGTTGTTGTGCATTGCCCAGATGATGAAAAAGCTATTATTGTAACACCTGAAACTTGGGAGAATATAACCTACAATGTTGATCCTGATACTAAAGCAATAACAGAAGAAAAAATAGGGTCGTATACACAAATACCGTTGCGCTTGGCTTGGTCAATTACCATACATAAAAGTCAGGGGTTAACGTTTGAAAAAGCAATTATTGATGCCGAAGGTGCCTTTGCACATGGGCAAACTTACGTAGCCTTGAGTAGATGTAAATCTTTAGAAGGTTTGGTTTTAAAACATAAAATTCATCCCAACCAGATAGTTAATGATAGCCATGTAACAGCATTCAATGAAGAGACAGAAAACAATAGACCAGATGAGATTGTTTTAAGTGATTCTCAAAAGAAATTTCAGTTAGACTTAATGGCTGAAATATTTGAATTTTTTGAGTTTTTATATCCTGTCAATAGAATTTTAGATATTTATTATAAAAATAGAACCGTGGTTGAAGGACCTGTTGAACAGGTCTTTCTTGGTATAAAAGATTGTGTAACACATCTGCTTAAAGTAAGCAACAGTTTTAAGCATCAGCTCAATCAGCTTTCAGAAGAATTTGGTTTAGCCGAAAAAAGTCCCATCATCCAAGAGCGTTTTATTAAAGGCTTAAATTATTTCGCTTCAGAATTGGAAGCAAGAATAGTGAAACCTTTAAAGGATTTTGCCTTTACAACAGATAATCAGACTATAGGAGCTGAAATCACAAAACATCTTGATCATTTTGAAGAACTTCTTGAAGTGAAATTATTATATTTTAAAGGACTAGAATGTGGGTTTAAAACTGAACAATTTCTTGAATTGAGAGCCCAATCTGTATTCCAAGGAAAAAATAAACCCAAGAAATCACGAAAAACAGTTATTGATGGTACCAGTCATGTTGAACTCTTTGAAAAGCTTAGACTACTTCGCAATGATATTGCTCGAGAAAATGATTTAATTCACTACCAGATTTTTTCTCAAAAAGCGCTTTATGAAATGTGCGAAACGTTACCAACCACGACAAAAGAATTGCTTCAGATTAATGGTATGGGCAAAAAACGAGTAGAGAAGTATGGCTCAGTAATTTTGAAAGTAATACGCGCGTATTGCGAAGTGCACAACATTGAAACCTCAGAAGAAGAAACACTATTTGAGCAGGCTAAACCCAAACGAAAACGTGGCGACTCTAAGAAAGAATCATTACTATTATTTCAATCTGGAAAATCTATTGAAGAGATTGCTCATGAACGTGAATTGAATGAAAATACAGTGTTTACACATTTGGCAAGCTTTATTAAAACAGGAGAAACAAAAGTAACAGATTTAATTTCAGAGGAGCATTATAATGAATTGAAAGCATTAATTCCTCAAAAAGAATTTGAAACCTTATCAGATTTAAAGCATCAACTAGATGAAAAGTATTCTTATGGAGCATTGCGGTTGGTGTTAGAAAATTTAAACTTTAAGGATTAAGTTTTTGGTGCTTTTTGTGATGTTTTAAAAGCACTAGGGGTTGCACTAAGTTGCTTTTTAAAGATTCTAGAAAAGTAATTGTAGTCTTCATAGCCAATAAGCGTTGCTATCTTTTTTAAAGAGTAATTGGTGGTTGTTATAAGTAAAATGGCTCTTTCTATACGCTTTTGTTGAACATATTTACTAGGCCTGACACCAAACGTTTTGGTAAACTTTCTTGAAAAGTGATCAATGCTTAAATCACAAAAATGAGCCATTTCTTTTACTGATATTGGTTGGCTAAGATGTTCTGAAATATAGTACAGTACCGATTTTGAAAAAGATTTAGAAACTTTTGGTTTTAAAGACACTTTGTAGTTAATAAACTTGGATAGAAGTATTTTCAAAATACCTTGCGTTTCCATAAAAGCACTTGCTGAGAGCTCTTGATTTTTTCGTTCAAACGTTGATAATGTTTCATAATTATCATAATGCTCAGGGGAGTTATTAATTAACGTTCTATTTTTATTGAGATGCAATAAGCGCTCAAATAAGGCTTTGTCAAATGCATTAGCTTCAACTTCATATTTAAAATCTGCAAAATTATAAATAGATAGACTTTTACCAAGTTCCTCAAAAAAACTAATGTAAAACTGTTCGTGGTATACATCACATTTATAACTACTATAAGTAAAGCTAGGAATGAGGTATAGGTGGTTAGGCATTAAATTAAACTTTCTGCTATTGTGATACACTTGAGCGTTTCCTTTGGTTATGAGGTATAATCGGGTAAACGGACTAATCACATTATCAAAATCCCAATGATTATCTAGCTTAGAATAGCCTACGTTTAATAGCCTAAGTTTTAATGATTGAAATTGATTAACCATGAGCCATATATTGAAGCAGTTGTTGTTTTCTATAACTACCAGGACTTGATCCTGTTAATGCTTTAAATTTTCTTGAAAAGTACGATGTATTTGGCATGCCCACATGTGCTGCTATTTGAGGAATACTATCTTTTGTAGTTGATAATAAAAATTGAGCACGTTCAATGCGTTTATGTTGCATATATCTACTGGGTGTAATTTCAAATTTGCTAAAAAAACACTTTGTAAAATGGTCGGGACTTAAATCGCAATATTCAGCTAGGTGTTTAACCGTGATATTTTTATCAATATGTTTACCTATATAAGCTAGAACTTTGGTTAAATCACCTTTAAATCCAACATTTTTGGGCAAAAGAATATCCTTATTGTTAATAAATCTTGAAAAAAGAATAGATAAAATACCTTGAGTTTCTATAATATAATCATCCATGTTTGTATTAATAATTTCGCTATTTAATAACGAATGATTAATATGAGATTTCGGCGTTTTGTCTTTTACGGCTTTATACGGATGAATTTCTAATAAGCGTTTAAAGAGTATTACATCTTGATCTGTAGCTTTAACTTGATAATTAAAATGCTTGAGGTCAAAAACAGACAACCCTAACTTTACCTCTTCAAAAAATCCTGCGTAGTATTGTTCATGATGTGTTTCACAGCTATAACTGTTAAGGGTGTGGTTTGGTACCAAATATAAAAAACCTGGTTCTAAATTAAATATCTGATTTGAATGAGATAAAATAGCTCTCCCTTTTGTAACTAAAATAAGTCTAACAAAAGGACTTATTACGTTTTGATAATTCCAATTGCTATCAAGTTTTTCAAATCCTACATGGAGTAATTTTAGTTTGAGAGAAAGTAGAAAATCGTTCACGAATACCCTAGAGGTTACCTTTTGTTAACCATAAAAGTAAGCAAAAAGTTTTGTTCAAGGTGTTTTTAATATCGGAAATGTGCATTTTTTAGGCTGATTTATTTAGGCTTTTGTTTAATCGTACCCTTAATTTTGCAAGGATAGCAGAAAAATTAAGTTAATAAGGTATGAGATTAAGTTTCCTAGTACTGGTTACTCTAGTATGTTGTGCGTGCAATAATGTGGACATTCCTGATTCGGTGTATGTTGAGTATCAAAAACTACCTAAAAAAGTAGATTTTAATCAACATGTTAAACCTATTTTGTCTGATAAGTGCTTTTTATGTCACGGGCCAGATAAAGATAATATTAAAGGAGGTTTGCAATTGCATACCGCAGAGTTGGCATATGCCGAATTGTCTGAAAGTCCAGGAATCTACCCTATAAAACCCAAAAACTTAAATAAAAGTGAAGTGTTTCATCGTATTTTAAGTGAGGATCCAGAACTGGTAATGCCTGTGCCAAGCTCACATTTAACTTTAGATGATTATGAAAAGGCCGTACTTATTAAATGGATAGAAGATGGTGCAGAATACAAAGATCATTGGGCGTTCATTAAGCCAGTAAAGCATGAGATACCTGATGTTAAACATAAAAATCAGGTAGCAAATGGCATTGATAATTTTGTTTTAGAAGAATTAGAACTTGTTGGTTTAAAGCTTTCAGAAAAGGCAGATAAAGAATTGCTTTTACGGAGAGCATCTCTTGATTTAACAGGACTTCAACCAACTATTGAAGAATTAGATGTTTTTTTAAAAGATGAATCTCCCGAAGCTTATGAAAAGCAAATAGACCGTTTGTTAGCATCGTTGCAGTATGGAGAGCAACGTACTTTAGATTGGATGGACGTGGCACGGTATGCTGACACGCATGGTTACAGTGTTGATTGGTATCGCGATGTTTCACCGTGGCGTGATTGGGTAATTAAGGCCTTCAACGAAAATATGCCTTATGACGAATTCATACTTTGGCAACTTGCAGGTGATATGTTGCCTAATGCAACAAGAGAACAGCGCTTGGCAACAACCTTCAACCGGTTACACCCACAAAATCTTGAAGGAGGAATTATAGATGAAGAATTTCGTTCTGAATATGTGTCTGATAGAACAGCCACGGTAGGGCAGGCATTTTTAGGGCTTACAGTGGCTTGTGCAAAATGTCACGATCATAAATATGACCCTATTTCCCAAAAAGATCATTTTGAACTGTACAGCTTCTTTAATAATGTAAATGAAACAGGGCTTATTCCTTGGGATTTAGCAACTCCAGTACCAACCATGTTACTTCCTACAAACGAGCAAGAAGAATTGATGTTGTATCTGGAATCTCTTGTTGACGAGAAAGAAAAAATGGTTAGTGAGGTTATTAAGAATGAGTCTGATAAAGCTAATAATTGGATAATCAATGAATCTTATAAAACAATAAATACCAAACAAAAGCCTCTTGGTTTAATTGCTCATTTAGACTTCAATCAACAGAATTTTAAAAATAATGTCGCACAAAAAGAAAAACAAAATATTAGAATGCGACAACATTTTGCCGATAACCAAAAGGCCGTTTTTAAAGCGGGAATTTCAGGTTACGGTTTAGCAATGGATGGTGATACGTGGCTGGATTTAGATAAAATTGGTATTTTCAAAAGAGACCAGGCATTCAGTATAGGGATTCAAGTATTCGTTCCAAAAGATTTAAAAAACGGTGTTATTTTCCATAAAATGCAGGGCCCAGAACTTCATAGTTACAGAGGGTATCACCTAAATATAAAGGATAATAAAATAGAAGCCCTTCTGGCTCATGTTTGGCCAGATAATGCTATTGTAAAGCAGTCTTTAATTGATGTACCCAAGGAAAAATGGATTCAGCTTACCATAACCTATGATGGCTCAAGTAAAGCCAGCGGTGTAAACATATACCTTGATGGAGAAAAGCTTGAAACCGAAATTATGGTTGATAACCTGTATAAAGATATCATCTTTAAAAATCAATCTATTGGGATATATAAAGGAAAAACCGAACCTGGTTTAAGAATAGGAGCTATTTGGCGAGGTAAAGGTTTAAGAAATGGAATGGTTGATGATATTTTGGTGTTTAACCGTGAATTGACAGGGCTTGAAGTTATGCAGTTTGCAAATTCCACGAGGTTGAATCAGCTTTTGTCAAAATCAGAAAAAGAACTTAATGCTTCTGAAAAACAACTTCTTAAAGCGTATTTTGTAACCACAAAATCAAACGCTTACAAAGCCTCACTTAAGGAATTGATGAATGCAAGGTCACAATATGTAGATAGTATTGAGCCTATTAAAGAAATCATGGTGATGAAGGAAATGGAAAAACCAAGACAAGCTTATGTGCTTGATAGGGGGCAATACGACTCGCCCACAGATTCGGTTTTTCCTGATGTGCCAGAACGAATCTTCGCTTTTCCAGATGACTTAGAGAGAAACCGTATAGGCCTATCAAAATGGTTAACCCATGAGGATAATCCGTTAACGGCTAGAGTTACCGTAAATAGATACTGGCAAAATATTTTTGGTCGTGGACTTGTAAAAACCTCTGAAGATTTCGGAAATCAGGGAGAGCTTCCTAGTCATCCTAAATTATTAGACTGGTTGGCTATAAAGTTTATAGAATCTGGTTGGGATGTTAAGGCACTGCATAAATTGATAGTAATGTCAAGCACATACCAGCAAACAAGTATTGCAAGTAAAGAGTTGATGGCTATAGACAAAGAGAACAAACTTTTAGCTAGAGGCCCTTCAAAACGATTATCTGGTGAAATGTTAAGAGACAATGCCTTGTATGCTTCGGGCTTATTAAATCAAAAAATAGGAGGAGAGAGTGTTTATCCGTATCAACCTCCAGGATTATGGCGAGTTAGTGGCGGAACATATGAAGAAGGTACAGGAGAGGCTTTATACAGACGAAGTATGTACACCATTTGGAAGCGTACGGTACCCAATCCTACAATAGCAACGTTTGATGCACCAACAAGAGATTTATGTACCACAAGACGTCAAGAAACGAATACGCCATTACAGGCCTTAGTACTATTAAATGACCCAACTTTTATTGAAGCGGCTAGGGTAATGGGGAAGAAAATAGCTGGGTATAATGATTTAAAAGAAGGTGTTGCTACCATATTTAGAAAGCTAACAGGTAGAGAAATTAAATCAACTGAATTGGATGTTTTGTTGGATTTACAACAATCAGAATTAGAAAAATTTAAAAATAACGAAGCTAAGGCTAACGGATGGATAAGTCTGGGAGAGTATAAAATAGAACCAACAGATGACAAAGCGTTAATTGCTGCAAATGCTGTGGTGGCATCAACAATTATAAATTCTGACGCTTTTATAACGAAACGATAATTTCAACAAAACTTAAAACGCCATGTGTGATCATCACGATATATTAAGATCAAATAACAAGGATTTACAAAGCTTTGAAAAACAATTTGATAGAAGGCATTTTTTAAAGAAAACCTCACTAGGTATTGGAGCCCTAGCGCTAGGTAGTTTATTAAATACAGAAAAAGCTTGGGCTAATGTAGGTAGTAATATGCCTTTATTTAATAAAAATAAACAGGGGTTACCGCATCATTTACCTAAAGCCAAACGCATTATATATCTATTTCAAAGTGGAGGGCCATCACAATTAGATTTATTTGATTATAAACCTAAACTGGTAGATATGTTTGGTAAAGACTTACCAGAATCGGTTATAGGCGGACAAAGACTTACTGGTATGAGTGGCAGTCAAAGTACTTTACCAGTAGCACCTTCATCATTAAAATTTAAACAGTATGGGGAGTCTAGAGCTTGGGTAAGTGAAGCTATGCCTTATTTATCAGAAGTGGTTGATGATTTATGCTTCATAAAATCCATGCAAACCGATCAAATTAACCATACACCAGCAGTAACATTTTTTCAAACGGGTCATCAACTTCCAGGTAGGCCTTCCATGGGATCATGGTTAAGTTATGGTTTAGGATCTGATAATGATAATTTACCAACCTTTATTACGCTGGTTTCAAAAAACGGAAAAGGTCAGCCCCTAAAGGCAAGTTTATGGGGCAATGGTTTTTTACCTACTGAGCACCAAGGTGTTCAATTTAGATCAGGAAAAGATCCTGTACTTTACTTAAATAATCCTGATAATTATGATGGGAATGACCGCAAAAAGATGTTAGATTATTTAGGGAGGCTTAACAATATTCAAAATGATGCTTACGGAGATCCCGAAATTCAGGCTAGAATGACACAGTATGAAATGGCTTATCGTATGCAAACATCAGTGCCAGAAGTTACAGATACTTCTGATGAGCCAGATCATATTTTTGAATTATATGGAAAAGACAGCCGTGATGCTGGAACGTATGCAGCCAACTGTTTAATGGCAAGAAAACTTTTAGAAAAAGGCGTGAAATTTGTACAGTTATTTCATCAAGGTTGGGATCAGCATATAGGATGTCCTGGAGGTGTTAGAAACCAAAGTAGGAAAACAGATCAGGCTACAGCCGCTTTAATAAAAGATTTAAAGCAACGAGGTATGCTTGATGATACGCTGGTTGTTTGGGGCGGAGAGTTTGGAAGAACGGTGTATTCACAGGGGCAATTAACCGATAAGAATTATGGTAGAGATCATCACCCAAAAGCATTTACAATGTGGATGGCAGGTGCTGGCGTAAAACCTGGATTTTCTTATGGAGAAACTGATGATTTTAGTTATAACGTAGTGAAAGATCCTGTTCATGTTCATGATTTTCATGCTACACTATTACATCTTTTTGGTATTGACCATGAGCGTTTAACCTTTAAACACCAAGGAAGAAGGTTCAGATTAACAGATGTTCACGGTCATGTTGTAAAAGATTTACTTACCTAATACTAAACTAAAAATTATGACTACTAGAAGAAACTTTTTAAAAAACACAAGCTTAGCAGGAGCCGCTTTGGCAGCATCTTCATCAACTTTTGGAGCGTCTATTATTACAAGTAAGAAACAATCAAATCATTTGCTTAATGAAACAGATACAATTCTAGGTCATGGTGATTATAAGTATAAACTTACTAAAAACTGGGCACAATTGAGTTCTACCAGAACACCATTATTAAATTGCCATGAAATGGTAATGGATAGCAAAGGTCGTTTGATCATGATAGGCGATCATCCGCAAAATAATATTCTAATTTTTGATAAATCTGGTAAGTTATTAGATTTTTGGGGCACAGCTTATCAAGGAGGTCATGGGTTGACATTACATGACGAAGGCGGAGAAGATATGTTATATATAGCAGATTCTGGTTGGGCACTAGGTAAGAATAACAAAATGGTAAAGCATAATGGTCGTGTTGCGAAAACTACGGTTGATGGTAAGGTAATTTTTGATATCGGACACCCAGTAACTATTGGTATTTATAAGCCAGGTGAGGATTTTTGTCCAACCGAAACCGCCATTGGACCAAACGGTGATATTTATGTTGCTGATGGCTATGGTATGAGTCGCGTTGTTCAATATGATGCTTATGGAAGATACATTAGGCATTGGGGAGGAAGTGATAATCCAGATGAAAACTACCGGATAATGAGCGCCCATGGCGTTGCAATAGATTATCGAGATAAAAACAATCCAATGGTTGTTGTAACATCTCGAAGTCAAGCTTGTTTTAAATGGTTTACGTTAGATGGGAAGTATATTAAAACGTTACACTTACCAAATATGCAGGTATGCAGGCCCGTTTTTGATGATACTAATTTGTATGCTGGTGTTTGTTGGTCTCAACCTAAAGTCGGTAAAACCAACTGGAAAGATCATACTGGTTTTGTAACTATTTTAGAGGGTGATAAAGTTGTCTCCAATCCAGGCGGTACAGCGCCTGTTTATAAGGATGGTGAACTTCAAAAGTCTTTTCAAATTGACGAAAAGCCTATACTACATGGTCACGATGTATGTATAGATGAAGATAAAAATGTATATATATGTCAGTGGAATGCTAACCATTCCGCACCATATAAGTTAGAACGTGTTTAAACAAAATTGAGAGTTTTTTATGACTGAAGTACCAGATTTTGTGCTGTTTTTAGGAAGGTTTCACCCCTTAGTAGTGCATTTGCCTATTGGCTTTTTGTTTTTTGCCTTTTTGTTAGAATGGTTTGGAAAACACCCTGATAGAAAAGCGCTAAAATCGGCTGTGCCTTTTGCTCTATTTTTAGGCTTTATAACAGCGCTAATAGCATGTGTTTTAGGGTATATGCTTTCATTGAGTGGTGATTATGAAGTGTCTATGCTAGACTCCCATTTTTATTTTGGAGTCGTTACAACGGTAATTGTTTTACTGGCTTGGTTGATTCGGGTGGATAAATTAAAGTTGACCGTTTTAAATACTGCTAAATCAAATATTTCATTGTTAACGCTCATTGTGGTCTTACTGAGTATCACTGGACATTATGGTGGAAATTTAACACACGGAAGTGACTACTTAACCAAATATTTACCATTTACTCAAAAGGAGCAAAAAACGCTTCCTAAGATTGCTAAAGTAGAGGATGCTGTTATTTTTGACTATTTAGCTCAACCTATTATTGAAGAGAAATGTATAAGCTGCCACAATTCAAATAAGAAAAAGGGCGGATTGTCTTTTCAAGATTCACTATCTATTTTTAAAGGAGGTAAAAATGGAAAAGTTGTAGTGGCCGGAAATGCGATGGAATCTGAAATGATAAAACGTGTGTTGTTAGATCCAAAACATGATGATTTCATGCCTCCTGAGGGCAAAACACCATTGACTGAAGATGAAATTTTTATTTTGAAGTATTGGATAGATAATGCCCATGCTAATTTCAGTTCAAAAGTATCTGCAGTAAAAACCTCAGACAGTATGAAGCATATTGCATCTGTTTTTTTAGGGTTTGAAAAAATGGGGCATAACAAGGAAGTTACTTTGCCAAAAGTATCTCCAGTTGAAACTCATGTTCTTGAAGAGTTAATGGCTGAAGGGTTTAATTTTAGGGAATTGGTTTTCAATTCAAATGTTTATGAGGTAGTTTTACCAAACTACAATATGGATAAGGGTACAAAGGATTTGACTCTAAAACTTCAAAAACTTGCTAATTTAAAGAGCAATATACTGTGGTTATATATTGAAGATAATCAACTTACCGATGCACATCTTGAGATAATTAACACTTTTAATAATCTGGAAAAATTAGTTGTTAATAGAAATCAAATAACTGATAAAGGCTTAAAATTACTAGAAAATCATTCCAATCTTTTAAGCTTGAATATTTATAATAACAACATTACAGATAATTGCTTAGAGAGTTTAATGCATATGCATAAGTTACAAAAGGTTTATGCTTGGCAAACAGCAATAACAGAAGAGAGCCTTAATAAGTATCAGCAAGAGGCTAACTTTCCTGAGGTAATACTTGCATCATATTAAATGCTTGCTTTAAAATAAGGTATAGAAAATTCATAATCTTCATACTGAAATAGTTAAATATTTTTTTAATAATAATATTTAACTATTTTAGTATGCATGAATAACATCTTGCAAGCCAACTTAAAAACACTTCAGAAATCTCAATATATATTAAGTGGTTTAACCAATGACCAATTTTCTGACACTTCGGTAGCACCTTATTATTCCAGTATTGGTAGCCATATTAGACATGTTTTAGATTTTTACGATTGTATTTTTAGGGGTACAAATGAAGGCGTTGTTGATTTAATTGCTAGACGCCGCAACAAAGTGGTAGAGTATGATTGTCAATCGGCTATACAATACTTAAATGAAAGTATTGAAAAATTAAAATCAGTCACTTTCAATATGAGTGATGCACTTATTGTGATTGATGATTTGGGGTTAGGGAAAACAATGATACCTTATACTTACGGAAGCTTGTTTGCTCAGGCCAATAGCCATACTATTCATCATTACGCTATTATCAATTATATTCTTGAGCGTTTAGGGATTGTTTCTAGTGATGTAACGTTTGGCTATAACCCAAGTACTCCAAAACCACTAATTGAGTAATTATTAGTTACAACTATTTCTTAAACATACTATCCATGATGATTTTAATGCCTTTAAACATCATGAAAACAGCCATGGCACAAATAGCGCAGCCAATAATTAATAATGGTAAGTAAAGCGGTTCATCAGGTTTACTAAAAGCAAAACTTAAAAGTATAGGTCCCATAAAGAGGCTTAATAGAGAGAAGAGTAATGTTTTTAGTCCTTTAAATAGTAATTTTTTGTCTGTTTTATTGTCTTGCATCATTATAATTTTTAATCGCCTCACGTACACTTTTGTACTTGGTAAGGAGTTCTAAAGCCAAAGCTTCAGGTATTTGTAGTTCGGTCATTATCATTTTGGTGCCACGATCAACTAATTTATTATTGCTTAGCTGCATATCTACCATTTTATTGCCTTTAACGTGTCCCAATTGAATCATACTAGCTGTAGTAAGCATATTTAATACTAGTTTTTGGGCAGTACCAGCCTTCATTCTAGAACTTCCTGTAACAAATTCAGGACCTACAATAACTTCAACAGGAAATTGGGCAGTTAAAGCAAGTGGACTCTTTTCATTGCAGGTAATACAACCTGTAATAATCTTGTTGTTATTACATTGTTCAAGGGCAGAAATAACGTATGGTGTAGTGCCAGAAGCTGCTATACCAATAACAACATCTTTTTGAGAAATATTATAGGCTTGTAAATCTTTCCAACCTTGTTCGGTTGAATCTTCGGCAAATTCAACGGCTTTTCTAATGGCTGAATCTCCACCAGCAATGAGTCCTACAACCAAATCATGAGAAACTCCAAACGTTGGTGGGCACTCAGAAGCATCAACAATGCCTAGTCTTCCACTAGTACCAGCACCTAAATAAAATAATCGCCCGCCATGTTTAAGTTTAGAAACTATTTGAATCACTAAAGCCTCAATTTGAGGTAGGGCTTTTTCAACGGCTAAGGGAACTGTTTTGTCTTCGTTGTTGATGTTTTTAAGAAGCTTTGAAACAGGCATCTTCTCCAGATGATTATAGTTAGAATCTTGTTCGGTAGTTTTGGTAAAATTCATGATTCAAAAGTAATCAAAATTCATTTACTACTAGGTTGATATTTTAATAAATAGCAAAGGCTTACTTGAATGTAAACGAACTAATACCTTATTGAACAATATATGTTATTTCGTCTGTTTCGGTAACTCTAAAATAACCTAAAGGATAATTTTTAGGATTGCTGGTATTAATACAATTTCCTCTTACTGTGGCAGGCTGTGTTTCAAAAGGATCTCCAGAATTATCATCCGTTTGCTGCAGTAAAATATTTAAAAAATTATAGGTGCGTTCTGAAATTCCTGAATTTTTGATAATCAATTCATCACCAGCTTTTAAATCTTCGTCCGTATAAAAGGCAAAAATTTGATTTCCATCTGTAAATTCATCATCATAAACTTCTAAACTTAAGGTGTTTCTTTCAACAACTAAAAATTCAAATAAATAAAAATTTTCAATATCAGCAGGGTCTGTATAATAGACTTTAATTTCAATATCTTCACCTGAAAAACCACCATCATTTTTTTGTTCAACAAAATCTATAGGAACAACAGGAACAAGGGTTTCTGTAGCTGTATAGGTTTCATTTTTATAATTAATATTAAGTGTATAAGTTTCATCAATAACAGGAATGAAATTGGCGTTGGTATAAACCCCAGATTCTCCTTGCTCTAAAAAATTAAAACTTGTGTTATTGGAATCCGTGACGCTTACGGTTGCTCCGGTGGCTGGTGGCACATTATCTGCAAAATATGGTGCAGTAAGCGTTAATCTTATAGACTGCGAGCTGCCATTAGTGCCTTTTTTCCAACTTAAAGAAGCATCAATAACCAATCTAGGTTCAGCAGTTTGTAAATCAACATCGATAACGTCTTGGCAAGATGTTAATGCCATGGCTATTAAAATACCTATATAAAATAATTTTTTCATGGACTTAAAATTTGAAATTATAAGAAACAGAGGGTACCACCCCAAAAATAGATAACCGCAACGCCTCATTTCTACCTGTTTCAGTATTTTGAGTAAAGCTAATAGAAGCCGCATTTCTTCTATTATAAACATTATATAGGCCAAAAACCCAATAACTTTGCCAACCTTCTTTTTTGTTAGGTTTAGGAGTGTAGTTTACTGCTAAATCTAGTCTGTGATAAGCGGGAAGTCTATCTGAATTTCTGTCACTATAGTTAGGAATATTTAGGCCATTATATTCGTATTGTCCATTAGGAAAGGTAGCGGGTTGGCCCGTTTGGAATAAGAAATTGGTGTTAAACTTCCATTTTTCGTTGATGTCATAACTTGCTGTTATGGATACATCATGGGTTTTATCAAAGGGCGTGTTATACCATTTGCCATTATTAATACCTGTTTCTTCTGGAGTTCTACCAGGTGTTTGTTGTTCTGCTTTTGATATAGTATAGGCTAACCAGCCCTTAAAACGTCCATTGTTTTTTCTGAGTAAAAATTCTAAACCATAAGATCTTGATTTTCCATTGAGGATAACTTGCTCAATGGCATTATTGGCAATTAAATCGGCACCGTCAATATAATCGATTCTATTTTGAACTTTTTTGTAAAAGCTTTCTACCTCGAGAGAATAATCATTATTGTCAAAATTTTTAAAATAACCAATAGCGTATTGATCTAATAGCTGCGGTTTCACGTATTTTCCACTAGGTGTCCAAACATCCAAAGGAGTAGGTGAGTTAGTGTTTGATAATAAGTGGAGATATTGACTCATTCTGTTATAGCTTATTTTAACCGAATTATCCTCATTTAATTGATAAGACAATGAAGCTCTGGGTTCAAGGTTGAAGAAACTTTTAATAACATCACTGCGTTTATAGTTTTCAACACCTATAGGTGTGGCTTTTTCATAAATTTGAAAATCAGTATTAAAGACCACAGCTTGGTCCTTCTCATAGATATTGAGTTCATCTTGTCCTAAGCGATGAAAGCTACTTAACCGTAAACCATAGGAAAGGGCTAGTCTATCTGAAATGTTATGTTCGGCATCAAAATAAATGGCATTTTCAAAGGCGTATTTATCTGTTAATTTAAATGGATTGATGCCAGAACTAGGGGTGGTGGGCTTTATGTCGCCCGGATTGAACTTGTAATAAACGCTATTTAATCCGTATTGTAATTTTAATTTTTGATTTAAATAATGTTTAAAATCATACTTTAAATTGAAATTTCTAATGCCAGAAACCCAATCAAACTCAACAAAATTAAGCTTTAAATCATAATCATAATCTGAATAAATTAATGATAGATTTGAAAAGAGTTTATCTGAAAACAGGTGATTCCATCTAAAATTTAAAACGGCATTACCATAGGAATTTTCAAAAGTATCTTCTATTCTAAACACATCTCTACCAAAATATCCAGAGAGGAAGATATTGTTGCGAGGGTTTATGTTATAACTTAATTTAGTATTTAGGTCATAGAAATAGGCCACATTATCAATATCGAAAAGAGGTAAGAATAAATGTGCATAACTAGATCGCCCTCCCAACAAAAAAGATCCTTTTTCTTTTTTTAGTGGTCCTTCTAAAAGTAATCGGCTAGACACTAAACCAATACCACCATTGGCGTGGAAATTTTTGCTATTACCTTCTTTTTGATAAATGTCTAAAACAGATGAAACTCGTCCACCATACCGCGCTGGAATACCTCCTTTGTAGAGTTTTAAATCTTTGATGGCATCAGGATTAAACACAGAGAAAAAGCCAAAGAGGTGAGAGGAATTATAAATAGTGGCTTCATCTAATAAGATTAAGTTTTGATCTGCGGCTCCACCTCTTACATTAAAACCCGAAGCACCTTCGCCAGCTGTGGTAACCCCAGGAAGTAATGTAATGGCTTTTATAATATCAGATTCACCGAGTACAACAGGAATATTTTTTATAGTGCTAGCGGTAAGTTTATTTACGCCCATTTGAGGTGTCTTAATATTCGTTTTTTCAACATTTTCAGTAATAATAACCGCATCTAAACTTTCAAGTTCATCTTCTAAACTATAATTCTTTGTGATATTTTCAGAAAGCGCAATAGTTTCATAAATTGTAGAAAAACCCAAGTAACTAATGATCATTTTGTAGGTGTTTGCAGGTAACGTGATGGAGTAGAACCCATATTCATTGGTGGTTGTTCCTGCTTGGATTTCTGGAAAAATAATATTAACACCTATAAGTGTTTCATTACTCTTTTCTTCTATAATTGTTCCACTAATAGTGTGTTTTTCTTGGGATACAGCAGAAAATACATTGAGTACCAACACACAAAGCACTGAGGTTAGTAGTTTTTTCATTTACTAGTTTTTTTCTTTTATATAGAATGAGAAAACTATTCTATAGCAATTTTTGTACTGTAAATGTATAAAAAAAAGCTCCCGATATTAGGAGCTTTTCAGTTATCTTAATATAAATACTTTATACCAATATTGTATTATCCTATAAGGCTATTAAAGGTTTTACTTGGACGCATAACTTGATTTATAAGCGTTTCATCAGGTTCATAGTAACCGCCAATATCGGTAGGTTGCCCTTGAATACTATTTAGCTCATTAACAATTTTGTCTTCATTTTCAGCTAATGCCTTAGCAATAGGCGTAAATTCAGCCTTAAGATCTTGATCTTTATTTTGATTAGCCAATTCCTGAGCCCAATACATGGCTAAATAAAAGTGACTTCCTCTATTATCTAATTCTCCAACGTTTCTAGAAGGTCCTTTTTTGTTTTCAAGAAGACGTTCTGTTGCACTATCTAAGCATGATCCTAAAATTTTAGCTTTAGGGTTATTATTTACTTCACTAAAATGTTCTAAAGAAACGGCAAGAGCTAAAAATTCACCTAAAGAATCCCAGCGTAAGTGGTTTTCTTCTAGTAATTGTTGAACGTGTTTAGGAGCAGATCCGCCAGCACCAGTTTCAAATAAACCACCACCATTCATTAGTGGTACAATAGAAAGCATTTTAGCACTTGTTCCAACCTCTAAAATAGGAAACAAATCGGTTAAATAATCACGTAGTACATTTCCTGAAACAGAGATAGTATCAAGCCCTTCTTTAAGGCGTTCACAGGTAAATTGAGTAGCCTCAATTGGAGATAAAATTCGTAAATCTAACCCCGTGGTATCATAATCTTTTAAATACGTATTCACTTTTTTAATCAACTCTGCATCGTGGGCTCTATTTTTGTCTAGCCAAAATACGGCAGGTGTTTGAGAGGCACGTGCTCGCGTTACAGCTAATTTTACCCAGTCTTGAACAGGAGCATCTTTGGTTTGACACATTCTCCAGATATCTCCAGCTTCTACATTGTGAGAAAATAATAATTGACCTGAAGCATCAATAACTTCTACAACACCATTTGAAGCAATTTCAAAGGTTTTATCATGTGATCCGTATTCTTCAGCTTTTTGAGCCATAAGTCCAACATTGGGTACAGTACCCATTGTTGTAGGATCAAACGCACCATTCTTTTTGCAAAAATCAATAGTTGCAGCATAAATTCCTGCATAGCTACTATCAGGAATAACGGCTTTAGTGTCTTGTAATTCTCCTTTAGCATTCCACATTTTACCCGAAGTACGAATCATAGCAGGCATGGAAGCGTCAATAATTACATCACTAGGAACATGTAAGTTGGTGATGCCTTTAGTGGAGTTTACCATGGCAATATCTGGGCCGTTTTTATAGGTAGTCTCTATATCAGCTTCAATTTCTTTACGTTTATCATCGGGTAATTCTTGAATGCGTTCTAAAAGATTTCCTAACCCAGAATTCACATTAACTCCTAACTCTTTAATAACAGCACCATGTTTTTCAAACACATCTTTGAAAAATACTTTTACGGCATAACCAAAAATGATTGGGTCACTAACCTTCATCATGGTACCTTTCATATGTAATGAAAACAAAATATCTTTTGCTTTGGCATCTTCAACTTGTTGTTCCAAGAAGCTTATCAATGCTTTTTTGCTCATTACAGTAGCATCAATAATTTCAGCTTTTTGAAGTGTTAAACCATCTTTTAAAACGGTTATAGTACCATTAGCATCTTTATGCTGTATGGTAATGGTATTTGCTTCAGGAAGTGTTATAGATTTTTCATTGTGGGCAAAATCACCTGCTTCCATAGTAGCTACATGTGATTTAGAATCACTTGTCCATGCCCCCATAGAATGCGGATTCTTTTTTGCATAATTCTTTACCGCTTTAGGGGCACGTCTGTCACTATTTCCTTCACGTAAAACAGGATTTACAGCACTTCCTTTTATTCTGTCATAACGGGCTTTAACATCTTCATCAACATCGTTTTGTGGTTCATTAGGATAATCAGGAATGGCAAAACCTAAAGTTTGTAATTCTTTAATAGCGCCTTTTAATTGCGGAATTGAAGCACTAATGTTTGGTAATTTAACAATATTAGCTTCTGGTTTTTTAGCCAATTCTCCAAGAATAGCTAAATCATCAGAAACACGTTGCTCTTCTGTTAAAAAATCAGGGAACACAGCCAAAATTCTTGCGGCTAGAGAAATATCTTTAGTTTCAATTTCTATACCAGAAGATTTTACAAATGCTTTAACAATGGGTAATAAAGAACGTGTTGCTAACGCCGGAGCTTCGTCGGTTTTTGTATAAATTATTTTAGACATTCAGTGTCGGTTTTATGGAATTAAATAAAGTGAGAAAAAATACCTGCTTAGAATGAGGTTCGTTTTTCGCGATGCGAATATACAAAATTACAGCGTTATAAACATTTTTTACATTATTGAAAACGTTTAGCTATAATAGATTTGCAATAATGCCAAAAATGAATGGTAAAGGTAAGAATGCTTTAAAAAATTAGTAAATAAGTTATTAAATAACAAAAGCCATATCACAACAGAACTTAATCTATGTTGACATGGCTTTCTCGAAATAACGCTACGTGACCTATTTAGTACTTTTACTAAATGTGTTTAAAATTTTCATTTAAACTTTCAGTTCAAGTTTTGTTATTTCAATGAAACATTTTTTTGATTTTCAAAATGTATTGACCCACCAAATAAATGCTTCGTTAATTGTTTTTCTTGATGCTATTAAATCCCTCTTCGCTTTCGCGTTAAAATATTAAAAGCATTGTTTTAATTACCACAATAACTTTTTAATCATTATGGATTTTAAACTTTCAATTAATCATCATATGAACTACTTACATGACTCATATGATTCTTAATATCATGATTATTTTACTTTCATGCCTACACATGTTGTAAATTAATCTCAAAAAACAATTGTGTTTAAGAACGTTACCTTATTTAGAAAATAATGCAAATTCGTTGTTGAGGCGAAACCAACTTATGGGTTGTCATTATTTCTTGTGCTAATATATAAATAATATAGTGTAAAACCAAGGTTTTCAGTGAATTAGTTATTAACCATTTATAAACTCTAGTTATCAACTTTTGTTAATAAAAAAAGCCTTGAGAGAAACTCAAGGCTTTTAAAACTCCCGTTAAGGGATTATACATATTAACGTCTACGCTCAGCGATTCTGGCTTTTTTACCAGTAAGACCTCTAAAGTAGTAAATTCTAGCTCTACGTACTTTACCACGTTTGTTAACTTCAATTTTTTGTAATGCTGGTAAATTTACAGGGAAGATACGCTCAACACCTATTGACCCAGACATTTTTCTAATTGTAAAAGTCTCTGAAGTGCCAGATCCTCTTCTCTGAATAACTACACCTCTAAAAAACTGAGTACGTGTTTTGTTACCCTCTTTAATTTCATAGTAAACAGTAATAGTATCACCAGCTGCAAATTCCGGTAATTCTTTCTTGGTTACAAATTCGTCTTGTACAAATTTTACTAAAGATTCCATATCTTTAAAATATTAAATGGTTGATTCAGAACAACATTCACGATTCTCGCCAGAGGTTAACCCGAAATTGGGTGCAAAAATAATCATAAATTAATTATCAACAACTTTTTATTGTAATTTTTTTAGTGTTACCCTGCGGGTCAGGCTATCCGCTCTATCTTTTTTGAAGCTTCGCTTCGGTATCTACAAACAAAATTTTATTTTGTTCTTGATAACCTCAAAAAAGGATGCCACTACTATCCTTAACACAGTTTATAGCCACATTAGTTATTTGTTATAATAACCTCAGCTAAGTTCAAAATAGAAAAACTATTCCTCTAATAAATCAGGGCGTCGCTCTTTGGTTCTTAAATAGGCTTGTTCTTCACGCCATTTTTCTATTGCGGGTAAATTTCCGCTAAACAACAATTCAGGTACTTTCATGCCTTTGTATTCACGTGGTTTTGTGTAAATGGGCGGTGCTAGCAAATTGTCTTGAAACGAATCGGTAAGCGCAGAGGTTTCATTTCCTAAAACGCCAGGAATGAGTCTTATCATCGCATCACAGAGTACGGCAGCTCCTAATTCGCCACCAGAAAGCACGTAATCTCCAATTGATATTTCTCGAGTAATAAAATGGTCACGAACACGCTGATCTACACCTTTGTAATGACCGCATAAAATAATTATATTCTCTTTTAATGATAATTGATTAGCAATACCTTGCCTTAAGGTTTCTCCATCGGGTGTCATATAAATGATGTCATCATAGTTTCGTTCTGCTTTTAATGCAGAAATACACTTGTCAATAGGTTCAATGGTCATGACCATACCAGCGCCACCACCAAATTGGGTGTCATCTACAGATTTGTAGTTATCTGTAGTATAATCTCTTAAATTATGAAAATGGACTTCTACTAACCCAGATTCAATAGCTCGCTTTAATATGGAAGCTTCAAAAGGACTTTTAAGTAGTTCTGGTAAAACAGTAATAATGTCAATGCGCATGAATAATCAATTAAGAGCGCAAAGATAGTGTAATCTTCCTAATAAATAAGATTTACAACATTCCAGTGCCTAGTGAAAATTGAATAGGTATCTATACTTAATTTAGTTTTATTCTGTCATGTCTATTAGCTAATTCCCAAGCCGTATGAAAGATTAATCGCGTACGGGTTTCAAGGAATTCGTAGTTAATTTTATCGGGTGTGTCAGATGGTCTATGATAATCTGCATGTGTACCGTTAAAGTAAAAAATTACGGGAATATTGTGCTTGGCAAAATTGTAATGATCTGAACGGTAATAAAAACGATTCGGATCATTATCATCATTATAAGTATAGTCAAATTCTAAATTAAAATATGCTTTATTCACTTCTTCAGAAACATCGTGTAATTCTTGACTTAGTTTATCTGAACCTATAAGATACAAGTAGTTTTCACCGCCTTCATGTTTCTTGTCTACCCGTCCAATCATATCAATATTCAAATTAGCAACCGTATTTTTTAAGGGGAAAACGGGGTCAACATCTGCATAATAACGCGAACCATATAAGCCAAGTTCTTCGCCTGTAACATGTAAAAAAAGAATACTGCGTTTAGGACCATTTCCCGCTTTTTTTGCCTCATTAAAAGCCTTAGCAATGGACATTATAGCTACTGTTCCAGACCCATCATCATCAGCACCATTATTAATATCACCATTGCTGGAGATTCCTATATGATCTAAATGAGCAGAAATAATAATAATTTCATCAGGTTTTTCAGAGCCTTTTATAAACGCTAAAACATTTTCAGAAGCTTTAATGTCACCCGTAAAATAAGATGCTGGAATGTCTTGAAAATAATCCTCACCTCCTAATGGAGAAGGGATATTGTTTGATTGATAAAACTCTTTAATAAACGCTATTGCTTTTTTTTGCCCTAGTTCTCCTGTTTTTCTTCCTTCAAATTCATCTGAGGCATACGTAAATAACATCTTTTTAAGGTCACTTGCTACAATATTTTCTACGTAGACTTCTGTGTTAGATACTTTTTGGTTTTTATTTTGAGAAGAACTACAACCAGTTAGTGATAATGTAGCGCAAAAAAGTAGGATTATTTTTTTCAATGTGACTTTATTTACTGTTATTGTTGCGATATTACAAAAATGAATTGATTAGGGCGTGTCTTTTCGGTCTATTTTAACAATTGATTGTCGCTGTCTACCTTAAGTTTTGTATTCTGATTGGCAATTTGCCATGCGGTAGCAAAAATAAGCTTTGTGCGTTTCTCAAGCATGGCGTAATCAATTTTATCGGGCGTGTCACTTGGTTTGTGGTAATCTGCATGAACGCCATTGAAATAGAAAATAACAGGAATACCTTTATTTGCAAATTTATAGTGATCTGATCGCTCATAATAGTGATTAACATCATTCTCTTTGTTATATCTGTAGTCTAAATTAATATTGAAAAAGGTGTTGTTTATCTTTTCTGATAAGTAGTGTAGTTCAAGGCTTAACCTATCTGAACCAATTAAATACAGGTAGTTTTTATTGTTTTGGTGTAAATCATCAATACGACCTATCATATCAATATTAAGATTGGCTATGGTGTTATGTAGTTCAAATACTGGGTACTTTGTGTAGAATTCAGCTCCCAGTTGACCAATTTCCTCGGCAGTTAAATGTAAAAATAGAATAGACCGCTTGGGTTGATGTCCATTTTTGGCAGCTAGTTTAAAGGCTTGTGCCATTTCCATAATGGCAACATTACCAGACCCATCATCATCTGCACCGTAATAAATGTCGCCGTTATCAGATAGACCTAGGTGGTCTAAATGTGCCGATATGATGATAACTTCTTCAGGTTTTTCTTTTCCTTCAATATATGCCAAAACATTTTCTGAGTCATTTAAATCATCTGATAAATAATGATTAGGAACAATTTGATAATAATTATTTGCTCCAAAAGGGGTTGGTATATGCTCAGTTTGGTAGTAATTCTTTAAAAAATTTGCTGCTAATTTTTGCCCTTTTTCACCCACTTTTCTGCCTTCAAATTCACCAGATGCGAATGTATAAAGATGTGATTTTAATTCCTCTTTTGTAATAGTATTGGAATATTGAGCAATTAAAGCGCTGTCAGCAACTACAATACTGTTTTTTAGGGTTTTAATACGTTGTGTGTATTTAGGTGTTGCACAGGTACCTAGTAAAGCAAGTAATGAAAGCGTGAAAATGGTTTTCATAATATTTTATAGGCCTAATACCTACATTTGCCAATGTGTCAATTTAAAAAAATAATCTTTTATTAGTCATTATCAAATTAATGGCTTCAACGAATATAGCAATTAACTAAGAATTTCTTATGGTTTAGATAGGTTCTTTTTCAAAAAAGAATTTGGGTAAACCTTGTAGTGCAAAGGGTTGAACTCACCTAGCTGATATTTGTCATAGTATAAATCTCTCATCTCAATTATATTTACTTAATGTGAATCAATAAATAAGCTCTAAATAAAGTGATCATGTGATGGGGAAGGTTCTTGTTTATATAAAAATACCGTATCATGAAAAACATTCTTTTACCTTCAGATTTTTCTAAAAACTCATTGAATGCCATTCATTATGCAATGGATTTACTTAAAGATGAGCCTTGTAATTTTTACATATTGAATGTGCAAAAAGCGTCTTCTTTTATTTCAGATGATATTATAGCTTCTAACACTTCAACCACTATTTATAATACTTTAATTGATGCTGCTAAAAAGTCTATTGAAAATATTATTTCAATAGTTACTAGTGAATATCAAAATGATAAGCATGAATTTTTTTCAATTGTTGATTATGATAATTTTATTGATGCTATAAACCAAATTTCTGATGAGTACCAAATAGATTTCATTATTATGGGAACAAAAGGTGCTTCAGGGTTAGGAAAAAAATTATTTGGTAGTAATACTGTTAGGGTTATACAGCGGTGCAAAACACCTGTTTTAGTAATACCTGATGCCTGCAAGTTTAAGACAATAGAAAAGATAGCATTTACAACTAATAATTTGGCCCTGTTCAACTCAAAAGAGTTTAGAGTGATGCAGCATTTATGGGAATTGAGTAAGGCTCAGTTAAACATTATTCATGTGGCCGATGAGCATCACTTAGCACAAAACCAGGAACGTAATGAGGAGTTTTTTAAAACCTATTTTCCTGAGGCTAGCCATGATTATATAGATTCCAATTCAAAACATATTTTTGAAGCTATTCAGAACTATATTGCCGCGAATAATATAGAATTGTTAGCGATGATGAATAAAAAACATTCATTTATAGAGCGGTTATTTACAAAACATATGGTAGAAACGTTTGCGTTTAAAATTGATATTCCTTTTTTAGTCTTGCAACTTCATACAAATAAAAAGAAATAAAAAAGGTTGAGTTTTGAAGTAAAACTCAACCTAAATATAATCTGTTTTTTTAGCCTATGCAGAATTTGAATGGGATACCGTGGTATTTAAATTTGAAAACAAGTACTCTTGGCTGAACTTCATTTTCATAAAAAGGTTTTGATTCACTTTAACAGGAATCTCTAAATTTGGAAATTTGATTAAGTAATGTTGCTGGTCTTGGCCAACAAGTTGAACAACAATAGGTTTTTTCTCCATAATCTAAAATTTTTAAAAATTAAACTATAAAAAATTGACGTATTGTTTTTTATACAAATGGCGTTCCAAATTAATACACAACATTAACATGAAACTTTGACAGGTTATAGAAGCAAATTTATCCTTTCTTTTGCTTGTTTATTTCGTCTTGTAATTGACGTCGTACTTTCTGCTCGCGCTCTAATGCCGTTCGTCTGTGCTCGTCAAACTCTTCTTCAATTTCTGCTAAATTTCTTCTGGCTTCGGTAGTTATTGCATTACTGTTTTTAAACTTATAAATAAAAAATAACAATAAGGCTAATAGGGCACCAATTATAGACCACATTAGCACATTGTAATTGGTTTTACTCATTTGCATACCAAATAAGGCCATACTATTCTTTTCAATATTTGTTTGGTCTAAATCCATCTTCGTATTTGAAAGATTGCTTTGCAAATCTGAAATTTCTTGAGCCTGTTGTTTTACAACGCTTCTTGTTTCGTTTAAGTCTTTATGCACAGCTTTTAGGGTATCTAAAGTATGTGCTTTTAAGGTGTATAACCAGCTTTTGTTAACTACTTTGTAATTTTGATAGTTATTTGATTTTCTTATTACAAATTCAAATTGGTTATCTATAGTACCGCTGTTAAGAGAGAGATTGTCATCCTCACTTTTTACTTGTGAAAATGAGGTCATTGAAAATAAAAAAGAGAAAAGAATAACAAGTAAAGACTTTATAAAATTCATTTTTCGGAATGCTTTAATGGTTTATTTTGGTTGCGCAATTTATAAAATATTGTTTATTAAATGCTTATAATATTCAAAAAGCCTCATAAAATGAGGCTGATTTATATACGTTTTAAATTTTAATTTAGATCATCATTTTTTAATAATAAGTATAACGTCTTACTTTGGCAATATATTTTGCTAATCTAACCACTTGATGGCTGTAGCCATATTCATTGTCATACCAAATGTAAATAATAATATTTTTTCCATCGGCTCTTACAATAGTGGCTTTACTATCGTATATTGAAGGAGCAGAACTTCCAACAATATCGCTAGAAACTAATTCGTCACTCAATTCAAATTTTATTTGCTCCACTAAATCACCTTCCAGGGCATATTTTTTAAGAATGGTATTAACACCATTTAAGCTGGTTTTTGTTTCTAATTCTAAATTAAGAATCGCTAAAGAACCATTAGGAACGGGTACTCTAATAGCATTTGAAGTTAGTTTTCCTTCCAAACTGGGAAGTGCTTTGGCTACGGCTTGGCCTGCTCCAGTTTCTGTAATCACCATGTTGAGTCCCGCTGCACGACCACGTCGGTATTTTTTATGAAAATTATCAACTAAATTTTGGTCATTGGTGTAGGCATGAATCGTTTCAAGATGCCCGTTTTTTACTCCAAATGAATCTTCAATGACTTTTAAAACAGGGGTAATGGCATTCGTTGTGCAGGATGCTGCTGAAAAAATGTCAATAGTATCAGGGTTGTATGCTTTGTGGTTTACGCCATATACTATATTGGGGATTTCTTTACCGGGCGCGGTCAACAGGACTTTATCTACTCCTTTAGATTTTAAATGCTTGCCTAACGATATTTTATCTCTAAAGGCACCTGTATTATCTATAACTAAGGCATTATTGATACTGTATTTTGTATAGTCCATGTTTTCAGGTGAATTTGCTGAGATAACATAAACCGTTGTTCCATTAATAATCAAAGCATTTTTATCAATATCTGTTGAAACTGTTCCTGGAAAATCACCATGAACCGAATCGTTTCTTAAGAGAGAGGCTCTTTTTTTTAAAATTTCGGCAGTGATGTCTCCCCGTGTCACAATGGCTCTTAGTCTTAATTGGCTTCCCGATCCTGTTCTTGTCATGAGTTCTCTAGCAATGAGTCGTCCTATTCTACCAAAGCCGTACAGAATGACATCTTTAGGAGCAATCTCTCCATTTTTTCTAGCGTCCTTAAGCTTTCTAGCTATAAACGCTGTAGCGTTATTGTGCTGGTTTTCTTCAAGGTGATATTCATAGGTAAGTTTACCTATATCAAGCTTAGCAGGAGGAATGTTTAAGCTTTTTATGGCTTGAGCGATTTCTACCGAATCAAAAATGGAGATAGGTTTTTGAACAAATTTGCCAGCATAGTCATGAAGATTTAAAATTTGACTCACCGTTCGGTCAATAAGTTGATTTCTAAAAAGAACAAGTTCAATGGATCTGTCATACCAAAGGTCACTTATAATTTTTATAAATTCAACGGTTGCTTTCCTTCTATCGGCTTGAAAAGCCAATTCGTTTTCATAAGTTTTGTTAGAACTCATAGTGTTTTGTTGTAGTTTAGTTTTGAATAAAATTTTCGACTAAAATACCATATTTCAAACGTTTTCGTAAAAGGTTTTAAGAAAAAAATAACCCTTCAAAATTCACTCGGTTTTGAAGGGTTATCTCTTATAATTGAGAACAACTTATCTGAAGTTGTAACGCTCTTTTTCTCCTTGCTCATTAATCAACTCTATTTTCAATGATTCATAAAGCGATTTGTTTTTTAGAACACGCTGAACATCATCAACAGAATTGATTTTAACCCCGTTAATAGCTGTAATAATACAACCTTGAGTTACCCCGTTATTTTTCCAATATTCTTCGTATTCTTCATTCAGCTGAATAATTTTAACCCCATTTTCAGCACGGTATTTTTTTAAATCAGTTGCTTTAGCATTTTTTATTCTTCCCACTAATGGCATAGTGATAGTTTCGTTTTTTGCTAAGGTTACAGCAACTGTTTTAATTTTACCATCTCTTGAAAGTTTTAAGTTAACCACATCATTAGGACGTTTGGCACTTAAATGCCCAGTTAAATCTGAAAACTTGGAAACTTTTATGTCGTCAATCTCTTTAATAATATCTCCTTTTTGTAAGCCGGCTTTATCGGCACCTGAATCTTCAACTACACTATCTACGTAAACGCCTTCGGTATCACTAACCCCAATACGCTCAGCAATGTCACTATTAAGGGCACCACCTTGAATACCTAAAATACCATTTTGAACATTGCCATATTCCATGATGTCTTCAACCACTTTTCTAGCAATATTACTAGGTACAGCAAATGAATATCCAATATAAGATCCTGTTTGCGAGGTAATAGCCGTATTAATACCCACAAGTTCACCATTGGTATTTACTAAAGCACCACCAGAATTTCCTGGATTTACAGCGGCATCAGTTTGTATAAAAGACTGTGCACTGGTTCCTGATAAATCTCTTGATTTTGCACTGATAATACCAGCAGTTACCGTTGATGTTAAATTAAATGGATTGCCAACAGCCAATACCCATTCACCAACTTTTGCGGTATCTGAATCAGCGAAAGTTACAAAAGGTAAATCTTCATCAGCTTCTATTTTTAATAAAGCGATGTCAGTTTTTGGATCGGCCCCAACCAATTCAGCTTTATAGGTCTTATTATTGTTTAATGTTACAGATAGTTCCTGTGCATTATTGATAACATGGTTATTCGTAATAATATAACCATCAGCATTAATAATAACCCCAGACCCTGTGCCAACCTGAGCCTTTGGTGAACTTCTTCCGTAAAAGAAATCCTGAAAGCTCATTTGACCAGAACTCATAGTAACATTTTTTACATGAACTACAGCGTTAACCGTATTTTCGGCAGCACTAACAAAATCTGGTGCTTCACCCGTTTTTAGCAAGGTGTTTAAATTACTGGTTGGTAAAAAAGCAGGACTAGTATCTGCTGTAACAACCACAGGTTTGTTGTCTTGTATAAATAGTTTATAAGCGCCTAAAGTAAAAATACCACCTAAAGCTGAAACCAAAACTAATGTTATAATCTTCTTCATAATATGCATTTAAGTTTTATTCATTAACATTAAAATTAAATATTTATTGAATTTTAAATTCAACTTTAACGACGATTTAACACGCCACATTTACGGTTTAATATTTATATATTTGCAAAAAAAATATGCAGCAAACGTTTTATAAATATCAAGGAACTGGAAATGATTTTGTGATGATTGATAATCGTCAACAAAATTTTGACAAAAATGATACCAAACAGGTCGCCTTTATGTGTGACCGACGTTTTGGCATAGGCGCCGATGGATTAATTCTTCTTGAAAATCACCCAGAATATGATTTTAAAATGGTGTATTACAACGCTGATGGAAATGAAAGTTCTATGTGTGGTAATGGTGGTAGATGCCTTGTTGCTTTTGCACAACAGTTAGGGGTTATTTCAGACAAAGCTGTTTTTGAGGCTGTTGACGGCTTACATCATGCAACCATTAAAGATGGTATTGTGAAGTTACAAATGGTTGATGTTGATACTATTGAAACTTATGAAAATTACGTGTTTTTAAATACAGGTTCGCCACATCACGTTCAATTTGAGGATCAAATCCAAGCGTTTGATATTAAAAAAGAAGGCGCAAAAATAAGATATGGAGCACCATATAATGAGGCCGGAGCAAACGTGAATTTTGTAAAGAAAATTTCAGAAAATACGTTTAGGGTAAGAACGTATGAGCGCGGTGTTGAAGATGAAACTTTGTCATGTGGTACGGGAGCTACAGCGGTAGCCATTGCTATGCACGCTATGGGAGAAGTTAACACTAATCATGTTAAGCTTAGCGTGGAAGGCGGTGAACTTGAAGTGTGTTTTGATACGCAAAATGGTGAGTATAAAAATGTATGGTTAATTGGGCCAGCAACTTTTGTTTTTAAGGGAAGTATATGATAACTCTAAAAGGAGAACATATTTACCTTCGTGCCTTAGAACCTGAAGATTTAGAATTTATTTACCAGGTAGAAAATGATGAATCTATCTGGGAAATTAGTTGCACGCAAACACCTTATTCTAGATTTTTAATCAAACAATATCTTGAAAATGCACACAAAGATATTTTTGAGGTTAAGCAATTGCGACTTGTTATATCAAATTATAAAGATGAGCCTCTAGGTTTGATTGATTTGTTTGATTTTGATTTTAAGAATAGAAGGGCAGGTTTAGGTATTTTAGTGAAAAATTTTGAAGATCGATTCAAAGGTTACGGTAGCGAAGCACTAGATTTACTTATAAAGTATAGTTTTTCACATTTAGCATTACATCAACTGCATTGTTGTATTTCAGAAGACAATGAAGCCAGTCTTAAACTATTTTTAAGCAAAGGATTTATAGAAGTAGGCTTGAAAAAGGATTGGAATTTAGTTAACGGAGAATATAAAAACGAATATTTATTTCAGCTTATTAATCATTAAATGTACATTAAAAAAATACTTTTAGCTACAGCTATTTTGGGGCTTATTGCAGCCGCTTTTTTTGCCAATTTTGTTTATAAGGCAATGTTGAAGCCTAATACGGCATTCAATAATGAATCTGCATATGTTTTTATTCCAACTAATGCCACTTATCAGGAGGTTAGAAGTCAGTTAGAACCTCTGTTGTTAGACATAGATTCATTTGATGATTTGGCTGAAAGGAAAGAGTACTCTTCAAATATCAAGGCGGGAAGGTATGAGATTAAAAAGGGGATGACCAACAATGATATTATAAACTCCATTAGAAGTAGAAATCTACCCATAAAATTAGCTTTTAATAATCAAGAGTCTCTTGAGAAGTTGGCGGGAAGAGTGTCTATGCAAATTGAGGCAGATAGTATTTCGTTAATAGAGGTGATGAAAGATGCTACATTTCTTAAAGAAAACGGATTTACTGAAGCAACAGCCCTAGGTATGTATATTCCAAATAGTTATGAGTTTTATTGGAATACCTCTGCGCAAACCTTTCGAGAAAAAATGTTGACCGAATATAAACGTTTTTGGAATAGTGCCAGATTAGAAAAAGCAAAGGCTATTGGTATGGCTCCTGATGAAGTGATGACATTAGCTTCCATTGTGCACGAAGAATCTAAACAAGCTCAAGAACAACCTCGTATTGCAGGCGTTTATTTGAATAGGCTAAGGATTGGAATGCCACTTCAAGCAGATCCTACCTTAAAGTTTGCAGCCTATCAATTACCTAAATATAAAGATACCGTTATAAAACGTGTTCTTAATATTCATAAAGACATTGATTCGCCTTACAACACCTACAAGCATAGAGGGCTTCCTCCAGGCTTAATAGCTATGCCGGATATATCGGCCATTGATGCGGTTTTAAATTCTGAAACCCATAAGTATTTATATTTTGCTGCTGATGCGAAGCGTTTAGGTTTTCATAAGTTTGCTAAAACCTTATCTCAACACAATATGAATGCCAGAGCTTATCAAAGGTATTTGTCATCACAGGGTATAAACAAATAGGACGTTTGAAAGGGGGTAGATACATTTTATTTATACTTTTCCCTATTATAATACATGCTCAATCTAAGTTTGAAACTTTTTTTACTCCAAGCGATACTTTAAATGTAAAAAGGCGTAATGCGGTTATCATTTCTGAAGTTGCAATTGGTGGCGTAACTTTAATTGGTTTAAATCAATTATGGTATGCAGATTATGAGCGTTCAAAGTTTCATACAGTAAACGATAACAACGCATGGTTGCAAATGGATAAATTGGGGCATGCGTTTACATCGTATCAATTGGGTAAGCACGGAGCACAATTATTAAATTGGAGTGGTGTTAGTAAAAAGCATCAGCTTATTTATGGAGCAACCTTAGGGTTTACGTTTTTAACTGCTGTTGAAATTTTAGATGGTCATTCAAAAGAATGGGGTTTTTCCTGGGGTGATGTTTTGGCCAATGCGGCTGGTTCGGGGTTGTATATTGGGCAAGAATTATTGTGGAATGAGCAGCGAATTGCACTAAAATACTCTTTTTATCATACAAAGTACAGCCAAATACAGCCTGATAAATTCGGAACTTCTACTCTAGAACAAGCTTTAAAAGATTACAATGGTCAAACCTATTGGCTTAGCGTAAACTTGAAATCTTTTTTTAAAACAAGTAAAATACCTAGTTGGTTTAATGTTGCTGTAGGCTATGGGGCTGAAGGGATGCTTTATAAGGGGAAAAGTTCTGAAACTCCGCTATTTATAGGAGATATGCCGTATAGACAATATTTTCTTAGCCTCGATATCAATCTCAGTGCTATACAGACAAACTCTAAATTTATCAATACTGTTTTTGATGTTTTTAATATGATAAAAATACCTTTACCTACCTTAGAATTTAGCAAAAATACGTGTGTATTTCATCTATTCTACATTTAAAAAATACACATAATCGATTAATTTTGAAGTTATTGAAAAAAAATCTAATTTTGCACGCTCAAATTTCAAGGTGTATTTCAGTTTAAAAATACGCTGAAAAAATTTAAAACTATGGTAAAAAATATTGCAAGTTTAATGACTCTCATGCTTACAATATCAACACTATTGTATTTCTCAATTCAATCTGATAAGCACATTGATTTGAGTAAATATTCAACGGAAGGTTTAGATTTAGACTATACCGTTAAGCGTGAGGCAAATCAATATTATGACTTCACTAAGTCATTGAATATTGATAAAGATTATGAATATTCTCCATATTTAGGGAAATCCTTTGTAGGTTTTAAAGAAGCATTAGCATTTAAAGAATCTGGCGGAAATTATTTTTCGGTAAATACGTTTGGGTATTTGGGTAAATATCAATTTGGAGCCAGTACATTAAGGTTAATAGGTATTCATAATACGCAAAAATTCTTAAAAGATCCCAAATTACAAGAAAAAGCTTTTGTTGCCAATTTAGCTAGAAACAAGTGGATTTTAAGGCGAGATATTAAAAATTTTGTTGGTAAGCGCATTAATGGTGTTATTGTAACGGAGTCTGGTATTTTGGCTGCGGCACACCTAGCGGGGCCTGGAGCGGTAAAGAAATACTTAAGAAGTTATGGTTTAGATAATTTTGCCGACGGATTTGGTACTACGGTGTATTATTATATGAAACGGTTTTCAGGCTATGATACCACATTTGTAAAAGCTGATAAAAAAGCGAGAGCAATATAATATAAAGTATAGCGGTTTCTAACGCTTATCAATAATAAATATGGTAGGTCTTTTATGAAGATCTACCTTATTTTTTTTCCAAAATATGGCAGGCTGTGTCTTTATAAATTCGGTTGGTAGTGTAATATCACAGGCTACACAAATATACGTGTGTGTATCTAAAAGATTGGCTAATTCTTCTAATAGCTTATTATTTCTATAAGGTGTTTCAATAAATATTTGAGATTGATTTCGTTCAAAAGACAAACGTTCTAGTCGCTTTATTTCCGACCTTCGCTCCCCTTTATCAATAGGTAGATAACCATTAAAAGCGAAACTTTGTCCGTTCATACCAGAACTCATTAGGGCTAATAAAATTGAAGAAGGGCCAACTAAAGGTACTATTTTTATGTTTTTGTTATGCGCTATATGAACAACGTCTGCACCAGGATCGGCTACGCCCGGACATCCTGCCTCAGATAATAAACCTACGTGTATTCCTTTTAAGCAAGGTTCAATAAAAGAGGGTAAATCAGAAGGGTCTGTAAACTTATTTAAAACGAAAATCTTTAGAGAAGGCTGAGATTTTTCAGGACAAATTCTTTTAATAAAACGTCTAGCTGTTTTTTCGTTTTCTACAATAAAGGTGTCTATTTCTGTAATAATTTGCTTAACAGACACAGGTAAAACCTCTAAGGGGTCATTGTCTCCTAAAGTTGTTGGTATAAGGTACAGTTTGCCTTCAGGCGTCATTTTATTTGTGAGTTAATTTCGTTACAATTTGGTCACAGGCTTCGCTAAGCATGTTATAAACATTATCAAATCCTTGACTACCTCCATAGTAAGGGTCAGGAACATCGTAATTTTTGTTTGGGTATACGGTGTTCAATATCATGTTTACTTTTTGAGTATCACCCTCGTGTCTGGATAGCTTAAGTACATTTTGATAATTGGAAGCATCCATAACATATATATAATCAAACCTGTCAAAGTCAGATGCCTCAAATTGCCTACCTCTTAAATTTGTAATGTCAATACCGTGCTTTTTCGCTACAGCTATAGAGCGTTTGTCTGGCATGCTACCAATATGATAGGCTGCGGTTCCTGCTGAATCAACCGTAAATAAGTTGTTGGGTAATTTTGATTTAAGAATACCTTCAGCCAAAGGCGAACGACAAATGTTTCCTAGGCATACCATCAAAATTTTAGTCATGATGTTAAGTTTTAAACAGAAAGTTTTTTGGTAATGTCTTCAACATACTTTCTAAACTGCTTATCGGTAGAGGTTAAATTATCTACCGTTTTACAGGCATGAAGCACAGTGGCATGATCACGTTTTCCTATTTGTGATCCAATGCTTGCTAAGGAAGCTTTGGTGAATTTTTTTGCAAAAAACATCGCGAGTTGTCTGGCTTGAACAATATGACGTTTTCTTGTTTTAGATTGCAACGTGTCAATATCCATTTGGAAATAATCAGACACCACTTTTTGGATATAATCAATAGAAACTTCGCGCTTGGTGTTTTTAACGAACTTTTCAACTATAACTCTAGCTAAATCAATTGTAATTTCCTTTTTATTAAAAGAAGATTGTGCGATTAGCGAGATAATGGCGCCTTCAAGTTCTCTAACATTTGTTTTTATGTTCTTGGCAACATATTCTACAATATCGTCAGGCATTTCAACACCATCACGATAAAGTTTGTTTTTCAGGATAGAAACACGGGTTTCGAAATCTGGACTTTGTAGTTCGGCCGATAACCCCCATTTAAATCGAGATAATAAACGCTGTTCAATATCTTGCATATCAACAGGAGCCTTGTCACTGGTTAAAATGACTTGTTTTCCATTTTGATGCAAATGATTAAATATATGGAAGAATACATCTTGCGTTCCTGTTTTTCCAGATAAAAACTGTACATCATCAATGATTAACACATCAATTATTTGGTAAAAATGAATGAAGTCATTTCTGTTATTCTTTTTTACGGCATCAATATATTGTTGTGTAAATTTTTCAGCAGAGATATATAAAACTGTTTTTTCAGGATATTTATCTTTAATATCCACACCAATAGCATGTGCTAAATGGGTTTTTCCTAAACCAACACCTCCAAAAATCAATAAAGGATTAAATGACGTGCCTCCTGGTTTTGCTGCAACCGCTAAACCAGCACTGCGCGCTAGCCTGTTTGAGTCGCCTTCAAGGAAGTTTTCAAAGCTGTAATTTGGATTTAACTGAGATTCAATCTTAACATTTCTAATTCCAGGAATAACAAAAGGGTTTCTTAATTCTGGATTTTTGTTGTTAAGTGGAATATCAACATCTTGAGATTTTACAGCTGATCTATTTGAACTAGGAATTTTTTCTGTAAAAGGTTGCTTGTTGCCATACGTGTTTTCCATTTTTATAATGTAAACTAATTTGGCAGACTCTCCCAGTTCTTTCGTTAAGGCTACTTTTAAAATTTTTACATAATGTTCTTCTAGCCACTCGTAGAAGAATTTACTTGGAACCTGAATACTGAGGGCTTTATTAGAAAGCTTCACTGCGGCAATGGGTTCGAACCATGTTTTATATGCTTGCGGTTGAATGTTATCTTTTATAAACTCTAGACAATTATTCCATACCGATTGCGCAGTTACACTCATTTTTTAAGTTCTATAGGTTTTATGTTAGTAATTAGTTAGCTGGATAGGAAAACAGCTGTGTTTCCCTTTAATTGCGAGGCAAATATGTGAACAAAATTCTTAAAAAAAAAATGAAAATCTATTGAATTTTTAGAAATTTTTCCTCATGTTTAAACTCTAGCCGAAGCTACAAAAAAATATTTAAAAAAGCTTATGAAATTCGATGAAATACAAATTAGAGTGAGGTATGGAGAAACAGATCAAATGGGTGTTGTTTATCATGGAAATTATTCATTATATCTAGAAATGGGGCGTATTGAGTGGTTAAGAAAAATAGGGGTGTCTTATAAGAAAATGGAAGAAAATGGTATCATGCTTCCGGTTGTTTCAATGAGTTTAAATTATAAAAAATCAGCGGGTTATGATGATATAATTAATGTAAAAACTCAACTAAAAAAAACACCATCTGTAAGAATAGAATTTGACTACGAAATCACTAATGAAAAAGGTGAGATTTTAACCACTGCAAATACCGTTTTGGTTTTTATTGATAAGAATACAAACAAACCTACAAGACCACCTCAATATATCTTAGATGCTATAAAAGATCAATGAACACGTTTGATATCTATTTCATAGAGCTTTTCAAATGTTTGCGCTACCATGTCTGCTTCTTTTTTTCTTACTGAAATGGTGATTTGACAGTTAAGTTCTAGCTTTTGATTCGTAATATTTAGTTGCTTTTCTTTTACAATTCGCATGACTGTGTTCATGTTTTTGTATTCAAACGTAATAATATAGTCAATGTTTATTGTTTTTTCTATAATATTTGAAGCCTCAAGTATCATTTGAGCAGCTGTTTTATAAGCATTTATTAGGCCGCCAACGCCTAATTTAACACCTCCAAAATATCTAACCACCACAATTAAAATATTGGTTACATCAAATGATTGAATTTGCCCATAAATAGGCATGCCTGCAGAGTTACTGGGTTCTCCATCATCATTAGCGCGGTATGATATGGTTTCTGTACCTAATTGGTAGGCGTAACACCAATGTCTTGCGGCATGGTGTTCTTTTTTTAAGACTTCAATATGTTCTTTTATTTCAGTTTCAGTTATCACAGGAAAAGCGTAACCAAAAAACTTACTGTTTTTATCTTTAAACAGAATAGGGGGAGGACTGGTTTTAAGTGTTCTGTAGGTATCCTTAATATCCAAGGGTGTTAAAATTTATGAGATTAGTTTAGAAAATTTAATAGAAGATAAGTTTTGTTTGTTTATAATCTATACGTACTATCAATGAACTATTCATTACCATATTTTGACATAAATAGATGACAATAAGATGTGTATGGGTTTTTACATTTGAGTAACTACAAATAACTAAAATTAGATGAAATTAAAATTACAATTTCGAAAATACTATTTTTCATTAGTATTTTTGACGTTTTATGGTGTTAATGCTCAAATTAGTTTGGGAACTGGTGAAAAAATTCACCAAAAGGAATCGCTTGTAATTGATCAGATTCCAGAAGATTTACCGTCCAGTCTTTCATTGGAAGTCCATTATTCAGAAGAGTTGATGACCATAAAGTTAGAAAAATGTTCTGTTTACGGAAAGAATACTAGATTTTTAATCGATGACGGAACAGGTAAACTGGTTGAAGTTGAAAAGCCTGAAGAGTGCGTATATACTGGATATGTTAAGGAGCATCCCGAATATTACACAAACGCTGTTATAATAGAAGGGTCTTTAATTGCCACAATTGTTAGGTCTAAGGAAGAACTTATAGAAATTAGGCCTGTATCAAAAGATAAGAAGAAGCATCAAATTTTTTCAGTTAAAAATGAGCATTCCCATTTGGAAAAAGGGTGTATGAAACCTAAAGAGTCGGAAGAAGAAAACTTCGCGTTACCAAAAATTACAACTCAAAATGAGTTTGTTTCACTTCCAATTTCATCGAATAAACAGATATTTCAAAAAGTAAATGATAGTAAATTGGTAGCTAATTTGTCTCCAACTACTGTAATGGATGTTCTTGAATATGAAATTGGTGTGGAAATTGGTTCAAGAGCATTTTTTGCGAGTACAGCTTACAACGGAAACTTAGCCGCAGCTCAAGCTTCAGCGCAATCCATAATTGGTAATTTGAATAGTAGATTTCTTCATGGTTCTGGGGTGTCGTTTAAATTAGGTACGGTGATTATTAGAACCAATGTGAGTACAGATCCTTTGAGGGATTTGGTTACTGCCACAGGCGGAAGCGCCAATGCAAGTGAAAGCCTTAAGGCCTTTAAAGATTACTGGAATAGTAATCCTGGTGGTGAAATAGGAACTACCCACGATGTTGCTGTATATCATGTGCTTTCAAATCCATCTGGTTTAGCATATGTTAACAAGGTAGCCACTGCATATAAGTATGGTACGTTAGGAGGTAATGGTCCTACTAGCTGGGCAAACGGTACGGCGGTTCATGAGGTTGGACATATTTGGAATTTAAGACATACTAATAGCTCCGGAATATTTTATGAAAATAGGCCAAGAAATAATTTAGGTTCTACATCATCTGGAGGTAATGATTATTTTATTAGTGTTATGCATGGATCTGGTAATCATAATATTGGGCGATTTTCCACCGCCGAGGCTCAAGTAGTTAGGCAAGTTCTTAATCAAAAAAGATCAGCAGGTGATTTAATTGCTAATCCTGATCCTGTAAAGCCTTTTGGAGTTTATGATGAGTTTGAAGTGCAGTCTGATGATCCTGTAATAATAGATGTTATTTCTAATGACTATGATGTTAATAATGATGTGTTAGATGTGAGGGTGTTGGATCAAGTTAGTAATTTAGGAGGAACAATTAGTTTATCACCAGGTACAGGACCTGGGGGTAGAAATGAATTAATATATACACCGCCTGCATCCGGACTCAATGGTAGAGATTTTTTTCACTATACTGTTTTTGATACTTCTGGACGTACAGATTTTGGTGCCGTGTATATGTATAGAGAAACATCTCTTTTTAATGAAAACAGTGATGAGTTTTTATTTGATCTAGGGACTCGTACTTCTGCACTTTGGCCGGATTATGATAGAGTACATGGTGATACGTCTAACAGTTTATATGGTTGGACAGATACTTCAGTAGTAGTTGATAGGGATAGAGGAAGTGATTCGGGAACTAATAATCTTAACAGAGATTTATGTATGTCTTCAGAGCCCGCGACCTTTGAAACAAAGGTTCAAAATGGAAATTGGGAAGTGTTAATCACCTTTGGGGATAGATCTTATGCTCATGATGAAATTTTTGTAAAAGCTGAAGGTGTCGATAAGCTAGAGCATATTAGTACGACACCTGCTGTGTATTTTAATAGAAAATTTGAAGTTGAGGTTATGGATGGAAAACTTTCGTTGGAGTTTTCAGATCGAGGCGGAAGCGATTCTAATTGGGTTGCTACTAGGATCATTTTAAGATATTTAGGGGCTTTGAGTGTTGAAGAAAATAGTCTTGAAAAAGTGTTTTCTATGTACCCTAATCCTGTGAAATCAATCTTAAATATGGAAGTAAAAGATCGACTTAATGGAGATATTACTATAGTTAATGTCTTAGGAAGTGTTATGTATTCAAAGGCAAAGGCTTTTGCTAATGGTAAAGTAAAGGTAGATCTTGATAGTTGGGCAAGTGGTGTTTATTTCTTAACTTTTAAAAGAGATAACAGAAAAGTTGTAAAACGGATCATAATTGACTAATAGAAATTAGGTTATTTTAAGACGATAAAAGGCTTGTTTTTAAAACAAGTCTTTTTTATTGTAGAAAAGATCAATTATATCATCTTTTTCAGGGTTGATATTCCATGCCTTCATCCCTGCTTTTATAGCGGTCTCAATATTATTACTATTGTCGTCAATAAAAATACAGTTTTCAGCTTTTAAATTATTGGTATCTAAAACAAACTCAAAAATATCAATACTGGGTTTTCTTAAATGTATTTCATGAGACAGATAAAAGGCATTAAAACAAGCTTTGAATTCTTCATAGAATGCAATATTTTTTTTTATCCATTCTATATGAAGTTCGTTGGTGTTACTTAACAAAATAAGTTTGAATTTGTTTTTAGTTTTTAGATTTTTTATAAAATCTAACCTATACGTTGGAAAGTCTTTTAAAATATTATTCCATAGGTTAATTAATTTACTTTTGGTTAAATGAGGGAATTTTTTGGCGTAAAATTCTATAAAATCATCCGTAGAAATAGTGCCTATTTCATAGTGCTCATTGATCTTGATGATGTCTTCTGAAAGTGCTGAAATACCAAATGCTTTTAGAGATTCTTGAAGCCCATTTTTAATATCTAAATCAATAAAAACATTGCCAAAATCAAATATTAATGTGTTGATCATTTTGATAGGTTTTTAGTGAGTCAGACATGAAATTTTCAATAGATACAGTCATTCCTGATAGTTTGGGTGCTCTAGTACCTTCAAAAAATGTATTTGTACCTTGAAAAACACGAGCTTCATCCCAAAGGTTTTCGTCAATAAACGTTTGAAGGGTTTGCGTGCCGCCTTCAATAATTATAGAGTTGATGTTGTTTTTGTAAAGTATATCACAAATTTGTTTTGCTATAGGTTTTGAAAAATCAATTAGATCACTTGATATTATAAGGGTTTCAGCTTGATTGTTGAAGATAGAAAACGTGTTTGGAATACGGTTTTCTCTGTCAATAACAACTCGAATGGGGTTTAATCCTTTCCAGGTTCTGGTTGTTAAACTTGGGTTGTCGTCTAAAACCGTTGTTGTACCTACTAAAATAGCTTGCTCTTCTGTTCTCCACTTATGAACTAATTGTCTGGAGTATGAATTGGTAATCCAAACAGGTTTTTGTTCGTCTTTAGTTTTAGGAGCTATAAACCCATCAGCTGATTCCGCCCATTTTAAAATAATGTAAGGGCGTTTTTTATTGTGGAATGTAAAAAATCGTTTATGGTGGGTTTTGCAAGCCTCTTCTAAAACACCAACTTTAACATGACATCCGGCATTTATTAATTTGGCAATACCTTGTCCTGCAACTAACTCATTGTCATCAACACATCCTATTACTACATTAGGAATGTTATGTTTTATAATTAAATCAGAACAGGGCGGTGTTTTGCCATGATGTGCACAAGGTTCAAGGGTTGCATATAGTGTGGATTTCTTTAATAGGGATTTATTTGATACCGATGCAATTGCATTGACTTCGGCATGATTTCCACCATACGGACTTGTAAAGCCTTCACCAATAATAGTGTTATTTACCACAATAATGCAGCCAACCATAGGATTGGGTCTGGTAGTTCCTAAACCATTTTTAGCAATTTCAATACAGCGCTTTATGTAAATTTCGTCAATAGTTAACACTAGTATTTTATTTTTATTTCTTCTGTTTTATCAATGTTATAGCTATGAGAAAACCCTAAAATAGTATAATCAATAGTACCTGTGTAGCGGACAGCAACTTTTTTGCTGAACAAACTATTTATTAGTCCGCTTAAATTTTTATTGCTAAACAGGCTATCTTTAGAAATGCTGGTTTTTAAAGGTATTTTAAACTCTTTTTTTGAAGGCACATTAAATGCTTCTGTAGAAACCAAAGCCATTTCGTTATTGTTTATAAAAACTTTAATCTCATCCGTTTTTAGTTTACCACCTACATCGTTGGGGTTTAAAAATACAGCATCAGCACGAATTATAAAATGTTTTGAGGTAGATTCTAAAACGTCTATATTTTCAATGCCTTTAAATTCAGGCTTTTCAGTAATAGTACAGGCAGAGAATAATAAGTATGTTGATAAGATTATAAGCTTTTTCATTTAAAAATTTTGCTATTTGGCGTATCTTCACTGTTTCAATAAACAGTCATTAAGTGGGTAAAGATACTATAGTTATTCGAGAAATAGAACCACAAGATAATACCCTACTTGAGCAGGTTATAAAAGCGTGTTTTCATGAGTTTGAAATTCCGTTAGAAGGTACAGCTTATTCAGATCCTGAAACGGCAAAGATGTATGAATCGTATCAAAACACTAATGAGGTTTATTATGTTATTGATTGTGGAGGAGATATTTTAGGGGGTGGCGGTATAAAGCCCTTAAACAATTTTGAGACTACAGTATGTGAAATTCAAAAAATGTATTTTTCTCCTAAAGTAAGAGGTAAGGGTTATGGTAAGGTTTTATTTAGTAAATGCCTAGAAGTGGCAAAAACTCTGGGGTATGAAAAATGCTATTTAGAGTCGGCCTCTCAATTAAAAGCAGCTATTCATATTTATGAACGTTTTGGCTTTCATCATTTAGAAAAAGCGCTAGGAAATACAGGTCATTATTCTTGTGGTGTTTGGATGATAAAAACATTATGAAGCTAACAGATATTCAAAAGAAATTCAGACTAGATTTGTCGGAAGCCTATCAATTGGAAGAGGTAAACAACTTTTTTTTCATGCTAGTTGAGGCTTATTATGACAAGACTAGGTTAGATATGGCCATGCATCCAGAAATGGAAATTCTGAATCCGCAACTCATTTTGGAGTCTTTAGAGCTTTTGAAAGGTAATAACCCCATTCAATACATTTTAGGGGTGACGGAATTTTACGGTTTGCCCTTTAAAGTTGATGAAAACGTATTGATTCCAAGACCAGAAACCGAGGAGTTGGTAGAATGGGTGTTGCACCATACCGAACCTAATCAGGAAATCAAGATTTTAGATATAGGAACAGGGAGTGGCTGTATTGCTATTTCGCTGGCTAAAAACTTAGTGAATGCCAAAGTTACAGCGCTTGATGTAAGTGCAGAGGCTCTAAGGGTAGCACAATGTAATGCCGTGTTAAATGAGGTGACTGTAAATTTTGTAGAAGCCGATATTCTTAATATACAATCTTTGGCAGATGAAACATTTGATATTATAGTTTCCAATCCGCCTTATGTGCGAGAAAAGGAACAAAAATATATGAAGCCCAATGTTTTAGAAAACGAACCCCATTTGGCTCTATTTGTAAAAGATGATAATGCTTTAAAATTCTATAAAGCCATCACAGAATTTGCTTTGACTAATTTGGTTAGAGACGGGCAGTTACTTTTTGAAATAAATGAATTTTTAGGAAAAGAAATGATTATGCTTTTACAGAAGTATAATTTTAAACAAATTGAATTAAAACAGGATATCTTCAAGAAAGATAGAATGATAAAAGGTGTTAAGAATTGATGAATACCATTGAACAGCAGATTGAAAATTTACGTAAAGAATTAAGAGCGCATAATTACAGCTATTATGTGTTAGATAACCCAACTATTTCAGATTTTGATTTTGATGTAAAGCTAAAGCAACTTCAAGAGTTAGAAGAAAAACATCCTGAATATTTTGATGCCAATTCACCAACACAACGGGTAGGTGGTGCTATTACCAAAAATTTTGAAACGGTAGTGCATGAGCATCGAATGTATTCACTTGATAATTCCTATTCGAAAGCCGATTTACAAGATTGGGAAACTAGAATTAAAAAATTAGTTGATGGAGACATTCAATATACCTGTGAGTTAAAGTATGATGGAGCGTCTATTAGTTTGACTTATGAAAACGGAATATTAATAAAAGCAGTGACACGTGGTGATGGATTTCAAGGAGATGATGTAACTGCTAATGTTAAAACTATTAAATCGGTTCCTTTAAAATTAAAAGGAGATTATCCTGAAAAATTCGATATAAGGGGGGAAATTGTTTTGCCTTTTGATGGGTTTAATAAAATGAACCAAGAACGCATAGAAATGGGAGAAGAACCTTATAGAAATCCAAGAAATACCGCTTCGGGAAGTTTAAAATTACAAGACAGTAGTGAGGTTGCCAAGCGGCCGTTAGAATGTTTACTTTATAATATAACAGGAATAAACTTAAAAATAAACACGCAATATGAATCTTTAGAAAAAGCCAGAGCATGGGGTTTTAAAGTACCCGATGCTGCTACATTAGCCAATTCAATTGATGAGGTATTAGCGTTTATAGAATATTGGAATGAACGTAGGTATAACTTGCCTTATGAAACAGATGGGGTTGTGGTAAAGGTAAACAGTTTGCAACAACAGGAAGAGTTAGGGTATACGGCCAAAGCACCGCGCTGGGCAATGGCTTATAAGTTTAAGGCAGAGCAAGTATCTACTAAACTTAATAGTATTTCATATCAGGTTGGGAGAACGGGAGCTATTACTCCTGTAGCCAATTTAGAACCCGTAGAATTAGCAGGAACTACAGTAAAGAGAGCATCCTTACACAACGCAGATCACATAGAAAAACTCGATGTGCGTGCAGGAGATACTGTGTTTGTAGAGAAAGGAGGGGAAATTATTCCAAAAATCTTGGGTGTCGATTTGAGTATGCGTTCTGAAGATTCAGAGCCTACAACATATATTTCGCAGTGCCCAGAGTGTGGAAGTGCTTTAATTAGGCAAGAAGGCGAAGCACAGCATTATTGCCTTAATTATGCGGGATGTAACCCTCAAATTATTGGAAGGATTCAACATTTTATTTCAAGAAAAGCTATGGATGTTGATGGTTTAGGTGGAGAAACGGTGGCTTTACTGGTTAATGAAGGGTTGATTTCTAATTATTCTGATTTGTATGAATTAACAAAAGATCAGTTGATTCCTTTAGAACGAATGGCAGAAAAAAGTGCTGATAATCTGATTCAAGGCATAGCAGCATCAAAATCAATAAGATTTGAACGTGTTTTGTATGCTTTAGGAATTAGGTATGTGGGAGAAACAGTAGCCAAAAAATTAGCTAAGCACTATAAAAATATAGATAGCATTATGGCGGCCACACAGGAAGAATTGATAAATGTTAATGAGATTGGCGTAAAAATAGCTGAAAGTGTTATAGAGTTCTTTTCTTCGGTTGAAAATATAAGAATCATTACCAGATTAAAACAGTTTGGCGTGCAATTATCAATGACTGAAACCGAATTGGCAGGGCAAACCGAGCTGCTTAAAGGAGATACCGTGGTGATTACAGGAGTCTTTGAGACCATTTCAAGAAATGAACTTAAAAAACTCATTGAAGACAATGGAGGAAAGGTGAGTAGTTCTATATCATCAAAAACGAGTTATATTGTTGCTGGGGCTAACATGGGGCCAAGTAAAAAAACGAAAGCAGAAAAACTAGGAGTGTTAGTTATAAATGAAAGTGAATTTTTACAAAAGTTAAATTAATAGTGTATTTCATCGATAAAATTATGTTTTTTAACGATTTTTTTAAATAGTTTTTTATGTTTGTGTACTAACTCGAAGTTGTTATTATGCAAAAATCCAAAATAATAGGAGGTATAGTCTTTATAGTCTATCTAGTCTTTATGATTTTAGAATTTAGCGAGCATTACAGTTTCGCTTTTCTTTTAGATTCATTAATGGTACCCCTAATAGGTGTGGCTTATTTTTATTCAAAAACGCCAAAGAATATTTTCTTCTTATTATTCTTACTGTTTTATACGCTTTCAGATATTATAGGGGTTGTTACGCATGTACTAACTTATTATAATCTTAGTGAACCGGAATCTTTGGTTTTTTACAAGTATGATTACTATATAGGGAATACTTTGTATATTTTTTCATATGTGTTTTTATTGATTAGAGTTGCCTCTAAAATATCCTTTTTTCATGTTTTAAGGCATTTGAAAGTGCATGTTATTGTATTAATCGGACTGAGTGTTTATTTGGTATATGTATTGCAAAACATTATTAATAAAGATCTTGAATATGAGTATGAATATAGTGTAGAATTGGTTTATAATATTATAGTCCTTTTATTATTGTCTGCCGCTCTACTTAATTACTTTTATAGAGAAAACAAACGTTCTCTATTTATGTTTTTGGGTACATTATGCATTGTGTTTGCTGAAGTACTTGATGTAGCTTATATCTACATTGATCAGAAAAGTATTTTGAATGTAACGGCTGCTTCTTTAACATTAGCTGCATTTTATTTTTATTGTAAGCAAACTAAGTTTAGAGATGTTATTTATAGAAAAGAGGAAGAGAAATATATGATGGTTGAATAAGCGCGTAAGTTTTGCTTGTCATGTGTTTCTTTTTTGCTAAAATAAGATGAATCACACCTGGATAAATCTTGTTAAATTAATATAGAAGTTCCTTCTGCCGATTTTTCATTCTCTTTGTCAAAGTAAAAATCTATGCGTCCTAAATTGATGCCATAACACCCCACCTGATTTACTAATACATGTTTATCATCGACATTTTTTACAATAGTTGGTTTGGGTAAAAAGGTATGAGTGTGTCCGCCTATTATTAAATCAATATTATTGGTGCCTTTGGCTAGATTTAGATCGCATATTTTATCGGGGGTGTTTTTATAATAATATCCAAGATGAGATAGGCAAATGATTAAATCACAATCCTGTTCGTGTTTTAATATTCGGGTCATTTCCTGAGCTGTTTCAATAGGGTCTAAATATTTGGTTTCTTTAAATAATTCATGATTTACTAAGCCATCTAATTTTATACCTAATCCAAACACGCCTATTTTAATGTCGTTTTTAAAGAAAATTTTGTAAGGTTTTGTATGTGTGTGCATGATGGTGTTTGAAAAATCATAATTAGCTATTATAAATTCAAACTCAGCATGCGGTAATTGGTCATACAAACCGTCAATACCGTTGTCAAAATCATGATTTCCCAAAGTGGCAGCATCATATTTTAGCATGCTCATAAGTTTAAATTCAAGTTCACCACCGTAATAGTTAAAATAAGGAGTGCCTTGAAATATGTCGCCAGCATCGAGCAAAAGGGTGTTTGGATTTTCTTTTCTAATGGAATCAATCAAACTAGCACGTCTGGCCACACCACCTTGTTTAGCATTCTTGTTGCCACTTGAATTAAAAGCGTCAATATGACTGTGTACATCATTAGTATGCAGAATGGTAATTTGTTTTTGCGCACCTAAAGAAGAAAATGACTGTATGCCAAAACCTCCTATAGCGGTTAGTGCCGTTGCTGCTGTTGCTTTTTGAAGAAAATATCTACGCTTCATGTGCTTTCAACTAGTTGTTTATTTGAATAAATCTGTTGTCAATAACAGGTTGTATGGTGTCTATTTTTTTAAAATTATCTAAAATGATAGATCTAATTTTATAATTTAAGTTGAAAACAGTATCACTTTCTTTAAAAAAGTCCATATGGTCTCCTCCATGATGTAAATAATCACTTGTTGCTACGTAATATTTTTTTTCAGGATTAATAGCTTCATTATTTATTTCGGCTTTTACTAATTCATAATTTTTATTGATTACAAGTTGTAATTTTGAAATAGGATGCGCTTGTTTTGACTGAATTAAGTAGTTTATCATTTTAAATATGGTCGTTCCTTTAAGCGGTACTACAACGATGCTGTTTTCAAAAGGCATAAGTTCATAAGCATGGCTTGCTGTAATATTTCCTTGTGGTAAATTTGATCGGATACCTCCATAATTTAATAGCACCATATCAATATTTTTACCTGTTCTTTTTTTAAATACGGGGTTGGCTTCATCAAAAATAATATCTACCATATAGTTCCCAATTGCCGTGTTAAATGTGCCGTTTGTTTTAGCATATGTTTTTACTGAGTAGGCTAAAACACTATCCAAGTCTTTTTTTATATGAGTACGGTAAGGCTCTATAAAATCTTCAACCTCAGACTTTTTTAAAAGCGAGTCTGAAACTGTGATTTGGTTGGCTTCAATTTTTGTTAAATGCCATGATTTGTTTTTACAACTAAAAAAAAATAAAAAATTTAACAAAATAAAGAAAAGTGTAATCCTCATATGAAAAAAGATAAATTGAATGTACTTTTGTTACCTTTGCGCAAACCATAAAGGTAGAATGATTTTAAAAGGTTTTAAAGAAAAATCTATTAAAAAGAAGTTAAATAAATTGTTGTCAGAACGATGTGTTAATACTTCTGATAATAAGGTAGCTAGCGTTGGTGTTGTTGTAAATATTGATGAGTTTGAAAGTATTGATGTCTTTGAGCAATTAGTTTCAACCTTGGGTGTTAATGCTAATAGACTAAAAGTTATTTCTTTTTCAGAGCATATAACAGAAGATTTAAATACTTGGGATGAACGTTACAATCCTAAAGATTTTTCTTGGGATGGAGCAGTGAAAAATACAAGTTTGCAATCCTTTTTAGACACTAATTTTGATGTGCTTATTAGTTATTATGAGCAAGATAAGTTAGAATTGAAATTGATAACAGCATCGTCAAAAGCAATGTTTAAAATTGGAACATTAGAGTCTGATATGCGATTAAATGATTTAATTATTAAAATACCATTAAAAGCATTCGATGTATTTAAAGAGGAAGTCTTTAAGTATTTAAAAATATTAAATAAAATAGAGTAGAATGAGTAAATTTTTAGGGACAGGTGTTGCACTCGTTACCCCATTTAATGAAGATTTAAGCGTTAATCATGAAGCGCTTACTAATATTGTAAACTATAATATAGAAAACGGTACAGATTATTTGGTAATATGTGGTACTACAGGAGAAAGTGTTACACTTACCAAAGAAGAGAAAAAAAAGGTTATTCAAATTATAGTGCAAGCTAACCATGGGCGTGTGCCTTTGGTGTTAGGTATTGGGGGGAATAATACATCGTCTATCATTGAAGAGATTCAGTCTACAGATTTAAGAGATATTGACGCTATTTTATCTGTGTCACCTTATTATAGTAAACCAACTCAAGAAGGTATTTATCAGCATTTCAAAGCGATTGCAGAAGCATCGCCTGTAGATGTTATTTTATATAATGTACCAGGAAGAACCTCAAAAAATATGGAGCCAGAAACCACTTTGAGGTTGGCCAATGATTTTGCGAATGTTATTGGTGTGAAAGAAGCAGGTAATAATATGTCTCAATATTATGAGCTTATTAAGAATAAACCTGAAGATTTCTTAATCATTTCTGGTGATGACGATTTAGCTTTAGGGGTTGTTTTAGCTGGAGGTGCTGGTGTGATTTCTGTAATTGGGCAAGCATTTCCTAAAGAATTTTCTCAAATGATTAAATTGGGCTTGCAAGGAGATGCCAAAGAAGCTTTTAAACTACATTTTAAGTTAATGGATGTTATTGGGTATATTTTTGCTGAAAATAACCCAGCAGGTATTAAAGCGGTATTAGAAACTTTAGGTTTATGTGCAGATAGGGTACGTTTACCTCTCGTATCGGCATCACAAGCATTAAAAGAAAACATAAAAAGTTTTGTAGAAGCATTCTAGTTTTGGGAAGGAAGATTAAAGATCCAGGGGTAGGAAATGTATCGGTGCAATTTGCAAAACGCATGATTAACAACCGTGGAAGCTTTAATGTGTTGCATGAAAATAAACCGCGTCGTTTTTCTGAAGCCTACAACTATTTGGTTACTATTTCTTGGTCGCAGTTCTTTGGTCTTTCTCTTATAACATACATGTTGGCCAATGTTTTGTTTGCATTGATTTACTTGTTGTTGGGTATTGAAGATATTACACAACCTAGTGGTGATGTGTTTAAAGATTTTTTAAAAGCCTTTTTTTTCTCATCCCAAACATTTACAACAGTTGGTTATGGTGTCTTGGCCCCCAAAGGTATTTTTAGTGGTATTGTGTCTTCAATAGAAGCTTTTGTAGGACTCATGTTTTTTGCTTTTACCACAGGTTTATTGTATGGCCGCTTTTCAAAACCAAGAGCCGCTATTCGTTTTAGTGAATATATGGTTTTAAGAGATTTTGAAGACGGTAAGGCGCTTATGTTTAGAATTGAAAATGACCGAAAAAGCACCATGATAAACCCTAAAGTTTCGGTGACTTTTGTGCATACCAAAGAAAATGAGAAAGGTGAGTATGTTAATGACTTTTACGCTTTAAAGTTAGAGCGAGATACCATTAAGTACTTGCCTACTACCTGGACTTTGGTTCATGAAATTGACCAAGATAGCCCGCTTTTTGGGTACTCAGATGAAGCACTTATCAAGCAACATGGGGAGTTGCTCATTATGGTGAGTTATTATGATGAGTCGTTTAATCAGGAAGTTCACCAGTTATATTCTTATTTACTAAAGGATACAAAGCTTAATTGTAAATTTATAAAGGCCTATTATTACAATGATGCCGGTGACATGATTCTTGATCATGAATTGTTTGATGCTATTGAACCCTTAAAAAGTTAAATATAACTTAAACCTTGTGAATGCTTATATTTAGCCATTACTTTAGCTTGAAATATTATTTTTAAAATCCATATTATTAACTTAATTTTGCATTCTGTTTAAAAATCTATGAATAAATTTTTATACATATTAATAACTTTCTTTGTTTTAAGTAGTTGTAGCGAATATCAAAAGGTATTAAAGTCAACCGATATTGGTGCAAAGTTTAAAGCAGGCGAAGCGCTTTATAATGATGGCAAGTATGCTAAAGCGAATAAGTTATTTGCTCAAATTGTACCAAATTACAGAGGGAAGCCACAAGCAGAAAAACTGATGTATCTGTACTCAAGTTCTTTCTATAAAATGAAAGATTACTACGTTGCAGGTTATCAATTTGAGCGTTTTGCTTCAAGTTACCCTAAAAGTGAAAAACTAGAGGAGGCGTCTTTTTATGCGGTGAAAAGTTATTTTATGCTTTCGCCAAGGTATAGTAAAGATCAAAAAGAGACTAAAGAAGCGGTTGAAAAGTTACAAGAGTTTATAAACCTGTTTCCAGACTCAGAGTATGTGCCTGAAGCAAATCAAATGGTAAAAGAATTGGTTTTTAAATTAGAAAAGAAGGCTTTTGAAATAGCTAAACAATATAATACCATATCAGATTATCAAGCTTCAATCAGGTCTTTTGACAACTTTATATTTGAATTTCCAGGATCAAAACTAAAAGAAGAAGCCTTGTTTTATAGGTTAGATTCAGCTTATAAATTAGCAGTTAATAGTGTAGAAAGAAAACGACAAGATAGACTTGAAACAGCTAAAGATTATTCTAAAGCATTCAAGAAATTATTTGCTAGTTCAAAGTATATTGAAGACGTTGATGATATGGCAAATATTATAGAAAAGGAATTAAAAAATTACAGCTCAAAAAGTTAAACAAATAGTAACAATGGATTTAAAAAAAATCAATGCTCCTGTAAATACAGTAACGTATGACAGAAATCAAATAGATGAACCAACTGGAAACATCTATGAATCAATTTCTATCATTGCTAGACGTGCAGATCAAATTAACACAGAGATTAAAAAAGAACTTATTGATAAGTTAGAAGAGTTTGCTACTTACAATGATAGTCTTGAAGAAATCTTTGAAAATAAAGAGCAAATTGAGGTCTCAAAATTTTATGAAAAATTACCAAAACCTCATGCATTAGCCGTTCAAGAATGGTTAACAGATAAAGTTTATTTTAGAAATACTGAGGACGATTCTCAGGAATAATTTCTTATGAGTATATTAAGCGGTAAGAACATCCTGTTAGGTATTACTGGTGGTATTGCCGCTTATAAAACTGCTTCATTAGTAAGGCTGTTTGTAAAATCTGGTGCACATGTAAAAGTAGTCATGACGCCATCTTCAAAAGATTTTATAACACCCTTAACGTTATCAACGCTTTCAAAAAATCCAGTATATTCTTCTTTTACAGATGAATCAGATGATAATGCTGTTTGGAATAGTCATGTAGATTTAGGGTTGTGGGCCGATTTGTTTGTAGTAGCACCAGCAACAGCAAATACCATGAGTAAAATGGCTAATGGGGTTTGTGATAATCTGTTATTAGCTACATATTTATCGGCTAAATGTCCAATTTATTACGCACCAGCTATGGATTTGGATATGTACAAGCATCCTTCAACCATCAAATCGTTTGAAAAACTCAACGCTTTTGGGCATGTTATGATTCCTGCTACCAGTGGAGAATTAGCCAGTGGGTTAGTTGGTGAAGGCCGAATGGCTGAACCAGAGGATATTGTGTGTTTTCTGGAGCAGGATATTTTAAATAAACTGCCACTAAAAGATAAAACAGTTTTAATTACAGCAGGACCAACTTATGAAGCGATAGATCCGGTGCGTTTTATTGGGAATCATTCCAGTGGGAAAATGGGGTTTGAGATTGCCAAAGTTGCTGCAAATTTAGGAGCACAGGTTGTTTTGGTAAGTGGGCCTACACATGAAAGTTTAAATCATGCTCTAGTTACTGTTGTTCCAGTGGTAAGTGCTCAAAACATGTATGATGAGGTTCATAAGTACTTTGAAGCATGTGATATTGCTATATTATCGGCTGCCGTAGCAGATTTTACACCAAAAGAAGTAGCTGTGCAAAAAATAAAAAAGGCTTCAGATACGTTAATAATAGAATTAAGTAAAACTAAAGATATATTGGCGTCATTGGGAGCTATTAAAACAAAGCAGTATCTGGTAGGTTTTGCTTTAGAAACCAACAACGAATTAAAACATGCTAAAGAAAAACTTAAAAAGAAGAATTTAAATTTAATTGTTTTAAATTCGTTGAATGATAAAGGGGCTGGATTTAAAACCGATACCAATAAAGTTACTTTTATTGATGATCAAGAGGTGGTGACCGCACATCAATTGAAGTCTAAAACGGAGGTAGCTTCAGATTTGCTTAACAAAATTATGTTAGAAATTAATGCGTAACATTTTAGTTTTAATAGTATGCTGCTTAACCATTAAAGGTTTTTCACAAGAGTTGAATTGCAATGTGGTTGTTAATGCTCAGCAAACTGGGAATGAAAATTTTCCTATTTTCAAAACACTTGAAAAGCAAATTACGGAGTTTGTTAACAATACAAAATGGACAGATAAAACATTCAAAACTCAGGAGCGTATTAATTGCACTATGGTTATTAATGTAAATAACTATAGTGGAGAATCGTTTCAGGCCGCTTTGCAAGTTCAATCGTCAAGACCTGTTTTCGAATCATCATTTAGTACACCTATTTATAATTTTAATGATAAAGATTTTAATTTTAGGTATTTAGAGTTTCAAAACCTTATATACAATCCTACCCAATTTGAATCTAATTTAATATCCGTGTTAGCGTTTCATGTGTATATGATATTAGCCTTAGATGCCGATACATTTTCAGAAAAAGGAGGTGATGAATATTATAAACAAGCGCAAATAATTACTAATTTTTCCCAGCAAGGGAATTATAAAGGCTGGAAAGTAGAAGATGGTTTACAAAGTAGGTTTGCACTGATAGATAATGTGCTTTCTCCAACCTTTAAAGAATATAGGGCGGTGCTTTACAATTATCACAGAAAAGGTTTAGATGTGATGAGTAGTGATGTAAAAACAGGTAAAACAGAAATAGCAGAAGCTATAAAAATGTTTTTACCTATGAATAGCAGAAGACCAAACTCCTTTTTGTTACGTACTTTTTTTGATGCTAAGTCTGATGAAATTGAACAAATTTTCTCTGGAGGCCCTCAGGTAAATATAGCTAGCGTAAAAGACGCTCTTCAAAAAGTGGCGCCCATGTATAGTACAAAGTGGCAAAGTATAAGGTTTTAAATCAGCCTTGTTTTAAAACGGTTTTACACCTATATTTAAGTTTTAAATTTAACCCAATAAATCACTGTGTTAGCATCACTATCAATAAAAAATTATGCATTAATTGATCAACTTCAAGTAGATTTTAATAATGGATTTTCAATTATAACAGGTGAAACTGGAGCAGGGAAATCTATTCTATTAGGGGGCTTGTCATTAATTTTAGGAAAACGGGCAGATTTAAGTAGCTTGAAAGATGCTACCCAAAAATGTATCATTGAGGCCGTTTTTAATGTTTCTGGTTACAAATTGCAGTCCCTTTTTAAAGATATGGGTTTTGATTATGATGACTTTACTATTATAAGAAGAGAAATTTTACCTTCGGGGAAATCAAGGGCATTTGTTAATGATTCGCCAGTAAATTTATCAGGTTTACAGGTTTTGGGAGAACGTTTAATAGATATTCATTCGCAACATCAAACATTACAATTAACCAATCAAGACTCTCAGTTTCAAATCATTGATGCTTTAGCAGATAATGGTCTGGATTTAGAAATATATCAAGCTGAACTTAAACGTTTTAAAAGGTTACAAACGGCCTTGAAAGAATTGGAATTGTTTAAGGCTGAAGCACTTAAAGAATACGATTATAATTCGTTTCTATTAAATGAATTAGTTGAAGCTCAATTGGTGGAAGGAGAAGAAGAAGCACTCGAAGAAGAATTTGAAACCTTAAATAATGTTGAGCAAATCAAAGAGCTTTTGGCGGGAGCTCATCATTTACTAGAAGATGAACAAATTGGAATAATCACTTCGTTAAATCATTTAAAACAGGTTTTTCAAAAGCTTTCTGGGGTATCATCAAAGTATCAGGAGCTTTATGAAAGAGTTAATAGTAGTTTTATCGAGTTAGATGATTTGTTTAGTGAAGTACATGATTTACAAGAGGGCTTAGATGCCGATCCGATACGTTTAGAGCAAGTTGATACTAAGCTTAAAATATTGCATAATTTAATGCAAAAACATGTAGCGTCGAATGTTTCAGAGTTGATTGAAGTTAAATTAAAACTAGAAGAAAAGGTTTTTGAAACGCAACATTTAGATGAAAATATTGAAAAGAAAACCCTAGAAATTTGTTTAAAAGAAACAGAACTAAATGAATTATCGGATAATATTCATAAGAAGCGCTTAGAGGTGGTACCTAATTTAAAACAACAATTGGAGTCTGTTTTAAGTAATTTAGGGATGCCAAATGCCCAATTTCATATAGATATTACTAAGAGTGACACCTTCTATGCTAACGGGAAAGATAATTTAACGTTTTTGTTTTCAGCCAATAAAGGGGGGCATTTTAACGAATTGAAAAAAGCGGCTTCAGGTGGTGAATTATCTAGAATCATGCTGGCTATTAAGTCGGTGTTAGCTCAGTATATTCAGCTTCCTACCATTATGTTTGATGAGATTGATACAGGGGTTTCGGGTGAAATATCAAATAAAATGGGTGATATTATGTTGCAAATGAGTAAAACCATGCAGGTGTTTTCTATTACGCATTTACCGCAAATTGCAGCCAAAGGACACTCGCATTTCAAGGTTTATAAAAAAGATGTTGATGATATAACGCAAACCAATTTGCGTAAATTGAACCATGATGAACGTATCGTTGAAATCGCTCAAATGCTTGGAGGAAAAGAGGTGTCAACTTCAGCTATAGCACATGCAAAAGAATTACTCAATTAATTAGTATCTTTGTGCGCTGAATAACCAATTAAAATACAAATTCAATATACATGTATAACTTATTAAAAGGAAAAAGAGGAATCATTTTTGGAGCATTAGATTCAAATTCAATTGCTTGGAAAACTGCCGAACGTGTTCATGAAGAAGGTGGACAGTTTGTGTTAACTAACGCACCTGTTGCCATGCGTATGGGGCAAATTAATGAACTTGCCGAAAAAACAGGTTCTCAAATTATTCCAGCTGATGCCACATCATTGGAAGATTTACAAAATCTAGTTGAAAAGTCCGTGGAAATATTGGGAGGTAAAATTGATTTTGTATTACATTCTATAGGTATGTCTATTAATGTTAGAAAAGGAAGACATTATACAGATCAAAATTATGATTGGACTCAGAAAGGAACAGATGTTTCTGCCATGTCTTTTCATAAAGTTATGCAAGTGCTTTACAAGCAAGATGCCATGAATGAATGGGGAAGTATTGTTGCGTTGAGTTATATGGCTGCGCAACGTGTGTTCCCTGACTATAATGATATGGCTGATAATAAGGCATATTTAGAAAGCATTGCGCGTAGTTTTGGATATTTCTTTGGAAGAGATAAAAAAGTAAGAGTAAATACTATTTCACAATCTCCTACACCAACAACGGCAGGAAGTGGTGTAAAAGGATTTGATGGTTTTATATCTTATGCAGAAAAAATGTCTCCACTAGGAAATGCAACGGCTTTAGATTGTGCTAATTATACTGTGACATTATTCAGTGATTTAACAAAACGCGTAACACTTCAAAACCTTTATAATGATGGAGGTTTTAGTAATATGGGTGTGAGTGATGCTGTGATGTCTGCTTTTGTTGGAGACGAAGAATAATTAAGATAAAATATACAGATTGAGCCACCGTAAAAACGGTGGCTTTTTCATTACATTTGTGTTATGGCATTGCAGTTTTCATTTATCATTCCCGTGTACAACCGGCCAGACGAAGTTCAAGAACTTTTAGAGAGTTTTATGGAGCTTGAAGGTAAAAAGGAGTTTGAAATTGTAATTGTTGAAGATGGCTCTACATTGCCTTCAAAATCAATCGTTGAGGCTTTTAATGACACATTACATGTGTCATACTACTTTAAAGAAAATTCAGGTCCTGGAGATTCTAGAAACTATGGTATGAGAAAAGCAAAAGGCAATTATTTTATCATTTTAGATTCTGATTGTATTTTGCCACCACAGTATTTAACTGAAGTAAAAAGGAGTTTAAACGAGGATTATGTAGATTGTTTTGGTGGACCAGATGCGGCACATCATTCATTTACCAATTTGCAAAAGGCTGTAAATTTTTCAATGACCTCTTTTCTAACAACGGGCGGAATAAGAGGGGGTAAAAAGCATTTAGATACGTTTCAGCCAAGGAGTTTTAATATGGGCTTATCAAAAAAAGCCTTTGAAGCCTCAGGAGGTTTTGGACGAATACACCCTGGTGAAGACCCCGATTTATCAATTAGACTATGGGATTTGGGTTATAGAACCAAGTTAATCTCAAAAGTTTTTGTGTATCACAAACGTAGAATTTCATGGCAAACATTTTACAAGCAAGTGAACAAGTTTGGTTTGGTACGCCCTATTTTAAATAAATGGCATCCGTCAACAAAAAAAATAACCTATTGGTTTCCTACATGTTTTAGTTTGGGGCTCATAGCTTCTATAGTGTTATTGGGGTTAGATATAAAATGGCCTATTTTTTTATATGTACTATATTTTTTAATGGCTTTTGTTTTAGGGTTTATTAGTGAGAAAAACGTTAAGGTAGCCTTGTTAGTTATTCCTGCTATTATTATTCAATTTTTTGGCTATGGTATAGGGTTTTTGAAGTCTACCATAGTGGTTTTTATATGTAAAAGAGCGCCTGAAGTATACTTTCCTAAGTTATTTTTTGAAGCCCCATGATAAAACAATTAAGATCATTATTAATCGCTTCTATTAAAAACAGAAAAATAAATGTTTTTCTTTTGTTTTTTGTATTGGCATTTGTCATTTTAATTTTCACCAAGCTTTCAAAGGAATATACAAATACCATTCCTTTTGCCATTCAGAAAATGCATGTCCCGCAGGAGTATGTCATTTTAAACGATACAGCAAAAGTGAATATTACCCTTAAAACACATGGGTTTAAATGGCTTAGTTATTATTTTTCTAAACCTAAAATAAAAGTAGATTTTAAAAAAGATGTGTATAAAGAAGGTAGCTTTTTTGTTTATAGTAAATCGAAGGCATATCTAAATAATACGCAGTTTGATAAGGCTGTGGAGTTGCTTAATATAAATCCAGAAAAATTGACCTTCAAATTTGATGTGAATCAGGTTAAAAAATTACCAGTAAAGATAAACACACAAATTGCTTTTAGTCCAGGTTATGATAAGGCTTCAAATATGGTTTCAGAACCAGACTCTATTGTGATTATTGGGCCTAAAGCTCTGGTGTCTTCGTTTAGTTTTTTAGAAACAGAACCATTGGTGTTGAAGGATGTTAGAAGCCATATCTCACAACCTGTGGCTATTAATTTACCACAAAATCAACCTGATTTAAAATTCTCTCACAAAAAGGTGGTTATAAAAGCTGGAGTAGAAAAGTTTACCGAAGGTGCTGTAAAAGTTCCTGTAACTTTAATAAATGTACCCAATGGTGTGAAGGTTAAATATTTTCCAAAGGATATTTCAGTATCTTACTATGTAAGTTTGTCAAACTTCAAGAGTGTCACAAATAAAAGTTTTAAGGTGGTCGGTGACTTTAATAATGCAAAAGGAGATCAAGCGTTTTTAAAATTAGAGGTGGTTGAAATACCTAAAACGGTAAGAAATGTAAAACTGAGTCAGAAACAAATAGAATTTATAATTGTAAAATGATAGTTGTTGGACTTACTGGAGGTATTGGTAGTGGTAAAACCACAGTAGCAAAACTTTTTGAAGATTTTGGTGTTCCCGTATACATTGCAGATATAGAAGCTAAAAAGCTTATGAATCAATCAAAGGTTATCAAGCGAAAATTGATTCAGTTGTTTGGTGAAGAAGCCTATAAAGGAGGGGTGTTAAACAGACCTTTTCTTGCAGATGCTATTTTTAATAATGAGGTTTTTCTGGAAAAAATGAATTCAATTATTCACCCCAGAGTGGCGCGGCATTTTGAGAAATGGATAGCAAAACAAAATGTGCCATATGTGATAAAAGAAGTTGCTATACTATTTGAAAATGGTGGGTACAAGGTATGTGATTATGTGATAACAGTGACGGCGCCTAAAGAAACCAGAATAAAGCGTTTATTGAAACGCGATCATACTTCGGTAGCTAGAATAGAAGCTATAATGCGAAATCAATGGACAGATGAAGCCCGTATAGAGCGATCTGATTTTGTTATTGAAAATATAAATCTTGAAAAGACTAAAGAGAAAGTTGCTCAAATTCATAAGGAAATCATTACAAATATTAAATTTTAACATTTTTGTTAACATTAGGTTAAAAGGACAGGAGGCTAAATGTTAAAATGTTAATTTTGATTGATGAGCAAAAGAAAATTCATCCTGTTAATAATACTCATGAGCTTGTCGCTTATCGGTATTATTTCCATACAGGCTTACTATATAAATGATGCTGTAAACAACGAAAAAGACCGTTTTAAATTTAACGTTCTTACGGTATTGAATTATGTGGCAAATACTATTGAAGACAATGAGTCTGAGAAGTATTTTGCTGAATATATGAGTCTTGATAAAGAAAAGAAAACAGATGAAGATGCCGTTTCTCAACTACTAATTTATCAAAAGAATAACAGTACCAAAGAAACGCTTATTTATAAAAGTAATGTGCTTGAAGAAGATTATAAATTGTCTTCGTCGCTCTTTGACATTGGTTTAGATAGTTTAGATATAAACAATATTATTGGAAATTCAACAACCGAAATTTTTACTGATGTAGGTTCTGAAAAGGATTTAAAAAGTCCAATTTCTAAAATAGTAAGAAGCGGTGCTATTGATGAAGCCCAACGTCTTAGTTTTGATAAAAGTTTTAAGGAAGTTTCTAAAAGGAAGCCCGTGCATAAACGCGTTTCAGAAAACGAAATAAGAAACTTATTGTCTGAACGCCTAAACAAATACGGTATTAATATTGATTTTGAGTTTGCGGTGTATGATGGTGATTTGTTAACCAAAGTACACAGTGATAATTTTGAGAATGAAGCAAAGTCAACGTTTGATGTGTCGTTGTTTAGAGATGAAAACAATAGAGGGCTTTATCGCTTATTAGTAAATTTTCCAGGAGATAAAAAGTTTATTCTCTCAGGAGTGATAGGGATGATTATGCTTTCGGTAATTTTTACTTCCATTATTATCATTGCCTATTCAAGTGCTCTTTATCAATTAATCAAACAACGTAAAATCGCTCAAATTAAAACAGATTTTATCAATAATATGACCCACGAATTTAAGACACCAATAGCAACCATTAATCTTGCTCTTGATGCTATAAAAAATCCTAAGGTTATTGATGATAAAGAGAAGGTAATTCGTTATCTTTCAATGATAAAGGAAGAGAATAAACGAATGCATGCTCAAGTTGAAAATGTGTTGCGTATATCTAAGTTAGAAAAGAATGAGCTTAATATTAGTAAAGATAGAGTAAAACTGCATGATTTAATAAGTGATGCTATTACGCATGTAGAACTTATTGTAGAAGACAGAAAAGGATATATTAAAACCTATTTAAATGCAGATAAATCGTCTGTTTTAGCGAATGAAACTCATTTTACCAACGTTATTGTAAATATATTGGACAATGCTATTAAGTATTCGCCAGAAGCGCCAAAGATTGAAGTTTATACAGAGAATGTAGGCACAAACATTATATTGAAAGTTAAAGATCATGGCAGCGGAATGAGTAAAGCTGCTGCCAAAAGAGTTTTTGAGAAATTTTATAGAGAACATACAGGAAACATTCATAATGTGAAGGGTCATGGTTTAGGATTGGCCTACGTTAAACGTATTGTTGAAGACCATCAAGGTCATGTATCAGTAGAATCAGAAAAAGACAAAGGAAGTACATTTATTATAAAACTTCCGCTAATATCATAGTTATGGAAGAATTCAAAAAAAGAATATTATTAGTAGAAGACGATCCTAATTTTGGAACCGTACTAAAAGATTACTTAATGATGAATGATTATGAGGTAACTCATGCCAAAAATGGTATGGAGGGCTTTGAAAAATTCAGAAAGGATGATTTTGATTTATGTATTCTTGATGTCATGATGCCTTATAAGGATGGCTTTACTTTAGCTAAAGAGATAAGGGAAAAAAATTCAGATGTGCCTATTATCTTTTTAACTGCTAAAACCATGAAAGAAGATGTTTTGAAAGGGTATAAGGTTGGGGCTGATGACTATTTGAATAAACCTTTTGATAGTGAAGTGCTGTTAATGAAAATTAAAGCCATCATTCAGCGTAAGGCTACTGAAACTATTTCAGATAGTAAACAGTTTGAATTTAAGATAGGTCGTTTTGATCTTAATTCAAAACTCCGATTTTTACGATTTGATGGTGGGGATCCAGTAAAGCTATCTCCAAAGGAAAATGAACTACTACGTTTATTAGCGCTTCATGAAAATGATTTAATGCCAAGAGAATTAGCTTTAACAAAGATATGGCGAGATGACAATTACTTCACGTCAAGAAGTATGGATGTATATATTGCTAAGCTGCGTAAATATTTAAAATTAGACGAGAAAGTAGAAATACTTAACATTCATGGTGAAGGCTTTAGGTTGGTAGTGAATGATTAAGTAATAATTGCTTTAAATGATATCAAAAAATCCAGCGAAGGCTGGATTTTTTGATTATATAAAATTATTATACAAGTTGTTCACTTATCCAGTTTTTAAATTCATAAAAATTTTGTGGGGCTACACCATGGCCAACCGGAAATTCTGAATATTTATTTTTTATGCCTAAACTATTTAAAAAGTTAGGTGTTTGTCTGGCCCAGTCTACAGGAATTACCTGATCTACGCTACCATGTGAGCAATAAAAATCTAAATGTGAATAGTTGTGTGCGCTTAGGTTCTCAGGAAAAATATCTTGAACAATATAACCACTCAAGGCCACAATATTTGTTACTTTTTCAGGGTAGGTTAAAGCAACACCATAGCTTAAAATAGCCCCTTGGCTAAACCCTAAAAGTGTTACATCTGTATTTTTAACTGGGTAAGTTTCTGTTGCTTCATCAATAAATGTCGCAATTAAATCTCTAGATGATTTTGCTTGTTCAATATCGTTCCATTTTCCTCTGTCAGCGTCAAAATTTATAGCGTACCAGGCATTACCGTAGGGTTGCATAGCGTATGGAGCCTTTACAGAGATAATAAAAAGTTCTTCGGGTAATTCAGAAGCAAAAGAAAATAAATCATTTTCATCACTACCATAACCATGCATCATGATAAGCAGTGGGGCGTTTTCTGAAAGACTGGAAGGGCGAATAATATGTTCTAAAGACAATGTTGTGTTTTCCATGAATTAGCTTCCTAAGTTTGAAAAAAGTTTTTGATATAAATGTCCCACTAAAGGTACGGGTTGTGCTTTTTTGTTTATGGCTGTTGACAATCCATAAATAAAAAGTACTGCAAAAAATAAATAAAAGCCAGAAGTTAAAGGCCAGCTATCAAAGTTGCTTACCATGTAACCAAGCGCATAAAAGGTAAGCCAAAGCCCAAGAGATTGCCTGATATGAAAACTAGCAAAGGCGCTTTTGTTTTCGTTGTTTAGGTAATATGCTATAATAACCCCAAATATGGTAATATAGCTAATTATGGCATTTTTACGCCCTTTTTCAATATCCTGTTCAGTCATTGGTTTTAGGAATTTAAAACTACTTTATTGTTTGAAATAATACCGTAAACTTTTCCTTTTAAAGTTTCATTTTCAAAAATGGCGTTCTTTGATCTAGAAAAGATGTTTGTTTTGTTAAAACGGTATTTTTCATTAGGGTTAAATAAGCTAAGATTGGCTTTTTGGCCTATTTGTATTGGTGAGGCCTCTAGTCCAAATCTTGCTTTTCCTTTAGTAAGGAGCTCTATAGTTTTTTTAGTAGTAAAAATAGTTTGTAAGGCTCCAAAGGCACTTTCTAAACCAATGCTGCCGTATTGGGCATGATCAAACTCTACTTTTTTCTGTTCAATATCAATAGGGGTATGGTCAGATGTAACCATATCAATGGTACCATCTTTTACGCCTTTAATCAAAGCTTCAACGTCTGCTTGAGTTCTTAAAGGAGGTAAAACCTTGAAATTTGTATTAAACTCTGTTAATGTGCTGTCGGTAAAATATAAGTTGTGGATGGCTACACTACAGGTTACATTGAGCCCCTTCTTTTTAGCAGATCTAATAAGTTCAACTGATTTGGCGGTTGAAATAGTAGGAATGTGTAATTTTCCATCAGTATATTCCAATAAAAATAAATCTCTTGCCACTTGTAATGCTTCAGCAAGAGCCGGGATTCCCTTTAAGCCAAGTTTAGTGCTGGTAATATGTTCATTAACAACACCATGTCCTGAAATTCTGTTTTCCTGAGGAAAAGAACATACTAAGCCATCAAAACTACCTGTGTATTGCAGGGCAATTTTCATTAGGTTAGGATTGCTAATGGCGCTTTTATAATCGTAAAAGGCTACGGCACCAGCTGTACTCATATCATAGAGTTCAGCTAAATCTTCACCTTTACTACCAGCGGATAGGGCACCAATTGGAAGTAAGGTTACGGGATGGTTGTTTGATTTTGCTTTTATGAAGGTAATATCAGCATTGGAATCAATAACAGGATGGGTGTTTGGATTCACGGCTATACTTGTAAATCCTGATTTTGCCGCTGTTGCTAATCCGTTTTCTATGGTTTCACGTTCTTCAAAACCGGGTTCCCCAAAACTTACACTACTATCAAACCAACCTTGGGATACATGTAAATCATCAAGGGTTATTACCTGATATCCTTTTGGGATGTCAAGCTGGTTTGCAATCTTAGAAATCGTACCGTTTTCAATTAATATGTCTTGGGTAGAATTGTGAAATTCGCTTTTTGGATCAATAATCGTGGCCGATTTTATAAGTATGTTCATTTAAAGAATTTTAAGATGAGCATTTCAATAATCAATAACGCTAATGCAAAAATAACAAACCATTTCCATAGGTAGTTAACTTTTGTCTCACTTTTTAAGGTGTTTGCTACTTGGCTTATGGAATTATTCACCTCACTGTTTTTTGAGGGGGCAAGCCTCCTATATTTTAGTTCACTTTCTTCTCTTGAATAGTTGAAACTTATGTTTTGTAAGGTGTCGTTATGTTTTTTAATGGCGTAAATTCCAGCTTCGGAAGGTTCGTTGTCTGTATTAATAATAACTTTATTGTTTAAATACTGCTGTTTAGGAATAAGGTTAGTGTTGTCTTTTGAGAGTGTTAACACAGCATCAGATGGTATAGTGGTTTCAATCTCAATATGGTTGTTGTTGCCTATAGTGTAAAACGGTTGAGGACTTTTAAGGCTTTGTTTTCCAATATTGAAAAACGTAGGCACAATTAAAGGAGAATTTTTAAAGTTAGAATTAAGGGTGTTAAGTGGAGCTGAGAATATGTATGTGTTTTGGTTGTTAATTAAAAAAGGTTGCTGGTCTTCAAAAGATAAGGCTGATGTTATGTTGTTTGAATAAAGAGCATAAAAACCATTTACTTTAGGATATTGAAAGTTCCTGACTTCTTTTTCAAAAACACCGTTATTGTATAATGCATGCGAAAAATTAATGGTTGTTATAAGCTTTTCATACGTATTAAAACTGCCAAAATGTAACCCGTTTGCAGTCAATAGAGCATTGTAGCTTGTGTTATCTGCGTTTTCTGAAGGAATAATAATTAGGGATCCGCCTGCTTTGGTGAATTGAATTAAGGCAGAAACTAGAGCATTTGGGATGGTTTTTAGTTCGTTTAGAATGATAAGATTTTGCTGGTCTATAACATTATAGTCAAATTGAGTTTCAGGCACGCCTTGGTATGAAAATATGCTCTCCTTATAAAGGCGTTTTAAAAAAGAGTCTTCAATACCGTTAATAGCTAAAATGTTTATTTTGGAATTTGAATTAATGTTAAAATAAAAGGTGTTATCAAACTGTAAATTGCCGTCATCAATAACTATTTTTCCGTTAATGGTTTTGTTGCTTGGTAATGAGAATTCAGATGCTTCAGAATCACTATTTTTTATAGATGTTTTGGCAATTAATTTGTTATTATTGTATAATGATATGGGGACGTCTCTAGAATCTGATATATTGTTTTTATATTCAACTTTTAGTTTCAATGAGTTATTTGAAGTTTCTGATAATGAGATGTTTTTTATATAACTATTGTTTTTGTCTATAGGAAGAGTTTGTATAAAATAGGTGTGGATAAGCGTGTCTAACTCCAGATTAAAATGGCTTTTGTCTTCTTGAAAATCTGAGATAAAGATCAAGCGTTTTAACGTACTATTCTTATTAGAAAAATAGCGTTTAGATTTTAAAAAAGCGGCCTTGGTAGAAACTTTTTCTGAAGTATAATCAATAGCTAATAAATCATTTTTTATGCTGTTTATAGTTATGTTTTTAAACGCACTATTATTGGTTACAATTGATATTGTTTCATTGTTTGGTAGGAACTCAATAACATCTTGAATGGCTCTTTTTAAAAGTTCACCTTGACTGCCTTTAGCTTGCATGCTAAACGAATTATCTATGTAAATAACAGTTTCTTTTTCTGTATTTAAAACATTTCTTTTAGAGGTAAAAGGTTGGGAAAATCCAAAAATTAAGGCTGCTAAAAGTAAAAGTCTGGTAAAGAGTATTAGCCATTTTTTTATTTGAGAACTTTTTCTTGTTTGAATAACCGCCTCTTTTAAAAAAGTGACGTTGGTAAATGCAATTTTTTTGAATTTTCGTAATTGAAATAAATGAACAATAATAGGTATGAGCAGTAAAAATAAAGCGTAAAGAAATTCTGGGTGTTTAAACTGCATAGGTCATTTAGATTAATCCAAACCTACATAAAATTTTGTCACTAGCAAAAGAAAAAATAGTCTGTCATTGCATGCATATCTTGCTTTTCAAAATAACTTTTTATGTCGTTTTGAGCTTTAGGGTTGGCTACAGTTACAATACTTTGCGCTTGGTTTATGTGTTCAAGGTGCGTAAAAGGTTTAAGTTCCTGATCATAAATCTCTTTACCAATTTTCTTTGGGTTATCGCAAATCCATGTAAATGCTATTTGTTTTTCTACCAGTTTTTTGGCAATAGTTTTTCCTTTAAAACCAGCACCCCAAATGACTAAAGGTCTTGAGTTATCAAAATCTAACTCTAAAAAATAATGTAATTTGATATCTAAAAATGTGTTTTCAGCATAATTACTGTGCGTTCTTGAGGTACGAGTTTGATAGTCGCGCCAATAATGAAGCATATCACTACTTGGAATAATTTTGTATTGGGCTTTATAGAATCTAAAGGTTAAATCATAATCTTCAGGATATCTGTCGTGGTTAAAACCGCCACAAGCTACAAAGTCTTCTCGGTATATCATCCAACAAGGAGAGGCTATGACACACTCCTTGTAAATTTCAGAATAATTCTGACCTTGTTCAGTTAAACGGTTTAGCCAATCTTCATATTTTTTGTAGCCATCACTTATACCGCGATCGGAAAAATAAGCCACACGCCCCGTAGCTACATGATTTTTTCCTGATTTTATCAAACTTTTTACCATGGTGTCAATTTTGTGTTCTGGCATCACATCGTCGCTATCCATGCGGGTTATTAACACACCTTTACTGTATTTAAAGGCTAGTCTTAAGGCATCAATAATACCTGTTCCAATATTGTTGAAAAGATGTATTCGTTCATCCTTTTCCGAAAATGATTTTACAATATGGCGGCTGTTATCAGTAGAGTGGTCGTCAATAATAATAACTTCCCAGTGACTATAAGTTTGATTTATTATTGAGATTAGGCAATCAGATAGAAATGATTCTGTATTTTTAAACGGAATTAAAATGCTTACTAGTGGGGTTTTCATTTGGCGAATTTAACAAAACCTTAAGAAGTCTGCACGTAACATAGTAGTATTTTGCACGTCATTTACAAAACTCAAAAAACTTTAATTCATGAACAATAGAATTTTAGCTGTATTTTTTACTGGTTTAATATTAGTAGGTTGTAGTTCAACCAAAAACACAAAAAATGATTTAGCGGTAAATTTACCTATTCAAGCTGAAATAAATTTAGTTGATATAGATAGTGATAGAGCACCGGTAACTATTAATCCAGGTAGATTTACTACTCCAAAGGTAACTTACAGGCTACCAAAAGTAGTTCAAGGCACCTATTCGGTTAGTGATTTTGGAAAGTACGTTGATGATTTTAAGGCTATTGATTATAATGGAAATGAAATGCCAGTAGAAAAGATTGATACAAACTCTTGGACTATTTCTAATGCCAAAGAGTTAGATAAAATCACCTATTTGGTTAATGATACTTATGATGTTGAGATTACGGGAGGTATTGGTAAAGAGGTGCCTTTTTCGCCTTCTGGAACAAATATAGAACCTAAAAATTATGTTTTGAATTTACATGGTTTTATAGGTTATTTTGATTCGTTAAAAAACAACCAATACAAATTGGATGTATCGGCATCGGCGGATTTTGTAAGAACCTCTGCACTTCAAGTGGTAAGCTCTAAAACCAGTGATGATGGTAAAGTAGTAACAACCAGTTATTACGCGCCAAGATATTTTGATATTACCGATAACCCAATGATGTATGGTGATTTAGATGTTGAAGAGTTTCAAGTGGGTGATATTAAAATTGTTTTGAGTGTGTATTCTCCCAATAAAGTGCATTCTGCTGCCTCTCTAAAGGAAACTGTTTATAAAATGATGAAGGCTCAAAAAACGTATTTGGGCGATATAAACGCAACTCCGCGCTATGATATATACCTGTATCTTTCAGAAGAAAAGGAAGATTCTCCGAAGGGCTATGGTGCTTTAGAGCATCATACCTCCACAGTAGTAGTATTCCCTGAGAGTATGTCTGAAGAAGCACTTGCAGATAGTATGATTGATGTGGTGTCTCATGAGTTTTTTCATATTGTAACCCCGTTGGGAGTGCACTCAGAAGATATTCACTATTTTGATTATAACAATCCAACGTTTTCTAAGCATTTATGGATGTATGAAGGTGTGACTGAGTATTTCGCTACCTTATTTCAGGTAGATCAAGGTTTGGTTGATGACGCTGAGTTTTACAAAGAAATAATGAGCAAGATTGAAAACTCAAGGCGCTTAAACGACGCTATGAGTTTTACCATTATGAGTGAAAATGTATTAAAGGCTCCTTATAAAGATGAATATCTTAATGTGTATCAAAAAGGTGCTTTAATTGGTATGTGTATTGATATTTTGATGCGTGAAGAAAGTGGAGGTCAGCGTGGTATTTTATCATTGATGAAGGAACTTACCAATAAGTACGGAAAAAATAAACCTTTTGAAGATGATAAGCTAATTGATGAAATTGTCAGTTTAACCTATCCTTCTTTAGGAGAATTTTTTGCAGATCATGTTGTAGGTGATATTCCAATTAATTATAATGATTTTCTTGAAAAAGTAGGTCTTGAAATTGGGGAAGGAGATGTAGAAACAAATTATATATTGATGAGTGGAGTTCCAATTGTAGGTGGAGATCCTCATAAAGGCACTATTTACTTTTCTGAAATGGTAGCAAAAAATAGTTTTTGGGTTGAAAACGGAGCAATGCCGAATGATGTCATTAAAACAATTGATGGAAAAGCATTGACTATGGCAAATGCCAACACCTTGCTACAAGAAGTTTTTATGTGGAAACCAGGGAGAGCGGTGGAAGTGACATTAGACAGAGACGGTGAAGAAATAGTAATTAATACCACTACTACAAAAACTTTTACTAAGGGGCAAGGTATTCTTGAAAAGGCTGATGCTACCCAGGCGCAAAAGGAATTAAGAGAAGCTTGGCTAAGAGGTTAAGTTTTTAGTTATTTAAAGAAAACCGACCAAAAAGTGATATCCTTTTTGGTCGGTTTTCTTTTTATAGGGAGGTGTTTAGTAACTAATCTTTCTCGTATTTAGCAGGTTTACCATTGCTTAAAGAATTTTTTATAAAAGCCCTGAGATCATCATTAGCAGCAACTAAATCGTCTTGTCTTAAATACATCATATGGCCACTGCGGTATCCCTTAAAAGAAAAGCGTTCTCTCATTTTTCCGCTAGGATCAATTTGCCACATGGTGTATTTTGCGCCAAAATAGGTGGTGGCGCCATCAAAATATCCCGACTGTACTAAAACCTTTAAGTAAGGGTTTTGAGCCATGGCTTGCCTTAAGTCATCACGAGTATTGTTATTACGATTATCCCAAGGATGTACGTCACCAAACATATTGTACTTTATATCTGTTTTAAAATTTAGATGTGTTCTGATGTAGAAATTAATAGCCGGCGTAAAAGAATGCATCCATGAGGTGAGTTCGGCATTAAAATCAGGACTACTACCGGCTTCTCTTTTATCAATACCTAAATATCTAGAATCTAAACGTCCAATGGTATAACCTGATTTATCTCTTAAAAGTTCTTTCCAGAAGAAGGACGTAGGCACATCCAAATTATTCTGGAGAATTACTTTTTTACTTAAGCCAGAATAAAACGCCATTTTGTTGGCGACTGTTTCCTTTTCTTCCGCACTAATAAATCCGCCTTTAGCTAAAGCAGGCATTAAGGTGTTAATGGCGTATTGTTCAGATTCAGGAAGAATATCAAGTAAATCTTTTTCCTGAAGTACTTTAGGAAGTGCGTTTTGGTACCATGCAGCTGCCGTAAAATATGGTAGGTTTAGGGCAGAGTATACGGGCTGACTTGTGTTGTAAAGTTTATAATCGGCTGGAGATACTAAAATAACACCGTTTAAGTACATCCATTGATTGTTTTGTAATTCATTAGCTAAGCCCATTACGCGTGTGCCTCCATAACTTTCCCCAATAATGTATTTGGGCGATTCCCAACGACTTTTTCTTGTTACAAAGGTATTAATCCATGCTGCTAAGTATTTAATATCGGCATTAATACCAAAAAAGGTTTCTCGTTTGGGTAATTCGCCTTCTTTATTGGGAATCATTCTTGAATATCCAGTATTAACAGGGTTTACGTAAACAATATCAGCTATATCAAGTATTGAGTTTGGATTATTTTTTACACCGTATGGTTGCACAGGATACCCCTCTTTGTCTATATTTAGAACTTTTGGTCCCGTATAGGCTATGTGCATCCAAACCGATGCAGATCCAGGTCCACCGTTAAACGAAATAATTAAAGGACGTTCAGCTCTGTTTTTTACGTTATTCCGTTCATAATAAGTGTAGAAAAGCGAAGCAATAGGAATACCTTTTTTGTCCCAAACAGGCTGTGTGCCTGTGCTTGCTGTATAGTTAATATTTGCGCCTTTTACGGTTGTGGTGTGTGTGGTTACAACCATAGTGTCTGAAGGGATTTTAATATTTTGGCTAAAAGTTAAAATACTAGATAATGTTAAAAGGATAGTGAGATGCGTTTTCATAGTATGAAATCAAGATTAGTAGTTAAAGATAAAAAACTAATGTTAAAAATTTTCAAACGCACCAAGACCAAATAGTGCAAAATCATATTTTACTGGGTCTATAGGGTCAAGCTTTCTTAAGGAGATGTCTAACTCTGCTAATGCTTTAGCGTCATTTTGTTTTCTGGTTAAAAGCCCTAATTTTCTAGCTACATTTCCAGAATGTACATCTAGAGGGCAGGATAAAGCAGATGTTGGGATAGATTTCCAAATACCGAAATCAACACCTGTATGATTACTTCTTACAAGCCATCGTAACATCATATTTAGTCTTTTGGCGGCCGATCCTTTGTTTGGGTCTCCAACATGCTTTTCTGTGCGTTTTGGGTGTTCAAGAGAAAAAAACAGTTTTTTAAACTCATGAATGGCAAGTTGTGTGCTAGTTTCGGTTAAATACTTTTGAAAGACAGTCTCCATACCTTGATGGTTTAAATAAATATTTTTTATTGAGGTGATGAAAAACCTTAAATCATCAGCATTAAACGTTCTGTGAACAAATCCGTTAAACCTTTCTAAATCAGATTCAGCATGATTTAAAATAAAATCGTATGGCGCATCATCCATCAGCTGCATGAGTTTCCTGGCATTATTAATAATCATTTTTCTGTTTCCCCAAGCTATAGTTGCTGTTAAAAACGCACTAATTTCTATATCTTCTTTCAAAGTAAAGTAGTGTGGAATTTGAATAGGGTCTGTTAATATAAAATCAGGACGGTTATACAATACAACCTTTTCGTCTAAAAACTCTTTTAGGTCTGTTAAATTCAAATTTGAGATTATAAATTAAAGTGATTCCTGTAGCGAAAATACGATAAAAAAGAAGCTTTTCCTGGAAAATAAAATGTTTAAATGGTTATTTTTATCGATTAAGTGTTGTTTTTGCATCGGTTTTGCCATTTAAAGGACTGCAAATTAAACTAAATTTAATGCAATTTTCGTTATTTGTAATAGTCAACAAAATTTAAGTTTATGAAAAAAATTATAGTTCCCATTCTAGTTCTTCTTTTCATGAGTTGTCAAGAAGATGATTTAAAACCTACTGATGTAACAGCTTCAGTGGTAGAAACTTTAAACGAGTATGAATTGGCAAACAGAGTGTTTCAAGATGTTGGGAACAATGCTGGAGATGCTGTTTTAAAAGCAGAAAGTTCAAATACTGCTAAAATTAGCGGCTCCAAAGAAGATCCCGTTATACATGTAGAACCAGCCAATTTAACAGAGTTTCCTAAAACAATAACGGTTGATTTTGGTACAGGTATCCTTTGTAAAGATGGTGTAACTCGGAAAGGTATTGTGAAAATTGTTTCAACGGGTTGGTATGGAGCATTGGGGAGTGAACACACTACAACTTTTGATGGGTATTATCATGAAGGTTATAAAGTTGAAGGGGCACATGTGGTAAAAAATTTGGGAGAAAATGAAGATGGAGAATTAAAATATAGCGTAACCATTAACGATGGTAAAATCACTGATGGAAATGACCATAGCGTGCAGTATAAAGAAAACTCGTTTAGAACTTGGGTTGCAGGTGCCGATACCCCTTTGAACATTTGGGATGATGAATATCTTTTAGATGGAACGCAATCTGGTATGAGTTCTAGAGGCGTAGCATATACCTTAACTATTGAAGAATCACTACATTTTGTTTTACTACCAAGAAGTATAACATCTGGAATTTTAGATCTTGATATAGGACAAATAAAAAACATTAAATTGAACTTTAATAATGCAACAGTTACCATTTTGGGGAATACATATCCTTGGGGTATAAAGTAGGTATATTTTAAAAACACAATAAAAAGGCTGCTCTTAATTTAAGAGTGGCCTTTTTTAATTATTGTTGTCAAATACTATTTGTTTTACCTTTATACTTGCCCGTTCTTTACCCGTAACCTCAAATAGAGCGATAAATTCAGCACTGTTTTTTAAGTAATTATCATTAAACTTAATGATAGAGTCCTTATTAGTGAAATAATCTACAGCTGCAGTGGCTCCAAAACCGTGGTTAGAAAAGAACATAAGGTTAGAGGTGTCATTGTCACCATTTAATTTAGCTATTAAAACGTGTTCATGACTGTGCCCATTAGAATTTAGTTTTATTATTGTGTCTATGTTCTTTTTTAAATCTTTATAGGTAATATGCCCGTCGTTATACGCCTCATTATTTTTTGTAATTTGAATTCGTTTTGATTTTAGGTTGAAAAAGTCAACGAACGAATTATCATATTTTAAAGGTCCTAAATAAATAGAGTTTTGTTCTTTTAATTGTTGGGTAGTTAAATTCTTTAATTTATGAATTTTAAATTCACTATGATTTCTATAAAAATGTTTGGATAGATCTTTTACAGAATAGGCGCTTAAAAAGTTTACATAAACATTTCTTCCTGGGCTATAATCTTTCATTTGTTCAGGATGCTTTTTAATTTCCTTGTAAAACTCATCAACAGAATTGATATTGTAGTCTCTGTGGAAACCTGATGATCCAAAAATATTAGGCCCCACAAAACCAAAAATATCAAACAGGTATAGCGTATTTTCTTTTTTATTGGCAAAGAAAGGTTCCCAAATAGGATCCTTTTGATTTAGTTTTATAATTGAAAAAATAATACCAACTATTGCCGAAAGTAGAACACCAAGAATAAGCAGTTTTTGCTTGCTTGTGTATTTTGGGGTAGGCTTACTTTTTCTGTAAAAACTAACACCATATTGTCCCCGTTTTATTTCAATAAATATATCATCGTTTACACCTTCGTTATCAAAATATTTTTTAAGCTTATTTCTAAGGTGATAAATATTTACTCTAATGGTTGCTTCACTTTTCTCGGGTTCGTATTGCGATCCGAAGATTTCTAAACTAATATCTGTGGCATTAAGATTCTTGTTATTTATTGAAGATTCAATTAAGTACTTAAGAAGCACATTACTTGTGGTTGTTTTTGAAAAAGCATTGCTCGTCAATAAACGATTAAGTACTTCTATTTTGTCTTCTTTTTGAATCATTATAAAATAAATTGAGTGGTAAAGTAAAGGAAAATTTGTGCAATGAGCAACTTTGTTTTAATGGTTAAAACAACCATTAAAGCATGTTAAAACTTCAAATTGGTATGTCAATTCACTACATTTGAGATTCAAGTAAGTGTTGGTATCACCACAATTTATGTTTAGCAAGGCTACTTGAAAAAAATCTAAACAAATTTAAAGACAGAACAGTATGAACAAACGTATTTTGAGTGCAATAATCATGTTGTCATTTGTAGTAATGGCTGGTGCTCAAGGAAAATCAATTGAATTATTTAATGGTAAAAACTTAAAGGGTTGGAAAGTGTTGAATGGTACTGCTGAGTATCATGTTGAAGATGGCGCCATAGTAGGTGTTTCTAAGATGGGTACACCGAATACATTTTTAGCAACAAAGAAGGAGTATACTAACTTTATTTTGGAGTATGATATGTTTTTAGGCAGTGGCTTAAATTCTGGAGTTCAAATTAGAAGTCATAGTAATAAGGATTATAATGACGGACGAGTACATGGCTTGCAGGTAGAAGCAGATGACTCTCCAAGAAATTGGTTTGGAGGTCTTTTTGATGAAGCCAGATTAGGATGGCGATACCCTCTGGAGTATAACCCAGAAGTAAAAAAAGCTTATAAGCAAGGGCAATGGAATAAAATAAAAGTTATTGCTGCCGGGCATCATATTGCCACTTGGGTTAATGGAGTAAATTGTACAAATTTATATGAAGAAAACATTGAAACTGGTTTTATTGCATTACAAGTTCATGCTATTGGAGGAAGCAAAGAAAAAGCAGGTAAAGAAATAAAATGGCGAAATATTAAATTGACTGAAATCCCGGAAGACTTTTCGTTTGAAACAACGGCTCCAGTGATTAGTTTTTTAAAAAACGAATTAACTCTTGAAGAAAAATCAAAGGGTTGGACTTTACTCTGGGATGGAAAAACCACAAACGGTTGGAGAGGAGCAAAGCTTGATGAGTTTCCTAAAAAAGGTTGGGCTGTTAATGATGGTGTTTTATCAGTGCAAGCTTCGGGAGGTGCTGAATCTGAACATGGAGGAGATATTGTGACAACAAAACCGTATAAAAATTTTATTTTAGAGGTAGATTTTAAATTTTCCCAAGGAGCAAATAGTGGTATAAAATATTTTGTAGATACAGATTTAAATAAAGGAAAAGGGTCTGCTATTGGTTGTGAGTTTCAAATTTTAGACGATCAGCTTCATCCAGATGCCAAGAAAGGAGTGGATGGTAACCGTACCTTATCATCTCTTTATGACCTTATAAGAGGAGATGCTCAAGAGTATATTCCTTCGTTATATACCAAAAAATATGTCAATAAAAATGGATGGAACCGAGCTAGAATTGTAGTAGATGGCGCTAAGGTACAACACTATTTAAATGGTTGTAAAATGGTTGAATATATTCGAGGAACACAGCAATGGAGAGCTTTAGTAAAGTATAGTAAATATAAAGATTGGCCAAATTTTGGAGAAGCAAAAGAAGGCCTAATTCTTTTACAAGATCATGGCGACGAGGTGCATTTTAAAAATATCAAGATTAAAGAATTAAACTAAACATATTAAATAAAAACCAATTATGACTTCACGTAGAACATTTATAAAAAATACAGCTATGGGAGTTGCAGGGGCTACATTGTTAACATCTGCAAACTCTTATGGAATGATTTTAGGAGCCAATGATAAAATTAAATTCGCTATAATAGGCTGTGGTGGTAGGGCTTATGGTTTAGCAAAAGCTATAGGAGATATTGAGCAAGGTGAAATAGCTGCTATTTGTGATGTTGACGCCACTAGATTGAATGCTTTTAAAGAATTTTGTAAAAAAGATATTGGATCGAAGCCTAAAACTGAAAAGGATTTTAGGAATTTATTAGAGGATAAAAATATTGACGCCATTGTTGTAGCTACACCTGAGCATTGGCATGCTCCAATGGCTATAATGGGAATGCAAGCAGGAAAACATGTTTATGTTGAAAAACCTTGTAGTCATAATCCTCATGAAAATGAATTAATCGTTGAGGTTCAAAAAAAATACGGAATGATTTGCCAAATGGGAAATCAACAAAGATCTTCTAGAACCTCAGCATTAGCGGTACAGGATATAAGAAATGGCATAATTGGCGATGTATATGCTGCTAAGGCTGTTTATGCCAATGCAAGAAAGCCAATAGGTATAGGAAAAGAAGTGCCAGTCCCTGAAACCTTAGATTGGGATTTATGGCAAGGTCCAGCGCCAAGAGAAGTGTATCGAGATAATGTGCACCCTTATAATTGGCACTGGTTTAGAGCTTGGGGTACTGGAGAAATACATAATAACGGTACGCATGAAATAGACATTTGTCGTTGGGCATTAGGTGTAGATTACCCAAATAGAGTCGTGTCATCAGGTGGAAGGTTAAGTCATAAAGATGATTGGGAGTTTTTTGATACACAAATGGTTAACTATGAGTTTGATGGTGGTAAGTTATTAACTTGGGATGGTAGAAGTTGCAACGCTTTTAAGTCTATAGGAGGCAGAGGAGCTGTTATTTTTGGTACAGAAGGTAGTATTCATTTAGATCGTTCTAAGTATGTACACCTCGATATAAATGGAAAAAAAGTGAATGAGCAATATGAGAATCAAACAAAAGAGTCAAAAGCTAATAAAACATCAGATACAATTGGATTTGATGGCTTAACCGTTAGTCATATGCAAAATTTTATTAATGCTATTTTAAAGGGAGAAAAATTAAACTCACCCATTGCCGATGCTGCCATTTCTACGCAATTATGTCACTTGGGTAATATTGCTCAAGATTTGAAGGAAAGTTTAAATATAGATATCAAAACTGGGCGTGTTTTGAATAATAAAGGGGCTGAAATGCTATGGAAGCGTGATTATGAAAAAGGTTGGGAACCTAAATTATAAAAGAATATAGTGTAAAAAAGGTCTCTAAATGTTGTAGTAGAGACCTTTTTTTATAGTGTGATTTGTGGTATTAGTGGCTAATAATTTTACCGTCTACCATAGTAAGTTTACGGTCCGCCATATCAGCTAAATCTACATTGTGTGTTACAATAACAAAGGTTTGTCCGTATTCATCTCTAAGCTTAAAGAATAAATTGTGTAAATTTTCAGCAGATTCACTATCCAAGTTTCCCGAAGGCTCATCAGCAAAAATAAGACTAGGGTTATTGATTAAAGCTCTAGCCACTGCAACACGTTGTTGCTCACCACCAGATAATTCATTCGGTTTATGCTCATAACGTTTTTCTAGATTGAGAAAATTGAGGAGTTCTTTTGCTCTAGCTTCAGTTTCGCTCTTTTTTGTACCTTTTATAAAAGCAGGTAAACATACATTTTCTAGGGCTGTAAATTCAGGAAGTAATTGATGAAATTGAAAAATAAATCCAATATGTTCATTTCTAAATTTAGCTAGGGCTTTATCTTTTAGAGTTCTTATGTTAGTGTTATTAATAGTTAGTTCATAGTTCTCTTTTGAGGAAGCTTTGTCTAAAGTTCCTAGTATTTGTAACAAGGTTGTTTTTCCAGCACCAGAAGCACCAACAATTGATACTATTTCTCCTTTTTTAATATGTAAATCTACACCCTTTAAAACCTGTAAATCCCCGTAATATTTGTGAATATTTTTTGCCTGAATCATGCTTTTTAAATAAGAGCTGTGAAATTAATATATTAAAAGTTGATGCACAATTATGAACACTATTTATTGCTAAATTCATTTTTAACTTTATATTTAAAGAGATTCAAATTAAACGATTATGCCTTACAAGAGTTTTGAAGAATATAATATGCAAGTTACAGATGATGTTAAAGACAGATATAAAAACATTATTAAAGATTTAGGGGAAGATATTTCAAGAGATGGTCTTAAAAAAACGCCTGAGCGTGCAGCAAAAGCTATGCAGTTTTTAACGCAAGGCTATGAACAAGACCCTGTAGAAGTGTTAAAAGGGGCTATGTTTAAAGAATCTTATAATGAGATGGTTATTGTGAAAGATATAGAGCTTTACTCACTGTGCGAGCATCATATATTACCTTTTTTTGGAAAAGCACATATTGCATATATTCCCAATGGCTATATTGTAGGGTTAAGCAAATTACCGCGCATTGTAGATATTTTTGCAAGACGACTTCAAGTGCAGGAACGTTTAACAGAGCAGATTTTAGACTGTATAAATGATACCTTAAAACCTCAAGGAGTGGCCGTAGTTATTGAAGCTTCTCATATGTGTATGATGATGCGTGGTGTTCAAAAACAAAATTCAGTAACCACAACATCAGGGTTTAGAGGGCAATTTGAAAAAATTGAAACCCGAAATGAATTTTTAAAGTTGATAGGTAAGTAGGTTTGGTATATTTCTTGTTTTTCAGATTTCAAAAAATATTATGAGTAAAACAAAAAAACTATTAATAGGTATTTTATTGGATGCTATAGGATGTGTATCTTATATAATTCCTGGTATTGGTGAATTTGTAGATATTATTTGGGCACCAATAGCAGGTTGGTTGATGACCAAGTTATATGAGGGAAAATCAGGAAAAGTTGCTGGTATTGTCGCTTTTGTTGAAGAAGCTGTACCTGGTTTAGATATTATTCCCACATTTACCTTAATGTGGATTTATACTTATTTGCTAAAAAAAGAAAACTAGGTTTGCTATCATTTTCTTTTAAGTTAGATACTCCATTAATAATTAGCATTTCATTGTTAACAAGTCAAGTTTAAATAACTAAAAAACAATTCCGAATTAACTATTTTAATTTTGTAAATTTGCCTGCGTTTAAAAGCGCAACATGAGTAGTACAACAAAATACATATTTGTAACCGGCGGCGTTACATCATCCCTAGGAAAGGGTATTATTGCAGCATCACTTGCAAAACTATTACAAGCACAAGGTTACAGAGTTACCATTCAAAAGTTAGATCCGTATATAAATGTAGACCCAGGCACCTTAAATCCATATGAGCATGGTGAGTGCTACGTAACCGAGGACGGAGCAGAAACCGATTTAGATTTAGGACATTATGAGCGTTTTTTAAATACTCCTACAAGTCAAGCTAACAATGTGACCACAGGAAGAATTTATCAAAGTGTTATTGAAAAAGAGCGCCGTGGTGAATTTTTAGGAAAAACAGTTCAGGTTGTTCCGCATATTACTGATGAAATTAAAGAACGTGTTCAGATTTTAGGGAAGTCTGGTGATTATGATATTGTGATTACCGAAATAGGCGGTACAGTTGGTGATATTGAATCGTTACCATATGTAGAAGCCGTTCGTCAATTGCGTTGGGATTTAGGGGATAATAATGGTATTGTTATTCATTTAACTTTGGTGCCATATTTATCGGCAGCAGGTGAGTTAAAAACAAAACCAACGCAGCATAGTGTAAAAACACTTATGGAAAGCGGGGTACAGGCCGATATTTTAGTCTGTAGAACAGAACATAATTTACCTAAAGATTTAAGAAGAAAGTTAGCCTTATTCTGTAATGTTAAGGAAGATGCCGTAATTCAATCAATTGATGCGTCAACCATATATGATGTGCCAAACTTAATGTTGGAAGAAGGCTTAGATAAAGTTGTTCTGAAGAAATTAAATCTTAGCAGTTCTACACCAGATATTGATAGATGGAATCAATTTGTACATCGTCATAAAAACCCAAAAACAGAGATTACAATTGGATTAATAGGAAAGTATGTAGAGTTACAAGATTCCTATAAGTCTATTTTAGAAGCTTTTATTCATGCTGGAGCAGAGAATGAGGTGAGGGTAAAAGTAGAGTCAATACATTCAGAGTACATAAATAGTGATAATGTAGATCTAAAACTAGGGCATTTAGATGGCGTTTTAGTGGCACCTGGTTTTGGAGAACGTGGTATTGATGGAAAGATTGATGCTGTTAAGTTTGTAAGAGAAAACAATATTCCGTTTTTAGGTATTTGTTTAGGAATGCAGATGGCTGTTATTGAATTTGCCAGAAACGTGTTAGGCATAAAAGATGCCGCTTCTACCGAAATGAATGCAGATACACCTAATCCTGTTATAGGTCTTATGGAAGATCAAAAAACAATTACAGATAAAGGAGGTACTATGCGTTTAGGGGCTTGGGCTTGTGATTTAAAGATAGGTAGTTTGGTTCGTGATATTTACAAAGCAGAAAGTATTGCAGAGCGTCACAGGCATCGCTATGAATTTAATGGTGAATTTAAAGCTCAAATGGAAGATGCGGGAATGATTGCTACCGGGCTAAATCCGGATACAGGTTTAGTTGAAATTGTTGAGATTCCATCACATCCTTGGTTTGTAGGCGTACAATATCACCCAGAATATAAGAGTACAGTTGCTAATCCGCATCCTTTGTTTGTGGCTTTTGTTAAGGCAGCTTTAAAGTATAATAAAAACAAGAAAAGTGCCAGTAAGGCATAATTTGAATTTTGGATAGCTTCTTGCTAAGTTATTCTCATTCTTAATGCAAGATTATTTCTTAATCGATTCAAAATAATGGAAGAAAAAAAATTAGATATCAATTCAATTATTGGCTTCGTGCTCATTTTTGGAATATTGGCTTATATGCTTTGGCAAAACCAACCAACGCCTGAAGAGTTAGAAGCCCAAGAAAAAGCGAAACAAGAACAAATTCAAGCTGAAGAAAAAGCCAAAGCACAGCAACAATCTATGGATACTGCAGTAGCTGATTATGCAGTTGGTTCTGGTGTTGATTCTTTGCAACAAATACAATTACAGAATAAATTAGGGGCGTTTGCTTATTCTGCTATTAATGCAACAAACAAAGAAACTACAGTTGAAACAGACCTGTTAGCTTTAACATTTAGTAATAAAGGCGGGTATTTATCAGAAGTTAGGCTAAAAAAGTTTGTTGATTATGATTCAGTACCTATTTATTTGATAAAAAATAATAATGCCTCATTCAATATTAATTTTGGTACAACAGACAGTAGAATATTAAATACTAAAGATTTACCATTTATACCTTCAGTTACCAAGAGCGGTGAGAATACTATCGTTTCCATGAAGCTAAAAGTATCTGAAAGCAAATTTTTAGAATACAGATATGAGTTAAAACCAAACGATTATATGATTGGTTTTTCTGTGCGTTCACAAGGCTTAAATGATGTTATAAATGGTTCACAAGATATTCATTTAGATTGGAGTTTAAAAGGATACCGTCATGCTAAAAGTATTTCTTATGAAAACAGGTATACCGATATTCATTATGAATATGAAGATGGAAAAGATAGTTATACCGGGCCTAGAGATGCTGATGAAGAAGTATTGGATGTAACTTGGATTGGGTATAAACAACACTTTTTTTCGTCGGTGTTATTAACAGATAAGGCGTTTAAAAAAGCGCATATAATAGCTGAAAATTTAGTTAAGAAAGAAGAGATAGATACGGTTTACACTAAGGCTTTTGAAGTAAAAATGCCGTTAGAATTGCAAGGCGGTGAATTAAATGAATCTATGGATTGGTATTATGGTCCTAGTGATTTTAAAGTGCTTAATGCTTACGGACGGAATTTAGATGAATTGGTGCCATTTGGTTGGGGTATTTTTGGCTGGATAAACCGTTATGTGTTTATGCCATTGTTTAGTTTTCTTGGTGGTTTTATGCCTTATGGTATCGCTATTGTGGTGATGACTATTTTGGTGAAAATTTTATTGTCGTTTGTGCAGTATAAGCAGTTTTTGTCTCAGGCTAAGATGAAAATTTTAAAACCCGAATTAGATGCTATAAGAGAAAAGTATAAAAACAATAAAATGAAAGCGCAGCAAGAAACTATGGCGCTTCAAACCAAGGCAGGTGCCAGCCCAATGGCTGGATGTTTACCAGCATTAATACAGTTGCCTGTGTTTTATGCTTTGTTTCAATTTTTCCCTTCGGCATTTGATTTAAGACAAAAATCCTTCCTATGGGCTGAAGATTTATCATCATATGATACGGTAGCCAACTTACCTTTTAATATTCCTTTTTATGGTAATCATGTAAGTTTGTTTCCAATTTTGGCTTCTATTGCTATTTTCTTCTATATGCGTTTAACCACAGGGCAAAATGTGCAGGCGCAACCACAACAAGAAGGTATGCCCGACATGGGGAAAATGATGAAATACATGATGTATTTTTCTCCAATTATGATGCTATTCTTCTTTAATAACTATGCCTCTGGTTTGAGTTTATACTACTTTATTTCAAACTTAATTAGTATTGGAATCATTTTAGTGATTAAGCATTATATTTTAGATGAAGATAAAATTCATGCCGAGATGCAAGAGAAGAAGAAGCAACCCAAAAAGCAAAATCGTTTTCAGAAAAAAATGGCCGAAATGATGGAACAAGCGGAGCAACAAAGACAGGCACAACAAAAACGTAAATAATAATATTGGTTTTATGAATACAAGCTGTCAGAATTATATTTTGGCAGCTTTTTTGTTATAAGATAAAAGCAAATAAAACGTTACTATATTTATAATTTCCTCGAAAGCAATAATTTTTTTTATGATGAAGCATTTAGTGATTTTGGTGTTACTCTTTACAAGCACCCTTTTTAGTCAAAATATTAATCAGTTTGATGCGCAAGGCAAGCGACATGGTATCTGGAAAAAATATTTTGATGATACCAATATTTTAAGATATGAAGGGCAATTTCATCATGGTAAAGAAATTGGCGTGTTTAAATTTTATAAACTGTATAAAGGAAAAGGTATTCTGTCTGCAACAAAGACTTTTAATGCAAATGATAATATAGTTGAGGTAAAATTTATGGCTTCAAATGGTAAAGTGATTAGTGAAGGATTGATGAACGGTAAAATGTATATTGGAGAATGGAAGTATTATCAAAAAACGTCTGATAAATTACTTACTCTTGAAGCGTATAATGATGAAGGTAAACTCATAGGAGAACGTTTGGTGTATTATCCAAATGGTAACATAGCAGAAAAACAAAACTATGCTAACGGACAATTACAAGGGGAATCTATAATTTACTCTGAAAAAGAAGTGGTTTTAAAAAAACTACAGTATGATGGTGGTGAATTACATGGACCAGCGGCATTTTATAACCCTAAGGGTGAATTAATCACGGAGGGCGCCTATAAAAGAGATAAAAAGAATGGCATTTGGAAGTATTATGAAAATGGAAAGTTAGTAGACGAAAAGGATTTTACCTATCATCCCAAATACATAAAAAAAACTCCTTAATTACTTAAGGAGTCTCTTTTTTCATAGATAATCATTCAGATGGAAGTAAGAATGTGATTGTCTACAAAACCAACAAACCAAACTAATTTGTAAGATTTGGTATAGCCACTTTATTAATAACATGGATTACACCATTTCCAGCTTGTACATCAACGGCAATAATTCCAATGTCAGAATTACCAGAGCCGTCGGTTAAATTTGCTATATTAGGACTAGTGCCTGGAAGCGTGATAGTAAGGTCATCACCTTCTAAACTAGGCGCAGTAGTTGTTCCTGGATTATTTAAATCAGCCGATGTTACATTGGCACCAGCTATGACGTGGTGTTGTAAAATGTTTGTTAATACACCCTCATCTGATGGTACTGTAATTGCAGCAAACGCATCGTTTGTAGGAGCAAATACAGTGAATGGAGCAGGGGCTGTTCCATTAGCTGTTGATAATATTCCTGCAAAATCTGTACTCGGTGTTAATGTTGTTAATGCAGTTACTAAGGTTGAAAATGTTGGATCAGCCACCGCAAATGTAGTCACTGTTGGAATATCAATTACGGCATCAACGGTATGAATGACTCCGTTACTAGCAATGATGTCAGCCTTAGAAACATCAGCTATTCCATTTAATGTTACCCCGCTATCTGTATTTATGTATAAACTTAAGTTATTATCTGTGTTTCCATAGGTTGCAGCTGTCTTCACATAGGTGTTTGTTAAACCGGATGACACAGCGGTAGCACCAACCACCACATGATTTAATAATATAGCATCTAAAGCGTTGCTATTAGGATTTGAAAATGCAGTGAAAGCATCATTTGTTGGAGCAAAAACCGTAAAGTCACCCGGAGTAGATAACAAATCTGTGAATGTTGTATTACCTCCCATTGTTAAATTACTTACTAAACTGCTTAATCCAGGATTAGCAACGGCGTGATCAACAATTGTTGGCAAACCTATTACGGCATCAACAATATGTATTACACCGTTAGTTCCTTCCTTATCGGCCATTTTTACTGTTGAGACACCATTAAATTTCACACCGTTAGATGCATCAAAAAAGATGCTCATTTTATTACCGCCAGCACCAGTTGCCTCTGTTGAAGCATATCCAGACCCTAATCCCACTAAATCAGTTGACATAAGTTTACCAGGTAATACGTGATTTAAAAGAACTTGTGATAATACAGCAGTATCTATATCTGCTAACGAATTCCATGCTGGGTTGCTGTCAAGCAAGGCTTGAAAAGCTGCATTGTCAGGAGCAAGAATTGTATATGGACCTTCTCCGCCTAATACGCTTACTAAGTCGCCATCAGCAGCTTGTAAGGCTTGAACAAGTATGCTTAATTCAGGTGTATCTAATGCAATACCAACTACTGTTGATGGTAATTTAGGTAAAACCACCTTGTCAATGACATGTATTACACCATTTGCAGCTTGAACATCAGTAACAATGATATTACTCACGCGTCCGTTTGAATCTGTAAGCGTTGCACCTCCAGTTACGTTGGCCGTAATGTCGCCACCTAATGTTGTCACCGTTAAATTGTCTGATAAACCGCTAGCTAAAACATTAGCGCCAGAAACGGCATGTAAGTCTAAAGTAGCCTTTAAGGTAGGCTCATCAATATCAGATAAAGCGCTTGCTCCCAATTCAGTTAATAACATGGCAAAAGCGTCATTTGTGGGCGCAAATACTGTGAATGGAGCAGGTGCTGTTCCACTCATAGTTGAAAGCGCTGCAACATAATCAAACGTTAAATCGTCTCTAGTTAAAGCTTGCACTAAGATAGAGAATGTTGGATCTGCTACAGCAAAATCTACAACTGTTGGCAAATCAATTACCGCATTTACAATGTGTACAACACCATTTGTTGCTACTAGATTTGGAGTAATAACATCTGAAACACCATTTAGCTTAACACCTCCACTGGTGTTAACAAACATATTAATAGTGTTCTTTGTTGTGGCTTCTTCAGCTAAGGTTTCAATGTATCCAGTAGTTAATTGGTTGGCTCTAGCGCCACCTACAACCACATGGTTTAAAAGGATGGTTCTTAACACATCGTTGGGCACAGCTTCAAGAGAAGCAAATCCCTTTGCATTTAAAAACGCCGCAAAGGCTTCGTTTGTAGGTGCAAAAACTGTGTAGTCTCCTGATTGAAGGGTAGCTACTAAATCTGCTTTTTCTAAGGCAGCAACTAAACTGGTTAAGTCTGGTGAAGTTAATGCCAATTCAACAATGTTAAATTCTCTAATTACTGGGGTATCGTCATCATCGTTACAAGACCACAACAAAAAAAGACTCAGAACAAGTAGTCCTGTTTTTTTAATAAAATTTGATGCTTTCATTTTCATAATTTTTTAGTTCACATTAATTGTTTAACAAATATATAAAAAAATTAAACAAAAAAACAAATATTGTTTAATAAAAATATTAAAATAATAAACAAAACAGTATTGCATCTATAAATAGGACTAAGTTCACGTATATAAAATTTCGCTAATATTCAGTATCTTTGTGCCCTAATTTTTTAAAATGAAAAGAGTAATTGTTGGGTTATCAGGTGGCGTAGATTCTAGTGTGGCTGCTTATTTGTTGAAAGAACAAGGGTATGAGGTTATAGGGCTATTTATGAAAAATTGGCATGATGACTCGGTTACCATATCCAATGAATGCCCCTGGTTAGATGATAGTAATGATGCTATGCTTGTTGCTGAGAAATTGGGTATACCTTTTCAAACGGTTGATTTGAGTGAACAGTATAAAGAACGTATTGTTGATTACATGTTTAAGGAATATGAACAAGGAAGAACACCAAATCCTGATGTTTTGTGTAATAGAGAGATAAAGTTTGATGTTTTTATGGACATTGCTTTAAATTTGGGAGCCGATTATGTGGCCACTGGGCACTATTGTAGAAAAGGCACTATTACTAAAGATAATAAAACCATATATCAATTATTGGCGGGTGTTGATGGCAATAAAGATCAGTCTTATTTTTTATGTCAACTATCACAAGATCAATTGGCCAAGTCTTTATTTCCTATAGGTGAGTTGACTAAACCAGAGGTAAGAGCGATTGCTACAAAATTAGATTTGGTAACGGCAGAAAAGAAGGATTCACAAGGTTTATGTTTTATTGGCAAAGTAAAATTACCTGATTTTCTTCAACAGCAACTTAAACCAAAAGCAGGTGATATTATAGAGATTTCAAAAGATGCAGATTTATATCAAGAAGTTCCACCAGTTTTTGATTCAAAAGAAAAAGAATTAAGTTATTTGTCAAGGAAATTTGACTATACACCAAATCATGGTAAAATAGTAGGTAACCACCAAGGTGCGCATTATTTTACTAAAGGGCAAAGAAAAGGTTTAGCCGTTGGAGGTACAGTTGAGCCCTTATTCGTCATTGATACCAATGTTGAAGATAATGTGATTTATACAGGACAGGGAAAATCACATCCAGGTCTTCTAAAAAAAGCCCTTTTTGTGTCAAACGAAGAGTTACATTGGATACGAGAAGATTTAGAATTAAAAACAGGAAATTCTATGAAGGTTAAGGCTAGAATTAGATACAGACAACCTTTAGAATTGGCAACATTATATAAAGTACCACATGGGTTGTATGTTGAATTTGAAAATTTACAATCGGCCATAACCGAAGGGCAGTTTGTGGCATGGTATATTCAAGATGAGTTAATAGGTTCGGGCGTGATTTCGTAAATTAGCAGAAAACCTGCTGTTATGAAAATAGGAATCTTAAAGTGCTTATTTTTTTTTCTTAGCATTAATGTATTGGCGCAACAAGATGCATGGATTTATTTTGTAGATAAAGAGGATGTTCAGGCGTCTATAGAACATCCAATTACCATACTTTCACAAAAGGCAATCGATAGGAAAATAGCTCATGGTGTTGCTATTGATGAACGAGATGTTCCTGTTAACGAAGCCTATATTGAAATGCTTAAAAATAGTACAGGCATTCAAGTCAAGGCTAAATCAAAGTGGTTTAATGCCATTCATGTTCAAGGAAGTTTTTCTGATATTGAGTCTTTAAAAAGTTTGAACTTTGTGAGTCATGTGATTTATGCCGATGCCCAGTTAGGGACAGGTAAAACATTAAAAAGTAAGTCAAAATTTATGACTGGGCAAGTAGTGGTAGATTTTAACTACGGAAATTCATGGAATCAAATAGCTATGTTTCGTGGTGATAAACTGCATCAAAGAAGATATACAGGTAGCGGCATAACCATTGCTGTTTTAGATGCTGGATTTCCAAATGTAAACCAAATGTCTGCTTTTAAGCATTTAAGAGATGCAGGCAAACTTTTAGGAAGTTATCATTTTGTAAATCGAGAGGTTGATGTTTTTAATAATGCAACAAGTAACCACGGTACTTTGGTGTTAAGTACTATGGCTGGGCTTAAAGAAAATCAATTTGTAGGAACAGCACCTGACGCGTCTTACTATCTGTTTGTTACAGAAGATGCCACAAGCGAAACACCAATTGAAGAAAGTTATTGGGTAGAGGCTGCCGAACGTGCCGATAGTTTAGGGGTTGATATCATTAATACTTCGTTAGGATATACTACATATGATAATTCAAGTTATGGTTATACGCCTGCTGATATGAATGGCAATACAACTTTCATAACACGTGGCGCAAATATTGCATTTGAAAAAGGGATGCTTTTAGTTACTTCAGCAGGAAATTCGGGTAGCCCAAATGATGCCTGGCAAATAGTAGGAGCTCCTGCTGATGCCTCTGGTGTGCTAAGTGTAGGAGCTGTTGATGCAAATGGAAACTACGCATCATTTAGTTCAAAAGGGAATGAGGAGCAACCAACACAAAAGCCAGATGTGGTTGCTCAAGGTCAGCGAAGTTATGTAATCACTGAAAATGATGTTATAGCACAGGCTAATGGTACCTCTTTCAGCTCTCCCATTTTAGCAGGAGGCGTGGCCTGTTTATGGCAAGCTTTACCTGAAAAATCAAATGCAGAAATTATGCAAGCCGTTAGAATGTCGGCATCTCAATATGAGACTCCAGATTTTTTTCTGGGTTATGGTATTCCAAACTTGGAACAGGTACTGAATACTGAAAAGTTGGAAGAGTGGGACGATCAAACATTTGTGCTGTATCCAAATCCTATAGAGGATAAATTGTATGTAAGTGGAATTACAGATGACGATATAGAATCTTTTAAAATGTCCATTTTCAACATTCAGGGAAAGTTCATTTTAGAAACTCCTTTAGAGATCACACAAGAATATTTTGATTTGTCATTCTTAGCAGAGGGACTTTATATAATTAGTGTAGAAACCAAGTCATTTTCAAAGACCTATAAAATGATCAAACAATAATGGAAAATAAAATAACAGCGCTTTTTAAAATAAAATATCCCATTATACAGGCAGGTATGGTGTGGAATAGCGGATGGAAACTTGCAGCGGCTTCAAGTAATTCGGGTATTTTAGGGCTTATAGGAGCAGGATCTATGTATCCCGAAGTATTACGAGATCACATTAAAAAATGCAAAAAAGCAACGAACAAACCATTTGGGGTGAATGTGCCCATGTTATATCCAGATATTGAAAATATCATGAATATCATTGTAGACGAAGGCGTTAAAATAGTCTTCACTTCTGCTGGAAACCCTAAAATCTGGACTTCTTGGTTACAAGAAAAGGGAATTACTGTAGTACATGTTGTAAGCAGTTTAAAGTTTGCACTTAAAGCGCAAGAAGCTGGAGTAGATGCTATTGTGGCTGAAGGTTTTGAAGCTGGTGGACATAATGGAAGGGATGAAATGACTACCTTAACCCTCGTTCCTATAGTTAAAGAACATATACAGATTCCACTGATAGCAGCTGGCGGTATTGCAACAGGTAAAAGTATGTTAGCCACAATGATTCTGGGAGCAGATGGTGTGCAAATAGGCTCTCGGTTTGTTGCAAGTTTAGAAAGTTCTGCCCATCAAAATTTTAAACAAGCTGTGGTTGATGCTAAAGAAGGCGATACACAGCTAACGTTAAAAGAATTAGCTCCTGTAAGACTGATTAAAAATTCATTTTATAATCAAATTCAGGATTTATATAAAACCTGTCCTACAAAGGAACAATTAAAAGAATTGTTAGGGAGAGCTCGTGCAAAAAAAGGCATGTTTGAGGGCGATTTAGAAGAAGGTGAGCTAGAAATTGGTCAGATTTCAGGACTTATTCATGATATAAAACCTGTTTCAAAAATAGTAAGTGATGTAGTTAAAGAATTTGAAGCTGCTAAACTAGAAGTTTGCAAAACCACTTATTTCAAGTAACTTGTTTAAAAAAAGGAGAAATTAAATTCTCCTTTTTTATGCTTTGAAACTTAGCAATTATTTTCCTAACCCTTAAAAAATGAGAGCACGAAGTTTCTTATGTGCTATATAGTCTTAATGAGATATTATTATTGAAAGGCAAATGTAAATATTTTGTAATGATATTTTTACTTTAAAATCAAGGTATTTATTAACAAATGTTAACACCTGTCAACAGTATAAATATTCTAATTCACGGCAAATAAAGAGTATTTTTGCAAAATGCATTTAGAAAAATACACGAAGGAATTTAAGTATAATTGGCAGTTAGCGGCACCAGTAATGTTAGGTATGTTAGGGCATACCTTTGTGAGTTTTGTTGATAATATTATGGTGGGGCAACTAGGAACGGCAGAATTAGCAGCTGTTTCTTTAGGGAATAGTTTTCTCTTTATAGCCATGTCTTTAGGTATTGGGTTTTCTACAGCGATAACTCCCTTGGTGGCAGAGGCTGATGCCGCAAATAATTTTAAGGAAGGAAAATCAGCCTTTAAGCATGGGCTATTTTTATGTACCGTTATTGGCATATTACTTTTTTTACTGGTTTATTTTTCAAAGTCTTTAATGTATTTGATGAAACAACCCGAAGAGGTAGTACATTTAGCAATTCCTTACCTGAATTTAGTAGCCTTTTCACTAATTCCTTTAGTTATTTTTCAGGCATTCAAACAGTTTAGTGATGGCATGTCTATGACTAAATATCCTATGTATGCTACATTGTTTGGAAACATAGTAAACGTTTTTTTAAATTACTTACTTATTTTTGGAAAATTTGGTTTTCCTGAATTGGGTATTGTAGGAGCCGCTTACGGCACTTTAGTAGCAAGGTTACTTATGATTTGGTATTTATGGTTTTTGTTAAAATCAAAAGAAAAATCGAAGGCTTTTGTGACTAAGATTAAATTCTTTCAATTAAAACAATCAATGCTGAAAAAATTGCTTGATCTTGGGTCACCTAGTGCTATGCAGATGTTTTTTGAAGTGGCTATTTTTACAGCAGCTATTTGGCTCAGCGGGCTATTGGGTAAAAATCCGCAAGCAGCTAATCAAATTGCCTTAAACTTAAGTTCAATGACCTTTATGGTGGCTACAGGTTTAAGTGTTGCCGCTATGATTCGGGTTGGAAACCAAAAAGGGTTGAAAGCTTTCTATGAACTGAGGCGTATTGCATTTTCTTTATTTTTAATGGGGACTTTATTTGCCACGTGCTTTGCATTATTTTTCTTAGTATTTCATAATCAACTCCCCAAAGTTTACGTTGATTATGATGATGTGGTTAACTTATTAGATAATAAAGAAGTGGTTGGTATTGCTTCAAATTTATTAATTGTTGCCGCCATTTTTCAGATTAGCGATAGCATTCAGGTACTCGTTTTAGGAGCTTTAAGAGGGTTGCAAGATGTTAAAATACCCACGCTTATTACGTTTGTTTCTTACTGGTTAGTGGGATTTCCAATGAGCTGGTTTTTAGGAAAGGAAGAAGCCTACGGAAGTTTTGGTATTTGGTTAGGGCTGTTAGCAGGATTAACTACCGCAGCTATTTTGTTATATATTAGGTTTAATTATTTAACCAAAAGATTAATTTTGTCTAACGAAAAATAAAAACCAATGAGTCTTCCAAAGTTTATATTAGGGGATAATACTGAATTTCCCAACGCTATTTATGTTATTCACACTGAGTTTCCACGATTTATAATTAATTTGGAAAATGATGATCTGGAGTGGTTTGAAGATTTTGATGCTGAAGATCAGAAGGAATTAGAAACAGAAACTGAACATGCCATAAAATTAGCAACTGAATTTTATGACAGTGAAATAGCTAAGTACGAAGAATAGAAGTGTTATGGTAGATGAACTGATTAGATTAGATACAGAACTATTCATTTTTTTGAATAATTTAGGGTCAATTACCTGGGACAGCTTATGGCTGGTCATTACTAACAAACTTACCTTTATTCCTCTTTATTTAGTTTTGTTATTCATGTTGTATAAGAAATATGGGTTAAAATCACTGTTAATTTTTGTGGTGGCTATAGCTCTAATGATCACGTTTACCGATCAAATAACAAATGTGTTTAAACGAACATTTCAGCGACCAAGACCATGTGGAGTGGCCGATTTGGCAGATCAGATACGTTTTATTGCAGTGCGATGTGGGAAATATGGGTTTTTCTCAGGGCACTCATCAAACTCTATGGCGGTTGCTGTTTTTGCAGGATTACTTTTAAAGCCATATTTTAAAAATTTGATTCTGCTTCTTGTTTTTTGGAGTTTTATTGTGGCTTATAGCAGAATTTATGTTGGAGTGCATTATCCGCTTGATATTTTTTGTGGAATGACATTTGGAGCGCTTTCAGGTTTTTTATTTTACAAATTAAGCCAATATGTTTTGGCAAAATATGTTAAGAATTAAGCTTTTAATTTTAGTAAAAACTCAGCAGCCGCAAAGGGGGTGGTATGGTTGTTTTCTATTAAAATAAGCTGAGATTCTAGTGCTTTTTTAATTTTTGGTTGATTAAAAAAATCTGATTTAAGTTGGGATTCTATAGTTTGAATCAGCCAGAATTTATTTTGCTTTTGTCGTTTTATATCAAAGTGACCGTTTTTTGTGGTTACACATATATAATCTGTTATCATGCTCCAGATAAGGGTTATGCCAACATGGTTTAATGCACTGCAAACCGATACTTTAGGAGACCATTTAGACTCTTTTTCAGGATAAAGTTTCAAAGCTCTAGAGAATTCATTTGCGGCAAACTTTGCCTTTTTTTCATTATCGCCATCAGCTTTATTAATCACTATAGCATCGGCCATTTCAATTATACCCCGTTTAATACCCTGTAGTTCATCACCAGCCCCAGATAATTTTAAAAGTAGAAAGAAATCAACCATGCTATGTACGGTAGTTTCGCTTTGCCCCACACCAACCGTTTCTATGATAATGATATCAAAACCAGCGGCTTCACATAGCACAATAGATTCTCTGGTTTTTCTGGCAACACCGCCAAGCGAATGCCCCGAGGGAGAAGGTCTGATAAAAGCATTTTCATCTTTAACAAGTGCTTCCATTCGGGTTTTATCCCCCAGAATACTACCTTTTGTAATGGAACTTGTTGGGTCAATAGCCAAAACTGCCACACGTTTTCCTTGTGACGTTAAATGCTTTCCAAAAGCCTCAATGAATGTACTTTTACCTACACCGGGAACACCCGTAATACCAATGCGTATAGATTTGTTAGCATATGGAAGGCAGGTTTTTAGAAGCTTGTTTCCAATTGCTATATGTTTACTGTTTACGCTCTCAACTAAGGTAATCCCTCTGCTAAGCGCTGCAACATCTCCTTGAAGAATATCGGTTAAAAGGGTTTTAGCGTCAAGTTTTACTTTACGTTTTTGTTTAAGGTTTTCAATAGACTTTCTGTTGGTGATTTCTGAAATTGAAACACCTCCTTTTTCTTGTAATGCCGATTTCTTTTCTTTCGTCAATTCTCAGATAATTAGTTGCTTAAATTTACAATATTCTTGCAAGGGATTACCAGAGGATGCTAAAAATAGTTATTGAAGCGGAACGGCTATTTTAACATCATCCCAAGCCATGGTTAAAAATAAATTATCGGTTGAATTATCAAAACTAATGGTGAACTGCTCTACGGGATTAGCAAGTTTTTCCACGGGAACATCCACATTAATAACATCGTAGTTAGGATCCCACATAGGTTGCATTTGCGCATTAACGCCCCATTTATACTGTTTCGAATTAAAAATTACGGTCCAAGCAGAATCTTTAGGAACCGTCCATAAAGTATATTTTCCAGGGGTTAACGGCATACCTTTAACATCAAGTGTTTGGTTGGTTTCAAAAGTGGTAGCCTCATTTGCTCCAGTACGCCATACCTGATTGTAAGGTACTAGCGCTCCAAAAATTTCTCTTCCTTTTTTGTAAGGCCTATTATAGAAAACTTCAAGTTTTAAATCGTTTAATTTGAATTCAACGGTGTCTTTCGGACTTAATCGCGGTGAAAAAATGTTTTCAACAAATACAGAATATAAAAATAACCCCAATGCGATGATAGACAAAAGAATTAAGGTTCGTTTTAAGAAGGCGTTCATATGAGCAATTTTTTTGAGACGTAAAGATAATTTAAAAGGCAAAACTACTAAAATGGAAACGACATTTATTTAGCTTTGTTTCAGGTAGATTAAAAAAATAGAAGGTTTTTGCAACACCCCATTTTTTTTATCGTCTTTAATATGAACTAACACAAACCAGAAGTAACATCAGTATGTTTCAAGTTGACATTATAGAACAATGTAAACAGAACAATCGGAAAGCTCAAATGCAGTTGTACAGCCAGTACTGCGATGGCATGTATATTGTAGCTAAACGGTTTTTAAAAGACGCTGCTGATGCTGAAGATGTGGTACAAGAGGCCTTCATAAAGGCCTTTACAAAATTACATCAGTATAAAGGAGACGTTACTTTTGGCGCGTGGTTAAAACGTATTGTTGTTAATAAGAGTATCGACTTTTTAAAATCTAAAAAACAGCAGCTAGTGGCTTTGGATGAGGTGCACCTTAAAGTGGTTGATACTCAAAAAGACGACAAATGGTTGGTAGATGACACTATTACCCTTACAGATGTTAAAGTGGCTATTAATAAGTTACCAAATAAATATCAATACGTGGTGATGCTCTATTTAATTGAGGGGTATGACCACCAAGAGATTTCTGAAATCCTTGATATCACTGAGGTAGCATCAAGAACACAACTATCAAGAGGTAAGGCAAAATTACAGGAACTATTAATACAAAAGCAAAATGGCACAAGATATTAGAGATTTATTCAAGGATGATAAAATGTCAAATGAAACGATGCCTAAGAATCATCAAAACCGTTTTCAAAAGAAATTAGATATAGCCTTGCCCGTAAGTTCAAGAACAGGTATAAGTTGGATGAAAGTGGCCGCTAGCGTGGTGGTGTTTTTAGGACTTTCGTTTGGAACTTATCGTTTTTTAAGTCCGTCCCAGATAGAACCTGTTAATGTAGATAACTCCAAAAAAGTGATTGCTACCAAAACTCTAGGAGACATTTCTCCTGGACTAAAAAAAGTAGAAGACTACTATTTGGCAAGTATCAACTTAGAATTATCTAAGATGAGTTACACCCCAGAAACTAAGGAGTTATTTGATGGTTATTTGGAGCAAATAGCCACGCTTGATGAAGATTACCAAAAGCTTTCATTAGAGTTAACTGAATCGGGTCTCAGTGAGTTGACTGTTAATGCCTTAATAGATAATTTAAAACTGCGTTTAAACCTGTTGTATCGGTTACGATCGCAGTTAGAACAATTTAACGTTTCCGAAAACATAAATGCAGAAAAACAATCCATTTAAAAAATCAAAAAATGAACAGAATAATTATAAAATCTTTGGTATTCACTTTGAGTTTGTTGACCGCAACTGGCGTTATGGCACAACAGAAACTCATAAAAGTGTCTCAGGCAATAAAAGTGAACAGTGATGTTAATATTAATTTAAATACCAGTCATTGTAATATTGTTTTTGATACTTGGAAGAAAGACGTTGTGGAAATTGAAGCCTATATTGAAGGTGAGCAGCTTAGTGAAGAAGAACTGGATGATGCACTAAAATCATGGAAAATAGATATAGATGCAACAACGGATAAAGTTACTATTGGAACACAAGGACGTGGTACAAATGTTTGGGTGTATAGAACAGATACGCATGGTGATGGTGAAGCGGTTGAAGCCGTAATAAAGGAATTAAAATATGAGTTGGCAGAAATTCCAGAAATAGATTTCGATGTACACGTTGAAGTCCCAGAAGTACCTGAGATTCCAGAAATTCCTGAGTTACCACCATTACCGCCTTTACCTGAGGGCGTTGGGGCAGTAACTTTTGATTATAATGCTTACAAAAAAGAAGGTGAAAAATATCTTGAAGCTTATTCAAAGAAATTTGAAGAAGCCTATGGAGAGGCATTTGCAAAAAAGATGCAAGCATGGAGTGAAACGTTTGAAGAACGCTGGAATGAGGAAGAGTTTAATAAAAAAATGGAAGAATGGGGGGAACGTTATGCCGAGAACATGGAGGCGCATCAAGAGCGAATCATTGCGCATGAAGCACGCAATCAGGTACATAAAGAGCGTGCAGAGGCAATAAAAACTCAGGTAAAAAGACGGCAGGAAGAATTAAAGCATCACCAAAAGGAACGCGTTATTCTATTAAAAGAACGTGAAAAGCGTATAGAAGAGTTGGTACATGGTAAAGCGCATGGTAAGGTTAAAAAAACAATAAAAATAAAAATGCCAAAAGGAACAAAACTCAAGGTAGATGTGAAGCATGGAGAAATAGAGTTTGCTGCTAATATTGATAATTTAAGAGCAGATTTAGCGTATACTAAGTTTAAAGCGCAAAGCATTGATGGAAGTTTAACTTCCATTAATGCTTCCTATTCTCCTGTATATGTAAGTACCTGGCATGTGGGACAATTGAACTTAAAATATGTGAAGAAAGCACAAATAGATTATGCCAATCATCTTGTGTTGAATGCTACTTCATCAAATGTAGATGTGAATCACCTTTTAAAAAGTGCTGTTATAGATGGGACTATTGGAGATTTGAAAATTCTAAATATAGATGACAAGTTTAGCAGCCTAAATATGATTCTTCAAAACAGTGATGTGGTCATTAATTTACCTGATGTAGATTGTAATGTACAATACAATGGCACAAAATCAAGGTTTTCGCATCCCAAAAAATCACCTAATGAACAGGTGTCAAATTTTTCAACAGGGAATTTAGCTAGTGGTAAAAGTATTGTTGTTAATGCCAAGTACAGTACAGTAACCATGCAATAATTTACACGTGCATCTGTTCAGAAATAGCTTCAACTATAGTTTGTACAGGTGTTTGATAATCAAACCATAGCGTTTTTGAATCTTTCTTAAACCAAGTAAGTTGGCGTTTAGCAAATCTTCGCGTATTTTTCTTAATTTCTGAAATAGCAAAATCTAAATCCCATTCGCCTTCTAGGTATTTAAAAATTTCTTTGTAGCCCACCGTATTCAAAGCGTTAAGGTGTTTATACGGTAAAAGTGATTTTACCTCGTCAATTAAGCCTTCATCAATCATACTATTTACACGTTGATTGATTCTTTCATAAATTATAGTCCTATCTGCCATGAGGCCAATACTTATCGTTTTAAAGGGACGTTGTGATTTTCCTTGATTTAAAAAACTAGAATAAGGTTTTTGGGTTCCTATACAGATTTCCAAAGCTCTAATGACCCGATGCGGATTGTCAACAGCAATGGTGTTGTAAGAAGTCAGGTCTAATGTTCTTAATTGATTTTGTAAATCGCCTAGTCCTTTAGTTTTTAAAGTATGATTTAATGATTCACGAATGCTAGGATCAACATCAGGAAAATGATCAAATCCTTTGGTAACGGCATCAACATACAAACCAGAGCCACCAACCATAATTACGGCGTCTTTCTTTTTAAAGAGGTGTTCTAAACACGTTAAAGCATCTCGTTCAAAAGCGCCAACATTATAATGCTCTGTTATTGATTTATGATGTATAAAATGGTGCTGGACAGCGGCTAATTCATCTGGACTTGGTGCTGCTGTACCAATTTGCATGTCTTTGAAAAATTGTCGGGAATCTGTCGAAATAATGTCCGTATGAAAGTGTTTTGCAAGCTCAATGCTAAGTGCTGTTTTTCCTATGGCGGTTGGGCCAATAACAGAAATGAGATATTTAGTTGGAGTACTGACTTCTCGTTGCTTTAATTAATATGGGGTAAAGTTACTTTGAAAAATGAACAGAGCAAAAGTTTGAAGTAAAAAAACAGAGGTATATAGCAGTGTTAAGGATTGGAGCATATGTTGGAGCTCCTTGAAAAACCCGACTGAAGAAAGCCCGACCACTCGATAGCGTAGGAACACCATAACTATTATTCATACAGTTTTTCGCCGCAGTTATAACAATGGCGCGCATGATCTCTATGATTTTCGGCTAGACAGTTTTCACAAGATTGCGAATTTAAAGGCAGTTCATTATTGGGTTTTGAAGGATTTTGTTTTTTGTTGGAATGACTCGTGTATTCTGCCGATACAATGCCTGTAGGAACTGCTATAATACCATAACCTAAAATCATAATAAGTGCTGCAATAAATTGACCTATTGGTGTTACTGGAGCAATATCACCGAAACCAACGGTTGTTAGGGTTACAATACACCAATAAACACTTACAGGGATACTTGTAAAACCACTAGCGGCACCTTCTATTAGATACATGAGGGTACCAAAAATGATACAAAGTATGAGAACGGCAAATAAAAACACTGAAATTTTTGCTTTACTTGCTTTAATGGCCGATGTTAATACTTGAGAAGCGCCTAGGTAGCGGGCTAATTTCAGTATTCTAAATACTCTTAATAAACGTAAGGCACGTAAAGCGGCTAATGCATGAATACCACCAAAGATTAATGAAATATATTTTGGAATGGTAGACAGTAAATCAATAATACCGTAAAAGCTTGTAATGTACTTTAAAGGCTTTTTTACCGTGACTATTCTTGCAATATATTCAATACTAAATAGAACGGTAATAATCCATTCTGAAATATTTAAAAAATCATGGAATTTCTGGTCAAAACTTTCAATGCTCTCCAACATCACTAAAACCACACTGGCAATAATTGCCATTAGTAATATAACATCAAAAAGTTTGCCTGCTCGGGTATCTGCCTCATAAATAATATCATGAAGTTTTGTTTTCCAGTTTGTGGTTGCGGTACTCATTACCTCAAATGTATGAAAAGATTAGCTTTTTCGTTTTAATAAGATGGTTGAATTGTTTTGAATATCAATAACTTTTTGCATTATCTCTTTCAAATAAGGATAAAACTCAGGCTCAAAAACAGTTTCTTTAAAAGAAAGCATAAAGGTTAAAATAATATTATTTCCAAAGTGCTTTGCTGAAAAACTTAATTGCCCCGTTTTATGAGGTAAGTGAAATACAATATCTTTAGGAAGCTCAGATACTATATAGTCATCATTCAATTCTAGTTTATAATTTAAATAATACCCATCCTTGTAACCAAAATCAATAGGGTATGAACGCTCTTGCAGTTTGAAAGGGTTTGTGTTAAATAGTTTGATAAAGAATGGACTTATAAAAATTAAATCACTGGCTTTTTCAGATGGATAAGTCAGGGTATAGTTTTCTCCAAAGTTTGGTGATGCAATACTATTCGTATTCACAGAAAAATCAGAGATTTCTATGTCGGTTATAGTGTTTTCTAATTCATTAATGTAATCTTCAGGATCAGAAAAATAACGTTTTTTATGAGAGAGTGCGTGATATCCTGTTCTTTTAGATTCTATATGCCCAATAAGTTCATCATTTTTATTAAAGCTGAACACTGCCTTGTACATGGTATTTGTTCTATCCGTAGGATTTATGTTAATCCAATCACTTCCATTCTTAAAATCAATAAGCCTACCAAATCTATTTAAACATCTAAAAGGAATTTGTCCGAAGTACAAAAATTTATCGGTAGCATCAAGGGTATAGGTTTTATTATTAATTGTGGCCTGTGTTATTAGATAATTAAAATCAGAAAGAACTGGGTAAATAACTGTTGGTAAACCATTTTTTCTTGTAGATAATAATATAGGTTTAACTTGAATGCCTGAATCTCTCAATAAGTTATGCAGTAATATGTTTATTGAAGAAATATTCCCTGACTTATTTTTTAATAATTCCTTGATTGAAACATCTTTAAAAATTTTATATTCTCTATTCCATGTAAAGTTGCTTTGCACATACTTGTAAATACCTTGTGCCTTTTTTAAAGTATCGGTTTCACTTAATAGGTCTTGAGGTAGCAGTTCTTCAACTTCTATTTTTTTTCGCAGTTGTTTACCAATATCTTTTTCACTTTTCAATTCTATATCTACATCTTTCCAAGTTTTGGTGATATGATCAACACGACCATCAGGGCTCTTAAATGTTTCTAATTCATATTCAATTCGAGCAAGGTAATTTGACTTTGCTGTCATATAATCTTCTTCTATAAAAGCTGGTATGTTTTTCATGGCATAATGACTTATAGAACAATCAGCAGAAGCACCTCGTCCAAAGTCTATACAATGTTTTTTTATAGAAATATCATTAATTGCTAATTTTTTTCCTCCAACTAATTTTATATGATATACCCAATTACCAGGAATGCTTGTACGATATTCACTATAAAGTTTGGGGATTTCATCTTGAAAATCCCAACCGTGATATTTAAACATATATGGAGACGATATGGTATAGCTGTAGGTTATCACAGAACCTGGTTTAATATTAGGTAGGGTGAATTTTACAAGGGTACGGTTTTCATTATAATTTTCTCTAAAAATATCTTTTTCAAGAAGTTTGGTTTTTATCACTTTACCATCAATCTCATTATATGTGGTGGCTAAAATGTCATCTACTTTTTCTTCATTAGTTTTAGTAATGTAAAGCGGAATAACCACGTTAGCATGTTCTGAACCTTCTTTGGTAAGAATTTTTATTTTACGTTTAATTTTTGTTCTTAAATCAAAATCGTTTGGGTCAACATAACTATTTCCTGTTTCAAAAATAACTAAAGCATGGGCTGTTGAATCAACTGTATAGGTTTTTGAAGTAATATCCCCAAGAGATACCTTATAAGATTCTGCGTTGTAATTTTCTTGAGATTGTAAAAATAGGTTAGTTAGTAAAAATAAGGTTAGAATGGTTTTGTTCATGTGTTAGGTTATTTTTATAATCTTAAGCCTTTTATTTCGCCTCAAGTAACTTTGAATGATATGTTGGGTGTCTCTATTATTTTGCATAGGGGTAATAATCGATTCTAAAACGTCAATATTATTAATTTGATAATTTAAATTAAAGAAACCTATGCCTTTAAATACACCATTTTTAATAAGAATAGCACTGCGTTCGTCAACATCTCTGCCTTTATCTATAATAACCATGTCTTTATTGGAATAGCTATTAGTTTCAATTAGAGCATTTACCCGGCTGTTATAGCTTTCAGGTGTTTCTTTTTCAATGCAAGCACCATAGCAATTTTTTATGTCATAGTTGAAGCAACTTGATTTTGTTTGATATAATCCCGTTAGTTTTTGGCATAGGTTGTAATCTTCAACAGCTTTGGTAATAAAACTTTTACCACTTTGCCTGTTACTAAACGTGGTTATGGGTTTTTTTCTGCCATCGGCAACATCAATTTTTAAGTTAAGATAATTGTTGTCATCTTTAAAACTATACAAAGCATGTGTGAAAATAGACCGACGTAAAGCACGATTATATAAAGGTTTTATACGCTTTATTTCTTCAGACTCCTTTAATAGCGCTACAAGTTCACTTCCTGTAGCTTCATAGGTGACTGCTGTTACTTTGGACTGGATTTTTTTTGATTTTGCATTGGTTCCCGTGAAATGCTGATTGATGCGTTTTTTTATATTGTTGCTTTTTCCAATGTAAATAATATCTCCATTGGCATTATGAATGTAGTACACACCAGTAATAGAGGGAAGTTCAGCAATAATATCAATATGCCTTGGTTCTAATTGATGCTTTGGGTTAAGACGTACAGAGTTTTGAATAATACGCTTATCTGTATCTTTGTCAAGTAGCATTTTAAAGAGCTTAACCGTAGCTAAAGCATCACCTGAGGCTCTATGTCTATCTGTTACAGGAATGCCAAGTGACCTTACTAATTTACCTAAACTGTATGAGGATTGTCCTGGTATTAAATCTTTAGCAAGTTCAACCGTGCAAAGTGACTTACGCTCATAGTCATAACCAAGTCTGCGAAATTCTGTACATAAAATGCGGTAATCAAAATTAGCGTTATGAGCCACAAGAATACAATCTTCAGTAATTTCAACAATGCGCTTTGCTACCTCATAAAACTTAGGCGCGTTCTTTAGCATGTTATTGTTAATTCCTGTTAAGTTAACTACAAAAGGTTGAATATCGCGTTCTGGGTTTACCAAACTAATAAATTGATCGACTACCTCATGACCATCATATTTATATATAGCAATTTCGGTAATCCCTTCTTCATTGTACTTGCCTCCCGTGGTTTCTATGTCTAGTATTGCGTAGATAGTCTGTGTATTAATTATGGTAATAATGTCTTGCACCAAATATACTGCTTCCCACTCTAACCATGGTACTACCACAAGATATGGCTAATGGATAATCTCCACTCATACCCATTGAAATTATTTTTGGAGAAAAATTAGCTGTTTGATAGCTTTTGAGGGAGTCAAAAATGTTTTTTAAGTTCTGAAACTCCATTTTTACTTGATCATTATTATTGGTAAAAGTAGCCATACCCATAACGCCAGTAACATGTATGTTGGTTAACCTAGTAAATTCTTCTGAACTTAATATCTTTTGAGCTTCGATTGCAGACATGCCAAATTTAGAGTCTTCAGCCGCAATTTTTATCTGTAGTAAACAGTTAATAACTCTGTTGTTCTTTTTGGCTTGTTTATTAATTTCTTCTAATAACTTAAAATTATCAACACCATGAATTAGGCTTACAAAAGAAGCCATATATTTCACTTTGTTGCGCTGTACATGCCCAATCATATGCCACTCAATATCTTTAGGCAGGGCTTCGTGTTTTTCAACCATTTCCTGGATTTTATTTTCACCAAAAATACGTTGTCCGGCCTGATAAGCTTCCATGACATCACTTACAGGTTTTGTTTTTGAAACTGCAACTAGCGTAACATGGTTGGGTAAACTAGCTTTTATGTGATTAAGATTTTCTGAAATAGACATGCAAATGTTAATTGATGTTTTAGAAGCAGCTGTTTGAATTATTTTAAAAATTGAGCTGCAATTTTTTCAGCTTTTTTACTTTCTGAATAATTATAAAACCCTTCTCCAGATTTCACGCCTAGTTTTCCTGCACGAACCATATTTACTAGCAGCGGGCATGGGGCATATTTAGGGTTTTTAAATCCGTCATACATCACATGTAAAATGGATAAGCAAACATCTAAACCTATGAAATCAGCTAACTGTAGCGGTCCCATGGGGTGCGCCATACCTAATTTCATCACGGTGTCTATCTCCTCAACGCCAGCAACACCATTGTAGAGTGTTTCAATAGATTCATTAATCATGGGCATTAGTATTCTATTAGCAACAAAGCCAGGGTAGTCGTTAACTTCAACAGGTACTTTTCCAAGCTGTTTTGAAAGTGTCATGATAGATTGTGTAACGGCATCACTGGTATTGTACCCTCTAATAATTTCAACCAACTTCATGATGGGCACCGGATTCATAAAATGCATACCAATTACTATTTCTGGTCTGGAAGTTGCGGCTGCAATTTGAGTTATGGAAATAGAAGATGTGTTTGTTGCTAAAATAACACCAGTTTCACAAAAGGCATCTAATTCTTTAAAAATTTTTAATTTTAAATCAAGATGTTCTGTAGCGGCTTCCACCACTAGATTAACCCCTTTTACACCTGTATCTAAATGAGTATATGTTGAAATATTCTTTAAAGTATCTTCTTTTTTTTGAGATGTTATTTTCTCTTTAGCAACCATTCTGTCTAGATTGGTTGTAATGGTTTGCAATCCTTTATTTAAAGCAGATTGGTTTATATCAATAAGGTTTACTTTAAAACCACTTTGAGCAAAGGTATGAGCAATGCCATTCCCCATAGTACCGGCTCCTATAACTGCAATATGCTCCATTTTAAAAGCTATTTATTATTTGAGTAGCAACACGTAATGCTTCGGTACCATCATGCAATGTTACTACAGGAGTAGTATTACTATTAATGGCATCAGCAAAGGTTTCTAATTCATCTAAAATGGAATTATTTTCTGGAATGACAGGGTTGTCAAAATAAATTTGTTTTTTTACGCCTTCAGCATTTTGAAGAATCATATCAAAATCACCAGGGTTTTCTGGAGCATCTTTCATTTTTACAACTTCACATGTTTTCATTAAAAAGTCTACAGAAATGTAAGCGTCTTTTTGAAAGAACCGTGCTTTTCGCATTTTTTTAAGTGAAATTCGGCTGGCTGTTAAATTGGCAACACAACCGTTTTCAAATTCTAATCGGGCATTGGCTATATCTGGTGTGTCGCTAATAACAGCGACGCCACTGGCCGAAATGTGTTTCACTTTTGATTTTACAATACTCAATATAATATCAATATCGTGAATCATTAAATCGAGTACCACAGGAACATCTGTACCTCTGGGATTAAATTCTGCTAAACGGTGGGTCTCAATAAACATGGGTGTGTTTATATGCTCTTTTACCGCAATGAAAGCTGGATTAAAACGCTCAACATGACCTACCTGACCACGTAAATTATGCTTAGCCAAAAGTTCTCTAATGTGTTCGGCTTCTTCAACCGTATTAGTAATTGGTTTTTCAATAAAAATATGTTTGCCTTTGGCAATAGCTTGTTTTGCACATTCGTAATGAGACAGGGTAGGCGTTACAATATCAACCATGTCTACAGCGTCAATAAGTGCTTCTACAGAATTGAAAAATTTGTAACCAAATTCAGCTGCTACTTTCTTGCCGTTTTTTTCATCAGCATCATAAAATCCAACCAGTTCATATTTGTTTGATTGGTTAAGTAGTCTTAAATGAATTTTACCTAAGTGACCTGCACCAAGTACTCCCGCTTTTAGCATAATTTTCTGTTTTGAACAAAAATAAGATTTTAAGATTTGAAGTTTAGTAATTGTAATTTTTTTTTTTGGTTAAATTTCTATTTTAAAAATAATTTGAATTAGGCTTTTAAGCTTAAAAATGTTTACTAATTTTAGCCTGATAAACCACCACCAACATTGAAAGATACTTTTAAACATCAAGGCTTAAGGCAGCAGCTTGTTAATATATTAAAGAACAAAGGGATAAAAGATTCAAGGGTTTTAATGGCCATTGGGAAAATTCCAAGACATTTGTTTATGGACTCTAGTTTTTTAGATCATGCTTACCAAGATAAGGCCTTTCCAATTGCGGCAGATCAAACCATTTCTCAGCCTTATACTGTGGCTTTTCAATCGGAATTACTTAATATTAATTCAGGAGATAAAATTTTAGAGATTGGCACAGGTAGTGGCTATCAAACGGCAGTATTGTGTGAGTTAGGAGCTAAAGTTTATAGTATTGAACGCCAAAATGAGCTGTTTAAGAAAACGAGTAAATTTTTGCCTAAGTTGGGGTATCGTGCTAAGAAATTAATTTTTGGAGATGGCTATGTGGGATTGAAAGAAGAAGCGCCTTTTGACGGTATTATTGTTACCGCTGGAGCTCCTTTTGTACCCAAACCATTGCTCAGTCAGTTAAAAATAGGAGGAAGGCTTGTAATACCTGTTGGTGATGCGGTACAAACCATGACCATGTTTACAAGAAAAGGCCCTAAAGAGTTTGAACAGCATGAGTTTGGAGAATTTAGATTTGTTCCTTTATTGGAAGATAAAAACTAACGTTAAAACGTTGCTCTTAAATATTTGTCTGGAATAGGAGTTTCACTCGTTTCATGTGTCCAGAAAAGGTTAATAATCCACCAACGTTGACCATCATTTAGTAACTGAATACTATTAACACCTCGCATAAAAGGACGTTCTTCTTCATTGTTATGGTAGCATTCATAAGAGCTAAAAACCTGTGCTATATTTCCAAATCGTTCTACCTTTCTTTTTATTTCTCGTTCAATAAACCCGTTGGAAACTAACCAATCTTTTGAGCTTTTTATATAGTCATCAGGAGACATATATAAGGTTTTCCATTTTCCGTTTTTATCTTTTCCCGATGGTATAAGCTTAGCATCTTTTCTAAATAGAAACTTAAATTGTTTCCAGTTTCTTGGTACATCTTTTTCTCCAGAAATAGAATTATAAAGTTCTTTTATTGTGCTGTCAATAGTAAATACAATGGTACTATCAATGGCGGGAGGAGGTGGTGTTTGGCTAACGTTTTGCCCATAAAGACTTAACAAACAGAAATAAGCCAAAAGAAAAAAGCATCCATGTTTCATGTTTAGTTATTGTATGTTTTTTTTATTCTATCTAAGTTTCGTTTATTATCTCTGTCTTTTAAAGTTTCCCGTTTATCATAAAGTTTTTTCCCTTTTGCCAGGGCAATATCCATTTTTGCTAAGCCTTTGTCATTAATAAACAAGCGTAAAGGAATAATGGTTAGTCCTGTGTTTTGTACTTCTTTATGTAACTTTTTTAGTTCCCGCTTATTAAGAAGTAATTTACGTTCTGCCTTAGGTTTATGATTATAGTATGTACCATAAATATATTCTTCAATGGTCATGTTAATCACAAATAATTCGCCTTGTTCATTAAATTCACAAAAACTTTCAGCAATGGAAGCTCTACTGTTTCGTATAGATTTTATTTCGGTACCTGTTAACACAATGCCAGCCGTATACTTCTCTAAAATCTCATATTGAAAACGCGCTTTCTTATTTTGTATGTTAATCTTTTTCTGCATTAAGCACAAAGCTACATAATTTTAATAAGTTTCAATTTAAAAAGTTATATTCATAAACCTTTAACGAAAAGACTTCTGTTTTGTTAAAATTTTATCGATATTTTTTTTGTTAATTGTGTGAATCGTAATAATGATTGATTAACTTCTTTTTTCATTGTCTTAACTATAAAACATTTGTATTTTTGAAATTCTGATTTTATAAGACAATTCAAAAAAAGAAAAAATAAATATGAATTCATATGATGTAGCCGTAATAGGCTCTGGTCCTGGGGGGTATGTAGCTGCCATTCGTTGTGCACAATTAGGCATGAAAACAGCTATCATAGAAAAGTATGCCACACTTGGTGGAACCTGTTTAAATGTAGGTTGTATACCTAGTAAAGCGCTTTTAGATTCATCACACCATTATGAAGATGCCGTAAAGCATTTTGAAGAACATGGTATTGATATTCCTGGAGATGTAAAGGTAAACTTAGAAAAAATGATTGCTAGGAAGCAAGCGGTTGTTGATCAAACTACAGGAGGAATAGATTTTTTAATGAAGAAGAATAATATTGATGTGTATCAAGGTTTAGGAAGCTTTAAAGATGCAACACATATTAGTATTTCTGGTGAGGAAACTACCGAAATTGAAGCTAAAAATACCATCATTGCTACAGGTAGCAAACCATCCAATTTGCCATTTATTACTATTGATAAAGAGCGCATCATAACCTCTACAGAGGCTTTAAAGCTTAAAGCAATTCCAAAACACTTAATTGTTATTGGAGGTGGAGTTATTGGTTTAGAACTAGGACAAGTGTACCGCCGTTTGGGAGCTGAGGTTACTGTTGTTGAGTATTTAGATAGAATTATTCCAACTATGGATGCAGGCCTTTCAAAAGAACTAAATAAGGTGTTTAAAAAGGCTAAATTTACAATGAATGTATCTCATAAGGTGAAGTCTGTTGAGCGCATTGGCGATGAAGTTATTGTTAAAGCCGATAATAAAAAAGGTGAAGAAGTTGAAATTAAGGGGGATTACTGTTTGGTATCCGTTGGGCGTCGTCCTTATACCGATGGATTGAATGCTGAAGCAGCTGGAGTTAAATTAAATGACCGTGGACAAGTAGAAGTGAATAATCATTTGCAAACCAGCGCGTCTAATATATATGCCATTGGTGATGTCGTTAAAGGTGCTATGTTGGCACACAAAGCGGAAGAAGAAGGTGTTTTTGTAGCAGAGACCATAGCCGGGCAAAAACCGCATATAGATTACAATTTAATCCCTGGTGTGGTATACACTTGGCCAGAAGTTGCCTCAGTTGGAAAAACGGAAGAACAACTTAAGGAAGCTGGTGTTGCATTTAAAGTAGGATCTTTCCCTATGCGTGCTTTAGGAAGAAGTAGAGCAAGTATGGATTTAGATGGGTTTGTGAAAATTTTAGCAGATAAATCTACTGATGAAATTTTAGGCGTGCATATGATTGGTGCAAGAGCAGCTGATATGATTGCAGAGGCCGTTGTTGCTATGGAGTATAGAGCAAGTGCCGAAGATATTTCAAGAATGTCACACGCGCATCCTACGTTTACAGAAGCCATTAAAGAAGCGGCTTTAGCAGCTACGGAAGATAGAGCGCTACATATTTAAGGCTTATAAAATATAATCCTAAGTTATTTCCTAAGGGTTAGAAATGCTAAATCTCATTACAAATTTATGTTTGTAATGAGATTTTCTTTTAAATAGATATTACTTTTTATTCACCTTAATCAAGGCGGTAGATTTACTTAACGTTTTCTAAAATCTTGTTGAAGTCTATTTTCAAATCAATAAGCTTTCCAGAATGAATATCAAATACCCAACTGGACTTGCAACAAAAAATTGGACTTTAAGTTGAATGACTAAGCTGCTAGTTTTTGGTTATACATATCTAATTCAAATTCTCTTATAGTTTTGTTTCCTAAAAAGGAATGTCTCCTTTTATTATT
>NZ_VDCS01000109.1 GCF_006265225.1 Allotamlana fucoidanivorans | reverse complement strand
AAAAATATCTATTTGTTGATTTTTAATAATTACAATTAATTTGCAACTAAAAATTATTCATAAGGAGGAAAATATGAAAAAAGTTGTACTAATCTCAGCATTACTAGGTGCTTTCGCAGCTAATGTTTTTGCAGCTGATACTCCAAGCGATGTAAATCAAACACATACAAAAGCTCATCATTCAAAAGCTAAAGCTGATAAAAAACATGAAGCTAAAACTCACAAAAAAACAAAAGAGCAAACACCAGCTCAATAATGCCCAGCCTTGATATAAGTCTATAATAGACT
>NZ_VDCS01000108.1 GCF_006265225.1 Allotamlana fucoidanivorans | reverse complement strand
TTTGTGGGATATTGTTTAGATACTTGCGTATTTGCAAATTTGCATTCAAGCAAGCATCTAAAAATTCTTTCATTAAAAGCGTGTTCCAAGATTAAATTCAAAACTATTAGTATCATCACCTTTTTTATCATTAAGAGGTTTGGCAAATACAAGTTGTAAAGGTCCAATAGGTGTAATCCATTCAATGCCTATACCTGTACTCATTCTTTTTATTTCATCTAAATTTTTACGCCCTATCATACCATAATCAAAAAACACGCTACCACGAAGTTTGATTCTATCAATCAA
>NZ_VDCS01000107.1 GCF_006265225.1 Allotamlana fucoidanivorans | reverse complement strand
AAAAATTTTCATAGTCATAGCGATATTTGTCAAAGGTCCTATCGCACAAATAGAAATTTCTTTAGGATTTTTACTCACCAACTCACCCATTTTAAAAATCGCATCAGGATTTATATTTTCTAAAATTTCAGGACTTTTTATATTTTCCCAAAGATATTCAAGTTTAAAATTTTTAACACTTTCATCAAGTCTTTGACGCCAAGCTTTACTTGGTTCTTTTAGAGCTTCATTCGCTCCCAAATAAACGGGGATATTTAAATTTAAACGTTTAAATAAATCCTTAGCCACAC
>NZ_VDCS01000106.1 GCF_006265225.1 Allotamlana fucoidanivorans | reverse complement strand
CAGGCTTTAATGCTTGCGTTATCAACCTCTTCATTACCACAAAGCACAAGATAACGGCTTGCATTTTCAAAATCTCCTATTTTAAATTCAGCTTCATTGCGAAGTTCTTTTAAGGTATAACGCGTGCTTTTTACACTAGGACTAGTGTGACGGTGTCTTGCAACTTCTTGTAAGCAAGCTCTTGAAATTCCTTGTATATAAAAAGTATAGTTTAGATGTTCTAAGGTTGAAGCGTGTTTGAATTTGTTGCCCACGCGATCGATAAGTTCTTTATCTTTTTCGCCACCGCA
>NZ_VDCS01000105.1 GCF_006265225.1 Allotamlana fucoidanivorans | reverse complement strand
ATTTTTAGCCTGCTCTCTTAAGCCTTTGCGTTCCAAAACAGCAAGTAAAGGTAAAATAAGCCAAATTATAGCAACATAGCGATTATCTACAAAAGATTTTCCTATATCACTAACAACCTTAACAAAATCAAAACCTGAAACAAGTCCAGCATAAATTCCAACTGAAGTTACCACTAAAAAGGGGTTAATCTTTAAAGCAAAACCTAAAACAATCAAAGGTATAGAAGCAAGAAGTAACCATTCCATCAACCATCTCCACAATATGAATTAGAAATATTATAGAAATTTTAAAT
>NZ_VDCS01000104.1 GCF_006265225.1 Allotamlana fucoidanivorans | reverse complement strand
ATATGTTCCACAAGTTAGCTTAACAGCTTGCAAAAGTCATATAAAATGAGATTTGAAAGGATTAGAGACTAATTATGATGAAATGCGAATGGATATTGTGTCCTGTTTGTGGGAGCAAAACCCGTAATAAAATTAGGAAGGACACTGTTTTGGAGAATTATCCCCTTTATTGTCCAAAATGCAGACAAGAAAGATTGATTAAAGTTGACAACTTGAAGATAACTGTCATCAAAGAGCCAGACGCTTAAGACGCAGAGCCGATGAAATTGTGGAACAATTCACGAATCATCGG
>NZ_VDCS01000103.1 GCF_006265225.1 Allotamlana fucoidanivorans | reverse complement strand
AAATAAGATATGTCAGAAACAATAGAACGCGTAAAATGCTTAATTATAGGGTCAGGTCCAGCAGGATATACAGCGGCAATCTATGCAGCAAGAGCTAATATGAATCCCGTATTGTATCAAGGGACACAACCAGGCGGTCAATTAACAACCACCAATGAAGTTGAGAATTTTCCAGGCTATCCAGAAGGGGTTACAGGTCCAGAAATGATGATGCAATTACAAGCTCAAGCCCAGCGTTTTGAAGCCGATATTAGAGATGGTTGGATTACAAAAGTTGATTTTTCAAGTGCTA
>NZ_VDCS01000102.1 GCF_006265225.1 Allotamlana fucoidanivorans | reverse complement strand
TATTTATATAGCCACTCAAGAAAATTGGGATTTAGAACTTGATCCACAAATTCGAACAAACCGTGGTTTTGGACTTTATTCTACTTTAAGATTTCTTGATTCTCCATATTCAACAGGAGAATTAAATTTTGGTGCTTTTAGGGAAAATAGCTCCTATTTTCACGATGAAAATTTGAAAAATCAAACCCACTATGGAATAGAACTAAAATACTCAAGAGATGATTTAATCAAATCTTTACTCAGTGATAATTTTCAAGAAGGTCTATGGATAGATGCAACCTATCTCAACGATG
>NZ_VDCS01000100.1 GCF_006265225.1 Allotamlana fucoidanivorans | reverse complement strand
ATCGCAGCTTGGGTAACGGCACAAACTAATAGTATTAATAGCAGTTTAGCGGGGGGATGTTCACCGAGCGTATCGCATGATTTTACCAATCAGTCTATTGACTTCTGTACGGGAGGTACGGTAACTATTACCTGGACGGTAGAAGATATCTGTGGCTCTACTAATCCTACTGCTACCTATACCCTAACACAACCGCAAGTAGTAAGCTATACTAGTCCTTCTGATGATACAGCTGATGCCTGTGAGTTTGATAATGCGGATCCTACTGCAGCTCAAAATGCACTGGATGCTGATAT
>NZ_VDCS01000010.1 GCF_006265225.1 Allotamlana fucoidanivorans | reverse complement strand
CAGATAATTATGAAAATAATATTTAAAAAAAAAGTCATTTAGCAACAATAAAATGACAGAAATCAAAAATAATTTTCCGTAAATCAGATTTTTAGGCTGTGATTGGTTCATAATTAATGCCAACGTGTTTGTATATGGAAAGTTGCGGGTTTGCGTGCGAGGATTTTCCGAAGGAAAATCAGACGTAGCAAACGTGCAACGACCTTTGTTTTAGCACAACACCAGCAATTTTTTATATACGGTGTTGGCAGTAGGCTTTTATTCTTTGTTCAATTTCATTAATATTAATCGGTTAGGATTTAATTCTAAAATAAGAAATTTATTTCCGAAATCGCCCAAGGAAATAGTCGTAGACAAAGTCCGATTACTTTGGTCAATTTTCCACGTTCCTATTTTCGGTGTAGTTTCTTCTTCGTTCTTTTCAGAGTTTTTCGGATATCCAGCTTTAAGTCCGCCGTTCCAGTAAAATATTGTTACTAATTCTTTGTATTCGCTGTTGTATTCCAATCTTTTAGTCAATATGATTCTATCATTTGGTTCAATTTTATTGACTTCCCAGACTTCTGAATCGTTGCCATATAAGTATCTCACATTAATATTTTCTGCGTTTTGGTTTTGTCCGCTAACAAGTCCAAAAGTTAAGAAGGTTAAAATTAATATCAGATTTTTATAATTCATCGATTTTCAGCTTACTGCCAACGTTGATGTATAAGGAAAGTTGCGTGTTTGTGTGCGAGGATTTTCCGAAGGAAAATCAGAAGCTAGCAAACGAGCAACTAACTTTGGTTTAGCTAAAACTAGCAATTTTTTTTATACGGTGTTGCCATTAGTTTTTTTATTTCAGTCGTCGTAATAATCTCCGTCTTCCCAATCTTTTTTCCCAAGATAATCTCCACAAAAATTATAACGATTAATAGGTTTAACTTTATCCACATTTTTGCCGTGACTGAAAATCCAAATTTCATTTCCGACAATTTTTATGCGATTAAATTTTCTTGTGTCAGAAGCATCCATTGAGCTTATAAAAACTGATTTTTTTTCAAAAACTTCATTTCCATTTTGGTCAATAATTCGGTCAGTCACGATTACTTTTTTGTGTTTTAAAGTCCAGAATAAAAACTTGCGTTTCTTTTCAATTCGTTCCGTTTTCAGAGTTACGCTTTCAATTCCGCAATCAATTTTTTCGGTCAGAGTTTTGTTTTGTATTTCAGACGTTTTTATTCCGCTATTCAGATTAATGAATACGAAAATCAAACTTAATGAAACTGAAAATATTGAATTTATTACGGTCATTTTAAATTAATGGCAACGGTCTCGTATAACCGTCAGTTACGGGTTAATACGCGTTAATTTTCAGTAGAGCACAGAAGTTCGCAATACCGAGTGGATTTGGCCGTAGTCGAATCCGCCGTAATTGCGGTTATACATTGTTGTAGCACGTTATTTTTTATTTTCATAAAGTTCAATCGCTTTTAGGTATTTCATTCCGCCAGTCTTTGTTTGGTCGTGAATAAATCCATTTAGTTCAGGGTGATTTTTGTCAATCCAATTCAAGAGTCCATCTCTGTTTTTAACAAATACTGAATCGTTGAAAATCACATATTTTGTTGTTTCAATACTGGTTATTTTATCCTTGTCAAAATGGATAACTTGGTCAGTCACAATAGGCTCTTTATGAAGGAAAGAGATTCTTTTGTCTGTTTTTGAAATTTTAGCTTTTACAGTTCCATTTTCCTGTCCGATTTCAAGGATTTTGTACGTCGGTTCGAACACAGAATCCCATTTTAGCCATTCCACGTATTCTTTTTTGGAAAATGTCTGTTCATAGTCATATTCGGTTTCCTTTGTCAATAGGCTATCGGTCAGCAAAGTTTCGATTCCAGTAACATCTGATTTGTCAAGAATTTTATAGTATTTCTTAGCAATTTCCAATTTGTCAATTTCCTTTTCAGAATTTTTGCAGGAAATAATTCCGATTGTTATGAGTAATAAAAGAACTGTGAATTTATTCATTTTGCGTTTGGTTGGTCATAATGTGCTACAACTTGTTTATATGAATGATTGAAAACTACATATTACATCTAATCGGGAGGGATAACGATGGTTTTTTAGTTTTTTTATCATTCTTATTATTTTGGTTTTATAATGTTTTAGCTGCAATATAATAACTTTCTTACAATGTGTCAAAAGGATTTTTAATGTCCATTAAATTAGTTGAAGATACATGTGTAAAATGTATTTCTTCAGCACCTATGTCGTTTTCGTTTTCTGGATGTAATAATGTCATTTTTTAAGCAATTATTCGTCTCAGGTAAATTTCGCTAAATATTGCCTTTTTCACACTTGTTTTTCCATTAGTTTTATTTCATCATTTCGTTTGAGATGAATTTATTAATTATTTTAACCTAAAAATTATGAGTTTAAATTCAGATTATGATTACAGTCAAGAAGAGCTTGACAATCATGCAAATCAATTAAATCCTGAAAATGACGCTTATTGGTCATCAAGGGAGTAGTTAACCAAACCGTAGCATTAAATTGCTACGGTATTTTTTTTTCGAAAATTAATTAAGAATATCGACATGTTTTCGGCAAAAATTCGGCAAAAAATGAAATAAAAAAACGTAAAACGCTGTTTTTTAACGAATACGGTTTTATAAAGTACACACGTTGTGTGGTTTTAAGTGGTTTTAACTATTTTGTAATAGGTATTCGTATACCCCCCCTGTTTTCTACGTAAATTTCAGTACTTCTAAAGGGCTTATTCAAAGTAATATTGAGGCTTTAAGTTGCAAATACAAACGATGCTTTGCCTCTGCATCACTTTTCACTGTTTTTTCAATGAATTTCAGATACTTTTTAAGGTTATAGGCCATAGCAGATAAGTGCATCACCTTAACGGCCTGTGCAATACCAATAGTATTTACCTTTCTAAGCCCCATAAACTGGGTGAGGACTGAGTAGTGCATTGTGTGTGGTTTTCAGTGTTAGTGTTGAGAAATGTGTGAATTACTTGATTTTGTATGTAAAAAATGCTGTGGTGACTAAGTTGTTACTGAGTGGTGCATTGTGTGTGGTTTTCAGTGGTTTTAAGTAAAAGCCTGTAATGAAAAACTATTATTTTGCGTTTATTCTTCTATTATTTTATACACTGACTGAATTAAATTATTTTCAATATCATTTATATTTATTAAAGGGACATGATGACTATCTAACTCTATTTTTTGAATCAGTGATAATAAATAATTTATTATTTCAGGATTATTTTTATAGGTTGTAATTAAATCATTGATAATATCTTCCGTAATATCATTTGAAAGCTTTTTAAGCTTTTCTAAATAAATATCGAGACTGTATTTATTTTTATTAGCAACTAATTCATTTAGTCTTTGGGTGTGGTTTCGGTATTCTCCGTTCATAATTTATTATAATTTTTAGATTAATATTTTATGAAGTTAAAGAAAAGGACTGATTATCAACAATGAAAAAATTGAAATTTTATCCCTGAAATTATCAACTAAAAAGTAAAACCCTTGTATTTTATAGGTATACAAGGGTTTTCTGTGGAGTCGGAGAGAATCGAACTCTCGTCCAAACAAGTAACCAAAGAGCTTTCTACACGTTTAGTCTTTTCTTGGTTTTTCGATTATAAGCTAGCTAAAGACAGCCTACTTATAACTTAGCTTCTAAATCTTGAAAGTGCATCAAAGCGCTACACCATCTTAGTCAATTTTTACGATGCCTCTAAAAAGAACGCCATTAACCAAGGCTTTCAGGAGACATTTAGCTTGCACACCTAGTGTGCCGGGGCTTGAACTTACTATAATTCAGTTATTAAGCAGCTAAAGCGTAGTTATTCTCGCCGTTTAAAGTTTGATTTAGCCTTTAAGGTGTTTCAAAATCATTACACCACGTGCTTACCATTTCATTAATCTCGCTGTCAAAACCAGTCGACCCCATTTTTAATATAATAGTAATTTTATTTGTGCGTTCCCCAATCGGGTCAGGCTTTCACTACTCGCTCTCTGCGAGGAGCTCAAACATATCGTTCAATCCTTAACGCGGGCAGCAAATTTACCAAAAACTTTGTAAATCATATCAAATCCGAGTAAATTAGAGCAAAAATTATTCCAAAACCCTATGAAATTTGCCATTATAAAAGAACGTAAAAATCCGCCCGATCGTCGTGTGGTGTTTTCGCCAACCAAATTAGCCGAGGCAAAAGGACAATATCCAATGGCTGATTTTATTGTAGAAACTTCAGAAGTTCGTGTGTTTGAAGATGAAGCTTATTTAAAAGAAGGCTTTGATGTAACCCATAATATTTCAGGATGTGATGTTATGATTGGTGTTAAAGAAGTCCCCATAGAGGCATTAATTCCTAATAAAAAGTATTTTTTCTTTTCGCATACTATAAAGAAACAGCCGTATAATAGAAAGCTGTTGCAAGCTATTTTAGATAAGAATATAGAGCTTTATGACCATGAAACTATAACAGATGAAAACGGAAACAGACTCATTGGATTTGGAAAGTATGCAGGTATTGTAGGTGCGTATAATGGATTTAGAGCTTGGGGATTAAAATATAATTCTTGGCAATTACCCAAGGCAAGTGCATTACCCAATCAAGAGGCTTTGATTAATGAATTAAAGAATTTTGAATTGCCCCATATTAAAATATTACTGACGGGAAGCGGAAAAGTATCTAATGGAGCACAGGAAATGTTAGATGCCATGCGTATTAAGCAAGTGTTGGTTGAAGATTATTTGAGTTTGAATTTTGAGGAGCCTGTGTATTGTAAAATAGATGTACTAGATTACAATAAAAGAAAGGATGGAAAAAGGGTACATGATGTTCATGATTTTTTCAATAATCCAAAGGACTATGAATCAGATTTTATGCGCTTTGCCAAGGTAACCGATTTGTATATAGCAGGGCATTTTTATGGTGATGGAGCCCCGTATTTGTATACAAGAGAAGATGTTACGTCTGCCAATTTCAATATTAAAGTAGTGGCTGATATTAGTTGTGATGTTAACGGGCCAGTTGCTACTACGCTCAGGGCATCAACTATTGCAGATCCTATTTATGGTTACAACCCAGAAACCGCATCTGAAACCAATTTTAAAAATGATGAAGCCATTGCGGTCATGGCGGTTGATAATTTACCATGCGAACTACCACAAGATGCTAGTGAAGGTTTTGGAGATATGTTTTTAAAACATGTCATTCCTGCGTTTTTTAATGATGACAAAGAAGGCATTTTAAAGCGCGCTAAAATTACCGAAAACGGAAGACTAACCCCACGGTTTAGCTATTTGCAGGATTATGTAAAAGGGGAGGCACAGGTTTAAAACCAGATTCCTTGATTTTCTGATACATATCATTTTATAATTGCTTAAAAAGTCTTATCTTATAAGGTAATTCGTTGATTTTAAAAAAAACATATGTCATGAATCTTCTGCTAATTTTTACGATTTTCATTGTTGTATTTCTGTTATCCGGAATACGCATTATTTTTGAATACAAGCGCGCTTTAAAATTTAGGTTTGGTAAGCATATCGGCACGTTAAAGCCTGGATTTAGATGGATTATTCCATTAGTGGACACTATACAAATAGTTGATATTAGGGTAATTACTATAAATGTAGTTTCTCAAGAAGTTATGACGGAAGATAATGTGCCGTGTAGTATTGATGGCGTGGTCTTCTTTAAAGTGATTAATCCAGAAATGGCAGTTTTAGAAGTTGAAGAATTCACGTTTGCTATCACGCAATTATCTCAGGCAGCTCTGCGCGATGTTTGCGGTAAAGTGGAATTGGATACTATTTTATCTAAGCGCGAAGAGATGGGGAATAATATTAAGAAAATAGTTGAAGTAGAAACCAAGGAGTGGGGAATTGAAATCATAGATGTAAAAATAAAAGATATTCAGTTACCCGAAAACATGAAACGTATGATGGCCAATCAAGCTGAAGCCGAACGTTCTAGACGTGCACGTATTATTTTGGCTTTAGCTGAAGAACAAGCCGCTGGTAAATTACTTGAGGCAGGGAAATTAATAGATCAGTCACCATCAGCAATAAAGTTAAGGTTGTATCAAACTTTATCTAATATTGCCGCCGAAAAGAATTCAACCATTTTATTTCCATTTCCAGAAGAGGTTTTACCAAAAAAAAGTGCTGAAGGGATCAATTAAATGCTTATTTTGTAAGTCAAAGAAGTTTTTTTGAAACCAGTAGACCAATATTTTTTAAGCCAGAAAGAACCGTATCAATCCATCATGTTGTATGTTCGGAATGTTATTCTGAATACGCTTCCCCATGTGGTTGAACGTTACAGTTATAAAATACCATTCTACAATATAGGTAAGAAACCTATGGTATATCTAAATATTTTAAAAGGGAAAGATTATGTAGATGTAGTTTTTGTTCATGGCGTGCTTTTAGAGAATGATTTTCCTGTTTTAAAGAATGATAATAACAGAAAGCAGGTGCGTTCTATTCAATTAAAAGCTATTGAAGATTTAGATCAAGAAAATTTTGAACAATTATTGCATGCTGCCGCCGAAAATACTAGAAAAGGTAAAAAGGCATGGTTTTTATGAATTCAAAAAATAAATAATAACTGCTACTATAAATTGTTTACCGTCTTTCTTATAGCAACTAAATTACTTAAAAGTTTTTCTAAGTTGTCTAAATGAAGCATATTGGCACCATCACTTTTAGCATTAGCAGGGTCAAAATGGGTTTCAATAAATAAGCCATCCACATTATTTACTACTCCGGCACGAGCAATAGTTTCAATCATATCTGGACGACCACCTGTCACACCAACACTTTGATTGGGTTGTTGCAGAGAATGTGTAACGTCTAAAACGGTTGGGGCATATTGACGCATGGTAGGAATACCACGAAAATCAACAATCATGTCCTGATACCCAAACATGGAACCACGGTCTGTAATCCAAGCTTTGTCGCTTCCTGCATCTTTTACTTTTTGAACGGCATGTTTCATGGCTTCCGGACTCATAAATTGCCCTTTTTTAAGGTTAACCACCTTGTCTGTTTTGGCAGCTGCTACCACTAAATCAGTTTGACGTACTAAAAATGCAGGAATTTGTAACACATCCACATATTGAGCCGCTAATTGGGCATCAGCAACTTCATGAATATCTGTTACAGTTGGCACATCAAATGTGTCAGATACTTTTTTTAAGATTTTAAGCGCTTTCTCATTACCAATTCCGGTAAAGCTATCAATTCTACTTCTGTTTGCTTTTTTAAAACTACCTTTAAAAACATAAGGAATTTCTAATTTATCGGTGATAGAAACAACTTTTTCAGCTATTCGTAGCGCCATATCTTCGCCTTCAATAGCACATGGGCCACATAATAAAAAGAAGTTGTTAGAATGGGTATGCTTAATTTTAGGAACGTCCTGAATGCTCATTTGCTTTGTAATTTTAGGCTACAAAGTTACATATATTATAGTGATTCTTTTAAACTATTTCTTATTATCCACAGAGCCATAATCAAACTTGAAAAGAATAATAAACTTCCAGATCCTATAAGTTGAACAGAATGATTTGAAAAGTTGAAAATTTTAAATAAATACGTAAAATAAACAATGATTAAATAAGACGAAACACAAACAAAAGTGATTCCCAATAAAAAGTTTAGGTATTTATTGGGTTTTATTATTTGCCATAAAAAAGGTATACCTAAAAGAAGAATAGGATAAGCTGTTAGTCCTTCTGCTCTGTTTATAACGGTAAAAAAGTAAATGGTTATGGCAATAAAATATAAATAAGGCGTAAACTTTGTGTAATTACTTAGAGATTTCATAATTAATAGTATTAAAAAAATCGTTATGTATAGTATTAAACGTTAGAAAGGTTAAAAAGGTTGATGTAGCATCATATTATAACATTTAATTAACAAAATGTTACCTTGTATGACAAAATATCACGTACATTTGCACGCTTAAATAAAGGCAACATTATGGCTAATATTAAAAACATTGCAATTATTGCACACGTAGACCACGGAAAAACGACCTTGGTTGATAAGATTATGTACCATTGTCAGTTATTTCGTGAAAACGAAAACACTGGCGATTTAATTCTTGACAATAATGATTTGGAACGAGAAAGAGGTATTACAATTACCTCAAAAAATGTTTCGGTTACCTATAAAGATACAAAAATTAATATCATTGACACACCTGGTCACGCCGATTTTGGAGGAGAAGTAGAGCGTGTATTAAATATGGCCGATGGTGTATTGTTGTTAGTTGATGCGTTTGAAGGGCCTATGCCACAAACACGCTTTGTTTTACAAAAAGCTATTGACTTAGGTTTAAAGCCATGTGTAGTTGTTAATAAAGTTGATAAGGAGAATTGTACCCCTGATGAGGTGCATGAAAAAGTGTTCGATTTAATGTTTGAGTTAGGTGCCGAAGAGTGGCAATTAGATTTCCCCACCGTTTATGGCTCTGCTAAAAATAATTGGATGAGTGAAGATTGGCAAAAACCAACAGAAAACATAGAGCCTTTATTAGATATGGTTATTGAACATATTCCTGAGCCAAAGATAGAAGAGGGAACCACACAAATGTTAATTACTTCTTTAGATTTTTCATCATTTACTGGGCGTATTGCTATTGGAAGGTTAACACGTGGTGAGTTAAAGGTAAATCAGAATATTTCTTTGGTAAAGCGTGATGGAAGTATCGTGAAATCTAGAATAAAAGAGCTTCATACCTTTGAAGGCCTAGGTCGTAAAAAGGTAGATGAAGTTAAAGCAGGTGATATTTGTGCTATTGTAGGATTAGAAGGTTTTGAAATTGGTGATACGGTTGCCGATTGGGAAAATCCTGAAGGGTTAAAAACCATTGCTATTGATGAGCCGACTATGAGTATGCTCTTTACTATTAATGATTCACCGTTCTTTGGTAAAGATGGTAAATATGTGACCTCAAGACATATAAAAGACCGACTGACTAAAGAGTTAGAAAAAAACTTAGCCTTAAGAGTTGAAGAAACTGGTAGCGCAGATAAGTTTATGGTATTTGGTCGCGGGGTATTGCACTTATCAGTTTTAATAGAAACCATGAGGCGTGAGGGGTATGAGTTGCAAATTGGTCAGCCTCAGGTTATTATAAAGGAGATTGATGGCGTGAAGTGTGAACCTGTGGAAGAAATGACTATTGATTTACCAGAAGAAGTGTCTGGGAAAGCCATTGAAATGGTTACACTTAGAAAAGGTGAAATGCTTAGTATGGAAGCCAAAGGCGATCGTATGGTTTGCGAATTTGTTATTCCTTCAAGAGGTATTATCGGATTGAGAAACCAATTACTTACAGCTACGGCTGGTGAGGCTATTATGGCGCATAGATTTAAAGAATATCAGCCGTTAAAAGGAGGTATTCCAGAACGTCAAAATGGTAGTTTAGTATCTATGGAAAATGGTCAAGCTATACCTTACTCTATTGATAAATTACAAGAGCGTGGTAAATTCTTTATAGATCCAGGAGAAGATATTTATGAAGGGCAGGTAATTGGAGAAAACTCTCGTGGTGATGATATGACCGTAAACGTTACAAAAACGAAGAAATTAAGTAACGTACGTTCGTCTGGAGCCGATGATAAAGCTAAAATTGTTCCTGCAATTAAATTTTCATTAGAAGAAGCTTTAGAATATATTCAAAAAGATGAGTATGTTGAAGTAACACCAAATCATCTTCGCATTAGAAAAATATTTTTAACAGAAGTAGAGCGTAAACGAAATAAATCAATTTAGGATTGACGTTTTTTGAAATATCATGGGTAGAATGGGTGGGCTATGCGGCAATGGGCACAGTCTTATTATCTTTCTTAATGAAATCTGTGAAAAAATTACGAATAGTAAACTCCTTAGGATGTTTACTATTCGTTTTTTATGGGTTTGTACTATCTCCAGTGTCAAAGCCTATTATTATAACCAACGCCGCTATTCTTTGCATAAATATTTATTACCTCTACGGTAAAAAATCGTCATAGGCTAATACTTGAGTAGCTTATCGAAAAGTCTACAGTTTGCTTTAATCCTTTTTGTATATTTGGTTACTAAATAACGATAACCAACCCTTCTTTTCTGTGTTAAAAAAACATTAATGTCTTTTTTAATGTCATTCTGTTAAGAAATGAAAAAATGTATTAATTGAAGAAATTAATAGACTACATAAATACAAAGGTTCTTGTAAAAATAACCTCTTTGCAAACGGCATCAGTAATAACCAGAATAATAGCTGGAATCTTAACATCGAAAGCAATAGCGATATTCATTGGCGCTGAAGGACTAGCATTAATTGGTAACTTAAGAAATTTTACAGGAGCTATACAAACTGTTTCAACGGTTGGGTTTTATAAAGGGGTTGTAAAATACGTGTCTAAGTTTAAGGAAGATAGTGTAGAGCTTAGTAAAACACTTTCCACGGCTTATTATATAGGCTTTTTGTCAACTATAGTAGTTTGCTTTTTTTGTTATTTTAAATCAGAATGGATAAATGATTTAATTTTTCCTAATTACAACGATTACGCTTATGTGATAAGAATCTTGGCTATTATACTACCTTTTTATGCCCTTAACATGTTTTCGTTTTCAATCATGAACGGGTTTTCAAAATATAAGATACTTATTATAATAAATATTATAGGACAAATATTGAGCGTATCTGTAGCCTTGCTATTAATATATCAGAATAAAATTGATGGTGCTTTGGTTTCTGTGGTTATTGCTGAGGCTTTAATCTTTTTAATTACTCTAGTGGGCATTATTAATAGAAGAAGTTTGATTTCTTATTTAAAAATAAGCCGTGTTAATTTTGGCGTTTTAAAGAAATTAAGCACCTATACCGTAATGGCGCTTTTTGCATCGGTATTCTTGCCCTTAGTAGCAATAGCCATAAGATCTTATATCATTGACCATATTGGCTACCGCGATGCAGGGTATTGGGAAGCCATGTTTAGAATTTCAAAATACTACTTAATGCTTGTTACGTCATTAATTGGTTTGTATCTCTTGCCAAGATTTGCAGAGATTACTGATAAAAAAGAATTTAAAATGGAGGTGTATGGTTTTTACAAGACCATTATTCCAATTCTTTTGGCAGGTATGGTTGTGATTTATATTTTAAGGAAATATGTGGTTTTGCTAGTGTTTTCAGAAGAATTTAATCCGATAGAAGATTGGTTTTTTTGGCAATTGTTGGGTGATTTTATAAAAGTATTGTCTATTGTAATAGCATATCAATTTTTAGCAAAGAAGATGTTTTGGCATTATATACTTACCGAAGCTTTTTTAATCATATCTTTATACATTACAAGTGTTTACTTTGTCAATTTATATCAGGGAGGAAAAGGAGCTGTGGTAGCTCATTTTGTTAGTTATGTGATGTATTATGGTATAATTTTACTCATTTTTGGAAGCTCGTTGTTTGGGGTGGATAAAGGAGCATCTGAGCAATAATATTTTAAAATTTAATTAAACTGAAAATGGATTATCGAGTTGTAAAGTATAATAGCTCGTATTATGATCAGTGGAATCGTTTTGTTGAGAATTCCAAGAACGGTACATTTTTATTTCATAGAGATTTTATGGAGTATCATCAAGATCGTTTTGATGATTTTTCACTGTTAGTTTACAGAGTACAAAAATTAGTAGCTGTTTTTCCAGCCAATATAGTTGATAATGGAGTATACTCACATCAAGGATTAACTTATGGAGGTTTGGTTTTTGAGGCAACTATTTCTGGTGATAAGGTCTTTCATGTTTTTAAAACCCTTATAAATTATCTTAAAGAAGCCAAAATTGAAAAATTAGTTGTAAAGCAGATTCCTGAATTTTATTGTACCCAACCTAATTTTGAAGTACCATATGAGGTTAGTAAGTATGATTATAAGTTAAAGAGAGAGATGGTTTTGGCAATAAATTATGATAAAGAACTTGTAATACATAAGTCAAAATTAAAGAGCAAACGAAGAGGGGATAAATTTGATTTTAAAATAAAAGAGAATGATTCTTTTGCTATATTTTGGAATAATGTTTTACAACCAAAACTTAAAGAACGTTATGGGGCAAGTCCTGTGCATACTTTAGCAGAAATAGAATATTTAAAAGTTTTGTTTCCTAATAATATAAAGCAGTATAATATTTATTTAAAAGAGGAGGTGTTAGCTGGAATTACTGTGTTTGATACAGGAAGAGTTATAAAATCACAATACGGAGCAACAACCAAGCAAGGCGAAAAGTTAAGAGCTTTGGATTATTTGTTTTTATTTTTAATTGAGAAATCTAAAAAAGAAGGAAGGCAATTCTTTTCTATGGGAACTGTGACGGATAAAAGTGAAATGGGGTTTAATGAGGGGCTTTTAAAACAAAAAGAAGAATTGGGCTGTAATATTCATATTCAAGATACGTTTAGTTTACATTTAGCATGATTAAGTTTTTAGATTTACATCAAATTAATCAACGTTTTCAAAAAGAATTTGAAAAGAAATTTCAAGATTTTTTAAGTTCTGGGCAGTACGTTCTAGGAGAAGAAGTATTAGCTTTTGAAAAAGAGTATGCTAACTTTTGTGGTACTATGCATTGTATAGGAGTTAGTTCTGGCTTAGATGCTCTATATCTCATTATTGAAGCTTATAAATTGTTGGGAAAGCTTTCAGAAGGCGATGAAGTGTTAGTTCCTGCAAATACTTACATTGCTTCTATATTAGCTGTTAGCCAAAAAGGCTTGGTGCCTATTTTAGTTGAGCCATCATTAAAAACATATAATATAGATGTTGAGTGTATAGAAGCTCATATTACAAAAAAGACTAAGGCTATTTTAGGGGTTCATTTATATGGAAATTTATATGACGTAGATGTATTAGAGCAGATTGCAAAAAGACATGATTTAATACTTATTGAAGACGCTGCTCAAGCACATGGAGCGGTACATAAAGATGGAAGAAAGGCTGGTAATGTATCAGATGTTGCGGCTTTTAGTTTTTATCCAAGTAAGAATCTTGGAGCTTTAGGAGAGGCAGGAGCCATAACTACCAATAATGCTGCTTTAGCCGAAGTGATTTTTAAGTTAAGAAATTACGGAAGAATTAATAGTTATGAAAATATTTATAAAGGATTTAATAATCGTATAGACGCGTTACAGACTGCTTTTTTAAGAATAAAACTAAAGCAGTTAGATTTAGATAATTTAAAACGACAACAAATAGCTAATTATTATTTAAATCAGATAGACGCTTCGTCAATTACTTTACCATCTATAAAGAAATTAGAAAGTCACGTTTTTCATTTATTTGTTATAAGAAGTAAGGATAGAAATAAACTTAAAGAAACTCTTTTAAAAGAAGGTATTGAAACTGCTATACATTATCCAATTCCTATTCATAAACAAAAAGCTTATAGTGAGTTTAGTAATTTAAGCTTGCCTATTACAGAACAAATTCACAAAGAGGTTTTAAGCATACCATTAAACCCAATTTTATCTGAAGATGAAATTAAAAAAATTGTTTTTACCCTTAAAAAATACTCATAAGCTTGGATGATAATAAAAATTCATATGGGCAAATTTTAAAAGCAACCTCTCTATTTGGTGGGGTTAAAATCTTTAATATCCTTATTTCTATTATAAAAACAAAGCTGGTAACTATTTTAATAGGCGCTAGCGGCTTTGGAATTCTAGCACTTTTTAATTCTACTATAAACATGCTTGTAAATTTTACAAAACTAGGTTTAGATACCAGTGCTGTAAAAGAAATTTCACAACGTAATCATGATTCATTAAAGGTTAATGAATTTATTGGTGTACTGAATAGGGTGATATGGATTTCAGGTATTTTAGGAGGGGTAATTACCATATTGTTTTCCAAAAGCTTAAGTATTTGGACTTTCGGTACGGCAACATATAAATTTGCCTTTGTTTGGTTGTCTGTGGCTATTTTGTTTAATCAGCTAGCCAATGGTAAAATGACAATTTTACAAGGAACTAGACAACTGAAAAAACTTGCAAAAGCCAATGTGTTAGGCAGCTTTTTATCACTTGTTTTTACTGTACCGTTATATTATTTTTTAGGAACAGAAGGTATTGTACCTGCTGTTATTGTAAGCTTTGTGGTTATTTATATAGTACTACATTTTTACTCAAAAGATAAAACTTATTCTACAGAAGCTTTAGGTATAAAGAAGCTTTTTAAAGAAAGTAAAAGTATGTTAACTCTAGGGTTAACGATGAGTTATTCTTCTCTTTTAGCAGCATTGGTTGCATGGGTAATTCAAATCTATATTAGAAACGAAGGAGGTGTACAAGAAGTAGGATTCTATAATGCAGGTTTTTTAATTATTAATGCGTATGTAGGGATGGTTTTTAGTGCAATGGCAACCGATTATTTTCCTAGATTATCTGAAGTGCATTCTAATACAGATTTAATCAATAGTGTTGTGAGTAAACAAGCAGATGTGGCTATGTTGTTAATAACCCCAATCATAACCTTATTTTTGTTGTTTAGAGAATTGATAATTCATGTGCTATTTACCAAAGAATTTATAGTTGTTATAGGTATGATGACTTATGGAATTATAGGGATGTTATTTAAGGCCTTTTCTTTTTCTATGGGATATGTTATCATTGCTAGAGGCGATTCAAAACTTTATGTGAAAACAGCTTCTCTTTTTAATCTTTTAATGTTAATAATATGTTTAGCGTTCTATAGCTATGGCGGTTTAACTTGGTTGGGTGCTGGTTTAATGGTGTATTATCTAATACATTTATTAGGAATAGCTGTTGTTACAAAATACTTTTATGGACTTCAGCTTTTTTCAAAAGTTTATAAAACTTTTATAGTGTGTTTATTACTATCAATTTTGGCCTTAATATGTACCTTTATTTCTAATAGTACTATTAGTATTTTATTAGGTGCATTGATAACTATTTCCTCAGTTTTATTTACCTTGCTAATGTTCAATAAACGAATGAATATAAAGGGAGTGTTGCTTAAGTTTTTAAAAAAGAAAAACAATTAAATGCTTGGCTTAGGACTTAAAAGAAGATGGAAACTATACATGGGAGTTAATTGGGTAAAAACCATCTATTTTAACTTCAAAATGTTGCCTTTTAAAACGGCCAAAAAACTGCCTGTTTTCTTTTACGGCAATGTTAAGTTTACCAGTTTATTGGGAAGTGTTGAGATCGATGCGGAAATAAAACCAGCTATGATTGGTTTTGGTCAACCTTATGAAATGACCACAAGATCAATGGGTATTGCTGAGATATTTCTAGAGGGAAAAGTTAGATTTAATGGAAATGTTTGTTTAGGTAAAGACATGTTTTTTTATACCGCCAAGAATGCTTTATTAGAAATAGGGCATATGTCAACAATTGCAAGTTCATCGAAAATTATTTGCACTAACAAGATAATTATTATGGAGTGGGTTCAAATTGGTTCAGAATCACAAATCATTGATACCAATTTTCACTCTATGAAAAACACCTTAACGCAAGAAGTCTACCCTAAAACTGGAGAAATAAAGTTAGGTAGTTATAATTACATGGGTAATCGGGTATCGATTATGCAAAATACAATAACTCCAAATTATTTTACCGTAGCTTCTAATAGTTTGTGTAATAAGGATTACACGACCTTGGGCAGTAATACCATGGTGGGTGGCTACCCAGCCAAATTGATTAAAGAAAATATTTCTAGAGATTGGGAAGATGAATGTGAGAGGTTGGAACAACATCTTACTGTAAAGTTATAGTATATGAAAAAACCATTTTATAGCATAATTGATATTCCAAAAATAGAAGATACTCGAGGAAATCTAGGTATTGTTGAATTAGATACGATTCCTTTTGATATAAAGCGAGTATATTATTTGTTTGATGTTCCTAGTTCTGCTTATCGTGGTGGGCATGCCCATATTGAACAAGAAGAATTTCTAATACCTGTTAGTGGTAGCTTCGACGTTTTGGTTGACGATGGGAATCACAGGAAAAAAATTACATTAAATAAGCCCGATAAAGGATTGCTTATTTCAACAGGGGTTTGGAGGGAACTTGAAAATTTTTCTTCTGGAGCTGTTTGTTTAGTAATTTCTTCAGGTATTTTTGATGAAGCAGACTATATAAGAGACTATCAGGAGTTTTTAAAATCTAAACGTTAAGATTGCCAACAGTCTAAATATTGTTTAGCTACTTTTTTATAATCATGGTATTGTTCAATATAAGCTCGGGCATTTTTACTTATTATCTCAATTTCTTTAGGGTGTTCAATCAAGTAACTTAAATCATTTATTATTTTTTCTGTATCAGGAATAGTATGAATACCAATGGTGTTTGTAATTTTATAATGATTTACAAACTCATTGCTAACACCAGTAAACACTACTTTACCTTGTGCCATAGCTTCAAGCGCATTGTATCCTTGGTCATAAGCATATACTTGGTCTAGAAGAATGTGACATTCATTGTAAAGTTTTATATAGTCTCGATAAGGAATGCTTGTAACCTCAGTAATTAAGACACGATCTTTATACTTTACTTTTATAGCTTCTAAAGCTTTGCAAAAATAATCATTCCCCTTTTTATAAAAATTAACTCTATTAATACCATGAAAAATGTGAATTTCACCATTAACTTTTAAGGGAGTGTATTTGATAGTATCTATGTTTACAGGGAATGGAATAAGTGGTTTTCCTATAGACAAATCTTTATAAGCCATTTCATAATCCATGTCTGCAGGTATATAAGCTTTTGCTTTTTTAACAACATAATCATGTAGCTTTTTGTGAGATTTACCCAAATAACTTAAACTGTATTTAAAATGCTCTTTTAATTTGGGGTCTTTTACAAAGGGGGTAAGCGTATGGTGAGATAATGGAGCATTTAATATATAGTTCAAGTAGATGACATCATTTCCGCATGCAGAAACATAAACATTTGAATTATTTTTAAAAATACTTTTTAACAAAAGCCTGTCAAAAAAAGGTGTAGATTTAATAGGATATTCATTAATAAGTTGGACATAGTCAAATCCTTTTAAAAGATGTTTTTTTTTAAAAAAAATTAAAACAATTTCAAAAGCAGCCAGGTCAAAATTTGTTAATTTATAGATTAACCCTCTTAAGTACCTAAATGGAGCCTTAGGAACAATAGTAGGTTCAAAAGAAATATCTACAGGTAAAGATTTAAAACCATCTTTTCTGCCAGCTAAAACTACATGATGGCCTAATTGTTCAAGCCCTTGTTTTAAACTATTATGAAAGTTACTGTATTCGCCAAGTAAAAGAATTTTCATATACTATTTTGTTGGGGGTAATTTAGTAGATTTATAGCATGAAACAAAACTTTAAAAAGAAAGTCTGTTTAATTGTAGATTGTCTAGACAGAGGAGGGGCAGAGCGTGCTGCTGCTCAATTATCTGTTAAATTTAATGAGTATGGATATCTGGTTAGTATTATAAGTTTAAGAAATGAAATCACGTATGAGTTTAGTGGAAAGTTATACAATTTGGGTTTAAGTGAAAGTAATATAAAACCTTTAAAGCAATTTAATAAATTTTTAGCCTTCAAAAGCGCTTATAAAAAAATTGATGCGGATGTTTATATAGATTTTAGAACTCGAAATAGAAGGATAATGGAATGGTTTTTCCATAAGTTTGTTTTTAATATGAAACAAATGGTAATGGCTGTAAGAAGTTATCAAGTATTTTATCACATTCCTAGAAAACAATTTTTTTTCAAGCAGTACAGTAAAGCTAAGGCAATTGTAGGGGTTTCCAATGCTATATGTGAAGAAATGAAAAGGTTTCATGCTTTTAACAATATGATTAGTATTCCAAACTTTTACAAAAGAGAATTATTAAACGTTCAAATTACAAATAAGGAAGTTTTAAATACCGATTTTGTTTTAGTAGTAGGAAGGTTAATAAATGCTATCAAACAGTTTGACCAATTAATATTAACTTATAAAGATTCCTTATTACTTGAAAAACGTGTACCTCTTTTTATTTTAGGAGAAGGAAGAGATAGAGAGCATCTTGAATTACTTATAAGAGGGCAAGGTTTAGAAGAGCATGTTAAACTTTTACGTTTTAAAAATGATGTTCATCAATACATAAAGTCTGCCAAATTTTTGGTATTATGCAGTAAGTTTGAAGGTTTTCCAAATGTGATACTAGAAAGTTTAGCTCTTGGGACTCCTGTAGTATCTTTTAACTGTAAGTCAGGTCCTTCTGAGATGATTAAAGATGGTATTAATGGTGTTTTGGTAAAAGACCAGGATTTTGAAGCGCTCAAGCTAGCTATGGAAAAGATGATTACAGAATCCTTCTTTTATAAGGGATGCAAAGAGAATGCTGTAACATCTGTTCAAAAATTTTCTGAAGAAAAGGTTTTGAAAAAATGGCTAGATGTTATTGAAAGTTAATTTTTAAATGTAGTCAACCTAATATTCAATTTTAAAAAAAGCATTTTTATAAGTCTAATAAGTTTTATAATAAATAAGGGGGATGTTATTAAAAAACGCTGTTTGTAAGTAAGGTTTTTAAGATCCAAATGTTTTGTTACTAGTTTAAAATTATCTTTATCATTCTCTAATTTATATAGTATTCCGTACATATATCTTTTAAAATCTAGGTACACTTTTAATGACTTATTATTTGAATAGTATTTCTCATAATAATCTAAGTTAGGAAGTGTTTTTCCTTTAATACCAAGTTGAGTGATTTGATTTGGTACATTGGTTAAAATGGTTGCTTTAGTTTGGTAGGCGTAAGCAAGTTTATACTTAGTAAAGTATTTTAAATAAAAGTCAACATCTTCCGCATAGCTAATAGAAGGATTAAAAACAGGTTGTTCTAAAATACTTTTTTTAAAAGCAATACTGCTTTGACATACGATAGATTGGTGTAAGTTTGCTTTAAAAAAATCATTAACTAAAAAGTCTCGATTCTTTAGTTTGTTATTTAGATTTTTTTTTGAATCTATAATGTTTTTATTGGAATATTTTTCTTGATAATCTGTGCCATAAATAGTCGCTTCCGGAAAGTTATTATATAGCTTGTAGATAGTTTCTAAAAAAGTATTGTGCCATAAATCGTCAGCATCTAACAAGGCAATAACGTTCCCCATGCTTTTTAGAATGCCGTTATTTCGGGAAGATGATAAGCCTTGATTCTTTTGTTCTATAATTGTGTGGTTTATGCAGTCGAGTAATGTTGCCTTGGCAATTTTAAGGCTGTTATCAGTAGAACCATCATTAATAATAATAATTTCAAAATCTTTAAAGGTTTGATTGATAACACTATTTAAGGTGTCTTTAATATAATCCTCCTTATTGTAAAGGGGAATAACTACAGAAAAAAAAGGATTTGTGGACATAACTTTAAGAAACTAAATCTTTATAGCATATATAGGAAAGCTTGTATACTTGTAAGAGTTGAATATTAGGGTTCGAGCTTACCAAATTGTGGGTCATACGTCTTTTAAATGCTTTATAAAAATAGGACATGCCATGGTGAAGTTTAAACTTTTTAAAAACTAAAAACATAGTTAGTAACTTGTTGTCATGGGCAGGCATTTTATTTTGTTTGTAGGCCCAGAGTAAGGTGTCAATACATTCTTCAGATTTGTTTAAATATGTCTGACTGCTTTCTAATCCGCGATGATACACTTCATTGTTTAAATGTAATACTTTAGTTTTATGCTGCTTTAAAAGAGACGCAAAGTAATTATCAAGACCGTAACTTTTTCTGCCAATTTGAGAGTTTATTTTTAAAAATATTTCTTTCAATATTAAAAAATTAGCCGAAATTATTAATTGATGCGGTTTTAGATTTCTTTTTTTTGCATCTACTTGTTCGTATTTTTTACCGTATTTCCATCTTAAAATGGAGTTGTTTTCGGGTGTTTCTTTTTCATAAGCAAAGCCACCAAAGAGAGCTTCATAACCGGTATTAATTTTATCAAAGTAATTTTGAATAAATTGATGCGACTTAGGGATTACATCAGCATCTAAAAATAGCAGCCACCTATAATTGGATTTATTAGCAAGGGTTTGTCTGGCCTGTATTCTTCCTAAATTTTCTTTGGAAGTTATAAGTTGTGTATTGGTAAGACTAAGACATGTTTCTTGGTTCTCAAGGTTAAATTTTGTTGAGTTGTCATTAAAACAGATAATTTCAAATTCAATATTAAGCTTGGTGCATTGCGAATGTATTTCTTTAACTAATGGAGAGATGTTGTAGTTGTATGTTGGAATTAGTATAGATAGCACCTTTGAGAGTTTATAATTTAATTCTTCCTTTGAACCACTTCATAAACCTTGTTTTCATCACATTTTAAGGTTTTGCTAGGATATTTTAGTAATAAGGCATAATCATGTGTTGCCATTAAAATGGTATTGCCATTTTTATTGATTTCCTGAAGCACTTCCATAACTTCAACACTGGTTTGTGGGTCTAGGTTGCCTGTAGGTTCATCGGCAAGTATTAATTCGGGGTTGTTTAATAGTGCCCGTGCTATGGCAATACGCTGCTGTTCTCCTCCGGAAAGTTCATGAGGAAATTTAAACCCTTTGGTTTTCATGTCTACTTTATCTAGAACCTCTTCTATTCTAGCATTCATTTTTTCTTTATCGGTCCAACCTGTGGCTTTTAAAACAAAAAATAAATTGTCATTTACCGTACGGTCGGTCAATAATTTAAAATCTTGAAAAACAACACCTAATTTACGTCTTAGATAGGGTATTTCCGATTCTTTTAATGTTTTTAAATTAAAGTCAACAATATCACCTTCCCCTTCCTGTAAGGGTAAATCACCGTAAAGTGTTTTCATAAAACTGCTTTTTCCTGTTCCTGTTTTTCCTATAAGGTATACAAAATCACCTTTGTTAATTTCAACATTAACGTTTGATAGGACAAGACTATCGCCTTGGTAAATGGATGCATTTTTCAATCGTAAAATAGGACGTTCCATGAAATCTGTAGAGGTAAATATGAGTGGTAAATGTATTATTTAATACTTGAAACTTAAAATTAAACGCTCAAATATTTGGTTTATTTTAAGTGTAATTTTCATATTTAAGTAGCACATTTATAATTATGGCATGATTATTTCGTTATAAGATTCAGATTCATTTATCTTTGATTTTAAATTAAAAACTAAATCATTAATGACTTACAAAAGTATTGTCGCATTTATTATAGCTATAGGTTTTAGTTTTCCAGTTATAGCACAGCAAAGCGCCATTTATACTGATAATTTGGCAACGTATCAAAAAGGAATTACCCTGTTTAATAATCAGCAATATAGAGCTGCTCAGTCTCTATTTAGGGAGGTTAAGAAACATACAACTGATGAGACCATCCAGTCTGATTGTGCCTACTATATAGCCAATAGTGCGGTAAGACTAAATCAACAGAATGCAGACCAGCTCATAGAAGATTTTGTAAAAGATTACCCAACAAGTACAAAGCGCAATACGGCGTATGTGGATGTGGCTAATTATTATTTTGACAATTCAAAATATGCACATGCCAGAAAATGGTACAAAAAAGTTAATGAAAACGCGTTGGCCAGATCAGAACGTCAAAAATTTTACTTTAATAATGGGTATACGGCGTTTTTAACCAAACAATATAAAGATGCTAATAAGTACCTAAGACGTGTTGAGAGCTCAAAAGAATATGGTGCTCAGGCTAAGTATTATATTGGTTTCATGGCCTATGAAGGCGATGATTATGATGAGGCCAATAAGTATTTTGACCAAGTGAGTCATCAAGAACGTTATAAAGAGAAACTCTCTTATTATCAAGCGGATTTAAATTTTAAGTTGGGTAATTTTAAAAAGGCCATTGAGTTGGCTAAAGCAAAATTAGCATCAAGTGATAGAAATGAAGTTTCAGAACTCTCTAAAATTATAGGAGAAAGTTATTTCAATTTAAAACAATATGATGAGGCTATTGCCTATCTCAAACAATATAAAGGGAAAAAGGGAAAATGGACTAATACAGACTTTTATCAGTTGGGATATGCCTATTATAAGCAAAAGGATTATGAAAACGCTATTTCAGAATTTAATAAGATTGTGAATGGTAAAAATGCTATAGCTCAAAATGCCTATTATCACTTAGGCGAAAGTTATATTCATTTAAATAAAAAACAGGAAGCGTTAAATGCGTTTAAAAACGCTTCTGAAATGGATTTCGATTTAAAAATTCAGGAAGATGCTTGGTTGAATTATGCAAAAATTAGTTACGAAATAGGAAATCCGTATCAATCGGCTCCTCAAGTGCTAGGTGATTATTTAGAAAAATATCCAAAATCAGGTCATAGCGAAGAAATCGAATCCCTTCTAATTGATTCATACATCACATCAAAAAATTATAAGGAAGCACTAGTTTTATTACAAAATAAACGCAGTTTTGAGAGTAAGGTAGCGTATCAGAAAGTGGCTTTTTACAGAGGATTAGAGCTTTTTAATGAAGGGAATTTTATAGAAGCTGAAGGGCTTTTTGATGCTTCATTAAAAGAACCTCGTGATGCAGCATATACGGCGAGAGCAACCTTTTGGAAAGGGGAATCTGATTACAATTTAAGTAGTTATGAAGATGCTTTAGTTGGTTTTAAACAATTTGAAAATGCCGCCGAAGCTAAATCAACCCCCGAGAAGGAAAATCTTGAATATCATATAGCATACACCTATTTTAAGTTAAAAAAATATGAACAAGCAACAACTTATTTTAGTCAATTTGTAAACAAAAAACATCAAGATAACATAAGATTAAACGATGCTTATTTACGCTTGGGTGATGCGCACTTTGTTACAAGTCAATACAGTAAAGCTATACATGCTTATGCTGAAGCTATTCGGTTAAATGAAATTGAGTCAGATTATCCTACCTTTCAAAAAGCAATTAGTGTGGGGTATGCCGGAGATTCCTCTAAAAAGGTTAACGAATTAGAGCGTTTTATTGCAGACTACCCGAAGTCCAAATTAAGAGATGATGCTTTGTATGAGTTAGGAAACACCTATGTAAAACTTAACAATACAAACAGAGCCATGAAAGCTTATAATCAGTTGAGTAATGAATATAGAATGAGTTCATTTGTTCCTAAAGCCTTGTTGCGACAAGGATTAGTGTATTACAATGCCAATGATAATCAACAAGCGCTGTTAAAATTTAAAAAGGTAGCAGGTGACTACCCGGGTACGCCTGAAGCTGTTCAAGCCGTTTCAACCGCAAGACTTATATATATTGACCTAGGAGAAGTAGAGCAATACGCCCAATGGGTAAAAACCTTAGACTATGTTGAAGTTACTGATTTAGATTTGGATAATACTACGTATGAAGCAGCAGAGAAGCAATACCTAGAAGGTGATGTAGATAAAGCTATCCGCGAGTTTAATGATTATATCCATGGTTTTCCAAAGGGCTTACATGCTTTAAATGCGCATTTCTATCTCGCTCAACTCTATTATAAAAAGGGTTTGCCAGACAATGCAGCCACTCATTATGATTATGTGGTACAGGCACCTAGAAGTCAGTTTACCGAGGAAGCTTTAACAAAGTTGTCTCAGTTTTATTTAGAGAATAAAAACTGGAAACAGGCCATGCCGCTTCTACAAAGAATTGAGGAAGAAGCAAGTTTTCAGCATAATGTGATATTTGCACAATCTAACTTGATGAAAGCTAATTATCAACAAGAGAATTATGGAGAAGCTGTTACTTATGCCGACAAGGTATTACAACAAAATGCTACAGATGATAAGGTAAAAAGCGATGCACATATTATTATTGCGCGTTCTGCGATGAAAACGGGTAACGAGGCTAAGGCTAAAGAGGCTTACAAGGAAGTTGAAAAAGTAGCTACAGGAGAAACAGCTGCAGAGGCTTTATACTATAACGCCTATTTTAAACATAAAGCGGGGCAATTTGAAAAGTCCAATGAAGAAGTGCAAAAATTGGCAAAAAACTATTCAGGGCATAAATACTACAGCGCCAAAGGCCTGGTATTGATGGCTCAGAATTTTTATGCACTAAAAGATGCTTTTCAGGCTACATATATACTAGAAAGCGTGGTTCAAAATTTTTCCGAATTTGAAGATGTTGTTTCTGAAGCTAACGAAGTGTTGGCTAAAATAAAACAGGAAGAGGCTAAAACCAACGCATCCATAGAAACTGAAGATTAATCGTCAATCAACAAAAAGATAAATCAAAGCATATGTGTAAATACACAAAAACGGTCATTACAATAATAATTTTATTAACTGTTACTTTGGGGTTTTCTCAAAAAAAGAAAAGTGACACATTAACAACAGGTGTTATAGATGTTGTGAAACCTTATACGCCTTCTATTTCTGATGCTTTTAAAGTAAAAGAAGTTCCCGTTTTAGATGATGAAACGACAGATAGAAAAAAAGAAATCAACTATAATATCTTTTCTTTTCCAGTGGCATCAACCTTTACACCGGCAAAAGGTAAAGCCGCCAGCGTTGAAAAGAAAGCTCCAGAAAAAGTATATGATAATTACGCATCATTGGGTGTGGGCTCATATAAAACAATTTTAGGTGAAGTGTATTTAAATCATGCTATTAGCAGAAATGAAAGTGTAGGTGGTTATGTAAGTCATCATTCATCATCAGGTGATATTGATAATGTGGTGGTTGATAATGGGTTTTCAAACTCAAAACTTAAATTAAACTATACCTCACGCCTAAGAGATCTGGCTTGGAATGTTCACGGAGGGGTTCAGCATCAGTTTTACAATTGGTACGGTTTAAACGAAGCCTTTTTTATTGATGAACCCCTGATTCAAAATTTAGATGTAGGACATGCCTTTTTTGATATACATGTTGGTGGCGATGTTACTTTTGAAGATACTTACATAAACTCAGGAAACGTATTATTTAGAAGATTCACCGATAATAATGGTTCGGCTGAAAACAGATTCAAACTTGAAGGCAAAGTAGATGTTCCTGTTGCTGATTTCGAGATTTCAACCAATGTAAAATTTGATTATCTAGGTGGTAATTTTGATCAAGCATATACTAGTTCAGAAGCCATAAATTATGGGAACTTTCAAGTAGGTTTGGCGCCAAGTTTTCAGTTAAAGGAGGACGATTTAACACTTAATTTAGGGATCTCCTTATTTTACTTAAATGACTTTGAAAATGGCGGTAATAAGTTTTATCTCTTTCCAAACATAAAAGCATCATACAGGTTGGTAAACGAGGTTTTGATTGCTTATGGAGGTATTCAAGGCGATCTGATTCAAAATACCTATCATGGGTTTGCCAATGAAAATCCTTTTGTGTCACCTACCTTACAAATTGAACCCAATGATCAAATATATAACGCCTATGTTGGTTTGAAGGGTAAAATATCAAGTAACATGAGTTATAATATTAGTGGGCATTATAAAGCAGACAGAAATAAAGCACTTTTTAAATCGAACATGGTTAAGAATATATCAGCCGATGCCGATTATGAATATGGGAATTCTTTCGGAATAGTTTACGACCATTTAGAAACGTTTGGTTTTGCTGGCGAAATTAATGTGGATGTTAATAGAAATTTTAAGCTTGGTTTAAAGGCCGAATATTTTGCTTACAGCTTAAATGATGAAGCTGAACCTTGGAACTTGCCAGATATTAAAGGATCCCTTTTTGTTGATTACCAAATTGACGAACATTGGTTTGCTGGAGCTAATATGTTTTATGTGGGGGAAAGAAAAGATGAGGTGGTTTTAGAAGCTGCCCTAGCACCTGAAGATTTGAATAGAACCGTAACCTTAGATAGTTATTTTGATATGAATGCCCATGTTGGTTATCACATCAATCAGCAGTTTTCTGTATTTGGAAAAATGAATAACATAGCGGGTAAAAATTATGAGAAATGGTTGAATTTCCCAGTACAAGGGTTTCAGCTAATGGCTGGTGCTATGTATAAATTCGATTTTTAAAAATTTCGAACATAAGAAGTCCTTAACTCAGTTTGGCTAAATAATCATAATGCTCTCCTTCTAAGACTAGTTCACAAGACAGGCCAACACTGTTACAGGCTAGTTTTAAGGTGTCAAAATCAAGGTATAACCACTTCATAGGAATGTCTTTTTCATCTTTATAGGAAATGAAATAATCCAGTTCACCATAATATCCTGCATTCATATCCAACCAAAAACCACCATCTTCATCTTCATACATGTATTTTATGTCTGAGGAATCAATTAAAATGTGTCCGTTAGGTTTTAAAATCTGTTTTAAGTGGTTGAGGTATTTCGATACAGCACCCATTTCTTGAAAAATTCCTGTGCCATTCATTAAAAGCAAAATGGTGTCAAAGCTGTCAGTTTCATCTAAAAGAGCTTTTAATTCAACGTGTTTTACACCTCTGGTTTTGGTCACCGAAACCGCACCTTCAGATATATCAATAGCTTTAACATCTATACCTTTTGATTGTAAGAATAAGGCATGACTTCCGGCACCACAACCCACATCTAATACTTTGCCTTTACATAACATTAAGGCCTTTTGTTCTAATTTAGGCATCTCATCAAATGTTCTAAATAGGTAAGGAAGTGGTAGTGTGTCTTCATCAGAAATACTAGTTTCTGTAATGAGATCTGCTGTATAGTTTTTATTCTGATAATCTAATAACGCTTTTCCAAAGAGGTCTTTCATAAGGTGTTGATTTTATGTGCTTCAGAATTAATCTTTTCAGAATTAATAATAATTTTAAAAAGAACTATTTTTGTAGCATGCAAGACATAATTAAAAATCTTCCAAAACAGGCCAAAGATAAGCATAACGAGAACAAAAAATTCTTTGCAAAACTAAAAAAGAAGCCACCTAAAAATTTAGATTACATTATGCAGGATTTGCATGATGAGGTCTTTAGTGATACAGACTGTTTAACATGTGCTAACTGCTGCAAAACAACAGGGCCGTTGTTTATAGATAAGGATGTGTCTAGATTGGCAAAACATTTTAAGTTGAAACCCCAGCAGTTTATTGATCAATATTTGAGAATAGATGAGGACAATGATTATGTATTACAGCAGGTACCTTGTGTTTTTTTAGGTGCAGATAATTATTGTTCTATTTATGAGGTTAGACCTAAAGCTTGCCGAGAATTTCCACATACCGATAGAAAGAAGTTTCAACAGATTTCTAACTTAACTTTAAAAAATGTGGCTATTTGTCCAGCCGCTTTTAATGTGGTAGAAAAAATGAAAGATCGGATAAAATAAGTACATTTAAAAAAACTTGATTCATTTTGGAAACTATTTTAAATTACTTTGAAACCATTCCACCACCTGTTCGGGCGGCAATTATAGTGGGTGGTTTAACTTTGTTTTGGGTGGTTGAAGGTATTATACCATTAAAAACGATAAAGTATAAAAAATGGAAACATGCCATACCTAATATTTTCTTTACCGTAACTACAATACTAATCAATATACCGCTGGCCTTTTTGTTTGTGATGGCATCCAATTGGGTTATGACTCATAATTTTGGAATATTAAACTGGTTGCCCGATATGCCCATAGTTTTATATGGTTTTTTGGGGATATTACTTATTGATTTTATTGGTGCTTATTTGCCACACCTCATTGAGCACAAGGTAAAACCGCTATGGATGATTCATTTGGTGCATCATTCAGATCATAATGTAGATACTACAACCGCCAATAGGCATCATCCATTAGAAAGTTTAATACGTTATGCTTTTACTTTAGCGGGAATTTTTATTATTGGAACACCTATTGGTATGGTATTGCTATATCAATCACTTTCAGTAGTCGCCACGCAGTTTAATCATGCTAACATAAAATTGCCAAAACGGCTTGATAGTATGTTAAGCTATTTTATAGTATCTCCTGATATGCATAAAGTGCATCATCATTACAGGTTGCCTTATACCGACTCTAACTACGGAAATATTTTTTCTGTTTGGGATCGTTTATTCGGAACCTATATGAAGCTCGATACCAATAACATTATTTATGGTGTAGATGTGTTTCCTGATGAAAAGAAGAATGGAAATATTATAGAACTTCTTAAGCAACCGTTTCAAAAATATCAGAAACCAACAGAGAAGCCTTAGAGGTAAATTAAATAGGGGCTTCTCATTGTTTTAAATAGGTTTAATGCTTCTTTCCAACTGTCTTTTATGGATTGTTCTGAAAGTCCCAATTCAATTTGTTTTTGCAACTCAGTGGTGCCAGCAAGTTTGGTGAAAAAGGTGTTGAAAAATTCCGAGGTGTCAGACGTGTCTTTGTAGGCTTCAATAAGCCAGGTTAAATTTAAGGCATTTAATTTTTGTGTTTGTGAAACATCTTTTCCAAAGCAAACCTTACCTTGATGTTTTGGGTATTTAGAACCTGTGTTTGACTGTGGAGTATACTGAAAAGTGTATTTTTCTGGGTTTAAATAAGGACTGCCAAACACCTGAAATTGAGTTTCGGTACCCCGTCCCGCATTCACATTGGTGCCTTCAAAAAAGCATAAACTTGGATACAGATTAATAGCTTGGTCATTGGGTAAATTAGGGCTTGGTTTAATAGGTAAAATATAGGGAAGTTGTCTGTTGTAGTTTTTAACAGGAATAACATGTAATGAGCATTTTATACTATTTGCTAACCAGCCTTCACCATTAATCATCTTGGCGTATTCTCCAATGGTCATGCCGTGAACCACTGGTATAGGATGCATACCCACAAAACTTTTATGAGCCGTTTTTAAAACAGGGCCGTCAATATAATGCCCATTAGGGTTGGGTCTGTCTAGAATTAGAACAGGAATGTCTTGTTCGGCGCAAGCTTCCATAACATAATGAAGTGATGAAATGTAGGTGTAAAATCGGGCACCAACATCCTGAATATCAAAAATGACGAGGTCTAAATCAGCAAGTTGACTTTCAGAAGGCTTTTTGTTTTTTCCATATAAAGAAATAATAGGCAGGTTTGTTTTGGTATCAATACCATCTTTTACAGCTTCGCCAGCATCAGCTTGTCCTCTAAATCCATGTTCAGGGGCAAATACTTTTTTTACATTGATGTTTAAATCTATTAAAGAATCTACTAGATGAGTATATTGATGGTTAGTTTTGAAAATAACGGATGTTTGATTGGCAACGATACCAATGCGTTTAGTTTGTAGCAAAGGTAAATAGGTAGCCGTTTGATTGGCACCCACAATAATAGGCGTTACCTCATGCGTCTTTTTATTATTTACGGGTATTGTGTCACTGCTTTCATGTTTCATTTTAGAAGCACATGAAATCATTGCTAAAACAAATAATAAAACTGTATTTTTGACCATATTTAACTGCATAGATAAAATTGAATTACGAGTTTTTTATAGCTAAACGCATTATAGGTAGTAAAGCGTATAAAAGTAGTATATCGGCACCAATAATAAAAATTGGTATTGCCGCTATAGCTATCGGTATTGTCGTGATGATGGTAGCTATTGCTACCGGGATAGGATTGCAACAAAAAATACGAGATAAAGTTGTGGCGTTTAATGGTCATGTTGTTATTACTAATTATGATAGCAACAATTCACTTGAAAGTATATTCCCAATATCTAAGGAGCAAGAGTTTTACCCCGAATTTAAAACTGTTGAAGGGGTTAAACACATTCAGGCTGTAGCCTCTAAGTTTGGCGTAATTAGAACAACCACCGATTTTGAAGGTGCTTATCTTAAAGGTGTTGGAGCAGATTATGATTGGGATTTTTTTAAAGAATTTTTAATAGCAGGTAGGTTGCCCGATTATACAAATAAGCGAAATGAAGACGTACTTGTTTCTGAATATCTGGCTAATAGATTAGGTTTTAAGGTTCATGATACCTTTCAAATGGTATTTGCAAAAGATGATCCTGAAAAATTACCCAACATCATTACATACAATATTGTTGGAATATATAATTCGGGCTTTCAAGATTTTGATGCCAGTTATGTTATAGGAGATATTCGGCATTTACAACGTATTAACCGATGGGAGAACAATCAAGTTGGCAGCTTTGAAGTTTTTATAGAAGATTATGATGACCTTGAAACCAAAGGAAAGGAGATTTATCAAAACACACCATCAACCTTAAACACACAAACCATTGAAGATAAATACTATTCCATTTTTGAATGGATAAAGATATTTGATAAAAATATTTACGGAATTATTGGTATCATGATTTTAATTGCGGGTATCAATATGATTACTGCTTTGTTGGTTTTAATCTTAGAGCGTACGCAAATGATAGGTATTTTAAAAGCCTTAGGAAGTAATAATTGGAGTATTAGAAAGTTGTTTTTGTATAATGCCTCTTATTTAATTTTATTGGGTTTGTTTTGGGGAAATGTTTTGGGGCTTGGTATTTTATTTGTGCAAAAATATTTAAAATTGTTTCAGCTAGACCCTAGTGTATATTATGTAACTGAAGCCCCCGTTTATATAAGTTTCTGGTATATACTATGTTTAAATATAGGAACGTTAGTGCTATGTGTATTAATGCTTTTACTGCCATCATACATAGTAACCAAAATTTCGCCTGTAAAAGCTATTAGATTCACTTAAGGTTTAGTTCAATTTATACAGTACTATATAAGAAATTTTTATTTGTTAAAAATTCTTTATGCAGGTGCTGTTGTTTCTTGTGTAAATATTTTATCATTGTTTATACATGAATTTTGTTTTCATATTTGAAATTAGTTTCATAAATGATTATATTTGTGGCAAAATACTTGTTTTATGTTTCTAAAAAATAAATACTCTACAAATTACAAAAAGCTAATAATGGGAGTATTCATCTTTTGTCTGCTGTCTACTATGTTACAGGCTCAGCCCAATACGATGATTTCCCATACTGAAAACAGCCAATTGATAAGAGATTTAAGTGGTGTGAAATGGACCATGAAAATGATGCTTCCTGGTGAAGGAGTAAAAATGGGACTCCCTCAATTACCACCAGAGGATATTGAAACATTAGTATGGAATTATGCTAAAGTGCCAGGAGATGTGTATACTGATTTGTGGAAAGCTGGTGTTATTGAAGATCCTTATTTTGGGAGAAACAGTGTTAAAGCACAATGGGTACAGCAATATGAGTGGTGGTATGCACACCAGTTTCATGTAAGCGAACCTGTAGATAATAAGGTTGTAAAAATTGTTTTTGAAGGCGTAGATTATGCATGTGATGTATGGTTAAACGGGCATTATTTAGGAAGACATGAAGGAGCCTTTTCTGGTTTTTCGTTTGATGTTACTAACTATTTAAGAGTATCTAAAAAACGACTCTCAAGTACTAATATGCTTATGATAAAGTTAGATCCTCCACCACGTGTCAATGCTTTGGTAGCGGGAAAGAAAACGCCTTGGTTTGGAGATTATTGGCGTGATTTAGTTCCGTTTGGAATTATCCGTCCTGTAAAAATGATATCTACAGGGAAAGTGCGTTTTGATGATGTATATGCTAATACTTCTATTAATAAAGATAATTCAGCCGATGTTAGTTTAGAACTTACAGTAGAAAATACCGAATCTTCTGCAAAAAATATGAATTTTGTAGCATCTTTAGAAGGGAAGAATTTTTCTTCAAAAGTAAAAACAGTGACGTTCTCAGCATTGGTTGAACCAGGAATACATAAAGTTACACACAATATTCATTTAGATAATCCTAAATTATGGTGGCCTTGGGATATGGGGAAACCTAATTTATATAAAGCTAGAATTTCTTTAAAGGAAGGAAAATTTAATCAAGATTTCAAAGAAATTACTTTTGGTATAAGGGAAGTTACCTCAAAATGGAATCCAGGATTTAAAAAGGATGTTGATGTGTCCTTTCCAAGGTCAACATATATAAATGGTAAGTTTCATTTTATTCGTTCGGCGTGTTGGGGAGGGCCACCAGATATTTTTGTAGGTAGAACGTCAATTGAAGAATATAAAACACTCATTCAGTTAGCTAAAGATGCTAACATGAATAATATTAGGATATTTGGTTGGCATCCTCCAGAGATTCCTGAATTTTATCAATATTGTGATGAAATGGGGATTACAGTTTGGCAAGATATGATTCCTTTAGGAACGGGTAATATTCCTGATAAGGAAGAAGAGTTGGCTGAGATTTTTAATGAAGGTGTGCGTGTAGTTAAAGAGCGTAGAAATCATCCATCATTGATTATGATGGAAGGTGGAGAAGAAATGCTATTAAGAACCAGAGACGCAAAATTTGGTAGAGAATTTCTAGAACGACTTGGAGACTCGCTTCAGGCTTATGTTGATTTACCGTATGTGCCAGATTCTCCGCTAACTTGTGAGGTGTCTCAAGAGGCTGGGTTTAAACCCAAGGAAGCGGTTCATGCCTTAAGATATTTTTATGACATGGGGAGTTTTTTACATGAAGATTGGTTGAAAACCATGGAATTTCCAATTGTACCAGAGTTTGCTATTACTTCGGTACCATCAATTGAAAGTTTAAAGAAGTTTATTCCAGAAGATGAATTATGGACACCTGGGTTAAGCTGGGGGCACCATTGGGCAGATTTAGTACGATTAAGAATGCAAAATTGGGATGTGTTTGGTGATGAAAAAATAGGATCCCTTGAAGAATTTGTTAATGCTTCCCAAGACACACAAGGTATAATATTTCAAAACGGTATAGAATATTTTAGAAGACAAAAACCTAGCTTGAGTGGTATTGCACTGTGTCATTTTATAACGTATTGGCCAGATATGAAATGGGGTATTGTTGATAATTATCAAGAACCTAAACGATCTTATGATTTTGTTAAGAAAGCCTATCAACCTTTGTTGATTAACCTGTCGTTTGAAAAAAGAAGATGGAGTAAAAATGAAGCTTTTAAAGGCGAATTATGGGTGGTGAATGATTTGTTTGAAGATTTTAAAAACTGCCAAGCTAGTATAATTTTTAAAGATAATCATGGTAAATTATTAAAAGAAGAAACATTCAAAATTGGTACGGTAAAAGCAAATAGTGCCAAAAAGTTTGAAACCATATCGGCAGATGTTTTAAAGCAAGTTGATGAAAAAGTATTGGTCGAATTAAAATTAGTTAATAAAAAAGGAGAGATTCTATCAGAAAATGATTACTTTTTCTTAATAGGCGACCAAAAAGAAGCTACAAAAATGTTTCAAAAAATGAGAGATGAACGACGCGTTTTAGAGACTGAGTTTGGTTATGGCAACTACTATCGTTTTTTTGATGAATTCACAGGAGGTAAAACTTATGATAGTGGTGTCAATGTGCCTAGAGCAAGAGATTACGGAAATTGATTTCCGATTAATAAAACTATTACGAGTTATAAAGAGAAGGGATGGTGTTTTACTATCCCTTTTCAATATCACTAATATGATGTTCTAGCGCTTTTACTGAAATTTGAATTTCTCTAATTAACAATGCTAAGGAGATGATTAGTAAAATTAAGGCCAAACCAAATATCCAAACGGCTATGAGATGCTGTTCAATATAAATCAAAAACATGGTTAAAACACAAAGTAACAGACTCGAAATACCTGCAATTTGCATGGATCGAATTAAATATAGGCGTTTCTTTAAGTTCTTTATTTGTCGCATAAGTGTTTCATCATGCTTTTGAAGATATTTGTCATGTAAGTTTCTAATCACGCTAGCATAGGCTAAAAATCTATTGGTATAGGCTAGCATAATTAAAGAAATAGCTGAAAATAAAAGAGCTGGCGTTGTAAGAGTTAATGCTTCCATTGGGGTGCTTTGTTTTCGTATTACAAATATAAAAAGATTATAGTGGTTAAGCTTTTTATCGCCTTATTGAAAAATATTTTGTAAAAAAACCGTCTAAAAAAAGGCAGTATCTTAACTTCTAACATTGCTAAAATCAGTATTTTTTTTGTAATTAAGAGCTCATTAACTTCGCTTTTAGTCTATTTCAGTGATAACTTCTTTTATATTACTTGAATAAACTTAGATTTTTCATTTTCTTTATTGTTTTTATTTTTATGGTATGCAAGAAGACTTTTTACACTATATATGGAAACATAAAAAAGTTCAATTAACAAATTTAAAAACCACAAGAGGTGAGAATATTACCATCAATGCGGTTGGACAGTATAACCAAAATTCGGGGCCTGATTTTTTTAATGCTCAAGTTAGAATAGCAAACCAACTATGGGCAGGTAATGTTGAAATTCATGTAAAATCATCTGATTGGTTTTTGCATAACCATGAAACAGATCAAGCGTATGATAATGTGATTTTGCATGTAGTTTGGGAACACGATATTGATGTATTTAGAAAAGATAATTCTGTGATTCCAACCCTAGAGTTAAGCCATATTGTAAACCAAGATATATTAGGAACCTACAATAAACTTTTTATAAATAATAGCAAATGGATTAATTGTGAAGACTCGTTTGCTCGCGTTGATGATTTTGTGGTTGATAATTGGTTAGAAAGATTGTATGTAGAACGCTTAGAACGAAAATCGAGCACTATTGAAAATATTTTAAAAACAACAAAGAATGACTGGGAAGCAGTTTTGTTTCAAATGCTGTGCAAGAATTTTGGGTTAAAAGTTAATGGTGAGGCTTTTTTTAGTTTGGGGCAATCTTTTAGGTTTTCCATCGTTAGAAAAACTAGGTCTAATATAATGCAATTGGAGGCATTATTATTTGGGCAAGCAGGGTTGCTTGAAGGAGATTTTGAAAATGCTTATTTTGAAAACCTTAAAAAGGATTACGCATTTTTAAAACAAAAGTTTCATATTGAAAATTCAACAGTTTTACCAATACATTTTTTCAGATTGAGACCGTCAAATTTTCCTACCATTCGGTTGTCTCAATTAACAAATCTTTATCATCTGCAGGATAATTTGTTTTCAAAGGTAATAGAGGCAAAAAATATAGATGATATTTATAAACTTTTTAAAGTGAATACATCTAAGTTCTGGGAGGCACATTATACTTTTCAAAAAAGCTCAAAGCCTACGGTAAAGTCGCTCTCAAAATCATTTATTGATTTGTTAGTGATTAATACAATCATTCCTATTAAGTTTTGGTATGCCATGAAACAAGGAGAACTGGCTGAAACATCTATTTTCAATCTGGCTAAATCTATGCCTTCGGAAAAAAATAATATTATAAAAGCATTTAATGAGTTAAAACAAATAGCGCATTCATCTTTTGAATCTCAAGCCTTAATTCAGCTTAAAACCGTCTACTGCGCTAAACATAAATGTTTAGAGTGTGCTATTGGAAATCAACTTTTAAGTGAATAAACTTTTAAACAAATAAAGTAAGTGTTAAATTGCGGCATGAACGTTATTTACAAGCCATTATTATTTTTTCAAAAACATGGATATTATGTTTGTCAGCGTATTGCCGACAGGTTAGGTATTCGGGCAAAGGTGGTACGTACATCTTTTATGTACTTAACCTTTGTAACTGTTGGTTTTGGTTTCGCGTTATATTTGTTTTTAGCATTCTGGATGCGGATAAAAGATTTAGTTTATACCAAACGTTCATCTGTTTTTGACCTGTAATTTATGAATCCATTAATAAGATTTTTTCGAACAAAAATATATACTGCGCTATTTTTGCTGGTTGTTATTTTGCTTGTTGGAGTAATTGGGTACGTTTTTATTTCTGAGTATACCTGGATTGATGCGCTTTATATGACAGTGATTACCATGACGACTGTTGGGTTTAGTGAAGTGGTGCCTCTAGATGATGAATCTAAGATTTTTACCATATTTTTGATTTTGGCAAGTGTAGTTATTGTAGGGTATGCTTTATCTATTATCACAGAATATATTTTGAGCAAAAATGATATTGAAGAACTAAAACAAAAAAAGATGCAAAAACTTATAGATGCTTTTAAAAATCATATTGTTATTTGTGGCTATGGGAGAAACGGAAAGCAGGCTGCAAGAAAACTTGCTGCTTACAAAAAACCCTTTGTAGTTATTGAAAAAAATAGAGAAATGGAAGGTCGCTTACAAATAGACAATGTTCCTTATGTGATTGGCAATGCAAATGAAGATGAAATACTTATGGCAGCTGGTGTTAATAGAGCTTCTTGTTTTATTTCAGCGCTCCCAAATGATGCCGATAACTTGTTCGTAGTGCTTTCAACAAGGCAACTCAATGATAAAATCAATATAATTAGTAGAGCTTCAAATGAATCTTCTTATGATAAGCTAAAATTTGCAGGAGCTAATAACGTTATTTTGCCAGATAAAATAGGTGGTGATCATATGGCTTCTTTGGTTGTAGTACCGGGATTGATGGAATTTATAGATAATTTGTCTATTGTAGGTAAATCAGATATAAATATTGAAGAAGTGGCCGTTGAAAAACTTTATAGTTCAAAAGATACTAAAACAATTAAAGATTTAGATTTAAGAAGAAAAACGGGGTGTACTGTTATTGGTTACAAAGATGGCAATGGTCAATATATCGTAAATCCTGAGGCTGAAATGAAATTGGAATTAAATTCTAAGATTATTGTTTTAGGAAGGCCAGAACAAATAGAAGCTTTGAATAGCATTTACAATATTGATTCGGTTTAGGCCATTTTAACAAGCAATGTTTTATAAAATCATTTTTTTTTAGCATCTTGCCCGACTTACACATGACAATTGTTTGATATCTTAAAAACTAAAACTTTCTTATGAAGAAATATTTTCTTTCATTATTTACTTTAATAGCACCATTTTTAACATTTGCAAAGGAATCAACCCCAGAAAAAATTGACCGCGTTTTTAAAGACTATACGGGGTGGTTTGTAGAAGGCATATTTTATGAAATTCCATTTTCTGAAACAGTTAAAGTGCCTTGGGTATTAATAGTTTTAGTAGGTGGTGCTTTGTTTTTTACTATTTTTTTTAAGTTTATAAACATTACAGGTTTTAAAACGGCTATTAGAGTAGTTCAAGGAAAATATGAAGATATTGAAAAGCATGGAGCCGATACGTTATATGGAGATCAAACACCAAATGAAGATGAGAATATCATTGAAACCTTAAGGGATGATAGTGCCCATGGCGAGGTGTCTCATTTTCAAGCTCTAACCGCAGCATTGTCAGCTACAGTTGGTTTAGGAAACATTGCAGGAGTAGCAGTAGCGCTTTCTATTGGTGGTCCTGGCGCTACGTTTTGGATGATTCTTGCAGGTTTTATAGGGATGGCCTCTAAGTTTGCAGAATGCACTTTAGGGGTTAAATATCGCGATGTGGCTAAAGATGGTACAGTATATGGTGGACCTATGTATTACCTAACCAAAGGGTTTAGAGAGAAAAACATGGGCGGTTTTGGAAAAGTGTTGGCTGTGTTGTTTGCTATTTTTGTTATTGGGGGGTCCTTTGGAGGGGGAAATATGTTTCAAGCAAATCAAGCGGCTGCTCAGTTTATTAAGTTGTTTGAACTTGAAAGCTCAAACGCTAGATTGTATTTTGGTATTGTTATGGCTATTTTAGTGGCTGTGGTGATAATTGGAGGAATTAAAAGAATAGCAGCCGTAACCGAAAAGGTAGTGCCTTTTATGGCTGGTATTTATGTGCTTGCAGCCTTAGTTATTTTAGGGGCCAATTGGCATTTAATTGATGATGCCTTTGCTTTAATTTTTGAAGGAGCATTTTCTGGTTTAGGAATAGCAGGTGGTTTAATTGGGGTTATGATTCAAGGCATTCGTAGAGGAGCTTTTTCTAATGAAGCTGGTGTTGGTAGTGCCGCTATTGCTCACTCTGCGGTACGAACAACCTATCCTGCCAGTGAAGGAATTGTAGCATTATTAGAGCCTTTTGTTGATACGGTTGTAATTTGTACAATGACAGCTTTGGTGATTGTTATTACCAACTTTGATGGTAGTTTTATGGAGTACGGTGTACCTATTAAAGAAGGGGTTGAACTTACAGCAACGGCTTTTGATTCGGTTATACCACACTTTTCTATCGTGTTAACAGTGGCCGTAATTCTATTTGCGTTTTCAACCATGATTTCTTGGTCTTACTATGGTATGCAAGGTTGGGTGTTTTTATTCGGAAAAGGAAAGGTTAGTGACTTAGTCTATAAACTATTATTTTTATTATTCGTGGTTATAGGTTCTTCAATAAGTCTTGGTGCTGTAATTGATTTCTCTGATGCCATGATTTTTGCCATGGTTGTACCAAATATTATTGGTGTGGTGATATTGTCTCCAATAATTAAGCGAGAATTATCGAAGTATATGGATGCTATAAATGTTAAACATGAAGCTTTAGAGGAAGGGGCTGAGGATTTAACAAAACATATGTAACATAACTTTAAAAACATAAGTCTATGAAATCCCATTTTCAGTTTTCTAAAAAACAACGTCATGGGATTTTTTTATTGCTCATACTTATTGTTTTATTTCAATGTTTGTATTTTTTCATAAGCGCGCCCTTAGAACCACTAGTTGTAAATGAGGAAGCCTTATTACTGTTTGAAAAAGAGGTGGATTCTTTAAGACAACTTGAAATAAAAGAAAAATCGACAGAAATAACGCCTTTCAATCCTAACTTTATTACAGACTATAAAGGGTATGTTTTGGGGATGTCTAATGTGGAGATTGATAGGTTGTTGCAATTCAGAAAAGACAATAAATGGATTAATTCTTCCAAACAATTTCAAGAGGTAACTCAAGTATCAGATTCGTTATTAGAAGTGCTCTCACCCTATTTTAAATTTCCTGAATGGATTAATAATTCTAGTATTAAAAAAGCATCAGCAAAGAACACGTCTAGAATAACGTATCAAAAGAAAGATTTAAATCAGGCCACAGCAGGTGAACTTCAGGTTGTGAATGGGGTAGGAGAAGTGCTTTCTAATAGAATTATCAAATTCAGAAACAGGTTTAAAGGTGGTTTTGCCGATGAGGTTGAACTTTATGAGGTGTATGATTTATCACCAGAGGTTATTCAAAGCATATTGAAAGTATTTGAGTTAAAAACCCCAAGAAGCATCAAGACGTTTAATATTAATACCATTACGGTAAATCAATTGGTAACAATTCCTTATATAGATTATGAATTGGCGCATCAAATCATAGAACAACGCCAATTAAAAGAAGGGTATAATTCAATTGATGAATTGCAAAAAGTAAAAGGCTTTCCTGTAAATAAAATAGATATAATTAAATTATATTTGCATCTTGAAAAAGAAACTAGATGAATAACATGTACTTCACTGAAGAGCATAACCTGTTTAGAAAAAGCCTTCAGGATTTTTTAAAAAAAGAAGTTTTACCGCACATTGATAAATGGGAGAAAACGGGAACTATTGATAGATTTATTTGGAAGAAGTTTGGTGACATGGGTTTTTTTGGGATTAACTATCCTGAGGCCTATGGAGGTTTAAATCTTGATCTTTTTTACACGGTTATTTTACAAGAGGAGCTTCAAAAAATAAATTCAGGCGGGTTTGCGGCGGCCATTTGGGCACATGTTTATTTAGCTATGACGCACCTTAATGCGGAAGGAGATGAAGCTATTAAACAAAACTATTTGGCACCAAGTATTGCTGGTGATAAGATAGGTTGTTTATGTATCTCTGAGCCATCGGGAGGTAGTGATGTTGCAGGGATGCGTACTACAGCCGTGAAGATTGATGATCATTATGTGATTAATGGGGCTAAAACCTTTATTACCAATGGGGTGTATAGTGACTATTTAGTAGTGGCCGCAAAAACGAGTCCTGAGCAAGGTAATAAGGGAATGAGTATTTTTGTTGTAGATAGAGATACGCCAGGTATCACGGCAACCAAATTAGATAAATTGGGTTGGAGAGCTTCAGATACAGCAGAGATTGCTTTTGATAATGTTAAGGTGCCAGTCACTAACTTGTTAGGTCAAGAAAATGAGGGGTTTGCATATATAATGCAGCATTTTGCGCTAGAGCGTTTAGTAATGGGTGTTAATGCCCACGCAAGAGCAGAATATGCTCTCGATTATGCCTTACAATATATGTCTGAAAGAAAAACATTTGGTAAATCTTTAGATATGTATCAAGCCTTAAGACATAAATATGTGGATTTATATTCAGATATGGAGGTGTGCAAGCAGTTTAATTACTCGGTTGTATTTAGATTAAATAAGGGGGAATATGTAGTTAAAGAAGCCACTATGTCTAAATTGAAATCAACAAAGATGGCTGATGAGGTTATTTATGAATGTTTACAGTTCTTAGGTGGTTATGGCTATATGGAAGATTATCCTTTAGCAAGACTGCTTCGAGATAGTAGGTTAGGGCCTATTGGCGGGGGAACTTCAGAGATTCTAAGAGAAATACTTTCAAAGATTATTATTGACAAAAAATCTTATAAGCCAGCAACATAAAAAAAAAATATTTTTTTTGTTTAAAATTAAAGATTGTTTTTATATTTGCGGCCTGAAAATTCTAAAAGAGAGGAGGTTAAGACACTATGTTGATAATTCCAGTAAAAGACGGAGAAAATATAGATAGAGCGTTGAAACGTTACAAACGTAAGTTTGTAAGAACCACTATCAAGAATCAATTGCAAGAGCGTAAGTATTACACTAAGCCTTCAGTGGTGCGCAGAGCACAGGTTCAAAAAGCACAATATATCCAATCGTTGAGAGACGCAGAGGAAGTATAGTAAATACAAAGCAAAATTAAAATCCCGCATTATGCGGGATTTTTTTTGATTCAATTTTCCTTAAAAGATTGTATTTTTACTCATCACGCTTATGAATTAAAATAACACTTTCCTTTGTATATGACGTTTAAGCCTTTCTTAGATTATTTGTTGTTAGAGAAAAATTACTCTCGCCTTACTGTAGTGGCCTATGAAAATGATTTAAACGAGTTTTTAGAGTTTATGCAAAATGAGTATGAGGTAAATGGTTTAGAAGAAATACATTATACGCAAATAAGAAGTTGGATTGTATTGTTGGTAGAAAAGGGTTTAGTAAACCGGAGCATTAATAGGAAAATATCAAGTTTAAATAGCTATTATAAGTTTTTATTAAAAACAGGCGATATTAAAGTAAACCCATTGTCAAAACACAAAGCGCTAAAAACAAGTAAAAAAGTGCAAACACCTTTTTCTGAACATGAAATAGAAACCGTTCTGGAGGTATTAAATTCAAGAAACGATTTTGAAAGTGTTAGAAATCTAACTATTATTGAGTTATTCTATTCAACAGGAATACGACGCACTGAGCTGGTTGAACTTAAAATGTCTAGTTTTGATTTAAATAATAAAACCCTTAAGGTTTTAGGTAAGCGAAATAAGGAACGTCTCATTCCATTATTAAATACAGTGGTTGAAAACATACGTAAGTATTTGGTTTTCAGGAATGATTTGGATAGTGTTGTTGACGAGGATTATTTTTTTTTAACAAAAAAAGGCAGGAAAATTTATGAAACACTTGTTTACAGAATAATAAATGAGTATTTTAGTTTAGCATCTACAAAGGTAAAAAAGAGTCCTCATATTTTAAGACACTCTTTTGCTACGCATTTGTTAAACCAAGGTGCCGATTTAAATGCTGTTAAAGAACTTTTAGGACATTCAAGTTTAGCTGCCACCCAGGTTTACACCCACAATAGTATAGCAGAATTGAAACAAGTGCATATTAATGCGCATCCTAGAGGTAAGGAATAGTATTGTTGATTTATTGTCTAACTAAAAAATATTAGGAGTATGAAAGTAAACACCCAATCAATTAATTTTAATGCTGATAAGAAATTAATCACATTCATTCAAAAACGTATGGATAAGTTGGATTTGTTTTACGACAAGGTAATTAAATCTGATGTGTATTTAAAAGTAGAAAATACAAGTGAAAAAGAGAATAAAATATTTGAGGCAAGGGTAAGTGTTCCAGGAGATAGTTTTGTGGTAAAAAAACAATGTAAAACCTTTGAAGAAGGAGCAGATATGGCTGTAGCCTCACTTGAAAGACAGTTAATAAAGCGAAAAGAAAAATTAAGAACGCATTTATAACAAAAATTTGTTAAAATATGTTTTGAATAAAATAAAAAATATATACATTTGCAGTCCGTTAGAAATAGCGGGCTTTTTTTATATGTAAAAAAGGTAAGAAAAGCCGATATAGCTCAGCTGGCTAGAGCAGCTGATTTGTAATCAGCAGGTCGTGGGTTCGAGTCCCTCTATCGGCTCAAGTTCTTAAGAAATATTGATAAAATTCATTGGGGAGATACTCAAGCGGCCAACGAGGACAGACTGTAAATCTGTTGGTTTTTACCTTCGCAGGTTCGAATCCTGCTCTCCCCACTAAAATTGAAGTTTGAATTTTAAAATTTGCGGGAGTAGCTCAGTTGGTAGAGCGTCAGCCTTCCAAGCTGAATGTCGCCGGTTCGAACCCGGTCTCCCGCTCTAAATTCCTGCGAAGGCAGGAATCTCTTCTTTCAATTAATTGGTCTTAATATATAAGGCTTTTGAGAGAATAGGAAATAAAAACTTTACGCCGGTGTAGCTCAGGGGTAGAGCGTTTCCTTGGTAAGGAAGAGGTCACGAGTTCAAATCTCGTCATTGGCTCTAATATATTAGAGGTAAAAAACAGAGTACACTAATATTATTATATAACTAAGATTAAAATTATTAAAAAACATGGCAAAGGCAACTTTTGATCGTTCAAAACCACACTTAAATATTGGTACAATTGGACACGTAGATCACGGTAAAACAACTTTAACTGCTGCTATTACTAAAGTATTAGCTGATGCAGGTTTATCTGAAGCAAAAGACTTCGATCAAATTGATAACGCTCCTGAAGAGAAAGAAAGAGGTATTACAATTAATACATCTCACGTAGAATATCAAACAGCTAACCGTCACTATGCTCACGTTGACTGTCCAGGTCACGCGGATTACGTTAAGAACATGGTAACTGGTGCTGCTCAAATGGATGGTGCTATCTTAGTGGTTGCTGCTACTGATGGTCCTATGCCACAAACTCGTGAGCATATCTTATTAGGTCGTCAAGTAGGTATTCCTCGTATCGTTGTTTTCTTAAACAAAGTTGATATGGTTGATGATGAAGAGCTTTTAGAGTTAGTAGATATGGAAGTAAGAGATCTATTAAACTTCTATGAGTACGATGGAGATAATGGTCCTGTAATTTCAGGTTCAGCTTTAGGTGCACTTAACGGTGAGCAAAAATGGGTTGATACTGTAATGGAGTTAATGGATGCTTGTGATAACTGGATTGAAGAGCCTGTACGTGATATGGATAAGCCTTTCTTAATGCCTATCGAAGACGTATTCTCTATTACTGGTCGTGGTACTGTAGCAACTGGTCGTATTGAAACTGGTGTAGCTAAAACTGGAGATCCTGTTGAAATCATTGGTATGGGAGCTGAGAAGTTAACTTCTACTATCACTGGTATTGAGATGTTCCGTCAAATATTAGATAGAGGTGAAGCTGGTGATAACGCTGGTATCTTATTAAGAGGTATTGAGAAAACTCAAATCTCTAGAGGTATGGTAATCACTAAGCCTGGTTCTGTAACTCCTCACGCTAAATTTAAAGCAGAGGTTTATATCTTGAAAAAAGAAGAGGGTGGTCGTCATACGCCTTTCCACAATAACTACCGTCCACAGTTCTACGTACGTACAACTGATGTAACTGGTAACATTTCTTTACCTGATGGAGTTGAGATGGTTATGCCAGGAGATAACTTAACTATTACTGTTGAGTTAATTCAGCCAATTGCAATGAACGTAGGTTTACGTTTCGCTATCCGTGAAGGAGGTAGAACAGTTGGTGCTGGTCAGGTAACTGAAATTTTAGACTAATACAATAGTTTAATAAGAATATAAATGAGCAAAGGTATTCCGGAAATTTAAAAGGAATACCTTCGCTTATGTTTACGGGTTTAGCTCAGTTGGTAGAGCACTGGTCTCCAAAACCAGGTGTCGTGAGTTCGAGTCTCGCAACCCGTGCAAAAAAACAGATAGTTAAATAGGTTGAAAAACATTTTAACGTGTCTAAAAAAAAGAAAATAACAAAATGGCAGGATTTGTAAATTACATAAAAGATTCATTTGGAGAGTTAAAAAATAATGTGACTTGGCCTACTTGGGCTGAAGGACAGAGTTTAACTGTATTGGTTGCAGTATTTTCAATTGTTTTTTCTCTTGCTATTTGGGGTATCGATACAGTATTCAGTAAAGTTATTACTACTTACTTTCAATGGATTAGTTAACATTTAACGTTAAAAAGAAAAATTTATGTCTGAAGGAAGTGATAAAAAGTGGTATGTTGTTCGTGCGGTAAGTGGACAGGAAAACAAAATCAAAACCTATATTGAGAATGAAATAGCTCGTTTAGGGATGCAAGATTATGTTGATCAGGTTTTGGTACCAACAGAGCGTGTGATTCAAATTCGTAACGGAAAAAAAATTCATAAAGAAAAGGTGTTTTTTCCTGGGTATATTATGATTCAGGCGAATTTAACTGGAGAAGTGCCTCATATTATTCGTTCAGTAACTAATGTTATTGGTTTTTTAGGTGAAACTAAAGGTGGTGATCCTGTGCCGTTAAGACAATCTGAAGTAAACAGAATGTTAGGTAAGGTTGATGAATTGGCTGTAGAGAAAACGGCTAATGTTGCAATTCCTTATACAAAAGGAGAAACCGTAAAAGTTATTGATGGGCCGTTCAACGGATTTGATGGTACTATTGAGAAAATAAATGAAGAAAAGCGTAAGCTTGAAGTAATGGTGAAAATCTTTGGAAGAAAAACACCATTAGAGTTAAGTTATATGCAGGTTGAAAAAGTATAATAATTGTTACACTATATAAATTGATACCGTCTTTCGCTTCCAAAACATAAGAAGGTTTCAAATTAAATTATTAAAAATGGCAAAAGAATTAGGTAAAGTAGTTAAGTTACAAGTTCGGGGAGGTGCTGCGAATCCGTCGCCACCGGTTGGACCCGCTTTAGGTGCTGCTGGAGTTAATATCATGGAGTTCTGTAAGCAATTTAATGCGAGAACACAAGATAAGGCTGGTAAAGTATTACCAGTAGTTATTTCTGTTTACAAAGACAAGTCATTTGACTTTGTAATCAAAACGCCTCCAGCTGCAGTACAATTATTAGAAGCGGCCAAGGTGAAAAAAGGTTCAGGAGAACCTAACCGAAAAAAAGTAGCTAAAGTAACGTGGGATCAGATTAAAACTATCGCAGAAGACAAAATGCAAGATTTAAATGCATTTGAAATTGGTTCTGCTATGAAAATGGTTGCTGGTACTGCAAGATCGATGGGAATAACTGTAACAGGAAAATTTCCTTCTTAATCTATTAAAGCATTAGAAAATGGCAAGATTAACAAGAAAGCAAAAAGAAGCTTTAGCGAAAATTGAAAAAGGAAGGGTGTATTCATTAAATGAAGCATCTGAACTAGTAAAAGAAATTACCAATACAAAGTTTGACGCATCAGTTGATATAGCAGTACGTTTGGGTGTAGATCCTCGTAAAGCAAATCAAATGGTAAGAGGTGTAGTATCACTTCCTCACGGTACTGGTAAAGATATGAAAGTATTAGCATTAGTAACACCTGATAAAGAAGCAGAAGCTAAAGAAGCAGGAGCTGATTATGTAGGTTTAGATGAGTATCTTGACAAAATCAAGAGCGGATGGACTGATATAGATGTTATTATAACTATGCCTAGTGTTATGGGTAAATTAGGTCCTTTAGGACGTGTATTAGGTCCTCGTGGTTTAATGCCAAACCCTAAAACAGGTACAGTAACCATGGATATTGCTAAGGCAGTAGCAGAAGTAAAAGCTGGGAAAATTGACTTTAAAGTTGATAAAACAGGTATTGTACATGCTGCTATTGGTAAAGCATCATTTAGTGCTGATAAAATTGCGGGTAACGCAAATGAATTAATACAAACATTAATTAAATTAAAACCAACAACTGCAAAAGGGGTTTATGTGAAAAGTATTCACATGTCTTCTACCATGAGTCCTAGTATTGCAATTGATCCTAAGGTTAGTTAATCTAAGTTAAAACTTTTATCATGACAAGAGAAGAAAAATCACAAGTAATTGAGGAGTTGACTGCAGAATTAGCTAATAACACAAATATCTATTTAGCTGATATTTCTGGGTTAAATGCAGGGGCTACCTCAGATTTACGTCGTGCTGCTTTTAAGGCAAACGTAAAAATGGCTGTTGTTAAAAATACATTACTTGCAAAAGCAATGGAAGCTTCAGATAAAGAATTTGGAGAACTTCCTGCAGTTTTAAAAGGAAATACATCGGTGATGTATTCTGAAACAGGTAATGCACCAGCAAAATTAATTAAGAATTTCCGTAAGAAATCTGAAAAACCTTTATTAAAAGGAGCATTTATTGAGGAAGCTGTTTACATTGGTGACGAACAATTAGACGCATTAGTTGATATCAAGTCTAAAGAAGAGTTACTAGGAGAAATTATTGGATTACTTCAATCTCCTGCTAAGAATGTGGTATCAGCGCTTAAATCAGGTGGAAACACAATTGCTGGACTTATTAAAACACTATCTGAAAAAGAAGGATAGTCTTAAAGAAGTACGCACTTTATTACAATTATATTATTATTAAAAAACACGATTAAAACGATAGAAAAATGGCAGATTTAAAAGATTTCGCAGAACAATTAGTTAACCTTACTGTAAAAGAAGTAAATGAGTTAGCAACTATATTAAAAGATGAGTATGGTATCGAGCCTGCTGCTGCTGCTGCAGTTGCTGTTGCTGGTCCTGCTGCTGGTGGTGATGATGCTGGTGAAGCTCAAACTGAATTTGATGTTATCTTAAAAGCAGCTGGAGCATCTAAATTAGCTGTAGTAAAATTAGTTAAAGAATTAACTGGTTTAGGATTAAAAGAAGCTAAAGGTTTAGTTGATGATGCACCTAGCGCTATCAAAGAAGCAGTTTCTAAAGACGAAGCTGAAGCATTAAAAACTCAGTTAGAAGAGGCTGGAGCAGAGGTTGAGCTTAAGTAAGCTTAATTACTCAACAATACAAAGGTTTAGATCTGTCCTACAGAACGTGGGATAAGATCTAGACCATTTTGCGTATATAACATATACCTGAAAAAATTGCATAAAACAGCCATTAATTATGCTATGAAATTGGCTGTTTAACCGGTGTTTAAAAGCACTGACATTATTATTTTTTAATCAAAATTCCGTCCATTGATGTTATCAACACAAGCTGAAAGATTAAATTTCTCTTCTATTGTAAATAGAACGGAATATCCAGATTTCTTGGATATTCAGATTAAGTCCTTCCAGGATTTTTTCCAATTAGAAACAAAATCTGAAGAAAGAGGTGATGAAGGGTTATATAACACCTTCATGGAAAACTTTCCAATTACAGATTCTCGTAATCAATTCGTATTAGAATTTTTAGATTACTTTGTAGATCCACCAAGATACGCCATTGAAGAGTGTATTGAAAGAGGATTAACTTACAGCGTTCCGCTAAAAGCTAGATTAAAGTTATATTGTACAGATCCTGAACATGAAGATTTTGAAACCATTGTTCAAGATGTTTACTTAGGAACCATTCCTTACATGACACCTAGTGGTACATTCGTAATTAATGGTGCAGAACGTGTAGTGGTGTCACAGTTACACCGTTCACCAGGGGTTTTCTTTGGTCAATCTTTCCATGCTAATGGAACAAAATTATATTCAGCAAGGGTTATTCCATTCAAAGGATCTTGGATTGAATTTGCTACAGATATCAACCAAGTGATGTATGCTTACATCGATAGAAAGAAAAAGTTACCTGTAACCACACTTTTCCGTGCTATCGGTTTTGAAAGAGATAAAGATATCTTAGAGATTTTCGACTTAGCCGAAGAGGTTAAAGTATCAAAGTCTGGATTAAAAAAATACACAGGTAGAAAATTAGCAGCACGTGTTCTTAATACATGGCATGAAGATTTCGTTGATGAAGATACTGGAGAGGTAGTTTCTATAGAACGTAATGAGATTGTATTAGACCGTGATACTATTTTAGATAAAGATAATATTGAGGAAATCCTTGACGCAGAAGTAAAGACTATTCTTTTACATAAAGAATCTAACGAGCAAGGGGATTATGCCATTATACATAATACACTTCAAAAAGACCCAACAAACTCTGAAAAAGAAGCTGTAGAACATATCTATAGACAATTACGTAATGCTGAGCCACCAGATGAGGAAACAGCACGTGGTATTATAGATAAATTATTCTTTAGTGACCAACGTTACTCTTTAGGAGAAGTTGGACGTTATAGAATGAATAAAAAATTAGGTCTTGACATTGGAATGGATAAGCAAGTGCTTACTAAAGAAGATATCATTACCATTATTAAATATTTAATCGAGCTTATCAACTCCAAAGCAGAGATTGATGATATCGATCACTTATCTAACCGTCGTGTACGTACTGTAGGTGAGCAGTTATCACAACAGTTTGGTGTTGGTTTAGCGCGTATGGCACGTACTATTCGTGAGCGTATGAACGTTCGTGATAATGAGGTATTTACTCCTATAGATTTGATTAACGCTAAAACGTTGTCGTCTGTAATTAACTCGTTCTTTGGTACAAACCAGTTGTCTCAGTTTATGGATCAAACTAATCCATTAGCAGAGATTACACATAAGCGTCGTTTATCGGCTTTAGGACCTGGAGGTTTATCTCGTGAGAGAGCAGGGTTCGAGGTTCGTGACGTTCACTATACGCACTACGGACGTTTATGTCCTATTGAAACACCAGAGGGACCAAACATTGGTTTGATCTCTTCTCTGTCGGTATTTGCAAAGGTTAATACTATGGGATTCATAGAAACACCTTATAGACCAGTAGAAGATGGTGTTGTAGATATTAAAAATGATCCTATTTACTTAAGTGCAGAAGAAGAAGAAGAAAAATTAATTGCTCAGGCAACTGTTGAAGTTGATGGAGATGGTAAAATTTTAAACGAGAAAGTTATTGCTCGTATGGAAGGGGATTTCCCTGTATTAGATCCAAAAGAGATTCATTATACAGACGTAGCACCAAACCAAATTTCTTCTATTTCAGCATCGTTAATTCCGTTCTTAGAGCATGATGATGCGAACCGTGCATTGATGGGATCAAACATGATGCGTCAGGCAGTACCATTATTAAGAGTAGATGCACCTATCGTAGGAACAGGTTTAGAGCGTCAAGTCGCTTCTGATTCTAGAGTTTTAATTAATGCTGAAGGTGCAGGAGAAGTACTTTATGTAGATGCTAATGAAATTAAGATACGTTACGAACGTACTGAAGATGAAGCTAAAGTAAGTTTTGATAGTGATGTTAAAACTTACCAATTAGTAAAATTCAGAAAAACCAATCAAGGGACTTCTATCAACTTAAAACCTATTGTTAAAAAAGGTGATACAGTAACTAAAGGTCAAGTGCTTTGTGAAGGTTATGCAACGCAACAAGGTGAGTTGGCTCTTGGTAGAAACATGAAAGTGGCTTTCATGCCTTGGAAAGGTTATAACTTTGAGGATGCGATTGTAATTTCTGAAAAAGTGGTTCGTGAAGATATCTTTACTTCTATCCACATTGATGAATATTCATTAGAAGTTAGAGACACAAAATTAGGAAACGAAGAGTTAACTAATGATATCCCTAACGTTTCAGAAGAGGCTACAAAAGACCTTGATGAAAACGGAATGATTCGTATTGGTGCCGAGGTTAAGCCTGGTGATATTTTAATTGGTAAAATTACGCCTAAAGGAGAATCAGATCCAACACCAGAAGAAAAGTTATTACGCGCTATTTTTGGTGATAAAGCTGGTGATGTTAAAGATGCCTCTTTAAAAGCATCTCCATCATTAAATGGGGTAGTAATTGATAAAAAATTATTCGCTAGAGCGGTTAAAGATAAACGTAAAAGAGCTCAGGATAAAGATGATATCTTAGCTCTAGAAGCACAATACGACAGAAAATTTGATGAACTTAAAGATGTTTTAGTTGAAAAATTATTTAACATCGTTAATGGTAAAACAGCACAAGGTATTTATAATGATTTAGGTGAAGAAGTACTACCAAAAGGTAAGAAATTTACACTTAAAATGTTAAATGCTGTTGATGATTATGCGCATTTAGTATCTGGAAAATGGACCACTGATGAGCATACAAATCAATTAGTTGCCGATTTAATTCATAACTACAAGATTAAGGAAAATGACTTACAAGGATCATTACGTCGTGAGAAGTTTACCATTTCTGTAGGAGATGAATTACCAGCAGGAATTATTAAACTAGCTAAAGTTTACATTGCTAAAAAACGTAAACTTAAAGTAGGTGATAAGATGGCTGGACGTCACGGTAACAAAGGTATTGTTGCACGTATCGTTCGTCAGGAAGATATGCCATTCTTGGAGGATGGAACACCAGTTGATATTGTATTGAATCCACTAGGGGTACCATCACGTATGAATATCGGTCAGATTTATGAAACTGTTCTAGGATGGGCAGGTCAAAATTTAGGTCGTAAATATGCCACTCCTATTTTTGATGGAGCAAATATAGACCAAATTAATGCCTTAACTGATGAAGCTGGAATTCCTAGATACGGTCATACTTACTTATATGACGGTGGAACTGGTGATCGTTTTGATCAACCCGCTACAGTAGGGGTTATCTATATGTTGAAATTAGGGCATATGGTTGATGATAAAATGCACGCACGTTCTATTGGACCTTACTCATTAATTACGCAACAACCGCTTGGAGGTAAAGCACAGTTTGGTGGTCAGCGTTTTGGTGAGATGGAAGTTTGGGCACTTGAAGCATACGGTGCATCAAGTACCTTACGTGAAATCTTAACTGTAAAATCTGATGATGTTATTGGTAGAGCTAAAACATACGAAAGTATTGTAAAAGGTGAGCCAATGCCAGATCCAGGATTACCAGAATCTTTCAATGTATTAATGCATGAATTGAAAGGTTTAGGGTTAGACATCAGATTAGAGGAGTAGTTAATTAAAAAAATCATTTCAACCATATATTATGGCAAGAAAACAAGATAAGAATACAGTAAAGAGATTTAATAAAATCTCCATTGGTTTAGCATCGCCAGAATCTATTTTAGCTGAGTCTAGAGGTGAGGTTTTGAAACCAGAAACTATTAATTATCGTACACACAAACCAGAACGCGATGGTTTGTTTTGTGAGCGTATTTTTGGTCCTGTAAAGGATTATGAGTGTGCTTGTGGTAAATATAAAAGAATCCGTTACAAGGGTATTGTTTGTGATCGTTGTGGGGTAGAAGTAACAGAAAAGAAAGTGCGTCGTGACCGTGTTGGGCACATCAACTTGGTAGTTCCTGTTGCACACATTTGGTATTTCCGTTCATTACCAAATAAAATTGGTTATTTATTAGGCTTACCATCTAAGAAATTAGATATGATTATTTACTACGAACGTTATGTAGTCATTCAGCCAGGTATTGCTAAAAATGAAGAAGGAGAGCCATTACAAAAAATGGATTTCTTAACAGAAGAAGAGTATTTAAATATTGCTGAAACTCTTCCTCAAGACAACCAATATTTAGACGATTCAGATCCTAACAAGTTTATTGCTAAAATGGGAGCTGAATGTTTAATCGATTTATTGGCTCGTATTGATTTAGAGTCATTATCATACGAGTTACGTCATAAAGCTAATACTGAAACGTCTAAACAACGTAAAACTGAAGCTTTAAAACGTTTACAAGTTGTTGAGTCTTTGCGTGAGTCTAACCAAAATAGAGAAAACAGACCAGAGTGGATGATTATGAAGGTTATTCCAATCATTCCGCCAGAATTACGTCCGTTAGTACCACTTGATGGTGGTCGTTTTGCCACTTCAGATTTGAATGATTTATATCGTCGTGTAATTATACGTAACAACCGTTTAAAGCGATTGGTAGAAATTAAAGCGCCTGAGGTGATTTTACGTAACGAAAAACGTATGTTACAAGAATCTGTAGATTCGTTGTTTGATAACACACGTAAATCTTCAGCAGTAAAAACAGATTCTAACAGACCATTAAAATCATTATCAGATTCACTTAAAGGTAAGCAAGGGCGTTTTCGTCAAAACTTACTTGGTAAGCGTGTTGATTACTCTGCACGTTCTGTAATTGTTGTTGGTCCTGAATTGAAATTATACGAGTGTGGATTGCCAAAAAATATGGCAGCAGAGCTTTACAAACCTTTCGTTATTAGAAAATTAATAGAAAGAGGAATTGTAAAAACTGTAAAATCTGCAAAGAAAATTATAGATAAAAGAGAGCCTGTGGTTTGGGATATTTTGGAAAACGTTCTTAAAGGACATCCAGTATTACTAAACCGTGCGCCTACGTTACACCGTTTGGGTATTCAAGCCTTCCAACCAAAATTAATTGAGGGGAAAGCGATTCAATTACACCCATTAGTGTGTACAGCATTTAACGCCGATTTTGATGGTGACCAAATGGCGGTACATTTACCATTAGGGCCAGAAGCTATTTTAGAGTGTCAGTTATTAATGTTGGCTTCTCATAATATCTTAAATCCAGCGAATGGTTCTCCTGTAACGGTACCTTCTCAAGATATGGTTCTTGGGTTGTATTATATGACTAAAGAACGTAAGTCTACACCAGAATTACCAATTAAAGGAGAAGGCTTAACATTCTATTCACCTGAAGAGGTGGAGATTGCTTTCAACGAAAAACGTGTTGATTTGAATGCGGGTATCAAAGTGAGAACTATTGATATTAATGAAGATGGAAAGCTCGATAGAATGATTGTTGAAACCACTGTAGGACGTGTGTTGTTCAACCAACATGTGCCTCAGGCTGCTGGTTTTATAAATAAGGTATTAACTAAAAAATCTTTAAGAGATATTATTGGTGACATCCTTAAAGTAACGTCTGTACCTGAAACAGCTGATTTCTTAGATGCCATTAGAACATTAGGATTTAAGTTTGCATTCCAAGGCGGATTATCATTCAGTTTAGGTGATATTATTATTCCACCAGAAAAGCAAAACATGATTGACGCTGCCAATAAACAAGTTGATGGTATTATGGGTAACTATAATATGGGGCTTATTACAAATAACGAGCGTTATAATCAGGTTATTGATATTTGGACATCTACTAATGCTGAATTGACCGAGTTGTCTATGAAGCGTATTCGTGAAGATCAGCAAGGATTTAACTCGGTATTTATGATGCTTGATTCTGGAGCGCGTGGATCGAAAGAGCAGATTCGTCAGCTTACAGGTATGCGTGGATTAATGGCGAAACCTAAAAAATCTAATGCAGGAGGAGGTGAGATTATTGAAAACCCAATTCTTTCAAACTTTAAAGAGGGGCTTTCTATTTTAGAATACTTTATCTCTACGCACGGTGCCCGTAAAGGTCTTGCAGATACGGCTCTTAAGACGGCCGATGCGGGGTATTTAACGCGTCGTCTTGTAGATGTTTCTCAGGATGTTATTATTAATTCTGAAGATTGTGGTACATTAAGAGGGGTAGAAGTTGAGCCATTGAAAAAGAATGATGAGATTGTTGAGACTTTAGAAGAAAGAATCGTTGGTCGTGTATCTTTAAATGATGTTTATAACCCATTAACTGATGAGTTATTAGTATCTTCAGGTCAATTGATTGAAGATGATATTGCTAAAGCTATTGAAGAATCTCCAATTGAAAGCCTTGAAGTACGTTCTGCTTTAACATGTGAAGCGTTACAAGGTATTTGTGCTAAATGTTACGGACGTAACTTGGCTACCGGAAAAATGGTGCAACGTGGTGAAGCCGTTGGTGTGGTTGCAGCACAATCTATTGGTGAGCCAGGTACACAGCTTACATTACGTACATTCCACGTGGGTGGTATTGCTGGTAACATTTCAGAAGATAATAAGTTAGCGGTTAAGTTTGATGGTATTGCAGAGATTGAAGATTTAAAAACAGTTAAAGGTCAGGATTCTGAAGGAAATGAAATAGATATTGTAATTTCTAGAACATCTGAACTTAAACTTGTAGATAAAAAGACTGGTATTGTATTGAGTAATAACAATATTCCTTATGGTTCAACTATTTTTATTGAGAATGGTCAAGAATTATCAAAAGGAGATGTTGTTTGTACATGGGATCCTTATAACGGTGTAATTATTTCAGAGTTTGCTGGTAAAGTAAAGTATGAAAACATTGAGCAAGGGGTTACTTACCAAGTTGAAATTGATGAGCAAACTGGTTTCCAAGAAAAAGTAATATCGGAGTCTAGAAACAAAAAACTTATTCCTACGCTGCATATTGAAGATGCTAGTGGAGAAACTATACGTTCTTACAACTTACCAGTTGGAGCGCACTTGATGATTGATGATGGTGATAAGATTAACGTTGGAAAAATCTTAGTGAAGATTCCTCGTAAGTCTGCAAAAGCAGGTGATATTACAGGTGGTCTTCCACGTGTAACGGAGTTGTTCGAGGCGCGTAATCCATCTAACCCAGCTGTAGTAAGTGCTATTGATGGTGTGGTATCTTTCGGAAAAATTAAGCGTGGTAACCGTGAGATTATTGTAGAGTCTAAATTAGGAGATGTTAAGAAATATTTGGTAAAACTATCTAATCAAATTCTTGTTCAGGAAAATGATTATGTAAAAGCAGGTATGCCTTTATCTGATGGCTCTGTAACGCCTAATGATATTTTAAATATTAAAGGACCTTCAGCTGTTCAGCAATACTTGGTAAATGAAGTACAAGAGGTATATCGTTTACAAGGGGTAAAAATCAACGATAAGCACTTTGAAGTTGTTGTTAGACAGATGATGCGTAAAGTTCGAATCATTGATTCTGGTGATACTATTTTCTTAGAAGACCAATTGGTGCATAAAGCCGATTTTATTAAAGAAAATGATGAAATTTTTGGTAAGAAAGTTGTTGAAGATGCTGGTGATTCTGTTAACCTAAAAGCAGGACAAATTGTTACGTTACGTCAGTTAAGAGATGAGAACTCTATTTTACGTAGAGAAGATAAGCAACTTGTTGAAGCTAGAGATGCGCAACCAGCTACTGCTACACCAATACTTCAAGGTATTACAAGAGCATCCCTTCAAACGAAGTCTTTTATTTCTGCGGCATCGTTCCAGGAAACAACAAAAGTTCTTAATGAGGCTGCTGTTGCTGGTAAAGTTGATGATTTAGAAGGCTTGAAGGAGAATGTAATTGTTGGTCATAGAATACCAGCAGGTACAGGTATGCGTAGTTACTCAGATATCATTGTAGGCTCTAAAGAAGAGTTCGATGAAATGATGCAGGTAAAGCAAGAATTAAATTATAATTAAATGAGGACTCAAGTCTCACGAGCTGAAGGTGAAGTGAGACTTGTTAGTCGAATTTATGCTGAGCAAAGTCGAAGCATCTTATAAAATAAAAAGTCTTCATGTATATTTTATACTTGAAGGCTTTTTTAATAGCAAACAATATTATGGCAGACGAAAAAGACCAACCAAAACAAGGACAAATTAATATAGAACTAGATGAAAAGGTAGCCGAAGGCACCTATTCAAATCTGGCAATTATAAATCATTCGGTTTCAGAATTTGTAGTAGATTTTGTAAATATTATGCCTGGGGTTCCTAAAAATAAAGTAAAATCTAGAATCATATTAACACCGCAACATGCTAAGCGCTTATTAAAAGCTTTAGGTGATAATGTGGCTAGATTTGAAAATGCTCATGGTGAAATTAAGGATTACGAGCAACCTCCAATTCCTTTGAATTTTGGGCCAACCGGTCAGGCTTAAAATTTTTTAGTAAAACTGATTTGTGATTATAAAGGTTGTTCATAATATTTTCAGAAGCAACCCCCAATTCCATTAAATTTTGGTCCCACAGGTTAAGCCTAGAATAAACGCCAATAAATGTCATCATTTATTGGCGTTTATTTTTTAAGCGACTTTCTTTTTGTTACGAAAACATTGTAAAGCACCCGAAGGGCATTTTTTGACTTGGCTCATAATTTTTTCATTAGTAGCCCCGTCAATGTCAACCCAAGGGATTACAGAATTTCTAAAAACCGATGAAAGCTCTTTAGCACAAATCCCTGATAAACAACATAAAACAGGGTTGTAGGTTACTGTAATTTCTTTGTTACGGAATTCTCTAGAATTAATTTCCATGGCTAATCATTTTTGGGGTTATGACTTAACTATTGTCTAAATATAATAAATTTTATCGATTAAATGCTTAAAAATACGATTAAATGCATTTTGTGTGATAATTATTCAAATTCTGACGTAAAATGTAGTTTCACATTTGGATATTTTTGTTGCGTCATTTGCAATGAAAAAGGAGAATCGGCTAAAAACACAAGCTGATTTCGTTTGTCTTTTGCTAAAAATCGTTGTTTTACACGTACAAACTCTTTGTATTCCTCAGAATTAGCATTATGAGGATCTACCCAACAGGCTTTATGAACATTTAGGTTTTCGTAGGTACATTTAGCGCCATATTCATGTTCTAATCTATATTGAATAACTTCATATTGTAGTGCACCAACAGTACCTATTACTTTTCGTCCATTTAGCTCTAAAGTAAATAACTGTGCTACACCTTCATCCATCAATTGATCTATACCCTTATTGAGTTGTTTAGATTTTAAAGGGTCTGCATTATTGATATATCTAAAATGTTCAGGTGAGAAACTTGGTATACCTTTATAGTTCAATACTTCTCCCTCGGTTAATGTATCACCTATTTTAAAGGTTCCTGTATCTTGTAAGCCAACAATATCACCAGGGTAGGAGATATCAACTATTTCCTTTTTTTCAGCAAAAAAAGCATTTGGACTTGAGAATTTTAATTTTTTATTGTGACGTACATGTAGATAGGGAGAGTTACGTTTAAATTCACCAGATACAATTTTAACAAAGGCTAATCTGTTTCTATGATTAGGATCCATATTAGCATGTATTTTAAAAACAAAGCCACTAAATTTATCTTCATCAGGTTTTACTAAACGTTCTTCACTTTGCTTTGCCCTTGGCTGGGGAGCAATCTCTATAAAACAATCTAATAATTCGCGTACTCCAAAATTATTTAACGCCGAACCAAAAAATACAGGTTGTAAATTACCTTCTAAATAGGCTGCTTTATCAAAACTTGGGTAAATACCCTCTACCAATTCAATTTCTTCTCGTAAGGTATTAGCAGAATCTTCTCCAACTAATTTATCTAGTTCAGAAGATGATAAATCTGATATTTCAACGGTTTCTTCTATATTTTTTCTGCTGTCTCCACTAAAAAGATTTACATTCTTTTCCCAAATATTATAAATCCCTTTAAAGTCATATCCCATGCCTATTGGAAAGCTCAAAGGGGTTACTTTAAGTCCTAGTTTTTGCTCTACTTCATCTAACAAATCAAAGGCATCTTTACCTTCTCTGTCTAATTTATTGATGAATACAATCATAGGAATATTTCGCATTCTACAAACTTCTACTAGTTTTTCAGTTTGTTCCTCAACACCCTTGGCAACATCTATAACCACAATAACACTGTCAACAGCGGTAAGTGTTCTAAAGGTATCTTCAGCAAAATCTTTATGTCCAGGTGTGTCTAAAATATTGATTTTTATAGCGTTGTATTCAAAAGCCAATACAGAAGTGGCTACAGAAATTCCGCGCTGACGTTCAATTTCCATAAAGTCACTAGTGGCCCCCTTTTTAATCTTATTACTTTTTACGGCACCCGCTTCTTGAATTGCGCCACCAAATAGTAGCAGTTTTTCTGTTAGGGTTGTTTTACCAGCATCAGGGTGTGATATAATTCCAAATGTACGTCTGCGTTGTATCTCTTTTAAAAAACTCATAAATCTTTGGGTAAATGGGTTGCAAAGATACTATTTCTTGTGCATTAGAAATATAAGTTATGACGTCATTTTAATTTTCTATTTAGAAAGTACCGATTTCTAAATTAACTTGGTATTTTTGTTAGTGTATGGAGGAAGAAAAAGTAATTTTAGTAAACGAGAACGATGAAAAAATTGGGTTAATGCCAAAAATGGAAGCCCATGAAAAAGCGTTACTACATCGTGCATTTTCAGTGTTTATTTTTAATGACAAGAATGAGCTGATGTTGCAACAGCGTTCCCTTGAAAAGTACCATTCTCCAGGGTTATGGACAAATACGTGTTGCAGCCATCAAAGGGACGGAGAGAGCAATATAGAAGCAGGTAAGCGAAGATTGCAGGAAGAAATGGGATTTGTTGTCGATCTGTCTGAAACTGTTTCATTCATTTACAAAGCGCCTTTTGATAATGGACTAACCGAACATGAATTAGACCATATATTGCTTGGTAATTTTAATGGCAAACCAAATATAAACCCAGAAGAAGTGGCCAATTGGAAATGGATGCCTTTGGAAGCTGTAAAAAGCGATATTAAAGTTCACCCCGAAAACTATACGGCTTGGTTTAAGGTGATTTTCGAAAAATTTTACGAATATATAAACGTGAACAGATGAAGGTAAAAGTTAGTAGAAAGGCACATTTTAATGCAGCGCATCGTTTATATAGAAAAGATTGGGACTTTGATAAAAACCAAAATGTGTTTGGTAAATGTAATAATCCCAATTTTCATGGTCATAATTATGAACTCATTGTTAGTATAACTGGTGAAATTGATAAGGAAACTGGTTATGTTATTGATATGAAAGTTTTAAAGGACATAATTAAACAGGAAGTTGAAGATGCTTTTGACCATAAAAACTTTAATCTTGAAGTACCAGAATTTAAAGACTTAAATCCAACGGCTGAAAACATTGCGGTGGTTATCTATAACAAGATTAAACCAAAAATTGAGCCAGAGCTAGATTTAGAAATAACACTATATGAAACCCCTAGAAATTTTGTAAGTTATGCAGGAAAATAAAGCAAATGTAGGATTATATCCTTTGAAGTTTTATCCCATTTTAAAAGACAAAATTTGGGGAGGAACCAAACTTAGGGATATTTTGAGTAAAGGCTCTGATGGCCTTAATGTTGGTGAAAGTTGGGAAATTAGTGATGTAGAAGGAGACACATCTATAGTGTCAAATGGGGCGTTAAAAGGACGATCTTTAAAGGAGTTATTAGTAAACTATGGAGCTGATTTACTTGGAATACAGAATCAAAAAGTTTTTAAAAACAAGTTTCCTCTTTTAATAAAGTTTATTGATGCTAAAGAAGATTTGTCCATTCAATTACATCCTAATGACCAATTAGCTGCCGAACGCCATAATTCATTTGGAAAAACCGAAATGTGGTATGTGATGCAAGCCGATGAGGACGCTAATTTAATAGTGGGCTTTAATCAAGAAATGACTAAAGAAAAATACTTAGAACATCTTAAGTACAAGACCTTACCAGATATACTAAATGTTGATACCGTCAAAGAAGGAGATACCTATTTTATTGAAGTGGGGCGCGTTCATGCCATAGGTGCAGGAGTTATGGTAGCAGAAATTCAGCAAACCAGTGATATAACCTATAGGGTTTATGATTGGGATCGGGTGGATGCTGATGGTAATGAAAGAGAATTGCATAATGATTTGGCTATCGATGCTTTTGATTTTGATATGCCCGATAATTTTAGAGTATCGTATTCTAAAGAGATGAACGTATCAAATGAAATGGTGACTTGTCCTTACTTTACAACCAATTATTTAAGTGTAAATACTAATCAGAAAAGAATGAATCAAAAAGATTCGTTCATAATATATATATGTGTTGATGGAGAGGTTAGTATTACGGCAAATGGGGTCACTGAGCAATTAGTAAAAGGAGAAACATTGCTATTACCAGCCGCTATTAAATCGTATGAAATTAATGCAAAAAAGGCCACCCTATTAGAAGTTTATGTGTAATTTTGTAGACAAATAAAATAAGAAATTATGGCAAATGTTAGAGAATTAAAAAAAGATATCAATTATGTTTTAGGAGACATCATTGAGGCGGTTTATGTTTGGGAATATGAAAATACAGATAAAGATACCAAAGAAAGTGAAGCTATTATTGATGAGGCTATAGAAACCTTTGATGCCTTAATAGCTAAGGTTAATGCTAAGAATATTGATAATCCTAAAGCTCATTTTAAAGCGATAAATAACGAACTTGAAAAAAAGGGAAGGGCTTTAATAGAAAAAGTTAATAATCTAGGGTAAATTTTTCATCGGGTTGTTTGGATATATAAAATTTGCGTTTATATTTGCACCCGTTAAAAAAGCCGATATAGCTCAGCTGGCTAGAGCAGCTGATTTGTAATCAGCAGGTCGTGGGTTCGAGTCCCTCTATCGGCTCAATAAAAAAAGCTTCATAGGTATGAGGCTTTTTTTGTATCCAAACCTTAAAAAAAATAGGCTATCAGTTTTGTTTGATAGCCTATTTTTTTATTTTGAATCTTTTATTACTTAGTTTTCTTTTTTAATCTCTATTATGAACTGGTTTAATTCTTTTCCATATTTAGATGCCTTAACTTCGGGCGTAAGTGATTTATTTATGGTGTTTAATAAATCTAATCTGGCATTGTAAATTTCAGATAAAGCCAAATAAGGGGCTACTTCACTATTTTTATGAGTAAGGGCGTAATTAACAGTGAATAGATATTTTCGTTTGAGTGCATTTTTTTCCTCTTTTTCAAGTTTTATAAGTTTTAAAGAATCCCCTGTTTTATAAGCTTCAAATTTTTCTTTTATAATTTCTAAGTTTCGGTTGTTTATTTTTGAAACCATGGTTTGATAGTCTTCCAGAACCTTTTGTTGAGCAGAACCTTTTATCTGGGCATCAAAAACAAAGTTTTTTAAAGAGGTATTTATTTCAGTAATACCTTTATCTGCAAAAAAGGTAATTCTATCTTCGTTCTTACTATTCTTGTCTAGATAGAGAAAAAACACTTCAGGTGATTCTAAATCGCTATTTAGTTCAACAAGAGACTGACCATTTACGGAAACAGAATCTACAGTGATTAGTGTGGTGTCTTCTATTTTTTTAAGGTAAAGAGTGCCCTTTTTTAAGCCATCTATGTTTGCTTTTACAACTAAATCTTTTTGATCTTTTGCACATGCCACGGCTAATAGCACCATAATAAGAATAAAAATATGTTTCATGGGTATATTATATTTTGGAGGGCAAATATCTTATAATTATTATATAAAAACTAACTCATGGCTGCAATTTTCATTAACTCGGCGCAAAGCATAGCACCATAGGTTCCCACCACATAACCAAATACTGCTAGCAACACACCTACAGTAGCTAATGAAGGGTGAAACGCAGCCGCAACCACTGGAGCAGAGGCCGCACCTCCAATATTAGCCTTGCTTCCTACTGCTAGGAAAAAATATGGGGCTCTGATTATTTTCGCTACTAGAAAGAGAAGACTAACATGAATAGCCATCCAAATGAGACCAACAACAATAAGACCTGGATTTTCGGAAATGGTTGTTAAATCCATTTTCATACCAATACTGGCTACTAAAATGTAAATAAAAATACTTCCTATTTTACTAGCTCCAGCCCCTTCATAAGACTTAAATTTTGTAAAAGACAGTACAATACCCATAACGGTAGCAATAGTAATCATCCAGAAAAATTGCGATCCAAATGATGACATGGCAGATGTTTTATCCCTTATGACGTCAAAATTATTTTTTAAAAAATCTGATACTACATTGGCACCAAAATGAGCAAGGCCAACAGCTGTAAAAGCAAGACCGAGTATAATCATATAATCAGATAAGGTTGGATTTCTTGAAATTTTGTCTGCATAAGTTGATACACGTTCTTTTAAAACTTCAATAGCGCTATTATCTGCTTTTAACCAGTTATCAATTTTATCAGATTTTCCAATACCAAGTAAAAGAATGGCCATCCATATATTAGCCACCACAATGTCTACAATAACCATACCTGCATAATTATCTGTATTGTATCCATATATTTCTAACATGGCAGCTTGGTTTGCGCCACCTCCAATCCAACTTCCAGCTAATGTGGCTAATCCACGCCAAACAGCGTCAGGACCAACGCCACCAACAGTTTCAGGAGACACTATTGAGGTGAGTAAAATAGCAATGGGACCTCCTATAATGACACCCACCGTTCCTGTTAAAAACATTATAAGCGCTTTAGGACCAAGGTTGAAGATGGCTTTTAAGTCTATACTTAAGGTCATGAGTACTAAGGCGGCAGGCAAAAGAAATCGACTTGCCATATAATATATTTGTGAATGGTGTTCAACCATTACACCTGTAGTATCAGTGGTAATCCACTTAGGAGCAATGATCCCAAAGGTAGTTAAAGCACCAGGTAGCATATAAGCCATTAATAATGCGGGTATATATTTATAGAATTTAATCCAAAATGGTTTTGAACTAGAAGATGTATAGAAAACAAATCCTAATGCTAACATGAGACATCCAAAAACAATGGTGTCTTCCGTGAAAATAGGTGGTGTATTCATTATATTTTTTTGTAGACTGAAATATATTAAAAATAATACGAATTATTATTGTTTTGGCATGAATGTTGCGTTTATAAATACAGTTACATTCGCAGTTAAGTTTATTGAGTGGTTACTTTAAACTTAAGAATTGTAATTCATATTTTTGGTTGGTTAGTTAGAGAAAAAACACCTTGTTTTCAAGGTGTTTTTTTATGTTTTAACCTTAATCCGTTGGTTGTTTTTAGTTCAGGAATCACATGATTATATGTTTTTTATCGGTGAAATACGTTGTTTTGACTTTAATTGTTAAAAAAAGATGTATTTCGTCGAATATATGTGTTTTTAAACGTTTTTATATCTTTTGTAGTTGTATATTTGAAGTGTACTAAATAACACACTTTTTAGTTCAATGGATTAATTAATTAATATTTGCATTATGTTGTTGAAATGGAGACCCCAAATCTAGCATCATAATATAAAAAGCAAATTGAAAGAAAGCCGAGTTTGAGGGAACTCGGTTTTTTTTATGCAATGTATCTAAAGGTTAAATTAATCCGTTTTCCTATTATCTTTCTTGTTTTAGGAATTTGATGAAGCCAGTTACTTTGGGTTTCTCCTTGCATTAGTAAAAGACTACCGTGCTCAAGAACAATTTTAGATTTTAAAAGATTATTCTTTTTATGTTTTAATTGAAAAACACGTGCTGTCCCCAATGAAATAGAAGCAATAATAGGATTTAATCCTAGTTCTTTTTCGTTGTCGGCATGCCAACCATTACTGTCAGAACCATTTCTGTAAAGATTTGCCAGGCAGCTTGTAAAGATAACATTAAACTGGCTTTCAATACGAGATTTTATTTTTAATAAATCTTTAGTAAACCTATGAGGTTGCATAGTGATGTTACTGTAACAATACGCTTTACCATTATTAGCAAAAAATGAGGTTAGTCTTGGTTGTTCATAGGTTTTGCCAAAGAACTTAATAACATCATGTTGCCATTTTATGTTTTTTAGCAGGGATAGAAAATAAGCATCGGCCTCCCTTTGGTTTAAAAACTTAGGGTAATAACTTACATTCGCATCTTTTAGGTTTAAATTTGTAGGAGACTTTAAAAGCATATACTTTTGTTTCTTAATTTACGGAAAATTCAAGTTTTAATGAAATACTCTTTTCTTACAATACTATGTTTTTTTTTAATGCAATTACATGCACAGTTACCTGAAGGTTTTGTATATGTTAAAGATGTTATTCCTGATTTAGATGTTGATTTAAGATATCATGGAAAAAATAATTTTGTTGGAACCTCAATTGATGGTTACGAAACAAATCGCTTGATTTTAACGGAGCACGCGGCCAAAGCTTTGTTTTTGGTTCAACAGTACTTGCAAGATAGAAATTTATGTTTGTTGGTTTATGATGGCTATAGACCACAGCGCGCTGTAAATCATTTTATTAGATGGGCAAAAAAATTGAATGATACTTTAACTAAGCCTTCTTTTTATCCAGATGTGGCCAAGGCGAATTTGTTTAAGTTTGAATATATTGCTAGTAGGTCTGGACACAGCAAGGGCAGTACGGTTGATTTAACTATAATTGATGGTAATACTGGAGAACTATTGGATATGGGGAGTACCTATGATTTTTTTGGAGAAGAGTCTTGGGGTAATTATAAAGGTATTACGACACAGCAAAAAGCAAATAGAGTATTATTACAACATGCCATGTTAAAGCATGGTTTTAGAAACTATCCGAAAGAATGGTGGCATTTTACGTTAATAGGCGAACCTTTTCCATATACCTTTTTTGATTTTCCTATAAAATAAATACTAGTCAATATTCTTTTAGATAGATTAAAGCGTTAGTACCAACGCTTCTTTTTCTTTTTTGAAGCTTGACTTTTTCGCCCTTTTTTATGTTGACTACCTGTTTTTTTGGATTTATGAATTATGGGTTTTTCCTTTGGATTTAAAGGGTAAGGATGTTCATCAATAACATCTAGGTGTAATTGAATAAGTTGTTGTATAGATTTAATATAGCTTTTTTCATCAGCAGAACAAAGGGATACAGCAAGTCCAGAATTTCCGGCTCTTGCGGTCCTACCTATTCTATGCACATAGGTTTCAGGAATATTAGGTAAATCGAAATTTATAACAGCATCTAAATTATTAATATCAATACCGCGTGCCGCAACATCTGTAGCAATTAAAATATTCGTGGCACCATCTTTAAAACGATTGAGAGCTTCTTGTCTTGCGGTTTGACTTTTATCTCCGTGAATACTGTCAACTTTATACCCGTTTTTTACTAACGTTTTTTCAAGTTTATCTACACCAAATTTAGTTCGTCTGAATATTATAATACGCCCATTTATGGTGTTTCTTAGCAGATGCAAACATAATTCTATTTTGTTGCGTTTAGGTACATAATAGAGAAATTGGTCTACATTTGAAGCGGTAGATGAATTTTGCGCTACTTCAATACGTTTAGGGTCGTGTAGTATGCTATTGGCCAACTGTTCTACTTTATAGGGAATGGTAGCAGAAAATAAGAGAATTTGTTTCTCACGTGTACATAAGCGTTCAATTTTTTTAACATCATCAAGAAAGCCCATATCTAGCATTAAATCGGCTTCGTCCAAAACCAAAATCTCCACATAGTCCAGATTAACTACATCTTGTTTATGCAAATCTAAAAGCCTTCCTGGTGTAGCAATTAAAATATCAATACCTTTATTTAATACGTCCTTTTGAGGATCAATAGAAACGCCTCCATAAATCACAGTAGTTCTTAAATTGGTATAGGTACTGTAGGTTTTAAAATTATCTTGAATTTGAAGTGCTAATTCTCTGGTAGGACTCACAATGAGTGCTTTGATAGTTTTTCCTTTTTTAGGAGCATCTTGCTTGTCAAGTAATAACTGTAAAATAGGGAGTGCAAAGGCGGCTGTTTTACCAGTTCCTGTTTGGGCAGAAACAATAACATCTCGTTTTTCTAAAACATAAGGGATGGTTTTTTCCTGAACCCGTGTAGGGGAATCATAACCTGTTTCTGCAACTGCTCTTAATAACGGTTTTCTTAATTGTAAGTCTTTAAATGACATTAATATGAATTTGATGCAAAGATATAACAAAGCATGGCATCAAGGGGTTATAAATGTTTTCAATTTATGTCGTTTTTTTAAAGGAAGCGCTTCGTTATCAATCACTTTTTGTAATAGTTCCTGATTTTTGTTTTTGGCGAAAATAAGTTCAAAAAGGTCTTTAGTTGAAATACTGTTTTTTGCTTTTTTTACTAATTTTAGAGTATCACCTACTTTAACAAGCCCTTCTTCCAAGATGCGTACATAGGTTCCTGAATAGCCATAATGAATGAATTGTTCTATAATCTCAATAGTCCCAAATTTGTAGGCCAATTTAAAGCAAGGCTCTCTAGGCTGGGTAATCTCCACTATGGCTTGCCCTAATTTATAAATATCACCAACGTGAATTTTGGACTCATCAAGGTTAGAAATAGTTAAATTTTCACCAAACATGCCATAATCCCATTCTAAATCTGGATACTGTTTTTCCCAATATGTATAGTGCAATTCAGAAAATAAATAACAAGCTTTAAACGTACCGCCATGTACTTTTTTATCAGATACTTCGTCACTTAAAACGCCTTCTTTACCAAGTAGAATAGGCTTTAAGCTTGGTTTTTTATATATTCCTGTAGTAACTTCTTGGCCTTGCCATACTATAGATGTGGGGTTAGCGAGATTGGTTGATATTACTTTCATATGTTTATTTAAATGTTAAAAAAGTTCCGTCGGTATTATTTCTATTTCTTCATGTGATTTCATTCAAAAGTAAACATTTTTACATGTAATTTCAGTAGAAAGATAAAAGGAACCATAATAGCTGTTTACAACTAAAAAATTATTGAATTGTTAAAATATTTAGCATTTATAGAAATATGACAAAAATCATAGCGTATAAAATGAGAATTTGATAAATTTAATATATGGATTAAAAGAAAAGAGTTTATCAATTTAAAGCATATTATCATGAAAGCTAAAAAAAACCCAGAGATGGAAATTGGGAGAAATAGCAGCTTGTATTTTGCTATAGGATTAAACTTGATGCTATTATTATCTTGGCAGTTAATAGAATATAAAACATATGATAAGGAAGATGTTGAAATTGAAGTTCTAAGCATGAATAAAGAACATGAAGAGGAAATTCCTATTGTAAATGTCAATACGCCGCCGCCGCCACCACCACCTCCCGCAGTTGTGTCAGAGACTATGAAAATAGTTGATGATTCAAAAGAAATTGAAGAAACTGTAATTGAAAGTACAGAAATTACTCAAGAAACGGCTATTGCCGATCCCGTTGAAGTGAGTGATGTAGTTGTTGAAGAAGTTGAAGAAGAGGTTCAAGTAGCCTTTGCTGTTATAGAAGATGTACCTGTTTTTCCTGGCTGCGAAGGTTTATCAAAGCAAAAGACGAAAGCATGTTTTCAAGAAAAAATGCAGGCTCATGTTAAGAATCATTTTACCTATCCGCAAGAAGCACTTGATTTAGGTATTCAAGGCCGAGTTTCTGTGATTTTTGTGATTGGCTCAAACGGATATATTACAGGTATAAAATCTAGGGGACCAGATAAGATTCTAGAAAAAGAAGCAGAACGCATCATTAGTAAACTACCTCAAATGCAACCAGGTAAACAAAGAGGTAAACCCGTAAAAGTTGCTTATGCAATTCCTATCTTCTTTAAGTTTCAAGAAGGATAACGATATTTTTTGAATTAGTCAGATTTAAAATCAGTTAGACAGTCTAAAATTTTTTTTAGGCTGTCTTTTTGTTTTTATAATTTTAAAGTAACAATTCATCTGATAAAATGAACAATTGGGTAAAACGATTTTTATCATATCATTTAGTTATGTCATATTTGCTACATAATTAACACCATACAAAACAAGGAACAAACAAAATAGGCTGTTGCGTTTTTTTGCAAAATTTAATGGTAGAATTTAGTAAGGTGAAAAGAGAAGAAATATAGCTTGGTGTAGTTTAAAAAGATATTAAATTTAAGAAATAAGAAGTGTGAGAAAATCAGTTAGAAATATAATAGTTGCATTTGCCATTGGTGTGGTGGTGTTCATTATTGGAAGTTTCCTTTCAAATGGTTTTCAGTATAAGAGTAGTAAAAGCTTTTTTATCGCGTTTGCTTTTTATCAATTGTATTCTTTTGTATTAGGATACACCAACATGTTTTTCTTTGATTATCTAGAACAACGTCAATGGAAAAAAGGAGATACTACAAAGCGGGTACTTATTGGTGTGGTTGGATGTGTGGTTTTAACCTTAATTGGTCTATTTTTATTAAGAGCTGCAACTGCGGTATTGTATGTTGGTATTTCTTTTGAAGAGTTTCTTGCCCAAGATGAATTAGGTGATTACCAATTTGGATTATGGATTACATTGGCTATGGTAACAGTTTTTCACAGTATTTATTTTTACAACCGGTATCAACAAAACAGAATAAAAGAGCAAAAAGTTATTGCTGGTACTGCAAGTGCAAAATTTGATGCCTTAAAAAATCAACTAGATCCTCATTTTTTATTTAACAGCTTAAATGTGTTAACAAGCCTAATTGAAGAAAACCCTGAAAATGCACAAAAATTTACAACGGGTTTATCCAAAGTATACCGTTATGTGCTAGAGCAAAAAAATAAAGAACTAGTAACCGTTGATGAAGAGTTACAATTTGCCAAAACCTATATGTCTTTATTAAAAATGCGTTTTGAAGATAGCATAGTTTTTACAATGCCTGAGCAGGCGTCAAACCCTGATAGTAAAGTGGTGCCTTTATCTTTACAGCTGTTACTTGAAAATGCCGTAAAACATAATATGGTTACCGCTAGCAAGCCTCTCCATATAAACATATATGAAGACGAAGGTAGTTTGGTAGTTCAAAATAACCTTCAGCCAAAACAAATAGTCAAAAAAAGTAGCGGAGTAGGTTTGAGTAATATCAAACAACGCTACGATTTATTAACAAATAAGCAAGTAAGTATAGATAAAGATAGTAATCATTTTGCTGTGTCTATACCAATGCTTACCAAACAAATATCAGTTATGAGATCAAAATCACAACCCCAAATAGATGATAGTTATTTAAGAGCCAGAAAACATGTTGAGGAGCTAAAAGCTTTTTATTGCAGTATAGCATCTTATATAATAGTTATTCCATTTTTAATCTTTATCAATTACAAAACCTACTGGGGATTTAAGTGGTTTTGGTTTCCAATGTTTGGTTGGGGAATCGGTATAGTCATTCATGCTTTTCGCGTTTTTGTGAATGATGGTGCCTTTGGAAGAAGCTGGGAAAAACGTAAGATTGAACAGTATATGAATGAAGAAATGAAAAATGAAAACTAGAGGTGAAAATGGAAAATCAAGAGATACAACAACACCGTGAAAATTACAAAAAAGAAGAAGCCTATTTGAGAGCTGAAAAGCGCTTAAAAGAAGAAAAAGGTTTTTATTGGCATGCCTTCTGGTATGTTGTAGTAAATGTTTTTTTAATCGTTATGATTGGAGTGAATACCAATAATTTCTGGAATTTTGGTACCTTTTCAACTCCCATATTTTGGGGAATTGGACTAGTCTTTCATGCATTATGTGTTTTCGGAAAAAATCTGTTTTTCAGTAATTCTTGGGAAGAACGGAAATTGAGAGAGTATATGGAAAAAGAAAAGCATCAACGTGGGAAGTATAATTAATTATGAAAGCTGACACGTATCAAGAACAAGAATATATGAAGGAAGATAAGCAGGAAACATCAACTTGATAATAAAGTAGTTATGAAAGTTATAATTATTGAAGATGAAAAACCATCAGCACGACGTTTGCAACGTATACTAAATACATTGGGTGTGAAAGTAGAAGTTATGTTACATTCCGTTGAAGAGTCCATTGATTGGTTTCAAAATAATGTGCATCCAGATTTGATTTTTTTGGATATTCAATTAAGTGATGGTTTATCCTTTGAAATTTTTGAGAACCATAAAATTAAATCGGCTATAATATTTACAACGGCCTATGATGAATATGCTCTTCAGGCGTTTAAACTTAATAGTATTGATTATTTATTAAAGCCCATTGATGAAGCGGAGCTTGTAAAGGCTGTTGAAAAATACAAAGAACGGATGCCACAAAAACAAGTGGTAACTTTAGATTTTAGTGATATAAAACAATTGCTTGTAAACCCAATAGATAGAGAATACAAAAAACGTTTTTCAGTAAAAGTTGGTCACCATTTAAAATTAATCAATATTGATGATATTGAATGCATTTACAGTGAAAATAAGGGAACATACGTTTATACCGTAGATCATAGAAACTATTTACTTGATGTCACATTAGAACAATTAGAAGGAGAGTTAGAACCTCAAATGTTTTTTAGAATTAATAGAAAGTTTTTTGTTAACGTAAATGCTATTAATGATATGGTGAGTTATACCAATTCCCGACTTCAAATAAAATTGAAACACTACAAAGACCAAGAGCTTATTGTTGCCAGAGAACGTGTAAAAGATTTTAAAACTTGGCTTGAGTAAGGAAATAAAAAACTCATATTTTAATTCATTTGAGTTTTTATTTCCCTACTTATAAAACTGAAGTTTTATTTAAGGGGTTTACCACTTAAACGGTTTTATACCAACTCCAAATTCAATCCAATCGGCCGCGGCTCCAGCACTTGTTTTTAAACCAAATTGGGCATAAAAGCTTTTGCTTATTTCATATTGTAAAGCAGGTCTTAGAAAGAAATTACCTTTACCTCTGTCATCTGTAAGGTAATGCCCAACATTTAAGCGAATATCAAATCGTTGAAACATAAAATCATATCCATAATGAAAGGCTAGTAAAAACCGATCAGAAGTTTCTGGGTATTTTTCCGATAAGGAATTATCAAAAAAGAAATCTAACCCCGCAGAAATACCATGCATTCTATTAAAATATCTTCTGTAATCAATGGTTCCGGAGAAAGTACCAAATTGTCTATTGGTCCCTTTGTCTGCCTCATTTTGAACCACACCTAATGCCGCATATACATCTACAGAATTATTGAAGTCGTTTTTTCTGGTTTTTGGGCGTTCAGGTCTCATAAATCTGGAAGACACAACATTGGTAGTATAAGGATCTCTATCAAGTCTTTTTTGGTTTGTATTAAAGTTGTATCGCATACCTCCGTTAAAACCAAACATGTTTAATCCAAAATTAGGGGTGAATGTTCTACCATTACTAAAATGTTTAAAATCAACGCCGTAAATAAGATCTATTTCGCGGTTAAGCTTATAGGCTCCTACAAAATCTACACTAAAATAAACAGCCATTTTTGCACCTATAGCATCATTAAAAGGGTTGGTTTCAGGGTTGTATGGCTCGAGGTTATATGTTAGACCAAATGCCGGACTTAGTTCTAAAACATTTCGTCTATAAGGCTTGCTTAAAAAGAAGTTTATAAAACCAAATAAAGCATGAGGATTACCAAAAACTTCGGGGTCGCCAATGTTGGCCGTATAAAAGCCTATACCATATGCAGCATATCCTGTATCTAAAGACCAGTCGTCTTCTTTGTTCGGGACCCAAGAAAATTTTAAGTTCACACCACCATACCCATATTGTAATTTTTCAGAAAGTGATTCACCTGTATAAATATGGGCTCCTGAATGACCTGTCACAGTTAAGGTCTTAAAGGTGCCTTTTTTAGTGTCATTTTGCGAATACATGTAATTTTTAAAACTAAAGATTAATATAGTAATCCATAGAATAGTTTTAATTGTGCGGGTAATGTTCTTTTTCATATTATTTTGCATTTATAAAAAAAGAGTGTTGTTTTTTATATTATTTTTTTGCTAGTCGTTTTATTATGGCCCATTGTTTTAGTGTTTCTCTGGCTTCTTGCGCAGGAAATCCTAATACGGTTTGTCCAGATTTCACATCACTAATAACACCTGATTTTCCTCCAACCGTGGCGCCTGAATGTATGGTTACGTGATCTTTAACAGATGAAGCACCACCAATAATAACCCCATCTCCAAGCGTGACAGAACCAGATATTCCCGAATGTCCAGCGATGATGCATGAACGCCCCAAAATACTATTGTGACCAATTTGAACTAAATTATCAATTTTTGTCCCATCTCCAATTAGAGTAGAACTAAACTTTGCTCTGTCAATACAAGTATTTGCGCCTATTTCTACATGGTGACCTATAATTACGTTTCCTATTTGAGGAATTTTGACTAACCCACGTCCGTCATCACTTGGTCTGTAACCAAACCCATCAGCACCAATACTAACATTGGTATGGAAAATACAATGATTACCAATAACACAACGTTCTCTAATAACAGTGCCTGACCAAATTATAGAGTTAGTACCAATAGTACTTTCATCAAAAATAGAAACGTTTGGATATAGAATGGTATTATCACCAATAACAACGTCTTTTCCAATATAGCAATGGGGGCCAATTTTACAATTGCTGCCAATAGTGGCTGATGTATGAACTACTGCCGAGGGATGAATATCAAAATCTAAAATAGGCGGCTCTGGGTTGAAAAGTTCTAAAATACGTGCCATGGCTAAATCGGCATTTGGTACTTTTATGAAAGCTTTATTGTTGCCTGGTTCAATAGTAATAGATGCATTAACTATAGCAGCACATGCCTCAGAGTCTGCCCAGTACTTTTCGTATTTGGCGCTTCCAATAAATGTTATATGATGGTTTTTAGCTTTTTGTAGTTCTTCGGGGCCTTCAATTTTTTGTGAGGTTGAGCCAACCAATATTCCGTTTAAAACAGCGTTAATTTCCTCAATGGTATATGATATCATGCTGGTATTTCATTTGTAGACTGTGTAAAACTAAATGAAAAAAACTAAATAGTACAGTTTTTAATCATTAATCCGGTTTTCATCAAAAGCAGACGGTAAAAGTTTCGGGATAAACTTAACTACCAAAGGTAATAACAAGGCGCCACCAGGTAATAAAAAAATGGCTAAACTAGGAATAGATTTAAAAATATCTAAGAGTTGCTCTTGTACCTTTTTTTGTTCTTCTTTTGTTAAATCTCTTATCGTAGACTGTGATATAAGAACCATAAGCTCTTTACTGTCTTTTATTTCCTGATATAAGCGTTTGCTGTTTCTAGTAATAAGTTTATGAACCATTTTACTAGAATTATTATAAAAACTTTGAACAATATTTTTTGAACTTAACAGGGGTATCTTTTCTTTATTGCTAGAATAAAATTTATTAACAGATCTGATAGATTGATTTATTCTTGAAAGTTCTAGTTGTAAATCTGCCCCTAATTTTTCTAAAAATTGTTGTTCTTTAAGGTCAATCATTTGGTCGCTCCAAGTAGCCATGCAAGCCAAATCTAAAAGATAAAACTTTTCCTGTTCGTTTTTTACATGCTTAACGGCTTTTTCATACGAAATGGTTTTTGCATCTCGGTATCTTAAAGACGATTCAAAAAGTTTAATTAAGCTTTCATCATATTGGTTTTTTAATTCTTTTGAATTTAAAACATCAAGTGTAATAGCAACAATAGAAGCTTCTAGATGTTTTAAATAGTCAAGTTTAATAGTTTTCGATTTTAAAAACACGTTAAAAGCTAAAACATCAACATAGAGCAACGCATTAATAACAAAATAATTAAAATTTTTGGTTAGTATATTATCGTCAATTTGAATACGTTTGTGAATAATTTTTTCAAGTTGTTCGCTTGATTTTTTGTCGCCTAATAACTCTTCAAAAAAGGAGGTCTTAATATCATCAATAGTTGTATAAAAATTAATAATGCTTTCAACAAAGGGAATGTCTGTTTTTGTATTTGTATAGCTGTAAAATAAAGCCAGTAAGAAATTAACTTTACACAGTTCTTCCTCAGTTAAATCTCGTTTTGGAAAAACTTGAGCAACGACATCTAAATTGGTTCCATAGATAAAACCACTGTGCCTAAGTTCATCATAAAATTGCTCCTGACTAAAACTTAAAAACAAATTGTTTTTAGTAATTTCATTGAGCACTTTTTTTATCCAACCAGCCGATGAAGGGTTCATGATAACAGTTATAATGATGTTGTAAAAATAGTATTTTCAGAAAAATAAAGCCCAACTCTTACTCTATGAAATTGTGTTTTTAAAGTAAAAGCTGTTTATATATACCATTAAGGTGGGCTGAAAATACATTCTTAGCCCACCTTAATCTTGCAGAAAAGCCTATTTATAATATGCTATCTGGACATGTTATGGTTTTAATTTTTACGTAAAAAGGTGTTTACCTCAATGGCAACGTCTTCCCAGGTTTTACTAATACCGTCTTCACCTTTGTGTAGATCAAAACATACTTTATTCAATGAAGCTAGTGCTCTTAAAGCATCCCAGTCTTTTAAGTTCATGGTGCCTGTTAGGCTAACTCTTCTTTCATCGGTGATAGAAACATTTAAAGGCAAATCATGGGTAACCCCGTTCATAGTTAATGAGGCTACAGCCGTATTTCCTTCATATTTTATAATGCCTGTTATTAAATCGGTATTAAGCATAGCTCCAAAAAAGAACTCTTTTATTTTGGCATCTCTCCCTTCATCTTTCGTAAAGAGGCTGCTAACTGGAATTGAAAAACTTAAGTTATTTAAGGCCTCTTCTACAGATGCTCCTTCTTTGTTGTCAAATTTTAAAACGGTAAACTCTCCACCAACTCCTTTTTTATCTGTTGTTTTATAAGCGGTCCATGTTACTGAAGTGGCTTCTGGTTTAACTACAAATTTTTCAGCAGTTATAGTGGTTTCCTCGGCTTCTTTTTTAACTTCTTTTTTATCATTCTTACAAGACGTTAAACCGATAGCTATAGCAATAAAAAGGATACTTAAATTTTTCATTTTTCTTGTTTTTTTGAATATTCGAAATTAAGTCATTCATAACGTAAAAGCAAATATCTCCCATGACTTATATCATATTTTAAAGTACTTTTATGTCATATTTTTGAAGTAGAATGGTTAGGTATGTTAAATTCATTAGTCAATAAATATAATATTGCAGGTCCTCGTTATACAAGTTACCCAACGGTGCCATACTGGGATAATGCTACATTTTCATTAGAACAATGGAAATTATCGTTAAAGCAATCATTTATAGAAAGTAATTCAAAGGAAGGGATAAGCCTTTATATTCATTTACCATTTTGTGAAAGTTTGTGCACCTTTTGTGGCTGTAATAAGCGCATTACAAAACAACATAGCGTAGAATCTCCCTATATTGAGGCGGTACTAAAAGAATGGCAACTATATTTAGAGCTGTTTGACGAAAAGCCCATTATAAAAGAATTGCATTTGGGTGGAGGTACCCCTACTTTTTTTAGTCCAGACCATTTAAAGCAATTAATAGAGGGTATTTTAAAAGATGCTATAAAAGCAGAAGACCACGAGTTTAGTTTTGAAGGACACCCTAATAATACAACTCGAGAGCATTTACAAGCGTTATATGATGTAGGATTTAGACGTGTAAGTTACGGCGTTCAAGATTATAATGAAACGGTGCAAAAAGCGATTCACAGAATTCAGCCTTTTGAAAATGTAAAAAAGGCAACAGCATTGGCAAGAGTCATAGGTTATACCTCTGTAGGACATGATATTATTTTCGGGTTGCCTTTTCAAACCTTAGAGCATGTTAAGGAAACGATTATGAAAACAAAAGCCCTCTTGCCTGATAGACTGGCATTTTATAGCTACGCTCATGTTCCATGGATAAAAGGGAATGGACAACGTGGCTTCAAAGAGTCAGATTTGCCGTCGGCCGACTTAAAGCGTAGTCAATATGAATTAGGCAAGCAGTTGTTAGCCGAAGTAGGATATGAGGAAATAGGTATGGATCATTTTGCTTTAACCTCTGATTCTCTTTATGAATCGATGAAAACAAGAAGGTTGCATCGTAATTTTATGGGGTATACTGCTTCAAAAACACAAGCCATGATTGGTTTAGGAGTGTCATCAATAAGTGATAGCTGGTATGGGTTTGCGCAAAATGTAAAATCAATCGAGGCGTATTATGATCATCTTAAAGAGAATACCATACCTGTTTATAGAGGTCATATTTTGAATGATGAAGATTTGATTATACGACGACATATTCTCAATTTGATGTGTCAGTTTGAAACATCATGGCACTCTGATGAAGGGTATTTTAATGAATTGCCAGATGCTTTAATTCGCTTAAAGGAAATGGAAAATGACGGATTGTTAACAATTGATGAGCAATCTGTAAAGGTGACATTAAAAGGACAACCATTTGTTAGAAACATTTGTATGGCTTTTGATGTGTTATTGCAACGAAATAAACCAGATACGCAGTTGTTTTCAATGACGGTGTAGCAGTTATGTGATTGTATTGATATTTGTATAACATCCCGAGATATTGGGATTAAAACCAAGACTCATGAAACGAATTATTGTTCCTATTGATTTTTCTAAACACTCAGAATACGCTTTAGAAACTGCAGCCAAGTTGGCCAAAAAATACAATGCGGAGCTTTTAGCTTTACATATGCTCGAAATGTCTGATATTATGCTTTCTGCATCTGATGGACTTCAAAACCAAAAAGCCGTTTTTTTCATTCAATTGGCAGAGAAAAAATTTGAAGAATTTTTAAACAAAGATTATTTACAAGATGTCAAGGTAGTACCTATAATTAAACATTTTAAGGTGTTTAGTGAAGTGAATGATGTCGCTTTAAAAAATGATGCCGATTTGATTGTAATGGGATCACATGGCGCAAGCGGATTTAAAGAATTTTTTATAGGATCGAATACAGAACGTGTTGTAAGAAGTGCAGATATACCTGTTTTGGTGGTTAAGAATAATTTGATGAATGTAGATTTTGGAGTGGTTGTACTGGCAAGTGATTTTTCGGAGAAAAATATACCATCTTATTTGAAGGCGGTTAAATTGTTTGAAAAAATGAACTCGAAAGTATATATGGTGTATGTTAATTTGCCTAATGATAGATTTAAAAGTACCGTTGAGATAGAAAATCAAGTTGTAAAGTTTTTTACAAAAGCGGAAGGTCATTTAGGTAAAATGAAAGATGTGCATTACGTGTCAGATTATACTGTTGAGGATGGCGTTCTAAACTGCGCTAATAAAATTGGTGCAGATTTGATAGCCATGCCTACACATGGAAAAAAGGGATTAGCGCACTTTTTTGAAGGAAGTGTAGGAGAGGATGTGGCTAACCACTCAACATTACCTGTTATCACATTCAAAATATAACATAGCTCATTGTAGTTATAAGTAGTGACTAACTCAAATGAAAAGGAGATACTTTTAGATGTCTCCTTTTCTTATAATGTAGATGCAGCCAGAATATTGAACAAATTGGCTTTTGTAATAAAATATTCATTTTCTAATGAAATGGCTTTAAGTTTTGCATCGATGAGTTTTGATTCGCGAGAATTAACTAAAAAAAGTGAACTTTCGCCAACAAAGAACTTACGCTCTTCTGCATTTAGCATATTCTTGTAATCTTCAACAATATCAAAGGTGTAATTGGTTTGAATTTCAAATGATTTTAATTCTTGATTAATGGCTTCAATTTTATTTTTTAAAGCCACACGGGTTGATTGAATTTCAAACTGGGTGTCTTGTATTTTTAATTTAGCCAGTTTTAAGTCTCCTCGTTCTTTTCTCAAGAAAAGTGGAAAACTAATGTTTACACCACTTTTGTATGCTGCGGTGTTAAACGAACTGGCAATGTCTGGTGTTTCTGATAAAAAATTGTACTGCAAATCTATTTGAGGCAATAAATTGTTTGCTTTTAAGCGTTTGTCAATGGTTAAACTTTGAAACTTAAAATCTAAGGACTGAAGCTTTGGGTGCTCGTCTAAAATAAGACTTTCAACATCAAGTGCTGAGGTATTTAATGTGTTGTCAATAATAGCAACAGTATTCACATCCGGAATAATGCCTTCTTTTATTTCTATGGGTGTATTGTCATTTAACCACAGATAGTTGGATAATTCTAAAGACGACTTAATGAATTTAATACGTGCTTTTTCAAGGCTTAATTTTCGGTTGTTTAATGCTATTCTTGCCTCTAAAGTGTCAATGGCTGGTTTGTCCCCTACTTCATAACCTTTCTTTATACCATCAAATCTCAATTGTGCATTTTTTAAAAAGTCATTATAAACTTGTTTTTCGTTGTAGGTTTTAAGCCAATTGAAATAGGTTTTAGTAGCCTCATATAAAATGTTATTAACCAGTAGTTTTTGATCTGCCTTTGCCTGTTTTACAAAAAGTTTTCCTTGTCTTAGCATAGCCATACGTTGGTTGGTGAGCAAACCTTTTGCTACAGAGACAGAAACACCAACACTATACAAACCGTCAATAGGAACATTTGATTCTGGATTTAAATAAGCACCTGTATTTTCTTCAAAATTACCTTTCAATTCAACACCAAACCAAGTGGGGATTTTAAATGCGGCATTTAGTTTGTCATAATATTCGGTGTTTTTGAATTTTTTTCTATCATAATCTACTTCTAATTTGGGATCAAAAGCACCACGTGATTTCAATAATTTGGCTTCACTTTCACTAATAACCAAATGAGCCTGTTTTACAATGGGATGAAAGGATTTAACATACCCTAAGTACTCTGATAAGGTGATTACAGATGTACTATCCTGTGCGGTACATATGGAAGTAAAGAACACGAATAAGAGGATTATTGTTCTCATTATTTATTTTTTTTAGTGACTTTATCAAGGGTTCCTTCTGGTTTGTAATAGTTGGGAGGAAAACTATTAATTTGTCTCCATAATTCAAACCAAATAGGGACATCTTCTAGCAGTGCTATGGTTCTTGCTCCAGATCCCACACCTATGGCCTTGGGCCACTCATGATCCTGTTCATCAGGAGCCAGAAGTACTCTATAGTTACCATCTTCATTTGTGAAATTTTGAATAGCCACCACCTTGGCTCCATACGTGCCGTAAGAAACATTAGGCCAACCACTGAAAACAATAGCGGGCCAACCATCAAACTGTACTCTTACTTTTTCGCCTTTGTGTAAAAGCGGTAGGTCAATAGGTCTTACATAGGTTTCAACGGCGAGTTCATAATTTGCTGGCATAATGCTAACCAGTTCTTCTCCTTCTTTAAAGGTAACACCAATACCATCGGTGACGGTTTTATTGATAAACCCGTCTTGCGGTGCTGTTACAAAAAGGAGGCTATTGCGCTTTTTATAATTAGAGTAGGTGTTTTCTAATTTGGTAACCTGAGCTTTAGCATCAAAACCTCCAGATTGGGCCGTATACATATCGCTTTGGGCCTTTGAAATTTTATCACTATATGTAGCTTTTACTCTTGATAATTCAATTTTAGCGTTAATAACGTCATTTTTACTTGCTACATATTTGTTTTCTTGAGAAATGAGTTTTGCTTGCGTTTCCTGAAGTTTTAGCCTTTTTTCTTCAACATCTTTAAGGGCTTTTAAGCCTTCATTTTGCAGCGTTTCTATGCGGTCATACTGACGTTGCGCAATGGTTAAGTTGGTTTTAGCAGCTTCTAAATCTATACTATCACTTTTTACTTTTAAATGAGCCTGAAGCAACTTATTTTCCGTTTGTTGTAACTTAAGTTTTTGTTCATTTTGTAGAGCGATAATTTGTCGCTTTAACGCTTCAACTTTACCACCATAAGCTGTAACTGATGATGCTTTTGCTTGAATTTGTTCATTGGTTCGTTCAACTAGTTTGTCATCAAAGTATTCGCTTTTAATTTCTGAAATTCTTAAAATGGTATCTCCTTTTTTTACAGAGTCCCCTTCCATAACATACCACTCTTCAATTCTACCAGGAATTTGAGACATGATGTGTTGAGGTCTTTGATTTGGTTTTAAGGTAGTTACCATACCCGACCCTGTAATGTTTTGTGTCCAAGGGAGAAAAAGAACAATGACTAAAATAACAGCCGCTGTTAACAGAAACTTGTTAATATACTTATAGTAAGTTTTGTCTATAACGTTTTTGCCAGACTTAAATTTTGATAAGTCAATGGTTTTATTCAACTGGTTATGAGAAATGTTTAGCATGACTTAATCGTTTTTTATTCTACCTTTTTCTAGGGTTATTATTTCAGAACACTCATTACTCCAAGCACTGCTACTAGCTACAACCACCAAAGCCCACGGGCGATCTTTATGAGTTAAGTATCTAACAATAGATACGGTTTCAGCTTTGTTAAATCGATCTAGGGGATCTTCAAGAATTAAAACCTTTGGCTTCTTTAAAATGGCTCTTGCCAATACAAGTTTCTTTGAAAGTGTGTATGACATGCGTTTTCCATCTGGATAAAGTATGGTGTCTAGTCCTTCAGGTTGCTCTTTTATAAACGATTTCAGTCCAACCAGATCTATTACCTCAAAAATGTCGTCATCGGTTATTAATGGATTGCCAAAAGTTAAATTGTCTTTAATAGAACCTTCAAAAGGAGTTTCATCAGATAAAGACAAGCCAAGTTGCGATCTATAGAAGTTTAAATGTAAACTACTTATAGACATGTCGTTTATGTATACATTACCAGATGTAGCCTCAATAACGCCAGAAATTAATCGGAGCAACGTTGATTTTCCAGCACCACTTTCACCTTTTACTAGAATTCTGCTATTAGGATTAATTTTAAGTGAAATGTCTTTCAATATATGCTTATCACGATTTGAAACTTCGTAAGAAGCATGATCTAATTCAATATGAATGCCTTTTGAAAATTGTGGTCTGCTACCTGTTTGACTCTCTAAATCTTTGTCAACTATTTCACCTATTTTTTCTAAAGATGTTAAGGTGTCATAGAAAGATTCTAAACCTAAAATAAGCTTTTCAACAGAGGCGATAACGAGAAGAATAATAATCTCGGCAGCCACGAACTGCCCAATATTCATTTCCTGATTTAAAACTAAAGCACCTCCAATTAATAATAAGCTTGCTGTTACAATAACCTTAAAGCTAATCATTTGTATAAACTGAAGCATTAATATTTTAAAATGGTTTTCTCTTGCTATAAGGTAATTATATACTAAGTCATCATTTTTTGAGATTCCCAAGTTTGTGCTTCCTGATAGTTTAAAACTGATTACCGTTCTGGCAATTTCTTGAATCCAGTGTGCTACTTTATATTTGTTTTTTGATTCTTTTAAGCTAGTTTCTAGTCCTTTACGTGCTGTGAATTTAAATACTACAAAAATGAGCATAAGAAGCAGTAAGCCAAAAACGATAAAGAATGGATGGTAAAAGGATAGTAGAATAAGCGCAAAAACAATTTGAAGAATAGCGGTAGGCACATCAATTAATATTTTTGATAAACTTTTTTGAATGGTTAAAGTATCAAAAAAACGATTGGCAAGTTCAGGCGGATAATAATCGCGTAGCTTAGCCATTTTAATCTTTGGGAATCGGTAACTCAATTCAAACGATGATCTTGTAAATATACGCTGTTGAATGGTTTCAATAATGCGTAATTGCATGAGTTGTAACGCACCCGAAAAGGCTACTCCTATGGTAACTAATACAACTAAAACCACCCAAGACGTAGATACTTGAGCCCCCTGAATTAAATTAATAATGGCTTGTATTCCTAGAGGTAATGACAGGGATATTACGCCTGAAAATATGGCATAATAAAAAATTTGCAATATGTCTTTTTTTTCTAATTGCAGTAGGCCAAGTAAACGACGCCAAGGCGTCATAATAGGTTTCGCCATAATTAAATGTTTAAAGTGTTTAAGGCTAAATGAATAAAAAAGCTAACAGTCAACGTATCTTCTTTACAGTTGGTTATTGATGAAAAGTGATCCTTTAAAAAATGTTGATGTAATCCACCTTCAATAATAGTGGTGGCTAATGAGGACGGATAGTTATATGTTACGTTAGCTTCAGAAATCATGTCGGTCAATCTATTCACTACGCGTTTATAAATTACAAAATAACCATCTTTATTTTCCTGATCAACTTCTTTAGTTAAAAAGGATTTTGAATTTTCATTGATAATAATTCTATTTAAAATAACTTCATTAATATGAGAATATTTAGAGTCTTCTTGTGTTGTTCTGCATACAACATCAATAGCTTTTAATAATTTTTCTTTGGGGTTGGTAATGTTGTGGGTTTCAAATACTAATTGGTATTCTATCCAGGCCCAATACCATGAAGAAAGATACAAAAGAAGTTTGTGTTTACTCTCAAAATACCTATAAATTGAACTTTCATTGGAGTCAATTGCTTGTCCAAGTTTTTTAAAAGTAAAGCTTTCAAACCCTAATTCATCTATAAGAGAAATACTATACTCTATAATACGTTTACCTAGTTTAGACGATTCAGGGTCTTTCACAAAGATTTTCTCTGGTACGGCTATTTTTAAGTTAGAGAGTAAACTTTTCATATTTAATAATTTTAATTTCAAAAATAATAGTATTGCTATTAATTCTGGGTTTTCATATATTAAATTTATGTTAATATTAACAAAGAAAAGATTTGGAATGTGGTAAGTGTTCTTAAAGCAGGTTGTTAGTGACACTCCATAGAGCTGGAGATATTGTCTGTAATCGGAGCAGGAGACAAGTATGGAATACCTAATCCAAGACCACGAATAATAAATAATAAGCCAATGAAAATCACAACATAAGGAATAGCTTTTTGGATGCGTTGTCTTACGGAATGTTTTAAAAGCTGACTAAAATATATGGCTGTGGTCATTAAAGGGATAGTGCCTAGTCCAAAAAGTATCATATACAGACTTCCTTTTAGAGCCCCTCCACTGGCTAAAGACGCAAAAACAGCCATATAAACTAATCCGCAAGGTAAAAAACCATTTAAAAAACCTATGGTCAAAAAAGTATCAGCCGTTTTTTTCTTAAGTGCTTTACCTAAAGAAGATTTAATTTTTCCTATTGCTAAATATATAGGCTTAGAAATATTAAATGTGTTTAATGTCTTTTGCGGAATAACCACGGCTAAAATCATGAGCACCCCAATGCTAATAGATAATTGCTGTTGAAATCCAAAAATAAAAAGACTTTTACCTATTAATCCAAAAATAAGACCAATGATGGTGTAAGACATCAGTCTGCCGAAGTGGTAAATGGAAATCTGAATTATTTTTTTTAAATGGTTATGTCTATCTACCGGCAACATAAAAGCAATAGGGCCACACATGCCTACACAGTGAAAACTACCTAGTAAACCTAATATGAAGGCAGAGACCAACATATTAATATGTTATTGCCTGTTTAAATAAATAAGAATTTCCCTTATATTGCCAATCTATTTTAATGTTCCAACGACCATCTACCAAACGATTGTCAGGTATGAGCAAATAAGGATTAGACAATGAAATAGCAGTTTCAAAGTCTAGTTGTTTGTTAGATGGTCTATATAGGAACACTTTTCCTGAAATATTTTTATAATCAAATGTCTTGGGAAACGTAATCATTAAGCCTTCATTGGTTTTACTGTAACTTATGTTTTCAGCTAAACCTTTCGCATTATTAAGCTTGTTAATGTCATTTTGATATGCCAATTCTTCAGCATAATAATCATCAGTAACCAGTTCATGTTCAAAATCCTTATTCACATTCATGGTTACAATAAAGTACATGATAAAGGAAATAAATCCGACGAATGCCAATACTATTCCTGTTCCCCAACTAATCTTCATTATTCTACTTTTTTAGTTATTTGAAACTTCTTGGGCCTAAAAAGTTTGCCGTGGTTGTTTCAATGAGTTTATCATCTTCGTAAACGCCAATTTTAATTTTATTCCTATCACCAGACAATGCGGCATTATTAATCTCCACAAATAACGTCCCCTCAGCTATACCTTGTTTAGGCACTACAAAATTATCACTTGTAGCCACAAGTTTTAGCTCACCTTGGTGTGACATCAATTTTAAAGACACATTTTCAATATCCCTAGAGGTTTTATTGACTAGTTTATAAGTGAAAACATTACTAATTATATTATTGTCTTTATGTTCATAAAGCTGCCCTGGTAATCTTAAAACATTAGCTTCAACATCATTTCTTAAAAATAGCATACCAATTAACAAACCAGTCATGATGGCTAAAACGGCAATGTAGCCTTTCATTCTGGGCGTGAGTTTAAAGGGGGTTTTATTCTTAATGTTTTCTTCACTGGCGTAACGAATTAATCCTTTAGGAAGGTTGATGCTTTCCATAATATGATCACATTCGTCAATGCAAGCAGTACAATTTACACATTCCAGTTGGGTTCCGTTTCTGATATCTATACCTGTGGGGCAAACATGAACACATTGTAAACAATCAATACAATCACCAAAACCTAAAGCAGTGCGATCTTCATTTTTTCTGAATTTTTTTCGTCCATTTTTGCCTTCTCCGCGTTTATGATCATAAGCAACAACAATGGATTTAGTATCTAACAATACACCTTGCAACCGACCATACGGACAGGCAATCACACAAACTTGTTCTCTAAACCAAGCAAAAACAAAATAAAAAACGGCTGTGAATATGGTGAGCGAAATAAGAGTGCTAAAATGCTCAGTGGGGCCATCTGTGATATATTGAATTAGTTTATCACTACTTATTAAATAGGCTAAAAAGACATTGGCTATAATAAAAGAAATGATAGCGAATATTAAGAACTTGAGTCCTTTCTTTTTTATTTTTTCAGCATCCCATTTTTGTCGAGCTAATTTACGCTGTTTATTTCGGTCGCCTTCAATCCAATATTCAATTCTTCTGAATACCATTTCCATGAAAATGGTTTGGGGGCAAATCCACCCACAAAAAATTCTACCAAAGGCCACCGTAAATAAAGTGATAAAAATAACGCCTATGAGCATAGAAATCACAAAGAGATGAAAATCTTGCGGCCAAAAAGGAAAACCAAAAATATTAAAGCGACGCTCTAAAACGTTGAACATTAAAAATTGGTTCCCGTTAATTTTTATAAACGGAGACAGTAGGAGTATGGCCAGTAGGATATAACTAACCAATTTGCGGTATTGGTAGTATTTACCGCTAGGTTTTTTAGGAAAAACCCATGCTCTTTTCCCATCTTCAGTAATTGTACCAATGGAATCTCTGAATATTTCGTGTTCTGGGGTCTCCAATTTATTTTTATTTAAGGCTTCAAGAAGCGGTTAGATTTCTTGAAGCCAATCCTGCTTATTTAGTTATATACAACTGTTATGTTATTCAGTTGCGTTTTCTATTGCTGCTTCGGGTTCCACAATAATATCACCTTCGGGAGCTTTAGGGTTTGCGGGCGTGGTCCCTTGAAACGTTAATATATATGATGCTACTTGAGCAATCTCTGCAGGTTTTAACTGTGTTTTCCAGGCAATCATACCTTTTCCTGAACGTCCACCTTCTGATATGGTTTTAAAGATGCTTTTAATATCACCTCCTAAAATCCAATGCTTATCTGTTAAATTGGGGCCAATACCACCGCCACCGTCAATCATGTGACAAGCCACACAATTGGTTTCAAATGTTTTTTTACCTGCGGCCAAATCATTAGCATCGGTTAATTGTGTAACGGTATTTACATCTACTAAATCTTTTGCTGTTTTTTTGTATTCTTCAATGGCAATACGCGCTTCAGCTAATTCGGTCTCTAATTCATCTATTTGCGATGGGCCATTAAATACATGGAATCTTAACAAATAAAAAGCCGCAAATACAACTGAAATATAGAAACCATATAACCACCATGGCGGTAAATTGTTGTCTAGCTCCTTAATACCATCATAATTATGGTCTAAAATAATTTCGCCTTCTTCTTCTAATGGTTTTTGTCCTAGAAGTTTTTTATAGGTTTCTTTTAGCCAGGCAAACTGTACGGCACTTTCTTTTTCTGCTAAAAATCGGGCTTTGGCTTCTTCATCAAGTTTATGAAGCATCACATTTTCTAAAGCCCCAATTATGGCCTCTATGGCAATAAGAATTAACAGAACTAATAATAAGAAAAGTAGAACTGCTGGGTATTCAACAAATGCGGGTTTATCTCCTGAGTCTATAAAGAATTCAACGGCTCCGAAGATGATAAAAAATATGATTGGAACACGAATCCAAGATGGAACTAAATTTCTCATAATATATCGTCGTTTTGGTGGTTGTCTAATGGAAGGTTACTAACAGTTTTTATATAGTCTTTTTTTGCGGTAATGACCCACCAAAACAAGGCTACAAAAAATATAAAAAAGATGAGCAAGGAAATAATAGGGTATACCTCTATACCTGCTATGGTTTCCATGTGATTTTTGATGTATTTTAGCATGTTATTCGTTTTGGTGATTACTGAACATCAACTTTAATATCAGTTCCTAATCGTTGTAGATAAGCAATTAAGGCTACAATTTCTCTGTTTTTCATTTCGATGAAATCTTCACCGTTTTCAGCAGCCGATTTTTTATCAGCTTCATAGGCTGAAACAAAATCGGGATCAGAATATAAATTCTTTTCAATCTGAGCTCCTTGCTCATCCATACTTTGTTGCGCATTAGAAATATCTTCATCTGAATATGGCACACCTAATGATACCATGGTTTTCATTTTGGCTTCGGTTTGAGATTTATCTAACTTACTGCTTTTCCCTGTGATTAACCATGGGTAACGTGGCATAATGGAACCAGATGAGGTGCTTTGTGGGTCATACATATGATTAAAATGCCAATTATCAGAATACTTTTGCCCTAGGCGATGTAAATCTGGTCCTGTACGTTTACTACCCCATAAAAATGGATGATCGTACACGTACTCTCCTGCTTTTGAATATTCACCATAACGCTCTACTTCATGTCTAAATGGACGAATCATTTGAGAGTGGCAGCCTACACAACCTTCTCTAATATAAATATCACGACCTTCTAATTCAAGAGGAGTGTATGGTTTTACACTTGCTATGGTCGGTATGTTTGATTTCACCATAATAGTAGGTACAATTTGAATGACACCTCCAATTAAAATAGCTATGGTAGCCAATATTGTTAATTGAATTGGTCTTCTTTCTAACCAAGTATGCCAGCCTTCATTTACGGTACGTTTGTTAGTTACTTTTTCAAGTGCCGGTGCTTCGGCAAGCTCATCTTCAACTTTGCTACCTTGTTTAATGGTGACAACTATATTATAAACCAAAATAAGCAATCCTGTAATGTATAGTGTGCCACCTATAGCACGCATCCAATACATAGGGATAATCTCAGTAACTGTTTCTAAGAAGTTACCATAAACCAATGTACCGTCAGGGTTAAACTGTTGCCACATGGAATATTGTGTAAACCCAGCCACATACATAGGAAGGGCATAAATAATAATACCTAAAGTACCTAGCCAGAAATGTAAATTAGCTAGCGGTAAGGAGTATAATCTTGTTTTGAATAAACGAGGAATTAAATAATAAATAATACCAAAAGCCATAAATCCATTCCACGCTAAGGCACCAACGTGAACGTGAGCAATAATCCAATCTGTAAAATGCGCCACAGCATTTACATTTTTTAATGAAAGTGTTGGGCCTTCAAATGTAGCCATACCATATCCTGTAATAGCTACCACCATAAATTTTAAAACAGGATCTGTTCTTACTTTATCCCATGCGCCACGTAAGGTTAAAAGGCCATTAATCATACCACCCCAAGAAGGCATCAATAGCATAACAGAAAAAGCAACTCCTAAGTTTTGAGCCCATTCTGGTAATGCTGTATATAACAAGTGGTGTGGCCCTGCCCAGATGTAAATAAATATTAAGGACCAAAAGTGTACTATAGATAATCGATAAGAATACACGGGTCTGTTAGCTGCTTTAGGTACAAAATAGTACATAAGCCCTAAGAAGGGTGTTGTTAAAAAGAATGCAACCGCATTATGGCCATACCACCACTGCACCAAGGCATCCTGAACACCAGCATAAACAGAGTAACTCTTCATGGCACTTACAGGAAGTTCTAAACTGTTAAAAATATGAAGTACTGCAACAGTGACAAATGTGGCAAGGTAAAACCAAATAGCCACATAAAGATGGCGTTGTCTACGTTTTAAAATAGTCCAAATCATGTTTACACCAAAAACAACCCAAACTAAAGCAATAGCAATATCTATAGGCCATTCTAGCTCAGCATATTCTTTTGATGTTGTAAACCCTAGAGGTAATGAAATAGCTGCGGCTACAATAATAAGTTGCCAGCCCCAAAAGTTTATATTACTTAATAAATCACTGGCCATACGTGCTTTTAGTAAACGCTGCAAGGAGTAATATACACCTGCAAACATGGCGTTTCCAACAAATGCAAATATAACAGCGTTGGTATGCAACGGTCTTAATCTACCGAAACTAAGCCACGAAATGCCATCTGTTAGATTGGGGAATAGAAACATAAAAGCGAGTAATAAACCCACAGCCATTCCCACCACACCAAAAATTATTGTGGCATAGAGGAATTTGGTAACGATCTTATTATCGTAATGAAATTGTTGCATTTCCATAATAGTAATTGTTAATCTTTTTTGGTTAGTATTGATTCTTTTGGTTTTTCTTTTATGAGTTCGTCATCAAATAACATACGAACGGAAGGGGTATAGCTATCATCATATTGTCCGCTTCTTACGGCAAATACAAAAGCAACAAAAAAGCCTATAGCAACTACTATGCTAATAGCCAGCAATATATAAATAACACTCATACCTAATTGAAGTTACAGGTCAAAATTACTTTCAAACCGTTTTCTAAAATATGACATTTATCATGTTTTGCCAAGCTTATTTTAGTTTTTTGCCCAAAATATTGGTGGTTACGGTGGTAAACACAACAATGCTTATTGAGCTTAAAGGCATTAATATGGCAGCTATTACAGGTGCTAATTGCCCAGTAATTGCAAAATAAAGACCTATGCTATTATATATGAATGAAAGAACAAAGCTCCATTTTATGATTTTTACAGCAGACTTTGATGCTTTTATAAAGGCGTAAAGTTGATTGAATTTTGAGGCGTCTAAAATGACATCGCACGCCGGTGAAAAAACATTAACGTTTTCAGAAATGGCTATGCCAACATCACTTTGCGCTAAAGCACCGGCGTCATTAAGACCATCACCAATCATTAAAACTTTTGCTCCTGAACTCTGATGATGTTTGATGTATTCTAGTTTATCTTCAGGTTTTTGATTGAAAAATAATTTGGTTTTGGCAGGAAGTAATTTGGTTAGATTTTCTTTTTCTCCAGCATTATCACCCGATAAAATAACTAGGTCGTAATTTTTTTTCAGTTGGTTGAACAGTTTTGAAAGCCCTTTTCGGTAGCTGTTATAAAAGGTAAATTTTCCCTTATATGTATTATTAGAACTAATGTGCACGGCTGTATTTAAGCTCACATTTTCTGCCTGCAATCCAACAAAAGGAGCAGAGCCAACTTTAATAGTATGTTGCTTGTGTTTTGCTTCAATGCCACTTCCTATATGTTCTTGATAGTCTTCTAAAGCGATAATGTCATTTTCTTTTAAAAGGGCATATAAAGACCGGCTCAACGGGTGGTTTGAATTTCTTAGGGTGCTCTTTAATAACCTTTCTTCTTCATTAGATAGGTGTATGCCGTTATATTCAATGGTTGTTTCTTTATTTGCTGTTATAGTACCTGTCTTATCAAAAATAATGGTGTTGATAGTGGCCAGCTGTTCTATTACAGAGGCATTTTTGGCATAGAATTTTAATTTACCAAATATCCGAAGTAAATTTCCAAAGGTAAATGGTGCAGCCAAGGCAATAGCGCAGGGACAGGCAATAATAAGCACGGCTGTAAAAACATTAAGTGCTTTTGACGAATCTACATACATCCAGTAGGCCGTGGCTATAAAAGCAATGCTTAAAATGATAATTGTAAATTGTTTGCTTATGGCATTTGTTATGGAGGTAAATCTATCTTCTTTATTGGTGTTAAATACATCGTTACTCCATAGTTGGGTTAAATAACTTTGCTCAACTGTTTTTAAAACATCTACTTCAATACTGCCTTCAAGTTGTTTTCCTCCTGCAAATAATTTGTCGCCAGATTGTTTTGAAACGGGGTCAGATTCTCCTGTAACAAAACTATAATCAATTCTGGCTTTACCTTTTATTAAAATGCAATCAACGGGAATGAGTTCTTCGTTTCTAATAAGTAATCGGTCACCTTTTTTAATATCATATACTTGAATGGATGTTTCTTGTCCTTCCGAAGAAATTTTGGTAATTCCAATTGGAAAATAGGATTTGTAATCCCGTTCAAAGGATAAAAAGTTATAGGTTTTCTGTTGAAAGAATTTGCCAAGAAGTAGAAAGAAAATTAATCCTGAAAGACTATCAAAAAAGCCTGTTCCTATATTGAAAATAATTTCAAATGTACTTCTTAAGAATAGTACAGAAGCTCCAAGAGCTATGGGAACATCTATATTTAATATTTTAGATTTTAGACCTTTATAGGCTGAAATAAAATAATCTTGAGCACAGTAAAAAATAACGGGAAGGGAAAAACTAAACATAAGCCACCTGAAAAGAGGGGCGTATTTTTCAATCCAAAAACCACTCACCTGAAAATATTCGGGGAATGACAAAAACATGATATTTCCGAAGGCAAACCCAGACACACCGAGTTTGTAAATCAAGGAGCGGTCTATATTTTTTTTGCCTACACTGTAGTCATCTAAACTTATAAAAGGCTCATAGCCAATACTACTTAATAATTTAACTAATTCTTTTAAGGAGAGCTTATTTGGGTTATATGAAATTCGAACGGTTTTCTTTCCAAAATTCACAATAGAAGAACCAACCGAAGCTTGTAATTTATTTAAGTTTTCTAAAATCCATATACACGAACTACAGTGAATGTGGGGTATATAAAGCGTTATAATTTGAATGTTTTCATCATTAAACTCTAACAAACGTTCCACAATTTTCTCATTTTCTAAAAAATTGTATTTGCCTTCAACTTCTTTTGGAGTAGCTCCAGGAGCCTGTTGTAAATCATAATAACAAGTTAGGTTGTTCGCAGAGAAAATGTCGTATACAGTTTTACAACCGTTACAACAAAACGACTTATTATCATAGACAATTCTTGAGGAAGAAGCGTCCAGTCCACAGTGGAAACATGTGCTATGCTCCATAAATTATTTGCTCATTTATACCTTATGCAAAATTGAAAAATCAGGCCACTTATAAATATGATATTTGTCATGATTTATTTACTTTTACAAAATACAAATTTTTAGGTATGGGCAAGTGCGAACAGTGTATTATTAAGCAATTTAACTCCTTAAAAGCTCTAACAAAAGAAGAGCTTGTGCGTATTTCTGGCTGTAAAACGTCAATGAAAATTAAAAAAGGCGAGGTAATTTTTGAAGAGGGAGAAGTTCTTAATGGTGTGTATTGTGTAAAAGATGGTATTTGTAAGCTGTCAAAGTTAAGTGAAAACGGAAAAGATCAAATTGTAAAAATGGTCGTAAAAGGCCAGTTGTTAGGACAACGATCTTTAATCAGTGAAGAAAGTTCTAATTTACAAGCTACCGCTTTGAATGATATGGAGGTCTGTTTTATTCCGAAGAGCGAAATTTTTGCCGATTTACAAAAAAACCCCAAGTTTTCATTTAGCGTGCTGCAAGATATGGCTCATGATTTAAGAGATTCTGATGATATTATTGTAAATATGGCGCAGAAATCTGTAAGGCAAAGATTAGCAGAGACTCTAGCCTATATAAGTGATAGTTTTGGTACAAACCCTGATGGAACTTTAAGTGTGCTTTTATCACGTGAAGATTACGCCAATATTGTGGGTACGGCTACTGAGTCTGCCATTCGGGTACTTTCTCAATTTAAAAAGGAAGGCTTGATTAGTACGGTAGGTAAGTACATTAAAATTGAAGATTTAGCGGGTCTAAAACGGGTGGAATAATAATAAAAATATAAAACAAAAACGCTCTGAGTCTAGTTCAGAGCGTTTTTGTTTTTATTCGTTTAGTTTAAACGATTTTGTTGTCTTAAAAGGAGTTAGTTTTATTTGCTCCATTGTATTTTTGTATAATTTCCATTTGGTGTTGAAAAACATGTTGGTTTGGTTTAAAGCCTTTTCTAAGGCTTCTTGAGCTTGTTCAATGAGCATATTCTCAGTAGCTGTTATACCATTTGGTCTTGAACTAACATAGAGTTTTGCCAAATTAAGTCTGGTGCTTACATTTGGAATAGGGCTTCTTATAAGGCCTTGGCGTTTGTCTTCTTTGCCTAAATAGATATCAATTAAAGTATCTATTTCTTTAATGATTGTCTCAGATTCGGTAATATGTTTTTCATATTTGTTTTTATCAAAGGCTTTTAACTTAGATACGTACTGATTGGCAATAGATTTACTTTCAACTAATTGGTTTACAGCATTAGTACTAATTTGAATCATTTTTTCTATCCTTTTCCCTGTTTCATAGCTACTGTTTATGGCTGCTATAGTTTTATGTAATCTTGGGTCCGGTTTTACGGTCAGTGTTGTTTCTGATGTTTGATTACCAAATTGTATGTTAATCTTATACGTTCCTGGTTTAACTAAAATTCCTGAGGGGGCAGTAGCATCTTTTGTTTTGAGTGTTCTGGAAGGTGTGTCTGGACCTCTTTCTTTTAAATCCCAATGCCACCTTTGAAAGCCTGTTTTTTTAGGTGTCTTTTGTTTTAATGTTCTAATTAACCGATTGTCATCGTAAATGGTCATTGTTAATGAATCCCATTTAATTTCTGTTTTATTTTTAGTTTGATTTTCATCGGTTTTATTCGATTCGTTTTCGTCATCAGGGTTTTTTTTATCAATCTTAACATAATATGGAATAAGCGCTCCAGAATTACGGTTTTTTCCGTTGAAAATGGCATCGGCTCCAAAACGACTTCCTGTTGGCTGTTGGTAGGCGGATAGATAAGCCGTTGAAGGTTTAAAAACACTCAGCTTGCTATTTAATATATCTTTATTTTCAGCAACGGCTCGCAACGGGCGTATATTATCTAAAACATAAGCTGCCCTGCCAAAGGTTCCAATTACTAAATCGCTTTCACGAGGGTGAATAACTAAATCTTTTACCGAAACTGTAGGGAAGCCTTCGGTCCATTTGGTCCATGTTTTACCAGTGTCAATAGATACGTAAAGACCATCATCGGTACCTAAAAATAACAAATTGGGGTTTTCAATGTCTTCTGTAATGGATAAGGTATAGCTTATAACATCATGCTCATCAACAATACGTTCCCAGGTTTTGCCATAGTTTTTAGTTCTAAAAGCATAAGGTGTGTAATTGAATCTTCTGTAATCGTTAGCTATTAATAGGGCTTCACCTTTATTTTTATTAGACGCTTTAATTTGAGCAATCCAGCTGCCTTTAGGTAAGTTTTTAATATTGTTTGACACATCTACCCAGTTAGCCCCTCCATCTTTTGTAATGTGTACTTTTCCATCGTCAGTACCAACCCAAAGCAAGTCTTTTTCAATAGGAGACGGTTCTATAACCAGAATAGAGCAAAAGTTTTCTGCGCCTGTTGCATCAATGGTTATACCGCCGCTATTTGCTTGGTTTTGTTTTTCTGGATCGTTGGTGGTTAAATCATCAGATACGAGTGTCCAAGTTAACCCTTTATCTGTCGATTTGTGAACAAACTGACTTCCAAAATAAATGGTGTTACTATCAAACGGATCAATATTCATGGCCGCATTCCAATTAAAGCGTAAAAGTATATCAGGGTTTGGGTGTTTGGGTCTTACGTCAAAATTGTTACCTGTTTCAGAATCATAATAATAAACATGTCCTTGTTGACTCATAGACCAGCCAAAACGAGCATCTTTAGGGTCTGGAATCACATCAAAACCATCGCCAAAACCTATTTCTTGCCAATAGGCATTTCTAATACCTTGATGACGCCATGTGTAAGCAGGGCCTTTCCATGATCCGTTGTCTTGCATCCCACCATATACGTTATATGGAATTTCATTATCAACATTTATGTGGTAGAATTGTGCTACGGGTAGATTGCCAATAAAGCGCCACGATTTGCCTCCATCTTTAGTAATGTTCAAGCCGCCATCATTTCCGTCAATCATAAAATTACCGTTATTAGGGTGTATCCACCAGGCATGATGGTCAGGATGAACGCCTCGGGTTGTATTATAGGCAGGCATAAGTTGGGAGAAATTTTTACCGCCATCTTCACTTACATTGACATAAGTAAATATAGAATACACCCGATTTTCATTTTGAGGATCAACATAAATCTCTGAGTAGTAAAACGGACGATCACCTTTATCCTTTTTGTTATTAACCATGTGCCATGAATCACCTCCATCTACACTTTTGTAAAGTGCATTTTTTTTAGCTTCAACTAAGGCATACATAGTATTTGGTTTGTTTTTTGCCACGGCAATGCCAATTCTACCCAGCTCTCCTTCAGGAAAGCCTTCATCTTTAGTCATCTTTTTCCATGTTTCACCACCGTCATAGGTGATATGCAGCCCAGACCCTTTTCCACCAGAATGAAAAAACCAAGGTTCTCTTTTATGTTCCCATAAGGCAGCAATAAGTTTGTTAGGGTTGGAGGGGTCTATCACAAGATCGGCGGCACCTGTTTTGTTATTAGCAAAGAGTATTTTTTTCCATGACTTGCCACCATCAGTAGTTTTAAAAATTCCTCGTTCAGGGTGTTCTCCCCAAGGTGATCCAATAGCTGCTACATACACAGTGTTAGGGTGTTCTGGGTGTACAATAATACGATGAATATGCCTGGTTTTTTCTAAGCCCATCAAATGCCACGTTTTTCCGGCATCTAATGAACGGTATATACCATAGCCGCCATTTAAACTATTTCTGGGATTGCCTTCACCTGTGCCAACCCAAATAACACTAGGGTTTGATTGTTGAATGGCTACCGCTCCAATAGAGGCTGTGGCTTCTTTCTCAAAAAGAGGTGTCCAATTGATGCCACCAGAAGCCGATTTCCATAAACCACCAGAAGCTGTTCCTACATACATGATGTCAGGGTTGGAATGCACCACATCAATGGTGGTTACGCGGCCAGACATACCCCCAGGACCAATACTTCTGGGGGACATGTTTTTAAATAAATCCATTGAAATTTTTTGGGCAAAAGAAATTGAGGATACTGTAAAGAATATCAGAAAAAAAATAGACTTCATGGTTGGTTTTTTATCCTTCTAAAATAATGAAAACTTATTACCTTATTGTTTAAATTAATGTTAATGCAGCCATTTTTTCTTTTAAAATCTGTAATTTTATGGAGCTATGATAAACAAAAAGACTCTAAAAAAAGGTTTTGTGTTTACCACGTATGAAGCCTCTAATCGGTCGCCTTTCGATGCACTTTTTGATATATTTAAAGAGTTAATTACCCACACATCTGGTGATTTTGATGAAGCCATTGCTTGGTTACGGGAATTAGATAAAGAATATAACCTCGCAACGCCCGAATATTCTATTGATGATTTTATTGAAGACCTGAAAAAGAAAGGATATATACGTGAAGAAATAGATCCAGATGGAAATGGAGGTATATCTATTACCGCAAAAACAGAACGTGCTATCAGGCAGCAAGCGCTAGATCAGATTTTTGGAAAAATAAAACGTAGCGGACAGGGCAATCACAGAAGCAAAAGCACTGGTATTGGTGATGAGCATACGGGTGATTTTAGGGGCTATCAGTTTGGAGATGATTTAGACAAAGTTTCAATGACTGAAAGTTTAAAGAATGCCCAAATAAGTCATGGTATTGATGATTTTACACTATCAGCAAAGGATTTGGTCATAGAAGATACTGTGCACAAGTCACAAATGAGTACGGTGTTGATGATTGATATTAGCCACAGTATGATTCTATATGGAGAAGATAGGATAACACCTGCAAAAAAAGTTGCTATGGCATTGGCCGAGCTCATCACAACAAGATATCCTAAAGATACGCTTGATATAATCGTTTTTGGAAACGACGCTTGGCGAATTGATATTAAAGATTTACCTTATTTAAAAGTGGGGCCTTATCATACCAATACGGTGGCTGGATTACAATTAGCAATGGATTTACTCCGCCGAAAAAGAAATACCAACAAACAAATTTTTATGATTACAGATGGCAAACCAAGCTGTTTACGCTTATCAGATGGTCAGTATTATAAAAATAGTATGGGGTTAGATAGTCATATTGTCAATAAATGTTATGTCATGGCGCAACAGGCCAGACGCTTGCATATTCCTATTACAACCTTTATGATAGCTCAAGATAATTATTTGATGCAATTTGTAAGAGCATTTACCTATGCCAATCAAGGTAAAGCGTTTTATACAGGATTAAAAGGTTTGGGTGAAATGATTTTTGAAGATTACGAGACAAACAGAAAAAAAAGAATTAGAGGTTAATATGAACATAGAAAACATTAAAACGTTAGGTGCACTAAAAGCATCAGGATATAAGAGTAAATCTATAAAAGATGAATTACGAGAAAATCTGATTACTAAGATAAAAAATAACCAAACCACTTTTGAAGGGGTTCATGGTTATGAAAATACCGTAATTCCCGAATTGGAACGCGCCATTTTGTCGAGACACAATATGAATCTATTGGGGTTGCGGGGTCAAGCTAAAACACGTTTAGCACGATTAATGTTAAATCTGTTAGACGAGTATATTCCTTATGTAGCGGGTTCAGAAATCAATGATGATCCATTTCATCCTATTTCAAGATATGCTAAAGAATTAATAAAAGAAAAAGGAGATGAAACCCCCGTATTATGGTTGCATAGAAGTGAACGTTTTGCCGAAAAATTGGCCACACCCGATGTAACGGTGGCTGATATTATTGGCGATGTTGATCCTATAAAAGCAGCTAATTTGAAATTGAGTTATGCAGATGATCGTGTAATTCATTATGGGATGATTCCAAGGGCTAACCGATGTATATTTGTTATTAATGAATTACCCGATTTACAAGCGCGCATTCAAGTGGCATTGTTTAACATACTGCAAGAAGGCGATATTCAAATACGTGGGTTTAAATTAAGATTGCCATTAGATATTCAATTTGTGTTTACAGCAAATCCAGAAGACTATACCAACAGAGGGAGCATAGTTACTCCGTTAAAAGATAGAATCGGTTCTCAAATATTAACACATTATCCTAAGGATATAAAAACGGCTAGGGTTATTACAGAACAGGAGGCCAAAATAGTGGCTAGGCAAAATGCTAGTGTAATTGTACCCGATTTAGCACGAGATTTATTAGAACAAATTGTTTTTGAGGCTAGAGAGAGTGAATTTATAGACGCCAAAAGTGGTGTGAGTGCCAGATTGAGTATCACCGCTTTTGAAAACCTGTTAAGTACAGCAGAGCGGCGTTCTCTTATGAATAATGATGGGCAAACCATAGTACGCCTATCAGATTTTATTGGTATAATTCCATCAATAACCGGAAAAGTAGAATTGGTGTATGAAGGTGAACAAGAAGGTTCTATTTCTGTGGCTTATGGTTTGATTGGTGATGCCGTAAAAAGTTTGTTTGTAGCGTATTTTCCAAAAATTGAAAAACTAAAAAAGCAAACCGATGTAAGTCCTTATGATGATATTGTGTCTTGGTTTTTTAATCTTAAAGATGGTTTTGAACTTTTAGATGACCTTAGCGATGAGGGTTACAAAACATTACTGGGTTCCATTACACCTTTAAATGATTTGCTAGAAAAATATCAACCTAACCTTTCAAATCAAGACCGTTATTTTGTAAAAGAGTTTGTGCTGTGGGCGTTGGTTGAATTTAAGCAATTGTCTAAACAACGATTTACTGAAGGGGTGCAATTTAAAGACCCGTATGGCAGTTTTATAAGTGGAATTTAGGCGTTTTTTACATTCTCATATTCCTATTTTAAGGTGTTATATTTTTTAAATATGCATTTCTAGTATCATTTTTTGTAATTCTGCTAAAAGTAAAAAATGAGATTTGCTTAAAACTCTATTTTTCTTGTTTTTGGGGCTTTTTTGTGTATATTATATCAATAATTGTGATTTTTTGGTCTTTTTTGAATCAAAAATGATGAAAAATGAAAAAGAACGTTTTAAAATAATATGGAAGAAAACCCAACTAAAAAGCATGCAATAAAATTGTTATCTTTTGATATTGATAACACATTAATAAACTTTCATAACTACAATAGTAATTTTAGAAAAGTTTGGAAAATGTATAAACCGCAAAACGATGTACTTTTAACCTACAATACGGGGCGACTTATTGATGATGTCCTTAATCTTATTGAAACCAAAGTACTCCCCGAACCAGATTATATTATCTCGGGGGTAGGCACACATATCTATAATTTTAAAACAAAAAGTGTTGTTAAAGAGTTTAATGATGTTTTAGATGACGGTTGGAATTTGGCAGCGGTTGAAGATATTATAAGTAAAATCAATCATCCTATTAGTGAACAGCCTACAAAGTTTCAACACTCTTACAAGCGAAGCTATTTTTTTTATGATGCTACTCCCAATCTAATAGAAAGTGTAGAAAATGATTTTTCCAAAGCCAATATGGATGTAAATATTGTGTATTCAGGCGATAAGTTTTTAGATGTTTTGCCCAAATGGGCGAATAAAGGCAATGCACTACAATGGTTGATTAAGCAACTGCAAATACATTCAAATGAAGTGATTGTGGCTGGAGACAGCGGGAATGATTCTGCCATGTTTGATCTCAAAGATGTAAAAGGCATTGTAGTGTCCAATGCCCATGAAGAATTATACCAATATACTAAGCACAGACAAGTTTATCATTCTGAAAAAGAAATGGGAGATGGTATTATTGAAGGTTTGGTTTATTATAATGTTTTGCCCGAAAAAGCTAGCGTTTACACAGCGGTTGATCATGCTGATGATTTTTATATACAGCAAGAGTTAAGTCATATAGCCACAGAAGATGAAGATGAAAAGATAGCTCTTATCAAAGAGGGGTATACAAAAGCTGTTGAGGCTTTAAAGAAGAATATTACGCCACTTGGGTTTTCAGCCTGTTCTATAAAAGATAATGTAGCCAAGGGAACTGATGAAAACTATTATAGCGTTTGGGCACGTGATGGTGCTATTACGGTTATAGGGTCGCTACCACTGGTTCATGATAAGGAGATACATGATTGCCAGAGAAAAACACTAGTTACTTTACTTGATCATATTTCAAGAAACGGACAAATACCTTCAAATGTTAGAATTAAAGATAATATACCAGATTATTCTGGTGTTGGAGGTATCTGTTCTATAGATAGTGGTATTTGGGTAGTTATTGCCTTTTATGAATACGTTAATGTAACCAAGGATTTTGAATTTTTAAGAAAGTATATTGATGACATTAAGGAAACCATGCGTTGGCTTGGTGCTCATGATAGTAATAATGATGCTTTATTAGAAATACCTGAAGCAGGAGATTGGACAGATTTGTTCGGAAGAAGTTATAATATTCTTTATGACGAAATCTTATGGTACAGAGCCAACGTGTGTTTTGGGCGTATGCTAGAAATGCTTGGCATTTATGAACAAGCAGGAGAATATATCAGATGGTCTCAAGTTATTAAAAAAGAAATTTTACAGAATTTTTGGCCTTCCACCCAGCAAAAATTATTTCAATCGGTGTCCTTTGCCGAAAAGCAATTTACACTAGGCGATACCTCTTACCTTATAGCACAAACTACACCCTTTGATTTCAGTTGGCGCTGTGATACGCTAGGAAATATTTTAGCGTTTTTACACGGCACAGTTGACGCCGAAAAAGCACATCAAACCTTCCATTTTATGTTGGGTGTTGGTGTTAATGATCCGTATCCTGTGGCTAATGTATATCCTGTGGTTTCGCCGGGCGACCCAGATTGGAGACCCTATTATACAGTAAATCTCTTAAACCTTCCAAATCATTATCATAATGGCGGTATTTGGCCATTTGTTGGTGGTTTTTGGGTGAAGTTTGTCAATAAACTAGGGTTTAAAGAAATGGCAATTTCAGAGCTTCACAAACTAGCATTGATAAATAAAGAAGGTATAACAGATGAATGGGAGTTTACTGAATGGGCACATGGAACCACAGGAAAGCCTATGGGCAAAGCCTATCAAGCATGGTCCGCAGCGCAATATATTTCTGCATGTCATGATTTAAAAATTATTAAAAAATAACCTAAAATAAATATTATGAAGTCGATATTAATGATCTCGCTACACGGATATGTTGCTGCAAACCCAGAACTTGGAAAGCCCGACACTGGCGGCCAGGTGGTTTATGTTTTAGAATTAGCTGAGCGCTTTAGTCGATTAGGCAAAAGAGTTGATTTAGTGACACGTCAATTTGAAGACCAACCTGAATATGACCATGTTCATGAGAATTATAATGTTTGGCGTATTCCCTTTGGGGGCAAAAAGTTCATCAGAAAGGAGGATATGCATGATCATTTAAAAAAGTTTGTCACCAATTGTTTGGCGGCTATCAAGAATGAAAATAAAAAGTATGATGTGGTTTATTCTCATTATTGGGATGCTGGATGGGCTGGACAAAAAATAGCCGAAGAACTTGGTATTTCACATGTACATACCCCACATTCAGTAGGGTGGTGGAAACAACATACCATGGGAAGCGATATGGATGAAAAGGAAATGGAGAAAACCTATCGTTTTAAGGAACGCATTAGAAAAGAGTATTTTGTCTATCAAATGTGTAATCATATTATAGCGACCACCATTCCGCAGGTAGATTTACTGACAAAACAATATGATGTGTTACCAAAAAATTGCACCATGATTCCGCCAGGTATTGATGAAAACAGGTTTTATCCGGTGCCTTCAAAAGAAAATGATAAAATTAGAACCAAGTACGACATCCATCCAACTGATATTTTAACCTTAGGAAGAATGGCGCATAATAAGGGATACGATTTATTAATACAGGCCTTGCCTACGGTTTTTGAACTTTGTCCCGAGGCACGATTAGTGGCGGCTATAGGTAGTGATCATTCAGACCAAGATGATGCGGGTGTAAAAACGCTTAAAAAGTTAGCAACCGAGTTAGGGGTGATGGAAAAGATTAAATGGAAAAGTTATATTGCCGATGAAGATTTAGCCAATGTGTACCGATCGGCAAACATCTTTGCAATGCCGTCACGCTATGAGCCTTTTGGTATGGTTGCTATTGAAGCTATGGCCTGCGGTACACCAAGCGTTATTACGGTGCATGGAGGCTTGTATGATTTGATAGATTTTGGAAATCAGGCCTTGTTTGCCGATCCCCACAGACCGCTAGAATTTGGGACTATGATGGCTATGCCGCTATTATATCCTAAAATGCGTAATGAGTTATCTGTTGAAGGTGCGCGTTTTGCTAGACGAAATTTTGGGTGGACGGGCATAGCTAAACGTATAATAGAAGTGTTTAAAAGTTCAATTAATCAACGAACAATGGAATCTAATTTGTTTTATTAAGACATCCGAATATAATATTGTAACTACTGAAACTTTCCTTATGAGTCATATTGTTTGCTTTGGAGAAATATTGTGGGATATTTTTCCTGAGAATAAGAAAATAGGAGGGGCACCACTTAATGTGGCGCTGCGTTTGGCAGCCTTTGGCCATGACGTGACTATGATTAGTGCGGTTGGGAAAGATGCTCTAGGTGACAAATTAATTGCTTATGTAAAAGAGCATCATGTAAACGTTCGTTGTATTCAAAAGTTTGATGCCCATGCAACAGGATCGGTTCTAGTAAGTTTAAATGATAAAGGTTCGGCAACTTATACTATAGAATACCCAAGAGCTTGGGATAAAATTGAAACAACCGCACAAGGAGAAAAAGTAGTTAAGGCAGCCGATGCTTTTGTTTTTGGAAGTTTAGTAGCTAGAGATGCAGTGTCCAAAGCTACCCTGAAAAATTATTTGAATCTGGCGTCATATAAGATATTCGACCTGAATTTAAGACCTCCATTTTACTCAAAAAAATTACTGATTGAATTAATGTTAGCCTCTGATTTTATAAAATTTAATGATGATGAACTTTATGAAGTTAGTGCGTATTTGAATTCACCATTTAGAGGCCTAGAACAGAATTTAAAATTTATTGCCAATAAAACTAATACGCCAAGTATATGTGTTACTAAAGGTGCCTTTGGTGCGGTTTTATGGCACCAAGAGCGCCTATTTTATAATAGTGGTTACAAAATTGAAGTGGTTGATACCGTTGGAGCAGGAGATGCTTTTCTAGGAACTTTAATAAGTTATTTATTAAACAATGAGCCTCCTCAAAAAGCTATTGATTATGGCTGTGCGGTAGGTGCTATGGTAGCACAAAGCAAGGGCGCAAATCCTAGCATATCATTATTAGATATTGAACGGTTTATGGGGTAGACTAGTAGCTACAAACACGTCTTTTAAAGCACTGTCCTGTAATACGATTTGTTTGTTGGGATTTTTTATAGGCTAAATGGTATCTTTGGTAAGTTTATATGGAATTGGCGATAATTTAGAATATGATACAACCAAAGAATTTATACTTAATTTTTTTAATTCTGATGTTGCTAATTGCAGGATGTAGACAGTTGTCAATTGAAAAGCGGACTCTCGAATCAACTAATAAAGTAGCGTTAGAAGAAGAAATATTTTATTTGATATTTCCACGAAGTTTTTTCGATAGTAATGGTGATAGAATCGGTGATTTAAACGGTGTTACTCAGCAGCTAGATTATATCCAAGATTTGGGTATTACTTCAATAATTATGACACCATTGTATCCTTCATCCTATTATCATAATTATTTTACACATGACTACTATGGCATTGATTCTGAATTCGGTACTGTGGATGACTACTTCAATATGGTAAAGGAGATTCATCGCAGAGGAATGAAATTCTATATGGATACCGAACTTCAATATGTAATCAAGGAGCACCCCTGGTTTGGAGAGTCATTTCAAAACCCAAATTCGGAATTTAGCAATTATGTTATGTATAAAGACAGCTTAAATACAGAACCAGAAACAATGGTTTTTGACCTTAAGGGATTAAAATCATATGATGGATATTATACGGACATCACGATTGTAAACCTGTATAAGGAAGAAGTTGCTGAATATATTAAGGATTATTATGCTTTCTGGGTAGATCCTAATGGAGATGGTTCCTTTGAGGATGGTGTGGATGGATTTCGGATAGATGCATTTCATAATGATCAGTTAAAGAAGGGAATTTTAACCAATTTGGCACAAGGTTTTTGGAAGCCAATAATTGATAACAGCAAGCGCATTAATCCAGACGTGACTTTTGTAGCTGAACAGGCGACATGGGATGATGGTGATGCACATTCGTGGATGAAAAAATCTGGCGTTGAAGTAGCATATTCTTTTGGGCTTCACTTCAACGTTAATAATCCAACCATTTTAAGAGAGTATTTCAAGTGGTCAAAACAGGATCTTCCAGAAGGAAAGAACATGTTTGCTTTTTTGGATCAACATGATACAGATCGAGTATTAAGTAAGATTGGCAACAATACTGCGAAAAACAAGCAATTGGCAACACTAACTTATTTAATGAAGTTTATTCCATATATCTATTATGGGCAGGAAATAGGAATGACTGGCAAAAGAGAAGAATTAATTAGACATGAAAGTCTTCTGGAACTAAGTGATGGTCTCGATATTTCAGTAAGAGAACCGTTTGAATGGACAGCGGATATTAACGAAGCTGGAAATGCACTTTGGTTTGAAAACGTCCAGCCTTATTGGGAAAAAAAATCTATAAAATCAAAAGATGGAATTTCAGTTGAAGAGCAAATTAACAATCCTAATTCATTGTTGAATTTCTATCGCAAAATTTTAAAATTTAGATCTTCAAACTCTGCATTTACAACAGGCGAATTTGAAATAATACAGCATGAAAATGATTCTACCTTCACCTATTGTCGATGGAACAATTTGTCTGGTTATATTTTAGCTTTCAATTTAACGGACCAAGCAACATCTATGATAATAAATACAGAGGAACTTCCTTTTGAGCCTTCCGAAAACAGTTGGAAAACTGTATTTAGTGATGATGAAAGTCAATTCAGTTCATTAAATGAGAATATTGAAATTCAGATGGTTAAAAATGGTTTTATTATTCTCGAATCAAAATAACAATCACCAAACAATGTATATGTGATAATGCTCTCTATCGATTGCACAATGCATATACTAACCATTGTGTTTAACGCATACAGTATTTTCTTGATAATCCCTTTTGGTTTGCATTTTTAAAAATAAGAATTTACACACATATCTTAAAATTTTAAACTATATTTAAGTGTTGTGTAACAGGCACAATTACTATATTTCATTGTGGGCTTTGTCCTAAATTTTAAACTTTGTACTTTTAATCCGGTATGATTACATAAGCGGAAAAGTCTAATGACGTTTTTCACAACGTAATCATAGCCTAAACCATTGTGATTCATTATCAATCAACCAAAAAATAATGACAAAAACATTATACGATTTGACTAAAGAGGATTGGAATACACTTTTCCCAATTGAATTGGTTGACCATAATCCTGAGTGGAAAAATATCTATGAAAATGAGAAACAGCGGATTTTAGAAAAGGTCGGACAAAAAACAATATTAAGAATTGAGCACTTTGGCAGTTCATCAATTACATCAATAAAATCTAAACCGTATATCGACTTAATGATTGAAATTCCAAAAGATTTATTGTTTGACGAGCAATTAATAGCCCAATTCACTGAACTGGGCTATTCCCATTTCAAAGTTCCAGCAAGAGAAACTATTGAGGAATATTCAACATTTGGAAAAGGATATAATATTGATGGAAAAAAAGAACAGGTTTTTCACATTCATATGTGTCCAAAAGATAATGTAATGTGGAAACAATTAGACTTTCGAGACTATCTAAATGTGAATAAAAAACGAGCAAAAGAATACGAAGTTTTAAAAATTGAATTAGCGTCTAAGTTTAAAAACGATAGAGGCTCGTATGTACTAGGAAAAACAGATTTCGTCAAAGAGACATTAAAATTAATACAATGCCTAAATAAAGGCTAAATAATTTCAAGTATTATGTATAAATATGATAAAGTTATCAGACGTTATTCAAAACCATTTAAACTGAAAATAAGAAGTTAAAATTGGTTTCTATGACTGAAAAATGTTGATTTAATTTAAAATCTTCTTTCTATTATGTTTTTAAAAATCATACCAATCAAACGCCAACAGAATACATTCAAAACAAACAATAATAAGGCAAGAAGAATTGCTGTTTATTATCTAAAACAAACTATACATATCAATTATAGACTCAATACATAGATCTCAATTATTCAGTAAGTTACAAGTCCTAAATTGCTATGAGACTTATTGCAATATCCATGGGATACGTATTTTTTTGTAATCTATTTTACTATCCGTAATTTTATAAACCTAATCGGATTATTCCTCTTAAATTATGGTTTATGAAATATTTCAAAAGGATTAACTACCTGCTGTTTCTTGTGATTTTTATTTTAGCAAGTTGTTCGGGTACAAATAACAACACAAGCACAAATGATCTTAGTTGGGAAAACCAGCTCAAATCTCAGATTCAACTTTTAGGACATCGTAATTGGATTGTTGTTGCCGATGCGGCTTATCCGCTTCAAAGTAACCCGGGTATTACCACCATACTTAGTAACAATGACCACATTACAACTATCAAAAAAGTAAATGCACTTATTCAGCAACAAAAGCATATCAAGCCAATTACTTTTTTAGATAAGGAACTTGACTTTATTCCAGAAGAAGATGCACCTGGTGTTGCCTTGTTTCGTGCTAACATTAAAACTTTTCTTACAGGAGAAATAAAAAAAGAAGTGCACGAAGATATTATCTACAAGCTCGACAAAGCTTCTGAGTTATTCAACGTAATAATAATAAAGACCGATTATACCATACCCTATACTTCGGTATTTTACCAGCTTGACTGCAAGTATTGGAATAATGAAGCAGAAAAGCGCTTAAGAACAATGTTATAGAAAAAAAAGCAAAAAATAGTTTTAAAAAAAAGAGTATGATTCAAAAAAAGTATTTATTTCTGGTATTTTCATTATTACCACTAGGTCTATTTGCACAACACGACAAAAATGATGCTTATATCCCTTTGGAAAAAAATATAGACGCTGATTGGGTAAAATCTTTATATGAGAAGGGAGAGCAAAAAGTATATAAAGGTGCTGAATTAAAATGGATTGGAATGCCTTGTGGTGGCATTGGGACAGGACAAGTATACATAACTGGAGATGGAGAACTTTGCTTTTTCGAATCTGTTTATAACCAACAGCAACAACCCAATGCAGGTCACGGCTTATCCACAGGTTATCAATATTTGTATCCACAGGAACGCGTGTCAAAAGTAAAAAGTAGCTTTTCTATAGCAATTAAAGAAGAAGGAAAAGATGCGACCAATTACAGCCTGACTAGCAATGACTTTAATGCCATAGAATTTATAGGTGAATATCCTTTGGCGAAATTGAAATATGAAAAAACTGACGAAGAACTTCCTGTCGAAATTCGTTCCGAAGTTTTCTCTCCTTTTGTACCATTGAACGTGCGAAGCTCTGCCAACCCTGTTATAGTGCTAAAGTATGCGCTTTCAAATACTAGTGATAAATCCGTAGAGATAAACATTAATGGAATATTAAGGAACATTCATTTCCCAGAGAAAGCTAAAGTTGAGTACCGTAATTCTACTTTAAAATCAAAAGGTGTATCCGGAATTTCTTTTGAGATGAAGCCTTTAAGTTCAGATTCTACATTATTAAAACACCCTCAGCTGGGTGGCTTTACTTTAAGTGTATTGGATACAAAAGCTGAATTATTAACTGATAAAGATAAGGGTATTACCGCAACTACAACCTCAAAAGAGCCTGTTACTGGAAGCGTAGGTTCCAGCATTACGCTAAAACCGAACCAAACAAAGGAAATCACCTTTCTAATATCATGGTATTTTCCAAATTATTACGAAAATGGTAGACGGTATAAAATAGCAAGCGCGGAAGCACCAGGTTGGGTTGGACATATTTATAACAATTGGTATAACAACTCCAATGATGTAGCCAAATATGTTGCTGCCAATTTCGATGATCTTTATGGAAAAACGAAACTATTTAGAGAAAGCTATAACGATAATACTTTACCTTATTGGCTATCAAATCGTATAACCATGCCGGTTTCTACCTTAGCAGCTGGTAACGTAGCCATTTGGGAAAATGGAAGATTTTATGCTTATGAAGGCGTAGGATTTTGTATGGGTACCTGCGGCCACGTTTATAATTTTGTAACAGCCATTTCTAAATTGTTTCCTGAGTTGGAACGTTCTGTTCGTTTACTTCAGGATTTCAATTATTCAACAGCATATAGTACTTCGGGACGAATTAATTTTCGAGGTTATTTACCGAATGACCCCAATGTTCCGCATAGTTATGCCTCCGATGCACAAAGTGGTTATGTTCTAAAAGCCTACCGTGAACATTTAATGTCACCAAATAACGATTTTCTGGATTCAATTTGGGAACAAGTAAAAGGGGCAATAGGATATCATATTTTTAAGGATGGTGCCGAAATTGGTTTAGAACCCAACGGTGTGTTGGAGGGAGAACAAACCTTTTGGGACCCGATGTGGTATGGGCCAAATCCATACAACAACACCTTGTATTTAGCTGCATTAAGGGCTGCTGAAGAAATGGCTATTATTCAAGGAGAACCTGAATTGGCTGCAAGATATCATGCTATATTTAAATCGGGTCAAAAATTTATGGATGAAAAAATGTGGAATGGAGAATTCTACTATCATTTGTACCCAGTTGGTTTTAATGGAAATGTGGGGGTTAAAAATGGCTTTAAATTGCCAGAAGAGATTGATGATAATGCCAGAAGCTATGTAAAAGCATTTAACGAAGGTCGATCGGGATATTTCCCTGGAACTGCTTGTGATGCACAACAGCTTTTTGGCCAGAACTGGGCAAACCAACTTGGCTTAGGATACATTTTGTCTCCTGAAAAATGCAAAAAAGCAGCTAAAAGTATATTTAAATATAATTGGACACCTGATATTGCAACCATTTATGATTTCGAAAAACCCAATGCCAGAGTACTGGCAGCAAAAGGAGAGGCGGCCATGATTAATGGTGGCTGGTCTAAAGAAAAACCACGAAGTTTTGAAAACACACATGATAAAACAAATGTGTGGACAGGCCTAGAATACGAGGCATCTTGTGATATGATAAACGAAGGTTTATTAGACGAAGCATTAGTTTCTATTAGGTCTATTCACGACCGTTACGATGGAGCAAAACGTAATCCATGGAGCGAAGTAGAAGGTTCCGATCACTATTCACGGGCCATGCATTCATGGAATATTTTATTAGCAATAAGCGGATTTACTTTTGACGGTCCTGCAGGAAAATTAGGATTTGCTCCAAAACTAGACCCTAAGAACTTCAAAAGCTTTTTTTCTGCCGCTGAAAGTTGGGGAAATATTAGCCAAACGATTGAAGGAGGTACTCAAACACAAATAATTGAACTAAAATATGGAAAACTACGTTTAAAACAAATGAAGTTTTCCTTAAATGAAGATTTAAACAAAACGACAGCTCAAGTTTTTATTGGAGAAAAAACTGTTCAAGCATCTGTAAAAATTGACAACTCTGAATTGATAGTCATTTTTGATAAAGAAATAATACTACAGCAAGGACAAGTTTTAAAGGTTATCATTTAAGGATTAAACTAAATAGACGAGAATATACTAAAGGGGTATTATTTGAAGACAATCCAAAACTATAAGCACCATGCGGTAAAACAATTCGAAACGAACAGAATTATTAACCCTACATGCATATGCTTTGAATTGCCTCATGGGTAAACCTCCTATAATATTTACTTTTGTTGGCTTTCAATACATTGTACATCTTTTCAATAGGGTATAAATACTTATAATTGACTATAAATCTATAGATTTTCCATCCCTCTATGAATAGATGTGCTCGGTTTTTTAAAGAAGCTCTAGTTCTTTTTCTTTAAGGATTTACATAATTTTAGCTTTAAAGTATCATTTAAAATAGGCTTTTAGACTTATGGGCCTTATTCTATTTTGATACTTTAAGGCAATTATATATCCTTTAGACATTTACCCATCTATTCATTTAATTATATTCTCCCTTTGGTAACACAGTTGAACTGTTTGTGCTTTAAATTCTGAATTTATATCATTTTTTCATACTACTAACTATTTACTTATAACAAATGGTTTTAAATTTTTTGTCCTATAAAACGTAAAAACTCCATAATACTGATTATAATAGTAGTTTACGCGATAAAAGAGAGACTATTTTTTAATTAAATGACAGTCTGAATAGGATGATGTATTCCAAAAACCAATAAGGGGCTGCGTTACAAAAACTACCAACTTTGGTGTTACAAAGGGATCACCTCTTTCGGGCTAATACCCTTTATCTTTTTAAACATTAGCGAAAATTTCGATATATTCTGATAGCCTAAATCATAGCCTACTTCGGTAACAGAATATTGGCCCGAACGCAGTCGCAGATAAGCTTCATCCATTTTAGCCTGAGTATAAAAGGCATAGACGGTAGTATTGTATAAGGTTTTAAAGTCACGTTTGAGTTTAGACTGGCTGATAGCAAAACGATTGGTCACATCTTCAATATTCACTTTATCCTCTAGATGGGTTAATAAGTAGTTTTTTATCTCCAACAGCCGTTTATAATCATCAATGTGCAAACCGTTTAGTTCATCTTTGTCCAATTGCTTTTTTATTGTTTTCATCAGGACTGGTAGTATTTCAAGACCTCGTGCCATTACTAAGGGAATGCGCCCAAAGGTTGAATTCTCATAAAAGAACAACTCATCCAACATTTTGTCCAGTTCAGAATTTATGCCTATATGATAGGCTTTGGCCTCGCCGTTGCCAAAAAGGGTATCCATTAATTCTATGGCTTCAGGCATCAGTTTGTTCAATGCTTTTTTTGAAAACTTATAGCCCATCGATTGAATATCACTTCGTGCCGGGAACGCAGATGTAAACGGAAACATCCCATTATAAATAAAGATACCGTTGGAACTGCCGGCCTAGGTGTACTTTAAACTATCTTGATAGTTTTGCTTAATTTGCCCTTGGTTAATCATGTTAAAATGATAATAATCAGGGCGTTCATCGGGCATTCGCTCTACAATGATTTCTTTGGGAAAATTTATTTGAGCCACCAAAAGATCGAATTCCTCAATAAAATTGTAGTACGAAAACTGGAGTCCATTTTTGGCAGATTCAACAATCAGTCGATTTTCATAAATCTTTCCACCAAACTTGTCAATGAAAGCATCCATATAGTTGGTTGCTTCACCTTCTTTTAGTTTAATATGAACTGACGTACGTTGTTCCATAGTCATTAAAAATATGAAAAAGAACTAACTTAATGCGTATTTCCATCTGCAGTTTTGAACCTTTTGGGTTGTTCTCTGGACGTATTTGGCCTAGCCTTTAATGCTGATTTTTTCATCTTTGTCTTATCAAATTAGAAATGAATATTAAAATATAATAGCAATGAAAACGATTAGAACAATATTACTACATGCATTGATGGGTATTACAGGTTTATTTATAACAAATGCCCAGGAGATGAAACCTTCACCCGTATCTGTTTTCTCAGAAAGTGCATCACCCGAACAAGCATTGGAGTACCGCAGGGAATACCGCGCCAAAGATTTCTTGATAAACGGCGATAGAGGGACATACAGTTTTATTAGTGTGCCTGAGATGTACCAGACTGCTACCGTTTATCGCAGTGGTGGACAGGTGGCCATGCTCGAAAAAGATATTGATGCATCGCTATTGAACACCATGACCGATACCGATGCCGGTAAAATGCCTTTGAAAGCTTTATTGAGGGATGAAGCTGTCCGAATGCAAGGTCTGTTAGTCATTCATGATGGTATAATTGTATTGGAAGAGTACCCTGGAATGCGTGAACTAGATAAACACAGCTGGTTCTCGGCTTCAAAACAAATATTAGGTATTATGGTGCATATCCTAGAAGAAGAAGGATTGATTGATCTTGAGCAAACTGTCAACCACTACTTGCCCGATTATAACAATGAAGATTGGAGAAAAGTTAAAGTTAAGCACCTTTTACATCACGTATCTGGAATGGACTATGTGGAAACCAATGCCAATTTTATGAACCTTGAGCATGCCTTGGCAAGAGTTACCTCTTATGCCTTGGCCTCCCGTCATGAGGAAGGCGGACAGTCGGCCTATAATATATTAAAAGAGGTGAAAAGTTATATTGAACCCGGTGTAAAATTCGATTATGCTTCCCCAAACACCCAAATTCTTGGTTTTATTGTGGAGCGAGTTACCGGTAAAAAATATGAGAAAATTGTTGCCGAAAGTATATGGACACAAGTAGGAATGGAAAGTGATGGTCACTATGCATTATCAGCCCAAGGAGAACCTATTTCGGCCGGATACTTTACCTCTCGTTTGCGCGATATGGGTCGTTTTGGTATGTTGTATACACCAAGCTGGAACAAAGTGGCCGAAAAGCAAATTATAAGCGATACTTACTTCGATAAGGTGTATGAGACCACTTATGCCGATGCCCTTAAAAAAGGTGTTGAAACCGATAAATCGAAATATTTTAAAGATGGCCAGTCGCATGCCACATATCAGTGGGATATGGTTTTTGATGATGGTGACTTGTACAAAGCTGGTCGTTACGGACAAGGAATTTATGTGTCACCGGAAACCAACACGGTAGTCGTGTTTTTCTCAAGTGTATACCTGAATCAATTGTATATTCCTGGTTTCGCCCGTCAGTTAGTGCAGCAGCATTATCGTTAATCAGTATCATAATCAAACATTACAAGCTAGCTTTGAATCATCAGAGCGGGCTTTTTTTGGTTGCAAGTCCAACATTAAAAAAAAAGGAGTGAAACTTCAATCTAATTCTGCTTAAAAATATTTTGGTAACATAATAAACATCCCAACCTTTAAAAATAATTGGAACATTGTAATCAATCAAAGGCTTAACTGTTTTATACAAACAGGGTATGCTGCATCATGACCAATAGCTAGTCAATGATAAAATTCTTATTTTAAAATAAAGTGTTTTAAAGGGATTGGCTACAATTCAGGGAACCTTAAATCTTATATATTTTTTAATGAAGAATATAATGGATAGATATTTTTAAAACAATTGTGGCCATAATCTAAAAAGGCAGGTCAATAAATGGAAAAAATACTGAACCCTGTGTTATAAATAATAGAGAATCGCTATGAAAATCAAAAATAATTCTTACTTTTAAAACGATTTACTTTTGTAAAAAGTAAATCCACCAAAACCTTTACTTTTCATATGCTGCATTGACATTCATTTGAATGTATGGAATAAAATGGAATTCGAAACACGTTAAATTTAGAAATGATTTAATTTTATAAAGAATGAAAAAACTATTATTTATTACAGCTATTGCAATTTTAGTTTCATGTTCAAAAGATGACAAACCAGCTAGAACTATGTACGATATTACATATACAGTGATTGCATCAAATGGAGCGACAATAAACAAGGTAGTCTACAGAAATAGTCAAGGAAACCTTGTAGAACTAACCAATGTTACTTCACCTTGGACTATTAATCTCAATGTAAGAGCTGGGCTTGGTTTAGAGGCAGCCGCTTATGGAGATATTCCTTATCAAGGAGTATTAAGTATAACTGCTGTTTGGGTACCTGAAGGAGGAGATTCCAAATCAGAAACACAAACATTACCAAATGATACTCCTAATTCAACTATTAATAATGGAAAAGTGGAAATTTCGGGTAGAACTTTACCCGATTAATTTTTTCCTTTAAGAAAAACGAAATTCCAACAACAGTAATCGTTACACAAGCCCTTCATTTTTAAAAAACAAGATACAAAACGTCCTTTTCAAGGGCGTTTATTGTTTTTGATAGTTATTTATCATCTAAAATCAAGATGGGCTTAGGCTAAAAGTAAGGTCTGTCATGCCTTTATACATGCAAAAAACGAATTTGCAGACTAGTCGTCCCTCGTTTACTGTGTTTTTCTATGAATTTCAAGTCCGTCATAATACCCTTTGGTTTGTTTATACAGAAATTCTAATGCTAATACATCTTTTAAACTGCAATAGAAATTGTGCTCCAGTACACAAACACTTAACTGAAAATTATTAAATAATTTCTCCTGATACTCTCATCTTTCTTGCATCTCTAAAAATAAGAACTTTCATTTAAAACTTAAAATTTTGAATTATATTTGAGTGTTGTGCAACAGGTACAACGTATAAAAAAAATGCTAGTTATAGCTAAACTAAAGAAACACGCTAGCTGTAATTATTATGACTGCACATTCCTGAAGTAGGTTGACTAAAAATTAGACCCTGAAATGATGGCTCTTATAAAATTAGAAAGTAGTTATGGAAAATCACAAAAATATATTAAATAACATTAAGCGATATGTTGACCTAAATGAGAGTGATAGTAAACAATTTAGTGCCATTATAACTACATTAAAAGTAAAGCGCAGACAATTTATTGTTCAACCTGGCTTTTTGTGTTCTTGTCAAACTTATGTTTTAAAAGGTGCGTTGAGAAGTTATTTTATTAATAACGAAGGCGTTGATCATACAATCCAGTTTGCAATAGAAGATTGGTTTATTAGTGATTTTAGTAGTTATATAAATCAAGAGCCAGCTTCACTTTTTGTAGAAGCTCTTGAAGATTCAATCATTCAACAAATTACGTACGATGACGTTGAAAAATTATGCCGCGAAAACCCAAAATTTGAACGTTTCTTTCGATTAGTTGCTCAAAAATCTTTCGCTTTTTCTCAAAAACGTGTACTCTCCAATTTAGGTAAGTCAGCTGAAGAACGTTTCATAGAATTTCAAAATATTTACCCCGAGATTGTCTTACGTGTCCCACAGTATGCTTTAGCTTCCTATCTAGGAATGTCTGCCGAATTCTTGAGTAAAATTAGAAAACGTCTGGCAATAAAATCTTGAACTAGTTCAATCATATTTCCTGATGTAGTTCATTTTTCATCTTTTCATTACTCTTTTTCTTTGCTTCTAAAGAATTTATACATATTATCATGAGTAAAAAAATATGGTTAATAACAGGGGTTTCAAGTGGATTGGGTAAAGCACTTGCAGAAACTGTAATGACATCAGGAGGTTTTGTTATAGGGACTTTCAGAAAACAATCACAAGTAGAGTCGTTTAATCAAAAGAATAAGGGAAATGGTTTTGCCATTAAACTTGATATTACCAATTTGAATGATATAAACGAGGCGGTACAACTCCTTATTTCTAAATTTGGCAGAATTGAAGTATTAGTCAATAATGCAGGAATTGGTTTTGTTGGTGCTATTGAAGAAAGTAGTATAGAAGAAGTTAAAGCAGTCTTTGATGCCAATTTTTTTGGAGCACTCCAACTAACTCGAAGTGTTTTACCGTTCATGCGTAAAGAAAAAAACGGACATATTGTTCAAATATCCTCACATGGAGGGATTAAAGCATTTGCTGGATTTGGTATTTATAACGCCAGTAAATTTGCACTTGAAGGGTTCAGTGAAGCTCTTGCGCAAGAGGTAAATCCAATTGGACTTAAAGTTTCTATTATTGAGCCAGGTCCATTCCGTACAAAGTTTGCCAGTGACAGTTTAAAAGAAGCGAAAAAAAGGCTTTCGGATTATTCAGAAACTGCTGGAGCTTTTAGAGTCAAATTAAGAGGGGTTGACGGAAAACAAGAAGGCGACCCAGTAAAAGCCTCAAAGGCTATCATTGACATAGTTAACTCAGATTCTCTAACACTTCGCTTTCCGCTAGGGAGAATAGCACTATCAACAATAGCAGCAAAGGTAGAAAGTGTAAAAAAGGATTTAGAAAACAATAGAACTATAGCAGAAGGCACCGTGTTTAAATAGCGAAAACAATTCCTCAACACTTTAAAAAGGGTACCAACTATTGTAGTGATTATAAATTTAAAAGCTTTAAAATGAAAGGAGAATTGCAAGGACAAAATGAATTAATCATTGAGGCATCTGCAGATAAAATATGGGAAGTTCTAATTGATGGAACATTACTATCACAATGGATGACCATCGTAAAACATACTACAAGTGATACTGAAGCACTTAATACCGTGCGCCATTGCGATGTGGAAATGAATGGAAAACTTGGTAAAGTATCAGAAAAGTGTATACTTTTCAATGAGAAAAAAGAAATAGGATGGATTATGTTATCAGACGAATTTGGGATTAGTAAAATGTTTGGTAATTATGGATTTTCTTTTACTCTAGTTCCAGTATCGAGTAACAAAACCAAAGTCATCAATAAAGGCTATGGAGATCCAAAAGGATTCTTTAGTAGAGTGTTGAATTTGCTAATAATGAAAAGAATGAGTTCTAGAATGAGAATTAAAGCTTTGCATGGAATTAAACAACTAGTAGAACAGTAAGAAAATTAATCAATGGATTTACGTTAAGTATGGGAAAGAAAAAGTATTTAACGAATTTGAAGAAATTGTGATTCCTATTATTAGAAAATACAATGGACTACCTTCATTGGTTAGAAACCAATGAAAACACCAATGGACTCATTGGGAAACACCTTCCAAATATAGAATATCTAGACGCATACTGCAATGCTGGATTTATAATTATCTCAATCCGAATTGTTTAAATCAAAATTCAAACGACCTCTTTTATATTTTTATATAATTGTCTTTAATTTCGAATAGAGCCGCATCTGAATCAATGAACTCAACGTTTTTTATAATTCCCATTCCAATTTGTTTGGTTAGTCCTTTGGTGGCATGCCATTCCCAGAATGTCCATTTATGAGCCACAGGAATATTTTTTATGGTTTTAAAGTCTTGATATTTAATAGCATGCGGGTCATCTTCGGCGGCTTCTTTAGTTTTTCCAGCTGTAACAATATAGGCCACTACATCAATTAAATGCGTTTCTGGATTAGCATAAACAACATACCAATCATCGGGAGCATCACCAGTGTTAGCTTTAAAACTTAATTTTTTAGTATCATAATTTTTGCCATTTAAATTAGAATTTGGGTAGAAAGACCAAACCGTACCTTGATCACTCAACTTATAAGGAAACATAAAGAAATAATGCCAAGTATAAGCATGAAAACGAATCATCTTGGTGTTTTTAGCATCTGGTGAATGGTAAACATTTTGTTGGCTAAAAACTATTGTATCACCGTTGTTTAATTTTAATATTCCGTTAGAAGAATCTGTTGAAAATAGAGCTTTTCCATTAAGAATTTCGTTTCCACCAAACACAATACTAACATCAAAAGTAACTGCAGCTTTAGTTAAAAACGCCTTTTTTTGATATGCTTTTTCAATATTTGAAACATAAGGGTTGTCTATTTTTACTTTTGTTGAAAAAGTGGTTTCTGGTTTAGTTTCTTTGATGGTTTCTTCTTTTTTGTCTTTGCATGATAGTAAGCCTACAAACAAAAAACATAATAGTATGGTTCTTTTCACAGTTTGGTGTTTATAAATTTCCGAACTTTAGTCGAACAACATATGTATTCTTATCATTTAAATGGTTATTATTTAAAATAACCATAATGCTAAGTAGCTGTTGGGAAAATATAAAAGGAGGTTTATGGTATATTAATACTTTACTAGGTAGTATTTTGTTTATTGTTAAGGGAACAATGAAATTACCGACTTTTAATATTAAAAGCACACAAACGTATAATTTCATTAATGCGCTTTTGTTGTGTTTCTTTTCTCTTGGCACTATTTAGCCAAAATAAATAGCCTTTTTGGTAACTTTTGGCAAAACTTAAGTAGTTTTTATAAGCTTCAGGATTTTGGTTGAAAGCTTCTTTTAAATCTTTAGGAATGATACCATTTTCAACATCATCCACCGCTGTCCAAGCTCCATTTTGTTTGGCTACTTCAATACTTTTATAACCATGGTCTTGTATTAAACCTTTAGCATCAAGTTCTTCAATATACTTTTTATTTAATGCACTCCAAGAGCTTTTAGGATTCCTTGGTGAAAAATATTGACGTCTTTTTCCTCCCCCTAAACTTTGCACTTTAGAGTCTATCCAGCCAAAACACAGCGCAACTTTAACGGCTTCTTCCCAACGCATTGTTGGTAAACTCATGTTTAGTTTGTAAAATATAAGATACACTCCGTTGGTTTTAGCATGATTATTTAACAACCAATCATACCAGTCGGCATCGCGCTCAAAGTGTATTTCTGTAATAGCTTGCAAATATTATAATTGTTTAGAATCTACATAGAAATCAGGATCAATTTCAAATGTGTTTATTTTTGAATCTAAATTTAAGGTGTTCCAATCTGCCTTTGGGAACAACCATTGTGTATTTCCATTAATATTTATTTGAATGGGCATGTCAAAATCTTCAACAATATTTGTCCATTTGTATTTAAGAGTATTATTGTCAATACTATATGAAAGTGTAGGGGTTTTGGTGGTTCTTAAATATTGATTGAAAAACGCTGTTAAATCAATGCCCGATTGTTCACTCATATAATTTTCAATTTCCTGCGTGGTTACCGTTTGATGATAAAAAACACGGTTAAGTCCCCTTAAAATTTGACGCCATTTTTCATCATCTTCCAAAAGTTGTCTTAAAGTATGTAGCATGTTGGCTCCTTTATAATACATGTCTGCAGAACCTTCTTTGTTTACATTGTAGTGACCAATAATAGGTTTGTCGTTTACAATAGTTTTTCTAGTTCCAATTACGTATTCAGAAGCCGCTTGCTTACTGTAGTAATACTCTAAAAATAAAGATTCAGAGTAGGCTGTAAAACTTTCATGAATCCACATGTCGGCGGCATCTTTATAAGTGATGTTATTAGCAAACCATTCGTGACCAGATTCATGAATAATAATAAAATCAAACTTTAGTCCCCAACCAGTTCCAGATAAATCATTACCTAAATATCCTTTTTTATATTGGTTGCCATAGGTTACTGAACTTTGATGTTCCATACCAAGATATGGTACTTCAACTAGTTTAAAGCTATCTACATAAAAAGGGTATTGCCCAAACCAATGTTCAAAAGCTTTCATCATTTTTGGTGCGTCTTTAAAATGCTCCTTGGCTTTGTCTAGATTATAGCTTAATACATAATATTCCATATCAAGATTGCCAGCCATACCATCATAATCTTCAGAAAAGTGAACATAATCGCCAATATTTATATTGACACCGTAGTTATTAATGGGGCTTTTTACTATCCAATTATAGGTTTTGGTGTCTTCAATACGCTCAATGCTTCGCAGCCGTCCATTAGAAACATTCATTAATTTTGCGGGTACGTTTACACTAATTTGCATACTATCTACTTCATCATACATATGATCTTTACAAGGCCACCATACACTGGCACCTAAACCTTGACAAGAGGATGCAACAAAATGATTACCGTTGTTGTCTTTTTTCCAAGAAATACCACCATCCCAAGGCGCATTTACGGCTTCTCTGGGATGCCCTTCATAATACACATCAATAGTTTCAATAGTATTTACATTTTGAATATCATTTAAGTAAATGAAATGGGCATTGCCATCATGCTTTATATTTAGTGCTTTACCGTTTTGAACAGCTTTTGTAAGTTTTAAAGGCGCTTGCAAATCTATTTGAAGTATCGAATCTTGTTTGAGTACTTTGTATTGTACCGTGTTTTTTCCAGAAATAAATTTATTATCTGGGTCTACCTTGATGTCAAGGTGGTAGTACGTTAAATCCCACCATGCGCGTTCTGGGGTTATACTACCTCTTAACGTATCTTGCCTTGTGAAATTTGATTTATCCTGAAGTAAGCCTTGCGAAAAAGATGCTGCTGATATGGTTAAGAATGTAAAAAATAAAAAGCGTTTAAATGATTTCATTGGTGTTTTTGGTTTTTAATCTTGTGAATGTTTTAAAGTGTTTGGTATATTAATTATTTGTACATGATGTTATTCGGAAAAGTAACGGTACTTTCAAAACCATTTTCTCCTACGGCAGAAATTCCGAAGAAATAATTATCAATAACGATACCGTTCAACGTAAATTCTGAAATATCCCCCACATAACGACTGTAATCCCAAGTAGGTGAGGTGGTATCTCTCCAATATATTTTATACCCTTTAGCACTTTCAACTTTGGTCCACTTTAATCTGGTGGCAGGTTCAACAATACCACCAATAGCCACTTGTTTTGGTGCCGGAGGTGCCCAAGCCAAACAGGCTAAGTTTATAGCATTTACAGCAGTGAGTTTTTTAGCATAGCCAAAATTAACGTGCTCTATAATATCACCATAGTGAATGCCATTTTCAGTTCTAATGTCTTGATGTTGTTGCGTATAATTTTCATGAGATTCCATGATGCGTATTCCAGCAAACCCCAAATCATTGAATGGGCGGTGATGGCCACCTCTACCAAACCGATCAAGCCTGTATATCATCACAGGATTCATTTCGGGCATAAATAGTTTCGTAGTTTTATAGATGTAACGCGCTAACTGGCGCGATATACCATCAACCTCACCTCCATAAAACCGCCTAAGCTGTCTTTCATTATCAGTTTCGGTAGGAGGGGTAGGCTCTGAGAATATTCTAAATGTTCTGTTATCAATCACACCATCAACCCCTTTTATATTTCCAATCATATCATTATTTAACACCCCAATGATATTCCATTTTTTGTCTTTGGCATAACGTGCTAAACCTGCCCCTCCAAATAGACCTTGTTCTTCTCCAGATAAACCAACATAAACAATACTATTTTCAAATTGATATTGGCTTAATACACGTGCGGCTTCAATAGTTCCGGCCAAACCTGAAGCGTTATCATTTGCCCCTGGAGCATCTGTGGTAAAATCCATGGTATTGCTAGCTCTTGAATCGATATCACCACTCATAATAATGTAGTTATTAGGGTAAGAGGTTCCCTTTTGAATGGCAACAACATTAACTATCCAAGCATCATGAGGCACTCGATTATTGCCCTTTTTAGTGATAAAATCTTTTTGATAAAATACTTCTAAGCAATTATTACAGTCTTTTGAAATGGTTTCGAATTCTGATTTTACCCATCTTCTAGCCGCTCCAATCCCACGTTTATTTGAAAGGGTATCACTAAATGTATTTCTGGTGCCGAAATTAACGAGGGTTTGAATGTCTTTTTTAATACGGTGTTCTGAAATGGAGTCTATGATTTTGTAGAGATCTCCTTGAGATTGACCATTAATTAATGGTGATAAAGCAAATAGTAATAAAAGAAATAGTGTTAGTTTAATGGTCATTTTTGACCTAAAAATAGTGAAAATTAAAAACGCTTCGAAATTTTTTCCGAAGCGTTTTTTGCATTTGAGTTAGTCACTACTCTGTTTTTATTCCGAAGATATTAAAAACAATATTTATTTTCTTGTATTACTTTTTCAGCGATAATATGTCTAAGCTCTATAATGTTAGGCATATTTACATATTTAATATAGCGTTTTAATCCCATGAGCATCATGCGTTGCTCGTCTCCTGAAGAGAATGAAATTATGGAGTGTTTACCTGCTGTTTCAATGACATCAATAGCGTGAAAGAGGTTGAGTTTAGCCATGGCAATTTGTTCTTTTGCTTGTGCTTCACCATCTTTTTTGGCCATTTTCTCAGCACGTAAAATAGCCGACTCAGCTAAATAGATTTGAATTAAAATGTCAGAAGCCGCTAGCATGAGTTGCTGTTGCTGTTCGATTTTTTCACCATATTTTTGAAGGGCAGCTCCAGCCACCATTAAAAACAGCTTTTTAAGATTCTTAATAATACTTTTTTCTTCAGAGAATAATTCAGAATAGTCTGGCACATCAAACGAAGGAATACCCATAAGTTCTTCTTTTACAGCCATGGCTGGTTCAAGCACATTTACATGCCCTTTCATAGCTTTTTTTATGAGCATGCCAATGCATAGCATACGATTAATCTCATTAGTACCCTCATAAATCCTTGAAATTCGGGCATCGCGCCAAGCTGATTCCATAGGTGTATCTTCTGAAAAGCCCATGCCTCCAAAAATCTGAATACCTTCATCGGTACATTTTTGTACAAACTCTGATACGGCTACTTTTAATATTGAACATTCAATAGCATACTCTTCAACACCTTTTAATTCAGCTTCTTGGTGGGTGTCTTTGCCATTGTTTTTTCTAAGTTCAATTCTATCTTCTATATCTTTTGAAGCCCGATAGGTAGCAGCTTCGCCCACCCAGCAATTAGTAGCCATTTCTGCAATTTTTTGCCTAATAGCTCCAAAGCTTGATATAGGGGTTTTAAACTGAATACGCTCATTAGCATATTTTACAGATTCAGAAATTGTACGGCGTTGTGCATCTAAACATGCTGCTGCTAATTTGATTCTTCCAACGTTAAGGGCATTCATAGCAATTTTAAACCCATTTCCTCTTGTAGATAGCATATTTTCAACAGGAACCACTGTTTCATTAAAGAAAACTTGCCGTGTTGAAGAGGCTCTAATACCCAATTTGTGTTCTTCTTCACCCATGGTAATGCCATTTGGGTTTTCAGGATCGTATTCTACAATAAAGCCCGTAATATTCTTATCATCTTCAATACGAGCAAAAACAATCATTAAGCGACAAAAACCAGCATTTGAAATCCACATCTTTTGCCCTGTTATCTTGTAGTGCGTACCATCGTCAGAAAGTACCGCTTTGGTTTTTCCCGAATTGGCATCGCTACCTGCACTCGGTTCGGTTAAACAATAAGAACCAAACCATTCACCTGAAGCTAGTTTAGGTACATATTTTTGTTTTTGGGCTTCATTGCCATAAAGTGTAATAGGTAAGGTACCTATACCTGTATGTGCACCAAAGGCCGTACTAAAAGACCCTGTGGCACCAGAAATATAATCGCACACCAACACAGTGTCTACAAAGCCCAAGCCCATACCACCATATTCTTCTGGTACCGCAACGCTTAAAAAGCCCAACTCACCAGCTTGACGCATACAAGATTCTGTTAAGGCGTAATCTTTTTGTTCAAATTGAGCCTTTTTTGCCCATACCTCTCTGTCTAGAAATTCAGTAACTGCCTCTTTCATCATGAGCTGATCTTCATTAAAATCTTCAGGGGTGAAAATAGCTTCGCAGTTTGATTCTTTTACTAAGAATTGTCCGCCCCGTAGTATGTCTTTTTCCATTTGTATAGTACGTTTTTTTAGTTTAAAAATTCGAAAATTCCACAAGCGCCTTGGCCAGTGCCCACGCACATTGTAACAGCGCCGTATTTCCCTTTCATATCTCTTTTTCGCATTTCATCAAAGAGTTGAACAGAAAGTTTTGCGCCTGTACAGCCAAGCGGGTGCCCCAACGCAATGGCGCCACCATTTACATTGACTAAATTGGGGTTGAGGTTCAACTCACGGATTACGGCAATAGCTTGCGATGCGAATGCTTCATTAAGTTCAATAAGCTCTAAATCTTCCTGTTTAAGTCCTGCTAGTTTTAATGCTTTTGGAATAGCTTTTACAGGGCCTATACCCATAATTCGTGGTTCTACACCTGCGGCTGCATAGTTTACTAAACGGGCAATAGGTTCAAGGTTTAATTCTTTAACCATATTCTCGCTCATAACCAGAACAAAAGCGGCACCATCACTCATTTGAGAGGAATTACCGGCCGTAACACTCCCACCTTGAGCAAAAACTGGACGTAGTTTAGCAAGAGCCTCTAAGCTGGTTCCTGCTCTAGGGCCTTCATCTTTTATAACGGTATATTTTTTAGTGGCTTTTTTACCCTGCTCATCAATATAAGTTTGTTCTACCTCAATGGGAACTATTTGATCTTGAAAACGGTTTTCGGCTTGGGCTTTTAAAGCTTTCATATGTGAATTATAGGCAAATTCATCTTGATCTTCACGGGATACTTTAAATTGATTTGCTACCGCTTCAGCCGTATTTCCCATGCCCCAATAATAATCTTCATGGCCAGCCTTAACAATGTCATAATTTAATTCAGGTTTGAATCCTGTCATGGGTACAGCGCTCATACTTTCTGCTCCACCTGCAATAATACAATCGGCCATTCCAGATTGAATTTTTGCGGTGGCAATTCCTATTGTCTCAATACCTGAAGAGCAAAAACGATTAACCGTTACTCCAGGAACTTCGACAGAATTTAATCCCATTAAGGAAATTAAACGTGCCATATTCAACCCTTGAGATCCTTCGGGCATAGCGTTGCCAACAATGACATCGTCAATACGAGTTTTATCCAGTTGAGGTAATTCCTTCATCATGTGCTGGATGGTTTCAGCCGCCAATTCATCCGTTCTTTTAAAACGGAACACTCCTTTAGGTGCTTTTCCTACAGCTGTTCTGTATGCTTTTACTATATATGCTTGTTTCATTTTTTTATGCTTTTAGGCTTTAAGCTATATGCTTTAAGCTCAAATATTTAAAATAAATCTCGCCTATTGCTTAGAGCATAGGTCTTAAAGCTTAGTAACTAGTTCCGTAATGGTTTTCCAGTTTTTAACATGTATTGAATACGCTCTAGAGTTTTACGCTCTGTACATAAGCTTAAAAAGGCTTCTCGTTCTATGTCTAGCAAGTACTGTTCGGTTACTAAAGTAGGTTCTGATAAATCACCTCCGGCCATGACATAGGCTAGTTTATTGGCAATTTTTTGATCGTGTTCGCTAATATAATTAGCTGCTTCCATAGAATCAGTGCCTACTAAAAACATACCAAGTGCTTGTTTTCCTAATACCTTAACGTCCTTACGTTTTACAGGCATTGTATAACCGGCATCTGCCATTAATTTAGCATGAGCTTTAGCCGTTGCAATCTGTCGGTCTTTATTGACAACAACAAGGTCTTTTCCTTTTTGAAGTACACCTAAATCAAAGGCTTCATAAGCTGAGGTGGCTACTTTTGCCATACCAATGGTTAGGAAGTATTCTTGTAAAATATTGAGTTCTACATCCCCTTTTCTAAAGGTGTCTGAAGCACGTAAAGCCATTTCTTTTGAGCCACCACCCCCTGGTATTACACCAACACCAAACTCAACAAGTCCCATATAAGTTTCTGCTGCTGCTACAACCTTATCTGCATGCATGGAAAGCTCGCAAGCTCCCCCGAGGGACATACCATGAGGTGCAGATACCGTAGGAATTGCAGAGTAGCGCATGCGCATCATGGTGTCTTGGAAGTATTTTATGGCCGCATTGAGCTCATCATATTCTTGTTCAACAGCCATCATGAAAATCATGCCAATATTGGCCCCAACTGAGAAATTGGCACCTTGGTTACCAACTACTAACCCCTCGAAATCTCTTTCTGCAATATCTATGGCTTTATTTAATCCAGCTAATACATCACCACCTATGGTGTTCATTTTAGATTGGAATTCGCAGTTTAATATACCATCACCTAAGTCTTCAATAACAACACCAGCATTTTTAAATACTTCGTTTGTTTTTCGGATGTTGTCTAATATAATGAAAGCATCTTGTCCTGGTTTTTTCTCGTATGTTTTGCTTGGTATATTATATGTGTAAGTTGCTCCTTGTTTAACAGTGTAGAAGGATTCAATTTCGGAAGCAACCATATCTTTTACCCATGTAGCTACAGATAACTCTTCGGATTCAATCAATTCTAAACCTTTAGAAACGCCGATAGCGTCCCAAATTTGAAAAGGACCATGCTCCCAACCAAAACCAGCTTTCATGGCATCATCAATCTTATAAAGGTCATCTGAAATTTCAGGAATGCGATGCGATACATAGGCAAATAGAGCAGCAAATGTTTTTCTATAAAATTCACCAGCTTTGTCTTTTCCTGAAATGAGTACTTTAAAACGATCAATAACTTTATCAATAGGTTTTGTTAATTCTAACGTAGCAAATTTTGCCTTTTTAGATGAACGGTATTCCAGTGTATCTAAATCTAAAGAGAGGATTTCTTTTTTACCATCAGGAGAAACTTGTTTTTTGTAAAAACCTTGTCCCGTTTTACTGCCAAACCATTTGTTTACTACCATAGTACTAATAAAATCTGGTAGTTTGAATAGTTCTAACTGTTCATCTGTTTTGCAATTTTCGGCAATACCATTGGCTACATGAACCAAAGTATCTAATCCAACAACATCTACAGTTCTAAAGGTTGCTGATTTAGGTCTACCAATAACGGGGCCAGTAAGTTTATCAACCTGTTCAATGGTTAAACCCATATCTTTTACGGTATGGAATAAACTCATTATGCTAAATATCCCTATACGATTGCCTATAAATGCCGGGGTATCTTTAGCTATAACCACTGTTTTTCCTAAGAATTTTTCACCATAGTCACTTAAAAACTCTAATACAGAAGTATCGGTTTTTGGACCAGGAATAATTTCAAAGAGTTTTAAATAACGGGCTGGGTTAAAAAAGTGTGTGCCACAAAAATGCTTTTGAAAATCTTCACTACGGCCTTCACTCATAAATTTAATGGGTATGCCAGAAGTATTACTAGTAATGAGTGTGCCTGGGGTTCTATACTTTTCAAGGTTTTCAAATACCTGTTTTTTTATGTCTAAGCGTTCAACAACAACTTCCATAATCCAATCAACATGAGCCACTTTACTAATGTCATCTTCTAGATTTCCAGTTGTAATTCTGTTGGCAAACTTTTGATGGTAAATAGGGGAAGGCTTTTGTTTTAAAGCAATTGTTAAGGCATCATTTACAAGACGGTTCCTAACAACCTTATCGTTTAAGCTTAAACCTTTTTCTTTTTCATTTTCGGTTAATTCTCTGGGAACAATATCAAGAAGTAGAACATCTACACCAATATTTGCAAAATGGCAGGCTATACCGCTTCCCATGATGCCTGAGCCAATAATGGCAATTTTTTTTATTCTTCTTTTATTCATGTTGTGTTTTACTAATCGTTTTGATTGTATATTTTTTTGTTACAAACTCTATCTAAAATAACTTCAGAAACGTCATAAAAATGTGCTAATTGCTCTTCAGATACATGTTGCTTAATAGCATCATTAAAAGTGAGTACACGTTCTCTGGAAAGATCTCTTTTTTCAAGACCAAATGGGGTTAAACAGATGAGAACACCACGCCCGTCTTCGGGGTTTGGTTTTCGTTCAATGAGTCCTCTTTTCTCCATTGCCTTTAATATTCTTGATAAGCTTGTCGCTTCCATGCCCATTTTAGGTCCTAATGCTGTAGATGGCGTTCCTTTTTCAGGATCAATGCTTAAAAGTGTAAAACCTGTGGCCATGGTGCTGTCAAATTTGGCGGCTTCTTCATTATACATTTTTTGTACTGCCAGCCATGTGGTGCGTAGCATGTAATCTATGGTTTTATCTTTCATTTTAGTTGATTTTCTCAAATATAGTAAAATTTGTTATGCGCGCATAACAAATTTTACTAAAACATCATAAAAAATGCTGTAAAAAACCTTTAGAGAATTTTATGAAACGGGACGGTAAATGTCTTCAATAAGGTCTTTATATTTTTCTAGAATAATTGACCGCCGCATTTTCAAGGTAGGCGTAAGGTGTCCTGAATCTATTGACCATACTTCAGGAGTTAATCGGAATAATTTTATTTGTTCCCATTTTCCAAATTTCGTGTTGCATTTGTCTATTTCTTGCTGAATTCTTTTTTGCACAATTTCTGAGTTTGAAATAGCGTCATGAGAGTCTTCAATGGGATGGTGTTTGCGCTCTACCCATTCATGCACAAATTCAAAGTTAACTTGTATTAGGGCAGCAGGCATTTTTTCACCCTCACCAATGACCATGACTTGTTCTATAAAGCGAGATTGTTTTAATTCATTTTCAAGAAGCGTAGGAATTACGTATTTTCCGCCAGACGTTTTAAACATTTCTTTTTTGCGTCCTGTAATTTTTAAAAAACCGTCGGCATCAATTTCGCCTTTATCTCCTGTGTGAAAATAGTCGCCTGTCATGACAGAAGCTGTTTTTTCAGGATCCTTGTAATACCCTAACATAACATTAGGACCCTTAATCAAAATTTCACCATCGTCTGCTATTTTTACTTGAACATTGCGAATAGGCTTTCCTACTGTACCTACCTTATACATATTGTCGTTGTAATACCCTACGGATATTACAGGCGACGTCTCTGTTAGGCCATAGCCCTCCATAACAAGCATACCAGCAGCTCCAAATATTCTGGCTAATCTAGGTTGTAAAGGAGCACTTCCAGATACCATTGTGTAAAGTTCTCCGCCGAGAGCTTCGCGCCACTTACTAAAAATGAGCTTATTTGCTATACCTAATTTGAACTCGTACCAAGCACCATTTTTTTTGTAAGGTTCCCAATGTTCCCCTAAATTAACAGCCCAGTAGAACAGCATTTTTTTTATGCCAGATAGCTCGGCCGCCTTAGCCATGATTTTATCATAAACTTTTTCAAGAAGTCTAGGCACAACACTCATAAGGTTTGGCTTTATCTCTTTGGCATTTTCACCAATTTTATCAAGAGCTTCGGCATAGTAAATTGAGGTGCCTGCATGCTGATAAACATAAATTAAAACCCGCTCAAAAATGTGACAAATAGGTAGAAAGCTTAGCACTCTGGTTTCAGACCCTCTAAGGGGTACTCTTGGAACACTGTCTAAAACATTACTTGTAATATTCCAGTGCGAAAGCATAACACCTTTGGCTTTTCCAGTGGTTCCTGAGGTATAGATAATAGTAGCTAAATCTGTAGATTTTACTTCTCTTTTTCTGGTTTCTACAGCCTCTTGATTATCTGTGTCTTTGCCTAAATCTAATAATTCAGAATAGTGCTTACAGCCTTTAATTTCATCAAAGGAGTAAACGTCTTTTAATTTGGTTTTAGCTTTTACCTTATTTACTTTTTCTAACACTTCTGCATCGGAAACAAAGCAATAAATAGATTCACTATGATTAAGTATATACGCATAATCATCAGGGGAAATTGTTGGATAAATAGGAACATTTTGCGCGCCAAGTTGAAGCACGCCAACATCAACTATATTCCATTCGGTTCTGTTTGTTGATGAAATAACTGCTATTTTATCGTCCTTTTTTACACCTAATTTTAAAAGCGCCCTGCTTATAGCATTCGCTTTATCAATATATTCTTGAGTAGAGGTTTTAATCCATTCACCGTCATACTTTGTTACCAAAGCAGCTTCATTAGGCTTATTTTCGAGTTGATAGTAAGGAAAATCAAAAAGTCTAGTTATTTCTATCATTAGCTATTAATATGTTTTGCTGTATTGCAAATTATGAAATTAAATAAGATTTTCAAATAAACTGATAAAAGAAGGTATAAAGATTTAGTAGTGTTTTTTATAATTTTTACGAATATCTTAATTTTTACCTAAAAAAATCTCATAATGTTTTATTAAATTCTTAAAATTTTTTCCTTTTCATAGTAGTTCAGTTAAAAGTGTTAAGTAATTGTTAATTGGATGTAAAATTTCAAACGTTTTCGTAATTATTTTAAAATGAAAAACTTTTAAAATCAGTGGTTTACTGACTTTTGTCAGTTTTATTTTCTTTATCCGAGTCTACCTTTGTAAGTGTAAAATAAAACGGATTTTTTCAAAATATTAATACATAAAAAAATGGAAGTAAAACAATTTAAAGGCGGTGTTTGGACTGAACAAGTCAATGTTAGAGATTTCGTATTTAATAACATTACACCATATTACGGAGATTACAGCTTTTTAGTAGGACCAAGTGACCGAACTAATAAAGTATGGGAAGTTTGTAAAGTTGCAACCAAAGAAGAAAGAGATCGCAATGGCGTTCGTGCAGTTGATACAGATACTATTTCAACGGTAAGTGCTTTTGCTGCTGGGTATATAGATAAGGAGAATGAAGTTATTGTAGGATTACAAACCGATGAGTTATTAAAACGTGCCATGAAACCATTTGGTGGTTTTAAAGTGGTACAAAAAGCGTTATCAGAACACGGTGTTAAACCAAATGAAAATTTAACTGAACTGTTCTCTAAATATGTAAAAACCCATAATGATGGTGTTTTTGATGCATATACTTCTGAGATAAGAAAATACCGCTCATTAGGGTTCTTAACAGGACTGCCAGATAACTACGCTAGAGGTAGAATTATTGGTGATTACCGTCGTGTAGCATTATATGGCATCAACTTTTTGATTGAAAACAAAAAAGCGGATTTAGAAAATATCACAGGGCCAATGACAGAATCTGTTATTCGTTTACGTGAAGAAGTGTCAGAGCAAATAAAAGCATTGAAGGATATGCTTGAATTAGGTGCTAAGTACGATTTAGATTTAAGTCGTCCTGCCGAAAACGCTCGTGAAGCCGTGCAATGGACTTACATGGCGTATTTAGCTGCTGTTAAAGAACAAGATGGTGCAGCCATGTCTTTAGGTAATGTGTCTACATTTTTAGATATCTATATTGAGAATGATTTAAAAGAAGGTCTGATTACCGAAGAAGAAGCACAAGAGTACATTGACCAGTTCGTGATGAAATTACGTATGGTGCGTCACTTAAGAATGAGTGCTTACGATGAGATTTTTGCAGGAGACCCTACTTGGGTTACTGAAGCTATTGGTGGGATGTTTGAAGATGGAAGAACTAAAGTAACTAAAACTTCCTTCCGTTTCTTAAACACACTTTATAACTTAGGGCCATCTCCAGAACCAAATATGACCGTACTTTGGTCACAAGAATTGCCGCAAAATTTTAAAGATTTCTGTGCTAAAGTAGCTATTGACACCTCTTCAATTCAGTTTGAAAATGATAACTTAATGAGAGCTGAGCGTGGTTCTGATGATTATGGTATAGCATGTTGTGTGTCTTACCAAAGTTTAGGTAAATCTATTCAGTTCTTTGGGGCTAGAACAAACTTAGCAAAAACGTTATTGTTAGCTATTAATGGTGGTCGTTGTGAAAATACAGGAACATTAATGGTGGAAGGTATTGAACCTTTAGAAGGCCAGTACTTAGACTTTGATAAAGTTATGGCTAACTTTAAAATTGCCATGAAGCAGGTGGCAAGAGTTTATAATGATTCTATGAACATTATTCACTACATGCATGATAAGTACTACTATGAAAAAGCGCAAATGTCTTTAATAGATACTAACCCAAGTATTAACATAGCTTACGGTATTGCTGGTTTATCAATTGTGGCCGATTCATTGTCAGCTATTAAATATGCTAAAGTAAAACCAATTAGAAACGAAGAAGGTTTATCTGTAGAATTTAAAATTGAAGGCGAGTTCCCTAAATATGGTAATGATGATGATAGAGTAGATGCTTTAGCTGCTAATGCCGTTGCCGATTTTAATAACGAGCTTAAACAATTACCAGTTTATAAAGATGCAGAGCCTACACTATCTGTATTAACTATTACATCAAACGTGTCTTATGGTAAGAAAACAGGAGCTACACCAGATGGTAGAGCCAATGGTATTCCTTTTGCTCCAGGCGCAAACCCAATGCACGGTCGTGATTGTAATGGTGCTATAGCATCTTTAAACTCAGTATCTAAAATTGATTATAGAAATTCTTTAGATGGTATTTCAAATACCTTTTCAATGGTACCAAAATCTTTAGGATCTGATGAAACTGATAGAATTGAAAATTTAGTGTCTATAATTGATGGTTATTTCACTAGAAAAGCACAGCACTTAAATGTGAATGTGCTAAACAGAGAAACTTTAATGGATGCTATGGAGCACCCAGAAGAGTATCCTCAATTAACCATTCGTGTTTCTGGTTACGCTGTAAACTTTGTTAGATTAACAAGAGAGCAGCAAATGGAAGTTATTACACGTTCTTTCCACGAATCCATGTAGTTTTATTAATATTTTGAATGCATCTGAAAATTAAGTTTAAAAGCTTAATTTTCGGATGCTAATTTTAAAAACGAATATTATCAAAACTCAAGACAACACATTAAGGGTTCACTCTATTGAGTCCTTTGGAACTCACGATGGTCCAGGTATTAGATTTGTAATTTTTTTACAAGGTTGTAAATTAAAATGCTTGTACTGCCATAACCCTGATACAATTGATACAACAGGAGGGCAGGAATACCATATTGAAGATTTAGTACAGCGGGCCGTAAAGATGAAGCCTTACTTTGGAAGAAAAGGAGGTGTAACAGTTTCGGGAGGAGAACCTTTGCTGCAATCAAAGGAGTTAATTCCTTTTTTTAAACGATTAAAGGAAGAAGGTATTCATACTAATATTGATACCAACGGTAGACTTTTAAATCACTTTGCTGTTGAATTGCTTGATGAGTATGCAGATTTGGTTATGCTAGATATTAAGCACATGACAGAGGAAGGGTATGAATACATTACTGGGCAGCGTAATAAAGAAACCACATTCAATTTTGCAAAACATAGAGAGCAATCAGGAAAAACAATGTGGTTGCGGTATGTTTTAATTCCAGAGATTACAAACAAACCAGAATTATTACACGCACTAGGTGAATATTTTAAAGATTATAAAACTATAGAGAAAATTGAAATTCAACCGTATCATAAATTAGGGATTCATAAATGGGATACCCTTGGTTGGGATTATCAATTGAAAGATGCTCGTGAAAATACAGATGAAGAACTTCAAGGAGCAGTTAATATATTGAAAAACTACTTCAAAGAAGTAAAGGTTAACTAAATAAGATGTTCTAAACAACATCGAAAATTAATGAAATTATGAAAACTAAAAAACTAAAAAATAGATGGCTAATTGCTGCCTCTGCGGTAGGAATACATATTTCAATAGGTTCTGTTTATGCATACTCTGTTATGACAAACCCTGTTAAAGATGTTTTTGATGTAGATGGAAGTGTTATAAAATGGGCTTTTAAAATAGCCATCTTACTACTGGGGCTTTCAGCAGCCTTTTTAGGACGATGGGTTGAGAAAGTAGGGCCGAAAGTAAGCGGAACTACAGCAGGATTATTTTACGGTTTTGGAATTTTAGGATCAGGGTTCGCGGTTCAACTGGAATCATTAACCTTGTTCTATTTATGTTACGGTGTGATAGGAGGCATTGGTTTAGGTCTAGGGTATATCACTCCTGTAAGTACGTTAGTAAAATGGTTTCCAGACAGAAGAGGATTGGCAACTGGTATGGCTATCATGGGCTTTGGTTTTGCGGCCTTAATATTTGGCCCAGTAATGCAATCTTTGTTTGATTCTGTTGGTGTTTCAAACGCATTTTATATTCTAGGTATTATTTATATGATTTTAATTTTATCTTCAGCAAGATATATTGAAAGACCTCCAGAAGGGTATATGCCAGAAGGATTTAAACCTGGTGAAGGGAAAACCATTAAAGCCGATATGGCTAATATTGATGCTAACGCGTCTCTTAAAACACCACGTTTTTATTATATCTGGATTATGATGTTTATTAATATTTCTTGTGGTATTGCTATTATTTCGGCCGCGAGCCCAATGATGCAGGAAAAACTAAATTATACACCAATGGAAGCTGCGGGTATAGTTGGTTTAATAGGGGTGTTTAATGGTTTAGGAAGAATTATGTGGTCTACACTTTCTGATTATCTTGGTAGAGCCAATACCTTTATTATTTTCTTCGGATTTCAAATATTAGCCTTTTATTTCTTACCAGAAATTACAATGGAACTAGCGTTCTTAATTGTATTATTTACCGTAATTACTATGTATGGTGGTGGTTTTGCTACATTGCCCGCTTTCTTGGGTGATTTGTTTGGAACAAAACAATTGGGAGCCATTCATGGTATGGTATTGGCCGCTTGGGGATTAGCAGGTGTAGTAGGTCCTACTATTTATGACATGGTAAAAAATGCCACAGGATCATTAGATACAACATTACATGTATTTGCTGGCTTATTTGTTATAGCATTAATAGTTTCAATATTAATGAAAATAACAGTGGTCAAAGCATATAAAAAGATGAATTTAAAAACGGAAGCGGCGAATAAGAAGTTGAAGTTTGCATAACGTTTTTTTGGTTGGTTTGATTAAATAGAAAAACACTTTGCTTTTTAATATGCAAAGTGTTTTTCGCTTTTATAAAGTAATGAAAAACTTTACTCTTTAATTAAAAGGAGTTTTTGATTTAGTTCATCTTGAACAATATGTACGTAATATACTCTGCTGGGTAATCTTGAGATATTAATAGTATTGTCTGTTGTTTGCCCTTGTAAAACTTTCTTGGAAAACATATCATGAATAGTATAGTTGAACACCTCAAACGGTAAGTTTTTAACTGAAAATTGTTCTTTGGTTGGGTTTGGCGAGATGTACGGGGCTTTTAGTAATTTAGCATAGGTGTTATTTTCTTCAATTTCGACAGGTTCATTATCACAAGAACCTTTTATATATATGTCTAAATTATTTGCGTCTTTATAATCCTCATAATGTAAACTTTTAGCTTTTTGTAGGTGTTTACAAGCCAATTTATGATTTCCTAGGTCATGATAAATAACTCCCAAGTATCTGTGTGCATAAGCATTTTTAGGTTTATTTCAACGGCTTCCGTCAAATCGATAATGTCCTTATCTGTATCACCAGTTTTATAATATAACCACCCTCTTATTGTCCTGAGATCTTTTGTTGGTTTTTATAGCTATGTGCATTTATGGTATCTTCCTTTGGAAAAGCAGTTTCTGCATGAATTAGTGCTTGTTTAAACATACCTAAGTCGGTGTATACAGCTGCAATTGTTCGGTTCGCAAAACCATGTTTTTTCCATTTTTTTAAAACGATATTTAAATAATGAAGCGAAAGCCTGTAGGCTTCCATATTATATAATGATGAACCCAAATTGTAAGTAGAAACCATGTGTCTCACTTCATCCTTTTTTGTCTTGATTTCCTCGGAAGTTAATAACAAATTTTTGTATTGATAGTGTAAGGCTTTATCAGGCTGTTCTAACATGGAATAAACTTGTCCGAGGTTACCATAAAAAGCGGCTAAAAAATCTTTTTTAAGAGTATATCCTGACTTTTTTAGCCAATAAAATTGATCTTCAAGTCTAAAAAATCATCTAAAGCTAAAACCTTATTACCAAGTTCCATTCTAATCTGAGCTCTTCTCAAACGAGCCTCATGATTTTCGGCATTATCTAATATTACCTTGTTTAACTCACTAAGTTTATCAAAAAGACGTTTAACAGCTGGTTCAGTTAAATTATCAAAGCTTAAAGTGTGATTAAGACGTTTAATGGTTCTTCCTTTTTTAAATTCCCATGTGGTGGTTTTTTTACCTGTTTTGTCAAAGCTATACCCTAAACCATTCAGCATGCCTTTCTTGTAATAATAAATTTCGTTTAGTGAGCCACTTTTATAATATGTTTTTAGGCTATCAATTTTATCGTCTGTTCCGTACCATTCTTCAATGGAAATATTACCGTTTTTAAAAAAGTAACGCGTGACTTTATTTGCTGAATATGCATTTGATTTCACTGTTAGGTAAAAGCAAGAGCAAAAAAGTAGGATTTTCAAGATGTTTTCTTTCATGAAAGAAAAATATCAAAATATAATCAAATAAAAAAAGCCTTTTTTATAAAGGCTTTTTCTAAAATATAGATTGTTGGTTTAGTGCTTTTCTATCCAAAGTCTGGCATTAACAAAAGCTTCTAACCAAGGAGTTACGTCGTCTTGTCTGCCATCAGGGTAATTAGCCCAGTTCCATTGGAAGGTAGAACGCTCAATATGCGGCATAGTTACTAAGTGACGCCCTGTTTTATCACACATCATAGCGGTGTTAAAATCTGATCCATTAGGATTATGCGGATACCCTTCGTAACCATATTTAGCCACTATATGATATTGATCTTCACCGTAAGGAAGGCTAAATTTACCTTCGCCATGCGAAATCCAAACCCCTAAAGTACTACCAGCCAATGTTGAAAGCATAATGGAGTTGTTTTCCTGAATTTTTACAGAAGTAAATGAACTTTCGTGTTTATGAGAATCGTTATGAAGCATTTTTCCATGCACTTTGTGGTCTGGGTTAATTTCTTCCAACTCCATAAACAGTTGACAGCCATTACAAATTCCAATCGATAAGGTGTCTTCTCTGTTAAAGAAATCCTGAATAGCTTTATTGGCCTTTTCGTTGTACTTAATGGCACCAGCCCAACCTTTAGCAGAACCTAAAACGTCTGAATTAGAGAAGCCTCCCACAGCTCCTAAAAACTGAATATCTTCAAGAGTTTCACGACCAGAAATTAAATCGGTCATATGTACGTCTTTTACATCAAAACCAGCTAAATACATAGCATTTGCCATTTCACGTTCTGAGTTACTTCCCTTTTCACGTAATATAGCAGCTTTTGGTCTTTTGCTATTTAATTCAGGACGCTTTCCTGTAAAATGTTTAGGGAAGATATACTGAAGTGGTTGATTTTTATAATTATCAAAACGATCTTGTGCTAATCCGTTTGCCGTTTGTTTTTGGTCTAATAAGTATGAGGTTTTGTACCAAACATCACGCAAACGAGATACCATCATGGTAAATACTTCTGTTCCGTTAATAATGCTTAGCGTATCAGAATCAGTCACTTTACCGATATTGAAAAATTCAATACTGGCTTCAGATAAAACTTTTTCTACGGAGGTATCTTTCGCTTGAATAACGATACCTGCATTTTCGGCAAATAAAACTTTAAACGAATCTTTTTCAGCTAAAGCTGTTATATCTAACTCGGCTCCTGTATGCGTATCAGCAAAACACATTTCTAATAAAGTAGTCACTAATCCACCGGAAGCGACGTCATGACCAGCAACAATTTGTTCGTGTTTAATTAAATTTTGAATGGTATTGAAAACGGTTTTTACATAAGTGGCATCATTTATATTCGGTGCATCTTTACCTATTTTATTAATAACCTGAGCAAATGAACTTCCACCAAGTTTAAAACTATCCTGAGAAATGTTGATGTAGTAAATAGCACCTGCCTGTTTTTTAAATACTGGTTCTACCACTTTATTAATGTCGTTACAGCTACCTGCAGCCGAAATGATAACCGTACCAGGCGCAATAACATCTTCATTCGGATACTTTTGCTTCATTGATAAGGAATCTTTACCCGTTGGGACATTGATACCTAAGTCGATAGCAAATTCAGAAACGGCTTCAACAGCTTCGTATAAACGGGCATCTTCACCTTCATTTTTACAAGGCCACATCCAGTTTGCAGAAAGGGATACCGATTGTAATCCGTCTTTTAACGGAGCCCAGATAATATTGGTTAACGACTCCGTAATAGAGTTTCTACTACCTGCCACTGGGTTAATTAAACCAGAAATAGGGGAGTGCCCAATAGAGGTTGCAATACCTTCTTTACCTTTAAAGTCTAACGCCATAACCCCAACATTGTTAAGAGGTAGTTGTAATGGTCCAACACATTGTTGTTTAGCAACTTTACCACCAACACAGCGGTCTACTTTATTGGTTAACCAATCTTTACAAGCTACGGCTTCCAGTTGTAAAACCTGATCTAAGTAATCATAGAATTTATTAGAAATATAACTTACATCACTATAATTTCTGTTAACTGTTTTGTCTGTCATGACTGTTTTTGGCGAGCTGCCAAACATATCTTCCATGGCTAAATCCATGGGCTTGCGACCGTTTGATTTTGATTCAAACGTAAATCGGTCATCTCCTGTTACATCACCTACCGTGTACATTGGCGAGCGCTCGCGCTCAGCAATACGTTGTAATGTTTCAATATGTTTTTCACCAATAACCAATCCCATACGTTCTTGAGATTCGTTACCAATAATTTCTTTGTCTGAAAGTGTTGGGTCTCCAACAGGAAGCGCATCTAAATCAATTTTTCCACCAGTATCTTCCACCAATTCTGATAAACAGTTTAAGTGTCCGCCTGCCCCATGATCATGAATAGAAACGATAAAGTTGTCATCGCTTTCTACCATCCCACGAACCGCATTAGCAGCACGTTTTTGCATTTCGGGGTTAGAACGTTGCACCGCATTTAATTCGATACCTGAAGCAAATTCACCAGTATCGGCACTTGATACGGCAGCGCCGCCCATCCCAATACGGTAGTTTTCACCACCTAGAATAACAATTTTATCACCTGTTTTTGGGGTGTCTTTTAAAGCTTGTTCTTTTTTACCATAACCAATTCCGCCAGCTTGCATGATAACTTTATCAAAACCAAGTTTGCGTGCATCTTCTTCATGTTCAAAAGTTAATACAGAACCACAGATTAAGGGTTGCCCAAATTTGTTCCCGAAATCTGAAGCACCATTTGACGCTTTTATTAAAATATCCATGGGGGTTTGGTATAACCAATCGCGTTCTTCAACCGCTTTTTCCCATGGTCTGTTTTCTTCTAAACGGGAGTAAGATGTCATATAAACAGCTGTTCCAGCTAATGGAAGGGATCCTTTTCCTCCAGCTAAACGATCACGAATTTCACCCCCAGAACCCGTTGCGGCTCCGTTAAAAGGCTCTACTGTTGTTGGGAAGTTGTGGGTTTCTGCTTTTAATGAAATAACAGAATCAAAATCTTTAGTGGTGTAAAAATCAGGAACATCGGCACGTTTAGGAGCAAATTGTTCTACTTTTGGGCCTTCAATAAAGGCTACGTTATCTTTATAGGCTGAAACAATAGAGTTTGGATTAGTTTCAGATGTTTTTCTGATTAATTTGAATAATGAGGTTGGTTTTTCTTCACCGTCAATAACAAAGGTTCCGTTGAAAATTTTGTGGCGACAGTGCTCACTATTTACTTGTGAAAATCCGAAAACCTCAGAATCGGTTAAAGGACGCCCAATTTTCTTAGAAACATTTTCTAAATAGTCTACCTCTTCATCACTTAAAGAAAGACCTTCCTGAATGTTGTAGGCGGCAATATCTTTAATATCAAGAATGGGTTCTGGTTCAATGTTAATAGTAAAAGAATCTTGATTTAAGCCGTTAAATTTTTCAGAAATCATGGGGTCAAAATCTTTGAAATCTTCTGCCACCACTTCAAACGCTTCAATTCTAATAATGCCTTGAATCCCCATGTTTTGAGTAATTTCAACGGCATTGGTACTCCAAGGGGTAATCATAGCAGCGCGAGGACCAACAAAAAAAGCATCCAATGATGCTTGCTCTAACTTAGGTTGATTGCCAAAAAGCCATGTTAATTTTGAAATAGTTTCTGTTGATAATTCTTTTGTTGTTTGAACAGCAAATACTTTGCTATTAACGTTTCCAAAGAAATGAATCATTATGTATTGATTTGTGTGTGTTTAAGAAAACGCAAAAATACATTTTTTTACGCTATATAGATTATAAATAATTTACATTTTAAGCGCTTATTTAATGAGGTTTCTGCATAATTAATATGTGGTGTGTTCAAAATCTCATGTGTATAGGTTTAATTCTGAAATAATTTTTATATTTCGACCTAGATTTGAAGCTGTATTTAGCTTTGAGAAAGCCCCAAAAACACGCTATGAATGCCTTAATTAGCAATAAACAAAAGTTTACTTTTGTGTTTTTATTTGTACTGGTTATAGATATTTTCGTAAAACTATACTGTCCTATATTTCCATTTAGATATATCTCTAAAGCCCCTGTGATACTGCTGCTTATTGTGTTTTATTTAACACATCAGGAAGAGGATAATAAGCGTAATTTTTGGTGGATGTTTCTGGGTTTGAGTGTCTTTTTTCTGGGAGATATGCTTATAATATCACATGAAAATGTAGTTTGTCTTGGTTTAAGTTTGCTTTTATTTACCTTAGGTAAATTATTTTTTAGTTTTAGGTTTTCTAATAAGAATGATTTTAGGGTATCTCGGTTAATTCCTTTTTCAATAGTCATTTTTCTTTACACTTTAGCTATAGTAAGCTATGTTTATGATTATTTAAATGCATTTTTTTTACCCGTAATAATTAGTTATTTCATCTCATTGCTTATGTTTCAACTTACTTATTTAAGAAAGGGTAGTGTGAATGATGCGAGTTATAAATTTGTGTTTTATGGTGTAATCTGCTTTTTTATTTCAGAAGGGGTCATGGTGATAAAGACATTTAGGGGAGATGTGCCTTTTCAAGATACAATCATTATGTTTTTTTACGGACTTGCTATGTTACTTATTGTTAAGGGTGTGATTTTGGAAAAGAAACAGAAGTATCCTTCTGTACACGTTTTAAATCTAAAAGATTAATCGGGTTTACGCCTAATCCCTTCACATTTTTTTGAGTAAACCGCACAACTTCATCATAGTATAAAGGTACCATTAAGGCTTTATCCATAGCTAAAGAATCCATTTTTGTATAAAGATGTTTTCGCTTTTCTATATCAGTAATGGTGAATGCATGATTATAGAGCGAATCAAACTGTTTATTATTATAATGAAAGTAGTTGGAACCGCCTGGGGCAAAATTTTTACTATAAAAAATAGAAAGATAGTTTTCGGCATCTAAATAATCGGCTATCCATGAGCTACGAAACATATCTACTTTTCCATTTGACCGAGCAGACCGTAAAGAAGCCTCTGGCATGACATCAATATGCATCTTTAATCCGGCTTTTTCCATTTCACGCTGAATAAATTCACAAAAACTAAGGTAATTACTGGTGGTTACCAATGTGATTTCAGGGTGGGATATACCGCTTTCGGTTTTAAACGTTTCAACTAATTGCTTTGCTAATTGTGGGTTGTAGGCAAATCCATTTGTTTTTGAATAACCAGGAAGACCCAGAGGAATGAAGCCGCCTTGAGCAGGATTGCCAATGCCATTGCGCAAATAGGTTATCATTTTTTTACGATTAAAACCATAATTTATGGCTTTTCTAATGGCTTCTGATTGTATTTCAGGGGTTTCAGAATCTAGATAAAAACCAAGATATTCTGTGTTTAAATATGGGCCTTTTATAATGTTTACAGCATTACTGTATTTACGTCTTAATTGGCCATCGGCGGTAAGGAGTTCATCTTTATACGAAGCATCTAGACCTGAGAGGTAATCAATATTACCTTGTGCAAATTGAAGAAATTCACTCTGTTTATCGGGTAAAAAGGTTACTGCTACAGCTTCTAAATAGGGCAATGCTTGCCCGTTTGCGTCCTTTTCAAAATAGTTTTTATGTCTCCTAAAAACAAGTTTAATATTTTCTTCCCAACGCTTAAAATAAAAAGGACCTGTTCCAACGGGATGTGATCTGAAATCAATACCATAATATTCTACCACTTCTTTAGGCACTACAGAGCAGTATTTCATGGTGAGTAAGCCAATAAATGCAGGAAAAGGTTGTTTTAAATAGATTTCAAAAATTGAGTCATTTATTGCTTTAAAATTATCTACTTTGTTTAAAACCCAGCTTCCGGGAGCAGCTAGTTCGTTATCTCTCAAACGGTTAAAACTATATTCAAAGTCTGTTGGTGTTACAGTTCTGGTAGAGTCTTTGCCTAGTAGCGGATGCTTATGAAAGTATACATCATTCCGTAATACAAAGTTGTAGGTTAATCCATCTTCAGAAACGGACCAACGCTTTGCTATACAGGGTAGAATGTTTAATTGATCATCAAGCTGAACTAGGCCATTAAACAATTGATTGCACACGTTGTTGTCTTGTAATGTTCTTGAAAAAGCTGGATCTAAGGTGTTAATATTGGCATATTCATTATACCTAAAAACTAAATGGTCTCTATTTAGTTTAGTCTTCTTTCCACAGGATAAAAGCAAAAAAACAACACAACTAATTGATAAATAGTTAATTATTTCGTTCGAATTAGGTTTTAACATATAACTTATTAGTTGTAAATTTGCAGGCTCTTATGGAGCGTAATAGTAAATGAAATTTGTTGTTTACGTTTTGCTATTTGCAATGCTGCATGTAAAAGTAATTAGTTTTCTGTTTTCACGGAAATAAAAAAGATATGAATAAAAAAGTCGCTTTTTATACTTTAGGTTGTAAGTTGAATTTTTCGGAAACCTCAACTATTGCGAGAGATTTTCACAATGAAGGATTTGAAAGGGTTGATTTCGCTGAAAAAGCCGATATATATGTAATTAATACATGTTCTGTAACAGAGAATGCCGATAAGCGTTTTAAAACTATTGTGAAGCAGGCTCAAAAAGTAAATCCCAATGCTTTTGTTGCAGCGGTAGGGTGTTATGCGCAACTAAAACCTCAAGAATTAGCTGATGTAAATGGTGTAGATTTGGTACTAGGGGCAACAGAAAAATTTAAGATTACCGATTACTTGAATGATTTGTCAAAAAATGATTTTGGAGAAGTACATTCTTGTGAAATTGAAGAGGCCGATTTTTATGTGGGCTCATACTCTATTGGGGATAGAACGCGTGCTTTTTTAAAAGTTCAGGATGGTTGTGACTATAAATGTACGTATTGTACCATTCCACTGGCAAGAGGTATTTCTAGGAGTGATACTATGCAAAATGTACTAAAAAACGCCAAAGAAATTTCAGAACAAAATATTAAGGAAATTGTCTTAACAGGTGTAAATATTGGAGATTATGGTAAAGGCGAATTTGGTAATAAAAAGCATGAACATACGTTTCTTGATTTAGTAACAGAATTAGATCAAGTAGCAGGGATTGAGCGCTTGCGTATATCATCAATAGAACCTAATTTACTAAAAAATGAGACGATAGATTTAGTTTCAAAATCTAGAGCATTTGTGCCACATTTCCATGTGCCTTTGCAATCGGGGTCTAATGCGGTTTTAAAAAAAATGAAACGTCGCTATATGCGTGAACTGTATGTTGATAGAGTGGCAAAAATAAAGGAAGTGATGCCACATGCTTGTATTGGGGTTGATGTGATTGTTGGTTTTCCTGGGGAAACCGATGAACAATTTCTTGAAACCTATAATTTTTTAGTGGATTTAGATGTTTCATACCTCCATGTTTTTACCTATTCAGAACGAGATAATACAGAGGCGGCTACCATGGATAGTGTGGTTCCTAATAATGTAAGAAGTAAACGTAGTAAAATGCTACGTGGTTTATCAGTAAAAAAACGCCGTGCGTTTTATGAAAGTCAACTTAATACCAAACGCACTGTGCTATTTGAAAGTGAAAATAAAGAGGGCTATATACATGGATTTACAGAAAATTATGTAAAAGTGAAAGCACCATGGAATCCTGAATTGGTAAACACGTTGCATGTTGTTGAACTCACTCATATAGATGAAGATGGATTGGTAAGATTCAATTTTCAAGAGGAAAAAGTAGCATAAAAAAACCGAAACATTTAAGTTTCGGTTTTTTAGTTTTTCAAATGAATCTTACAATATTAAATTCTAACACCAACGGGTAGCATTCTTTTGTACTTTCTGTTGCTTCGTACAAACTTTGCAATTTCAGGACTTGTAGGAACAACGCTTAAATTACGTTCTTCAATTTGCTCAAAAACAAGTTTTAAAAAGTCTTTTTTAAAGTCCTCATCGTTAATGTCTTCTGGAATAATTAGTTTGGTTAGAAAAATTTTTCGCTCTTGTAATGAGTACTCAATTTTTGCTAATTGACCATCAATTTTAATCTCGTATTGACGTAAAAAATCATTGTCAATTAATTCTGCAGCTTCAACCATCTTATTATTGTTTTATATTTATGGAAATTAAAATAGCGAATACTATTTCTATAACTTTGTGCAAAAGTACAAAAAATAATTGTTAACAGAAAGTAAAATTAATGTTAAATGCTTATGTTTCAAGGGGTAATACATGTGTATTTAATGCCTGGTATGGCGGCTAGTCCTAAGATATTTGAATATATAAACTTACCAAAAGACCAATTTGATATTCATTATTTAGAATGGATGATACCCTTAGGGGATGAATCACTAAGTGCCTATGCTAGGAGGATGTGTCAACATATTAAACATGAAAATATTGTGCTATTAGGCGTGTCTTTTGGGGGTGTTTTGGTACAGGAAATAGCCCGGTTGATTAAGGTAAGAAAGTTAATAATAGTATCAAGTGTTAAAAGTAAATATGAGCTACCGTCAAGAATGTTGTTGGTAAAATCTACAGGTGCTTATAAACTAGTTCCAACGCATTTAGCAAGTAAAATTGAGATTTTTGAAAAATATGCTTTCGGAAAACTCATGACAAAGCGCGTTGAACTTTATAAAAAATACCTTTCTGTAAATAATAATACATATTTAAGTTGGGCAATTAAAGAGATGGTGTGCTGGCAACAAGAAACTTATAATCCAAATATTGTGCATATACATGGCGATCACGATTCTGTTTTTCCTATAAAATACATTGAGAATTGTATGGTTATTCCTAATGGTACCCACATCATGATTATTAATAAGTATAAGTGGTTTAACGAAAATTTACCAAAGATAATTATTAGTAACTAGGTCGTTTTTTTTATCTTTAGACAAACTTTTTAAAGATGAAAATAGTAGAACGATTTTTGGCGTTTGTGGGATTATTAAGTTTATGCGCACTTTTTATTTATGCCCTCCAAGACGCGCCAACCGATGAAAATTTTGAAAAAAAATTAATCAATGATTATAATGTGTACGCATTACAAGTGCCAGATGATTTAAATTTTGCTGGTGAGTCTGTGCCGCTTAATAACCCTGATATTTATGAGCGCATGGATAGGGAGTTACTGGTTAATACCTATTGGCAATCAAATGGTTTGTTGATGTTTAAGCGTGCTAAGAAGTATTTTCCTGTTATAGAACCTATTTTAAAAGCACATGGAGTGCCAGATGATTTTAAGTATTTGGCTGTTATTGAAAGTGGTTTAACTAATGCCGTGTCACCTGCCGGAGCAAGGGGTGTTTGGCAAATTATGCCAGCAACAGCCCGAGAGAATGGTTTGGAGGTTAATAGCAATGTTGATGAACGTTATAATTTAGAAAAAGCAACGCACGTTGCGTGTAAATATTTAATTGAGGCCAAAGACAAATTAGGGTCATGGACGCTTGCTGCTGCCTCTTATAATGCAGGAAAGTCGGGTGTTGAGCGCAGGCTTGAAGAACAAGAAGTTTCTAGTTATTATGATTTACTTTTAGGGGAAGAAACAGGTCGTTATGTATTCAGAATTATCGCACTCAAAGAAATTTTGTCTCACCCTACCAAATATGGGTTTAATTTTAGGGATAAAGATTTGTACAATAGCGTTCCAACCTTTAAAGTTGAGGTAGATACTGTGGTTACTAATTTTTATAAGTTTGCCCAAGAATTTGGAATAAATTATAAAATACTCAAATTGCACAATCCTTGGTTAAGAGAACCACACCTAAATAATAAGTCAAGAAAACAGTACTTTATTGAGATACCTCAAGAAGGCCACTATATGGTAAACTAGTACATGATAGAATTCATTAAGCAAGAATATTTGGGAATTCTTTTAATTCTTAATTACTTATTAGCTGCAACAGCCGCAATAACAATTTTATTAAAAAATATAAACCCAACCAAGACCTTATCCTATATTATTGTCTTGGTTTTTTTTCCTTTTCTAGGGGTTTTAGTATATTATCTGTTTGGTCAGGAGTATAGAAAGAATAAAATCTTTAGTAGAAAAAATGTTGCAAATCAAAAGATTATAAAATCTGTTCGAAATGATTTAACGTTTAGTAGCAGGGAGATTGAAGAAATAAATGATCATTTAGGTGATAAGGTTAAGTTGGTTAAATTACTTTACAGTAATGAGAATTCACCTCTTACACTAAAGAATAGTGTTGATATTATTAGGAATGGAGACGACAAGTTTATTAAGTTAAAGCAAGATATAAGAGCGGCAAAAAATCACATTCATTTGGAGTATTATATTTTACGTGATGATGGTATTGGCACAGAAATATTGAACTTACTCATAGAAAAAGCAAGGGCAGGGGTTGAAGTCAGGGTGTCATATGATGATGTTGGTAGTAAGATTTCGTCTAAAATGAAGCACCAATTAACACAAAATAAAATAGAGCACTTTCCTTTTATGCCTGTTGTTTTTTCTAGTTTAACAGGTAAGATGAATTATAGAAATCACCGAAAAATAGCTATCATAGATGGAAAAATAGGATATGTAGGAGGGATTAATATCTCAGATGTTTACTTAAATAATAATGGAAGTAAACCGTATTGGAGAGATACACATTTGCGACTTGAAGGCGAAGCAGTAAAGGCTTTACAATTTCATTTCCTTACCACATGGAATTTTGTGTCAGGGCAAACACTTCAGGTAAAGGAAGCGTATTTTCCTGTATTGCATTGTGATAATACTGTGGCCGTTCAAATTGCAGCTAGTGGTCCTGATACAGATTGGGCCAATATTATGGAAGCTATATTCACGGCTATTACAACAGCCAAATCATATGTGTATATTACCACACCTTATTTTGTGCCCAATGACGAGATTATTACTGCCATTCAAATAGCAGCTAAAAGTGGCATTGATGTTCGTTTAATTATTCCAAAAGAATCAGATTCTTGGGTGGTTAAGTATGCTACCAATTCAAATTTAGAAAGATTGCTAGAGGCTGATGTGAGAGTTTACAGGTATGCTAAGGGCTTTGTACATGCAAAAACTATTGTTGTTGATGATGTTTTTTCAACCGTAGGAACTTCAAATATGGATTATAGAAGCTTCAAAATAAATTTTGAAATCAACGCCTTAATCTATGATTCAAGCAACAGTAAACGTTTAAAACAGCATTTTCTTGATGATCTGAAAGACTGCGAAATGATTGATTATCAGCGTTGGTTGAATAGACCAAAATTTGATAAAATAAAAGAATCTTCTTGTAGATTATGGTCGCCGATACTTTAACCTCTTCTTTTTTGAGCTCTTAAAGATCCGCCAGTACCAAAATGTTGATTTGGTCCTGCGGCACGTTTCATGTTTTGCTTCATCATTTTAATTTGATCCGTCAACATGCCTTGCTTGTCTAATTTTGAGGCTTCTGTAAGTAGTTTTTGGGCTTCCTGTTTTCTTCTTTTAGAAAAGGCAATTCCAGCTAAGTTCAATTTCGCCATAGCCAAATCATGATCCATAGACAATCCTAATGTAATAGCCTTTTTTAAAAACTTTTCGGCTTCATTCATGTTGCTTTGAGACACCATAATACCATGTAAGTAATTGTAGTAACCTTGTTGTTTTTTTACTAAAGCTGTTTCAGGATTCTTTATTTTGTCAAGCCATTTTTTAGCGCCTTCAAAATCTTGTTTACGTAATTTTAAAAAGGCTAGTAGGATAAATTCATTTTTAAAATATAGAAAGACAAATATTAATGACAACAGAATTAAAGCAATTCCATTACCAATATTATCTTCGGTAAATTGATAAACCGCAAAAGCAATAATGCCTGCAGCTATAATAAGTTTTATAATTTTATTGAACATGATATTTAATTTCTAGTTGAAAATTGTGTGATATTAGCGAATAAAACACAAAAAAATCCTTATTTTGGATTGCAAAGAAACTAAATTTTATCAAAATATATATAGGTAACACCAACAAAATATTGATGTTAACCCAAATAAATAAAGGAGTTAAAGGTTATTATTCTAAAATAAAAACTTATTTGAAAAAATTTTAAAATAAGTTTTGTCTAACTAATAAAGCCTTTGTATATTTGCCCTCGGTTTTAAAGAAAGCCCTAATACAAAAAATACATTTTCAGATTTTAAAGATATAAGACAATGAGTAAAAGAACATTTCAGCCTTCTAAAAGAAAGAGAAGAAATAAGCATGGTTTTAGAGAAAGAATGGCTTCTGCTAACGGTAGAAAGGTATTAGCTCGTAGAAGAGCAAAAGGAAGAAAAAAATTGTCTGTATCATCTGAAACTAGACATAAAAAATAAATGATTAACAATTGTTGATAATATAAAGGTGTTACTTAAGTGTAGCGCCTTTTTTTATATCTGCTGATTGCTATTTTTGTAAAAAATTAAAAGACAACATATTATATCAAGTAAAATGCCAAAAAATCCAAAACTTAAATCGATATTAATTATTGGCTCAGGGCCTATTGTGATAGGACAAGCGTGTGAGTTTGATTATTCAGGTTCGCAGTCTTTGAGGTCTTTAAGAGAAGATGGAATTGAAACGATTTTGATTAATTCTAACCCAGCAACGATTATGACTGATCCTTCTATGGCAGATCATGTGTATTTGTTGCCACTGACTACAAAATCTATCATTAAAATTTTAAAAGAGCACCCTCAAATTGACGCCGTTTTACCAACTATGGGTGGTCAAACTGCTTTAAACTTATGTATTGAAGCTGATGAAAAAGGCATCTGGGAAGAGTTTGGGGTAGAATTAATAGGTGTAGATATTAATGCCATTAATATTACTGAAGATAGAGAGCAGTTTAGAGAATTAATGGGGAGAATAGGCGTAGCTATGGCGCCTCAAGCTACAGCAACGTCTTTCCTAAAAGGTAAGGAGATTGCTCAAGAGTTTGGGTTCCCGTTATGTATCCGTTCGTCATTTACTTTAGGTGGCGCTGGAGCTGCTATAGTATATGAAGAAGAAGATTTTGATAAGCTTTTACGCCGAGGTTTAGAAATTTCACCGATTCATGAGGTGATGATTGATAAAGCTATGATGGGATGGAAAGAGTATGAGTTAGAGCTTCTTAGAGATAAAAATGATAATGTTGTAATTATCTGTTCTATTGAGAACATGGATCCTATGGGGATTCATACTGGAGATTCTATAACCGTGGCACCTGCTATGACATTGAGTGATAAAACGTATCAAAAAATGCGTGATATGGCTATTAAAATGATGCGTAGTATTGGTGATTTTGAAGGGGGTTGTAATGTACAGTTTGCTGTAAGCCCTGATGAAAAGGAAGACATTATTGCCATTGAAATTAACCCACGTGTATCACGTTCTTCAGCTTTAGCAAGTAAAGCAACAGGATATCCTATTGCAAAAATTGCAACAAAATTAGCTATTGGGTATACGCTTGATGAGTTAGATAATCAAATTACAAAATCTACTTCAGCCTTATTTGAACCTACGTTAGATTACGTTATTGTAAAAATACCACGTTGGAACTTTGATAAGTTTGAAGGTTCTGATAGAACATTAGGGCTACAGATGAAAGCCGTAGGAGAGGTGATGGGAATTGGCCGTTCTTTCCAAGAGGCGCTTCATAAGGCTACACAATCTTTAGAGATTAAGCGTAATGGTTTAGGGGCTGATGGTAAGGGTTATACAGATTATAATCAAATAATTGATAAGCTTACTCATGCCAGTTGGGATCGCGTTTTTGTTATTTATGATGCCATTGCTATGGGAATTCCTTTAAGCCAAATTCACGATATCACCAAGATTGATATGTGGTACCTAAAGCAATATGAAGAGCTATTCCAGTTAGAGAAAGAAATTTCAAAATACACCATAGATACGTTAGATAAAGACCTATTGCTTGAGGCGAAACAAAAAGGGTATGGCGACCGTCAAATAGCTCATATGTTAGGATGTTTAGAAAGTCAGGTGTATAATAAACGTGATGAGTTCAACATTCAGCGTGTGTTTAAATTGGTGGATACTTGTGCTGCTGAGTTTACAGCCAAAACACCGTATTACTATTCTACGTTCGAAAATATTATAGAAACACCAGAAGGAGATACCTATGTGCACAATGAAAGTGTTGTAACCGATAAGAAGAAAATTGTTGTTTTAGGTTCTGGTCCCAATAGAATTGGTCAAGGTATTGAGTTTGATTACTGTTGCGTACATGGTGTTTTAGCTGCTGCTGAATGTGGTTATGAAACAATCATGATTAATTGTAATCCAGAAACCGTTTCAACGGATTTTGATACCGCCGATAAGTTATACTTTGAGCCTGTATTCTGGGAACATATTTATGATATTATTCGTCATGAAAAACCAGAAGGAGTAATTGTGCAATTAGGAGGGCAAACAGCCTTAAAATTAGCAGAGAAATTAACCAAGTACGGAATTAAAATTATTGGTACTAGTTTTGAATCTTTAGATTTAGCTGAAGATAGAGGTAGTTTCTCTAAACTATTAAAAGAGAATAACATTCCTTACCCTGAGTTTGGTGTAGCCGAAAATGCAGATGAAGCCTTAGAGTTAGCGAATCAGTTAAACTTCCCAATCCTAGTAAGACCATCTTATGTATTAGGAGGTCAGGGTATGAAGATTGTGATTAATAAGGAAGAATTAGTAGAGCATGTTGTTGATTTACTAAGAAAAATTCCTAACAACAAGCTTTTATTAGATCACTATTTAGATGGTGCTATTGAAGCAGAAGCGGATGCTATTTGTGATGCTGATGGTAATGTGTATATCATAGGTATTATGGAGCATATTGAGCCATGTGGGGTACATTCGGGCGATTCAAATGCAACCTTGCCAGCATTTAATCTAGGTGATTTAGTGATGCAACAAATTATAGATCATACACATACTATTGCTAGGGCCTTAAACACGGTTGGCTTAATTAATATTCAGTTTGCCATTAAAGATGATATGGTTTACATCATTGAAGCAAACCCAAGAGCTTCTAGAACGGTTCCGTTTATTGCTAAGGCTTACAAAGAACCTTATGTAAACTATGCTACTAAAGTAATGCTTGGTGAGAAAAAGGTAACAGACTTTACATTCAATCCGCAACTTGAAGGATATGCTATAAAGCAACCGGTATTTTCATTTAATAAGTTTCCTAATGTAGATAAACGCTTAGGACCAGAAATGAAGAGTACAGGAGAAAGTATCTTATTTATTGATAGTTTAAAAGATGACGAGTTTTATGATTTATATTCAAGACGTAAAATGTACTTAAGTAAATAACTTTCAATCATTTGAAATAAAAAAAGCAGCCTATGGGCTGCTTTTTTTATTTCTGTTTAAGCTCAAAATTAAAGGAAACATCAATAGTTTCAGAAACTTTGTTACGTACTATTTTGGGTATTTTGACACTGAAATCTTCAGCTTTTACTTTGAATGATCCAGACATTACAATAACATTACTTTCTTTTGAAAAAGTGAGATTGTTTACTTCTATAGGTTTTGTTTCTCCATGAAAAGTTAACTGGCCTTTCAGTACAACGTTTTGGTGAGTAGTGTTTAACTGTTCACTATGAAAATTTTCAATTTTTCCTATAAAAGTAGCTTTCGGAAATTGATCAGACTCCGCATAATTTTCATTAAAATGCTCTTCCATTAAGGCGTTTTTAAACCGAAAGCCTTTAACTAAAACTAAAGCTGCCAATTCACCATTAGAACCATTTAGTATGGCGGTTGCCGAATTATTTATCGCTTTTACTTCCTCAAATGAAGGGACAGAAGCTTCAAAATTAACTCTACCAGAACGCGTTAAATACTTCTCTTGAGAATACATATTTAAGCTTAAAAAAGCAATAAAATAGAATAGTAGGTGTTTCATATTCTTTATTGTTAACTAGATCAAAAATGTTGCCAAATAATTCTTGTTAATTTTCAAGCAATCCATCTGTTTTCCATTGTTGAAAAGCAGCCTTTTCTTGGCTAGATAATTGTCCAGAAGGCGGCATCTTGCCTGAGCCTGTTCTATTAACACGGTCAATAATTTGATCGATATAATTTTTCGTTTGCGTATAAGTAGTTAATGACATTGGCGCATTCTGAGTAGGTGTTGAGCCATGACAAGAAATGCAATTGCTACTTAAAATACTTTTAATATCGGCATCATAAGTGACCTTTTCACTAGGAGTTGGGTCTGGATCTGGATTTGGAGTTTCCATGGTGTCAGTATCACTGCTGCTAGAACAGTTAAATGCCATCAAGAAAAGGACAAATAGGTAAATAAAGTGTTTCGTTTTCATAGTATTGTTTTTTAGTTATTAGTTTTCTTTTAAACCATCGGTTTCCCATTTTTCAATTACATCAATAAGGTTTTCTGGTAGTTTTGGACCTCCAAGAGGCATTAGTCCCCCAGGTCCGTTACCATTTATTTTACTTATTAAGTTGTTATTCTGAACGGCAGACTTTACTTGGGTATAAGTAGTTAAAGGAACATTGGCTCCATTAACAGCAGGATCTGAATGACAGCTTGTACAATTGGTGTTAATTATAGATTTTACGTGCGCATTATAGGTTACAACTGTTGGTATAGGGTTAGGGTTTGTTAAATCATCTTCACTGTCGTTGGCACAGTTATAAAAAGAAATTGTTGAAAGCGTAAATATTAAAATTTTATATTTCATAGTATGTGGGGTTTAAAATACACGACTTAAGTTAAAACCAAAATAAATATCTCCATCACTCCAATCTCCTGTACTTTGACCCAGAAAAGAGTTGGTATTCATGCCTTGTGCATTGGTAAAATGCATTTGAAATACATGGCCTCCCGTTTCAATATCAACACCTACTGATAATGGATTTTTAAAGGGCGAAGTGCTGGCTCGGTTAAGATGCCAGCCATAATCTACATTTAAAGACACACGCTTACTTATTTTATAGCGTCCTCCAAGGCCTAATGCATATTGTGAATTATCCTGTTCGTTAACGGCCACATAATTATCATGGAAAAAGGTAGGAGCAAGTTCAAGAGATAAGTTGTTGTTTATTTTTCTTGATATAAGTATTTGAGCAGTATAACCCATGCGGTGTTTGAATTCTAATAACGGAAGGTTGTCTTTTTCTAGACCAGTATTAACGAGTACCGAATTGTAACCGACTATAGTAAATGGAATCCCACTATGTGTTTGTTTAATTAGACGATATTTTGCAGAAGCTTCATAAATTTTTTGAAAGGAACTTCTTGATACGCCAATATTAAGACCATCACAAACGCCAAAAATAAAGTTCAATCGAGTTACGGCATCATCCAAGCCAAAAAAACTATCAAAACCATTTTTTAGACTTCCAAATCGGTGGGCAACCACAAATGTAAAATCGCCTTTATCAACAAGTTTGGTCGATTCAAAATTTACAATCTTGAGCCCTTTGAAAGTAGCGCTCACCTCATTTGCTCTTAAAGAATCTGTATCTATTTCATTTAATAAGTCATTTTGAGAAAATCCTAAAAAAGGCAACAATACAAAAAGAAAACAAAAGTATTTCATACTGGAATGGGTTAGTTTAGTATAACTTAATTTAAAATATAGCACTGGTCTAACTTTACTTCTTCAAGTAATTCATCATAGCCAATTAAGCGCCCTTTAATATTAATATTTGAACCTATGTTGATGTGCGCATCTAGAGAATCAGATAGCTGGCAAAAAATAACACGGTTTAATGTAATTTGTTTTGGTTCAAAACTAGAAACTCTACCTGTTACTTCAATGGTTTTGTTTAAATATGTGTTTTCAAAAACATTGTTAGGTGTTTTTTTATATAACTCTTGTAATTGTATAGCTGTCATGGTTACTTCTGCCTTTTCTGAAGCAATATCTCTATGACCTTTAAAAAGATAGAAATACGACGAAAGGCCTAAACCAAGAATTAAAACAAGTAGTATCCATTTGCGCATAATTAAATATAGTAAAAAAAACTAATTTAATTATTCAAATAGAAATCACCTAAAGGGCTATCTGGGCATTTTGAGTTTTAATATGTTCAATATGTTCTTCAATTTTAAATTCAGAAGACTTAAATTTTGTAGTTCGCGTTTTAGCTTGTTCTTGTCGTGCTATACTTCTGGCAAATCGACGTATGCTTTGCACACTATCGAGAATTAAACCTGGTACCAAAGCATTTTTACCATTTTCATCTTTAGCTACCATGGTGAAATAAGAAGAATTACAGTGCTTTACTTCTCCTCTTTGAATATTTTCAGACTCTACACGTAAACCTACCACCATAGAGGTTTTTCCTGTATAATTTATAGAAGCTTTTAAGGTCACTAATTCACCAACTTCTATAGGATTTAAAAAATCTACCCGATTTACTGAGGCTGTTACACAATAGTGGTTGGAGTGCTTTGAAGCACAGGCAAAGGCTATTTGATCCATCAAATTCAAAATATGCCCTCCGTGAATTTTACCACTAAAATTTGAGTGCGATGGTAACATAAGTTGTGTAATTTCAACTTGAGATTCTTTAGCGTGTTTAAACATGTAATTTTATTTATTTAAGTTTCTGTCTGTTTTTTCAACCTTTGTTATGAAATATTTGGTGTCTCCTAACCAAAAGAACGTTTTGTAACGCTCATAATAGTAAAGTTTTACATATTGGCCTTGTAAGTCATTTAGGTCTTTAATAACTTTATTTTCTGAGTCTTCTACAGAAAATCTAAAGAATTGAGAATCTGAAACGCCTTGACTTATCTCACCTTCCCAGGTTTTTATGATAACTCCTTTACGACTAAATTTAACAAGTTCACCCGCTCTAACGCCTTCGCTATATTTTGCAAAATATAGAAAGCAAAAATAGCCTATGAAAATGACTACTAGACCGATGATTATTTTGGTTAAAATTTTCATGATATTTATATTTTAATGCTTTTTAAATCTCGTCTTCTTGAGCGCGCTTCAGTATAGGTTCTGGAAGTGATTTTTTTGCTTTTGCCCCCATTTTTTTTAGTTTTTCAACGCTGGTAATTAAATTACCTCTACCTTCAAAAAGCTTATTCATAGCGGCATTATAGTCTGATTTAGTAGCGTCAATTTTTTTACCAACACCAATAAGGTCGTTCATTAAGCCTTCAAATTTGTCGTATAAAGCTCCTGCCTGCCTGGCAATTTCAATAGCGTTACGCTGTTGTTTTTCATTGTTCCACATAGTGTCTATAGTACGCAGTGTTGCTAGTAATGTTGAAGGCGTTACAATAACAATATTTTTCTCAAAAGCTTTGTTATAAATACTATTGTTTTCATTTACTACTACAGCAAAAGCAGTTTCAATAGGAATGAATAATAATACAAAGTCCGGAGATTCATCATATAAATCTTGATAGTTTTTCTCCGCCAGTTGGTCTACGTGTTTTCTAACGGAATTAACGTGTGCTTTAAGGTAAGCAGGTTTGTCATCTTCTTCAGCATTAACGTAGCGTTCATAATCGACTAAAGAAACTTTACTATCAATAATCATGCGTTTGTCATCAGGAAGATGCAACACTACATCGGGTAATACACGAGAGCCGTCTTCACGTGTAAAGCTTTGTTGTACAAAGTACTCACGGTCTTTTTCTAAGCCCGATTTTTCTAAAACATGCTCAAGTACCAATTCGCCCCAATTCCCTTGCATTTTACTGTTGCCTTTTAAAGCTCGGGTAAGGTTAGTGGCCTCTTTGGTCATTTGTTGATTTAAATCTTTTAAGCCTAATAATTGCTCTTTTAAAGCCGAATGCATGCTGATACTTTCCTTTTGAGAAGCTTCAACTTTTTGTTCGAAAACTTGAATTTTCTCTTGTAGCGGATTTAAAATATTTTTGATGTTTTCTTTATTCTGAATGGTGAATTTTTCAGACTTTTCATCTAATATTTTATTGGCTAAATTTTCAAATTCTTTAGTAAATTTTTCCTGAAGCTGTTCTACTTCAGCTTTTTGCTCTGCATTCTTTTGAGTAAGATTTTCAAACTCGGTATTTTTTCTTGTTAATTCGGCATTTAAGAAATCCTTTTCACGGCGTATATTTTCGCGTTCATTTTCAATTTTAGAAATTGTTTCGCGGAGTTCATTTATTTGAAGTTTAAAAAACTCAGCTTGTTTATTTAATTCAGCTTCAAAAGTGTTTTTAGCATCTTGTAATTGCTGTTCCAAATTAGAATTTAATACTATTAAACCACTGGTTTCTCCTTTACTTTTAAGTTTTGAGATAAGCATACCTATATAACCTCCAACAATGGCTGAAATGATAATGGCAAGAATGAGAATAAGGCTGTCGTTCATTAAAAAATAGAAATATTTTCAAATATAATTTTTTTAGTTTGAAGATAGAAACTGCCCGAAGTAAGATTTAATTTTTGAAAACGGATTTTATAAATTCTTATTTTTTAACCTTAAAACTTCCTGTTTTCTTATCAAAGGCAATTAAATCCTTAGGAAAAAGTCTTTCAAAAGTACCATTGGTAATTAGGTTGCAAGGGATATCTGAAGTTACTTGACCTTGAGTCATCACTACCATTTTGTCGCATAATTGAATGGCTAACTCAATTTCATGTGATGAAAATAAAATGGTTTTATTGGTCTCTTTAGCTAGTTTTTGAAGCAACTTTAAAATATAGGCCTTATGATACATGTCTAAATGTGTTGTTGGTTCATCTAGTATGATAACATCGGTGTCTTGCGCTAAGGCTCTCGCAATCATGGCTTTTTGAAGTTGTCCGTCACTAAGTTCAAAACACTTCTTATCTTTTAAAGCTTCAATATTAATAAGTTGGAGTGACTTGTGTATGATTTTAATATCGGTATTTGAAAAGCTTCCAAGCCAATTGGTGTAGGGTTGTCTACCCAAAGCTACCAATTCAAAAACGGTTAAGTTTTTTGATGATAATGTTTCTGTTAGTACCAAGCTTAAGGCTTTGGCTAATTGAATATTAGAATATGTTTTTAAAGGTTTATTGTTTAAAAGGATATCTCCTTCTAATTCTGGCTGCACATCGGTTAACGTTCTTAAAAGTGTAGATTTACCAATACCATTAGCGCCTACTAATCCTACAAGTTCTCCTTTACAAAGTTCTATGTTAATATGAGAAGCAATTGTATTAGTCTCTTTTTTAGAGGTGTAACCTATTGATAGATTTTCAGTTTTTAAGACGATATGTTTTTTTGAAAGAGTCATTAAAACATCATTTTACGCTTTCTAACCAATAACCAAATAACCACAGGAGCTCCAATTAAAGAGGTTATGGCATTTATAGGTAAGGTGTAATCACTTGCTGGTAATTGCGCAATGCTATCACAAATGAGCATAATAATGGCTCCCAATAAGAATACTGCGGGCACCAAAATTTTATGGTTTGAGGTGCTAAAAAGCTGTCTTGTAATATGCGGTACCGCTAAACCTATAAAAGCAATAGGACCTGAAAAAGCAGTAATGGTACCTGCTAACAAACTTGTTGATATAATGATTAAGAATCTACTCTTTTTTATGTTTAGTCCCAAACTCTTTGCATAGTTTTCTCCCAATAATAAGGAGTTCAAACTTTTTATAGACATTAAACTTATTAGGATACCTATACTATAAATAACGAATAAAATAAACAATTCGTACCATGATAGGTTTCCTAGGCTTCCAAATCCCCAAAAAATATACTGTTGCAATTCTTCTGCCGAACTAAAATAGGAGAGTACGTTAACCACAGCCGCTGAAATACTACCAAACATAAGGCCTATAATTAAAATTGCCATAGCATCTCTTACTTTGGTGGATACAATAAGCACCGTAAGCAGCACTAAAAAACTCCCTAAAGTAGCAGCAATTACAATACTCCATTTGGAAGCTAATAAACCCCAAAGTACGCCACTAAAAACAGAGGTTCCTAAGGTAACAATAGCCACTCCTAAACTAGCGCCAGAGGTAATGCCTAAAACAAAAGGGCCTGCCAGCGGATTTCTAAAGAGGGTTTGCATCATAAGTCCTGAAATGCCTAAACCCGAACCTACAATAATGGAGGTAAACGCTTTTGGTAATCTATAATCTAAAACAATGTATTTCCATGAGATATTCTCCACCGTACCAAATAGACTATTAAAGATAACCTTGTTTGGAATAGAAATAGAGCCTAGACTTATGTTTACAAAAAAGCAAGCAATAAGCAGTATGCCAAGTACAATAAAAGAAAGCGTGTATTTATTTTGATAGAACACCTATTCTAAACGTTTAAAAAAGAAATTGTTATAATTAGGAAGCAGGTCGGGATGTGCTATATGAATAATGTCTTTTAAAATAAAGTCGGGTCTTAAAGGGCCTAATTCATAATATAACAAACCGCCATCTGGGCCTATTTTATTGGTATAAGTGAATATGTTTTTGTTTTTAAAGGCATCAAAATACGTGTAACCTTTGTGTTGATTTGCCATTTGTTCTCTACTATTAAATGCCCCCGCACCAATCCATAGTTCAGCGTTTTGAGCTTTTTCAAGAACGTTTTCAAAATTAAATTGTAAGCTGCCGTTGGTATCAGTGTCTTTCCATAAATAATTGGTATTGGCATCTTCCAGATATTTAGCTACAAAACTTTTTCCTCCTGGCACATTCCAAACCTCTTTAAACATGGAGCCCGATAAAACTACAGGTCGTTTAGTGGCGTTTAAGGCTAATTGTTTTGCTTGTAGGTAGTTTGTTTCTATGGTATTAAAAATACTATCGGCCTTGTCTTTTTTGTTGAAAAAAGCTGCAATAAATTTAACCCATTCAGCACTTCCTAGCGGGTGAGCTTCGGTCCAAGCACCATCTAAAACTACAGGAATTCCAAACTTTTTAATTTGATTTAATGTTTTGTCGTTGCCATTGACGGAAAATCCAATAACCAAATCAGGTTGTAAGTCTAACAGTAATTCCATATTTAGATCTAAATCGTTATTCAGATCTTTTATAGCGCCACTATCAACACGGGCTCGCGTTTTTTCAGAAGAGATAAATCTGGTACTTGGAAATCCAACCAATTTATCATCAACGTCAAGATATTCTAAAGCAGGGATATTGGTGGTAGACATCACCACTAATTTTTCTATGGGAAGTGTAACAGTAATGTCAGAAACGCCATTTTTAGGTATATTACTTGTATTGGTAGTTACTATATAGCGGTAATTTTCCTTACTCTTGGGGTATGGTGAAGACACTATAATTTCAGTATAATTTTTATGATAGGTAATTGAAAATCCTTTAGCATACTTAAGAGTTTCTTTTATTCCTTCATGCACGACAAGATTAGACTTTTCTTTTTTTTGTTCTTTGCAAGCTGAGCATAGAAAAATACCTAAAAGAAAAAAACAGAGTAAGCGCATAGTTAGTTTTTGGAGTTTAAAGGTCTTAAATTTTTTTAAATAAACGGTTTTTAAGGTTTAAATCCGTTATAATTTTTACGTTTTCTAGCTCTGATTTTTAATAACGCTTATTTGTAATGCAATAATAAAAATCAGATTTCGCGTTGTTTGCTACATTAAGATAGGGGTGATTTTAGTTATAGTACACAAGATATCTTTAAGAGACTCATTAAAAATTAACAGATAAAATCTCCATCATTCTAAAAATAGGTAGTACATTTGTGGCGAATTTTGGTTCTAATCAATTTGAGTTGATTGGATTAAAAGGGAATCTGGTTAAAGTCCAGAACTGTTCCCGCAACTGTAAGCTAAAAAGCTTCATGTTCAACTTCAAGTCACTGAAGAAATTCTTTGGGAAGACCAACATGAAGACGCAAGTCAGGAGACCTGCCATATTCATAATCAATTATTAAAACTTTCGGGATAAAAGTTTAATTATTATGAAACAAACCTTTTTTTATATACTTGCTCTCATCATCAGTTTTGATGGTTTTACACAACAGGATACGTTGGTTAACACTCTAAAAGAGGTAGTTATCCATGGGGATCCCAGACTAAAACAGCATTCTGTAGGATATAAGGTACAAACGTTAAACGATTCTGTATTACTTAAAAATACCGAGTCTTTTACAAATGTGTTACGTTTTAATTCACCATTATATTTAAGAGAGAATGGTGTGAGCGGGGTGAGTTCTGCCAGTTTTAGAGGTACTAGTGCAACAAATACAGCGGTTATTTGGAACGGCATTAATATAAATGCTGTAAATAATGGTCAAACAGATTTTAACGCATTAACCGTGAGTTTGTATGATGGTATTGATATAAGAAGTGGTGGTGGTAGTTTGGAGTATGGCTCAGGGGCTATTGGTGGCTCTATTCATTTAAATGATGATTTAGTCTTTAGCGCTAAGAAAAAAACAACACATCAATTTGTGCTTTCGGCAGGTAGTTTTGAGGCATACAATAGTTTGTATAAATTCAAAATGTCTCAATCTAAATTAGCTATAAATGCAGGAGTGTCTTATAACGAATCTGAAAATGATTACCCGTTGTATGATACCGATTTTAAAAATGAAAATGGGGCATTTAAAAATTTGTCTTTAAACTTTAATGCTGCTTTATTGCTCTCAAAATATTCTAAGTTAAAATTTTACAATTCCAATTATTGGGGAGAACGCTTTTTTTCAGGGGAATTACCAAACCCTGAAACGGCTAAAGATAAATACCAGAACTCTAATAATTATTTTTTATTGGTATATACCCAAAATAAGTATAAACTAAAGCAAGAGGCAAGAATGGCCTACCTATTCGAGACGTATAGATATTTTGCAGATAGAGCATTTGATGATTATGATTTTGGAAGGGCTAAACGTTATCGTTTCAATTATGATTTGTCTTATAGATTTTTAGGTATAGACGCTCAAATAACGTCGTACTCAGAATACGAATCTACCTTAGGGAAAGCAGATAAAATTTCAGAAAAGCACCGAAAGCAATTTTCTCAATCAATTGTTTACAAGCATGATTTAAGTGACTGGCTTAACTACGAAGCAAAAGTACGTCAAGATTTTAATTCAGATTATAAGATACCCTTTACCTATGCATTAGGTGCTCAGTTTAAAGCATCGTCACAATTTTTTATTAGAACCAATGGTTCAAAAAATTATAGGGTGCCTACTTATAATGATTTGTATTGGCCTAGCCAAGGTAATTTGAGTTTAGTACCAGAATCGGCCTTACAAGGAGAGTTGGGTATTGGGTTTAAAAATGATGTTGTGTCAGTAGATGCAGGTGTTTTTTATATTGCCTCAAACGATAAGATTACATGGATTCCAAATGGAGATCCAGAACGGCCTGGTGTTTGGGTGCCTATAAATATTGATGAGGTGACCTCTAAAGGGGTAGAAATACAGGTTGGTGTAGAAGAGCAGTTTCACAAACATATCGTAAAATTACAAGCAAATTATAGCTTTACGCAAGCTATTGATGAAGCAACAAAGAAGCAGGTTATATTCACGCCAGAACACCTTTTTAAAACCAATTTAAGTTATAATTATAAGTTGTTTGGATGGTATTACCAGCAGCTTTATAATGGTATGGTGTATACAACGGCCAGTAATTCTGAAGATTTTGTAGTGCCAGCTTTTTTTGTAGCTAATACAGGTGTTGATTTTAAGGTGTTACACACACTGCAAAGTCAATTATCATTAGGGGTAAAAATAAATAACTTATTTAATGAAAAGTATGTTGTTAGACCTAGACGCCCCATGCCCAATAGAAATTTTAATATAAACCTCAATTATAAATTTTAAAGTATGAAACTTAGTAAGTTAATTTTTAAACTGTTCATTTTAAGCTTGTTGCTGCTACAATCATGTTCTCAAGATGATGACGATACGGTATTTCCAAAAGGCGATTATGAAAATGGTATTTTGGTAAGTGGTGAAGGTTCAGGAGCAGGAACAGGATCCATATCTTTTATTGCAAATGATTTTAGTGACTCTGAAAACCTTATTTATAAAAAAGTCAATGGGACTGAATTAGGTACGTTTCTTCAGTCTATGGCTTTTTCAAAGGCAAAAGCTTTTATTGTGGTTGATAATTCTAATACTATTACGGTAGTAGATAGGTATACCTTTAAAAAAGAAGGCGAAATTACAACAGGTTTAGCAACCCCAAGGTTTTTAACCGTGGTTGGTGATAAGGCCTATGTAACCAACTGGGGGGCTGCTGTGGATGAAACGGACGATTTTGTGGCTGTTATTGATTTAAATAGTTTGCAGCTCATAAAAACAATATCGGTTAGTAATGGCCCAGAACGTATTATAGAAAAAGATGGTAAATTATTTGTGTCTCATAAAGGTGCTTATACAAACAATAATGTCATTTCTGTAATATCAATAAACGATGATAGTGTAAAGGAAATAGTAGTAAAAGATAGACCAGATGAATTATTTTTTAGTGATTCAGGAGCATTAGTTGTTTTATCGGAAGGAAGAACATTGTATGATGCCAGTTGGAATGTTACAGGACACACACAGGCAGGTATTTCTATGATTAATACAAGTTCCTTATCGGTTGATTTAGAATTAACATTTGAAGAAGGCGAGCACCCATCACTAATGGTTTATGAGGACGATATGATTTACTATGCCTTAAATGGAGCTATTTTTAAAATGAATGCAGAGGCAACCGCATTACCAAGTTCTTCTATACTTACAGCTGAAGGGTATCTTTACGCTATGGAAGTTGAAGATAATCGTATATATGCAACAAACACATCGTTTTCAGATGTGAGCACATTGAATATTTATGATGTAACAACTCAGGAAAAAATAGACTCTAAAGAAGTGGCTTTAGGGGCATCAAAAATATATTTCAATTAATCAGAGCCTTGAAGTAATCTACTTTATTTAAAATGCCACTTTTTAGGTGGCATTTTTTTATGGAATTAAATCACAATACCAAACGCCGTATTTGTTAGATTTACAAACCGAACCATCAGTATTTGGATTGTCGTATTCGCGGTATATTTTTTCACCAAGGGTATAAGGTATCGGATTTTTAAAAATAGGCCCGTCGAAACAGAAGGTATGAAATTCTCCATTTTCACCACAAGGGTCTACACCTTTTGGGAGCTTATCTATAAAGTTTTTATCAATCACAGTGCCTACAAAATCTTCATCAAAATATTTTGAATTGGCGCAAACAATAACAGTTTTAAAACCTAAGTCTAAAAACTCATTTAAAAGCGCTTTAGTGTCTCTTTTCCATAAAGGAAAAATGGCTTTAAAACCTTTTTTGGCTAGTTGTTCTTCGCGGTATTCTCTTAAATCTTCTAAAAAAATATCACCGAAAGCACTATGGGTAAATCCTTCCGTTTTAAGCCTAGAAACAGTGTCATTCATTTTTTGCTCATAAACTTCCATACTGGGCATTTCAGGAAGCTCTATTAAACTCGCTTTTATGTTTAAAGCTTTGGTTTGAGCGGTAAGGAATTCTTTTCTTAAACCATGCATAGACACTCGATTATAATGACTATTAATGGTAGTAATTAATTCATCAATGATGTAATTCTCATTTTGCAGCAGATGATAAAGCGCCAAGGCTGAATCTTTTCCTGTGCTCCAGTTAAAGTAGGTTTTGTTTTTGCTCAATACCTTAGGTTTTAGTCAATATACATACCACCTTCATAAGGATTAAAGGTGTTACTCTCTAAAATAAGATCTAAATCTTTTGTTTGTGATTTAATGCGGGATACTTTAGCTGTACTATTATTAATGGCCGCTAGAGCAAGAGCTAACATGGGCTCTTCAGGATCACCTAAAACCCCATAATTGGTAGCGTTCTCTTTGTATTCAAACCCTATGCTTGGAACCAAACCTGTTTCAGGAACTTTTTCATCATTTTTATTTAATCCTTCAGCAATTAAAGGTTGCATGGCATAGGTGTGCGTAGGGTTAGCACCTTCTCGTGTAAAATCAGGCGAGTCATAAAGGGTTCGTGAAGCCTGTGTTTTACCAACGGTATTAGAGCCTAGATGTATCACTTCAATATAGGGACGCAACCCATTAATTAGCCCCTCGCTTGCTGAAGCAGATGAGCCTGTAGCTAAAATGTATAATTTGTTCAGGCCTATAGAGTTAATGGAAGCTTCTGAAGGTAATTCATTGTAGAATAGGTAATCAAAATTATTTCCTGTTTGATTTTTATTATATCTCAGTTTTTCAAAAATTTCTCCCGTGAATTGCCCTGTAATCATACTGGCTAAATACGCTGTTGTTAATACAGAGCCTCCTGGATTGTATCTTAAGTCTAATACTAATCGCTGTACATTTTTCGATTTAAAATCTGCAAAAACGCTATTTAATTGTTCCTCAGATCCTTTTATAAATCCATTATACATAAGGTATCCTATATTTTGTCCGCCAATATTGAACGTTGCTGTTTTAAAGATGGGGTTTTCAGTATATATAACTTTGTTTAAAGTGATATTTACATCAATAGGATCAATGGTGTCATCTGATTCTTCAGGAGTGTTATGATCATTATACACTCCTAAATTAAGCGTATATGAATTTTGATTAAATAAGGAGGCCAGATTACTAGTGGTTAATTTTATACCGTCTATACCATAAATAATGTCACCCCGTTTTAGAACCGTTTTAGCGGCAGGACTTCCAGGTAACACTAAACGAATAACACCAAAAGCATCTGTATCACTATTAGGTGATTGGTAAAAGTTAAATTCTAGTCCGTTTGTGCCTCGAGTCCCTTCAAATAAACGTTCAAGCTCTAAATAGTCGTCAACAATCCAACTAAATCTGTCAACTGTTTCTCTTTTGTAAATAAGACTTTCAAACAAATCTTCAGGACGATTAAAACCATTTAAGTAATTGACATACGCATCATTACTTGAAAATCTGTCGTTAGCTAAATCTGGAATGTGTTCTAAATAGAGGTAAAAGGCATTCATGCCTTGCCAGACAAAATCATTGATGTCTGTTATTGATACACCATTATCATCATTATCTTCAAAACAACTCACACAGAGCATTATCATTAAAACGAAGATAATTGGGGCTTTTATTCTTTTCATGTTTTTAATTCTTAGGTGAGATAGCTGAAATTACTCCATTTTTTTAAAATTGGAATACATGCCTTTGCCTAAAGGTTTAAAGTCATTTGATTCAGCAATATGTTCTATGCTTACACCTTTTACATCTTTTGATGACTCAAAAAATTTGGTAGTTCCACCATTAATCAAATCAATTGCTTTGGCTAAGAAAGGTTCATTCATGTCTCCTAAAACACCTAAATTAATAATGTTTTCTCCCTCAAATAGTTGCCCTGAACTATTTTGGTAGGTTATTGGATAATCTGGTGCTAAACCATTAAAGTAATCTGTGACACCATTTGCATTAGCCGACTTATAAACCAAGGGTTGAATAGCATAGGTGTGATTTGGATTGGCCTCCTCTCTACCAAAATTTTCAGAATCATATAAGGTAACAGATGCGGTATATTTTCCTGTAGTATTAGTCCCTATTTGTACAACATCAATGTAAGGTGCCAGTCCATTTATAATTAACTCACTGGCAGAGGCTGTCCCCGAAGTTGTTAAAATATAAACTCTATTAAGGTTGAGAGAATTAATTAAAGTACCATCAGACATTTTATCAGTAAAACGGTCAACCAGGCTTTCTGGGGCATTAGCCTCAAAATAATTTTGATATTTTGAGTTCCATTGTTGTTTAATTATTACATCATTTAAAAACTGTCCAGTAATCATACTACATAATTCAATGGCTGTATTAACACTACCTCCAGGGTTGTATCTAAAGTCTAGAACCAATTCATTAATACCTTGGGTTTTAAAATCACCAAATGTGTTATTTAAGTCGGTATTAAAATTACTCGTAAAACCATTATACATTATATACCCTATTTTCGTGCCGTTAGATTCTATCACTTTAGCAATATGAATCGGGTTTTCAGTAAATTCTGTTTTAGTCAAGGTTACTGTTTTGCCATTAGAGGTTATAGTATTATTGGTTATTTCGGCCATTCCTAGGGTATAAGTGTCTTTAGACCCAAAAAGCAAACTTTCATAATTGTTTATAGTTAGTTGTTGATTATCAACGGTTAGAAATAAGTCCCCTCTTTTTATATCTTTTGACGCCGCATCAGAATTGTTTGCTACATACCTAACATATCCAAATATGTTATTTGATCCGCTTAATCTAACCAATCTATAATCTAAGCCATTTGTTTTGGTAGTGCCCTGAAACGATTTTTCTAATGCCACATAATCATCAACAATAAAACTAAATTTGTCAACTTCATCTTTTTTGTAAAGTAGAGCATCAAATAAGCTTTCGGGTGTGTTATATGAATTTAAAAATGTATAATAGTCATCAAAAGTGGAAAACTTATTGTTGCTTAAATTAGGAACAACACTTTGCCATAGATAGATTTCATTCATGCCTTGCCAAATAAAATCATGTATTTCATTGTCTAGCGTAACAGGTACATATTCTTCTTTTTCTTCAATTAAAACATTGTCGTCATTTTTACTACAACTAAGAGCTAGACTAAGTGAAAGTATTAGAACAAGTAGGAACGGAAGAGGTTTAAAGTATTTCATGCTATTTTTATGTAAGTAGTCTTAAAAACTTTAAAAATACTTACATTATTGTGTTAAAAAAAATATTTGTAACAAAACTGATTTATGATCGTCGTAATATCAAATAGCCTTAACTAAGCTATATTTAACCAAGCCAATACTATTAGAATGACTCAATTAGAGTTTTTAAATATTGTAACACCCTTTAAAGACAAGGTATTTCGTTTAGCTAAGCGATTACTAGTATCAACAGAGGAAGCAGAGGATGCCACGCAAGAAGTCCTTATTAAATTATGGAACAATAAAGCAAAAATTCAAGAGTATAAAAATGTGGAAGCCTTTTCAATGACCATGACCAAGAATTATTGTTTTGATAAGTTAAAATCGAAGCAAGCGCAAAATTTAAAAATTGTGCACAGTAATTATGAGGATAAACAAACGGCTTTACAAAAACAAGTTGAATTAAATGATAGTGTACATTGGGTTGAGAAAATTATTGAAGCGTTACCTGAACAACAGCGCCTAATTATTCAACTTAGAGATATAGAAGAATATGATTTTGATGAGATAGCTAAAATGTTAGATATGAATAATACAGCAGTTAGAGTGGCTTTGTCAAGGGCAAGAAAAACAATAAGAGAAAAATTAACTAATACACATAATTATGGTATTAAATAATATAGAAAAATTACTTGAAAAATATGAAAACGGGGAAACTTCTCTAAAAGAAGAGCAAGTGTTGAAAAACTATTTTTCCGGCAGCAATGTAGCTCCGCAATTAGAGATGTACAAACCTATGTTTACATATTTTTTAGCTAATCAGAAAGAACAGTTTACCAAAGACGTTCCATTAAAAACAAAGCAAAATTTTAATTACAAGTGGATTTCTGTTGCAGCCGTGATTGTTCTTATGATAGGATTTTATATAGGTAAAGTAAATCATTCAAATGATTTAGGTACTTATGATGATCCGCAATTGGCCTTTAACGAATTTTCAAAATCTATGGAGTTAATCTCTAATCAATTTAATAAAGGTACCGCAACGGTAGGATATCTTAATGAAGTTAACAAAGGTACATCTACCTTAGGGTATCTTAACGAAATTGAAAATTCAACACGTATAATTTTTAAAAACTAAAACAATGAATATTTTAAATACATTAAATAGCAAAGCAATGAACAAAAGATTAATAGTATGGATAATAGCTGTTATGTTATTACCATTAGCAGGAATGGCTCAAAAAGATATTTTTGAGAAATACAATGATAACACAGATGTTACCTATGTATCCATAAAACCTAAGATGTTTCAAATGATAGCCAAAATGGGTATTGATGTTGAAGATGCCGAAGCTCAAGCTTATATGGATATGGTTAAAAGCATTACCAGCTTTAAAACTATTGTGACAGACAATAAAGATATTGCAGGCGATATTTCAAGTTGGGTAAAATCAAAATCGAGCAGTTTAGAAGAGTTAATGGAAGTAAAAGATGATGGTACTGAAGTTAAATTTTATGTAAAAGAAGGAAAAGATGCAGATCATGTGAAAGAACTTTTAATCTTTGTTAATGGTATTGATAAAGCTATGAAAGGTCAGGGTGTTGAAATTAATGGTGAGAACAGAAAAATTGAAACCGTTGTGGTATCACTTACTGGAGATATTGACCTTAATGAAATTTCAAAATTAACCGATAAAATGAATATTCCTGGTGGAAAACATCTAGAAAAAGGAAAGTAATTAACTCATAATCATGAAACGAACAATCAAACATTTTCTATCGTTATTCACCGCAGTTATATTAGTTAACTGTGGTAATAGCGGAAGCTTACAGGGGTATTATGTAGAGCATCAAGAAACAAAGAATTTTATTTCTCAGGACTTTCCGTTGTCAATGATTGAAATAGACAAGTCTCAGTTTAGTGAAGAGCAGAAAGAAGCTTATGCATCTGTTGATAAATTAAATTTCTTAGGATATAAAGCATCCGATGATAATGTAGAACAATTCAATGCAGAACTAGCAGAAGTGAATCGAATTTTAAGCGATTCAAAATATCAAGAACTGATGGAATTACGAGATAAAGGAAATAAAATATCTGTTAAATATATAGGCACTGATGATGAAGCCGATGAAATTGTATTGTTTGGCAGCTCTAAAGACATGGGGTTTGGCATTGTACGAGTATTAGGTGATAATATGAGTCCAGATAAAATGGTAACACTTATTCATGCCCTGCAAAAAGCCAATATTCAAGAAAAACAATTAGATGATATTATGAATTTTTTCAAGTAAAAATTTAAAACACGTAAAAAAAGCTTCCTGTTTTTGGAAGCTTTTTTTCTTATTTATCTTGATTTTCTTCTTTCGGAATATCTTTCGATTTTTTTAAAAACGAAAACATATTTATTATAATGGTAAAAAACATAATAGTTAATGCCGTTAAAACCATAAAATTATCTAAAATATCAAGTATTCCAAAAACAAAAATACCGCCTACCATGAGACCAGTTAAAAGTAAAGATTGCTTGTCGTTTAACATTGAGAGCTATTAAATTCCAGTGTAATTACTAGGTGTAATACGTTTTAATTCTTCCTTTATTGTGTTTGAAACCTCTAAGGTATCAATAAAATTTGAAATAGAGTCTTGATTTATCTTTGTATTTGTTCTAGTTAAGCCTTTTAAAGCTTCATAAGGGTTCGGGTAGCCTTCTCGTCTCAAAATAGTTTGAATGGCTTCAGCTACAACAGCCCAGTTATTTTCTAAATCTTCAGCAAACTTATTTTCATTGAGTAAGAGCTTGTCTAACCCTTTTAAAGTTGATTTAAAACCAATTATGGTATGCCCAAAAGGTACACCAACGTTTCTTAAAACGGTACTGTCGGTCAAATCTCTTTGAAGTCTTGAAACAGGCAATTTAGCGGCCAAGTGCTCAAAAATAGCATTGGCAATACCTAAGTTACCTTCAGAATTTTCAAAATCAATAGGATTTACTTTATGCGGCATAGCCGAGCTACCTACCTCACCAGCTTTTATTTTTTGTTTGAAGTAGTCCATAGATACATACGTCCAAATATCTCTGTCTAAATCAATTAGAATGGTATTAATACGTTTTAAGGCATCAAATAAGGCGGCCATATGATCGTAATGCTCAATTTGCGTGGTAGGAAAGGAGTGATACAAGCCTAATTTTTCTTGAACAAACTTGGCGCCAAATGCTTTCCAATCAATATCTGGGTAAGCTACGTGATGCGCATTAAAATTACCAGTAGCTCCACCAAATTTAGCAGCACTAGGTATGTCATTTAACAAATTAAATTGCTCTTTTAAGCGGGTTACAAAAACTTCAAATTCTTTTCCTAAACGCGTTGGTGAAGCGGGTTGCCCATGTGTGCGTGCCAACATTGAAACTTGAGCCCATTCTTTTGATAAGGCCTCTAGTTTATTTAAAACCACGGTGTATTCAGGAACATAAACATCGTTAATGGCCTCTTTAATACTTAACGGAATAGCTGTATTGTTAATGTCTTGTGAGGTTAATCCAAAGTGGATAAACTCTTTGTATTCGGCTAAACCTAACTCATCAAATTTTTCTTTTATAAAGTATTCAACGGCCTTTACATCATGGTTGGTAACACTTTCTATTTTTTTAATCGCTAAAGCATCTTCAGATGAGAACGATTCATATATAGCTCTTAAGTCATCAAAAATAGATGAGTTTACCGACTGTAATTGAGGTAAAGGAATTTCACATAACGCTATAAAGTATTCTATTTCAACTAAAACACGGTATTTAATTAAGGCTTCTTCTGAAAAATAAGGTGCTAGCTCACTAGCTTTACTTCTATATCTTCCGTCAATAGGAGAGATGGCGTTTAATGCTGATAAAGACATATCTTTTGTTTGTTTTTAAAGCATGCAAAGATATGATTTTTACACCGAAGTTTGAAGATGAATTACTTAAGATTTTTATTGGAATGCCTGGTTTTTGTTATACGCTGCATTACATGCCTAGCTCTAGCTTTAAAAGCGGCACTTTGGTTAGTATAATCACGTTTTAGTATTAGTTCTAATTCAGGATGAATCCATTCATATTCTGTACCTAGAAAAAAAAGCGTAGTCATACTGTAGGCTTTTACAGCCACTTTTTCATCGTTTATCATAAAATCAAAGCAGATTGCAGTGATGCGTTTTTTATGTGTTTCGGTTAAATGCTGTTTTATTTTTGGGTCTTTTTTGTTGTAATAAGCCTCAATAAGTGTTTCGCAAATTTTAGCTAAAGGGCGCACGGATGAATCAAAATGTACATGTTTTATATTAGCTGTAAACCTATCTAAATAAGGCATAATGCAGTGTATATCAAGGCTGCACATAAATTCAAACACCCAGGCTGCTTTTGTAGATGTTTTATCATTAATGCTAAATAAAATATCTAATAATGTGGGGATAAGGTCTGAACGATTTAAAAGTAAATTAGCATAATAATGTCGTTTCTCTCGTGAATGATTCACATAATTTAATTCGCTGTAAAGTTCTTTAGTAGTCAAATGCTTTTCTTATTTTTAAACACTAAATCTAATTAAAATGAAATTAGTAAAAAAAGTACTTTTAGCAGTTTTATTATTGTTTTTAGTAGCTCAGTTCTTTGGGCCAGATAAAAACCAGGGTGATTTAAAATCTATAGAACCATTTTTAGTTGAAACAAACCCGCCAGAAGATGTTAAATTGATTCTTAAGGAAACCTGTTATGACTGTCACAGTGATGTTACACGTTATCCTTGGTATAACAAGATCACCCCTGTTAATTATTGGTTGGCAGGACATATAAAGGATGGTAAAAAACATTTTAATGTGTCTAATTGGGTAGGCAATTCAACAAAGAAGAAAGATCATAAGTTTGAAGAATTAATTGAAATGGTTGAAGCTAAAAGTATGCCTTTAAAATCGTATACTTGGACGCACGCTGAAGCCAAATTAACAGATGCACAAATACAAGCTGTGGTAAATTGGGCAGAAATGGTTCGATTTAAATATGATCTAGAACCTAAGCCAGAATAAATTTAGTTATAAACGTGCCAAAACACCTTTTAATTATTGGTTTTGTATGGCCTGAACCTAAAAGTTCAGCCGCAGGTAGTAGAATGCTGCAACTTATTGAAACGTTTAAGCAAGCCAGTTTTAACATAACCTTTGCTACGGCATGTGCTAAAACCGATAATGCTTTTAATTTAGAAAGTATAGGTGTAACTACAGTAGCTATAGAATTAAACAGTTCAAGTTTTGATGATTTTATAAAGCGATTAAACCCAAATGTTGTTTTGTTTGATCGGTTTATGATTGAAGAGCAGTTTGGTTGGCGGGTTGCTGAAAACTGTCCGAATGCTTTAAGAATTCTTGATACCGAAGATCTTCATTGTTTAAGAAAAGGTAGGCATGAGGCCTTTAAAGCTAATCAAGCGTTTAGTTTGAATACGCTTTTTAATTACGTTGCTAAGCGTGAAATAGCCAGTATTTACAGATGTGATTTGAGTTTGATTATTTCTGAAGCAGAAATGGATATACTGAAATTAGATTTTAGAGTAGATGAATCATTGTTATTTTACCTTCCTTTTATGCTAGATGCTTTAACAAAAGATGAGCAACAAAATCTTCCAAAATTTGATGAAAGAACTCATTTTATAACCATAGGTAATTTTTTGCATGAACCCAATTACAATGCTGTTTTATATTTAAAAGAAACGTTATGGCCTTTAATAAGGAAACGTTTGCCTCAAGCAGAACTTCATGTTTATGGGGCTTATGTACAACAAAAAGCTAAACAACACCATCACGAAAAATCAGGCTTTATCATAAAAGGTTTTGCAGTTGATGCTCACAACGTTATGAAGCAAGCAAAGGTTTGTTTGGCACCTTTACGATTTGGCGCTGGATTAAAAGGAAAATTAATAGATGCCATGGTAAATGGTGCGCCAAGTGTAACTACATCCGTTGGGGCAGAAGGTATGTTTGGCGATTTTGGCCCTAACGGATTTGTGGCAGATGAGATTAATGATTTTGTTGAAAATGCCGTATTACTCTATGAAGATAAATCGGTATGGGAAGAAAAACAAAGTAACGGATTTCAAATTATCAATAACCGATTTAATAAAGACCAGTTTCAAGCGCTTTTTATAGAACATCTCAATACAGTTAGTCAAGAGTTACAGGGGCGAAGACAGAACAATTTTACAGGACAAATGTTAATGCATCATACTTTACAGAGTACTAAGTTTATGAGTAAATGGATTGAAGCCAAGAATCGTAAAATCTAGTTATAGTAAAGCTTCAAGCTGTTTAATGCCAGTACTAGCTTTTTCGGCAATAACAGTTAAAGTGCGCATGCTTTCAATATTAGGGTTAGGATCAATAAAATAAATAGGTGTATTGTGGGGTACGTAGTTCTTTAAGCCTGCAGCTGGGTACACTTGCATGGAGGTACCTATAATCACTAAAATATCGGCAGTTTCACAAATACTAGCAGCTTTTTCTATCATGGGAACATCTTCGCCAAACCATACAATATGCGGACGCAACTGGTACCCTTTTTTGCAGGTATCACCTAACACTAAATCTGTATGCCAGTCCTTAACATCATTACGGTCATATGTGCTTCTTACTTTTAGCAATTCCCCGTGTAAGTGAATCACATTAGAGCTACCCGCCCTTTCATGTAAATCATCTACGTTTTGGGTAATAATACTTACTTTAAATCGCTTTTCTAATTCGGCTAATGTGTAATGTGCTATGTTTGGGGCAACGTCAAATAGTTGTTTGCGGCGTTGGTTGTAAAACTGTAAAACCAGTTCGGGATTCTGTGCAAAACCTTCTGGCGTAGCTACTTCCATAACATCATGTCCTTCCCATAAACCATCAGCATCTCTAAAGGTTTTTATACCACTTTCAGCACTCATTCCAGCGCCAGTTAATACAACTAAATGTTTCATGGTTTTTGTTAAAATTTAAGATTAAATATAAAAGTTTTATGGTTCCAAATTCAACTCAAAGTATAAAACTTTACTAATTTTGAACTATGATAGACTTAAAACTCCTAGAACATCTAGAATCTTACCTTACGGCATCAAGAAAATTACGTTTTAAAAAGGTGCTTTCAGAACGCACTAAACATTTTACTGTAGCAACTGAGGATGTGTATCAGTTACATAATACCAGCGCTGTGATAAGAAGTTGCGATGTGTTTGGTATTCAAGAAGTCAATATAGTTGAAGAACAAAATACAAAACGAATTGACAGGGAAATAGCTATGGGAGCACAGAAATGGGTAGATTTAAACAGGTACCATTCTGTGAAGCAATGTGTTTCAGAATTAAAGCAAAAAGGGTATCAAATAGTTGCAACAACGCCTCATAACGAAGATTGTAATTTGCAGGATTTTGATTTTACTAAAAAATCTTGTTTTTTCTTCGGAAGAGAAACAGAGGGTTTGTCTGATGAGGTAATAAATACAGCCGATTGTTTTTTAAAAATACCCATGTATGGATTTACCGAAAGCTTGAATATTTCGGTCTCTGCCGCTATAATTTTACAGCATGTTACATCAAAATTGAGACAATCTGATATAGATTGGAAACTGACTGAATTAGAAGTGTTTGAAAAACGTTTTGATTGGTGTAAGAAGACTATTAAAAGTTTTGATGAGATTTTGGAGCGGTATCATAATGACAAATAAAAATTGTAATTTGTAAAGGTTAATTTAATTTTTGGAGGTTATGAAACGAAATATGGTGGGATGGTTTGAAATTCCTGTGTCTGATATGGCGCGGGCCAAACAGTTTTATGAGCAGGTTTTTCAATTGCAAATTTCTGTTCATGATTTAGGAGGCTTGCTTATGGGGTGGTTTCCTTTTGAAGAAGGTAAGGAAGGTGCAGCTGGTACTTTAATAAAACAGGAATCATATATACCGAGCCAAGAAGGTGTTTTGATTTATTTTATGAGTGATGACGTTCAAAAGGAATTAGATAGAGTCGTTGCAGCTGGTGGAAAAATTTATCAGCCAAAAACGCAAATTTCTCCAGAACATGGGTTTATGGGTGTTTTTATTGATAGTGAAGGCAATAGAGTGGCACTACATTCTCAAAAATAAAAAAGTGGAAAACAAGATGTCTGTTTTCCACTTAGCTTATACTTTAAAACACGAGGTTTAAATTTTTCTACTTCTGCCCCGGCTTAACAATTTATACTCTTCATAACACTCACTTATAGCATCTAATATTTGTAAATCATTGGCCGTTTGAATAAAACCTGCAGAATAATTACATTGGCTTACTATTTCATCTAAATCAACTCGGTCTACTTGAAGTAAAACCATCAACATTTCGCGATCAAAGCGTGAAGCAAGTAAGTTTCTAATTTTATCATCCTCTTTCATCTTTTTGAGTTTTTTCATCTCGTTGGGTTTTTTGCCAAACATGCGATGTAAAAAATCGGCTGGATTAAAAATGGACCCTATCACTTTAGTCAATCCAGATTTTTTGCTGGCTTCATAACCCGTGCCTTGCAACCCCGAAATACTGTAACGGTAATTGTCATTTGGTGCCGGAACTTGCTTAATATCAACCTCTAGATACCCTGTTAGTTTTAATTGATTTACAACAACTTCCTCTAGAGCCAAAGCCAACTCAGTCAATTCAATATTGGAACTCCCAAATTTTAACCAATCATTGGTTACACGTACTTTTATCGATTTAAAGCCCAAATATGAAAGATGAAGAGTGTCATTTACCCGAGCGGAAATTGAAAACTCTCCTTTATCGTTGGTTGTTGTACCGATAACTTGGTTTAGGTTAACTATATTAACACTTTCCAGCGGCGAATCATCTGATGCATTGATTACAACACCAAACACCCTGCCATCCTCTTGAGCCATTGCAAGCGCTGAGATTAATAAAACTAGTATGAATACAAGGTGTTTTTTCATTGAGGAACTTAAGCCAATTTTGTTATAAAAGTACTAAAGAAAATTTTAGCAGTGCTTTCTATAATTTGTTTTTGACTAAAAATTAACAATTATAGTTTCATTTATCGTCTGGAACGTCTTGGTCTTGAACTGGCAAAATCTCCTGAATTAGATCTTCTTGGTTTTGATTTTCCTTCCGTACGGCGTTTGTCTGACCTATTATTTGATGCTCCTTTTCTATCCTCTCTATCGCGTTTTGCGCCACTACGTTTACCGCCCTTTCTATCGCGTCTCCCACCACCACTACGGCCACGGTTTTCCGAAACTTCAACATTTACAAAGCGGCCTTCGTGTTTAAAGTCGGTAAAGTGTTCTAAAACTTTATCTTTTAATTCGTTTTCAGTATTGAAAAATGAAAAACTGTCTTTAGTTTCTACTTTAAAAATATCGTCTCTACCAAGGTTTAATTGTTCTTTTAAGAAGTCTTTTAGCTTCATCCAATCAAAACCATCTTTTCCGCCTACATTGATAAAATATCGTGTTGAGTTTTTACCATCGAAATGTGTTTGTTCCTCTTGAGAACTTTCTGAAACATTAAGGTTTTTGGTTTTTTTGTAATAGTTGTAAAAGCGCGTAAACTCTACGGAGAAAAATTTCTTTATCAATTCATCCTTCGTCGTATCAGCAAAAAGTTGGTTAATGCTGTTTAAGTATTTATCAATTTCATGATTGATTTCTGTATTGTGAATTTTATTGGCGAGTGACATTAGTTGTACCTCGCAAATCTCTATGCCATCAGGAATCTCTTTCTTTTCAAATTGACGTTTAATAATACGCTCTATACTTTTAATTTTGCGTACCTCACTTTTTGAAACAATCACCATTGAAACTCCTGTTTTTCCAGCTCTACCTGTTCTTCCTGAGCGGTGTGTATAGGTTTCAATTTCATCGGGTAATTGGTAGTTAATTACGTGAGTAACATCATCAACATCAATACCGCGCGCAGCAACATCGGTAGCCACAAGCATTTGAATTTGATTTTTTCTGAAGGCATTCATGACAAGGTCACGCTGATTCTGACTTAAATCGCCATGTAAAGCACCTGCGTTATAACCATCTTCAATAAGTTGTTCGGCTACTTTTTGGGTATCGCGTTTCGTTCTGCAGAATACAACTGAAAAAATATCGGGATTGGCATCGGCTAAACGTTTCAAGGCTTGATATCTATCTCTAGCATTCACTAAATAGTATTCATGTGATACATTAGTGGTGCTTTCATTTTTTCTGCCAACCGTAATCTCTTGTGGGTTGTGCATAAAGTTTTTGGCAATCGCAGCCACCTCTTTTGGCATAGTTGCCGAAAATAACCAGGTACTTTTATCGGCTGGAGTATGAGATAAAATATCTGTAATATCTTCTTTAAAGCCCATGTTTAACATTTCATCCGCCTCATCTAAAACAGCATATTGAATTTTTGTAATGTCAACCAAACGACGGCTAATCATATCTTTCATGCGCCCAGGCGTAGCTACTATAATTTGAGCACCACGTTTTACTTCGCGTGCTTGCTCGGTAATACTAGCGCCACCGTACACAGCCGCAACATTTAAGCCTTTACAATACTTACCATACAGTTTCATTTCGTTGGTAATTTGTAAACAAAGTTCTCTGGTTGGTGATAGAATTAGACCTTGGGTTGTTCTACTGTCTAAATCTATTTTTTCTAGCATTGGAAAACCAAAAGCAGCTGTTTTACCAGTTCCTGTTTGTGCCAAGGCAACCAAATCACCTTCTGCTCCTAATAGAATAGGGATAGCTTTTTCTTGTACTTCGCTAGGTTGGGTAAACCCTAAATCTGTAATAGCTTGTAATAGGTCCTTATTAAGACCTAAATCTTGGAATGTGTTCATTCTTGTTTTATGTATGCGATTATCATTATGCAGTGTTACATAAGAAGCGAATCGACATACTTAACCTAAACTTCTAGTAACACATCCTCACTCTGAGGAATTTAAACTCTTTTTCAAGTTTCAAGCGGCAAAGATAGTCTTTTATTTTTCAACAGCGTTTATTTATGATATTCTTATGAATTAAATCAATAATATGTGTTAAAATAGGATTGTTGTTTTCTTTGTTCCAAACTGCAGACAAAACCGTTCTTTGCGGAATGTTATTGAGTTCAATAAACTTCAAATTAGGGTTGTTTAGGTCTTTTAATGATTTAGGAACAATAGATACACCAAAACCATTTTCTACTAATTTATAAATAGACCCTGAATGGATGGTATTGTGAGATACTAGTGGTGCAAAGCCACAATCATCAAAAATGCCCATTACTTTTTCATAGTAGGTAGCGCTATATTCGGGATCAAAGAGAATGAAAGATTCACCCTTTAATTGAGTCATGTTTTTGAAGTTTGATGCGTTTATTTGGTGTGCTATAGGTAATACTAAACAAAATGGTTCTGATAGTACAGCGGTTTGATTTAAGCCTCTAGGAATCCGCTCAAGCCTAACAAATCCAATATCAATGTCTTGGTTTAACAGACTATCCAGTTGTTTTTGGTTGTCCATTTCCTTAAGATTGAACAAAACACCAGGATGATCTTTTTTTAACAAAAGTAAAAGGTGAGGGATAATATGTTGCATGGCAGAACCTACATAGCCAAATTTTAGTTGCCCCTGTTTTCCAGCGGCTAATAATTTGGCATGATTGAATATGATATCAAGATTTTTTAAATTTTTTGATAGTTCTTGTTTTAAATATGTTCCTGCTCGTGTCAATTTAACTTGTCGGTTATGTCTGTCAAACAACTTGATGCCAAGTCCATTTTCCAGGTCTTTTATCTGTCTACTCAACCCTGGTTGGGATATGAACAAATGGTCTGCCGCCTTTCTAAAATGCAATAACTCGGCAACTGCTAAGAAATATTTAATATGTCTGTATTCTAATTGATAACTCAAAGTTATTATTTGTTGATTATATTAGTCTTGTTAAGCATCAAAGTTATGAATAATTTTGTAACAACGATATATTAAAGATGTCATGTTTAAATACGGAATTGATAAACTTACTGTAAAAAAAGTGAGTCAAATTGCCAATGGTAATTTAAAAGCTATCCTAACAAGTGAGGCGATTGAAAAAATAGAATCATGCCGTGCTAAGGTTGATAGTTTGGTAGCTTCAAACAAGGCTGTTTATGGAATCAATACAGGATTTGGTCCTTTATGCGATGTAAAAATTTCACCATCGGAAACTAATTTGCTCCAAAAGAATTTACTAATCACACATGCAGTTGGGGTAGGAAAACCTATTTCAAAAGAACTGTCTAAACTTATGATGATTTGTAAAGTGCATGCGTTGTGTCAGGGGTTTTCAGGGATTCGATTAAAAGTTGTTGAACGCATACTTTATTTTATAGAACATGATATGGTACCTGTGGTACCAGAACAAGGCTCGGTTGGTGCATCTGGCGATTTAGCACCATTGTCTCATTTGTTTTTACCACTACTGGGGGAAGGTGAGTTTTGGATTGACGATACAGAAGTGGCTGCCAAGGAAGTTTTAAAATCACACGGGTTAGAACCTATTAAACTTAAGGCAAAAGAAGGGTTAGCATTGATTAACGGCACGCAGTTTATTTTGGTACATGCCATTACAGGATTAAGTAAAATGAAATATTTACTTGATTTGGCCGATGTTTCAGGAGCTATGAGTTTAGAAGGTTATCAGGGCAGTGAATCTCCTTTTAAAGAGTTGTTGCATAGCATTCGTCCATTTAAAGGAAGTTTAGCGGTAGCCAAGCGTATGAGAATGTTGTTTGAAAATTCCAATAATATTAAATCTCATGAAAATTGCGAACGTGTTCAAGATCCGTATTCCATGCGATGTATTCCGCAAGTTCATGGTGCTTCAAGAAATGCATATTATCACCTTAAAAAACTAGCAGAAATAGAAATGAATGCTGTGACCGATAACCCTGTTGTGTTAAGTGAAACAGAGGCTATATCTGGTGGAAATTTTCACGGACAACCTTTGGCAATGGCTTTAGATTATGGTGCGTTGGCGGCCGCTGAGTTGGGAAATATTGCTGATAGAAGGTGTTATTTATTGATAGAAGGAAAATATGGTTTACCGCGGTTGCTTACAGAAAGTGGAGGCCTCAATTCTGGTTTTATGATACCACAATATACTACAGCAGCTTTGGTTACAGAAAATAAGTCTTTGTGTTTTCCGCCATCGGCAGATAGTATTCCTACCTCATTAGGTCAAGAAGATCATGTGTCTATGGGAAGTATTTCTGGACGTAAGTTTAATCAGATTTTAGAAAATCTTGAAAAAATCTTAGCGATAGAAATTATGTACGCCACGCAGGCTATGGAGTTTAGGCGCCCCAATACGTTTTCAGAAATATTAGAAGACAATTTTAAACTGGTAAGAAGTAAGGTGGCCAAGCTAGAAGAAGATCGCCTTTTAAAAGATGATATTAAAGCCATTATTCATTTGGTGAAGCAGCAGTTGTTTAGAGTAAAATAACATTTGATTATGACATTTAGAGAAGACATATTACAAGGTATTCCTAAGGAACTTCCAGAAAAGTTTACTTACAGTGATAACGTAAATCATGCGCCTAAACGAAAAGATATACTTTCAAAAAAAGAAAAACAGTTGGCAGTGCGTAATGCCTTGCGTTATTTTCCTAAAAAGTGGCATGCGATTTTAGCAGTTGAATTTGCTCAGGAACTGAAAGATTTCGGTAGAATATATATGTATAGGTTTAAGCCTAAATATACCATGTATGCTAGACCAATTGAAGAATATCCCGCTCAATGTAGTCAAGCAGCTGCCATTATGTTAATGATTCAAAATAACCTTGATCCAGTTGTAGCGCAACATCCTGAAGAATTAATAACATACGGCGGTAACGGTGCAGTGTTTCAAAATTGGGCTCAGTATCTATTAACCATGCAATATCTGGCCAATATGACAGAAACGCAAAGTTTGCATATGTATTCTGGGCACCCTATGGGGTTATTTCCATCTTCAAAAAATGCCCCGCGCGTCGTGGTTACCAATGGTATGATGATTCCTAATTATTCAAAACCAGACCACTGGGAAAAATACAATGCGCTTGGTGTAACCCAATACGGACAAATGACAGCGGGATCTTTTATGTACATAGGCCCACAAGGTATTGTACACGGAACCACAATTACCATTATGAATGCCTTTAGAAAAGTGCTTTTAAAGGATGAAACTTCGGCAGGCAAAGTGTTTTTAACTGCGGGGTTGGGGGGTATGAGTGGTGCGCAACCCAAAGCAGGTAATATTGCAGGGTGCATTACCGTTTGTGCTGAGGTTAATGAAAAGGCGGCTAAAAAACGTTTTGAACAAGGCTGGGTGGATGTCTTAACACATAATTTAGATGATTTAGTAAATCGGGTTAAGGAGGCGCAAGCAAATTCTGAAGTGGTTTCTATAGCTTTTATAGGTAACGTGGTTGAGGTTTGGGAACGTTTTGATACAGAGGATATTTTTGTGCATTTAGGATCAGACCAAACGTCTTTACACATACCGTGGACAGGAGGCTATTATCCTGTTGGGTTATCCTACAATGCAGCCAATGAAATGATAAAAAATGAACCTGAAAAATTTAAGGTACAAGTTCAGGCTTCTCTAAAACGACATGCTGCAGCCATAAACCGTCATGCAGCAAAAGGCACTTATTTTTTTGATTATGGAAATGCTTTTTTATTAGAAGCGTCAAGAGCGGGAGCCGATGTTATGGCTGCAAATGGTATAGATTTTAAATACCCATCTTACGTTCAAGATATTTTAGGACCTATGTGTTTTGACTACGGTTTCGGGCCATTTCGATGGGTGTGTACCTCTGGAAACCCTGAAGATTTAGATAAAACAGATGAAATTGCTAAGCAAGTCCTTCAGGACATTATGAAACATGCACCTGAAGAAATTCAACTTCAAATGCAAGATAATGTGACTTGGATTCAAGATGCTAAAAAAAATAAATTGGTTGTTGGGTCGCAAGCACGTATCTTGTATGCGGATGCTGAGGGTCGGGCTAAAATAGCCCTAGCCTTTAATAAAGCTATAGCAAATGTGGAGATAGGTCCTGTAGTATTGGGCCGCGATCATCATGACGTAAGTGGTACAGATTCGCCTTATCGGGAAACCTCAAACATATATGATGGCAGTCAATTTACGGCAGATATGGCCATTCAAAATGTGATTGGAGATAGTTTTAGAGGTGCAACCTGGGTGTCTATTCACAATGGTGGAGGCGTAGGTTGGGGAGAAGTAATTAATGGTGGTTTTGGTATGTTGTTAGACGGGTCTGATGAAGCTGAAGAACGCCTTAAAGGCATGCTGTTTTTTGACGTGAATAACGGTATTGCTAGACGAAGTTGGGCAAGAAATAACGAAGCGCTTTTTGCTATAAAAAGAGAAATGGACAGAACGCCAGAATTACAAGTTACATTACCTAATTTAGTTGAGGAGGAATTACTAGAAAACTTATTCTAATGCGAATACTTTTTAAAAATATTAAGGCTTTAGTTCAGGTAAGACCAACTGACGTAAAATATGTGGCTGGCCAAGAAATGGATCTTTTACCTCAAATAGCACATGCCTTTTTGTTGATAGATGATGGTATTATCAAGGAGTTTGGTAAAATGGAAGTTTGTCCAGGGGTAGAAGTTGATGAAACCGTGGATGCATCGGGTAAAATGATTTTACCTTCATGGTGTGATTCACACACACATTTGGTTTACGCAGGTAATAGGGAAACCGAATTTGTTGATAAGATTAATGGGTTATCTTATCAAGATATTGCTAGTAAAGGAGGAGGTATTTTAAATTCTGCCAAGACATTACAAGAAACCACTGAGGAGGATTTGTATGCACAAAGTAAAACGAGACTTGAAGAAATTATTGCCTTAGGTACTGGAGCTGTTGAAATAAAGTCGGGTTACGGACTTACCACTGATGCCGAAATTAAAATGCTTAGAGTTATAAAGCGACTAAAGCAAGAGTATAACATTCCTATTAAGGCAACATTTTTAGGGGCTCATGCTGTACCCAATGCCTTTAAAAATAATCAAAAGGAGTATGTGCAATTGGTAATAGACGATATGCTTCCAAAAATAGCTAAAGAAAATTTAGCCGATTTTATTGATGTGTTTTGCGAAAAAGGATACTTCTCAGTAGAAGAAACGGCAACGATTATAAAGGCTGGGAAAAAATATGGAATACAATCCAAAATACATGTCAATCAGTTTACATCAATTGGCGGTGTTCAAGTTGGTGTGCAACATAAAGCTCTTTCTGTAGATCATTTGGAGGTGTTAAGTCCTAAAGATATTACTGCGCTGAAAGATTCAACAACTATGCCTGTGGCTTTACCTGGATGCTCATTTTTTTTGGGGATACCTTACACGCCAGGGCGAGCTATTATTGACGCTGGTTTGCCATTGGCTTTAGCAACAGATTATAATCCGGGTTCTGCGCCATCAGGTAATATGAATTTTGTAGTATCAGCGGCTTGCATCAAAATGAAGTTAACCCCTGAAGAAGCTATTAACGCAGCCACAATAAATGGAGCTTATGCTATGGGGCTAGAAAGTGAAGTAGGAAGTATTTCTATTGGAAAAAAAGCAAACCTCTTTCTAACCAAACCCTTAAACTCTATTTACGCTTTACCTTATCATTTCGGAACCAATGCTATTGAACAGGTTTACCTTAATGGCAAGAAAATTTAAGTTTATTTTTTTAGGTTTTTGATGCGTTGCAATAGGGTGGGATGCGAGTAATGCATAAACACATAGGCAGGATGTGGAGTTAAATTGCTTAAACTGTTTTTTGATAATTTTTTTAAAGAAGTAATTAAAGGCTCTGCTTTATAAGTGTTTTTGGCGTAATCATCAGCCTGGTATTCAAACTTTCTAGAAAACACATTCATGATGAGTCCAGTAATTTCAGAAATAGGAGCGTATAATAACCCAAAGGCAATAAGTCCAATATGAAAACTAGGGGTTTCCACACCAATAGCTTGCGATAACAGTGGGTTTCCAATAAATAAAGCAAGTATAAATAAGGTTAAACCTGTTAATAGAATGGACGTAACTAGGTTGAATATAATGTGCTTCCTCTTATAATGTCCTACTTCATGAGCTAATACGGCAACAATTTCTTCGTCATCTAAATCATTAATTAGGGTATCATAAAGTGTGACACGTTTTTCACTGCCAAAGCCAGAAAAATAGGCATTAGCTTTGGTGCTTCTTTTTGAACCGTCAATTATAAATATTTTATCCAGTTTAAAACCAACGCTTTGCGCATATGTTGATATTTTATCTCGTAAATCACCTGATTCTAAAGGTGTTTGCTTATTGAATAACGGTACAATAAGTTTAGAATAAAACATATTCATAAAAATGGTAAACGCCGCGATAAGCGCCCAAGCATAAATCCAGAAATTTTTGCCTGTAGCTTCATAAAACCAGATAATTAATGATAAAATGAGTCCGCCAATAACGGCCATCATTAGCCAACCTTTTAATTTGTCAATAAAAAAAGTGCGTTTTGTTGTTTTGTTGAAGCCAAATTTTTCTTCAATAACAAAGGTGCTATAATATGAAAACGGCGTGGTGATTATATCACTGCCAATCATAATAATTCCGAAGAAAATTAAAGCAATAATTACGGAGTTGTTAGAAAAATTTCTGGCAATTTGGTCTACCCATTCAAAGCCGTCAAAAAACAAAAAGCCCAGCGTCAATACTATAGAAAATGTTGAGGTGATGATTCCAAATTTGTAGTTAGTGTTTTTGTATTGTTGAGATGTTTTGTATTCGGTATCGTCGTAAACATCTTGCAGCTCTTCAGGAAGTGCATCGTTAAAATGGTTGGCATTAAGTGCATCAATAACTTTATCAATAACAAAGTTGATAATAATGATGCCTATTATGATATAAAAAAGGGTGTTGGCGGTCATGTTTCAGAACTTTAAACATCTTTCGACGTTCGTTTTATTTAAAATTTCGTTGTCTTTTGGCTTCAAAAATAAGGATTCCTGCCGCAACCGAAACATTCATAGAATCAATTTCGCCTTGCATGGGGATTATGATATTTTGTTTTGAATGTTTTAGCCATGCCTCGCTTAATCCTGTGGCTTCAGTTCCTACAACAATGGCAGTAGGTTCTGTGAAGTTTTGTGTGTGATAAGGCACAGAAGCTTGTAAGGCTGCACAGTAGATGTTAATGTGCTGTTGTTTTAAAAAATCAATGATTTCGGTTGTTGTTCCAGTAGCAATACTATTGGTAAAAACGCAGCCCACACTAGACCGTATAATATTTGGGTTATATAAATCGGTTTTGGGATTGGCAATGATAACAGCATCAACATGAGCGGCGTCTGCAGTGCGTAAAAGTGCACCAATATTTCCAGGTTTTTCAGGAGCTTCAGCTACTAAAATTAAAGGATGTTCTTGCCTGAAATTTAAGTTTTCTAAACCGTGCAACTTGTTTTTTGCAACAGCTATAACGCCTTCAGTAGTATCTCTATGCGCAAGTTTTTGATACACCTCTTTAGAAACCTCTATAAGGTCAACATGATCATAATTAAGTGTTTTTAATTTGTTTGAAGGGAATAAATCAGGCGAAAAAAGAATGGTTGTAAGTGCATAACCACCTTTTATAGCTAGCGTTATTTCACGTTTCCCCTCAATTAAAAACAGCCCTTGTCTACGGCGTTCACGCGACTTTTCTTTAAGATGAACGAGCTGCTTGATATACGTGTTTTGAGTGCTAAATATCTGTTTCATAAGTATGGTACAAAAGTAAATGATTTTAGCGTAATTAGAGGAGTACTAATGAGGCAGAACTAAATAAAATTGTAGACTACATTAAATGACAATCTTATAAAAAAAGCGAGCTAAAACCAAAACGGGAATTTAGCTCGCATGTATTTTATATTTTAACTTAAAATGGACTATTTGTTGAAATACTCAAGGCGTCTCATTACTTCTGAGTTTTGACTAACCTCGGTGTCCATATTATTGGTGTCTATATTAAATGTATAAGATTTTTTAAAGTCGTCTTTCATTAAAACCATAGAGTTTAAAATTAATAAAGCCTCTGCTGAATCTTTTGATGCGTATAAAGCATCGGTCATACCTTTTACAGGGTCATCAACTCTAGTTAATCCTAAAAACTCCCAGGCTCTAACCTTATTGATTAGTTCATCATCCGTTTTTGAAATGGCTTCTATAACGGATTGTAATGATAGTGCTTCAGTATTAAAACGACTGCAAGTAATTAATGCCCAATAACGTTTCCATGGGTCTGATGAATTTAACGCTTGTTCTAATTGATCCTTTATGGAATCGAATGGATATAAAGATAAGTTAGCAATATCTACATACGAAGCAATTTCAGATTTGTGTGCTTGACCAAATGCAACAGGATTATCAAAGGCGTTATTTATCAAATAAAACTCAGGATAGAATGATAAATCAGGCATGCCTTTTACTCTTTCATTTAGGTTGCTACGCAGATCTTCTAATACTTCAGCATACTCAGGGTTATTAGCTAAGTTATTTGTTTCGTAAGGGTCTGCCTCAACATCATAAAGACTTTCAGGTAGTTTGGTTTCAAAAAATTGCGACTGTATGTCATTCAATTTACCTGCTTCATATAGCGCTTTCCATTCTTGGTAGCCTAATTGTATGTAGCGGTAATTATTCATTAAACCATCATAATTGAAGGGTTGATAGTTTCTTTCGTATTTATATTTCCCTTTTCTGATAGCTCTTACAATGTCGTATTTTTCATCAAATCTATCAGCGTAGCTAAAGGTTTCATCTCTTTTTGAAACCTCGTTAGAGGTTATGTTTTTTCCTAAGAAAGGTTTACCATCAATATGTTCTGGAATATTTGCTCCTGCTAAGTTTAATACCGTTGGACCAAAATCGATAAAACTTACAAAGCCATTTTCTTTTGAACCGGGTTTTTTATCTACCATGTTTCTATACTTTGGTGGAATATAAACCACAAGAGGTACATGAACGCCAGATTCATTGATATAACCCTTGCTTCCAGGAAGTACACCTCCATGATCACCAAAATAGAAGATAAAGGTGTTTTCTAATAACCCATCAGCTTCTAACTCATCAACGACTTGCCCAACTTGTGCATCCATTTTTTTTATAAGATCGCGATAACGAGCGTTCGTATATTTGAATAGTTCCGTTTTAGGGTGATTAGGAAAAATAAAACAAGAATCTTGGTTTGTTTTGGTGCCTTCTTTTATAGCCGATTCAGGAAAATGTAATCTACTTTCGTGCGTGGTTAATATATTAAACACATGAAAAAAAGGTTGACCAAGGTTTCTGTTTTTCCAAGTGGCTTTTTTTGAAGATTCGTCCCAAACGCTGTCATGTTTTATGATGTTATAGTCTTCTTTGGCATTATTGGTCGTGTAATACCCCGCTTTTTTTAAATAATAAGGAAACATTTTAACATCATCTGGCATGGGCACTTTTTGTAACTTTCTGTGGTAGTTAGTGGCGAGTCTAGGACCGTACGATGCCGAGATTAAAGTAGATCTGGCTGCACTACATACCGCTGCATTTGAAAATGCATGGGTATAAGTGATGCCTCCTTTGGCTAACTTTTCTATATTAGGAGCTTCGGTGCCATGTTCATCAAACAAACGCATGTAATGTTTTGAATTATCTTCAGAAGTAATCCAAACAATATTAGGTGGTTGTGTGGATTCTTCTTTGCCAGAACAAGAGCTGAAACATGAAATTGTAATAAGAGATAATAGAACTATTGAATATTTAATTTTCATAATAAATATGGTATTTTATTAATCTACATGAGCGTCAACCTCTCCGCCAATATTGTTTTCTGAATAGCCTTCAAGCGTTATCTTGTAGGCATGTGCATATTCTGAAGGGAACTGGTTAGGCGCTTTTATAACTAAGCCCGATTCATTTCTTGTCCATTCTATGGTTTCATCACTACCTAATAATTCAATATTTTTAATCACTGAATTAAGAACGCCTATTTGAGTGCTCAATGATTTTATAACGGTTTCTCCTTCAGGTTTATCCATAACAATGGCATAAAATTCCTTGTCGGATTTTTTGGTAAATCGAATATCTGAATTTTTATATACAATATCTAATTTTTCTACTTTATGTCCGCCTTCAGGTAAACGGGTAGGACCTTCGCCAAAAATAGTCCATGGTCTTGTGCCGTAAATGGCATCGCCGTTCACAGATAACCATTGTCCTATTTCTTTTAATAAATGAACCATTTCCTCGGGAATGGAACCGTCAGGATTAGGTGGTACGTTTAGTAGCATACTACCATTTTTAGAGACAATATCAATAAGAATATCAACCAAATCATTAGGTGTTTTAAATACAGCACCAGGTCTATAAAACCAAGCACCAGGAGAGGTGTCTGTTAGCCAAACATGTTCTTTGGGTTGATTTGGGCGTCCGCGTTCATAGTCTTTTATGGCCGAATCTTCATTAAACGTACTTTCTTTATAGCATACCACAACCTCTTTGCTCCATTCCAGACCTTTATTGTAGTAATATGCTAAGAACTTTGTACGACATTCTTCTGTCATGTTTTCTAGCCACCAATCAAACCAAATGAGATCAGGTTGGTATACATCAATAAACTCTTTTAATTTAGCCCACCAGCTTTCATAAAAATCGGCATCTGGAGTTTCAGAATCTAGAGGATGTGGATTCGTATAAAGGTCATAATCTTCAGGAGAAACACCGCCATATTTGTGAGCAGGTGCAAAGTATTGCCAGGTAAAGGCGTGGTGAAAAGAGCCCATAAATTTTAATCCCTTGGCTTCAATTTCTTTTTTTAGCTCGGCAGAGGGGTCAATGCTGCCATAATTCATAGAGTTCCATCGTGTTGCTTTTGAATCCCACATGGCAAAATTATCATGATGCATAGCTACAGGTCCAGCAAATTTAGCGCCCGACAAAGCAAATAATTCGGCCCATTCTTTAGCATTAAACCCACTGGTTTCAAATTGTTCGATGATATGCTTATACCCATATTTTTTGGGGTCACCATACTTTTTTTTGTGGTGCGTATAGTTTGAAGAAGGTTTACCATTGTTAGGTACCTTTTTGCCATCAACATACATTTTCATGCCATGCCAACCTGCATACCATTTTTTCGGGTCAGCACCTACAAATGCAGATGATACAGGTCCCCAATGTGTGTATATACCAAATTTAGCATCTCTAAACCAATCAGGAGCTTGATTTACCTGTTCTAAGGATTCCCAATTAGCCATATACTTTTTATGAGCTGAATTTTGTGCCCAGGTAAAACCAGTTACACATAGTATCAAAAAAAATGTAATAAGCACTATCAGATGTTTCATTTGTCTTGTTTTTTTTAACTCTATATTTAAACTATTCATTTGGTTAACAAAAGTATCCTTACATACCTTACCAAACTTTGGTATATGATTCTATTTTTAATTCATATGGTTGATTGTCTTATTTTAATGTGCCAATTAATCAAATGTAGTGAGATAATTATATTTTTGTCTTAAACTAAGATTTTAATGAAAATTAATAGTGCTCCATGCAAGTGTTTTGATTTAAAGATATTGATTACAGTGTTTTTGTGTTCTGTTTTTAGTATATGTAATTCACAGAATAGTATTGAATTTGAACGTCTTACAACTAGTGATGGTCTGTCTCAAAGTGATATAAATTGTATTTATCAAGATGATGATGGGTTTATGTGGTTTGGAACATTTGATGGGCTTAATAGATATGATGGCTATCAATTTAAAAATTATCTGCCAGAAGTAAATAATCACGGAAGTATAAGTAGTAACATTGTTTTTGCAATTACCGGGGATAAAACAGGAAACTTATGGGTTGGAACCACAGGAGGTGGGCTTAATAGATTTAATAAGAAAACTGGGATATTTACCAGATTTGAACATAATGAAAATGATAGTAACACAATAGATAGCGATTATATTACTTCGGTTTGTGTTGATAAAAAAAATAGACTATGGGTAGGTACTGTTCATGGAATTAATATTCTGGATTTAACAAAAAAACAGGAGTCCCCTGTTTTTAAACATTTAGAGACGGTTAATAATAAACCTGTTAAAACAATTCATGAAGATAGTAGTGGAAATATTTGGGTAGCTTTTGCAAATGAATTATTTAAAGTAGAAGAAGATAATATAAGTTTTAAACTAGTAAAGATAAGATCGTTTAATGGGTCTGTAAATTATATTGGTCAAAATGAGTCAGGAGAATTAGTAGTTGGTGCCTATGGAGGTGTCTATATTAAAAATAACTCAAGCATAAAGTCTGATATTGAATTTACAAGAATTATAAAAACTTACCCGCAGTCTTTAGCAGTAGATAAGAATGTTTATTGGGTAGGTACCGAGATTGGTTTGAGGCAGTTTGAATACTCAAAAAAAACAAAGAAGTTTGAAGAAATCGGGTATTTTGTTTATGATCCGCTAAACCCTAAAAGTATTAGTAAAAATATCATAAAAGCCTTGTTCAAAGATAAAACAGGAATTATTTGGATAGGTACTAATGGAGGAGGAATTAATAAATTTGATTCTAATAAAAAGAAGTTTAAACATGTAAGAAGAACCTCCAACCCGCATAGTTTGAGTTATGATAAAATACGTTCGTTTTATGAAGACAGTCAGGATAATTTTTGGGTAGGAACAGAGGGAGGAGGGCTTAACTTGCTTCGAAGGGAAGATAATGATGGAAATTATGATAAGTTTAAAGTTTACCTTGATAGAGCTAAACCATTCGCTTTAGAAGAGGTTACAATTAATGAAAAGCAGTTTCTTTTGGTAGGCTCTGGTTATTCCGGAGCTCTATATAGGTTGGAAATAGATACCGTCAATAAAACAGATAATTTAAATTTTGAGATTATTTTAAAGACGAATGGAGCTATTTTTTCGCTATTACAAGACAGTAACAAAACTATTTGGGTAGGCACTTATAATGGAGGTGTTTATAGGCTTATACCAAATGGTGATGATTTTAAGATTGATGTTTTTAAACATAGCATAAATGATACAAATAGTTTGCCAAATGACATTATAAGAAGTATTTATCAAGATAGTAAAGGAGATGTTTGGTTTGGCACTGGGAATGGTTTATCGCGGTTACATGCATCAGAACTGTTAAAAGATAAACCTAAATTTAAATCTTATATCCATAAGGAAGATGATAGAACATCAATAAGTCATAATTATATAATGCCTATTTACGAGACTGAAAAAGGAGAATTGTTTGTAGGAACATTTGGAGGAGGACTTAACAAATATATGCCTGCAACACAGGAGCATCAAGAAGGTTTCAAATCTTACGGATTAAAGGATGGACTGCCAAATAAAGTGATTAAATCTATCTTAGAAGATGGGTCAGGGAACTTATGGGTGTCAACCAATAAAGGGTTGTCAAAGTTCAATCCTAATACGGAAACCTTTAAAAATTATGATGAAAATGACGGCTTGCAAGATAGTGAGTTTCAGGAGTTAGCTGGAATAAAACGATCAAATGGAGAACTGGTTTTTGGTGGGATTAATGGTTTTAATGTGTTTAATCCTAGAGAAATTAAGGATAATATTGAGCCACCAGAGACAGTTATTACTCAATTTTCATTATTTAATGAAGAAGTTGAGATAGGTGAAGCGTATAATGGCAAAGTACTTTTAGATAGTGCTATAAATTATACACAAATAGTTAATCTTGATTATAGTCAAAATAGTTTTTCATTTGGGTTTGCTGGATTACACTTTGCCGCATCAAAGAAAAACAAGTTCGCTTATATTTTAGAAGGGTATGATAAAGACTGGGTGAAAACAAATTCAGCACAGCGTTTTGCCAATTATACTAATATTCCACCAGGTCTCTACACCTTCAAGGTAAAGTCTTCAAATGGTGATGGTATTTGGGATATATCACCAGCTCGCATTGATTTAAAAATTAAACCTCCGTTCTGGTTAACAAATTGGGCCTATTTATTATATACGTTAGGTATTATAGGTTTACTAATTGGTTTTAGACGGTACACGGTTATCAGCACTACTAAAAAGCATCAATTTGAGCTTGAGCACTTAGAGAAAGAACAAAAAGAGGAATTACAACGTGTAAAACTGGAGTTTTTTACTAATGTTTCGCATGAGTTCAGAACGCCTTTAACTCTAATAAAGGGGCCTTTAGATTATTTACTAGAATCGGAAACTACCAAACATATTCCAGAAGTTCAAGAGCAAGCTAAGATTATGCGTAAAAATACCGATTATTTGATGCGTTTAGTAAATCAATTGCTCGATTTTAGAAAAATTAATCAAGGTAAAATGCGATTGGTTTTAAGGCATACAGATATCATTAGTTTTATAAGGGATATTGCAGAACCATTTCAGTTTACGGCACATAATCAGAACATAAACTTAAAAATAGGGTCTTCTTATAAAAAATTAAAAACATGGTTTGATCATGATGCTTTTGAAAAAATCATGAAAAATATACTTTCTAATGCGTTTAAATTTACTCCCGAAAAAGGAGAAATAAGTATAGAGATATCCAAAGAAATTTTTGATATAGACCAAGTAGTTATCATGATAAAAAATACATCCATTGATATTAGTGAGGAGGAGATCTCGAACATTTTTGAACGGTTTTATTCAAAACCAAATAAAAATAAAAAGTTTCAAAGAGGTTCAGGGATAGGACTAGCTTTTACTCAAAGTCTTATAAATGTTCATCAGGGTACTATTGAAGCTAAATTAGAAGAAGAGAATCTAATCAATTTTATAATCAGGTTACCACTTCATAAATCGGCTTATGAAAATTTACCTGAAATAAGTATAAAGGAAGAAACAGAAAGTGATTTTCTGATAAGGTCCTCAGAACAGGAGTCTTTTGCTATTGACATGAATGATGAAATTACAGATGCTGAGATCATGAACAAACGTTCAAAGCTACCTGTTTTACTGGTAGTTGATGACAACAGTGATATTCGTACTTTCATAAAAAGGGCACTTAGTAAAGATTTTAAGGTGTTTGAAGCGAGTAACGGTCAAGAAGGTTTAGAAAAAGCATTTGAATTAATTCCTAACATAATTATAACAGATGTGCTTATGCCAATTATGGATGGTATTGAGCTTTGTAATCATTTAAAATTTAATAACAATACAAGCCATATTCCTGTAATAATGCTTACCGCTAAGTCTTCTAAAGAAAGTGAAATTGAGGGATTAGAAATTGGAGCAGATGCCTATATAAAGAAACCCTTTGATTTAAATGTCTTAAAATTAAAGCTAGCCAATATTTTAAAACATAGAGCTGAACTTAGAAAAAGGTTTAACAGAGAAATTACATTGCAACCAGAGGAAGTAGTAGTTACCTCACTAGATGAAAAATTTCTTCAGCGTGCTATAGAAATTGTAGAAAAGCATATGATGAATACCGATTTCAGTGTGGAGTTATTGGTAAAAGAAATGGGCTTAAGTAGAAGTCATTTGTATATTAAGTTTAAAGAGTTAACAGGTTTGTCCTCAAGTGCGTTTATTAGGAATATTAGATTAAAAAGGGCGGTGCAACTTTTAGAACAAAGTGATTTTTCTGTAAAAGAAATTATGTATATGACTGGCTTTAATACCTCATCATACTTCTCGCAGTGTTTTAAAAAACAGTTTGGTGTTTTGCCAAGAGATTATATTAAGAAATTAAAAGAAGGTAAAGATAATTTGGGTGGTCAAGATTTAGAACAGGAAGAAGTGTAGTTTTTATATAAAAAGTAAAATATCTGGATGACAATTAGAATTTCTTGAACTTTAAAATCCTAAAATACGAGTGTTTTTTATAAAAGTTATCCCTTAGAGAAAGTCTTTACTGTTGTTTTTTTCTTTTTTGGGAGATTTTATCTTGTTTTAAAGTATGCCAGGCATTCAGTTTAGTAAATTTAGATAATAGGATTAAATGTAAAAACCCATTGTCAATACAAAAACCAAAGGAAGGGGTAATAAACAAAGTAATCATGGTGTTTATATAGAAAACTATCTTTTTTTTTTGCTCAAAAAAAGTTTAAGAGAGCATTTTTTAGTGGAATATAGAGTTTGAGACCATTTGTTACATTATTAGAACCGTATGGTTTAAATAAAGTATGTGATTATAAATACATTTGGTTAAGAAATAAAAAAAACTAGTAGTATAAATGAGGCTGTTACATGTTGTGTGTTTTGCGTGGTTAACCTTTTTAGGGTGTTCTAATAAAATAAAACAAAAAGGTCAAGATATAATAAAACCTAATGTTATCTTGGTGTTAACCGATGATCAAGGTTATGGAGATATTGGAGCTCATGGTAATGACATTATAAAAACGCCTAATATTGATAATTTGTATCAGGAAAGCTATCGTTTAACTGATTTTCATGTAGGACCAACCTGTGCACCTACACGTTCAGGGTTAATGACAGGGCGCTATGCAAATACTGTTGGCGTATGGCATACTGTTGGAGGGTGGTCTTTATTAAGGGAGCGAGAAAAAACCATGGCAAACATGTTTGTTGAAGGCGGCTATGTTACAGGTGCATTTGGGAAATGGCACTTAGGTGATAATTATCCGTTCAGACCAGAAGATAGAGGTTTTCAAGAAACCGTGATGCATGGTGGTGGCGGTGTTTATCAAACACCAGATTATTGGGGGAATACTTATTTTAATGATACCTATTTTCACAACGGGAAGCCTCAAAAATATAAAGGCTACTGTACCGACGTGTTTTTTAATGAGGCTATTACGTTCATAAAGGATAACAGAAACAAACCTTTCTTTTGTTATATAGCAACCAATGCGCCTCATGGTCCATATAATGTGCCAGTAGAGTACTATAATATGTATAAAGAGTTGAGTGATGAGGTGCTCACAGAAAAGCAAAAGCGCTTTTATGGTATGATTACAAATGTTGATGATAATCTTGGTAAACTGAGAAAAACGTTAAAAGAATTAGATATTGCTGATAATACCATTTTAATTTTCATGACAGACAATGGTACTTCTGCAGGAATAGCTTACCACAAGGGTAAACCAGCTACTGGTTTTAATGCAGGCATGAGAGGAACAAAAGGAAGTGCTTATGAAGGGGGGCACAGAGTGCCGTTTTTTATTCATTGGAAAGATGGTAAAATTTCTGAGGCTAAAGATATAAATGAATTGACTTCTCAATTAGATGTCATGCCCACGTTAGCACAGTTATGTGGTATTGATTTACCCAAAGGACATTTACCTTTAGATGGAGAGAGTTTAGTCCCTTTTATTGAAAATACAAAGCATAAAAATAACCGAATGCTTATTGCAGATTCTCAAAGAATTCAAGTGCCTGAAAAGTGGAGAAACTCTTCGGTTATGCAAAACAAATGGCGACTTATTGATGGGAAAGAACTCTATAATCTTGAAATAGATAAGGGACAAAAAGAAGACTTGGCTAGTCAATATCCAAAAAGAGTTAAAGAGATGCGTGCCTTTTATGATCAGTGGTGGAAACAAGTGTCAGAAGATTTTGAAGAAGAAGTATATTTTAAAATTGGACTTAAAGAAGAAAATCCAGTAGCGCTTACCGCACATGATGTACATGCCCCAAATGGTAGCCAACCATGGAATCAAGTATACATAAGAGAAGGAGCAAAAGGGGAAGGCTATTGGAGTATTGATGTGAAAGAAGCTGGTGATTACAACATGGCACTAAGGCGTTATCCTGTTGAAGCTGATTTGTTAATCAATACCAGTATTCCTGGGATAACAAAACAAGATTTGCCTGGTTTAGAAAAGGATATCCCGCAGGGAGAAAACTTGAACTATGTAAAAGCTACTATAAAAATAGGTGAAGACATTGACGTATCTGTTCCAGTAACTAATTCAGATAAGGAGGCCGTTTTTAATGTGTCTCTTAAGTCGGGGAAAACCAAATTAAATGCTAGTTTCTTTAATGATAAGGGCGAAGAAAATGTAGCCTATTACGTCTATATCGAAAAAGTGTAACGAATACTCATACTATAAAATATTAAATATTTCAGACTTACTTTTTTACAAACACATGACTATAAAATCACTTTTTAAAACAACATTATTACTTCTTTTTGTGCTTAATATCTTAAGCGTATTTGCACAAAAGGACGAGCGACCTAATATTGTTTTTATTTTAACCGATGACCAATCTTATGGGTTAATGGGTTGTGATGGTAATGAAATTGTTCAAACGCCTCATCTCGATCAATTGTCACAAGATGGCATATTTTTTACTAATGCCCATATTACAAGTGCCATTTGTACACCGAGTAGAATATCAATTCTATTGAGTCAATATGAGCGAAAACATGGCGTAAATTTTAATTCTGGAACAAGTGTTTCTGATGAAGCTTGGGAACAATCCTATCCTATGATTATGAGAAAAGCAGGATATTATACAGGATGGGTTGGAAAAAACCATGCACCTATAGGAAACGGAGGTTATACTAGTGGTGTTATGGAAAAAAGTTTTGATTATTGGTATGCGGGGCATGGGCACCTTAGTTTTTATCCTAAAAAGGTTCATGAAATTTTTAACGATGCTATTGCTCATACACAACCTGAAGTTATCAATGAAGGCGTTAATGATTTTATTGATAATAATGAAAGACGTTTAAAAGGAGCTATCCGATTTTTTGAAGAGCGTCCTACAGATAAACCTTTTATATTGTCAATAAATTTTAATTTACCACATGGCAATGGTACAAAATCGATGAAATTGCTTCCTGAAGATGATGACATTTACAAAACCTTATATCGTGATTTAGATATTCCATTGCCAGAGCATTATGTGGCCAAGGCTGATATAAAAATACCAAAGTTACCATCTGATTTATTACGTGCTGAAGACAGACAAGATGGATATAATTATGTAGATACACCAGAAACCAATAAAGAACGATACATCCGACAATTACAAGCTATGACAGGTATAGATAGGTTGGTTGGTAATTTGCGTAAAAAGTTAAAAGATTTAAAGTTAGATAAGAATACGGTAATTATTTTTACATCCGATCATGGTTTGTTTATGGGAGAACAAGGCCTTGGAGGAAAAGCATTGTGCTACGAAAAAACCACACATGTTCCTATGATTATCATGGATCCTAGAGTAAAAAGAAAGTATAAAGGATTAAAAAGCGATGCTTTAGTACAAAGTATTGATGTAGCAGCAACCATACTATCTATTGCAGGTTTAGAACAACCAAAAAGTTTTCAAGGCTCCAATATACTTCCTTTGGTTTATGGAGAACCTTTAAAGGTAAGAGATTATGTGTATACTGAAAATTTATGGTCAACACAATTTGGAAATCCAAGATGTGAATCCGTTCAGAATGACGAGTGGAAATACATTAGGTATTACAAGAATGAAACATTTTCGGCCACAAAAAAAATTAAAGTGGCTAAACAATTAGGTATACCCGTTAACAAAATACTCTATACGGTTCATGATCCAGATATTGCAATTTATAGAAGTTTTGTTGAAGGTCCAGTGGATGGCGAACAACCAGTATATGAAGAATTGTATCATTTGAAAAATGATCCAGCTGAATTAAATAATCTGATTAATGATGAGGAGCATGCCTTAATTCTAAATACATTTAAACAACAGTGGGCGGTTGAAATAAAAAATGCAAGAGGCAATGGCGCGCCAAAGGTACTTAGATATACAAATGATAGTCATCCTGATGGTGGACATTAAAAGCTAAAACAAACTGAAGAACATTATTAAATATAACAAACTTTAAAACATGACATTTTTTTATACAAAGCCCTATCAATTTCTCTTAACCTTATTCCTCATATCGTTAACTTCTGGTAGTTATGCACAAAAGGCACCATATTTCAAAGAGGGAGAAAGTCCTGTATCTTCAGAAAAGAAATGGAAGCTCGTTAAAAGCATGTCTGATGAATTTAGCGGCAGTAAGGTTAACCAAAAAAAATGGCAAATTTCAGGTCAAGGTTGGATTGGGCGAGCCCCAGGTTTGTTTTTACCCAGCAATGTCACCGTAGCTCATGGTAATCTGCAAATAACAGCTACTAAACTACCTAAAGATGTAAAAAAAGAAGGAAAAGTATTTACACACGGAGGTGGTTATGCGGGTTCAAGAAAAGGAATGACCTATGGCTATTATGAGTGTAGAATGAAAGGAAACAAAACCTTTATGTCTTCTACCTTTTGGTTGATTAATGAAAGAGAAGAAGCTATTGATTGTGATAGGAGAGTAACAGAGTTGGATGTTCAAGAGTGTGTAGGACAAATCAATACAGATAAGGATTTTGCTCAAGACGCCGATCAAAGAATGGGCTTTAATACTCATAGTAGAGGTATTCAAGATGGTTGTGATATCCCCGCTGGAACCATAGGGGGAAAAACGCCAACAGCAGGAAAAACCTATGAAGATTTTCATGTGTATGGGGTTTGGTGGAAAAGTGAAAAAGAAGTGCTATTCTTCTTAGATGGAGAGTTTGTTGAAAAGGTAACGCCTAAGGCAGACTTTAATCTGCCTATGCACTTAAGAATGGTTGTAGAGACCTATAACTGGAATCCAGTGCCTGAAGATGGTGGCATGACAGGCTCTTTTGAAGATAGAACAACCCTCTATGATTGGGTGAGAACATGGAAATTGGTTGATTAAAAAACTGTGAAAATGAAAAAAGTATTTGTTTTAATCTGGAGTTGTTTAATTTGTTTTTTCTCTTGTAAAAAACAAGAGGTTTGGAATATAAAAGATTACGGAGCCCTTGATGATGGAAAAACAATAAATACATTATTTATTCAAAAAGCCATTGATGACTGTGCAAAAAAAGGGGGAGGTACTGTACTGGTTGATGGTGCCACCTATATATCTGGAACCTTATTGCTGAAAAATAATGTCAATTTAAAAATCACAGAAAAAACGGTACTTCAAGGGAGTATTAACCCTAATGATTACCCAGTTGTTGATCCGTTTATTGATGCAACGGGTCAATTTAGAGGCCAATGTTTTATAGGTGCCATTGATGTTGACAATGTAGCTATATCAGGAAAAGGAACTATAAATGGTCAAGGCGAAATGTTTACGCCCGCCAATATAAAGAAAACCTTATCGAAGCTGAATGTTGAGTTGATAAAACCTGATTTAAAGGGGCTTATTGCAGAAGGAGGCAAGTATGTGAACAATAATATACGGTTGTCAAACAGACCATTTTTAGTACGTATGGTTAGGTCTAAAAATGTAAGGCTTAAAGATATACATTTAAGACAACCGGCCGCTTGGACCTTGCATTTTTTTGAGTGTGACGGATTTGAGGTCGATGGCATTGATATACACAGTCACGCCAATCAAAATAATGATGCCATAGATATGGATTCAAGTATAAATGGTCTTGTTAAAAATGTGACTATTGATTCTGGCGATGATGCTATTTGCTTTAAATCAACCAGTCCTAAACCAACATCCGATATTGAGGTTTATAACTGTAACATTAAAAGTGAATGGGGTGCTATTAAGTTTGGTACGGAGTCTATGGGAGATTTTAAAAACATCACCATTAAAGACTGTTTTATTCATGATACTAAAGGAGGAGGTATTAAAATTTTAAGTGTAGATGGAGCGGATATTAATCACGTATTAATTGAAAATATTGAAATGAAAGATGTTGAAATGCCTATTTTTATCCGGTTAGGAGAACGTGGTTTAACCTACAGAGACGCACCAAAACAGCCTGTAGGTTCTATCAATAACGTAGTTATTAAAAATGTCAATGCTCAAGTTTCGGATGCTTCAAAATTAAGGTTAAATCCAACTACTGGGTTTTTCTTTACGGGAACTCAAAACCATAAAATAGGGCGTATTACATTTGAAAACATAAAGGTGAGTTTACCTGGAGGAGGTGTAGAAGAAGATTCAAAGATAAAGGTGCCTGAAAATGAAACACAGTATCCAGAATTTACTAAACTAGGCGCAACACCTGCCTACGGACTTTATGGAAGACATATTGAATCATTAGAAATGCATGATGTTTCTTTTTCTCTTAGAAATGTCGATAAAAGAGAAGAGATTATTTTAGAAGATGTTAATATGTAGTTTTGAAACACTTGAACAAAATTGTAAAAAGGTAAACGTGATTAATTATGACAAATTATAAATTTCATTTAACACTTCTGTTTTTGATGTCTATGTTGTTTGTAGAAGCTCAAAAAAGTGTTGAGATATCAAACAAAAAGCCGAATATTATAGTTGTTTTAGCAGATGATATTGGTGTAGGTGATATTTCAAAATACCGCCGATTACATAGTGACAACATCATATTAGAAACCCCTAATATTGATAGTTTAGCAGATGCAGGTATGATGTTTACAGATGCTCATGCACCAGCAGCCTTGTGTGCCACAACAAGGTATGCTATAATGACAGGTAATAGTTGTTATAGGAGTTCAGAACCGTGGGGTGTATGGTCGGGTTATGCTAAATCCGTCATAAAAGACGATCAAATGACCTTGGGCAAGCTTATGAAACAAGCCAATTATAACACAGCATTTTTTGGAAAGTGGCATATCGGTACTAGTTTTGCCAAAAAAGGGGTGCCAGAAAAAATTTATGAGCCAAAAATAGGAAAAGCACCTGTACTTGATATTGACATAACCAAAATACTGCATGGTCCAACCCAATTAGGGTTTGATTATAGTGTAACTTTACCAGCAGGCATTCAAAGTGTGCCCTATGCTGTTTATGAAAATGACCAATGGTTGAAATTAAAAGAAGATTCTAAAATTGAAATTATTGATGCTGAATACTTAGCTAAATTAAATTTGAAACTTGATAAAGCTATTGGCTATGGTGATTCAAATTGGGATCCCCATAACATAGGAACTATTCTAGCTAATAAGGCCGTTGATTATATAACCAAAAATGCCAATAAAGAAAAACCATTTTTCATGTATTATTGCTCTCAGGCGGTTCACGTACCACATGCGCCAGCCAGCACATTAGATGGTGTTAACATAAAGGGAACTACACCATCTTTGCATATGGATATGATTAAAGAGCTTGATGTGCAAATGGGCATGATGGTAAATACATTAAAGCAACAAGGCATATATGACAATACGGTATTTATTTTTACTTCAGATAATGGAGGATTGCTGGGAGATAAGAAAACAGCAAAATCTGGGCATAAAGTAAGCGACATCTATCGTGGAGCTAAGAATCAAGCATATGAAGGTGGTCATAGAGTACCGTTTATTGTCAGTTGGCCCGATGAAATAAAACCCAATCAAATGTCAGATAATCCCATTTTAGGGTTGGATATTATGGCTACTATAGCGGCCATTTCAAATCAAAAACTTAGTAATAATGTAGCTCAAGATTCATATAACTTATTACCTGTTTTAAAAAATGAAAAGCAGGCAACAACGCATCCTTTTTTAATGGTTCAAGGTGGATCTCAACATGAGTTTATTTTAATTGATAACGGATGGAAATTGATTCTACAAGTTGATAAAAAGGATAAAACAAATAAAACAAGTACACCTGTAGCCTTGTTTAATTTGAATGATAATGTAGAGGAAGAAGAGTCTAAGAATTATATCAAAAACCCCAACTATCAAAAAAAGATACAAGAACTATATAATAAATATAATCAAACTCGAGAGAGTTTAGTGTTTACTGGATCGCATTTTTGACATTTTGTTGCAGTATGTAAACCTTTTGTGGTATGCCTCGTTAAGTTTAATTAAGACATTTGTATAAAATAAACTTAAGTGGTAATCATGAAATCTTTTATACCTTTTTTTAAATTAGTTGTAGTCCTATTTTTTGTAGGACATATGTCGGCACAAGAAAATTTTAAAGCAACCTGGGAATCTTTAAAAAAGCATAAAGCAGTGCCAGAATGGTTTGCAAATGCCAAGTTAGGGGTGTATTTTCATTGGGGGGTGTATTCTGTTCCAGCTACAGATGGCGAGTGGTATCCGCGCTGGATGTATGTACCAGACCGCCACCCAAATCTTTGGGGAGGAGAAGTGTATAAAAAGCACAGAAAAAACTACGGTGAAAACTTTCATTATCATGATTTTATTCCCATGTGGAAGGCTCCAAAGTTCAATGCCAAAGCATGGGTAGATATGTTTGAAAATATGGGGGCCAAATTTATTGGATCAATTGCAGAACATCATGATGGGTTTTCGCTTTGGGATAGTCAAGTAAATGAATGGAATTCTGTTGGTATGGGGCCTGGTATTGATGTGGTAAAAGCCATTGGTGAAGAAACTAAAAAAAGAGGCTTAAAGTTTATGGCAACATTTCATCATGGGTTTCATAACATGTTTTATCCCAAACCTGATTTGTCTTATTTACGTCCTGTAACACTTAATACGTACAATTATGTATACGAAAATTGTGAGGTGCCACAAGATGAAAAATATAAAAACCTCTATTGTAATATGGATTATAATGAGGCGCAAGACCTTTGGTTAGGAAAATTGAACGAAGTTATTGAAGCGCATTGCCCTGATTATATCTGGATGGATTTTGGGCAACGTTTTATTTCTGAAGATTACAGAAAACAGTTTCTTGTAAACTATTTTAATAAGGCAAAAGTAGAAAACAAAGAGGTTGTTGTAAACACCAAAGGCAATTTTTTTCCAACCGAATTAGCTGTGGTTAATGTGGAGCGTGCTACTATGGAAGATATTACATCAGAAGTGTGGATTACCGATTTCATTTTAGGGAGTAGTTGGTGCTACAATAAAGAGAAAAGAACTGCGATTGATCCTGCACAGGCTATTAGGATATTAGCTGAGGTGGTAAGTAAGAATGGGGTTATGCTTTTATCGGCGGGTCCTATGGCAGATGGAACTATGCCTGTAGAGCAAGTGAATGCTATGGAAGGTATTGGGGCTTGGATGCAATTATATGGTGAAGCTATTTATGATACTAAACCGTTTTTAGTGTTTGGGGAAGGTACTACTGTTTTAAAAAGAGATGAAGCAGACGCTTGGAATGCATACGGAGCTATCAAACAAGGGTTGAACAAATTAAATTCGTCCGATGTAAGATATACCCAAAAAGGAAAGGTGGTGTATGCTATTCAATTGGGGTGGAATGAAAAGGAATCAGAAAGAATCTTAGAAGTCTTTGCTAATCAAGGTAAGGCATTAAAAATTAAATCGGTGTCTGTTTTAGGAAGCGAGGAAAAAATTCAATGGAAAAGGAATAAACTAGGGTTAATTTTAAAACAGCCTAAAAATAGACCAGCAGAAGCAGAAAAAGCGTTGGTCTATAAAATAGTTTTAAAATAAGTTTATATACACGAATAATCCTATCTGTAATTGGAAATGTTAAAAAGGAATAATGAAAGATAAGATAATTGTTGATATTAAAAAGAAGATAAAATAATAAAAAAATAAATCAAATATTTAAAATTAATAAAATGAATAAACTTTTTAGTTTACTATGTTTTTTAGTAATGGGATATTATCTGTGTGCTCAGGATCTAAATTTTAATGCTTCATGGAAGTTTTATAATGATAAGGCCCAAGGTGCTGAACAGATAACATTTGATGATTCAAAATGGCGAAATTTGGATTTGCCGCACGATTGGGCTATTGAGGGACCTTTTGATGTAAAATACAATGCCCGCGCAGGAGGATTGCCATTTCATGGTACAGGTTGGTACAGGAAACATTTTAAAATGGAAGCCAATACCAAAGGAAAGGTGGTTCGATTAGAATTTGAAGGCGCTATGTATAATGCTCATGTGTGGATTAATGGAGAATTGGTTGGGCATCGTCCGTACGGCTATATTGGTTTTGAATTTGATATTAGTAACTATTTAAAGTATGATGGCTCAGATAATGTTGTGGCAGTGCGGTTAACTCCTGAAGATTTATCATCACGGTGGTATCCAGGAGCAGGTTTGTATCGCTCCGTTTGGTTGAAAATTGATAATCCTATTCACGTTGGTCAATGGGGTACTTATATTGTTACACCAACCGTAACTGAAAAATTGGCGGTGGTTCAAAATGAAACAACCGTGATTAACAATAGCAATGAGAACACTTCGGTTACGGTAAAGCATGAGTATATTGATCCAGATGGAAAAACGGTAGCTACAGTAGAAGATAGTATTGAGGTTGAAGCCCATTCAAAGGCTGTTTCTGCGGTTTGGAATAACATTGAAAATCCAAAGATTTGGGATATCGGCGTTCCAAATTTGTATAACGTTATTACCACCCTTAGCGCAAACGGAAAAATTACAGATACCTATAAGTCTAGAATTGGTTTAAGAAGTATACGCTATACCAAGGATGGGTTTTTCTTGAATAATAAGCTGGTACGCTTTAATGGGGTATGTATACACCATGATAATGGCTCGTTAGGGGCTGCGGTTTATAAAAGAGCCGACGAACGTAAATTACAGATTATGATAGATATGGGGGTGAACGCCATTAGAACAAGTCATAATCCACCATCACGTGAATTTTTAGAGGCTTGTGATGAACTTGGTTTAGTGGTGCTAGATGAAGCTTTTGATGTTTGGAAAATGGAAAAAGTGCCTAATGGGTACAATAAGTTTTTTGACGAGTGGGCTGAAAGAGATTTGAAAGATATGATTTTACGAGATCGTAATCATCCTTCAGTAATTATGTGGAGTACGGGTAATGAAATTATAGAGCAACGTGATAGAAAGAACGGTTGGAAGGTTGCTAAAATGCTGCATGATGTATGTAAAGAAACAGATCCTACGCGCCCAAGTACTATGGGTATGAATAATTACATTAACCCTTATACCTTCAATTTTGCACAGCAAGTAGATATTGCGGGTATGAATTACAAACCTACAAAGTATAGCGAAATAAGAGACATGTTTCCAGAATTGCCTTTATATGGTTCAGAAACATCAAGCTGTACGAGTAGTCGTGGGGTATATCATTTACCAATAGAAAAATACCAAACACATGAATCAAAACATGTAACAAGTTATGATTTAATTGGCCCACCATGGGCATACCCACCAGATGTTGAATTTCACTTTCAAGAGCAAAACCCCTATGTTATGGGAGAATTTATCTGGACAGGTTTTGATTATTTAGGAGAACCGACACCCTATGGCGGAAAAGACAATTCTACCAATGGGTATTGGAATGCCGATTGGCCATCACATGGTTCTTATTTTGGAGCGGTTGATTTATGTGGGTTTCCTAAAGATAGGTTTTTCCTATACCAAAGTCAATGGAGCACAAAACCCATGATTCACCTATTGCCGCACTGGAACTGGAAAGGTATGGAAGGACAAACAATTCCTGTGTATTGCTATACAAACTGTGATAGTGCTGAGCTTTTTGTTAATGGAAAGTCTATGGGGAAAAAGGTAAAAGGAAAGGATTTAACCGAATTAAAAGTTGATTTTTTAAGGTACGAGCCTAAAACATTCCAATCTAAATACAGATTGTCTTGGAATGTACCTTATGAAGCAGGAAGCATAAAAGTAGTAGGCTATAAGGATGGAAAAGTGGTTCAGGAAGAACAGATTAATACGGCAGGAAAGCCTGCAAAAATTAGTTTGTCTGTTGATAGAGCTGAAATAAATGCAGACGGATCTGATTTGGCTTATGTAACCATAAGAATTGAAGATAAAGACGGTAATTTATGTCCCAATGCTAATAACTTAGTAAATTTCTCTGTAAAGGGAGCCGGAGAACTTATCGCGGTTGATAATGGAGATCAAACGAGTTTAGAGTCGTTTCAGGCGCCTCATAGAAAAGCTTTTAGTGGCATGTGTTTAGCTATTTTAAAAGCTTCAGAAACATCAGGAAACATAACGCTGTCGGCTAAGTCAAAATCATTACGTAGTGCAAAAATTACGGTTTTAAGTAAATAAACAAAATTAGCAATGCTATTTTTAAATGGTGGTTGGGGTGTTATCCTAACCACCATTTTACTTTGTAAAAGTTTTAAATGACTCTAAATTAATGTAAAAAAGAAGTGTTCTAATCTGAGTATTACTGAAATAGTTTTATCTTTAACCTAATCAAACGTTAAAGAAATTACCTCTTCATGAAAAGCAATTACCATTTCAGTTTTGTGGCTTTTATTTTAGCCGTATCAACTTTTGTATTGTCCTGTAAGGATAAAGGCAAAGAATTAGCAGCAGTTCCACCTAATGTTAAGGTGATTAAAGTAATTCAAAAAGATGTCCCCATTTATAGAGAATTTGTTGGGCAAGTCTACGGATTTCTTGATATTCCAATACGCGCAAGAGTTGAAGGTTTTCTGGAGGGGGTGCATTTTAAAGAAGGTTTTCCCGTAAAAAAAGGACAATTGTTATATTCTATTGATGCACAGCCGTTTGTTGCTCAAGTTTCTTCTGAGCAAAGTAAGGTAGCTCAAGCAAAAATTCATTTAGTAAATGCAGAGAATGAGTTGGTACGATATACACCTTTAGCAGAAATTAATGCCGTAAGTAAAAGTGATTTTGATGCGGTTAAAGCAGATAGAGATGCTAGCGCCGCATCCTTAAAAGCGGCTCAAGCCAACTTAAAAATTGCAGAAATTAATTTGAGCTATACTAAAATTAAATCCCCTATAGATGGTTTAATAGGAAAAACAGAAGCTAGAACAGGTGAGTTTGTGGGGAGAGAACCTAATCCTGTTATTTTAAATGTGGTTTCAAGAATTGATCAAGTTAGAGTTCAGTTTTTTATAACGGAATCAGAGTATATTATTTTAGCCAGAGAGTTTGCTAAGCTTGATGAAAAAGACAAAACCAAAAATGCTTCTGAAAGGGCAAAAAGAAATATAGAGTTGATTTTAGCCGATGGTACGACTTATGAGCATAAAGGTCTGGTTGAATTTGTTGGAAGAGAGGTTGATGAGTCAACAGGTTCAATTATAGTTCAGGCTCTATTTCCTAATCCGGAAGGGTTGTTACGGCCAGGTATGTTTTCTAAAATAAAGACAGAAGTTGATATTCTAGAGCATGCTTTACTAGTGCCCCAAAAATGTGTCAGAGAACTTCAGGGTCAGTATTCTGTTTTTGTTGTAGATAAGGAGAACACCATTCAATCAAGAACGGTTAAAGTTCTTGAAAATATTCATGATATGGTAGTTATTGAAGAAGGGGTAAATGAAGGTGATTTGGTTGTTATGGAAGGACTTCAGAAAGTGGCCACCGGCATGAAGGTAAGCCCTGCACTTACTGAATTTAAAAGTCAATATTCAAAAAAATAGATTATGGCTGAGAATTCAGGGAATTTTTTCGTCCGCAGACCCATTGTGGCTATGGTTATAGCAATTGTTATTGTTATTGTAGGCGGTGTTTCAGTAATTGGTTTACCCATTGAGCAATATCCAAATTTAACACCTCCAATAGTTCAAGTTAGAGCTAATTATACCGGAGCTAATGCTATTAATGTAGAAGAATCTGTGGCAACACCATTAGAGCAAGAAATTAATGGGGTTGATAATATGATTTATATGAAATCTACCAATGCCAATGATGGTAGTATGGTTATTGATATTTCTTTTGATGTGGGAACAGATCCCGATATGAATACGGTTTTGGCTCAAAATAGAGTATCGGCTGCATCTGCAAAATTACCTCAGGAAGTGACTAAGTATGGTGTTACAACTAAAAAGTCTTTACCGAATATTATGATGGCTTTGGCGTTAACATCAGACGGTAGATATGATCAAGAGTTTTTAGGTAACTACGCTTTAATTAATATAAAGGACCAATTAGCAAGGGTAAAGGGAATTGGTCGTGTTGATATTTTGGGGGCTTCAAATTATTCTATGCGTATTTGGGTAAAACCAGATCTTCTAGCTAAGCTGGGGATGACTGTACCCGAAATAATGGCCGCTATTAATTCACAGAATATAATTGTACCAGGAGGAAAGTTTGGAGCAGAACCAGCACCTGCTGGAACGGAGTTTACTTACACTGTTAGACTACCTGAGCGTTTTAATTCACCCGAAGCCTTTGAAAATATTGTGGTGAGAACAAATTCTGATGGTTCTCAGGTAAAGATTGGAGATATAGCAGAAGTTAATCTTGGGGTTGAAACGTACAATATGATTCCAAGGGTTAATAAAGAAACCTGTGCTATTATAGCTTTATATCAAGCTCCAGGATCTAATGCGGTTGAGCTAGCCCAGAATCTATTAGCTGAAATGGATGAGCTGTCAAAAAGCTTTCCTGAAAGTGTTAAATATGAAGTAGCACTAGATTCAACCTTACCAATTACAGCCGGTATAAAAGATATTGTGGTGACTTTAATTGTTGCCCTTGTTCTGGTAGTATTTGTAGTATTTTTATTTATACAAGATTGGAGAGCAACATTAATACCAACCTTAGCTATTCCAGTGTCTTTGGTTGGAGCATTTATGTTTTTTCCGCTGTTAGGGTTTACCATTAATGTTCTATCTCTTTTAGGGTTGGTTTTAGCCATTGGTATTGTAGTTGATGATGCTATTGTGGTGGTAGAAGCTGTTCAGGTTAATATAGCTAAGGGTATGAATACCAAAGAGGCTACTTTTGATGCCATGCGTAAAGTTACGGCACCAGTAATAGCAACAACTTTGGTTTTAATAGCGGTATTTATTCCGGTGGCAGGGATGGCGGGTATAACAGGCTTGCTTTATCAACAATTTGCAATAACTATTGTAGTGTCGGTTATTGTGTCTTCCGTAAACGCATTAACACTCAGCCCAGCATTGTGTTCTATTTTATTAAAGGAGCCTAAGCCATATTCAGGTGTTTTAGGTAAAATATTCGAGAAATTTAATGGTGGATTAGATAAGACTACTAATTCTTATATGAGTTTCACCAATATTGTAACCCGAAAAACAAAAAGAGGAGTCGTTTTTATAGTGTTATTGACCATAGGAGCTGCTGTATTTGGGAAAATGGTACCTGGAGGTTTTATACCTGAAGAAGATATGGGATATTTCTATGTCAATATTCAATTGCCAAATGCTGCATCTATTCAAAGAACCAATAGAATTGCTCAAGAAGTTGAAGAAGTTATTTTAAGTCATCCTGATGTTACATTTTTAACTTCCGCTACAGGTTATAGTGTTTTAGCTGGATCTATGGTGCCTAATAATGGTTTTATGTTTGTAACACTCAAAGAATGGGGAGAACGCGAGCTAACAGCTAAAGAAATTATAGGTAGGCTGAATGTTGAATTAGCTCAAAAAATAAAAGGGGCTCAAGTATTTGCTTTTGGACCACCAGCCCTCCCTGGTCTAGGTAATGGTTCTGGTTTTAGTATAATGATTCAAGACCGTGGCGGAAATACACCAGAGTATTTGGGCGCTAATACGATGAAGTTTATACAAGAAGCGAATAAAAGACCAGAGATAGGTGCTGCGTTTACAACATTTCAGGCCAACGTACCTCAACGTTTTATGGATATTGATAAAGAAAAGGCCTTGAAATTAGGAGTTCCTTTAAATGATTTATACGCAACTATTGGTGCTTTTATGGGTGGTGCCTATGTGAATGATTTTACACGTTTTGGAAGATTATACAAAACCTATATTCAAGCCGAACCAGAGTACCGGGAAAGTGAAGACCAGATTAGAAATTTCTTTGTGAAAAATAATGAAGGAAATATGGTAAGATTATCGGCAATAGCAACCGTAAAGCCCGTAAGTGGTCCTGATTATACCAACCGATTTAATTTATATAGAGCCGTTGAGGTAACAGGAGCTCCAGCTCCTGGGTACACCTCGGCTCAAGCTATGGCAGCATTAGAGGAAGTAGCACAAGAGTCCTTACCAGATGATATGAGTTATGGTTGGAATGCTATGTCTTTTCAAGAAAAGAAAGCTTCTGGCTCATTAGCAGTTATCTTAACATTTTCATTGATTTTTGTGTTTTTAATATTAGCGGCTCAATATGAAAGTTGGTCTTTGCCTTTTTCAATATTATTAGGAACCCCGTTTGCTATTTTTGGAGCCTTAATCTTTCTATGGATATCAAGATTGTTTAGTCCATCTTTTGAAAATAACATTTTTGCACAAGTTTCCTTTGTCATGCTTATTGGTATGGCAGCTAAAAATGCTATTCTGATTGTAGAGTTTGCTCATGATGAGTTTAAAGGTGGTTTAAGCTTATTTGATGCGGCAATTAAGGCGGCTAAATCTAGATTTAGACCTATATTAATGACGGCATTTTCGTTTATTCTTGGGGTTTTTCCATTGGTTATAGCAACTGGTTCGGGCGCCGAATCTAGAAAGGTCATGGGAATGGCTTTATTAGGAGGAATGACTATTGCTACCTTATTAGGTGTTTTCTTTTATCCCATGTTATATGTTTTAATCGGTAAGCTAGGTAAATATGAAAAGAAAAGAGAACGCGAATTGTCAGTAATAAAAGAAATTTCAAATTAAGATGAAAAAAATATTAAAAATGAATAGCAAATTATTATTTGTAGTAGTTCTTGTTTTTATCTTTTTATTGGAAGGATGTAAAGTAGGACCAAAATATAGGAAGCCGGTTTCAAAAATTGACTCGACCGCAGTTTACAGATTTGATAGCTTAAAGGTGGCACAAACAGATTCTCTAATAAATATAAAATGGTGGGAGATGTTTGATGATCCGGTTTTAGAGGAATTGATAAAAATTGGGTTAGCAGAAAATCAAGATTTATTAATTGCTTCAAGTAGAATTGACCAAGCCAAAGCTCTACTCGGAATGTCAAGAGCGGATTTATGGCCAAAATTTGGTTATAACGGTAGCGCAACCCGAGGGAATTTAATTGCCGGTCAACCCAATCCAGATTTGTCTACAAGTAATTTGTTTACAGGCTTTGGAACAATAAATTGGGAACTTGATTTTTGGGGAAAATTCAGGCGTGCTAATGAAGCGGCCAAAGGTGAGTTATTGGCTTCAGAATTTGGAAAGCGATCAGTGCAAATTGGACTTATTTCTCAAATAGCTACCACGTATTATCAATTGCTTGATTTTAAATGGCGTTTGTATATTTCTCAAAAAACATTAGAGCTTAGAGACAAGTCATTGTTTATAGTCAGTGAGCGTTACAAAAATGGTATTGTTCCTGAAATTGACTTAAATCAATCGCAAATTCAACGTGCTATAGCAGCTGCTGCCGTACCATTTTTTGAACGCAGTATCGCCCAAACTGAAAATGCGCTTGCTGTAATTTTGGGTAGAGTACCTCAAGCTATTCAGCTTGGCAAAGCACTTAATACGCAGAACATGCCGCCTGATATTCCTGTGGGACTACCTTCATTACTACTAACCAGAAGACCAGATATCATGCAGACAGAGTATTTAGTACAGGCACAAAATGCAAGGATTGGTGTGGCTGTGGCGCAACGTTTTCCGTCCATAAGTTTAACAGGGTTTTTAGGTTTAGCAAGTACAGATATTTCAGATTTTACGAGTAATCCAACGGCTTATGCTGGAGCGGTGAATATATTAGGACCATTATTCGAGTTTGGTAAAAATAAACGACGTGTAGATGTAGAACGTTACAAAACGGAACAGGCTATTTTGCAATATGAAAAAACGGTGATAACAGCATTTAAGGAGGTTGAAGATGCTTTAGTTGCTATTAGCACACTAAAGAATGAATTAGAAGCACGTAAATCACATGTGAAAGCTGCAGAAAACGCTCAGTATTTGTCTTCTGAACGTTATGATAAAGGGGTTACTAGTTATTTGGAACTCATAGAGAGTCAGCGACAAGCTTTCGAGGCTAGTTTAGGGTTGTCTGAAGCCACTCAAAAGTTATTTAGTGCTTATATTTTTCTCTATAAAGCACTAGGTGGAGGGTGGATTTCAGAAGATGAAATGATACAAGCTGCACAGGCCCAAGAAAATTAGAGATTGTTATTATACAGATATTAAAGGCGTAGAATTTTCAAAATTTTGCGCCTTTAACTTTTAAAATTAAATTTTAAATAAATTTAACTTGGTAAAGTATTTTTTAACAAGACACTAATGTATTTTTGTTGCTTAATGGTAGCCTATGGATTTTTCAAAAGTTAAGCTTGTAGTATCGGATATGGATGGCACTTTATTAAATCAGAATAACGAAGTGAGTTATCGGTTTTTTAGCCAGTTTAAAGCATTGAAGAAGCGAAACATACATTTTGTTGCGGCTAGTGGTAGGCAGTATCAGAGTATTGTAGATAAGTTAGACATCATTAAAAATGATATTACTATTATCGGTGAAAATGGAGGTGTTTTACAGCATGAACAAGAAACTAAGGTGCTACTACAACTATCAAAATCCGAAGTTGCAAAGACTGTGGAGCTTTTAAGAACTATATCACATTGTTATGTGGTATTGTGTGGGAGAAAAGCCGCTTATATAGAAACTAATGATGCGCATTTTATTTCTAAATTTAAACAGTATTATGTGGCATATGAGGTGATTGATGATTTGCTACAGGATATTGATGATGAATTTCTTAAAATAGCGGTTTACCATTTTGAATCAAGCGAAGACTTTGTGCTTCCGCATATTCAATCATTAAATAAGAGCTTCCAAGTTATTGTTTCAGGCCAACATTGGCTTGATATTTCGCATATAAATGCAAATAAGGCTTATGCCTTGCAAATGGTTCAGGAAAAAATGAATATTGCCACCCATGAGACTATGATTTTTGGCGACTATAATAATGATTTAGAAATGATGCGCTTGGGTTATTTTAGTTATGCCATGGGAAATGCCCACCCTAAGGTTAAAGAAGCTGCGCGTTTTGAAACTAAAACGAATTCAGAAGAAGGTGTGGAGTATATTCTTGAAAAACTTATAGCTTCATAATACACAATTCTTAAACGTTGCCAATAGAGTTTTGAAAATATGCAGTGTACATATGTTGTATTGCAAGCCCTAAATTTTTATTGCTTGCAAAAAGAATTCCTCTGGCATTCATAAAGGTTGAAGTTTTTGAATTTAGATGTAAAGGAGAACCAAAAATATCACCAACATAAGCACCTATTTCTTTATAAATGCAAGCTGTTGCGGCATAATCCCAAATGCTTCCATTGCCGTCTTCTCGTTTAGGAAAAGCAAAAAAACAAGATGGCATATGTTCTAGGGCTTGGCAAGCATTCATGACAGCGCCAAGAACGGGCATGCATGTGATGTTGTTGGTGCCAAAATGAGATGCTACCTCATTTAATTTTGATGTAACATCGTTAAAGTGGGTTTGTGTTTTAAAACTGCCGTTAAAGTAAAAACTTAAAGTATGAGGAGTATTTGAAGCTATATGCCATGGTGTATGGTTTTTAAATGCACCTTGATTAATAATAGCATGGTATAAGTTTTGATTAACAGGATCAAAAACAACGCCTATTTGTGATATGCCTTGCTTTGAAACTAAGGCTATGGATACCGCATATCCTGATCTGGATTCCGTAAAAGGTAATGTACCGTCTAAGGGATCTATACACCAAAAATAGTCTTTCTCTAATCGACTTTTCGTATCAACACTCTCTTCTGTAAGAAGACCTAAATCATAGGTCTTAATTGTTGGTTTTAAGATGTTTAAAATTAAGCTTTCGCATTTTAAATCTACCTCGGTGACCACTTGGGATGCTTGGCTAGTGCCACTTTCTTTTCTTAAAACTTTTAGATTATCCTTATTATAATTATGTATGAAGTTGCCAGCTATTTTTGCTGCAGCCATTGCTTGTTTGCAAAGATAATTTAAATCAGAATTATTTAGTATCAAAATGACTAGATTTAAGTTGAGAAATAACTTGTTTGGTTAGCTTTTCGCTATAGCTGTTTAGTTTCCAGTGTTCTGGACTCCATCCTTTTAAAAAACGATGAAAATCAGCCCAAGCAACAGGGAAAAGAGTACGCCATTCGGTTTCTAATTCCTGAAAATTGATAGTGCTTCTTTTTCTTGTTAATGCTATCTCTAAAGCTTTAAAGTAGTAGTTTAATAACTCTTTTTCAAGTTTTTCACATTCTTTTTCACTTAAACAACTTCCTATAAAATAGGCTACGTCCTTCATGCCGCAACCGCCGCCTACATACTGAAAATCTACTGCAGCCACCTTTTTGCTGTTAGGAGTAAAACAAAAATTGGCAAGTTTTGCATCTCCATGAACAAACGTTTTAAATTTACACTGGTTTAAACATTGATCGATTTGAGAAGCAGCGTCCTTTAAGATAACATCATTTAGGGCTTCAAGTTCATCGGGTCGCGTTTCTAAATGCCAGTAGGTTCCTGTTTTCCAGAGTTCGGTTGGTGTCTTATTGATAAAGCAAGCATGAAAATTAGCTAGCCAATTAAGACATAGTTTGATATCGCTTAATTGTACAGAATGTCTTATTTCAGAGAATCCAGAAGCTTTCAAATCTTCTAATATTATAATTGATTCTGCATCCATTTCTTTAGCAAAATAGCAATCAGGAACATAACAATAATCATCACAGTGTTGGCTCCATAATTTGTAAAATGCTTTTTCAATATGGTATGATTTTAATTTTCGCTGATGAGACAAATTGGTGTTCCATCCATGTGGGTGGTGGTTTGATTTTGGACGTTTTATATGTTTTAAAACAATAGATTGGTACTTGGCTTTGTTTAAAGTACATCTTAAAATGCTTCCATATCCGCTCCAAAGGCTTTGGATTTCTTCAACTTTATTAATGGATTCGGCTTGGGTGATATCAAGAACTATGGTTTTAATCGATGTGTCCATAATTGAAATAAATGTTCTGCAAACATAAGGTTAAAAATAGAAAGCTGTTAAGGTGAAATTCAAAATTTCGTCCTGATGTATTAGTGGTTTTATTGGGTGTATATTGGGTTAATAGGTTTGTTGTAAGGTGTTTATGTTTGTTTTAGCTCGTGTTTTTTTTGATGTAAATCTTTAATTTTCAATTTTGTAGATTATTAGCCTTTGTTTATATTTGCATGCAGGACAGAGCAGGATACTTGGTTTTTTTATCTAAAGAAATCAAGGTTTTATTGAGAGACCTAAAAAACTATTTAAGGAACCAAACATACAAGACTAGATGAGTAAAACAATAGTAGTAACAGGAGCAGGCGGTGTGCTATGTAGCACACTAGCCTCAGCCTTAGCAAAGCAAGGCAACAAAATTGCGCTTTTAGATTTAAATAAGAGTTCAGCCGAAGCAGTTGCAGATAAAATTAATAAATCGGGTGGAGATGCCATTGGTGTAGAGGCTAATGTTTTAGAAAAGGAATCGCTTATTGCAGCAAAGAAAGAAGTTAATGAGGCATTTGGTGGATGTGATATATTAATAAACGGAGCAGGTGGTAATCATCCTTTAGGAACCACAAGCAATC
>NZ_VDCS01000001.1 GCF_006265225.1 Allotamlana fucoidanivorans | reverse complement strand
TTTGTGGTAAGGTCAATTGTTTATAATGTTTCATCCAAAACGAATATAAATATTGAGCCTAAAATAGATGGGGCTAGCCCCATCTATTTTAAATATTCGTGTTGCACTTATTAATTGAACTTAGAATATCATCAAAAACCATTTCATAAGTTACATTACAATGAGCCAACATTTGATCTACACTCATTTTTCCCCATAGAGCCTTGGTGGTTGGCTCTAGTGTGTTTATTCTTTTAATAAGATTATTTGTTACTTCTAAATCAAAAATATTTTGCATTATTATATGTTAATTATAGTAAACTTCACCTTCATTAAAACCCGCGTTCTTTTTGAATTAATTCATAAGCCAACTGTACTTGCCTAAATTTTTCTTCGGCGCCTTTTTGGTGTTCTTCTCCCAAGTGAATCACCTTATCTGGATGGTATTTTTTAGCCATTTTTCGGTAAGCTTTTTTAATATCTTCAACAGAAGCATTTTTGTCAATTTCTAAAACCTTGTAAGCATTATCACTATTACTATAAAACATAGCTTTAATACTTTCATAATCTCTAGCTGAAATTCCTAAGTACCCTGCCATTTTATAAATTTGATGAACTTCATCTTCTGTTACCAAACCATCAGCCTTTGCTATACCAAATAAAAAATGAATGAGTTGCAAACGAGAAGCATGATCCATCATTTGTCTGATTTGCAAACAAACCGGACGCACAGAAATATTCTGTTTATTAATGTTTTTAAACAGCTTAAAAGCATGATTGGCACGTTCTTTACCATACATACCCACAAATTGCTGCCTTACAAAATCTAATTCGCGTTTGTCTTGTTTCCCATTAGCCTTTATAATTACTGAAGCTAAAATTAACAGACTCACCTCAAAATCTCCAGATTGCGTTTGCGTATGATACCTACTTCTAGTAGGCCTTCGGGGTTCACTAGTATCAAAAAAAGAACCACCTTCTGCTTTCCCGAAAGAATCAACCAAACTACCAACAGCCAAGCCAATAATAGCACCAATTGGACCACCAAAAGACCAGCCTAAAGCACCACCAATCCATTTAGAAAAACTCATGTATGTTTATAGATTTTAATTATTCTCAAATATAATATTTGTTGGTTGATTGTTTTATAGATTTGTTACACAATTGGTATCTTTGCAACTCAAAAAAATTGTTAAACTAAAAATTTAAAATATGTATCCAGCAGAATTAGTAAAACCAATGCGCGAAGATTTAACTAACGTTGGTTTTGAAGAATTATACACTGCAGAAGAAGTTGATGCAGCCCTAGCCAAAAAAGGTACTACCTTAGTAGTAGTAAATTCTGTTTGTGGTTGTGCGGCAGCAAATGCTAGACCAGGAGCTAAAATGAGTTTGAATAATGCAAAAAAACCAAACCATATTTTTACCGTTTTTGCGGGCGTTGATAAAGAAGCTGTTGATAAAGCACGTGGTTACATGGTACCATTTCCGCCAAGTTCACCAAGTATGGCTTTATTTAAAGATGGCGAATTAGTACATATGCTTGAACGCCATCATATTGAAGGCCGTCCAGCCGAACTAATTGCTGAAAACTTAATAGACGCCTATAACGAATACTGTTAATTTTTTTAAAAAATAGTAAAAGAGTCATATCAGTAGTTATGGCTCTTTTTTTTAGACGCAACCTTTTAACCTTTTTTACATCTCAATTTAAAACTACCTTTAGTATGAACAGAACACCAATTATTTTAATTGCTTTCTTATCCTTTACTCTATTGGCTTATAAATGTGATGATAATCAAGAAACGCTTACTCAAGAAACAGCACAGGTAGAGTTAAACAAATTGAAGTCTGAAATTGAAACTTTAGCTGCATCATCCGTTTGCGGGGAATCATATACCTGTCATTACATTGGTTTAGGAAGCAAACCTTGTGGAGGATTTTGGAGTTATATCACCTATTCTACATCTATAGATACCGAAAAACTAAAAAAACTGGTAGAAAGTTATAACGAAAACGAAAAAGCCTTTAATAGCAAATGGGAAGTAATGTCTGATTGCGCTATGGTAAATCCACCTACCAGCTTAAAATGTGAAAATAACAAGTGCATTGCTGAGTATTAAAAATAAGTTTTACTTATTTTTGGCGCATGCTAAAAATTTTATCATACCCCATAAGCGCTATTTATTACTTGTGTTTTTTATTAACACTCGTTGTTTTTCATCCTATCCAGTGGTTTTGTTTTAACGTTTTTGGTTATCAAGCCCACAAAAAAAGTGTGGATGCCTTGCAATTTTGCTTAATGCGATGTGCCAATATTTTAGGAACACGGTTTAGCTTTAAAAATCCATACAATATTGAAGCAAACCAGCCTTTAATTGTTGTAGCCAACCATCAAAGTCTTCATGATATTTATCCATTAACATGGTTTATGCGAAAATATCATCCAAAATTCATAAGTAAAATTGAATTAGGGAAAGGTATTCCTAGTGTGTCTTATAATTTGCGTCATGGTGGCGCCGCATTAATTGACCGAAAGAACCCAAGACAATCCCTACCTGCTCTTATGAAGTTTGGAGAATACATTGCTAAAAACAAAAGAGCAGCTGTCATTTTCCCAGAAGGAACACGCAGTAAAACAGGAAAACCAAAACCTTTTCAAACCAAAGGCTTAGAGATTTTATTCAAAAAAATACCTGATGCACAGGTTGTACCAATAACTATTAATAACTCATGGAAAATTTTAAAATATGGTAATTTTCCATTAAGTTTAGGTACACATGTTACTTTTACCGTGCATAAGCCTTTAAAAGTTAGTACCTTTGTAGATAAGCAAGAGCTTATTAAAACTATTGAAAGCACCATTACTAGTGCTGTTCACATATAAAACTTATACAGATGTCTTTAAAAAATAAGAGATTAGAGGTGATGCAGTTTTTGGAAAAAGACGTTGACGCTTTAATGGAAAAATATTTAATTCCGATTGATACCATATGGCAACCCACAGATTTTCTACCAAATTCTGAAACCACTAATGACACTTTTTTTGAAGAGGTTAGAGAAATAAGAGAGTTGGCCAAAGAATTACCTTATGATTTCTGGGTGGTTTTGGTTGGTGATATGATTACTGAGGAAGCCTTACCAACCTATGAGTCGTGGCTCATGGATGTAGAAGGGGTTAATCAAGTAGATGGGGGTGGCAACGGATGGTCAAAATGGGTAAAACAATGGACCGCCGAAGAAAACCGTCATGGTGATGTACTAAACAAATACCTTTACCTCTCGGGTAGAGTAAATATGAAAGAAATTGAAATTACTACGCAACATCTTATTGCAGACGGTTTTGATATTGGCACAGACAGAGATCCTTATAAGAACTTTGTATATACCAGCTTTCAAGAATTAGCTACCTATGTGTCACACAACCGGGTAGCTAAAATTGCTCGAAAAAAAGGAAACAAACGTTTGGCTAAAATGTGTCAAATCATTTCTGGGGATGAAATGCGTCACCATCATGCTTATTCTGATTTTGTAGACCGTATTTTTAAGGTAGATCCTAGCCAAATGATGATGGCTTTTCACTATATGATGAAACAAAAGATTACCATGCCTGCTCATTTTTTAAGAGAAACAGGCGGTAAAATAGGCTCTGCTTTTGAAGAATTTTCAAATACGGCACAGCGTATTGGGGTTTATACCTCAACAGATTATGTTGATATTCTTCAAAAATTAATCAATAGATGGGAAATTGATAAAATTACGGGGCTCACCGATGAAGCAGAAAAAGCGAGAGACTATTTAATGAAACTTCCCGCCAGAATGTATCGCTTAGCAGAGCGCATGAAAATTCCAGAAAATTCATTTCAATTTAAATGGGTAGAGCCAGCACTTACTAAATAATATCATATTCAACACAAAATTTAATTCCTTTCCATACACCGAAAGGAATTTTTGTTTTCATCATTATGTCTGAAAATCAAATCATAACTAAAACCAAAATTTTTGTAAAAGAAACCCTAAATGATGTGGAAGGTGGACATGATTGGTTTCATATAGAACGTGTATACAAAAATAGCTTGCTCATTGCTAAAAAAGAGCCTGTAGACCTTTTCGTGGTATCTTTAGGAGCGTTATTACATGATATTGCCGATAGTAAATTTCATAATGGCGATGAAACTGTGGGGCCTAAAATGGCGCGAGAATTTCTTTTTAAACAAAATGTTGATTCTACTATCATAGAGCACGTAGTCAACATTATCAAAAATATTTCTTTTAAAGGGGGGCATACCCCACAAACATTCCAATCGCCTGAATTAGATGTGGTGCAAGATGCCGATAGATTAGATGCCATTGGCGCCATTGGTATTGCCAGATGTTTTAATTATGGTGGTTTTAAAAACAGAGCTTTATATAACCCTAAGATAAAACCAAACCTCAATATGACCAAAGAAGTCTATAAATCGTCAACAGCTCCTTCTATTAATCATTTTTATGAAAAATTATTATTGCTTAAAGACAGGATGAATACACAAACTGGGAAAAAAATTGCCCAAGAGCGCCATAACTACATGCTAGCGTTTCTTGAGCAATTTTATAATGAATGGAATGGAATAAGATAAATTAACTAATTATCTTTTTAATTTCTTTTCTATAGTTTGATGCACTTTTTCCAGTAATATCATTAAAGGTTTTATTAAAATGTGAAAAATTATTGAATCCACATTCATAACACACATCAGCAATACTCATTTCACTTTCCTCTGACAGTAATTTTGTAGCATGTACCACCCTGTACTCGTTTACTACCTGGGTAAATGTTTTTCCGGTGGCTTTCTTAAAGTATCTGCAAAAGGCAGGCACTGTCATACTCACCTTATCGGCAATCTCATCTAAAGCAATGTGATTTTGAAAGTTTTTATTAACAAACTTAAATATGGTACCAATTTTTGCACTGTCTTGAGCTTCTGCTTCAAAGGCAACACCGTCTGCATTCAGTAGCATATAATCGTCAGTTTTAGCCAAGAAATCTAGAATTTCTAAAAATTTCAATACACGCTTTAAACCATCATGTTCAAGTAACTTTTCTATCTTCCTTCCAATTTTTTTCTTAGTATCTACTTTAAATCTAATCCCCTTTTTGGCTCTTTCAAACAAAGCAATAATATGACCCATTTCAGGAATTTGCAGAAAATCGTCTCCCAAAAAGTTCGATTTAAATTGTATGGTGGTTTCAGTTCCATTAGCTGTCAATCTATCTGTAAACCCATTATGTGGTAAATTAGACCCTATTAATATTAATTGACTATTATTAAAATATGATAGGTGATTACCAATATGTGTTTTTCCTTGCCCCTTATTTATGTAAATAAGTTCTAGCTCTGGGTGAAAATGCCAATAAGCGTCATTCTTATCAACTTGCTCAACGTGCTGTTTCACCAAAAGCGAACTCCCAAAACTGGGACTAATTTTTTTTAGAGTTGGCTTTTTATTAATCATAGCTTACCTTTTTACAAGCAAAATTAGCACTTATTATGCATACATTATATATTTTATTACCCTAATTGTGTGTTATATTAACTTTCTCACATATTAACATTGCCTTAACAGTTAAAATACCATATAAATAAGCAAAAATTGCTGTTTTCCTGTACCCTATCCTGCTCTATCTTTGTATTGTTAAACGTTGTTAACTTCAAAGTTTATGAAAAACGTCATTACAAACACAAAAAAATGAATTTTAGTAGCAACCATATTTGCTATCATTTTTGGGTTTTCTAATAACGTTATATTACTAATAAAAGAAGATTTAAAAGAAACAACGTTAGTTTTAGAAGAATAAATAAAAAGTCACCAAAGAAAAATATTTACAAAATTCATTAATAATTAGTTTAATGTCTTATTTAGTTTAGTTTAGTTAGTAAAAGTGAGCTGTGGTGGCTCACTTTTTTTGTCTCATTTTTCTCTTGTTCTTTCTTCTCCCTCCTTACTTATAAGACACCTGAACTATCACCTTTATATATTATGCATACATATAAAACTATGCCCAATTAACCCCTCTATATGCTCTATTATCCCTGTGTAAAGTTTACATAGATTTAACAGTTAATTTAGCACACATATTAGTCAATATCAGTGTTTTGCACCTTTTAAACCCAACCTATATTTGTACCGTTGAACGTTAATATTTTTAAATTATGAAAAACGTAATCTCAAACACAAAAAAAGGAATCTTAATGGTAACTATGTGCGCTACCGTTTTTGGATTCGCTAGTGATCTTAAACTGTTAATTAAAGAAGATTCTAAAAAAACAGCTTTAGTACTAGAACATGTAAAACAAGGTAATAAAATTTCAATCATTGACAACAGCGGTGTTGTTCTATATAAAGAACAGGTTCAAACTAATGGTCTTTATAAAAAAGGATTTGATCTTACATCTTTACCAGATGGTGATTATGTCTTTGAGGTTGATAAAGATTTAGAAATTAGCACGATTCCTTTTCATGTAACAGCTAACACTGTTACCTTTAATAAGGAAGATGAAACTACCATCTTTAAACCTTATGTGCGTCATGAAAATGACCTTGTGTTTCTAACCAAACTTTCTTTAAACCATGAAACGGTTGATATTGCAATCTATGGTGAATATGAAAATGGTTATGAACTAGTACATAATGAAAAAGTGAAGGATGCTAAAATTCTTGAAAAAGTATTCCAACTTAAGGGTGATACCAATTACAAAATTGTGGTTAACACCAATGATAAAACATTTACAAAATTCATTAATAATTAGTTTAATGTCTTATTTAGTTTAGTTTAGTTAGTAAAAGTGGGCTGTGGTGGCCACTTTTTTTTGGTCATTTTTTTAAATTCTTTGCTTTTAGAAATGTAAAGACTAAAGTCTTTCCCTTTGCATTTACAATACAATTATCTCATACATATACCATTTTATCTTAACCTAAATTTCACATAAAAATAACAGTCAATTTAGCACATAAATAAGTCAATATCAATGTTTTACATACTTAAAAACTAATGTAATTTTACAGTGTTGAACGTTATAAAACCCAAATTATGAAAAAAGTAATTAAACATTCAAAAAAAGGATTCTTAATGGTAACATTGTTTGCTACCTTGTTAAGTTTCGCCAATGATGCTTCAAAATTTAAAATTACATTTGAAGCAAAACGAACCCCACTTACTTTATATAATATAAAGAAAGGGAATGTTTTATCAATTAAAGATGAAAATGGCTTATTGTTATATAAAGAGTTACTCCAACAATCTGGAATTTACAGCAAAGGTTTCGACTTAACTTCTCTACCTAACGGCACTTACATGTTTGAATTGGAGAAAGATTTTGAAATCAAACTTATTCCATTTTATGTGAAGTCTAACACAGTTACTTTTCAAAAAAAACTTGAAGAAACCATTTTTAAACCTGCTTTTAGAGTAGAAGGAGATATGGTTTACATGAGTAAATTAAACCTTAATAGGAAGCCTTTAAAAATTAATTTCTATTTTTTAGATGGTAACCATTCTGAGTTAATGTATTCTAAAACATTAAAGAATCAACAACTGATAGAAAAAGCTTTTAAATTGGAAGGTCTAAGTCTTGGTACTTATAAGATTGAAGTTATTAGTGCCGACCACACCTTTGAAAAACACATTTACTAAACCCTCTCGTTTCTTATTTAGTTAAGTTGATTAAGGTGAGCAGTTTTGCTCACCTTTTTCATTCAAAAAAGGGATAATTGCCTGTTTTTATGAGATTCGTGTAGTTTACAATTCAACTCTGGTATCAATGCATCTTTAAAATATTTTCTTCTTGCCAGTTTTACCATAGCATGAATTTGTTCTGCTATTTTTCCCTCACCCCGCATTCTGGTACCATATCTTGAATCATTTAAGCTTCCACCGTGACAATCGGCTATTTGATGTAATACTTTCTCCGCACGGTCTGGCATCGTTTTTTTTATCCATGTTGTAAAAAGCCTACCTAAAGCACCATTTAATCGTATCACGGTATAGCCAATAGATGTAGCCCCATACTGCGCCACTACTTTGGCTAAAGATAAAATTTCATGACTATTAATTGAAGGTATAATTGGCGCTATCATCACATTGACAGGAATACCGTTATCACTTAATAGTTTAACTGTATCTAGACGCTTTTTTATGCTAGCCGTTCTGGGCTCTAAAATACGTTTTATATCTTCTGATAATGAGGTAATAGATATATTCACGGTAACTAAATTATCTTTAGCCAACTCGATTAACAGGTCTAAGTCTCTTTTTATCATGGCGTTCTTTGTAATAATACCTACTGGATGCTTATACTTTAAAAAAACCTCTAAACAACGTCTGGTGATTTCAAATTGCTTCTCAACGGGTTGATAACAATCCGTATTTCCAGACATAATGATTTGTACTGCTTTCCAACTTTTCTTGGTAATATGTGCTTCCAATAATTTGGCAGCCTCCTTTTTAACTAAGATATTTTGCTCAAAATCTAAGCCTGCCCCATAGCCCCAATATTCGTGTGAATTTCTGGCATAACAATAAATACATCCATGCTCACAGCCCTGATAGGGATTCATGGAATACAACATACCAACATCTGGACTTTTAACCTGATTCACTATGGTTTTTGGAAATACCTCAAGAAACTTTGTTTTATCTTCATCAAAAACCTCACCTGTTTTCTGGCAATACTCCAGAAAATCGTCTCGAACTTCATGGTACAATTCAAAAAATCGATTGGGTACATGCTCTTGCGCCCCACGACCTTTAATATTAGATTTAGGGTTCATACAACATTATTTTAGAACTGGAAGGGATTAAAACTAAACGCTCAGTAAAGTTACTTATTCTTGAAATAGAAATATGTTAAAGCTAGTGTTGTTTGTTAACAAAACACTTTTTCTCAAAAACTGCACCTGTTCTGCTTAAAACTATGCGCCTGGAAAATTAGCCTTACGTTTTTCTAAAAAAGCACTAGTTCCTTCGGCAAAATCTTGAGTTCCAAAACATCGCCCAAATTCCTCTATTTCTAATTCAAATCCATTCACGCCATCTTCAAAGTTGGCATTAATAGATCGTATGGCCGCGGCAATGGCTACTGATGAATTTCGGCTTATTTTTTCTGCCATAGTTTCACAAAATGGCAATAGTTCATCTGGTGTGGTTACATGGTTTACCAAACCATAATTTAAGGCTTTTTGCGCATCAATCATAGTAGCTGTCATAATCATTTCCATAGCTCTCCCTTTACCAACTAATTGGGTTAAACGTTGGGTACCCCCATATCCTGGAATAAGGCCTAAAGACACCTCTGGAAGCCCCACTTTAGCATTATCATTAGCTACTCTAAAATGACAAGCCATAGCCAATTCTAATCCGCCGCCTAAAGCAAAACCATTAATAGCAGCAATAACAGGAGTTGAGAGGTTTTCTACAAAATCAAATAAATCTTTTTGCCCTTTGGCTGCTAACTTTGTACCATCTTCAACATTAAAATGAGCAAACTCACTAATATCTGCACCAGCAACAAACGCTTTATCTCCGCTACCCGTAACTATTATAACTTTTATTTCTTCATCTTTGTCTGCTTCAAAAAAAGCATTGTGAAGCTCCCCAATAGTTTCTTTATTTAAAGCATTTAATTTCTTCGGGCGATTAATAGTTATCAAGGCAATCCCCTTGTTTTTCGTAAAAAGTACATTGTTGTAGCTCATAACACTTATTTTTTAGGAAAAGAAACGTTAAACGTAGTTCCCTCTCCATCTTTTGAATCGAAAGAAATGCTTCCGTTATAGGTTTCTACAATATTTTTTACCATGGCCAAACCAAGGCCCATGCCACTACTTTTGGTGGTAAACTTAGGTTCAAACACTTTATCTTTACTTTCATCAGAAACCCCAGAACCATTATCGGTAACACTTATTAACACATCGATCTCTGTTTCAGAAACTAAAATTTCAATCTTTGGTGTTTTCTCTTCCGTCATGGCTTGTATGGCATTTTTCACCAAGTTTGTTACCACACGTATGAGTTGTGTTCTATCAAATTTAGCGATTATTTCCTCTGAATCACACTTAAAAACAATATAATCTTCGTTGAAAATATCGAGCGCTAATTTTACAATTTGCACCACATTTAGCGTTTCTTTTTGCTGTGCTGGCATTTTTGCAAAATTAGAAAATGCCGAAGCGATAGAACTCATAGTATCTATTTGTTGAATCAAGGTTTTACTATATTCATCAAGTTTCTTATGAATATTCTCATCAGTAGGATCAAATTTGCGTTGAAAGTTTTGCACTGTTAATCGCATGGGCGTTAAGGGATTTTTTATTTCATGAGCCACCTGCTTTGCCATTTCACGCCAGGCCTGTTCGCGTTCACTTTTAGCCAATTGTACCGCACTTTCTTCAAGTTCATCAATCATGCTATTGTACGCACTTACCACGGTTGAAATTTCCTCCGTACTATCTTTAATTTCAATACGTTCATTACTACGTTCAAGTCTTGTGGCATTCATAATGTCACTAATGCTTTTTAGTGATTTTGTTATGTATTTTGACAATAAAAAAGCAATAGCAATAGCCATGAGCAATACAAATAAAAAGGCATACCACATGCGGGTTAGAAATTCTTCAAGCTCCTTTTTAAGAAAATCATCCTTTTCTAAATAAGGGATATTTAAAATAGCAATGGGTTTAGACCTATTGTCGGTAATATAAGTGTAAGACGATTGAAAGGTTTCACCATTTTCCTGATGTTTAGCTACAAACCTATGTTCTGCAATTTCAGAATCGCTTTTTACCTGAACAGTATTGCTAATAGCGTTCATAATGTGAGTGTCTAAACATTTATCAGCTACATTATTTTGAAAACCCGCTTTTGAAGAAATTAGAAGACCGCCTTCTAAATCATACAAGTTAATTTGTAATTTATGTATATCGGCAATATTGTAAATCTCTTCCTTGAAAATAAACGGAATGTTTTCAGTTTTTACTTCCCAAGTATTTTGTCTGCCATTTAAGGTACGTTTTATATGGGTTTGTATGTTTTCCTCTTTACGCTCTAACCTGCTTTCATGATAATCATGACTTTGCTCTCTATACTGGTAAATGGCTACGGCAGAAATAAGAATAGATCCCAACAAAACCAATAGAATCATGGCTAGAAAAATACGGGTACGAAGCGAAGGTTTTTTTGCTTTAAACAACACAGAATGTTACAAATTTTACAAGCTTAAATATAGCAATAATCAAACCAAACCTAGCTTCTATCAACAAAAAAATGACAACCAAAAGAGCGCATACTTAAGAGGCAGTAACTATTAAGCCTCTGGATTTTTTTCTCTAATATGCTTATAAACCTTAAAGCCCAGCATGATAAGTACACCCAAAACAAAAATACCAACTATACCCCAAACCCAGTTAATGGCACTTTTAAGAACCACCAAGAAAATGACAGCAAACAGAATAAATGTGGCGCCCTCATTCCAAATGCGCATATAGCTTGATGATTTCTTTACAATGTCATTTTGAAGTTGTTTGTAATACTGATGTGTTTTAAGGTGATAAATAAACAACAAAACAACAAAAGCTAGCTTAACATGCATCCAAGGTTCTTTTAACCAACCAGGAACTATAATAAGTAACCATACCGCAAAAATAGTTGCCAATATAGCAGATGGCCAAGTAATAATATACCATAAGCGTTTTGCCATGAGCTTTAATTGCTTACCTAGTATTTCTTTTTCTGGAGATGCCTTATGAAACGCTTCTATTTGATACACAAAAAGCCTTGGAATATAAAACAACCCTGCAAACCAAGTGATGACAAAAATAAGATGAAACGATTTTATATAGCCGTAATATTCCATATGGTGTTTTTAATTAACCGATTTTAATTCTGGATTTAAGTTCTTAATTATTTCTTTGTAAAGAAAATATCCTGTGACTAGAGTTGCTAAAACATCGGCAATTGGAAAAGCTATCCAAACTCCCAATTCTCCAAGAAAGACAGGTAAAATAAAAATAAGCGGAATAAAAAAAAGCCCTTGTCTGCTCAAGGTTAACCAAAGCGCTTGTTTTGCCTTTCCTATGGCTTGAAAATAAGCCGCTCCTATAAGCTGTAATGCAATGATAGGTGTGGCTGCAAACACCCAACGCATGGCTGCAGGTGTTTCTAAAATAACTTGAGCATCAGATGTGAATAACCTTGTAATGGTTTCAGGAAAGACCATTAAAAACACAAACACAATAGTTGCCAACAGTGCAGCATATTTTATAGCTGTATAAATCGTTTCTTTTACTCTTGCATATTTTTCAGCACCATAATTAAAACCAGCTATGGGAAGAAAGCCCTGCGCCACACCAAAAACGGGAAATAATGCAAACATGAGCATTCTACCAACTATAGCATATGCCGTAACCGAACTTTCCCCCCCTAGCGTATACAGAATATTATTCATTAGCAAATAAGTCACACTAACAATGGCTTGCCTTGATAGGGTTACAACTCCTAAGGAAGCTATTTCAACAACAGTCGCTTTATTTAGACCAAAGTGACATTTTGCAAGCTCTATTTCAGACTGTTTTGAGATAAAAAAGCCCAAAATAAATATAAAACATACCAAGTAAGATAAAGTTGATGCCCAAGCTGCACCAGCCATACCATAATCTAACACATAAATAAAAATATAATCTAACAGCAAATTACTGACTGACGGTAGCATCATAGCATACATAGCAACTTTTGGCTTACCAACAGCCCTTATTACTGTATTTCCCATCATGCAAAGCCCTAAAAAAGGCACTCCATAAAGCACAATAACATAATACGTTTTTGCAGGTTCTAATATATTTCCTTTCCCTCCAAAAGTTGGCACGATACTGTCAACAAACCAAAGCCCCAAGATGACCATAGTAACGGTAAAAAGAGTTGTTAAGGTAATTTGATTCCCAAAGGTTGTTCGTGCTTTTTCTTTATTTTCTGCACCAAGTGCTCTTGAAATAATTGATGAACCACCAACTCCTATGGCCATACCTAAAGCAGCAATGAAAAATGACACTGGCAATACAACATTTATAGCAGCTATGGCCGTTGACCCTATCCAATTCCCCACAAAAACGGTATCTACTAAAATGTTAAGCGACATGACCAAAATACCAATAGAAGCTGGAACAGCTTGTTTTACCAGTAATTTACCAATGGGCTCAGTCCCCAAACCATGTGATATCAGCCGAGCCATTATACGGCAACAGTTTCAGATGTTACCCAATGATTTATCCACTGCGATAACAACGTTACAAAAGCGTCGTCATCATTTAAACATGGTACGGTTTTAAAGTGCTTCCCACCTACTTCATGAAAAATCTCCTGACCTTCCATAGCTATTTCTTCAAGCGTTTCTAAACAATCGCTTACAAAGGCAGGCGTAACAATTGCCATATTTTTAATACCTTGTTTTCCTAAACGCTCTATCGTTCTATCTGTATAAGGTTGCAACCAAGGATCAAATCCTAATCGTGATTGAAATGAAGTAGAATAGGTACCTTCTTTTAAACCAAGTTTTTCAGCAACCAAACGCGTTACTTCTAAACACTGATGCCGGTAACAAAACTCATGTGCTTTACTTGAGGTTACACAACAATTTCCATCAATTTTACAATGTGAATTTGTAACATCACTTTTTCTGATATGGCGTTCAGGAACTCCATGATATGAAAATAAAAGATGCTGAGGATTTTCGCCTTCTATATGTGATTTTATAGAATTTGACAGCACCTCAATATAATCTGGTTTATTATAAAATGCAGGAACTGACTCAATGTTTATATCTGGAAAAAAATCATGGCGTAACTTTTCAGCCAAAACTGTTATGGTTTCTGTAGTTGCCATGGCAAACTGCGGATATAATGGAAACAACAAGATATCATTTACCCCTTGATCTACCAACTCCTGAATGCCATTGTGAATAGACATGCTGCCATAACGCATAGCTAAAGATACGGGGACATCTACCTGCTTTTGAACTTTATTTTGAAGGCGTTCAGAAATAACAATAAGTGGCGAGCCTTCTTTCCACCAAATTTTTTTATAGGCTGCTGCCGAAGCTTTAGGGCGTGTTTTTAAAATTATTCCTCTTACCAACAAGGCTCTTGCTACGTAGGGGATGTCTATAACACGCTCATCCATTAAAAATTCTCCTAAATATTTTTTTACATCTTTAGGTTCTGGACTATCAGGGGAACCAAGATTAACAAGTAAGACTCCTTTTTTCATTATATTTTTTTAGCATCACAAAAATACAATGATTTCACTAATATAAAGAAAAACAAGAGGTAATTCTAAACGGCATCAGAAGTCACCATTCTTAATAACGACATAAAAACTAACGCGTATAGTTCTTTCAGTTATAGCGCTAATAATTGACGCCTTTAATGGTCCTTTATTTTACTTAGCAAAAATTGATAATGTTCATGTGACTTTTTCTGACTATAAGTACAATCTTGAAAAATCCCACAGGACGCACTTGAACTAATCAATGATTTATGGTTGTGTTGCTTTGAAAGCGCTTCTATTTCTGGAGTTAAGTATTTCATATTCTATTGTTAAGTTACTGTATTGTAGTTGTTTTTTACCATAAAACCTTACAATTAACTTAATGACATCACATATTTTTTAGGAGTTGTTCCATACTTCTTTTTAAAGGCCGCGATAAAATGACTTGAGGTACTGTATCCCACTTTATGCCCTACTTCATTCACGTTATTTTCGCCTGACTCAAGTAGTTTTCGTGCCACTTCCATTTTATAATCAAATAAAAAACTAAAAACAGAATCGCCATAAATTTGCTTAAAACCCTCTTTTAACTTTTTTAAACTTAGCCCGATTTCATCTGCTAACTCCTGAAGCGAAGGCGGTTCAGCCATTTGAGCTACAATAATATCTTTAGCTTTACGAATTTTAATGACGTTAGTTTCATCTACTAAAAACGGACATTGTTCAATATTAGCTTCTTCACTTCTATTGAAATATAAACTTAATAACTCATAAGCCTTCCCTCGAAAATATAAGGGTTTTATAGATGAATTCAACCCATAGTTTATCAATTGATTTAGCACAATGGCCATAGATGGCGAAATAACACCGTCTTTATAATATTTTTTATCCCGATTATCTTCACTTAAAAAGGTGATATAATCGGCCTCATGAGAGAAAAAACCATGAAATTTCTTGATAGAAATTAAAATCGATACCATCCATGAGTGCGGATTGATTTCTAAATGAATGGGTAAATCGCGCTGCGGATTATAAAGCAGTAAAGAATTTTCTTCAAGAATATTTAATTTATAGCGCCCTTCGTTAAACACAAATTGACTTGACCCTTTAACACAAAAATGAAATTGAATAAAATCACTATCTATTTCTTTGGCAACAGATTGCGTTTTATTTTCTTCATTTTTAAAGGTTAACACCAAAACACCTTCCTCTACCAACGTTTCATTAAATGAACTTTGAGCGACATTTTTATCGGAATCAAATTCTGTATTCATAAATTTTATTTAGATTTATTCTAAATTAATTGTTTAAAAACCTCCTGTACCCTAACAAAATTATGATATTTATCCTGTTTTATAAAAAAACAACGCAAAAAAACCACAAACGACAATAAAAGTTCTTTTATCGTTACTTTTTTTTAGGGCATCCCTATATTTTTGCTTCACATTTTCAGGTATTAAGCATGCAAAAGTATAACATTAGTAGAAGTAAGTACTTTTACGCCATTGGTTTGAGTTACAAAAAAGCCGATGCGGAAATAAGAGGGCACTTTAGTTTAGATGACGAATCTAAGCTTCGCCTCCTTGCTCAAGCTAAAACGAATAATATTGAAAGCTTAGTGGTAACATCAACCTGTAACCGTACTGAAATTTATGGTTTTGCAGAGCATCCTTACCAACTTATCCAACTACTTTGTGACAATACAAGAGGCACCGTTGAAGAATTTAGAGAAGTAGCCTACATTTATAAAAATAAAGAAGCTATTTCACATATGTTTCGTGTAGGCTCTGGTTTAGATAGCCAGATTCTTGGTGATTTTGAAATTATAAGTCAGCTTAAACAAAGCACAAAACTGTCACGCAAACACGGGTTACTCAATCATTTTACAGAACGTTTAGTAAATGCGGTGATTCAAGCTAGTAAGCGCATTAAAACAGAAACCAATATTTCATCAGGGGCCACATCGGTTTCTTTTGCCTCAGTGCAATATATTTTAAACAGTATAGAACAGGTTTCTAATAAAAATATTTTACTTTTTGGAACAGGAAAAATTGGAAGAAATACCTGTGAAAACCTGGTAAAACACACTAAAAATGAGCACATCACTTTAATCAATAGAACCAAAACAAAAGCCGAGCAAATTGCTGGTAAGTTTAATTTGATTGTTAAAGATTATGCCAATTTACAAGAAGAAATTTCTAATTCTGATATTTTGATTGTTGCCACTGGTGCCCAACGCCCAACCATTGACAAGCATATTATTCAGTCTGAAAAACCCTTATTGATTCTTGATTTATCTATTCCAAAAAATGTAGACGCTAATGTTGAGGAACTTGATAATGTGTCACTTGTGCATTTAGATCATCTTTCGCAAATTACAGATCAAACTTTAGAGGCAAGAAAAGCCCAGATTCCTATGGCTGAAGCCATTCTAGATGAAGTAAATTTAGAATTCAGCGAATGGTTAGAAACTAGAAAGTTTGCACCAACTATTAAAGCCTTAAAACATAAATTATCTGATTTTGCTGCTGCCGAATTGGAAGTGCAACGTAAAAAACATGCTGATTTTAATGAGACTCAAGCCGCAATTATTAGCAATAATATTATTCAAAAAATCACTAACCACTTTGCCCATCACTTAAAAGATGATGATGTTCCTACCGACGAAAGTTTGGAACTCATAAAAAAAGTGTTCCAGTTAGAACCTTCAACAAAACATGTCTAAAACCATAAGAATTGGTACACGCGATAGTGAGTTAGCACTATGGCAGGCCAACATAGTTAAACATCAACTTGAAAATTTAGGGTATGTTACAGAGCTTGTTCCCGTAAAATCTACGGGCGATATAGTTCTTGATAAACCCCTATACGAACTGGGCATTACAGGTATTTTCACCCGAACGCTTGATATTGCTATGCTTAATCATGATATTGATATAGCTGTTCATTCCTTAAAAGATGTACCAACAGTGTTACCAAAAGGCATTGTTCAAGCAGCAGTGTTAAAACGTGGAAATGTAAATGATACGCTGGTTTTTAAAAACAACGAAGAATTTTTAGGAGCCAAAGATGCTGTTATTGCCACAGGAAGCTTAAGAAGACGTGCCCAATGGCTCAACCGTTTTCCCACGCATACCATTGTTGATTTACGTGGCAATGTGAACTCCAGACTACAAAAGCTCAAAGATAACGACCAGTGGAATGGTGCTATTTTTGCCGCTGCAGGCATTGGAAGAATAGGAATACGCCCTGATGAAGCCGTTAATTTAGATTGGATGATCCCAGCGCCAGCGCAAGGTGCCATTATGATTACAGCTTTAGGCGAAGATGATTTTTCTCTTAAAGCATGCGCCCAACTAAATCATGAAGAAACAGAAATTTGTACCACTATTGAACGTGAATTTCTAAACAAACTTGAAGGTGGTTGTACCGCTCCTATTGGTGCTCTGGCCGTAATAAAAAATAATGAGATTAACTTTAAAGGTGTTTTGCTAAGTGAAGACGGCTCTAAACGTATTGATGTGACCCGAGTTAAAAATCTTGGTGAACACAAAGATATGGCACAATTTTGTGCAGACTTCATTATAGAGCGCGGTGGTAAACGCCTCATGGATACCATTAAAAACTCCACTAAAAAAGCTAAAGTGTTTTCTACGAAATCTTTTACAGAAGATCAACGCTTATTGTTTCATGAAAAGGTAGTAGCTGACAGTTCTGACTTTATAAAAATTGGGTTAAATAGAATTCATCCACGATTCATAAAAAAAGAAATTGAAAATGTAATTATTACCAGCAAAAATGCGGTAGAAGCCCTATCTACAAACTTTTCTTCCAGTGAATTACAGTTTAAAAATATTTATTGTGTAGGACGACGTACCAAACGGTTAATTGAAAACAAAATTGGCCCCGTAACCCATACCGAGAAAAATGCAAAAAAACTTGCTGAATACCTTGTGGAATATATGGAGGGAAGTGAGGTAACTTATTTTTGTAGCGATATTAGACTGGATGATTTGCCTACCATATTAGAGAAAAACAACATAGCAGTGAATGAGGTTGAGGCTTACCAAACTAAGTTTGACGGATTTAAAGTAGCCGATTCTATTGAAGGTGTCATGTTTTACAGCCCCTCAACCGTTGATAGTTATGTTGAAAAAAACAAAAACGAGATTATCGCGTTTTGCATAGGAGAAACCACAGCTAAAGCAGCAAAAAGGCATTTTGATGATGTGAGAATTGCCAAAGTGCCAACTGTTGAAAGTGTTATAGAATTAGTGAATCAACATTATATTTAACGGTTTTTGGTTATTCATTTCAGGTCAATAGCCTCTGCTCAAACCTCATAGCCAACAACTCAGAACAAATAACTATGATTAAAAACGATTTATTTTTAAGAGCTTTAAAGGGAGAAACGGTAAAACGCCCTCCAGTTTGGATGATGCGTCAAGCAGGAAGATATCTACCGGAATTCATGGCCATACGTGAAAAATACGACTTCTTTACCCGTTGCCAAACGCCTGAGTTGGCCAGTGAAATTACTGTACAACCCATTAGAAGATACGGTATGGATGCGGCCATTTTGTTTAGCGATATTTTGGTTATTCCACAAGCCATGAACATCGAGGTACAAATGAAACCTAACTTTGGACCATATTTACCAAATCCTGTTCGTACCCAAAAAGATGTTGACAATGTTATTGTTCCAGATGTCACTCAGGCCTTAGATTATGTATATCAAGCCATAAAAGCCACCAAAGAATTACTTAATGACGATATTCCGTTAATTGGTTTTGCTGGTTCGCCATGGACTATTTTATGCTATTGTGTACAAGGCCAAGGCAGCAAAACCTTTGATAAAGCTAAGGAGTTTTGTTTTACTAACCCCGCAGCCGCTCATCAAATGCTGCAAAAAATAACAGATACCACCATTGCTTACTTAAAAGAAAAAGTAAAGGCTGGTGTTAATGCGGTTCAAGTCTTTGATTCTTGGGGTGGTATGCTTTCTCCAACCGATTATCAGGAGTTTTCATGGCAATATATCAATCAAATTATTGAAGCTTTAAAAGATAACGCTCCAGTCATTGCATTTGGAAAAGGCTGTTGGTTTGCACTAGGGGAAATGGCCAAAAGTAAAGCGTCGGCTTTAGGTGTAGATTGGACGTGTTCTCCACAAAACGCCCGTTATTTAACGGGTGGAAATATAACATTACAAGGTAATTTTGATCCTACGCGCTTGTTATCACCCCCTGCAACCATTAAAAAAATGGTACATCAAATGATTGATGACTTTGGAAAAGATAAGTATATTGTAAATTTAGGGCATGGTATTTTACCAAACGTTCCTTTAGATCATGCAAAAGCCTTTATTGATGCGGTAAAAGAATATGGTCAGTAACAAAAATAAAATGCCTTTTACCTTTTATATCATTACCATATAAAAGGTAAATTCAATTTTAGCGATGGTTTTTCTTTCCTTATAAAGTTCAAAAATAACGCTGTAAGCTAAAGCTAAAACAACGTCATGATTAAACATATATTTTCAGGAATTCAAGCATATTTTGGGGTATTTAGCCTCATTTCTAAACTTAAACTTTGGAAATATTTTGCCATACCCATGCTAATTTCTTTACTTACTGCTGTAATTATAGGTGTTTCAGCATATGGGTTATCGGACAACATTGGGCAGTTTATCTCTCAAATATGGGTTTGGGATTGGGGCAAAGAAACCTTTTCTACCATAGGAACTTTTATTGGTGTCATCATTGTTTTAGCCATAGGACTTATATTGTACAAGCACATTATCATGGCTTTTTCAGCACCATTTATGAGTCCTGTTTCAGAGAAAATTGAAGCGCATTTAACTGGTTTTAAACCGCATTCATATAGAAATACATCGTTTATTCAACAGCTATGGCGTGGTATTAAAATCAACCTTAGAAACCTGATGATGGAACTGGTATTGACCATGCCTATTTTGCTTCTAAAGTTCATTCCAGTAATAAATATATTTTCAGTCGTGCTATTATTTACTGTACAAGCCTATTATGCAGGTTTTGGAAATATGGATTACACTTTAGAACGCCACTTTAACTATAAAGAAAGTATTAAATTTGTTAAACACCATAAAGGTATAGCGATTGGAAATGGTATCATCTTTATTTTGTTTTTATTAATTCCTGTAATTGGTGTAATTTTAGTGTTACCTTTATCGGTTACAGCAGCTTCGGTTAAAACTATTGAAGTCTTGACATTAAAAAACAAACTTGTTAATGCAGATTAACTGTTCAATATATACCATTCAACCAGTATTATCACTTGATCATTGGGGTATATATGATTTTGTTTCTGCAAATAAAGATAGGTTAAACCGGTATTTTCCAAAAACTTTAGCACAAAACCTAACTCCAGAATTATCCCAAGTTTTTGTTGAAAACAAAATCCGTGAGTTCAATTCAAAAAAAGAGATTCTATTTACCTTAAAGCCACAAAACGCAAATAAAATAGTTGGTTTAATCTACCTTAAAGCTATTGATTGGATTAAAAAACAAGGTGAGTTTGCCTATTGTATTGATTACAAACACAAAGGGAAAGGGGTAATTTCTGAAGCCATAGCGTTACTATCAAAACACGCATTTAATGAGCTTAAACTGGAAACGCTTCAAATCATAGTGCATAAAAGCAATACGCCAAGTATTACAGTAGCTACTTCATGTCATTTTACTTGGATAAAAACATTAAAAAAAGCATTTACACCCCCAAAAGAACGTGCGCTCAATATGGAACTATACGAGCTATATCATAAAATAAACTAACAGTAATGAAAGATCAATTTTTCAACTATATACACACCCTTCAAGACCAAATTACTTCAGCCCTTGAAGCTATTGACGGTCATGCCGAGTTTCAAGAAGATCTCTGGGACAGGCCAGAGGGTGGTGGCGGAAGAACCCGCGTAATTCAAAATGGAAATGTTTTTGAAAAAGGCGGTGTAAATATTTCTGGTGTACACGGAAAACTTCCAAAGTCTATGCAAACGTATTTTAAGGTTGGTGATGTTGACTTTTTTGCCTGCGGATTAAGTCTCGTTCTTCATCCAAAAAACCCAATGGTTCCAACAGTTCATGCCAATTGGCGTTACTTTGAAATGTATAATGAAGAGGGCAACATTATAGACAGCTGGTTTGGTGGCGGCCAAGACTTAACGCCTTATTATTTATTTGAAGAAGATGCTATTCATTTTCATCAAACCTGTAAAACAGCTTGCGATAAACATAACCCTGAGTTTTATCCGAATTACAAAAAACGATGCGATGAGTACTTTTATAACGCACATAGAAATGAAGGGAGAGGAATAGGAGGCTTGTTTTTTGATTATTGTAAAGCTACAGACAAAATGAGCATGAACAATTGGTACAGCTTTGTTACTGAAATAGGTAATAGCTTTTTAGAGGCTTATATCCCCATAGTTGAAAAACGAAAAGATTTAGATTATACTGAAGCACAACGTAACTGGCAAGAAATTCGTCGTGGGCGTTATGTTGAATTTAATTTAGTACATGATAAAGGCACATTATTCGGACTTAAAACCAATGGTCGTATTGAAAGTATTTTGATGAGCTTACCACCGCATGTACAATGGGTTTATGACCACCACCCCGAACCAGGAAGCGAAGAAGAAAAATTAATAACCGTTTTAAAAACACCTAAAGATTGGGTATAAAAAAACTACTATATACTTATATAATTTGCTGCACACTACCTACTTTGGCGCAGGATAGTATTGCTAAAAGTGAATATATTACAGGGTTCCCTGATAAAATATCAGCCAGATTATCGTTAGTAAACACAGCAAATATCTTTTTCTTTGCAGATAATGACGGGGAAGAATACGAATTACGCCCAAATGAAAGAGATTACTTAGGAGCATCACTTTTATTTAGAAGCGTAGAACTTGCGTTTGGGTTTTCTCCTAAATTTTTAAACACGAATAAAGATAATGCCGATTCTGAATTGTTTAACTTAAACTTCAGAATGTTTTACCGCCAATGGATGCAAACCATTGATTTTTACTACCAAAAGGGATTTTCTTTTAGCGACAATAATTTTTCCTCATTTTATTTTCCTGAAATAGAAACCTTAAAACTTGGAGGTGCCACATCGTATATATTCAATAAAAAATTCTCGTTTAGAGCGATAGGCTATCAAAACGAAAAGCAAAATAAAAGTGCTGGAAGTTTTATTCCTAAACTTTCGCTGTATTACACCAAGTTTTTTGTTAATACAGATAATCTTAGCGAACGCGCTACTTCTTTTGATATAGCCATTTCGCCAAGTTATTATTATAACTTTGTACTATCTAATAAACTCTTATTTTCTGCTGGAGCATCGTTTGGTATGGGTTTAAGTCATTCTGAAAATGTAGGCGCCGAAAATATAAACACTATTTTGTATGAGCTTACTGGACGCGTTGTATTAAGCTATAATTCTGATTCATTTTTCTCAGGCATTAACACCAATATCTCCGTTTTAGAAAAAAGTATTGGTAATACTAACAGACAAGGTGACGCTATCAGTTTTATTGAATTATATATAGGATATCGCTTTAAAGCACCCAAAAAATTTATGAAATGGGCCGATGATGTTAATGACTTTATTGGCTTTTAAAACCAAAAATTATGTACCCATTACGAAGAAATAGACGATTAAGAACCAACGAAGCCATTCGTTCTTTAGTTCGCGAAACCATTATAACCCCAAACGACTTTTTAGTACCATTATTTGTTGTTGAAGGCAAAGGTATAAAAGACGAAATTCCATCAATGCCTAATTATTTTCGTTATAGTTTAGATTTGCTTGAAAATGAAATAAAAGAACTGTGGAAATTAGGGCTAAAATCGGTATTGCTATTTGTTAAAGTGCCTGATAATTTAAAGGATAATGCAGGAGAAGAGGCTTTAAATCCTAATGGACTCATGCAACGTGCTATAAAAACAGTTAAAAACGTTTGTCCGGATATGCTCGTCATGACCGATGTGGCCTTAGACCCTTACTCCGCTTACGGGCATGATGGCATAATTGACAACGGAGAGATTGTTAATGATGCAACCGCTCTATTTCTTGCTGAAATGAGCCTTTCTCACGCTGAAGCTGGAGCCGATTTTGTGGCGCCAAGTGATATGATGGACGGACGTATTTTAACCATTCGGGAGGCTTTAGAAGATGAAGGTTTTATAAATACAGGTATTATGAGTTATTCGGCTAAATATGCTTCATCATTTTACGGCCCTTTTAGAGATGCTTTAGACTCTGCTCCTGTTGATTTAGTTGACATTCCAAAGGATAAAAAAACCTACCAAATGGATTACGGCAACCGATTTGAAGCCATTAAAGAAACCGAAATGGATATTGAAGAAGGTGCAGATATTGTTATGGTAAAACCTGGCCTTTCTTACCTAGACATTTTAAGAGACATTAAAAATGAAGTTGATGTACCTGTAGCCGTGTATCAAGTATCAGGAGAATACGCTATGATTAAAGCTGCAGCCCAAAACGGATGGTTAGACCATGACCAAGTGATGCTAGAAACCACTATAGCTTTTAAACGTGCTGGGGCAGACATTATCGCCTCGTATTTTGCGAAAGATGTAGTTAAATTGATTTCTTAATTTAGCACCTGTAAATTAAAATACAATGACCACACTTATATTTTGGGCCACCATTTCCATATTCTTTTCCTTTTTATGTTCTATCCTAGAGGCTGTTTTACTTAGTGTTACCCCAACATTTATCAATATAAAAAAACAAGAAGGGAGAGACTACGCCTTTACCCTAGAAGCACTTAAAAAAGATGTAGATAAACCACTTATTGCCATACTTACTTTAAACACCATTGCGCATACCCTAGGGGCCATGATGGTAGGCATTGAAGCTGAAAAACTTCCTTTTAAACTTGAATTTTTTGGTATTAATACCGTTGGTATCGTTTCAGCTATCATGACTTTTTTAATTTTGGTGGCTTCAGAAATCATCCCCAAAACCATAGGTGCTACCTACTGGAAAGGTTTAGCTAATTTTGCATCAAAAGCCCTTACTATCATGATTTTTCCTTTAAAATGGACCGGGATTTTATGGGTATTGCAGCTCACAACAAAACTCATTGGAGGTACAGGGCACGGCAGTGTATTAACTCGCGAAGGTTTTGTAGCCATGACCGATGTAGCTCACGAAGAAGGAGTGTTCCAGGAAAATGAAAGCAAAATCATAAAAAACCTACTCAATTTTAAGGAGATTTTTGCCAAGGATGTGATGACCCCTAGAACGGTGATGAAAACAGAGAACGAAACTACAACGGTTGAAGATTTTTTCAACAAAAATTTAAACCTACGGTTTTCAAGAATACCTGTGTACACTGATGAGCATGATAATATTACGGGGCTTGTTTTAAAAGATGAAGTATTTAAGGAAATGGCTCTTGACAACGGTTCAAAAAAACTCTCAGAACTCAAGCGAAATATTATTGTAGTAGACAGGAGTTTACCTATTCCAACACTGTTTGAACAATTGGTTGAAAGCCGAAACCATATGGCTTTGGTTGTTGATGAATATGGCTCGGTAAGTGGCTTAGTAACCATGGAAGACGTTATAGAAACCTTACTCGGACTAGAAATTATGGATGAAAGTGATAATGTGTCAGACTTACAGGTTCTAGCTAGAAAAAGTTGGGAGTCTAGAGCCAGAAAACTTGGTATATTTGAGGACAACAAACCCAACAAATAAATGGATATGGATACTTGCATCATTAATACGCCCTTAGGTTATACCCAAATAACAGGTGATATTAATGGCATTGCTGCAATTACCATACTTGATTCTAAAGAAGAAACAACCAAGATTATTCCCGAAAGTTTAAAGGATTGCGCTACGCAACTTAACGAATATTTTGAGGGTCTTAGAAAAACATTCCATTTAAAATTAAACCCACACGGTACCGATTTTCAATTAAAAGTTTGGAATCAACTTCAAAATGTGCCATTTGGAAAAACCATAAGCTATTTAGATCTATCAAAACAATTAGGTGATGCCAAAGCTATTCGAGCTGTGGCGAATGCCAATGGGAAAAACCCACTCTGGATTGTAATCCCTTGCCACCGCATTATTGGTAGTGATGGCAACTTAACAGGATATGCAGGAGGTTTGCACCGCAAACAATGGTTATTACAACATGAAAGCCCTTATAAACAGCAAAGCTTGTTTTAACCTTCGATTTTTAATTTTAAATACATAAAATATTTCTATATTTAGTTAACCTAAATAGCTTGTAATGAAATTCCTTAAAAAATTTGTGAAGTGGCTTGCTATCATTTTACTGTTTATTGTTCTTTTACTCTATATTTTCGATTATAGTTACATTTTAAGAGGTGTTCGTATCGTTTACTTCACAGGTCATAAAACGGTTTGGATTGATGACTATCCTTATTTTGACAACGACACCATTGCTAAAGGCGATAGCAGCCAGCCGTGGCCATTACATAAAAAATATAACACGGTAGCCCCTTCCGAAAAACTTAAGCAAATCAATGCAGCTTTAGAAACAGTTGCTTACCTCATCATTAAAAACGACAGTATATTTTATGAGTGGTACGCACCTAACTATGGAAAAGACTCTAAGACAAACTCTTTTTCAATGGCTAAAAGTATTACTACGGCCATGCTAGGAAAAGCTATTATGGATGGACACATAAAAAGTCTGGATCAACCCATTGGTGACTTTTACCCTCAATTTAAAGATGAAAAAACAACTGTGGGCGATTTAGCCTCTATGGCCTCTGGTTTAGACTGGGTTGAGCATTATACGAGTCCGTTTTCATTAACCGCAAGAGCTAATTACGATGACGATTTAGCCGAGACCATGCTTAATTTAAAAGTGATAAAAGAACCCGGAAAATCGTTTGAATATTTAAGTGGAAACACCCAATTATTAGGAATGATTATCCAAAAGGCCACAGGCAAACCTTTAGCCCAATACCTTTCAGAACGTTTTTGGATCCCTTTGGGCGCTACCGAAGATGCTCTTTGGCAATTGGATGATGCAAAAAACAGACTCGCTAAAACATTTTGTTGTATTTCTAGTGATGCTAGAGATTTTGCCCGATTTGGAAAACTCTACAAGGACTACGGAAAATGGAATGGTAAACAGTTGTTAGATTCTACTTTTGTAGCAAAATCTATAACGCCCCGATTTCCTGAAAGTCCAGAGTATGGTTACGGTTGGTGGTTAAGAAAGAGCAACGACAGAAGCTTCTTTTTAATGCGTGGTCATCACAGCCAATACGTTATTGTCGAACCTAACGACAATGTGATTATTGTAAGATTAGGACAACGAACTTCTAGTGATGAAGGCAAAAAACCATTCACCTCAGATATGGACGTGTATATTGATGAAGCCTATAAAATGCTAGAGCAATGATTTCAAAATTGAACCTTGAAAACATCTTGTTTTTAGACATAGAAACGGTTCCTGAAACCCAACACTTTTCAGATTTAGACGAAACGAAACAAATTCTTTGGGATCATAAATCGAAATATCAAAGAAAAGAAGATTTCACGGCTGAAGAATTTTACGAACGTGCAGGCATTTGGGCCGAATTTGGAAAAATAGTTTGTATTTCTGTGGGCTATTTCAAGATTCAGAGTGAGGAATTAAGACAATTTAGAGTCACTTCTTTTTACGGTGATGAACTTAAAATTTTAAATGATTTTAAAAACCTACTCGAATCACATTTCAATCAAACAAAACACTTACTTTGTGCCCATAATGGTAAAGAATTTGACTTTCCGTACATTGCACGCCGTATGATTATTCATAACATAGAACTGCCTACCAAACTTAACTTATTTGGAAAAAAACCGTGGGAAGTGGCACATTTAGATACTTTAGAATTATGGAAATTTGGTGACTTCAAAACCTATACGTCCTTAAAGTTGCTCACTAATGTTCTGGGCATTCCTTCTCCAAAAGATGATATTGATGGCAGTGAAGTTTGTCGGGTGTTTTATGAAGATAACGACATAGACCGCATTATCGTATATTGCGAAAAAGACACCATAGCTGTGGCTCAAATTCTTTTACGTTTACGAGGCGATGCTATTCTAACAGACGATGAAATCGTTCATATCTAAATGAAAGACACTACTATATTAAAAATTAAAAATCTCTCCATTTCCTTTGGAACCAATGAAGTCATTCATAACATATCTTATACCCTTCATAAAAATGAAATTTTAGGTATTGTAGGTGAATCTGGTTCAGGGAAGTCGGTGTCTTCATTAGCTATTTTAGGCTTGCTTCCCAAAAAAATAGCGCAAATTACTAGTGGTTCTATAACTTTTGAAGATCAAGATCTTACAAAATTACCTTCAAAAGCCTTTCAAAAATTAAGAGGACGAAAAATTTCAATGATTTTTCAAGAGCCAATGAGTTCTTTAAATCCTTCAATGACCTGTGGCAATCAAGTTTTAGAAATCTTATTACAACACACTAATTTATCTAAATCTGAAGCAAAAAAAGAAACACTCATATTATTTGAAAAAGTAAAATTACCACAACCCAAACGCGTGTTTTCTGCTTATCCGCATGAAATATCAGGAGGTCAAAAACAACGGGTTATGATTGCTATGGCATTGGCTTGCAAACCAGATATCCTTATTGCAGACGAACCCACCACAGCACTTGATGTTACGGTTCAAAAAGACATTATAAACCTTTTAAAAGCCCTTCAGCAAGAAACCAAAATGAGCATTATTTTTATCACTCACGATTTGGCTTTAATTTCTGAAATCGCTAACCGGGTATTGGTCATGTATAAAGGCGATATTGTGGAGCAAGGAGCGGTTACCAAAATTTTTACAGACCCTACGCACAATTACACCAAAGCGTTAATTAATGCACGACCTTCTTTAGATGTTCGCTTAAAAACTTTACCTACTATACATGATTATTTAAATCACACTATTGCTAAAGCTATTATTACTGAAAATATGCGGCAAAAAGCACATACCATCATGTATAGCAAGCCACCGTTATTAGAGGTTTTAAATGTTGAAAAAGAATACCTTTCTAAAACAGGTTTATTTGGAAAAACGGAATCGTTTAAAGCGGTTAATAACATTAGTTTTAAAGTATATGAAGGTGAAACTTTAGGCTTAGTTGGTGAGTCTGGTTGTGGAAAATCAACTTTAGGCAATGCCATTCTTTTGCTTGATAAAGCTACTGCCGGGCAAATTAATTACAAAGGCATAGACATTACCAAACTATCAAAATCTGAAGCTAGAACTCTTAGAAAAGATATTCAAATTATATTCCAAGATCCTTACTCCTCACTCAATCCAAGAATCCCTGTAGGAGAGGCCATTTTAGAACCTATGCAAGTGCATGGTCTTTACAGTAGCAACCAAGAACGCAAGTTGAAAGTGTTAGAACTCTTAACCAAAGTAGGGCTTTCTGAAGCACATTATAACAGATATCCGCATGAGTTTTCTGGAGGGCAAAGACAACGTATTGGTATTGCCAGAACTATTGCTTTACAACCTAAACTTATTATATGTGATGAGTCGGTTTCTGCTTTAGATATTTCTGTACAAGCGCAAGTTTTAAATTTACTTAATGAACTTAAACACGATTTTGGCTTTACCTACATCTTTATTTCACATGATTTAGCTGTTGTAAAATATATGTCTGACCAGCTCTTAGTAATGAATAAGGGCAAAATTGAAGAATTAGATGATGCCGATGTTATTTACAACAAACCACAAAAAGCATATACCCAAAAACTTATAGATGCTATCCCTAAAGGATTATAAAAAAAGTCGTTTTGAAATTTCAAAACGACTTTTTTTATGTGCTATTATTTAACTTCTTAATTAAAACATAAAAACCTTTTTAGTTAAATAAATTAGACCTCTAAAAAACTGCAAATTCTCTTTTAATGTTTCTTTGAATTTGCTTTCATCATGAGTAGGTTGTTCAGGTAGATTTGTTGCAACATTCATAGTCATTCAAGTTTATGATAGATTTAAAGCAATCTATTATTAATTTGGTTATTTTGGGGAGTACTAATATCGTAAACTTCAGCAATAATAACGATTAAAAACATATTAAATCGACAAAATACATATTTTTTTAACATATGTACTGTATTTCGTCTGTTTTTAAAAAAACAAATGCCTTAAATATTCATTTCGGGTATAGTACCCTCTATTATGAGATGGCCTTCGGTAGCTTGTTTAATAGCCTCAACCGAAACACCTGGAGCACGCTCTAATAACTTAAACCCTTGCTCTACTACCTCAATAACAGCCATATTAGTGACAATCTTCTTTACACAGCCAACACCAGTAAGCGGTAATGTACATTTTTTTAACAATTTAGATTCGCCACGTTTATTGGTATGCATCATGGCCACAATAATGTTTTCGGCACTCGCCACTAAATCCATAGCGCCTCCCATACCTTTCACCATTTTACCTGGAATTTTCCAATTCGCAATATCACCAGTTTCAGCGACTTCCATTGCGCCTAAAATAGTGAGATCTACGTGCTTACCTCTAATCATTGAAAAACTCATGGCAGAATCAAAAAAACTAGCTCCAGGTAATGTGGTAATAGTTTGCTTCCCTGCGTTAATCACATCAGCATCTTCTTCGCCTTCATACGGGAACGGCCCCATACCTAACACCCCATTTTCACTTTGAAACTCTACCTCTATATCATCTCGTACATAATTTGCTACTAGTGTAGGAATGCCTATTCCAAGATTTACATAGAACCCATCTTGAACTTCTTTTGCAATACGTTTTGCTATACCATTTTTATCTAACATAATTAATCGCGTTGTCTTAAAGTTAATTGTTCAATACGTTTCTCATAAACAGCCCCTTTAAAAATGCGTTGTACAAAAATACCTGGAATGTGTATTTGGTTAGGATCTAGTGTTCCTAGAGGTACCATTTGTTCCACCTCAGCTACCGTAATTTTAGCCGCACCGCACATATTGGGATTAAAATTTCTAGCTGTTCCTTTAAAAATTAAATTACCAGCCTCATCCCCTTTCCAAGCCTTAACAAATGCAAAGTCTGCCTTAAAAGCGTGCTCTAAAACATACATTTTTCCATCAAACTCACGGGTTTCTTTCCCTTCAGCCACTTCAGTACCGTATCCAGCAGGTGTATAAATAGCCGGCATACCTGCCTGTGCCGCCCTACAGCGTTCTGCTAAAGTCCCTTGAGGAATTAATTCTACATCTAACTCGCCCGATAGCATTTGTCTTTCAAACTCATCGTTTTCCCCAACATAAGAGGATATCATTTTTTTGATTTGTTTTTTCTGAAGTAATAGCCCTAAACCAAAATCATCAACCCCAGCATTATTGGAAATACAAGTGAGTTGGTTTATGCCCAATGTAACTAAATGCGCTATTGCATTTTCAGGAATACCACTAAGACCAAAGCCCCCTAGCATAAAAGTCATACCATTGGTTACACCTTTTAAAGCCTCCTGAACATTATTTACTTTTTTGTTAATCATTATTTTTCATTTTATTCCATATAAATTTAAGAATAATTGAATAATACCCTAAAAATAATGCGAATAAAAAAACCACTCCAAAAGGAATGGTTTTTTTATGTTATAATGTAAAACGCTATTAAAATTCAAGTTCTTCTGGTAGCTTTTCTTCTGTTTGAACTTGCGAAGCATCTTCTTCAACCACAGAACAATCTACATTTATAGTAAGCTCCTCTGGTGCTTCAAAATCGGCTTTTGAAATATTCAATGCTTCATCGGCATAACAACTTTTCATATAAATACCCCAAATGGGTAAGGCCATAGACGCTCCTTGCCCATATGTTATGGTTTTAAAGTGGGCGGCTCTATCTTCAGCACCAACCCAAACGCCAGTTACCAAATTAGGAACCATACCCATAAACCAACCATCACTTTGATTCTGCGTGGTTCCTGTTTTTCCAGCAATAGGATTAGTAAATTCATACGGATACCCGGTAACAACTTCTCTATAATCTGCCCGGTATTTATCGCGTCCGCTTCCTCTTAATCGTGCTCCTGAACCTGATTGGGTAACCCCTTCCATAAGTTTTACGGTGACATAAGCAGCCTCCTCACTCAATACATCTTTACTTTCTGGTTTAAACTGATACAAAATAGTACCGTTCTTATCTTCAATACTGGTTACCATAACCGGTTTGGTATACACCCCTTTATTTGCAAAAGTTGAGTAAGCTCCTACCATTTCATAAACACTAATCTCTGGAACACCTAGAGCAATTGCAGGAACAGGTAATACTTCTGATGTTACCCCTATCTTCTTTACTAAGTCGGCAACCGTTTGCGGTCCCACTTTATCAATGAGTCGCGCTGTGATTGTATTCACCGAATTGGCCAGGGCATTTTTTAAAGTTCGGGTGCCTCCATAATCATCTTCACCGCCAGAGTTTTTGGGGCACCATTCCTCAGGATTACCATACTTATTAGCTTCTATACAATAAGGTGTGTCAGGAAATTCATCACAGGGCGAATAGTGCAACTGATCAATCGCCGAGGCATAAACAAAAGGCTTAAATGTTGATCCTACTTGACGTTTCCCTTGTTTTACCATATCATATTGAAAATGCCTGTAATTCATACCTCCTACCCAGGCTTTCACGTGACCTGTTTGTGGATTCATAGACATCATGCCCGTTCTTAAGAAAGATTTATAATAACGCATAGAATCCATAGGCTTCATGATGGTGTCAACTTCTGATGGCTTTCCATCTTCCCATACAAAAACCGTCATTGGTATTGGTTTTTGGAAAGATTCCTCAATTTCTTTATTTGACTTTTTTAAATCGTATTTCATATGACGCCAACGTTCAGACTGACGCATGCCGCGACGCATCAAAGCATCAATTTCACTCTGATCCAACTCTAAAAATGGTGCTGTAGGATTGCGTTTTGGTGTGTTTTGATTAAAAAATTCTGCCTGAAGCCTTGGCATATGTTGTTGTACAGCATCTTCTGCATGCTTTTGCATACGCGAATCAATAGTGGTATAAATCTTTAAACCATCATTATATAGATTCCATTTAGAACCATCTGGTTTAGGATTATCCTTTATCCAGTCTTTCATAAAACCATCTAAATACCCTCTGAAATAGGTCGCAATTCCCTCGCGATGTGACTCTGGTGAGTAATCTAAATCTAATTCTGTTTGCTGCAATGAATCTTTCAATTTTTCATCAATATAATCGTATTTATACATTTGAGCTAGCACAACATTTCTTCTGTTTTTTACACCTACAGGATTTCTTCTAGGATTGTATAAGGACGAGTTTTTAAACATCCCTACCAACATAGCAGATTCTTTTAATTCTAATTCTTTTGGTTCTTTATTAAAGTAAATTCTTGAAGCACTTCTAATACCATCAGCATTATTACCAAAGTCATAAATATTAAAATACTGCGCCATGATTTCTTCCTTAGTATATTGACGCTCTAAACGAATGGCAATAACCCACTCTTTTAATTTTTGAAGAACACGCTCTATGATATTTTTTGAGCCTTCACCATGAAATAACTGTTTTGCCAACTGCTGGGAAATAGTACTAGCCCCCCCGCCACGACCAAGTTTTACAGCTGCTCTTAATGTTCCCCTAGCATCAACACCCGAGTGTTCATAAAAACGAGCATCTTCTGTAGCCACTAAAGCATTTACTAAATGTTGAGGCAGTTCATCATAACTAACAGGCGTTCTATTATCATTAAAATAAAACTTACCCAGAGTTTGCCCGTCAGAAGAAATAATCTCTGTGGCTAAATTAGTTTTAGGATTCTCTAACACCGTGTGATCTGGCATCTCTCCAAAAATACCCCAAGAAGCCATAAGAAATAACAGTAAAAGAGTGACCAACCCTCCTGCAAAGCATATCCAAAACCATCGGATATATTTTAAAAAGTCTTGTTCTGATTTTGTTTCCTTTTTTGCCTTTGCCATGTAATTTTTTAATTATTGCTAGTGATATGTTCTACTCTAAAGCCAACATCAGTAACGCCTTCTAGTTCTTTAACGCCATTAACTTTACCATGTTCTCTCATAGCATGCTGAATATTTACGGTATATTCACCAGATTCCGCAAAAACTACGCCTTCTTTATACCAAAGTTTATTTTCTTTTACATCAGTATAACCCGTACCTAAAAGTTTGCCACTAGGCTCTGCCATTCTGTATTCTAAGGTATCTTTAATGGTTTTACCATGCGGAAAAACCATTTCAACAATCAAGAATAGATTATTGTATTTGTAAGCATTGGTGTTTCTTAAGTTCACAAATAAATTATAAGCATTTGTAGAATCTGGCGGGGTTAATTTAAAACTAACAACTGAATCTTTATGCCATTTGTTTGGAACTGCCTTATAAGCATCAAAAACACGATTAGAGTCGCAAGACACGACCAAAGAAGAAACAGCTAATAACAAGAATAGTAACGTCTTATTTTGAAGCATCTTTATTGTTTTGAGGTTTAGGTTTTCTTCTTTTGTTTTTAGCTCTTTTATTCTGATTAGGTTTAGGCTTGTTATCATCAGGTTTGGTAACGGCGGCTTTACTTTGTGAGTTTTTGTTTTGGTTACCCCCCTGATTATTATCGCGCCTTCTATTATTTCTACGTTTTTTATTACGTTTTGGACTATCAAAGCGTGTTAAACTATCTTGTCCAACCACATTTTCAAATGTTGCCTTATCATCTTCTATAAGATCTGAAGCGTATTCCTCAAGGCTGGTAATTTTTTTGTTGCTTTTATTTAATTCGATAATTTCGTTAGCCTGCTCTGTAGTAATTTTGTGCCAATTCATCCATTCGCCTTCATAAGCATACCACATATGTCCTTTAAAAATATCTGTTTTTTGACATACAGCAATTCCTTTTTCGGTGTGTAACTTAGTATCAGACTTTGGAAAACTCTTTAAAGCATCAAGATAGGTATCCAACTCATAGTTTAAACAGCATTTTAACTTGCCGCATTGTCCGGCTAATTTTTGAGGATTTAGAGATAATTGCTGATAACGTGCGGCAGATGTACTTACAGAACGAAAATCTGTTAACCATGTAGAACAACAAAGCTCTCTACCACAAGACCCAATACCTCCAAGTCTTGCTGCCTCTTGGCGGAAGCCAACTTGACGCATTTCAATACGCGTTCTAAATTCACGTGCAAACACCTTAATTAATTCTCTAAAATCTACACGCTCTTCGGCCGTATAATAAAACGTAGCCTTACTGGCATCACCCTGAAACTCAATATCTGATATCTTCATTTGAAGCTTCAAATCTATAGCAAACTGGCGCGCCTTCACTTTCATAGGCTCTTCTTTATCACGAGCGGCTTGCCAAATATCAATATCCTTTTGGCTGGCTTTCCTATAAATTTTTAAAGCTTCCTTAAAATTGTCTGATATCTTTTTGCGTTTCATTTGAATACGCACCAACTCCCCTGTAAGAGTAACCATGCCAATATCATGCCCCGCCTTTGCTTGTGTGGCCACAATATCACCAATACTAAGCGTGAGATTTTCTGCGTTATAATAATACTCTTTGCGTCCGTTTTTATAACGTACTTCAACCCAATTATAAGGTGCTTCACCATTGGGAAGAGACATATTAGCTAACCAGTCAAAAACAGTTAGTTTATTACAACTATCTGTTCCACAAGTACCATTATTTTTGCAGCCTTTTGGAGTGCCATCTTTAGTTGAGCAACTTGCACAAGCCATATTTTATATATTGAATCCGCTAATAATTTAGATTATGCGAATGAAGGTTCTTAAAACTATTTAATTTGTAAATATATGATTATTCTCAGGACTTAAAAAGTTAAGTTTTGAATTATGATTTTGTTTCAAAACATCCCTTTTATTAAATGTTTAAACTTGTTTCACCGAAATAATCTTTACAGGACATGCTTTTGCAGCATTATCACAAGCATCAAAAATCAATTCATCATTTGATCTTAACGTGAAAAAACCTTTCTTGTTATTGGCGTGCAGCAACACGGTTTTTCCATCTTTTTTTGACATTTGAAACTGATTGGGAGCCAATTCTACGCAATAATTGCAACCAATACATTTATTACGTTGTAAAGTTACAACCACCATTAAGCTTCTACTTTATTTTCAACAATCTTGTACAGTTTGTCTGATTGACGAATTCTAAAAGGTAATTTCATAGTTACCATATCGCCCTTAATACCTTGATCATTTTTTTCATCATTCACAAAAAGCTCTGTTACTTCCATCTCTTGAGCGCCTGTGGTAGGCCCTGTCACCAAAATGGTATCTCCTATATTAATATTATAAGCTTCTATTTTAAACTCACCCACTTGAGCTTTTGGAAAAAAGTGTGTGCCTTTGCCTATATAAACTTTCTTTTGTGTGGCATGAGACCCTGAACCTTTACTCCATTCGCCAAGCTTTTGCCCCAAATAATAACCGCTCCAAAATCCACGATTATAAACAGTTTCTAAGGTTTTCATCCACGAAATAACGTCATCTTTACTGTAAGTTCCGTTTTCTATATTATCAATAGCTTCTCTATAACATCTTATAACTTTTGCTACATATTCTGGTGCTCGACCTCGACCTTCAATTTTTAATACTTTGATTCCAGCATCAACAACCTCATCCAAAAAATCAATAGTACACAAATCTTTTGGAGACATAATGTACTCGTTATCAAGTTCCATCTCAAACCCAGTTTCTTGATCAATAACCGTATACTTTTTTCTGCAATTTTGTTTACAAGCCCCTCTATTAGCCGATGAATTTTGAGAATGTAAACTCATATAACATTTTCCAGAAACCGCCATACATAGGGCGCCATGACCAAAAATTTCTATTTCTACTAATTTTCCTGAAGGTCCTTTAATTTGTTCTTTTTCTATTTGCTCCGTTATCTTTTTTACCTGACGCAGGCTTAATTCACGACTAAGCACCATAGTATCGGCAAACATGGCATAAAACTTAACGGTTTCAATATTGGTTATATTGATTTGTGTAGAAATATGCACCTCCATACCAGCTTCACGCGCAGCCATAATCACAGCCTGATCCATAGCTATTACAGCCGTGATATCAGCTTCCTTAGCTTTGTTAATCAAAGTTTTTATAATGGACAAATCGTGATCGTATATAATAGTATTTAAGGTTAAATACGTTCTTACATTTTTAGCTTTGCAGCGTTTTGAAATATCCTCCAAATCATCTAAGGTGAAGTTGATGGATGCTCTGGCACGCATATTTAATTGTTCTACACCAAAGTATATGGAGTCGGCACCATTATCTAAAGCGGCTTGCAGCGATTCAAAATTTCCTGCTGGAGCCATTAATTCTATTTTTTGCATAGCTGTAACGTTACGATCTATCAACCTTTAAGGTTTCAAAAATATTTCTTAAATCTTTCTTGTAAGGCAAATGATTGGCGCGTCCTTTTTTGAAAATATCATTACTATTTCCCTGGCCTTTTCTTAAGGCCTTTTGTTCTTCATAAGGCAGCGCATGAATTTCTTTACAGGTAGTTGAACAACAATTATTCATTTCTTCCTTGCAGGCATCACATTGAATAAACAATAAATGACAGGCATCATTAGCACAATTGGTATGTACATCAAACGGTGCACCACATTGATGACATTGTGCAATAACATCATCTGTGATTTTTTCAGCGCGACGCTCATCAAATACAAAGTTTTTCCCAATAAACTTGTTTTCCAACGTTTTTTCGTTCACTTGTCTGGTGTATTCAATAATACCACCATCCAACTGAAATACATTTTTAAAGCCCTTGTGTTTAAAATAGGCACTGGCCTTTTCACAACGAATACCACCTGTACAGTACATCACAAGGTTTTTGTCTTCTTTGTGTGTTTTTAAATCTGCTTCAATAATATCTAAAGATTCTCTAAACGTATCAACATCTGGAGTAATCGCATTTTTAAAATGCCCTATTTCACTTTCATAATGATTACGCATATCAACCAAAACGGTTTTTTCATCTTCAATTAATGTGTTGAAAGTCTCAGCGTTTACATGAACACCTTTATTGGTCACATCAAACGTGTCATCATTCAAACCATCAGCCACAATTTTGTGTCGCACCTTAACTTTTAGTTTTAGGAACGACATATTATCTTGCTCTACGGCAATATTTAGTCGAATACCTTTTAAAAAATCGATGGTATCTAGGTGTGCTTTAAAGGCATTAAACCGATCAGCGGGAAGTGACAATTGCCCATTAATCCCCTCATGAGCAACATATATTCTGCCTAAAACATCTAATGTGTTCCAAACAACAAAAAGGTGGTCTCTAAATTCCTGAGGGTTTTCAATTTTGGCATATTGATAGAAAGATAGTGTTAACCGATCCTTTCCTGCTTTCTCGATTAACGCTGCTCTTTCTTTTGCACTTAATGTATTGTACAGTTGCATGCTATACTAAATTTTTAAGTTAAAAGATTTTATAAGGCTGCAAAAATACAATTTTAAAGACGCCTTACAATTTATTCCATAAAAAAAGCACTCAAACCAACGCTTAAGTGCTTTAATATGAGTTAGTCAACCTAGTTTTAAAATTAAAACGCCGTTATCATTTGGATGCACTACATCAAAATAGGTTGCGTATTTTTTTCTAATTTATTTAAAAAATTTAGCATCATGAGACATTTCGTTATGTTGAAAACTATTATTGTGTCATGATAAAAGATGTAGTATTTTAGCGAGCATAATCTCAATAAAACATTTGATAAATGAGCAGTGAAAAAGACGCTAAATTAAAGGCACTTAAACTTACTTTAGACAAACTAGATAAGGCCTACGGAAAAGGAACAGTAATGAAAATGAGTGATGCCGCAATACAAGATGTAGATGCCATTCCTTCTGGTTCATTGGGGTTAGATATTGCTTTAGGCGTTGGTGGGTATCCGCGTGGTAGAATTATTGAAATTTATGGTCCAGAATCGTCAGGTAAAACAACACTGACTTTACATGCTATTGCTGAAGCTCAAAAAACAGGGGGTATCGCTGCTTTTATTGATGCTGAGCATGCCTTTGATAGATTTTATGCCGAAAAACTAGGTATTGACATCGATAATTTAATTATATCTCAGCCAGATAATGGTGAACAAGCCCTAGAAATTGCCGATAACCTTATCCGTTCTGGAGCTATTGATATAGTGGTTATTGACTCTGTTGCTGCATTAACTCCTAAAAGTGAAATTGAAGGTGAAATGGGCGACTCTAAAATGGGACTACATGCACGGTTGATGTCGCAAGCATTACGAAAACTTACGGCGTCAATTAGCAAAACCAACTGTACTGTAATTTTTATCAATCAATTAAGAGAAAAAATTGGGGTTATGTTTGGAAACCCAGAGACTACCACTGGTGGTAACGCTTTGAAATTCTATGCTTCGGTAAGACTAGACATAAGACGTTCCACACAAATAAAAGAATCTGATGGTAACGTATCAGGAAACAAAACCAGAGTAAAAGTGGTAAAAAACAAAGTAGCACCACCATTTAAAACAGCTGAATTTGATATTATGTATGGTGAAGGCGTTTCAAAAGTTGGCGAAATTCTAGATTTAGCTGTAGAATATGAAATCGTTAAAAAAAGTGGCTCTTGGTTTAGTTATGACGAAACTAAATTAGGCCAAGGACGAGATGCTGTAAAAGCCTTAATAAAAGATAATCCAGAACTCATGGATGAACTGGAAGAAAAAGTCAGGCTGGCTGTTTCACAAGAATAAACCATAAAAATCTCGCAAAAGCGAGATTTTTTTTTACCTCTACGCAACCTTTCCTTTTCATAAACATCTACAACATATAAACATGTATTAAAACCCTGAATTTATTAATTATGAAAAGATTAGTTTTTATTTGCCTAACACTTGTATTATTTTTGTCGTGTAGCACAGACAATAACGATCATCCAAATTTTAGGCTTGAAGTTTTACCCGTTGAATCTGTTGTTGAAATTCCTGATGAGTTTGAATTGGGAGAAACTTACCCCATAACCATCTCTTACTTTAAACCATCAACGTGCCACAGTTTTTCTGAATTTTATTATGCAAAAGACAATAATGAACGAACTGTAGCGCCGATAGACATTGTTTTTGATAAAGATAATTGTGAAGCACTAGAAGATGAACTGGTAGAACAAACGTTTAATTTTACCGTTACTAGTAACGGGTCATACATCTTTAAGTTTTGGCAAGGTGAAGATGAAGAAGGCGAAGATCAATTTATTATAATTGAAGTACCAGTAGTTACTAGTCCTAGCGCCTAGTAAAAAAGATTTATTAATTAATACATGTTCCACTTGAGTTTAAAGCAACTCATAGAAAATTGTAAAATTAATGATACAAAAGCACAAGGTGAACTTTATAAGCTATATGCTAACAAACTATTCGCTTTGTGCTTAAAGTATTCAAGAAATCGTGTTGAAGCTGAAGATAATTTGCAAGACGCATTTCTGGTCATTTTAAAAAAAATTGAACAATATACATTTAAAGGTTCTTTTGAGGGCTGGATAAAACGTATCACGATTAACACTGTATTACAACGGTATAGAAGTGAAAAAGTTTTTGACCTTATTAGTGAGAACCAAATAGAAGATGATGAAGTAGAGATTGATGATGAATCCTTATCACTTGATTACCTTCTAAAAATTATACAAGAATTACCTGATAGATACCGATTGGTGTTTAACCTATATGTTCTAGATGGTTATTCGCATAAAGACATAGCAGATATGCTTAACATTACTATTGGCACCTCAAAATCAAATTTAGCCAGAGCTAGACAGATTTTGAAACAGCATATCAACCAGGAAAACAATAGCGAACAATCGCAATCATTATAAATGAGCGAAAAAAAACATATAGACAGAATATTTCAGGAACGTTTCAAAGACTTTGAAGCCACACCTAATGATGCTGTTTGGAACAATATTGAGGCCCAATTAAACGAAAAGAAGAAAAAACGTCGTATTATTCCTATTTGGTGGCGTTATGCTGGTATTGCAGCCTTACTTGCTCTTTTATTTACCGTTGGAACTTTAATATTTAATGATACAGATACTGAACAGGAATTTCAAATTGTTGATACTGAAAACAACCCATCAACCTCTACACATATAAATGCGATTAGTGATGAGTTGTCTAAGCCAACTAGTACAGATTCTGTTGAAACACCAGTTACGCACCCTACTTCGGTAGCTTCAAACAACTCTAGTGTTTCCAGTACCAAATCAAATTCAAGTATTATACGACAGAATATTCAAAAAAATACGCTTCAGAATGCAAAAAACCCATCAGATTCTGAAGATGTAGGACATAAAACCTCTATAAAAACAAGTGTTCAGTTAAAAAATCAAACTGCTTTTACTAAAAACCAGGTAAATCAAGCACCTTCTAAAGCATCTGCTATTTTAATCAATAAAGATGAAGTAAAAGCATTTATTCAAGAGGCATCAAAAAATAATAGTGTGGCATCATCTGAATCTGAAACATTGAATAATTCTATAAATAAAAAAGACGAAAGAGAAAAAAATCATACGAACACCTTAACCATTGAAGAAGCTATTGAAAACAATAAAGTCTTAACTGAAAAAGAAAAACAACCAAATAACAGGTGGAGTGTTGCCCCAAACGCTGCGCCTGTTTACTTTAGCACGTTAGGTGATGGCTCCTCTATTGATGAGCAGTTTAATAGAAACCCTAAATCAGGTGATATTAATATGAGCTATGGTATTTCAACAAGTTATGCCATTAATGACAAAATTAAAATTCGATCTGGTATTAACAAAGTTAACCTAGGCTATAATACTAATAATGTTATTGTATATCAGTCTAGCCGATCCTCTAGCAGTGCGCTTCAAAATGTAAATACGGTTGATAAAAATAACGAAAGTGTGTCTTTTGCAAGCAAAGAAACTTTAAACATTGTTTCACCCGAAACCTTTTCCACCTCAAATACTACTATTAACCAAAACCTAGGCTACATTGAAATTCCATTAGAAATTCAGTATGCTATATCAAATAGTAGACTAGGTATTAATGTTATTGGTGGTTTCAGTTCATTCTTTTTGAGTGATAATGAAATTCATCGTGAAAACCAAAATGGGCAGCGTGATTATTTAGGGGAAGCTAATAATATTAACAGCACAAGTTATAGTGCCAATTTAGGTTTCGGACTTAACTATAAATTCACCAAAAAGGTTGATTTAAACTTAGAACCCATGTTTAAATATCAGTTTAACACCTTTAAAAATACGTCGGGTAATTTTACGCCATTTTTCATTGGTATTTATACCGGCTTTGCTATAAAGTTTTAGATTTTCGGTTAAATCTGAGTTTTGATTGTTGTTTATATAACAATCAAAACAAAAAAACTGCTCATCCCCAGAGCAGTTTTTATTTTTTATGAAAGGCTCTAAGCTGTTTTAAAATAATATCACGTGCTTGTTCACGTAAACGGGTTGTGGCATCAATTTTTAATCCCGAAGTAGGAATAAACCGATGCATTTTTACACGCATTTTGCCTGGACCTCCACTATAAAACGTAAAAGAAAATCGCTTTTTACTATCGGCAAAAGTTAAGGGAACAATGGGTATTTGATGATTAATAGCCAACCTAAACGCACCATCCTTAAATTCATCTAATTCAATATGCTCATCAGGTACGCCGCCTTCAGGAAAAATACATATACTCAATCCCGACTGTAATCGGCGTTGCGCTCTTAAAAAAACCGCTTGCCTACTCCTGGCAGAACTTCTATCTACCAAAATACAGGTACGTTTATAAAAAAAGCCAAACAAGGGGATTTTTGCCAACTCGGCCTTACCAACAAAAACAAAAGGATTTTTTACACTAGCCAACATTAGCATAATATCAGCCATAGAGGTATGATTGGCAATAAACATATAGCTCTTCCCTTGTTCTGGTATTTGTTCCCTTTGAATACGATAAGTAAACCCCATGCCTATTAAAATAAACTTAGCCCAAAATCGAGCTAACTTAAAAAAGAAAGGATACCAAGATTCTCTTGAAATGGAAATAAGAAGTATAGGAAAAAGGGCTAAAATTGGCACAGCCACCAAAACATAAAACCAAATACGGTATAAAATCCAGAATATATACTTTACTATGCTCATCGGGGTCAAAAATACTATTATAACGTGAGTTTCTATGTTAAAAACCAAGTAAAAAGCCGTTATTTTGTTGTTTAATGGCATTGAAATCCTAGGAGGAGTTGCTACCTTTATTTAGACATAAAATCTAAGACTGTTTTTTAAAAAACATACATCTTAGAGACATGAAAAAAGCTACTACAGTGCTGAATTAAAGAAGCAAGTAGTTCGGTTAAGTTACCAGCGAGAGAATAAAAAGAATTAGCAAACGAGTTGGGTTTATAGGCCCAAAGGATTTATAAATGACGAAAGGTCGTCAATACAATAACATGCCCTAAACTAGAAAAACCAATACCTGATAACACATTAGAGGTTAAAAGACTGCGCAAAGCTCTTAGAGAAAAGGGACAAGAATTTTATCAATTTAAAAATGTAGTATAGGTCTTATAAAAATGTCCAACTTTTTATTACAAGTCCATAGAGTATACGCTAAATAATCAAAAACATACTTTTCCACACTCACTAGAGATGATTTATCGATAAAAATTCATTTCATCAATATATTCCCAAACAGATTTAGGTAACATAGGCTGTACATTCTTGCCACTCTTTATAGCCTTTCTTATAAATGTGGAAGACAATTGCATCACTGGAGCATCAATGGTATGAATTTTTTCATGACCATCAAACTGTGTTTCTATCGATATATCTGTTATTCTTGGGTACACGTAAACATGATGGTTTTCAAGAATCACCTCATAATTTTTCCATTTATGAAAACTTTTCAAATTATCTTCACCCATGATCAATGAAAATTCATGGTTTGGATACTTTTCATGGAGATGTATTAAGGTATTTACTGTGTAGTTGGGTTGTGATAAATGAAACTCAATATCACTTGGTTTGAACTTTACATAATCTTTAGTAGCCCGATACACCATTTCTAGCCGCTGGTAATTATCAAGCAAGGTACTTTTCTTTTTAAACGGATTATGAGGTGTTACTACAAACCAAATCTGATCTAAATCACTATATTCTACAATATGGTTAGCAATAACTAAATGTCCAATATGAATGGGGTTAAACGACCCAAAATACAGCCCAATTTTCATCTGGTATTAGGAATTTATAAATTCACTAACCTGCTTATGCGCCTCTTCAAGTGCATGCTCTAGTGTATCATTTATAATAATAGTATCAAACAAGGGTGCTGTAGCTAATTCTGCCGAAGCTTTTGCTACGCGCATATTGATTTTATCCTCACTCTCTGTTTTGCGCTTTTTTAACCTAATTTTCAATTCATCAACACTGGGTGGTTTCACAAAAACAGCCAAGGTTTCTTTAGGAAATTTACGCTTAATTCTTAACCCACCAGACACATCAATATCAAAAATAACGTTTTTTCCTTTAGCCCAAATACGCTCTACTTCTGTTTTTAAAGTCCCATAAAAATTATCACGGTATACTTCTTCCCATTCTAAAAACGCATTGGCCTTAATTTTATTTTTAAACTCTGATGCCGATAAGTAATAGTAATCTTTGCCGTGTTCTTCAGTTCCTCTTTTTGCCCTTGATGTTGCCGAAATGGAAAACTCAAGATTTAAATCTTTAATACCTAACAAGTGTCTTACTATGGTTGTTTTTCCAGATCCTGATGGTGCTGAAAATACAATAAGTTTTCCCTTCTTTATGTTGTCTTGTTCCACTAAGTTTCTTTTTAATTAAAGTACGTTTAACAACTGCTCCTTGATTTTCTCTAGTTCATCTTTCATCTGAACAACCAACTGTTGCATAGGAGCATAATTGCTCTTTGAGCCAATGGTATTAATTTCTCTTCCCATTTCTTGACTTATAAAACCCAATTTTTTTCCATTTGAATCTTCAGAATTTATAGACTCCATAAAGTAATTCAAATGATTTTTTAAACGTACTTTTTCTTCTGTAATGTCAAATTTTTCAATGTAATAAACCAATTCTTGCTCAAATCGGTTTTCATCATACTTTTCTTTAAGCTCTTCAACCCCTCTTAATAAACGCTCTCTTACTCCTTCAATGCGTTCAGGATCCATAGCAATAACTTGCTCTAGAATATTACCAATGATAGCCACTCGTGTTTTTAAATCTTCTTCCAATACGGTTCCCTCATTCAATCTATGAGAAATTAAGTCATCTACTGCATTGTTAATTTCTTCACCTACGGCTTTCCATTCATCTTCATTAATCTCTTCTCGAACCGTACTTACCGCATCAGGAAATCTAACAGCCATTTTAAGTAATTCTACATCATCACCATTAATAATGGCTCTCAACTGTTCCATATATTGCTTTACAACGGGCGTATTAATCTGTGTTGACGTATCTTCTGCAGTAGCCTCAACATAAATGGAAAAATCTACTTTTCCCCTTACCAACTTATCGGCGAGAATTTTACGTATTGATAGTTCTTTTTCTCTATAAATAGAAGGCATTCTTGCATTTAAATCTAAATTTTTACTATTTAAAGATTTGAGTTCAATAGTTATCTTTTTAGTGGGCAATTGTAGAACAGATTTTCCATAACCTGTCATTGAATATATCATAAGATGCGTGTATTAAATGATGCAAAGGTAACTAAAACCATAAGGATAGAAAACAGATATGCTTCAGGAAAAGGGTATGGCTGTTAAAAACGATATCCAAGCACTGCTGTTAATGAAGTTCTATCTCCAAAACCAGACTGTACAGCTAAATCCCAATGATGGGTTAAGGGGACATAAACACCTAGAATTAAATTGTAGCGCACTGGCTCAAAATCTACTTCATAATCTAATCTATTATCTCCAGGCAACCCTATATAGCCATCTGTTACCGTATTGTAATACTGCCCTTGGGCTCCAATCATTAAATTGGTTCCAAAAGAGGTCATATAGCCAACCATTGGCATGAAAACATGTGCTACTTTTGTGGTATTAACTTCTAATATAGATGAAAAAACCACTTGATAATTTAATGATATATTTATCTTTTCTGTGCCCCCAGCCAACGTGACACCTGCTCCATAAGTGACCGAGCTAAGATCTGACTTTATGGGTAAATAATCTGGAATTTGATCAGCTGGAATACCAACAATATAACCTAACCTAACAAGAGTTTCTTTTAATTCATCACTTAAAAACAAAGAACCGTCAATGGTATTTACACCGTGACCCACTAGCCCCATAATATTTAAAAAAGGAAGTAACCACACATCACCTTTAACCATAGTAATATGAGTGGTTTGGTCTACTGTTGATTTTTGAAGATTAAACAACTCTTTTATTGAAACAAGATCTGGGCTATTAAACCCTATACTTAAATCTGTAAATTGTAAGGTTTGTGATTGATTATGATTAAAAACACTAATACCAATAGGGCGAGGTAAATGGTATCCAAGCTTTCTGGCACTTTTCCCCATTAAGGGCAGTGCTCCACCAAGACTACCTATTAAAGTTTCTGTATTTGAATTATGAGCTAATAAATCTGATTGAGTAGTCTCTAATGTCAGTTTTTTTCCGTCTAGATTTCGATATTCTACCAAATGTGCGTTAAAAGTAACTAGGTATTCTTTTCTCTTTTTTATCTCATTATATTGTTGCTCATATTTTGAAACCACATAACCTCCTGTGGGGTCTTTTTCATAATACACCTCCTGCTTAAACTTATTAGGTAATACTTTTCCCTTCCTTATCTTTATTTTGTTCGTATTCTTTAGTTCAACTTTAACCAGAGTTTTATTGAAAATGTAGATCAATCCCTCTAAATATTTCCCGTAAGCGAGTTCTGGCTCCAACTTTTTAGGATCATATTTATAAGCTAATATTACAGTATCTGCATTCACCTCTCTAATTTTAAGTGAAGCCTCATCATATAAGTTAGATTTTGACTTCCTACTAAATGAATGCATGGTTTCCATAAATTTAAGCAACTCCTTACTCTGAACATACCCAAGAGAGTCTGGATCATATAATAGCTGAATATCAATACCTTCCTTAAAGCTTGGATCATAAATAAGTTGAAATTTTGCTTGCTCTGTTTTAAAGTTATGCGTTCTTGTTACTGTAATGTTTTGCTTAAAATACCCTTCTTGAAGCGTACTACTCAAAGCCGCATCTAGTGCTTTTGGAGAAATGCCGTATTTTATTAAATAATTACTGTTTGTTGGTGATTCTGTGTTTTGAGCGTAAAAATGTATTGCAAATAATAATACAAAAAATAATATTCCTGTTCTTTTCACACCTTGATTTATGTTAATCTTCATAGGTAATAAGATTAGAGTTTTCCTTTCTTCTCAATTTTTAACATACTAAAAAATTCATCTTCCACTTTCTTAACAATTACATTTAATTTTGATCGATAGATACCGATGAAAAATAGGTAAAGAGCATCTGTAATATATTCAACCTGCAAATCCTTCAAAATCATTCCTCCAAAAACAAATCTTAAAAGGATTAATACAATAAAAAGTACTACTGTAAAAATGGTTCTATTAAACTGAAACAACCCTGTATTTTGATTAGTCTGAACCTTTAAAAACAAACTATACACTTTACCTACAATTATACCTGCTATATAAAAACTTATATAATAGAATGGAAATTTGTAAACAAAAGCATCGTAAATTACTATAGCTGAAAAACAGAATATAAGCCCTCTAAGCACACTATGCGTTCTTTGAATTCCTTTTTCTGTTTTTGTTTTTAAAATTTGTTTTTTACTAGACATATACTTTTATCTTACTTTAAATATACCTAAAAACAATTTAGTAATACAAAAAAAGAAGAGCATAAAAAACACTTTCCTTTTTTATATTAATCCGTCTTACTGAGCATTTATTCCATAGCATGCTTTCTAACTGCTACTTTTTTTTTATTATGCACACATATAAAACTATGCCCAATTAACCTCACTATATGCTCTATTATCCCTGTGTAAAGTTTACATAGATTTAACAGTTAATTTAGCACACATATTAGTCAATATCAGTGTTTTGCACCTTTTAAACCCAACCTATATTTGTACCGTTGAACGTTAATATTTTTAAATTATGAAAAACGTAATCTCAAACACAAAAAAAGGAATCTTAATGGTAACTATGTGCGCTACCGTTTTTGGATTCGCTAGTGATCTTAAACTGTTAATTAAAGAAGATTCTAAAAAAACAGCTTTAGTACTAGAACATGTAAAACAAGGTAATAAAATTTCAATCATTGACAACAGCGGTGTTGTTCTATATAAAGAACAGGTTCAAACTAATGGTCTTTATAAAAAAGGATTTGATCTTACATCTTTACCAGATGGTGATTATGTCTTTGAGGTTGATAAAGATTTAGAAATTAGCACGATTCCTTTTCATGTAACAGCTAACACTGTTACCTTTAATAAGGAAGATGAAACTACCATCTTTAAACCTTATGTGCGTCATGAAAATGACCTTGTGTTTCTAACCAAACTTTCTTTAAACCATGAAACGGTTGATATTGCAATCTATGGTGAATATGAAAATGGTTATGAACTAGTACATAATGAAAAAGTGAAGGATGCTAAAATTCTTGAAAAAGTATTCCAACTTAAGGGTGATACCAATTACAAAATTGTGGTTAACACCAATGATAAAACATTTACAAAATTCATTAATAATTAGTTTAATGTCTTATTTAGTTTAGTTTAGTTAGTAAAAGTGGGCTGTGGTGGCCCACTTTTTTTGGTTATTGTTGTTACATTACGTTACTTCAGTTCAATTTTCTGCGTTTTTTTATTATAATCTTTACCACGTATAGCTTCAAAATTTGTAATCATAGCTTGTAACTTGTCTTTATTAGTTTCTGCTAAATTATTTTGCTGCCCAATGTCTTCTTTTAAGTTATATAATTGATACTCTTTAGAGTTACCTACTTCAATATTTACTTGCTTTAAAATAGGATTCCCGTCATATGGAGGAATCATAACCCAGTCACCCTCTTTATAGGCTGTTCTTGATCCAGCTTCAACCACCAAATTATCTCTACCATGCCCTTCATTCCCTAAGAATACATCCAATAATGCTTCACTGTCTTTTGTGCTGGCATCACTACCTACTAATTGCGCCAAAGATGACAACAAATCCATTTGACAAACTAACTCATTAGATACTTTAGGTTGAATTTTTCCTTTCCAATATGTGAAGAAAGGCACACGAGTACCTGCTTCAAATAAGCTATACTTTCCTCCTCTAAAGGCTCCAGCTGGTGTATGATTTCCTAATTTTTCAACGGCATCATCGTAATACCCATCATTCAATACAGGACCGTTATCACTAGAAAATATGATTAAGGTATTATCTAAAACACCCTCTACTTCAAGTGTTTTTATAAACTCACCTATGCACCAATCGGCTTCAACTACAGCATCTCCTCTTGGTCCCATGCCTGAAGCGCCTACAAATCTCGGGTGAGGTGTTCTAGGCACATGTGGTTGTTGCATAGCATAATATAAGAAAAACGGCTCGTTTTTATGTTTTTTCACATAGTCTTGTGCGCCTTTTAAAAAGTGGTCAGCCATATCTTCATCTTTCCATTTTGCGGCTTCACCACCTTTCATGTACCCAATACGTGGAATGCCATTAACTATGGTATTATTATGCCCATGATGCCATTTCATTTTTAATAATTCAGGATTATCTTTACCCGTCGGTTGTCCTTCAAAATTATTTTTATAATCTACTTCAATTGGATCATTAGGATCTAACCCAACAACATCACCATTTTCAATATAAACGGTAGGCACCCTATCTTGAGTAGCTGCCATTATATACGAATAATCAAACCCAACCTCATTTGGACCTGGACTTACATGTTTATTCCAGTCTACATGACCAGATCCTAAACCAAGATGCCATTTACCAACTATTCCTGTATAATAACCCTTTTCTTTAAGCATTTTTGGGATGGTAATTTGTTCTGTACCAATAATTAGAGGTGCCGTTCCAGGTAAAATTTTTGCATCTTTTTCGCGCCAAGGATAAATCCCAGTTAACAAAGCGTACCTACTAGGCGTGCATGTTGCCGAAGACGCGTATCCATTGGTAAAACGTACACCTCCATTTGCTAACTTATCTAAATTTGGCGTTTTAATTTCGGTTGCGCCGTTAAAACCAACATCGCCATAACCAAGATCATCAGTATAGATAATAACGATATTCGGTTGTTTTGTTTCTTCTACCGCTGTTACCTGATCTTCTTTGGCTTTCTCTTTGCAGCTAAAACTCGCAAATACAAACAGTACAAATAAGAATGTTTGATTTAGTCTAATCATGTTCAATTTATTTAGTTTAATATACTTTTTAAGTTACCCTCAAAAATATGAACTTAAAAGCACTTGCTCTATGCTTTACTTCATTTTTAAAGTAACATATTATCATAAAACAATGGGATATGGTTAAAACATACCAACCAAATACACCAAAATGCGCGTTCAAAAAACAGCGTCAATTGTTTATCAATGTGAAATTAAATGGCAAAGCCATCTTTTCAACATCCTATCTTACTAAAAAACAATGCCTTTTAACTTGCATAATTACAAAAAACATTTATTTTTGTTTTTTGTATACAAAATTCATTATAGAATTCAATGATAGAATATCATAATCTTAATGAACCTATCTACCTCAAAGTAAAGGAGATGATCATTAATGGGGAGCTTAAGCCTGGTGAAAAAATCATTCAGGAGAAAATAGCGGAACAACTTGGTGTGAGTCGTACGCCACTTATGAAAGCCCTTTTAGCACTCGAAAATGAGTTTTTAGTGGAAAGCATTCCACGTCGTGGCATGTATGTAAAATCCTTTGGTGAAAAGGAAATATTTGACATCTACATTTGTAGGGAAGCGCTTGAAGGTATGGCAGCCAGATTATTGGCACAATCCAATAACAAGCAAAAAAAAGAGCAATTAAAACAATGTTTTGTTCCCTTTATAGGACAACCAAACATTAATATTAATGACTATGCCAAAGCCGATGAACAATTTCATTCATTGCTTATAAAACTTACCGATAACGCACCTCTTGACAAAATTTATTTCTTCGGAAATATTCACGAACAGGTTATTAACAGAGGACTATTAAGACCTCCTGAAGAAACCCTTGATGAGCATATTAAAATCATTCAAGCCATTGAACACGGTAACGCTAATCAAGCCGAGAAATGTGCCAGAGAACATATTGAAAAATCAAGAATATTATTATTAAATCATTAAATACAAAAAAGTGAAAAATTACAACATCGCAGTAGTACCAGGTGATGGTATAGGAAACGAAATAGTGCCTGAAGGTTACAGAGTTTTAGAGGCCGTAGCGAAAAAACATGATTTTACCATTACATCAGAAACGTTTGAGTGGGGAGCAGGTTATTATTTAAAAAACGGACAGTTTTTACCAAATGATGGTCTTGAAACTCTAAAAGGTTTTGATGCGGTTTATTTTGGTTCTGTAGGATTACCTGCCGTTGATGACACACTTCCTGCAAAAGACTACACCTTTAAAGTAAGAACCTCTTTTAACCAATATGTAAATTACAGACCTGTAAGAACATATCCTGGAGTTACCAGACCTTTGCGTACCGAAAAGCATATCGATTTTGTAATTGTTAGAGAAAATACCGAAGGAGAATTTGTTCAAATGGGCGGGCAATACCTTCCCGATGAGCCTAACGGCATGGGAACAGACACCAGTGTGTTTACTAGAAAAGGGATTGAACGTGTAGCACATTATGCTTTTCAGTTAGCTAGAAAAAGGAGAAAAAAAGTAACACACATCACCAAATCTAACACCCTTATAAATAGTTTAGCTTATTGGGATAGAGTGATTAAGGAAGTGGCCGAACAATACCCGGATATAGAACATGAACAAATGTACATTGATAATTCAACTGCTATGTTTGTTTTAAAACCCGAAATATTTGATGTGGTATTGACTACCAATCTATTTGGCGATATTTTGAGTGATTTGGGGGGTGCCATAATGGGAAGCTTAGGTCTTGGTGGTAGTGGAAACATTAATCCTGAAAAAGAATACCCATCTATGTTTGAGCCTATTCATGGGTCGGCTCCTGATATTGCTGGAAATAACATTGCTAATCCTTACGGTCAAATTTGGTCTGCTGCTATTATGTTAGAGCACTTAGGTGAAACAGAAGCGGCCCAAAATATTATGGATGCTATTGACAAAAGCACTACCCAAGGCGTTTTAACGGTTGATCTTGGCGGTTCTGCAAAAACATCAGATGTGGCTGATGCCGTGATTAAAAATTTATAACCTACCATGAGCCGAATTATTGATCTTACCATGACTTACACCAATAGTTTTGCTGGTTTCTCAAAAGAAACCAGTAAAACTATTACTAAAGACGGATGGAATGCCAGCACATTAAGCTTTTATTCGCATTGTGGTACACACATGGATGCTCCTATTCACTTTAATGTAAACAATCAAACTATTGATGAAATTGAGGTTTCTAATTTTGTTGGAAAAGCCTGGGTTATTGATGTGCGTCATGTAGGTTCAAAAGGGTTAATTTTTCCACATCATATTCCAGATACGGTTCAAAAGGATTTTAGATTTGGAGATAGTTTACTGTTTCAAACAGGATGGTCTCAATATGTAAATACACCCAAGTATAGAGATGAACTCCCCAGAATTTCAGAAGCATTAGCGCATTGGTGTATTGATCAACAAGTAAAAATGATTGGTGTAGAACCACCTTCTGTAGCCGATGTAAATAATCTTGAAGAGGTTACAAAAATTCATCAGATTTTATTAAGCGGTGTGGTCATTATTGAAGGACTTACCAACCTAGACCGTTTACAATCAAATTGTGTGGAGTTGATTGCTCTTCCTTTAAAAATTGGTGGTGGTGACGGATCACCTGCACGCGTTATAGCTATTGAAACAAATTAATGGAACTATTACTTTCAAACATACTAAAACAACTTCCTAAAGAAGATACTTCAAATTACAGACTTGAAAACTATAAGATATTCACATCATTAAATAAAACCTGCATTGTTATTGATGATGACCCCACAGGAAATCAAACTGTTTACAACATTCCCTTACTAACCACATGGGATGTTAACACGCTATCCTCTGAATTTAAAAAAGGTACACCCACCTTCTTTTTGCTAACCAATTCTAGAAGTCTTACAGAAAAACAATCTACCACCCTTTATACCCAAATTGCCAACAATATAATAGAAGCCTCCAAAGTTACGAATCGTGATTTTACCCTAATAAGTAGGAGTGATTCTACACTACGCGGGCATTTTTCTGAAGTAAACGTTCTAAAAAATACCCTTTTATTACAGGATGCCATCACCGTTGTAATTCCTGTTATGTTTGAAGGTGGACGGGTTACAGTCAATGACACCCATTACATAAAACATGAGAATACATTAACACCTGTAAATGAAACACCTTTTTCACAAGACCATACCTTTGGCTATAAGCATGCCGTATTACCACAATGGATTGAAGAAAAAACGCAAGGTGATGTAAAAGCTACTGATGTTTATACCGTATCACTAGAAAGCATTAGAACACAAAATATGCAAGCACTAGTGGAAGAAATTAAAAACATTCATTCAGCTAGTTACACTATTATAAACGCCTTAAACTACCACGATTTAGATAAAGTAACACAGGCTCTTTTACTTGCCGAACAGCAAGGAAAGTCAATTATTTATAGAACCTCAAGTTCTTTTGTTCCCTCATACATAGGTTTAAAGCCTCAAGGCCTTTTAAACACAGAAGCTATTATTGACAAAGAAAATACTCATGGTGGCATTACCATAGTGGGATCTTATGTCCCTAAATCGTCGTTACAGCTTAACAATGCTTTAAAACACTTTTCTGAAGAAACCATTATTGAAGTTGATGTGAATAAGGTTTTAGGAGCATCAGCAACCAATTACCTCAACAACCTATCTGCAACCATTGACAAACTGATTTCAAACGGTAAAGACATCATTGTTTTTACAAGTAGAAAACTCATCACTGGAAGTGATGCCAATACCACTATAAACATAGCTGGTAAAGTATCAAATGCATTGGTAACCTTAGTAAAAAACCTGCAAACCAGACCAAAATACCTGCTAGCTAAAGGAGGCATTACCTCAAATGATCTCGCTATAAAGGGACTTGGCATGAAACAGTCAACAGTACTAGGACAAATTGAACCAGGAATTCCTGTATGGGAAATGGGTGCAGAAACTAAATTTCCTAACCTGCTATACATTGTATTTCCTGGTAACGTTGGAAACGAAAACACCTTACTGAACATAACTAAAAAACTAAACTAACCACCTATGTCTAACAAAACACCTTCCAGAAGATATGCCTTCTTTGCTGGCTCCTTTTTAATTACCCTGTTGCTTTATATTGACCGGGTTTGTATTTCATCAGCCAAAGATTCTATAAGTGCCGATTTGAATCTTACAGATATTCAAATGGGCTGGATACTCAGTGCCTTTGCACTTGGTTATGCGCTGTTTCAAGTGCCTGGTGGCGCTATGGGTGATAAGTATGGTGTTCGCAAGGTTATGACTTCCATTATGGTGCTTTGGTCTATATTCACAGCCTTAACCGGAGCGGCATGGAACTATATTTCTATGCTCTCATTCCGATTTATTTTTGGTGGTGCCGAAGCAGGAGCTTTTCCAAATATCTCAAGAGCGGCATTTTCATGGGTGCCGCTGAAAGAACGTGGTATATTTCAAGGCATTAATTTTTCAGGATCAAGACTAGGCGCTGCATTTGCCCTGCCTTTAGTGGCCTATTTAATTGATGCTTGGGGTTGGAAATCTATTTTCTATTTTTTTGGAGGTATCGGTATTATTTGTGCGGTTTTATTCTTCTATCTTTTTAGAAATAAACCTGAAGATCATCCAGGCATTTCTGAAGATGAAAAAGACTTTATTGTAGCCAATCGGCAACAACGAAAAGAACAAACACACCCCTTACCATTGAAGTCCATACTTGGCTCAAAAAATGTGATTTTAGCCATGATACAATACATAGGAAGCAATTTTATTTTCTTCTTTATGTTAACTTGGCTATTCCCATATATAAAATCAAAATATAATTTAAACCTAGTCACCACAGGTTTTTATGCCATGTTACCCCTATTAGCTGGAGCCGTAGGAAATTGGGTTTCGGGTTATACTGTTGATGCTATTTATAAAACTGGAAAATGGAAATTATCTAGACAAATTCCTGCCATTTTTGGTTTTATTCTAGTGGTTATTGGCATTTTATCTAGCCTTTATATGGACACGGCTTTAGGTGCCGTATTATGCCTATCTATAGCCATTTTTGGAGCAGATATGACTTTGAGTCCGTCCTGGTCCTTCTGTATGGATATTGGTAAAGAAAACTCTGGCAAGGTTTCAGGTATGATGAATATGGCAGGTAATTTAGGGTCATTTTCAACAGCATTGGCTTTTCCATATCTTATAGAATGGACAGGCTCTAGTGAGCCCTTCTTTTTCGTAGCGGCATGCTTAGGATCTGTTGCCATTGTATGTTGGTTATTTATGGATTCCTCAAAAGAAATACAATATGAAAAGTAAATTAAAAGGTGTTGCTATAGGGGCTGGTTATTTTAGTCGCTTCCAGTATGAAGCCTGGACCCGTATTCCTGAAGTTGAAATAACAGCGCTTTGTAATTCAAATGCAGAACGCGCAAAAGGCATTATGGAATCTTATGATGTAAAGCAGCATTATACAGATTACAAAGAGATGATTTTAAAAGAAAAGCCAGACTTTGTAGATATCATTACACCTCCCGAAACGCATTTTGAAATGTGCAAATTTGCTGCAGATCACGGTGTCCATATTATTTGTCAAAAACCTTTGGCACCTAACTTTGAAGAATCACAAAAAATTGTAGACTACGTTTCAAAGAAAAACATACGCTTTGTGGTGCATGAAAACTTCAGATTTCAACCCTGGCACAGAGAAATAAAAAAAATGATTACTAATGATGCTATTGGTGATTTGTTCAGTTTAAATTTTAGAAGCCGTATGGGTGATGGCTGGGGTGACGATGCCTATTTATCAAGGCAACCTTATTTTAGAGATTACAAAAAGCTTCTTATTTATGAAACGGGGGTTCATTTTATTGATACGTTTAGATATCATGCCGGAGAAGTTGAAAGCGTATATGCCATTTTAAAACGACTTAACCCTGTGATAAAAGGAGAAGACTCTGGCTTAATGATTCTTAATTTTCAAAACAAATCACATGCTATTTGGGATGCCAATCGTTACAACGAAAATAATTTTTCAAAATCAAGATACACTTTTGGGGAGTATCTAATTGATGGCTCAAAAGGTTCTATAAGATTGTATTCTGACGGAAATATCACCTTACAAAAATTAGGCGAACCAGAACAAATACACAAATATGTTCATAATGATATAGGCTTTGCAGGAGATTGTTGTTACATCTTTCAAAGAAACTTTATTGATAATCTTATAGCTGGGAAACCTTTTGAAACAGATGGACATAACTATTTAAAAACTTTAAAAGTTCAGGAGGCCGTTTATGAATCAGCCAAAAACAACACACCTGTAACACTTTAACACTTAGACAACTAAACTAAAACACAAATAAATACAAATGAAAAGACTATTAACACTATCAGGATGTTTTCTACTGATACTTGGTGCTCTAAACGCGCAGCAAAGAAATGTGTCTGTTGAAGGCGCATTAAAAAAATGGCATAAGGTAACATTAAACTTTCAAGGGAAAGACTTAAGTGAAAATGACGCTATAAATCCGTTTTTAAACTATCGCCTTAACGTCATTTTCAGTAATAAAAATAAAACCTATGTAATTCCTGGGTTTTATGCTGCCGATGGTAATGCTGCAGAAACCAGTGCTACAAAAGGAAATGTTTGGAAAGTAAGGTTTATGCCTGATGCCATTGGTGAATGGAGCTATAAAGTATCTTTTAGAAAAGGAGAAAATATAGCGGTAAACGATGAGATTAATGCTGGAGAACCCGTTGATTTTGATGGGGTTCAGGGAACATTTACCATTACAGAAGCTGATGCAACGGGATCTGATTTTAGAACCAAAGGACGTTTGCAATATGTTGGAGAACGTTATTTAAAGCATGCCGATACTCATGAATCTTTTATTAAAGGTGGTGCTGATAGCCCTGAAAGTTTCCTTGGCTATTATGAATTTGATCAAACACCTGCGTCGCATAAATACGAACCGCATGCTCAAGATTGGAAAACAGGAAACCCAACCTGGCAAAATGGAAAGGGCAAAAACATTATTGGTGCTCTTAACTATTTAGCGTCAAAAAAAATGAATTCTGTCTATTTCTTAACTATGAATATTCAAGGTGATGGCAAAGATGTATGGCCTTGGACGAGCGAACATGAACGCTACCGTTTTGATTGTAGTAAACTAGACCAATGGGAAATCGTTTTTGATCATATGGATGACTTAGGTTTAATGCTTCATATAGTAACTCAAGAAACCGAAAACGAGCTGTTACTTGATATTGGTGAAACCCGTGTACAACGTAAATTATACTACCGTGAGTTAATTGCCCGGTTTGCGCATCACTTAGGTATTACCTGGAATTTAGGCGAAGAAAACGGTTGGCAAGTTTGGACACCTAAGGCTCAAAATGACAAGGATAGAAAAGCTATGGCACGTTACATCAAACAACATGATCCTTATCAAAATTATGTTGCTCTTCATACACATGCAACAACTAAAGGTCAAGATTTGTTTTTAACACCTCTTTTAGGATATGAATACTTAGATGGTCCATCATTACAAACACACCATCCACATGATGTTCATGATATTTCAGTAAAATGGATAAACGAATCAAAGATGTTTGGAAAGCAATGGGTTATTACTCAAGATGAAATAGGTCCGGCACACACAGGCGCAAAACCTGATGCCGATGACCCAGAACATAATGAAATTAGAGCCCAGGTGTTATGGGGAAATTTAATGGCTGGAGGTGCTGGCGTGGAGTGGTATTTTGGTTATAAGTTTGCCCACAACGATTTAAACTGTGAAGACTGGAGATCGCGCGACATTTTATGGGATCAAACACATTATGCCTTAGACTTTTTTAAGAGGTATTTACCTTTTGAAACCATGCATACGGCAGATGATTTAACCGCAAACACACATGATTATGTTTTGGCTCATCCTAGAAAAGTCTACGCTATTTATATCCCAAAGGTTGAAGAAACTATTTTAGATCTCACAGATTCAAAATCAAAATTCACAATAAAATGGTACAATCCTCGAACTGGGGGTGATCTTGTATATGGCACAGTAAAAACCATAAAAGGTGGTAAACCTATATCTATCGGGTTCCCACCTTCAAATGAAAACGACTGGGTAGCATTAGTGGAAAATACATCTAAGAAATCATCGAAAGCCAACGAAAGTCCTAAAACAACGCTAAACGCCTTGCAAGATTTTCAAATAGATAATACCTCTAAAGTCAATTACTATACAGAAAACAAGAGAGGTACATTGGCAATCAACGCTGCTAAAACAGAAAACAGAAATGAGTTTGCTTCTGCATTTACCATATTTAAGGGTAACACAGGATATTATTCTGCAACCTTAAATACGATTGCGGAGAATGATGGTGAATCTGAATATGCTGTTTATGTGAATAAGGAAAAGCTAAAAACGGTTTCTAATCCACAAACGCCATACGGATTCAAAGCAACCAGTCTTTTATTAGGTAAAATTTATCTAAAAACAAATGACACACTTGAAATAGCGTCAAAAGCCATGACCAATGGTAAAATACCAGAGGATCATGAAACGGCTTGGTCTAGAGGCCGTTGGAGTTCAATTATACTAAATCCTGTGAGCTACACTTTAAAAGAAGCCTTAAAAGATATGACTCCTTTTGAGGAGCAAAACGGATTTTTAGAAGTTGAAGCTGAAGATTATCATTTTAATTCAAATAATGAAAGCCCTAGAAAGTGGTACCTACAATCAAAAGATAATTCCGTTCCTTTTGAAAACACAAAAGAACACTCTAGTTCGGCTAGTGGTAACGCTTATATAAAAGCATTGCCTGATACAAGAGTGACTCATAAGGATCCTTTAATTCAAGGTGAAAACTTCTTTCCCGTTCCAGGTACAGGAGGTCTAGTTTCCTATAAAGTAAAAATTAATACACCTGGGCAATATTATGTATGGGTAAGAGCATACTCTAGCGGCCCTGAGGATAATGGGTTGCATGTGGGTGTTGATGGCACATGGCCAGAAAGCGGACAACGTATTCAGCTTTGTAAAGGTAAGCATGCATGGACTTGGTCTTCAGCACAGCGTGTTCCTAAAAACCATTGCGGATATCCGCAAACTATTACACTGAACTTTGAAACTCCAGGCGAACATATCATCTCATTTTCAATGCGCGAAGATGGTTTTGAATTAGATAAATGGCTATTAACTCAAGATAAAAATGTTATTCCTGAATAAGCTTATTGTCTAACTAAGCTAACTAAAAAAGCCGAAGGACTTCAGTTCTTCGGCTTTATTTTTTTGAATCTGTATTGCTATTTATTCGTAAAAATCTACAGCTCCAGAGTTTATGTCATACATACCACCAACAATTTTAATAGCACCTTGCTCTTCCATTTCGGCTAATACGGGGCTTTCCTTCCTTATTCTTGCAATGGTAAGTTCAACATTCTTTTTGGCTACATCATTCACAAAATCTATATTTTTTGAATTGCGTAAACTAGTATCTTCAGGCTGCTCTGTTTGCTGTACGGCCGGGGTAATTTTTTCTAACATTTTGGTTAGGTTTCCTAATTTAGCATCATCACAAGCGCCTTTTATAGCCCCACAGCTTGTATGCCCTAAAACAACTATCAATTTAGTCCCTGCTAGTTTACAAGCAAACTCCATGCTCCCTAAAATATCTTCATTCACAAAATTACCTGCTATTCTTACGCTAAAAATATCGCCTAAACCTTGGTCAAACACAAGTTCAGCAGACACTCTAGAATCAATACAACTTAAAATAGTAGCAAAAGGAAATTGACCGTCACTCGTATCATTAACTTGTTCTAATAAATTTCTATTGGCTTTTAAATTTCTTTGAAATCTGAAGTTGCCTTCCTTTAAAAATGCTAATGCCTTTTCTGGAGTCATTGTGGCTTGTGTTTCTTTTGTATGTGCCTTCATAATTCTATTTATTTTTATTTATTGTATTGCTAACCTTTCTTCTCCTGTAATTAGCAATGAAACATTTAATTTGTTTACCAAGTGTTTTACATCTGAAATTAAAGATTTTGAATGATATCTTTTTCTATTCACACATAACAGATTAACATTCTTTTTAGATAGGTATTTAGCAAGATTGTCAATAGCCCCGTCATTTTCCTGAAACACATAATTTATGGCTTTTTTACCATGGAAACTAAGCGTGTTTTGCATTGCAGAAGCTCCTGCTACTATTTGAAAAGAACTTAAAGGTTCTTGTGTGTAATTCATTAAGTGCTGCGCAAACTCTAAATTCAAACGATTTGTATCTTCATTTAACACTCCTAATGATAAGGCCTTATCATGTTCTATAACATTATTGTTTGCGGCTATCATTATAGCTCCACGATGTTTTTTCATGATAAAGCTTGTTATATCGTCACCCACAAACTTAAACCATTTAAATTTTCTTTTTCCTAAAACAATAATATCTGGTTTACTTTGATCTATAAACCTTGCCATTTCACTTTTTATATGCCCTACAGAAAAGGAATAGTTAATAACCAAATCGTGAGATGTAGAAAGAGAATTTATAAGGGTACTCAGTTTTTTACGAGTAGCAAAATGAGATTTGTTAATAAGTCTTTTTGCTGAAAGCGGATTATCTTGTCCAACAATGTCTGTGGGCTTTTCTACATGAAAAAAATCGATTTCAGCATGAATCATTTTAGCAAGACTTACTGTACTTCTCATGATGGTCTCTTCAGTTCCTTTCATATCCGAAAGCACTAAAATTTTATATTGTTTTTTCTTCATGATTTTTAGCTTAAACTTAAACTTGATTTTGGTCTGGTTCTAAAGAATTCTTCAAAACTCTCTGGGTTTTCAACCACACCTCGCTTAGATACCAATTGAATATCAATATGTCTATCTTTTGCTATATAGGCAAAATCATCGAGAATTTCTATAACATCATTATCTAAATATCTTGTTTTTAACAAGTTCAACTCTAAATAGGTGTTTTCTGGAAGATTATGCAGCTCTTTTAAGATAGCTCCCTTGTTAAAAAAAGTAACCTCCTCAGCTAAAGTCATTTTTATTTTGTGTTTGCCATTGCTCTTATCTTCAATATGTAAGAAGTGAGAGTTTTGGTAGCTTTTTAATAGAATAACTATGATGCCAACCAATAACCCCAAACTAATGCCCACTAATAAATCAGTAAATACAATACCTACAACAGTGACTATAAATGGAACAAATTGTTTCCATCCCATGTTATACATTTTCTTAAATAAGGTGGGTTTAGCAAGCTTGTACCCCACAACCAATAAAACGGCTGCTAAAACCGATAATGGAATTTTATTAAGTACACGGGGTATTAAAATAACAGATATTAATAAAAGAAAACCATGTATAATAGCAGACATTTTAGTTTTACCGCCAGACTGTACATTAGCCGAACTTCGAACAATAACCTGAGTTATAGGCAACCCTCCAATCAATCCTGAAATGATATTCCCGGTACCTTGTGCCAATAATTCTCGGTTAGTTGGAGTTACGTGCTTTTCGGGGTCAAGTTTATCTGTTGCTTCCACACTCAATAAGGTTTCTAAACTCGCCACAAGAGCAATGGTAAACGCAACTACCCAAACATCTGTATTCATAATAGCCGAAAAATTAGGAAAGCTAAATTGCTTAAAAAAAGACGTGGCATCTTCGGGAATTGGTACACTTACCAAATGCGATTGAGAGATGCTTAAAGCCTCACTTGAACTGGTTAAACTATAAAAAACAATACCTATTACAACGGCAACCAAAGGCCCTTGAATGATTGTAAACACTTTAGCTTTTTTTGCTAAAATATTATCCCATATTAAAATAACAGCTAATCCTACAACCCCCACTATGAGAGAACCAATGATGACATTATCAAATACATGTAAAATAGCAGAAAACGTATTTTCTCCTGAAGCTTCAATAAAACTATCGGCACCTTCTGGCTCTGAATCATAGCCAAAAAAATGAGGTATTTGTTTTAAAATTATAATAATTCCAATACCTGTTAACATTCCTTTTATAACTGAGGACGGAAAGTAATACCCAATAACACCGGCTTTTAAAACGCCAAAAATAATTTGAATAATACCTGCTAAAACCACAGCTACTAGAAAGTTTTGGTAACTGCCTAGTGTGCCAATAGCCGCTAGGACTATGGCTGCTAAACCCGCAGCAGGGCCACTTACACCAAGCCTTGACCCACTCAAACTTCCCACAACAATACCTCCAACAATTCCAGCAATTAATCCTGAAAACAAAGGGGCTCCACTGGCTAGGGCTATTCCTAAACACAATGGTAAGGCAACAAAAAATACGACTATACTTGACGGTAAGTCATTCTTAAGATATTTAAACATACTATAATACTGTTTTGTCTTATGATATATACATCATAAGTATTAAAAAAACCATTACTTGAACGGTACACGAAAAACGAAATTATACTAGGTTATAATCGGGTGGTGGGGAAATAAGATTAAGGTGTGGTTTTTGGTATTTTTTAAAGAAATAAAACAATTCAAACTCTTCTAAACCGAACGGAATTGGAAGTTCTGAGTTTGTTTGATCCAAAACCAGTGGATCAATTTCCTTATGTTTTTCTCCCCCTTTTTCTTCTTCTTCGGAGCAGGTATAAAACGAAGAAACGTCAATAGAATCATCTACCATCAAAATAACTGTAGGTGCTGTAACAAACAGCAAAAACAAAATAGATAATGTTAAAGAAACTATATTTTTTGACATGAATTTAAAACTTCAAAGTCGTAAATATATACTTTTTAACAAAATACATGCAAATTTTAGAATTCCTTTAACATTTTAATATCTTCTGAAATAACCCAACCTGTTTTACCGTCAGACAATTTTATTTTTTGCCAATAATTGTATGTATCAACCACTTGAACTTTTGTGCCCTCGTGTAACCTAAAAACCTCTTCACTTCTTGGATTAGGATCACTCTTCACTTTACTTTCTTGCACAAACACAATGGCGGGGTTATCACGCTTATCTAAATTATATTTGTGAAACGCAAAGGCCAACGTAATAAATACTAACGCTAAGAACACTAAACTTCCTATAAAAGTTAGACGCTTTCGTAAGGTACTATAGGCAAAGTAATACACTAAAAACAATACAACAAACATAAAAACTAGAGCCACAGCGGTTTTTGCCCAAGTATCAAATGTTAATTTATGCGTTAGGGTGTTTACTATTTTTTTTAATCCAGCTTCAGGAACCACATCAATAGCATCAATGGTCATGTTTTGAGCAAAGGCTAAATTATTTTTTATTTCAGCATCATTAGGTTCAAGTAGTAAGGCTTTTTCATAAAAATAAATACTGGGCCCGATATTGTTAAGCTTATAATTAGCATTAGCTAAATTAAAATATAATGCTGCTGAATGCTCACCACTCTCAATAATAGATTGGTAATTATCTATAGCTTCGGCATATTTACCTTCATTGTAAAACGTGTTTGCCTTCTCAAAAACAGCTTGGTTTTGAGCCTGTATTAGTAAACAAGATAACACAGATAGTATGTATAAGAGCTTTTTCATATTAACGTGCCTGTTTGTCAATTAATGAAATTGTTTTTCCTGCCTTATCATAATCCTCTTGCATGGTTACAATATCAATAGGAGTGTACCGTGCTAATTCACAACTTTCAATGAGTGTAATAAAATCTTTTATCACTCCTTCCTCTACTTGTTTTTCTTCAAGTAAATCAGTGATGCGTTCTTTACTCAAATCACTGCTTTCAATATGCAATTTGGCTTTTAAATAATTATGTAACGCCTTTTCAAGAGCAATGTAAAAAGCTTCTTTATGACCTAATGATTTTTTAGCATTACTCAAATATTTTCGCACCAATTTATTAGCTCTACGTACTTTGTTTCCCGCTACATCAGCGTCGCGAATGGCCTTTTTCTTTCTAACTACAATAGCCAGAGGTATGGCTAAAAACGGCAATAAAAGTAAGCTCCAAAATGCCTTCGATTTAAAGAAATACACTTGTTTTATAGCAGTAAACTCGGTCTTTGTTTTTATAAAAGCAAATTGATCACTGCTTAATACCACAGACTGCTTGTTATTTGCTACAACAGCTGTGTCGTCATTGGTTGAAACACTTGAAGGTCCGTTCAATACATTAATTACTATTTCATCAGACGACAAACGTTTATAGCTTTTGGTTTTTAAATCAAAATACGAAAATGAAATACTAGGAATAGGATATTTCCCTTTGTATTGCGGTACCACCGTATAGCTGTCTTGAATACTGCCCTGCATCCCTGATAGGTTAGTTTTTACGTTTTCTTCATGTTCGGGCTCATAAACCTCTAAAGAACTTGGTAAGCTCACTTTTGGCAATTTAAAAAGCTTTAAGTTTCCATTACCCGATACCTTAAGTTTAAGTTGTAGTGATTCGGTGGCATCTAGTACTGTTTTAGATGCTGTGACATCCAAATCAAAACTTCCAACAGCCCCAGTAAAATCAAGCGGTTTTCCTGTTTCTGGTAGCGGTTTTACAGTAATGGTTTTATTTCCAGCCGATACCCTCCTGTTAACACGCGTCATCAAAACACTTCCAAAAATATCTCGGCGATTTGTAGGTACTCTCAGGGCAATGTCTAAACTTAAAGGCTCTAAGTCAAGCTTACCCGTTTTCTGCGGATATAACACTGTTTTTCGCAATACCAAGAAACGATAATCTTCACCATTGTATGCACCATTTTGCACCCGCTGGTCTTGCGTATTGATATTCTGACTCCAAAAATCATTATACCGCGGTGTATCAATTTCATTCCAATTATCTACCGCTATTTTGGGAGACACATATAACTTGTATACCACTGTAATAGCTTCATTAAGATATGGATTGGTTTTTGACACCTCGGCAACCAAATGAATATTCTCTGATGCTAGATAGTTAGGATCATTAGGGTCTTTAGGAATTTCAACAGCGGCGGTAACTTCTACTTTTTGGGGAACCGTTTTATAGGTAGTGCCATCAATAACTATTTTGGCCTGCGAGATGGTAAATACACCTCTTTTCTTAGGTGCTAAAAAATAGCTATAGGTTTTTTTATAGGTTCTAACCCCATTAATCCAAGAATTACTCACGGATTGATTAGGACCACCCACCACCATAAAATTTGAAAAATCTGGCGGAATAAAATTGTCGCCATCTTGATTCATAATAAAATCAATACGCAAACGCTCATTGATTCCTAATTTATGTTTACTCAATTTTGCAACAAACTCTACCTCTTGAGACGAAGCTATACTTGCTACAAAAAGAATTAGAATTATGGATAGGTGCCTTATGAGTTTCATATTTTCTTCACGATTCAGATGATGCATATCAAACTACGTTTACCAATCTTTAGCTGATTTAACTTTTACGCCTTTTTGTTTCTCTGCATTTATTTTTTCCTGTACCTGCTGCTCTTGATTATTCATAGCCTCTAGCAAATTCTTAATTTGCTGTGGTGATAATTGCCCTGGCTGTGGCTGTGGCTGCTTATCTTCTTTGTCTTTCCCCTCATCTTTTTTATCATCTTCAGGTTTGCCTTCATCATCCTTTTCTTTGTCGCTATCCTTTTTATCTTCATCGCCCTGATCATTTTGGTCGTCTTTGTTATCGCCTTCCTGATCTTGATTATCTTCCTGATCTTTTTGATCTTCGTTATCCTTATTCTCGTCTTGATTATCCTGATCTTGATTTTGATCATCTTGCTGCTTTTGTTCTTCAGCACAGGCTTTGGCCACGGCTAAATTATAGCGTGTTTCGTCATCAGACGGATTGTTTCGTAAGGCATTTTTATAAGCTTCAACGGCTTCTTTACATTGCTCGCTTTGCATCAATACATTGCCTATGTTATGAAAGGCTTTATGTTTTTCTTCTTTGGTAGTTGCCGACTTTACAGCCTGTTCTAATCGGTATAAAGCCTCTTCAAAATTTCCGTTTTTAATATAGGCATTGGCTAAATTATAGACCCCTGCTACCGATGTTGGCTGTTCTGAAATAGCCTTTCTATATGCCATTTCGGCCGAAACAATATCTTCTGAACTCAACTTCTCATTACCTTCATAAACATAATTATTAGCCTTTTTCATAGCCAATAATTGGGCTTTATTATCTTGCTGCGCCCAAGAAAATAATGTGGTAAATATGATAATGTATGTTACAATGTGTTTCATAATATTCTGTCCTAATTTTATACATCAGACGGTTTTTTCACTCTTTCTAAAATATAAAACCTCTTTATTTATTTCAGTTAAAGAACTTATAAATTATAGTGCTTTCACAGAAACTATAAATTCTCATTAAATAAATTTAATTTTTTCAGCCATGCTGTTTTTCGTTCTAAAAGAAATACATCGAGCAATAAAAAGAATATTCCGAAGCCTAAAAACCATTGAAACTGGCTTTTAAAATCAGCAAATTGCTTGGCTTCAAATTCTGTTTTATCCATAGCGTTTAAAATCTCTCTTATATTTTCAACCACTTCATTGGTGTTTCTTCCATTAATGTAAACCCCATTAGCTGCACTAGCAATATCTTTTAAGGTGTCTTCATTAAGTTTAGTAATAACTGTTTCGCCTTCGCTGTTCTTTTTGTAATTTAATACCACACCATTTCGTTTTTCTGGAATAGGCCCTCCTTTTACATCGCCTACACCAATGGTAAAAATTCTAATACCTTCCTCATGAGCTTCTTCTGCAACCGAAGCCGATGCTTCACTATGGTCTTCACCATCTGAAATTATGATTAATACCCGATTGGTTTGTTGCTCATCATCAAAATAAGTTTTAGCCAATGAAATAGCCTCGTTAATGGCAGTTCCCTGTGACGATAACATATCGGTATTCATACTTTGTAAAAACATCTTTGCCGATGCATAATCCGTTGTAATGGGTAACTGCGGAAACGCTTTACCAGCATACGCAATAATTCCCACCCGATCACTAGCCAAATTATTGATAATTTGGGTAACCAACTGTTTTGATTTTTCAAGACGGTTTGGTGCAATATCTTCGGCTAACATACTTTTTGAAACATCCACTGCAAAAACAATATCAACCCCTTCACGTTTCACCGTTTCTAACTTGGTTCCTATTTTAGGGTTTACCAGAGCGATGGTTAAACAGAAAAAGGCCAAACTCAATACAATAACTTTAAGAGCGCCTTTAAAAATAGACTTATTGGGACATAACTTATTAAGTAATCTTTTATCAGAAAATTTACTTTGTACCCTGTATCTCCAAAATTGAAGCACCAAAAAGAGAAGGATAATTACCGGAATAATTCCCAATGCCCAAAACCATATTTTTTCTTCTAATTGATACATTGTATATTCTTTTGTTTATACGAAACTTCTAAAAACAGTATTACGTAATAGCAACTCTACCAATAATAAAATACCCGCTAAAATAACTAGAAATCGATATTTCTCATCATAATTATAAAACTTAAATTCTTCAATTTCAGTTTTTTCTAACTTATTAATTTCCTCATAAATGGCTTCAAGCTTTTCATTATCTGTAGCTCTAAAATACTTTCCGCCTGTGGCTTCGGCTATTTCCTTCAGCAATACTTCATCTATTTCAACCTGTATTCTTCCATATTGAAAATTACCGTTAGGCAAAATAGCCACTGGAGATAAAGCCATACCATTGGTACCTAAACCAATGGTATACGTTTTAATACCGTATTCAACGGCCAATTCACTAGCTATTTTAGGATCTATAAACCCTGAATTATTTACACCATCGGTTAGTAATATAATGACCTTACTAGCTGCTTTACTGTCTTTTAACCTATTTACGGCCGTAGCTAGTCCCATACCAATGGCTGTACCGCCTTCAATAATAGTATTGTATTTAATACTTTTTAAAGAACGAAGCACTATAGCTTTATCACTAGTAATAGGTGTTTTCGTATAGCTTTCTCCAGCATATTCAACCAAACCGATTCTATCATTAGGGCGATCTTTTATAAAATCTGCCGCCACATCTTTTAGGGCTTCTAATCTATTTGGCGATAAATCTTTTGCCAACATACTGGCCGACACATCAATGGCCATAACAATGTCGATGCCTCGCGTAGTTTTAGTTTTTGTAGAAACATCAACAGATTGTGGTCTTGCTAAGGCCATAATTAAAAGAGCTAATGCCACCATTCTTAAAACAAACAGTGCGTGTCTTAATTTTGGTCTGATAGAATATGTTACTTTAAAGCCTTTTAACGTTGGCATTTTTAATTCCGCCGTTTGACGTTTGTAGGTTAATACATACCACAAAACAGTCAAAGGAATCACCAACAGAAACCAGAAAAAACCCTTATTTAAAAATTCTAAACCTTCAAACATTATTTTTCTGCCTCTTTAAGTTCCACTGAATTTAAAATACGCTCTACCATTTGCGCTGCATAAACATCCTCTTCCTTATGAAATATCATGATTTGTTGAATTACATTTTTTGATGTAAATCCTAAAATCACATATTTCCCTTTCTCTATTTGTTCTGTATTGGGTATTAAAGCATCCATAGTACCAAAAACCTTTAATCCCTCTGCTCCGTTGAGCGTAGTAAACTTTTCATTTTTAGTAATAATATTTTGGGCACCTGCCGATTCAAATAATTTTAAATTACCCTCAATAGCTTGTTGCAGATCAATTTTAGTTTCCCCAGAAGCTTTTAGCTTGGTTGTAGCCACTGTAATATGAAATCTATCAATCAAACTACCATAACTAAACTGCGTAATCTCTAATTGCTGTGCCATTTCCTCAGAAAGCTCAGGCGTTGTTCTTTTTAAAACTTTAGGCGTTGAGATAGTAACTGGTGGAAACCCATATTGACTGGTTACCCAATCTCCCTCAAGCAACTCTTTGCTATCATGACCAATAATAGTATCTTTTACGTAATTAAAACCATACCTTAAGGAAAATCCTGTAATGGTAGCTAATAGAAGAAATACACTAATACCAACGGTAATCCATATTTTTTTGCGTTTCTTTTTACGCTCTTGCTCTTGTCTGTATTGTTCATCGAGTAGCTTTTCTTCTTCTGTTGGTTCTGGCAAGGCTTCCTTAACGTGATCTATTTCAACATCAATAGTTTCTCTATCTAATTTTGCCAATTCAATATCTGGAGCCGATTTAGCAAATTTCACCAAATCTGCACGTTGTAAAATGTTTTGTAAATTTTTAATATCTTCTTGGCTAATATCAATTTGATTCCCTTCTTTAAGCAAGGTTAACCGATCTATTAGTTCATTGGTTGTACTTTCTAAGGCTCTATCATAGACCTTTTCTTCAAGATATTTTCTAATAATAAAAGTTAACTCAGAGTAATAATCCTTTAGATTCTCTTGTTCTAAATACGGGCTCTCATCAAGTTTTTGTAGTGCCAATTTAGCGCGATCATAAGGTGGTAATAACGCTATTTTCTCATCTTCGGTTAAAGGTTTTTGCCTCCAAATAAACCAAAACAACAAAAAAGCAACTACCGCTATAATTAATAGGGTAATCAAGACGTATTGCCACCAATTACTCGCACTTTTTTCAACCGCGATAATCGGTTTAATATCAAATAATCCCTCTGTACTATCTATGACCACGTTTCTTACTTCAACCTGTAAAGAATCCGTAAAAAAGGTTTTATCTCCAATAAGTATTCTTTGTTGTGGGATAGTATACTTACCTGAATCAAACTGGGTTAAACCATATTTTTTAATAAGATTATATCTGTCGTTATTTTTCAACGTATCAACATCGTAAGACTCAATCATTTCAAGAGGCGAGAAGGTTTGTCCCTCAGGAAAAACAACAAGCTGTGATGAATCGGTCTCTACTTGAATATGATAGGTGATTTGCGCTCCTATTTTTACAGAAGTTGAATCGATAGTAGATTTTACCTGTGCAAACGAATGGAACGCAAATAGAAAAAACATACCAAACAACACCACCACAGATGGCTTCTCACAAACGGTATATGTTTTAGTCTTATATGGTAATTTAAAATTCATAATCCGTTTATCCTCTTCTTTTAAAATAACCTAATAATTTTTTTACATAGCTTTCATCAACACGACAATCAATAGCACCAGCACCTGATTTTGTAAAACTTTCTTTATAGTACGCTACTTTTTGATGATAGAACTTGTTATAATTATTGCGCAACTTTTTTGATGCCGTATTTACAAGCATTAACTCTCCCGTTTCACCGTCTTGCATTTGAACCACTCCTAAATTTGGAATGGTTTCTTCGCGTTTATCAAAAATGCGAATACCTGTAACATCATGTTTACGCGAAACAATTTTCATGGTTTGATGGTAATCATCGGCAATGAAATCAGATAACACAAATACAATAGCCTTCTTTTTCATAACATTTTGCATGAATTTCAAGGCTTCGGCTAAATTGGTTTGTTTACTTTCTGGTTTAAACTCAATGAGCTCTCTGATAATGCGAAGTACATGCGAGCGGCCCTTTTTAGGCGGAATATATAATTCTATTTGATCTGAAAATAAAATAAGTCCTATTTTATCATTGTTTTGCGTTGCTGAAAACGACAGAGTTGCAGCTATTTCAGTTACAACTTCATTCTTGAATTGCTGACTGGTACCAAACATTTCAGAGCCTGACACATCAACCATAAGCATCATGGTTAATTCCCTTTCTTCTTCAAAAACTTTTACAAAGGGTTCGTTATAACGTGCGGTTACATTCCAATCAATATTTCTTACATCATCACCAAATTGATACTGGCGTACTTCACTAAACGTCATACCACGCCCCTTGAAAGTAGAATGGTACTCTCCTCCAAAAATATGATCAGACAACCTACGTGTCTTGATTTCAATTTTCCGTACTTTTTTTAGTAATTCTTTGGTATCCATTTTTTAATTGTCTATTGACTATTTTGTATTGATTATTGCTGTTTAATAATCAATTGTTGGTAATCAATTGTCAATTTTATGGCACTTCTATTTCGTTTACAATTTTATTGATGATATCTTCTGAAGTTACATTTTCGGCCTCGGCTTCATAGGTAATACCTATTCTGTGTCTTAACACATCATAAACTACGGCGCGAACATCTTCTGGAATAACATACCCACGTCTTTTAATAAAGGCATAACATTTAGCTGCTGTTGCCAAACTGATACTACCACGAGGTGAGGCCCCAAATGAGATTAAAGGTTTTATATCAGCTAGTTTATATTTTTCTGGATAACGGGTTGCGAAAATAATATCTAAGATATATTTTTCTATTTTTTCATCCATATACACTGCCTTAACAGCCTCTTGTGCACGTATAATTTGATCAACCGAAACTACCGCTTGAACTTTTTCCCAAGCCCCTTTAAGGTTAGCCCTCATGATTAACTGCTCTTCTGCAATTTTTGGATAATCAATCACTGTTTTTAGCATAAAACGGTCTACCTGTGCCTCTGGTAAAGGATAAGTTCCTTCCTGCTCTACAGGGTTTTGGGTAGCCATAACCAAGAATGGTTTATCAAGTACAAACGTTTCATCACCAATGGTTACTTGCTTTTCTTGCATGGCTTCCAGCAGTGCTGATTGTACTTTTGCAGGCGCCCTATTAATCTCATCGGCAAGGACGAAATTGGCAAAAATAGGCCCTTTTTTAATTGAGAAATCATTCTCTTTAATGTTGTAAATCAAGGTTCCCACTACATCAGCAGGTAATAAATCTGGTGTAAACTGAATTCTACTAAAACTACCACTTACCGCTTGAGATAGGGTATTAATGGCTAATGTTTTTGCTAATCCAGGTACACCTTCAAGTAAAATATGCCCTTTTCCTAACAAGCCAATAAGTAAGCGTTCAACCATATGCTTTTGCCCCACAATGACTTTATTCATTTCAAGCATTAGCAAATCAACAAAAGCACTTTCTTTTTCTATTTTTTCATTAATCGACTTAATATCAATAGTACCTGTTTCTTCCATCATTTTGTATTTAATTAGCGGCTCGAATATACTGCCCTCATTTGAGCATTGCAAAATGTTAAAAAAAAACTTTAATTCTTGTTAATAATTGGTTAAAATATTAGGTTTTGCTACGTTAATTAATACTTAAAAAAAAGAGCGACACTTTATGGTATCGCTCTTTTCATATATGTTTTCAATCCTATTTTTAAGGGGTCACAACTAAAGTGGCATCAACTACCTCTGCTTCTCCTGGCTCAATTGTTACATTAATGTTCTGAGACACATAGCCTTCAGCAGTAATAGTCACTGTATAATCTCCAGGAACTACATCTTCAATCATGTAATCTCCTTCAGCGTTTGTTTCAACACTAGTTTCTTCATTAATAGAAACTGTTGCTACCACATTTTCAGCCAATCCAGAAATTTTTCCACTAATGGTTCCTGTTTTTAGCATTAATTCAATTGGATCTGCAATAACAGTAACCTCACCTTTCACAACTACAACACCAATAGCTTCGCCGTAACTATAATCTGAAGCTTCATCTAGAGGCATCACCTTAACATCATAAGTTCCTGCTGGAACGCCCCATAAAGCAAATGCTCCATTTTCATCTGTTAATGCTGAAATTACAAAATCATCTTCTGTTTCTGGTGTTCCCATATCATCTACTAAAACAGAAGCCATAGATGGTACATCTGTTGGCGTTACCGTACCTTCAATGATGCCAGAGCTTTTTTCAGCACTTACATACAATACTGGTTTTAAAATGATATTTCCTGAATTACCAGCGTGTACAATAGATTTTTCAACATCAAAATCTAAAACAAACTCATAGGTATATCCTTCTTCAATAACTTCATTGACTTTAAGCTTAAGACCTGATTGTTGTGCACTAGGTGTTTTTAAATCAAATTCTTCACCTTGATCTTGATCATTTTTAATTACAATAGTATTTCCATCACCAAGTACTAAACGCATTTGACTTAAAGTACCTGCTGGTATTGGAAACCTATCCACTAAAACCTTACTAAAACCACCAGTAAAGTCTAACAAGTTAACTATTCCATCTTCTGCATCTAATGATATCCAACCGCTTTCATCATCGCTATCATCATCCATTTTAATCATGACATCAACAATTTCAACATTTACAGCTTCATATTCACCAGGCGCATCAACCAAGCGAATTGAAATTCTGGGATCTCCTTTTTGAACAGAATCAGAGTCTGAATCATTACAAGAAAACACAAAGGTTAAAAAGAGTAATGGTAATAAAAATTTCATTTGTTTTACAATATTCATAGTTTTTCAATTTTTAATGGTTCAATCTTATTTACGGTAAAAAGAACGGAATGGATTATATTTTATTTTGCGAAATGTGAAGAATTCCTAAACAAAACCTGCTCATAGACATCTAAACACCTAACTATCAAATTTTAATAAATTAACTTTCAATAATACGATTTTGTTATGCTTTTAAGTATTTTTATATGTGTATTACAGATATACTAGCCATGTTGTTGCTGGTAATCCGTTAATCGAAAAAAACAATGAAAACAACTGCACTAATAACAGGAGCCACCAGTGGAATAGGCGAAGCTACTGCACATGAATTTGCTAAAAAAGGCATCAGACTAATTTTATGTGGTAGGCGCTTGGAACGCTTAAAACAACTTCAGAATACTTTAAAAAAGTTGACAGATGTACATATTTTAGACTTTGATGTGAGCGATAAAAATGCGGTATTAAAAGCTATAACATCCTTACCTTCAAAATTTCAACATATAGATGTATTAATCAATAACGCAGGAAATGCACACGGATTAGACCCAATTGAAAAGGGCTCTATAGATGACTGGGATGCCATGATGGACAGCAATGTTAAGGGGCTACTATACGTGAGTAAGGCGATTATCCCGCAAATGACAGAAAGAAAATCTGGTCATATTATTAATATCGGTTCATCGGCAGGAAAGGAAGTTTACCCTAAGGGCAATGTGTATTGCGGAAGTAAACACGCTGTACTGGCCATCACAGAAGGCATGCGTATAGATCTTAATCCGTATGGCATAAAGGTAGGGGCTGTAAATCCTGGTTTAGTAGAAACGGAGTTTTCAAAAGTAAGATTTAAAGGCGGAAAAGAGGCCGATTCGGTATATTCAGGCTTTAAAGCGTTACAGGCACAAGACGTAGCCGAAGTCATTTATTTTGCTATTTCAAGACCTCCACATGTTAATATTGCTGATGTCTTAATGTTTTGCACAGCCCAAGCCAATAGCACCATTGTAAACAAAACATGATTAACAAAAAAAGCCCTCTTAAAATATGATTAATAAACGTTTACTTATAAAACACCTTTTGGCCCATAACGATGAAAATAGTTTTTATGACAAGAAACGTAAAATTGATATTAGTCACAAAGAAGGTAAAGCCAAGTTTTTAAAGCATATTTGTGCCCTTTCGAATAGTAACCCTAAAAACAATTCATATATCGTAATCGGTGTTGAAAATGACGACAGCAATATAGTAGGTGTTGATTTTTTTGATGATAGTAAAATTCAAAACCTCATTAATGCCTATCTAACTAATCCGCCCATTGTACAATACGAAAATATACCGTTCCCACATTTACCTGATGACCGCGTTGTAGGCCTAGTCACTATCAGACCTACAGGTTTAATCACGTCATTGCGAAAAAATATTTGGAAATACTATGGTGGTTCTATTTTCTTAAGAGACGGCAGCATGAGCATGCCTAAAGTTTTCGATATTGTCATTAAGGATGTTAATTCTGAAATTGTTGCAGCCATTGAAAAAAATGCGCAAAATAACATTGAACACACCTTAAATGGTGTTTTTGATTTTATGAATACGCGCAAAGACTACCACCCTACCTATAAAGTCTTTAAAGAATATTTTGTGGTTTGCTGGTCTGGGCAAAAAAAGGAAGTAAAAGATGAGATATTTTATTCAAGAGTAGACATAGAGCTTATTAATGAGCAAGTGCGTTTATTTTTTTCGGCGTTAGACGAAGTTTCTATAGATACAACAGATGATAGTTTTAAAATAATTGAATATGTGAATTTAGGCCTTCAGGGCGCAAACAAGTATTATCAATTGGAAGAAACGTTAATAACCTTTGAAGATAATGCGCATTACCATATAGCCACAAAATTGCTGTTTAAAGCCCCTCAATTTGATAAAAAAATACTCCATCACATTTATAATGCAAATAATGCTATTCTTAGCCGAATGAAAAAAGGCCTACCATTAAACCAGAGTCAAGAACGCGATTTGCAAAACTTACCTGTTACTTATCTCATTTGTTACTTAAATAATTTTGAGGAAGCACTGAATAAGTTAACCGAAGCCAAACCTTTGTTAAAAGCACATAGCCCTAAAATATATAAACTGTATAAAGAAGCTATTAGAATTTTAAGAAAAGTGAAATACAGTTAATCCTTAACCTTAATTTAACCTTAAAAACTGAAAATGAAATAAAAATGTTTTATTTTTGTCTTGCTATTAATCTTTTTAAGATATAACCTTGCTTCTCCCAAACAATTTGGCATTGAGGCAAGGTTTTTTTTGACTATATAAAATCTAATTGATAAAACGATTTGTTCAATACCTTTGTATCATTTACTTCTAACCACTTATTAAGTACCGTGGCGTAAATGGTTCTAAAATCAATTTCAAATTTCAAATCGCCATTATCATCTAGGTTACTTAAATTGGGCATCCTATTGTACAAGCCTTGTTTTTTAAGATTTTCGCCAATAATAAAAACATTATTTGCTGTACCGTGATCGGTACCAACACTAGCATTCTGTTTTACACGTCGTCCAAATTCAGAAAATGTTAAAATCAAAGTATCCTTAAACGTGTTATTGGCTTTTAAATCTTGAACAAAAGCCTCAATCCCTTTAGCATAGATGTTTAACAAACGTTTTTGGGTAGCCAATTGATTTACATGTGTATCAAACCCACCTAAAGACGTATAAAATACTTTGGTGTTTAAGTTAGAATTTATAAACTGTGCTGTAGTTTTTAATTGCTTTCCAAATTTGTTACTTGGGTATTCTTTAGTACTAGAAATGGTTTTGCTGGCTTCATAAATATATTTTGCAGAAGACTCCGCTGCAATCATAGTTTTATAGAGATATCCTAGATTATGCTCGCTTAGGTGTGCATCATTTTGATGTTTCGTTACGTGCCTAAAATAAGGGTCTTTTGAAAGGTTATACAAGGCTTTAGAATCTTGAGTGGCCATGGCATTAAAATGCTCGCCTTTCATGGCTAAGGACAAACTTTCATCAATTTCAATAGCAGAATAAGGTTGCTTACCATAATGATCTAAATAGCGTCCTATCCAGCCGCTTTGAGCATATTCGTTAGAATCACTAGCGGTTTGCCAAATATCCATTGACCTAAAATGTGATCTGTTTGGATTGGGATACCCTACATTATTTATAATTGATAAATAACCCTGATCATACAAGTTTTTTAAGGGTTTTAAACTACTATGTAGCCCAACCTCATCATTGATTTTAAGGATATCCTTTGTTGCAATGCCCAGTGACGGACGTTCACTATAATACAAATCATTCCTAAACGGAATTACCGTATTTAAACCATCATTACCTCCTGATAGTTGAATGATAACCAATCGTTTATATCCCAATTGACTACTCGCCACATCTTCAAAAGCCTTAACAAAACTAGGCACAAAAAACAAGCTACTCGCTAATGATGATTGCTTTAAAAAATTTCTTCTGTCCATAACTTAACACATTTGATATTCGGGTAATGACATCAACTGAATGCAATATTCTTGCTTTGAAACTTTTTCTAAACTCTTTAAATAATGCGCTGTTCCATCATTAATTGGACAAGCTAAAAGTACACTTTCCATATCTTTGAACGGAACCGTTTTAAATTGCTTATTGAAGTAAGCCCAGTCTGTTTGCGTATTAAATCGTTTACCATAGGTTTTCTTAAACATGGCTTTTTTAGATTCTAATTGCTCATCATTAGTACCATTTTTCGCTTTTGAAATGTAGGCGCCATTAGTTAAAAGTGAAGGTAGTTTTAATCTTAGTACAATGGTGTTACTATCAATCCAACTTCTTCCGCCTTTCCATCCAGCAACATTAGGCGGATCTAACAAGGTTTGTCCTAACAATTTTTGCAGATACAGTAGCTGTTTTTGATTTTTAAATGTTACGGGAACCACCTTTTTTAAACCAACTAAAAACTCAATAGGTGATTTAATTTTTATCCCCATATTTTCTTCGTCATAAAACCAATCAGACATAAAGACGTAATGCATAAGCGTTTCAATGTTATAATCGTTATAAAAAACGGCGGTCATCGCTTCAATATGATCTTGATTCAAAGTATCATTCACAAAATATTTGTATACTTTGGTGCATATATATTTTGCACATTGTTTTTGTTCTAAAATAATATCTATAACAGCTTCACCATCAAAGTTACCTGTTTTACCCATAAAAGTTTTTTGTCCCTCGTCATGCGTTCGTTTTCTAAAAACAAATTCCCCTTGCAAATTATGAGAATATCCTGTGAATGCTCGGGCACTTTCTTTTATATCTTCTTCAGTATAATGACCAACACCAAGTGTAAACAACTCCATAAGTTCACGTGCAAAATTTTCATTTGGTTTCTGCTTTTTATTTTGCTTGGTATTTAAATACTTTGTCATGGCAGCTTCCCTTGAAACTGCTTTTACAAAGGCACCAAAATCACCTAGAGCATAACGCCTTAACGTATTATTGAACTGCTGTATATAGTTGATGTTGTTATCTTCACACACAAAATGATTTGCCCAAAAAAGTGTCATTTTTTCTCGCAATATCTCATTGGTTGTAGCGAGTCTGTCAATCCAGGCTGCGTTGAGTTCTATTTGTTTTTGTCTACTTATTTTCTGAATTTTTCTTCGGGTTTCAGCGTCTAACTTTTTATCTGTCATCATCGCGCTGAACATGTGTTTTATTTCAGAAGTATCTACTTCAAGTGAAGTCATCGGCTTTGAGTTCTTAAAAAGCTCATTAACAACCTTTTTTTTACTTTTTTTAGACAACCGTTCAATATCCTTTGGTAATATTCCAAAACCGACGCGCCAATATAAATGCTGAATGTGTTTAGGTTTCATGTAATGAACTTTTAAAGTAGTTATGAAAGATAGCATTATAGTGTATGCTTAGACTTAAAAATTGGGAAATGGTTTAATTACCTCATAGATAAGATACAAAAAAACCGACCCTTAAAAGGAATCGGTTATAACTTACTTTTCCTTTTTCAATCACAAATCAAACTTAATACCTTGTGCCAAAGGTAAATCTGTAGTATAATTAATCGTATTGGTTTGTCTGCGCATATAAATTTTCCAGGCATCAGACCCCGATTCTCTACCTCCCCCAGTTTCCTTTTCGCCACCAAAGGCACCACCAATTTCGGCTCCCGATGTACCAATATTTACGTTTGCAATACCACAATCGCTTCCCGCATGCGATAAAAACTGCTCGGCTTCTCTTAAATTATGTGTCATTATAGCTGAAGATAAGCCCTGAACCACATTATTTTGAATGGCTATGGCATCTTCAACCGCTCCTGAATATTTCAATAAATAAAGTACGGGTGCGAAAGTTTCATGTTGTACAATTTTAAAATGTGGTTGCGCCTCTGCAATAGCTGGTTTTACATAACACCCACTTTCATAGCCCACACCTGATAACAGACCGCCTTCAACAATCAATGTTCCTCCTTCTTCAACAACTTGATGCAATGCATTTTGATACATAGCTACCGCTCCCGAGTCTATAAGTGGCCCCACATGGTTACTTTCATCTAAAGGATTTCCTATGCGTAATTGATTATAGGCTTTAACTATGGCTTGTTTTACTTGATTATAAATAGATTCATGTATAATTAACCGTCGTGTAGATGTACATCGTTGACCAGCAGTCCCTACAGCTCCAAAAACAGCACCGATTACCGTCATTTTTATATCAGCGTCTGGTGTTACAATAATAGCATTGTTTCCTCCTAACTCTAAAAGTGTTTTACCTAATCTGGCAGCTACCACTTGCGCAACAGTTTTACCCATTCTAGTAGAGCCTGTTGCTGAAATTAATGGTATTCTACTATCTTTAGTCATAAATTCACCTACCTTATAATCCCCGTTTATTAAACACGATATACCTTCAGGTAAATTATTTTTTGCAAAAACTTCAGCAGCCATATTTTGGCAAGCTATACCACAAAGCGGTGTTTTTTCACTAGGTTTCCATATACAAACATCACCACAAATCCATGCTAGAGCAACATTCCATGACCAAACAGCAACTGGAAAATTAAAGGCAGAAATGATTCCCACTACGCCTAGTGGATGATACTGCTCATACATACGATGACCAAAACGTTCACTATGCATTGTTAAACCATGTAATTGTCTGGATAAACCCACTGCAAAATCACAGATATCAATCATTTCTTGTACTTCTCCTAATCCTTCTTGATAACTTTTGCCCATTTCATAAGATACCAACTTACCCAAAGCTTCTTTCTTTTCCCTAAGTTTATCCCCAAATTGTCGTACAATATCGCCTCGCTTTGGTGCTGGCATCAATCGCCAAGTTTTAAACGCCGATGTTGCAGCATTTACCACCTGTTCATAATCAACTTTTGTGGTTGCTTTTACACTACCTATTAGGCTGCCATCAACTGGAGAATAACTTTTAATGAGGTCTCCATTTGAAAACTGATTTAAACCTGTTGACGAACCTTCGTTGACATGTTTTATACCTAAAATTTCAAGCGTATCATCTATTCCAAAACTTACAGTCATTCCTTACTATTTTATTGATTTTTTAACTTTTTTATTATATATTACGAATATAATAATATAATGTTGTTTTTTGTAAATTTAATAGAATCAAACCATTGTCAATTTCTAATTAACAGTATTATAGATAGAGATAGTACTTTTACCCTAAAACACTTATTAAACTAAGGCTTTCTCACCACCGTTTTTATCATACTATGATCTGAAACCCATGTATTTCGTTTCGTTGAACATACTATCTCAATATCTTTAGACACCCAAATTTGATCTAAAGAAAGTAAAGGGATACCCCAAAACCAGGTTTCTCTAAACCCTATACCATTTCCATAAAAAAAGTGAACATAATTAGACTTCAACTTTTTTAAAAATATAGATTCATAGGGGATATTAAAATCGCCAAGAATAACAGTGTTTTCTTCTACCTTAATGATAGAATTAACAAAACGCCACTCCCAAGATCTTGGCACATCTGTGCTTCCTTGTGCATCTATTGCGTAAAAGTTTGTATGTGCTGTTTGAAAATGCACAACATTAGTATTAAAATCAGAAACCGTATCTAGCTTAACTAAAATGGGGGTTTTAGACAATATTTTTAATTCACCTTTTGATTTATAAAAATGAAAAAAGGGGTGGTCAGGTATTACATCCTGAACATCGGAATGAACAGCTTCTGTTAAAACCAAAAGGTCAGGTATCTCTTTATTTATGTCTAAAGCTTTTTTATAGTCATTATCTCTTGAGGCATTCCAAAAAACAATCTTTACATCATCTGGCTTTGATGTTTTAGAAAAGTTAAATGAAAAACTTCTTCCCACCCAAATCAAGAATAACACACTGGCTATCCATATATTGTATTTCATTTTTTTACCTAAAACTATAGACATCCCTAAAACCACCATAATAATTAAGGGTAAAGGGAAGGTATAAAACCACAAGGACGATTGATAGGTTGCGTCTTTTACAAAAAAATGCAACAACAATAATGCAAGAATTATGAGCAGATTTACGCAAAAAACGAATGCTCTTAAGAAATTCATCATTTATCTCAATTGAAAGCCTTTTGCCGCCCACCAAGGGTGAATCTCAATTTTTAATCGGCCCGCCTTTACCATAGGATCTGCATTGGCTAAACTATCTGCCATTTTTAATGTTGGAACGTTATAAATGGTCACACCTCTAATCTCGCCATCATCTCCAAAAGGCCCAGAAATATCAGCATAACCCAATTCATACATTTTTGATAAATGAGCCAGATGTTGTTCTTGTAACTCAGCTGATTCTTCTTCGTTTTGTCCTCTTATAGGTCCTGCTTTTAAAAATGCCATAAAATACTGTTGCATCAAAATGGTGTCTTGGGTTGTTTCATCAACGTAGTCAAAAATTTTAAACCCTTTACTTTTTAATTCTGCTTTAATTTGTTTTGTTGTTTTAACAGACTCAACCTCTTCAATAATGCTATCAACAACTACCTCTGTAATAGTTTCAACATCCTCTAATTCTTGATTTACTTGCTTTTCATTTTTGCATCCAACTGCAACAAAAATCACCAATAACTGTACAAATAATATTTTCATAATTTACTATTTAAACGCCCATGTACTAAAGGGCTGCTTACTTAAAACGGCATTATAATACTTAATATCTCCTGTTACCTCTTTACCTAACCATTTGGGTTTTATAAATTTTTCGTTTTTTGAACCCAATTCAATTTCTGCGACAACCAAACCATCATTATCACCAAAGAATTGATCTATTTCAAAAACATGGTTACCCACCTTAACCTCGTAACGCAACTTATCAATTATGGAAGGTTCGCACAATTTTAACAAGGCCTCAGCTTCTTGTTTTGGTATTTCTTTTTCCCATTCAAACCGGCTCAATCCATCATCAGAAGATATGCCTTTTACCGTAATAAATCCAAACTCTCCTTTTAATCTTACCCTAACCGTGCGTGATTTGTGCGTATTTAAAAACCCTTGACAAATTCTTGTTTGCTTAAAGGCTTCTGCTTTAAACGCATCAGATTTTACTAAAAACTTTCTTTCAATTTCTTCCATATAACTTTGCAATACGCTTTGGAAAGATACTCATAAAAACACATTTAATGGTTAAATTTACAGTATGTATACCAAACCGCCAATAAGGAAAATCATTCATGTAGATATGGACGCGTTTTATGCCTCTGTAGAACAATTAGATAATCCAAACTTAAAGGGCAAACCTATTGCGGTTGGCGGCGACGGAAAACGCGGTGTGATAAGTGCCGCAAGTTACGAGGCAAGGACATTTGGAGTGAAAAGTGCTATGGCCGGAAATCTGGCTGTGAAACTTTGTCCTGAACTAGTTTTTGTTAAGCCTCGTTTTGAACGTTACCATGAAATTTCAAAACAAATTAGAGCGATTTTTCACGACTATACAGACTTGGTAGAACCACTATCTCTAGATGAAGCCTATTTAGATGTTACTGAAAACAAAAAAGGAAATCCCAGCGCCTCTTTAATAGCCAAAGAAATAAGAGCACGTATTTTGAATGAGATAGGATTAACTGCATCGGCTGGTATCTCAATTAATAAATTCATTGCCAAAATTGCAAGCGACTACAACAAACCTAACGGACAAAAAACCGTAAATCCAGAAGAGGTTATATCATTTTTAGAAACTTTAGACATTCGTAAATTTTACGGCGTTGGTAAGGTAACTACCGAAAAAATGTATCAAAAGGGCATATTTACGGGACTAGATTTAAAACAAAAATCTTTGGAATATTTAGATACCCATTTTGGCAAATCTGGACGCTATTTTTACTACATTGTGAGAGGTATTCACAACAGTCCGGTAACACCAAATCGTCAACGAAAAAGCTTGGCAGCTGAGCGTACTTTTAGCGAAAACTTATCTTCTGAAATATTCATGTTACAAAAGTTAGATCATATTGCTGAAGAAGTATCAAACCGATTGAAAAAAAGCAAAATATCTGGGAAAACGATTACTCTAAAAATAAAGTATAGTGATTTTACACTTCATACAAGAAGTAAAACGCTGACTTATTTTATAAACGATAAGGCTCTAATACTGGATACCGCCAAAGATTTACTGTACCAAGAATCATTGAACAATTCTGTGAGGTTATTAGGTATTTCATTGTCTAATTTAAATACCGAAGCCAAAAAAAATACTGCTGGGCTTAGTCTTAATAAAAAGGTTAGTGTACAATTAAAATTTGACTTTTAAATCAATTCTAAAAGCAAACCTGCTTTGCTTATATTAATCCCATGCAGAAAGTCCTATAATTTCGCCATTGGGCCCCACGAAAAAAGTGTATTTGTCCCGAGCATAATGCTCATTTTCTAACTCGTAGCCCTCTGCTTTTAGTTTATCCCCAATAGTAACAATGTCATTCACTTTTAGCATGAAGTGATTGTGGTTGGTGTTTCCAATGGGGCCTATGGTATGGAGGTATTCAGGTGCAGTAAGTGAAAGTCCAATGGTTAAATCATCTGTCTTTAACTTCATTACTAGCATGCCTTCAATACCCTGTCCGTGAAGCACTTCGGCATCAGACATCTTAAAACCAAGAATCTCCCGATACAATTTTAAACTTTTCTCAAGTTGAAGTACATGGACACATATGTATCTCAATCCAGTTACTCTGGCTTGTGTCTTGACTTCATCCACAACCTTAGAATCGGCATTCTGAGCAAAACTATATCCTGCACCAGTAAGAAGGAACATGGCTATTAGGCAGCCTCTGAAAATAAAATTCAAACTCGTGTTGTTTTCTTTTTTGTTCATATTAATATTAATTATCATAACAAGTTTAGTTTATATAGTTAGTGGTTCATTTTACTGCTAAACTTAGATAAAAAACCTCAGAATGTATGAAGCAACCACTAATAAAAAACTGAACAACTGTTTTTAAATCTGGTTTTTTAACTTTAAAAGCTATGAAATTTTGTAATTTACTTCATGAATTCTTTAAGCAAACTAATCTGTAATAATAATGACACTTCACAAAATAGCTTTTTGCCTAATTTTCCTTTTATTATCCTGCTCCAAACAAGTTAAAAATCAACAACCTCTAGAAATACTTGAAGCTGGTACTTGGGTTAATTTAATAGACAAGGATCTATCAAAATGGGATACTTATTTAAGTTATCAAATACAACCAGGGTACGATGGTACTCAACCCAAAAATGAACAAGGAGAACTAGTTCGTCCAATTGGGTTAAACAAACCTGGTTATGATGTTTTTACAACAATCCAAGAAGGTGATGGCACCATCATAAGAAATACTGGAGAATACTACGGTTGTTTAGTAACCAAAGAGGAATTTAAAAATTATCATTTTCAGCTTAAATATAAATGGGGGAATAAAACATGGGCTTACAGAAAAGATTTATTAAAAGATTCTGGAATTCTATATCATTCTATAGGTCCCATGGCAGCAGAATTTTGGAGGTCTTGGATGTTGTCTCAAGAATTTCAAATTATGGAAGGACACACCGGTGATTTTTGGAGTCAAGCAAACTCTGCTATTGATATCAGAGCTTATAAACCAGAATCTAATTTAAACCCCTTAGCTCATGAGTCTCAAGATTATTTACCAATAACCATGCATGGGCCTTACGGAAATTATTGCCTGAGAAGTGGCAATTATGAAAAACCTCATGATGAATGGAACACATTAGATTTATACTGTTTTGAAGGCAAAAGTCTGCATGTTGTAAATGGAGAAGTTGTTATGATTTTAAAAAATTCTAGATATATAGATGAAAATGGTAATTCTGTACCGCTTATCAAAGGGAAAATTCAATTGCAAAGTGAAGCTGCCGAAATATTTTTTAAAGATATTAGAATTAGAGAAATAGATTCATTGACTCCGGAACAAAAAGCACTTTTCTGATTATAACCTAAATACCGAAGCCAAAAAAAATTCTGTTGATAAAAAAATGGTTAGTGTACAACTTAAATTTAAGTTTTAACCATAAAAAAGCCACCAAAATTGGTGGCTTTTTTATGGTATTCTATCTATACAATTAGAAATTACAATTTTCTATTTCAGTTACACGAAGTGTATTTACCATACCCTTTTCTTGAATTGGCATAGCTGCTAAACTTATAAGCATATCACCCACTTCTAGATAACCCATTTTACAAGCAATAGCGTTTACATCTTCTATTGTCTCATCAGTACTAACAAATCTATCATAATAAAAAGCACGTACACCCCATAACAAACTTAAACGTGTTAGTATGCGTTTATTTGAAGTAAATACTAAAATATGACATGACGGACGCCATGCCGAAATTTGGAACGCTGTGTACCCACTATTGGTCAATGTAGAAATGGCTTTTGCATTAATCTCATTAGCCATATTGGCTGCGTGATAACAAATTGATTTTGTGATATAACGATTTGTACGAATATGTGGCGGCATTTGAGGCACTTGAATAAGTGCCGAGTTTTCAACCGTTTTCAAAATATCGGACATTTTTTGAATAACCTCAACTGGATATTTCCCGACAGAAGTTTCTCCCGAAAGCATCACAGCATCAGCGCCATCCATAACCGAGTTTGCCACATCATTCACCTCTGCTCGTGTTGGCGTTAAACTAGAAATCATAGTTTCCATCATTTGAGTAGCAATAATAACTGGAATTCTAGCTCGTTTTGCACGAAGCACCAATTGCTTTTGTATTAAAGGCACCTCTTCTGCAGGAATTTCAACACCTAAATCGCCACGTGCTACCATCAAACCATCACAATGTGCTACAATTTTATCTATATTTTCAATAGCCTCTGGTTTCTCAATTTTCGCAACAATAGGTATTTTATATTCGGCATGCTCTTTAATCAAATCTCTCAATTGCATTAAATCTTCAGCATGACGTACAAATGACAACGCAATCCAATCTACCTCTTGGCTGATAGCAAAAATAGCATCTTCAATATCTTTTTTTGTTAATGCTGGTTGAGAAATGTTAGTATTTGGAAGGTTAACTCCTTTTTTCGATTTTAATGGTCCGCCTTGAATTACTTTTGCCGTTACTTCAGTTTTATTATCTGAAGACACCACTTCAAAAATCAATTTACCATCATCTAAAAGAATACGTTCTCCTGGTTTGGCATCTTGAGGAAAGTTCTTGTAGGTCATGTAAACACGATCTTTAGTCCCTTCAAATCGTTCTCCGGTGGCAAAAATAATCTCATCACCAGGGTTAACGATTACTTCTTCTTTCATCACACCCACACGAAGCTTTGGCCCTTGTAAATCGGCTAGAATTGCTGCTGTAAAGCCATACTCTTCATTCAACTCACGAATCATTTTAACGCGTTCAGCAACGTCATTATAATCGGCATGAGAAAAGTTTATTCTAAAAACATTTGCTCCCGCTTCAAGCATACCCTTTAAAACCTCTTTTGAACTGGTTGCTGGTCCGAGAGTAGCAACTATTTTTGTTTTTTTTGTTGTTGTTGACATTAGTTAAAAATTAAATTGTCTTTAGATTTCAATTGACTCGAATCAATACTGTAGGCGGTTGCAATTTGGGGTATTTTTAGTATACTATCAACAATATACTTTTCTTTACTAAAACTGAACTCGCTCTCTATTTTCAAAAAATAATTTACAGTTTTATATTCAGGCAACAGATAATTCGTTTTTATTATTTTTTCTTTCGAATCGAATAACGATTCATATTGTCTTTGCTGAAATTCTTCGGTCTTACAAATATTTGATACCAAGCTCCAAACTATTAGTTGTCTCTCATCTTCCCATTCATAAATTGAATATGAGGATTTACCTTGTTTAAAATCTAAATCAGAAGGTTTTCTTTTGAGCTCTGTACCTAAATATTTATTTAACAAATAGGCTAATCTGTAATCTTCAAGCCTACAATGTATTGCTATTAAAGTGTATAAAGCTTCATGAAACGTATCATCTAAAATAAATTTATGAACAGCCATAATTTACGCAAAAACTCGGTAAATATAGTATTTATAACTATTGAACTAACAAAATTACACCAATGTTAACAAGAAATTAAACTAAAACGTTATAGTTAATTACGTCACCGTACTATTTTCTATATCATTTTTGACATTCTACTTTGAAAAGCAAAAAACGCTCTTTTGGAAGCTTTTTCTTCTGCTTTTTTCTTTGATGTAGCTCTGGCTTTAGCCACTACCTTATTATCAATAGATAATTTTACTGAAAAGTGACGTACAATATCATTACCAGAATCTTCATAAACATGGTAATTAAATATTCTCTTTTCTTTTTGGCACCATTCAATTAAAAGGCTTTTATAACTAATTACCTTTCCTTCAAGTTTTTCAATATCTACGTAAGGTACAATAACACGTCTATAGATAAATTTTTCACAGTATTTATAGCCTCTATCTAAAAAAATAGCGCCTATTAGAGCTTCAAATAAATTACCGTGGATATTATCCCCAAACTGACCCGCAGGTATTTTACTCTCAACAAAATCTACCAGCCTCAATTCTTTACCAAGTTCATTAAGATGTTCTCTACTTACAACTTTTGAGCGCATCTTAGTTAGGTATCCTTCATCACCGCTAGGTACTTCCAAATATAAATGAGAAGCTACTACCGAACTTAGCATAGCATCGCCTAAAAATTCAAGTCTTTCATAGTTGAAAGGATTACCTTTACCGTCTTTTATATTCATAGACCGATGCGTAAAGGCTTTTTTGAAGTATTTAATATCTCGAGGTTTAAAACCTAGAATTTTAGTTAATTCCATAAAAAAAATCCCGTTACGTTTTGAACGGGATTTTAATATGTTAGGAATGTTTTTCATCTGAACGTAAATATATTATTTTATTGTCAGATGTAATAAACCATGGTTCATAATAATGTAAAATTTAATTTATCGTTATGGTTTATTTCATTCGGGATTTAATCTATTTTCTTGAATAATACACAAGCGTTATGTCCGCCAAATCCAAATGTATTACTCATAGCCACTTTAACGTCGCGCTTTTGAGCCTTGTTTAAGGTTAAATTTAATTCAGGATCAATATTTTCATCAACTGTTGTATGGTTAATGGTAGGTGGCACCATACCGTGCTCCATAGCCAATATAACAGAGATGGCTTCAATAGCTCCAGCCGCACCTAAAAGGTGGCCTGTCATTGATTTTGTTGAATTTATATTTATATTTTTTGCGTGACTTCCAAATACTTCTGAAATAGCTTTTAGTTCTGCAACGTCTCCTAAAGGTGTAGATGTTCCATGTGTATTAATATGGTCTACGTCTTCTGGTTTTAGGCCTGCATTTTCTAAACAGTTTTTCATTACCGCTATAACACCTATACCATCTGGATGTGGCGCAGTCATATGGTAAGCATCAGAAGACAATCCACCTCCTGCTACTTCTGCATATATTTTTGCTCCTCTAGCTTTTGCATGCTCATATTCTTCTAGAACAAGTGCACCAGCACCTTCTCCAAGTACAAACCCATCTCTCGTACCATCAAATGGGCGAGACGCTGTTTCTGGACTGTCATTTCTAGTTGATAATGCATGCATGGCATTAAATCCCCCCATCCCAGCAATAGTTACTGCAGCTTCACTACCTCCTGTCACTACAACATCACAATGCCCTAATCGAATAGAGTTAAGTGCGTCGAATATAGCATTAGCAGAAGAAGCACAAGCAGAAACTGTTGTATAGTTAGGCCCCATAAAACCATGTTTTATAGAGATATTTGCAGGTGCAATATCGGCAATCATCTTAGGAATAAAGAACGGGTTGAACCTTGGTGTTCCATCTCCAGCAGCATAGTTTAAAACTTCTTGCTGAAACGTTTCTAATCCACCTATTCCTGCGCCCCATATAACACCAACACGCAATTTATCCACTGCTTCTAAATCGAGTTTAGCATCCTCAATGGCTTCGTCGGCAGCAACCATAGCGTACTGCGCAAACTTATCCATTTTTCGAGCTTCTTTTCGATCAATAAAATCAGTTGCGTTAAAGTTTTTCAATTCGCAAGCGAATTTTGTTTTAAACTTTTCGGTATCATAATATGTTATAGGCGCAGCCCCACTTTTACCATTTACTAGACCGTCCCAATATTCATCCTTGGTATTGCCTATGGGTGTTAAAGCTCCTAATCCTGTGACTACAACTCGCTTTACTTCCATAAAGTACTTGCTTGTTTTTTCTTATTTAGCCTCTTCTATATAAGAGATCGCTTGACCAACTGTTGCAATGTTTTCAGCTTGATCATCTGGAATTTGGATATCGAATTCTTTTTCAAATTCCATAATTAATTCTACAGTGTCTAAAGAGTCTGCTCCTAAATCGTTAGTAAAGCTTGCTTCAGCAACAACTTCGTTTTCATCAACTCCTAATTTGTCTACGATAATCGCTTTTACTCTTGATGCAATGTCTGACATAATCTTTTTATTTTAAATTTTAATTAGTTGGCAAAAATAAAAAACTTTATTCTTTTAACACACCTTTACTTTAAAAATGTGTTGTCAATTTACTAAAATTAGTTTGAAGTATTTTTATTTTACTCACTATTTGTTAATATTTATTCTTTTTTTTGTTTTGAATAATCTATAACACTATAGCCTGTATTATGAAACGTATTGTAATTTTTGCATCTGGTAGCGGATCTAATGCTGAAAACTTAATTAAGTTTTTTCAAAATAGCGATCATGCACGTGTTACTCAAATACTTTGCAACAACCCACAGGCCAAAGTGCTTGACAGGGCTAAAAATCTTGAAGTTAGTGCTCTTTCATTTAATAGAGTATCTCTTTATAAAACAGATGATGTTCTCAATATTTTAAAAGCTTCTAAACCCGATTTGATTGTTCTTGCTGGTTTTTTATGGAAGTTTCCTGAACACATCTTAAATGCTTTTCCTAATAAGGTTATTAACGTACACCCCGCTCTTTTACCCAAATTTGGTGGCAAAGGCATGTATGGCATGCACGTACACAATGCCGTAGTAAAAAATAAAGAAACAGAAACTGGTATTACCATTCATTATGTAAACGAAAATTATGACGAAGGTGCTACTATTTTTCAGGATAAATGCGACGTATTGCCAACCGATACTGCCGATGACGTAGCAGCCAAAATTCATGAATTGGAAATGAAACATTTTCCTAAAGTTGTTGACCAATTACTACATGAGTAAAAAAAAGAAAAAATACTACACCATCTGGAAGGGTCATAAAACTGGGGTTTTTGAATCTTGGGACGACTGTAAAGCACAAATTAAAAATTTTGAAGGCGCCATCTATAAATCTTTCACAACATTTGAAGCTGCCAAAAAAGCTTTAAAAGAAGATTATAAAAACTATATTGGTAAAACCTCTAAGTTTACAAGTTCGCTTTCAGAAGAACAACTCAAAAAAATAGGCCAACCCAACTATAACTCTATTTCTGTAGATGCTGCCTCAAGTGGTAATCCAGGGCGCATGGAATATCGCGGCGTAGATACCAAAACTAAAAAACAACTCTTTACTCAAGGTCCTTTTGAAGAAGGCACAAACAATATTGGTGAGTTTTTAGCTATTGTTCACGGCTTGGCTTTCTTAAAAAAAAACAACAGTAACCGTATCATCTATACAGACTCTAAAACGGCCATAAGCTGGGTAAAAAAGAAAAACTGCAATACCAAACTTCAACGAAACGCCAAAAACAAACCCTTGTTTGATTTAGTTGACCGTGCTATAGAATGGCTAAAAACCAATACATACAGCACCACCATAGTAAAATGGGAAACCAAGGCTTGGGGTGAAATTCCAGCAGACTTTGGTAGAAAATAATACTGTATTTATTAAAAACAGAGGCATATTACACAGAATACACCCCTGTTCTCTTCATTGATAATAGCCTTTATCATTTTAGACACCCTATGTATTAAAAAGTCACATAAACTCAAAAAATAATTACACAAAGCTGATTGCTAACATTTATACCTCTTGTTAATCTTTAAAAAGACTTATATTTGCAAAAAATTATCAGGTCTCTTTTATGAGTAAATTAGTTATAGTTGGCACCGTAGCATTTGATGCTATTGAAACGCCTTTCGGGAAAACCGATAAAATTTTAGGTGGTGCTGCTACTTTTATAGGGTTAGCCGCTTCTCATTTTAATGTTGACGCTACTGCTGTTTCTGTTGTTGGTGGTGATTTTCCTCAAGCATATTTAGATTTATTAGCGAATAAAAACATAGATGTTTCTGGAGTAGAAATTATTAAAAATGGGAAAACATTCTTTTGGAGTGGGCGTTATCACAATGACATGAATACAAGAGACACGTTGGTCACGGAACTAAACACGCTTGAAAATTTCAATCCAGTTGTTCCTGAGGCTTACCGAGATGCAGAAGTGGTCATGTTAGGAAACTTACACCCTCTCGTCCAATCTAGTGTTATAGATCAAATGACCAAAAAACCTAAATTGGTGGTATTAGACACTATGAATTTTTGGATGGATTGTGCCTTAAATGAACTTCTTGACGTTATTAAACGTATAGATGTTATCACTATTAATGATGAAGAAGCCAGACAATTAACAGGAGAATACTCATTACTAGTAGCTGCTCGTAAAATTCATGAAATGGGTCCTAAATATATAGTTATAAAAAAAGGGGAGCACGGAGCACTTTTATTTCATAACGACCATGTGTTTTATGCCCCAGCTTTGCCACTAGAAGAAGTATTTGACCCAACAGGAGCTGGAGATACATTTGCTGGAGGATTTGCTGGATATTTGGCAAAAACAAATGATTTTTCGTTTGAAAACATGAAAAATGCTGTAATTTACGGTTCAACATTAGCCTCGTTTTGTGTTGAAAAATTTGGAACAGAACGCATGCAATATTTATCAAATAATGAAGTACATAAACGCCTGTTGCAATTTAAGCAATTAACACAATTTGATATAGAATTATCATAAAAAACAACGCGCTCAAAATAGAGTGCGTTTTTATTTAAATTAACCCATTGATTTCCAGTATATGGAAATCGATAAAATATTTTATTTCCGCGAAAGCGAAAACATTTTTTAATATGAGTGATGCTTTAAAACACGAATGTGGAATTGCCATGATAAGACTTCTAAAACCATTAGAGTTTTACAAAGAAAAATATGGCAGTGCTTTTTATGGTGTAAACAAAATGTATTTAATGATGGAAAAACAGCACAATCGTGGTCAAGATGGTGCCGGATTTGCCAGCATTAAATTAGATACAGAGCCAGGGCAACGTTATATTAGTAGAGTACGCTCTGTAGCACAACAACCTATACAAGATATTTTCGCTCAAATTAATGATAGAATTAATGGCGAGTTCAAAGCACACCCAGAATATGCTGATAATGTAGCAGCTCAAAAACGCAATATTCCGTACATAGGAGAGGTGTTATTGGGTCATGTGCGTTACGGTACTTTTGGGAAAAACAGTGTAGAAAGTGTTCACCCTTTTCTGAGACAAAACAATTGGATGCACAGAAACCTTATCATGGCTGGAAACTTTAACATGACTAATGTAAAAGAGCTTTTTGGTAACTTAATTGAACTTGGCCAGCATCCAAAAGAGTATACTGATACGATTACTATCATGGAAAAAATTGGTCATTTTTTAGATGATGCTGTAAGTAAAATATATAAAGACCTTAAAAAAGAAGGTTATAACAAAAGAGAAGCGTCACCTTTAATTGCAGAACGTTTAAAAGTTGGAAAAATTTTAAAACGAGCAGCCAAAAACTGGGACGGCGGTTATGCTATGGCGGGATTAATTGGTCATGGTGATGCATTTGTTTTACGTGATCCTGCAGGCATTCGTCCGGCATACTATTACCAAGATGACGAGGTGGTAGTGGTCGCCTCTGAACGCCCTGTTATTCAAACCGTATTCAATGTAAAGTTTGAGGACGTAAAAGAACTAGATCCTGGTTCTGCCATCATTACAAAAAAGTCGGGTGAAGTTAGAATAAAACAGATCCTAGAACCTTTAGAAAGAAAATCCTGTTCCTTTGAACGCATTTATTTCTCAAGGGGTAGTGATGCCGAAATTTACCAAGAGCGCAAAATGCTTGGTAAACTATTAATGCCCAAAGTACTTAAAGCGATAAATAACGACACCAAAAACACGGTGTTTTCATATATCCCTAATACGGCCGAGACCTCTTTTTTTGGTATGATAGAAAATGCTGATGCCTTTATCAATGAAAGAAAAACAAAGGCTATTTTAAACGGACAACGTTCTTTATCGGCCGCCAAGGTTACCGAGATTTTATCTGAGCATGCCAGAGTTGAAAAAATTGCTATTAAAGATGTAAAACTAAGAACGTTTATTACAGAAGATAGTAGTAGAGATGATTTGGTAGCTCATGTTTATGATGTAACATATGGTGTTATTAAACCAGAAGATAACCTTGTGATTATTGATGATAGCATTGTAAGAGGAACTACTTTAAAGAAAAGTATCCTGAAAATGCTGGATCGATTAAATCCTAAGAAAATCATAGTCGTATCGTCAGCACCACAAATTAGGTATCCTGATTGTTATGGCATTGATATGGCAAGATTGGAAGACTTGGTTGCTTTTAGAGCGGCATTAGCATTACTTAAAGACAACAACAAATATGATATTGTAAAAGAGGTCTATGAAAAATGTGTAACCCAAACAGATCTTGAAGATAAGTATGTTCAAAACTTTGTAAAAGAGATTTATGATCCGTTTACAGATGAGCAAATTTCGGACAAAATTTCGGAATTACTTAGTGATGAATCGATTAACGCAGGTGTTAAGATTATTTTCCAATCGGTAGAAAATTTACACAAGGCCTGCCCTAAACATTTAGGTGATTGGTACTTTACTGGAAATTATCCAACCGTTGGAGGCAACAGAGTAGTTAACAGAGCGTTCATTAACTTTTATGAAGGAAACAAAGAACGCGCCTATTAATTGACGATTTAATAATTTTTAACACATAGATCTTAAATAATGTATTTCAACTTATAAATATGCTATTCGTCTAAAAAATATACAGATTATCTAAAATAGATATAACTTGCCCTCACCATAACATAAGTAGGTTAAGTTCATGGTAGATTTGGGGCAAAAAAAGGTGAACGCTTGTTCGCCTTTTTTTATGCCATATTATTTCCTTTTACTCTATTATTTTATCTCAAACACCCCTTCTCATAAAATTAGTTTAGTTTCTGTTAAGCCAATTTTTAAGTCATTCAACCAAAATATTTTTAAAGCCCTCTGCACCCCTATATATTTGACTCACCATAACATAAGTAGGTTAAGTTCATGGTAGATTTGGGGCAAAAAGGTGAACATCTTGTTCACCTTTTTCATTTAAAGCAATATGTGACTTTTACGCATAAAAAAATCGCCTAAAACTTAAGCGATTTTTTTATGCGTATTGTGTTTCCTAATTATTTTGCTTCTGCATAGCGTTTTTCAACTTCATTCCAGTTGATAACGTTAAAAAAAGCACTAATATAATCTGGACGACGGTTTTGGTAGTTTAAATAATAAGCATGTTCCCAAACATCAAGACCTAAAATTGGCGTACCGCCACAACCAATGCCTGGCATTAACGGATTATCTTGATTTGCTGTAGAACAGATTTCAAGTTTTCCTCCTTCATGCACACACAACCAAGCCCATCCAGAGCCAAAACGTGTAGCCGCAGCTTTACTAAATGCCTCAATAAACTCATCTTTTGAGCCAAATGTAGCCTCAATAGCATCTTTTAATTCTCCAGACAAATAGCCTCTACCTTCTGGGTTCATTACTGTCCAAAACAAAGAGTGATTATAAAACCCACCTCCATTATTTCTAACAGCCGTATTGCTTGGATCTAAATTTGCCAAAATATCTTCAATAGATTTTCCTTCCAAATCTGTTCCTGCAATCGCATTATTTAAATTGTTAGTATATCCCTGATGATGTTTTGTATGATGTATTTCCATAGTTCTAGCATCCATGTGTGGTTCTAGAGCATCATAGGCATACCCTAATTCTGGTAATTCAAAAGCCATAATAATTTGTTTTAAATATTAATTTTAATGTCATCAAATTTACACATTATACTGGCCAATTAAAAATAATAAATTGTTATCAAACTATTGATAGTTTTTATCTTGTAAACAAATTCACAAATATGCCCAAAACGCAGCCTTTTATAATTTATAACGCCTCCGCAGGTAGTGGAAAAACCTATACACTAGTAAAAGCTTATTTAAAACTTTTATTTCAAACAGATAACTTGTTTTATTTCAACCGTATTTTGGCAATCACATTTACCAACAAGGCGGTTTCTGAAATGAAAGAACGGTTAATAGAAACCTTAAAAACGTTTTCAAAGCCAGATATATTAACGTCACCAGACAGCATGTTTGAAGCCATAAGCATCGAGTTAAATCTTGCACCCAACAAACTACGTGAGCGCTCTGAAACGTTACTCCAAACCATCATTCATAATTATGCTGCTTTTGATATTTCTACCATTGATGGTTTTACACATAAACTTATTAGAACCTTTGCACATGACCTTAAGTTGCCCTTAAATTTTGAGGTAGAAATTGATCAAGAAAGTCTCCTGACTGAGGCTGTTGATAGCTTATTATCAAAAGCGGGAACAAACCCTCAACTTACTAAAACTTTAGTTGATTTTGCTATTGAAAAAGCCGATGATGATAAAAGTTTTGATTTGTCTTTTGATTTCAATAAAATAGCCAAGTTGCTCGTTAACGAAAATGACATCTCGTACATTGAAGCCTTAAAAGATAAAAGCTTACAGGATTTTGCTCAGTTAAAACAGCAAATTGGATCAGAAATTTCAGAAACTGAAACCATCATTATTACTGAAGCTAAAAACATTCTGAATACTATTTCACAATCTGGCTTAGAAGATGTGCATTTCAGCAGAAAAACATTACCCAATCATTTTAAAAAATTAACACAATTAGAATTTAAAAACATATACAGCAACAAATTAGAAGAAAACATCTCAGAAAGAAAAAATATTTACAATAAAACCTTAGCTCCTGATTTAGCTCAAACTATAGAAGCCTTGTTACCCCAAATTGAGCAGACCTTCAAGGCGATTAAAGCAAACGTGTATCATCATAAATTTTTAAAATTATTTTACAAAAACATTACGCCCCTTTCTGTACTTAATGCTATTGATAAAGAACTTCGTTTTCTTAAATCAGATCAAAATAAAATGTTAATTTCAGAATTTAATACCATTATTAGTAACGAAATAAAAGGGCAACCTACCCCGTTTATTTATGAACGCATCGGTGAAAAATTTAAGCATTATTTTATTGATGAATTTCAAGACACATCAATCATGCAATGGAAAAATTTAGTACCACTTTTAGGCAATGCCTTAGCATCTGAAGGCGGTACTAGTATGCTTGTTGGCGATGCAAAACAAGCTATATACCGTTGGCGTGGTGGTAAAGCCGAACAATTTATTGGTTTATGTCATGCAGACAATCCGTTTCATACCAAAAAAAGTGTGGAACACTTGCCTGCAAACTACAGGAGTTTTAATGAAATAGTTACTTTCAACAATCAGTTTTTTACATTCTTAGCTCAGTATGCCTTTAGTCAGGAAAGCTATCAGGCGGTATATGAAAATGCCTCTCAAAACCAGATTCAAGACAAACAAGGGTATGTAGAACTATCGTTTCTAGAAATTGATAAAGATCAAAAAAGAGATGATATTTTTCCTCAAACCGTTCTAGAAAAAATAAACTTTTGTTTAGAACAAGGCTTTGATTTTGAAAATATCTGTGTATTGGTAAGAAAACGCAAAGAAGGAGTAGCAGTGGCTAATTATTTAAGCCAAAACAATATCCCTATAATTTCATCAGAAACCTTATTAATTTCTAGTGCACCTGAAGTGGCCTTCATTAATCATGTATTAGAACTACTGATACAACCCAAAAACAACCAAATTAAAATTGAAGTTTTAGACTTTTTAGCCCACACATTTAATCTCAATGATAAACATAGCTTTTTTAATAAACACATTAACCAGTCACTTTCAGAGATATTCAACGATCTGGAATCTTATGGCATTACCATTTCCCATGAAAACCTATTACAACTTCCTTTATATGATTTGGTAGAAACCTTGGTGAGAAGCTTTGGTTTAACGCAACAATCTAACGCATATATTCAATTTTACTTAGATCTTATTTTAGATTTTTCTCAAAAAAAAGGGTCAGACATAGCCAGTTTCCTAGATTATTTTAACAAGAAAAAAGATAGCCTAAGCATCATTTCTCCTAAAGGTCAAAATGCGGTACAAATCATGACCATTCATAAGTCAAAAGGCCTTGAATTCCCTGTGGTCATATTTCCTTATGCCGATTTAGATATTTATGCCGAAGTGGATCCCAAAGCATGGTTTAAACTTGATAACACAAAATATGGCTCTTTACAATACACCCTATTAAATTATACGAACGATTTTGAATATTTTGGCGAAGAAGGTTACCGTATTTTCAATAAACATAGAGCCGAACAAGAATTAGATAGCATAAACTTGCTCTATGTAGCCCTAACACGAGCAGAAGAACAGCTTTACATTATTTCCTCAAAAGATATTTCGGCAAAAGGAGAAGTTAATACCAAAAGGTATTCAGGATTATTGATTAGTTATTTACAGCACAACAGCATATGGAACAATTATGAATTTACCTATGCTTTTGGAAAGCCCATAAAAGAATCGACTCCATCAAAACCAAAACACAAAACAAAAACGCAAGAGGAATTCATCTCTGTGTCTAAAAACTACCATAATATAAAAGTAGTAACCACATCAGGCTATTTATGGGATACCCGCCAAGAAAAAGCCATTGAAAAAGGGAATTTGTTACATACTATTATGTCTCATATTATTACCAAAAATGATATTGAAAGCGTTATTTCCCGTTTTATTGACGAAGGTAAAATCAACAAAGCACAAGCAACGCTACTTAAAGCGGTTGTAGATAAAATTGTTAATCATGAAAAACTACAAAAATATTTCAGTGACGCCTACACCATCTATAACGAACAAGATATTATCACTAAACAAGGCCTTATATTAAGGCCAGACCGTATAGCTATTAACTCGAAAGGACAAGCCGTAATAATAGATTACAAAACGGGTTTAGAAGATAAAACACATGCCCAACAACTACAATCTTATCAAGACGCCTTACAAAGCATGAAAATTAGCACAAAAAAGAAAATTCTTGTGTATCTAAATGAGGATATAAAAATTAAAGATGTGTAAATTTGTTAAAAATTCAAAAATATGTACGGAAAACTTAAAAATCATCTTCAAAAAGAAATTCAAGACATAAAAAATAACGGTCTTTATAAAGAAGAACGCATCATAACTTCGGCGCAAGGTGCAGAGATTACATTGAATACAAGTGAAACCGTTTTAAATTTCTGTGCAAATAATTATTTGGGCTTATCATCGCATCCTGAGGTTATTCAAGCCGCCAAAGATACGATGGATTCACATGGATTTGGCATGAGTTCCGTTCGATTTATTTGCGGCACACAAGATATTCACAAAACACTTGAACAGAAAATTGCCAGTTTCTACCAAACGGAAGACACCATACTTTATGCAGCCGCTTTTGATGCTAACGGAGGGGTGTTTGAACCTTTACTAGGCAAAGAAGATGCTATAATTTCCGACGCCTTAAACCATGCCTCAATTATAGACGGTGTACGGCTATGCAAAGCGGCAAGATACCGTTATCAAAACAACGATATGGCCGACCTCGAACAGCAATTAATATTAGCTAATGAACATGGAGCTAGATTCAAAATAATCGTTACAGATGGTGTATTCTCTATGGATGGCTTAGTAGCTCCCTTAGATAAAATTTGCGATTTAGCCGAACAATACGATGCAGTAGTTATGATTGATGAGTGCCATGCCGCTGGTTTTATTGGAGTTACCGGTCGTGGTACACCAGAAGAAAAAGGTGTTTTAAATAGAGTGGATATCATTACGGGCACCTTAGGTAAAGCCTTGGGTGGCGCTATGGGAGGCTATACTACAGGCAAAAAAGAAATTATAGATATGCTACGCCAACGCTCTCGCCCTTATTTGTTCTCTAATTCTTTAGCCCCAGCGATTGTGGGCGCCTCAATAAAAGTGTTTGACATGCTATCTACAAACACAAGCTTACGTGATACGTTAGAATGGAACACAAACTACTTCAAAAAAGGCTTAAAAACCGCTGGTTTTGATATTGTTGATGGTGACTCGGCTATAGTACCTGTTATGCTTTACGATGCTAAACTCTCTCAAACCATGGCTGATTTGTTGCTAAAAGAAGGGATTTATGTGATTGGGTTCTTTTTTCCTGTGGTACCAAAAGGAAAAGCAAGAATACGCGTACAGCTTTCAGCAAGCCATACTAAAGCCCATTTAGACAAAGCTATAGCTGCATTTATCAAAGTAGGAAAACAACTTAGCATAATCTAAACTCATTCTTAACTACTACGTAAGAAACGGGAAACAGGCATATCTAGTGATTGTTTGTACAATATTTTTATATATTTGTCTTTGTTAATAACATTTAACAACTTACATTTGTTTACAATTAACACTTAAAAATTAAACTTTTGAATATGAAAAATCTTAGCAGATTATTATGTGCTATGTTGCTTTTGTTCGTAATAAGCAACGTTAGTGCACAGGACAAAAACAATCCATGGCAGATTACCATTGGGGTAAATGCTGTTGACTTCTATCCGGTTGGAGAAAATGCACCTCGCGGTGAGTATTTCGATGAATTTTTTAACGCTACAGATCACTGGAACATTTTACCTTCATTATCTACCATCTCGGTTTCTAAATACATGGGAAGTGGATTTACATTAGGAGTTGGTGGTTCATTGAACAAAATTGATAAGTGGGGAGATTTAAACGTTGACGATTTGTCATACTACGGTCTTGATGGTACTATTAAATATAACTTCCTTCAAGGAACTACACTTGACCCTTATTTAGGTGTTGGTGGTGGTTACACTTGGGTTGATGAGATTGGTGCTGGAACTTTAAATGGAACTGTTGGTGTAAACGTTTGGTTTAGCGACAATATTGGTTTGACTTTACAAGCGTCTTACAAACATGCCTTTGAAGATTATTTAGACAAACATTTCCAACACACAATTGGGCTTTCAATTAAATTTGGAGGAACTGATACCGATGGTGATGGTATATATGATAAAGACGATGCTTGTCCAGACGTTGCTGGTTTAGCTGAGTTTAACGGATGTCCTGATACCGATGGTGATGGTATTGAAGATAGTAAAGACGACTGTCCTAACGAAGCTGGTCCTGCTGAATTTAACGGATGTCCAGATTCTGATGGTGATGGTGTTCCAGATAAAGATGACAAATGTCCTACTGTTGCTGGTTTAAAAGCACTAGACGGATGTCCTGATGCTGATGGTGACGGTGTTGCTGATGCCGATGACAAATGTCCTAACGAGCCAGGTCCTGCAGCAAACAACGGATGTCCTTGGCCAGATAGAGATGGTGATGGTGTGTTAGATAAAGATGATTTATGTCCTGATGTAAAAGGAACTGTTGCTAACAACGGTTGTCCTGAAGTGACAGAGGCTGTTAAAAAAGCATTAAACGCTTATGCTAAAACCATCTTATTCGATACAGGAAAATCTACAATCAAAGCTCAATCTTCTGAGGTATTAAAAAACATCATTGATATCTTAAAAGAATACCCTAACGCTAAGTTCACTATTGATGGTCATACAGACAGCGTAGGTTCTGAGTCATTAAACCAAAAATTATCTGAGTCTAGAGCAAAATCAGTTAAAGATTACTTAGTTGATCACGGTATTGATGGTGCTAGACTTTCTTCTAAAGGTTATGGTGAGTCAAGACCTATAGATACTAACAAAACAAGAGCTGGAAGAGCTAACAACAGACGTGTTGAAATTAACTTAGTAAAATAAGTAAAATACAAATAAACGTTTTGAAAAACGCTTCGGATATCCGAAGCGTTTTTTATTTTTATAGCATGACAACTTTCATTTTTGAAGTATTAAACGACCTTAAAAAGCAAAACGTTAATTTCTCTGAAATTACCTTTGTACTACCCAGTAAACGGGCAGGTGTTTTTCTGAAAAATCAAATTCATACGGCTTTAGAAACAACCAGCTTTGCCCCCGCTATACTGAGTATTGAAGCATTTGTTGAAGAGTTATCTTTACTTAAAAGCACCACGAATACAGAATTGCTTTTTGAGTTTTACAATACCTATTCGTTTTTAACGCCAGAAAAAGATGGTGATACTTTCGACTCGTTTTCTAAATGGGCACAAATACTCCTTCAAGATTTCAATGAAATTGATCGTTACCTCATTCCTCAGGATCATATTTTTAATTATTTAAGTGCCATTGAAGACCTAAAACATTGGTCTCTTGAAGAACCCAAAACAAACTTTGTAACTGCTTACTTAAACTTCTGGAAAAAGCTACCAATTTACTATAATCACTATACCAATCACCTGATTAAACAAGGAATAGGCTATCAAGGATTAATTTACAGGCAAGCGGTTGAACAACTACCAGATTATATAAAAAACCATCCCAATAAACAATTTGTATTTTTAGGATTTAACGCATTAAATACTGCTGAAGAAACTATAATACAGACCCTTTTAGAGCATAATCAGGCACAAATCTATTGGGATATTGACCATGCATTTATGAGCAATCAAAAACATGATGCCGCTTTATTTATGCGTCAACACAAAAAAAACTGGCATTACTTTAAAAACAACCCATTTCATTGGGTTACAAACAATTATTCCAACGCAAAAAACATCTCTATCTACGGTATTCCAAAAAATATTGGTCAGGCCAAACACATTGGTTCTATTTTAAATCAACTAAAAGTAGAACAACACACCTTACAGAATACAGCGGTAGTTTTAGGAGACGAAAATCTGCTTATTCCTGTACTAAATTCACTACCCAAGAGTGTTGATAATTTGAATGTCACAATGGGTTTCCCTTTAAAATCCATACCCCTGGCCTCCTTATTTGATGCGCTTTTTCAACTACATAAAAACACCTCAAGAAAGTATTATTACAAAGAGGTTATTAACATTATTTCGCATCAGTATATTCGTCCGTTATTAATGGTAAATGAGATTGATTTTGCCAATATCATCATAGAAACCATCAACACAAATAATCTGGTATACATTACCAATGCACGTTTAAAGGATTTGGCGCCTGAATGTTCTACAATAATTGATTTACTCTTTTCATCATGGCAAAATAGCATGGATATTGCGCTAAATAGTTGTCACAAGCTTATTTTAATCATTAAGCAACATTTAGACCAAGATAAAGACACTCATTTACTATCATTAGAATATCTCTTCCGATTCAACGAGCTATTTAATGAATTACAACGTTTAAACGCCAAACATCAGTATATAAAAGACATCGTAACGCTTTACAGTGTTTACCAGGAATTATTAAGCATTGAAACCTTAGATTTTCAAGGAGAACCCTTACAAGGGCTTCAAATTATGGGTATGCTAGAATCTCGTGTACTTGACTTTGAAACAGTGATTATTTCGTCGGTTAATGAAGGTATTCTCCCAGCAGGAAAAAGCCATAATTCTTTTATTCCTTTTGACGTGAAATTAGAAAACGGTTTACCTACCTACAAAGAAAAGGATGCCGTTTATACGTATCATTTTTACAGACTCCTGCAACGCGCTAAAAATATTTTTATTCTGTATAACACAGAAGCCGATATATTAACAGGCGGAGAAAAAAGCCGATTTATAACACAACTGGAATTAGAAAACTTACACCAGATAAATCATCAAATTGTAGCGCCTTTGGTCCCAAAAATAGAGAAGACCTTAAAAACAATAAAAAAAACAACTGCTTTAAAAGAAGCACTAATTCAGTTGGCAAAACAGGGGTTTTCTCCTTCTTCTTTAACAAATTACATAAGAAACCCGATTGATTTTTATTACCAAAGTGTTTTAAAAATAAAAGACTATAATACCGTTGAAGAGACCGTAGCAGCCAATACCCTTGGTACAGTGGTTCATAATACCTTAGAGGATTTTTACACACCGTATATTGGGCAGTATTTAAATACAGATCTTATAAAAGATTTTAAAACCAAGATTGAAGCTCGTGTTTCATACCATTTTAAAAACATTTATAAAGAAGGAGACATTTACACCGGTAAAAACCTCATTATATACGAAATAGCGAAACGTTATATTTCCAATTTCTTAGACTTAGAAATGAAATCTTTGCAACAGGGAAATACCATTAAAATACTAGCAATAGAAGCTAAAAATGAAATTAAAATCCATATTCCAGAATTAGATTTTCCGGTAACATTAAAGGGTTTTGTAGACCGTGTAGATGCGTTTAATGGGCTTACCCGAATTATTGATTACAAAACAGGTAGCGTGTTACAAAACCAAGTAGAAGTGGTTAACTGGGAAGATATAACAACAGACTACAAAAAATACAGCAAGAGTTTTCAAGTATTAACGTACGCCTATATGATGAGCAAATCAAATCAAGTTCAATTACCATTGGAAGCTGGTATTGTGTCTTTTAAAAACTTAGGACAAGGTTTCTTGAAATTTTCTAAAAAAGAACAATCATCAAGTCGTACAAAAAACACCATGATTACAGCGGAAACATTGGCCCATTTTGAAAAAGAACTTTACAAACTCATTACAGAGATTTGCAATACAAACACAGATTTTATTGAAAAAGAGCTTTAATATGAACGTCACAAAAAACATAGTCATTCTGGGTAAGCACAACAAACCTATTCTCATTGATATATATTATAATGAAACCCAACACCCTAAACCCCTCATTATATTTTGCCATGGATACAAAGGATTTAAAGATTGGGGTGCTTGGGACTTAATGGCTGAAGCCTTTGCTAAAGCTGGATTTTTCTTTACCAAATTCAATTTTTCACACAATGGCGGAACCGTTGAGCAACCCATAGATTTTCCCGATTTGGAAGCCTTTGGAAATAACAACTACTCCAAAGAACTGGATGATTTAACAACTGTTATTGATTGGATTTACAATACATCCGATTTCCAATCAGAAATAAACAGAACAAACATAACGCTAATAGGCCATAGTAGGGGAGGCGGAATAGTTACCATTAAAGCAGAAGAAGACACGAGAATTACCAACGTTGTGAGCTTAGCAGGGGTATGTGATTATGCTAAACGCACAGCAACACTAGGCGATTTAGAGCAATGGAAAAAAGATGGTGTAAAATATGTGATAAATGGCAGAACCAAACAGCACATGCCACATTTCTATCAGTTTTATGAAGATTTTAAAGCCAATGAGAAACGGTTAACCATAAAACGAGCCGTAGAACATTTAAAAATCCCTTATTTGATTATTCATGGAGACGCAGATACCAGTGTATTGATAGACGAAGCTTATCAGCTTCACAAATGGAATGCTAACAGCAAATTAAAAATCATTAAAAACGCAGACCATGTGTTCAATACAAAGCACCCATGGCAAAAAAACACATTGTCCACTGAATTAAAAACAGCGGCTGACTCTATTATTACATTTATTAAGCATGACTAATTAATAATCGGTTCAATAAAAAACGTATATTTCATCGGCTCGGGAAATATTAAATAGTCTTGATATGGTAATAGTCCCCAACTGGTATCACCTCCAACACCCATTTGTTTATAATCAATATTTAGGTTTACATGATTTCTAGGTACAATATCAATGGTATGTCTGTTTTTTCCTGTTATCTCAAAATCTTCATTATTAAAGTGATTAATATTGAAATTTAAGAGCTGATGACTTGAAAACCGCAAGCCACTATTTTTATCATTTGTAACTTCTAACCATCTTGTGTCTGTTCGATAACCATTTTCTTGCGGACGAATATATGGCACATAACATTCTTCAACCGACGCCTTATAAATACCTAAAAAAGCAGCGGTTTTGCGATCAGGGTAATTTTCATGTGGTCCTCTTCCAAAGTAACGCACATCTTTCATGCGATTAATCAATTTAAGATTCATTCCTATACGAGGCATTAACCCCGTACCTCCTGTTCTTTCAAACACATATTGCACTTTTATTTTTCCTTTGTCATCAATGGTGTAATTAACAAAAAAGTTAGCAATATCAGGATTGGATTTTTGGGTAGTCACCATAACACGATTATCCGGTAATTTTTTCCAAGATACCCTTTCTGCTTTTAAATTCGATTCTATATCCTTCCACTTAAATGATTTCTCAGGCATTTTAGCTCCCAAATCGTTATCTACTGGTGCTCTCCAAGTATTTAAAACTAATGGAGCCGTCAACCAATTGTTACCTTTAACCTCATATGCAATTAAATTTCCCGATAATTTATCGAATTTGATAATAATGTTATTAGTACTTATCACATCTATTTGACTATTAGATTCTTTAACCTTAATAGCATCAAAAGTGTTTAAATGGGTAGTAAACGCTTTCGGATTTTGTATAATAAATTGATCTTTTGCTACTTCATGCCCTTTATTCAACAAGCCTTGAGCGTCTTTTAGCTTCCAATGAAAATTAACTATATACTCCTGATTTGCTTCAAAATTTGTGATATTATTTTTTAGACTAATACTTTGCTTTGACAACGGCGCTCCTTCTAGATGTAAATTTCCACTAGATACCGAAAAACCATTCTTTAAAAGTTCCCATTCTAGATTGAATTTAGCCAAATCAGTAAAGAAGTTTTCATTAAAAATTTCGAACGTTAAATCTTCAGAATCCAACACCGTCATATGAATATTTTGATACTGTTTTTTTACTTCCCAAAGTGCCGGCTGTACTGTTCTATCAGGAAAGATTAACCCATTCAAACAAAAAGCTCCGGCATGAGGCTTGCCTTCGGGCTCAAAATCGCCACCATATCCCCAATATTCTTCACCTGAACTACTTTTCAAAGTAAGACCTTGATCAACCCAATCCCAAATAAAACCGCCCTGAACTCTTGGTTCTGTTCTTACGAAATCCCATAATTCCTTTAGATTCCCCGTACTATTTCCCATAGAATGCGCGTATTCCACCCAAATAAAGGGTCTATTAGGGTTTGCTGGCAGATGTTCTTTCTTAATATCTGCAATTGGAGCATACATATAACCTATAATATCGGTATGACGCACATGATCAAAATCTGGATCTACTTCGGCTCTATCATAAGATACTAAACGCGTACTATCCATTTTTTTTAACCAATTATAGCTATCCACAAAAGGCTGTCCTGTTCCTGTCTCGTTTCCCATAGACCATATTACTACAGACGGATTGTTTTTATCTCTGTAAAACAAACGCTGAATTCTATCGGTTATGGACTTATAATAACTAGGATCTCTTGCGACTTCGTTTACAATCCAACCGTAGCCATGGGCCTCAATATTGGCCTCATCTATTACATAGAGTCCGTACTTATTACATAGTTTATACCAATAGGGATCATTAGGATAATGTGATGTTCTAACAGCATTAATATTGAATTTTTTCATCAATTCAATATCTTTTAGCATCATCTCTTTGGTCATGACATGCCCAAGATTAGGATCATGTTCATGCCTGTTAACGCCTTTAAATAAAACTGGCTGTCCATTTATTAATAGTTGTCCATTTTTTAGCATCACAGTTCTAAATCCTATTTGATGCGACGTACACTCTAAAAGGTTATCATCACTATCTTTTACAGCTATTAGGAGGGTATATAAATTAGGCGTTTCTGCAGACCATTCTTTTACATTATCTATAAAGGTTTTAAAATTTAGTTCAGACACCTCTCCCTTTTTAACAGAGCGCTTTTGTGTTGACTCATAAACAATTGTATCACCGTCATAGAGTTTAACAACAACTTTTACTGATTTTTTAGGGCTAACATTCTTTATATCTACAGATAAATCCATTAGTCCATTTTCAAGTGATTCATCCAAAGTACTTTTTGCAAAAAAATCTTGTAGCATTAATTTTGGTCGAGCATGTAAAAACACATCTCTTTCAATTCCTGCCAAACGCCAAAAGTCAATATCTTCAATATAGCTAGCGTCTGTAAATTTGTATGCTTCAACAGCCAACTCATTTTTACCCTCCTTTAGGTATGACGTAATATTGAATTCTGCTGGTAATTTACTGCCCTGACTATAGCCCACTTTCTTTCCATTTACCCATAGGTAAAAAGCACATTTTACTGCCCCAAAATGAATATAAATCTCTTTATTAGCCCATGAGGCATCAATATCAAACTCTCTTTTATATTGACCAACTGGATTATAATCATGAGGAACTAAAGGCTTATTTTTTGAAAAAGGATAAGTAATGTTAGCATAAAAAGGATATCCAAACCCATGCATTTCCCAATTTGAAGGCACTGGTATTCTATACTTTAAAGCCTTGCTATTTAATTTATAAAAAGTTTTGTCACGTTTATCTGAATTCTCGCTCCAATTAAACTGCCAAATACCATTGAGAGATTTGTAATGTGAAGAATTAAGCTCATCTTTTAAGGCATTATCCTCTGAGTCATACGAAACAAAATAGGCATGAGGTGCTTCTTTATTAATTGCAATAACTTCAGGGTTTTCCCAGTCAAATACTTGAGAAAATGACATTAAACTAGTAAATAATAAAAGAAAGGATACTCTGGTTTTCATTTGACAGCATGTTAATCAATAGTTCATTCAAAGATAACTTTTCTTACCAAAAACCATCTTGTTAAAAACCAACAATTTGGAGAGCTATTTAACCTCACTTTTTTAATTAGTCCTTTAAAAATTAACAAATTCAAAAGGAAGCATTTTAGATGCCCTAGTTCGACTACTGAAAATAACCTAAAAATCACATAAAGACATCATAAATAATTTGGACTTGTAACAAAACATTGGACTCTAAAATGGTTCTTAAGTGAAGTGTTGTGAATTGCTTTCAGTTCTTTAAATTTATGGAGAATTCACAGGAAACTCTCCCAATAATCACCTAAGCATTGGTTGTGAATTGCTTTCAGTTCTTTAAATTTATGGAGAATTCACAGGTAAAATGTACATGCTAGGCGGAAATTTAAGGTTGTGAATTGCTTTCAGTTCTTTAAATTTATGGAGAATTCACAGGGCATCATCAGTTGCAATTAATCCATAATCAGTTGTGAATTGCTTTCAGTTCTTTAAATTTATGGAGAATTCACAGGTTACAAGATCATGGTTTCAAAGCAATTACAGTTGTGAATTGCTTTCAGTTCTTTAAATTTATGGAGAATTCACAGGCTACAGATAACATAGCTGTTACAGATTACAGTTGTGAATTGCTTTCAGTTCTTTAAATTTATGGAGAATTCACAGGATAGAGCAGGAAACACAAATGATATAAATAGTTGTGAATTGCTTTCAGTTCTTTAAATTTATGGAGAATTCACAGGTGGTGAAACACATTATCCATTCCATATCCTGTTGTGAATTGCTTTCAGTTCTTTAAATTTATGGAGAATTCACAGGGTTTTAATTTTAGACACCAAAGACACAGGTGTTGTGAATTGCTTTCAGTTCTTTAAATTTATGGAGAATTCACAGGTGGATTCTTTTTTTCTTGAAGCGTTTCCCAGTTGTGAATTGCTTTCAGTTCTTTAAATTTATGGAGAATTCACAGGATACTTGCTCTAATGGGTTGGTATCCTGTTTTTTATGGTGATGTTTAGACGGTTGCTTTATCATGGAAAGGATTAAAAACCAACAACGTTTGTATCGGTTTTTCAATTTCTAAAACAATTCTAATTGCTGTGAAGGCGGTTCTAAATGGGCTTCTTTCTGACCATGAAAGAGTTCCATCATACCAAATTGTTTATCGGTTATTTGCATGATGCAGACTTTTCCTTTTTTTGGCAACGCCTTTTTAGTACGTTTAATATGTACCGATGCATTTTCCCGACTTGCACAAAATCGGGTATAGATACTAAACTGGAACATCCCAAAACCATCATTTAATAAATTTTTTCGAAACCGTGTAGCAGCCTTACGTTCTGTAATAGTTTCGGTAGGCAGATCAAAAAACACGAGTACCCACATACATCTATATTGGTTTAATCGGGTTAAGTAGGATTCCATAGTCTGTATTCATGTTATCTGATAAAGGTTTCTAATGATGATTTGAATTCTGGGTACAACAATTTGCGCCTACTCCCTTCAAAACATTCAAACAGACTGGCCGTGGTTCGGCTCATGGCATTCATTAAGGGGCTTTGTTTACCATCAATAATAACATCTATAGCTGGAATCATTAATAAATCGGCTTTTATACTTTGGTTAAGGTCTTCAATTTGGCAACCGCTTTCTACAATGTCAAAAACAAGAGCATCTACAAAAGGTCTATAAGGTTCCATCACATCATCAGCCAAACAAAAGGCATTGTATTTATTGCTATGAAAAATACCAAACGAGGGTAAAAGGCCACTACTTACTAAGGCTCTTGCGGTTACCGCACGTAAAATAGCATACCCATAGTTGAGCAAATTGTTGGGAGCAACACCTTTTTGATTACGGCTAAAACCATTAATGTTAAAGAGGTTTTGAAAATAAAAGGCTGCTGCTAGAGCTTCTTGATTATCCAAATCACCACTTTTTACTTCTTTGGCATAACGCTTTAGTCGTAAGGCATTTTTACCACGAATCAAAAAATGATTAGCTTGATTTTCTATTTTGGCCATAACGGTTTGTTGCCATAAATTCTTTTTTAAAGGTATGCTGGCATTAAGTTGATAACGCATGCGTTCGGTTTGTTCGGTGTGGCCAACCAAGGGTTGTAACATAGAACAGGGTAAATGTTGTTGATTACAAGTAATAACAGCGGTTTTATTTTCTACCAATTTACGTAGCAACCCGTTGGTAATGGTAATTTGAGGATCTTCCAACACGATATAACCTAAATCTTCAATGGGAATGGTTTTTTCGGCCTTACCTTCTTCTGGAAAGTTCACAACTAATTGCTCATTTCGAGTACTTAAATAGGCGGGATTGCCAAAGAATAGGGTGCGTTTTATCATGGTGTTAATATTCTCCTATTTGGACTATTTGACCAATGTGATTTATTCTGACTTTTATAATTCTGTCAAGTTTTTCAGGCGTTTGAATAAAATGATATTTTTTTCCAGATAACATTTTAAGTTTTTTTAAATCATCACCATTTGTTGCCTGAGTTTCTAAATGATGTGTAAACATATAATTTTTAGTAGCAATCTTTTGAACTCTAAAGAGGTGTTGACTTATTAGATTAAAATTATTTTTATCTAATAGGTTTATTTCTTTGGGGTCAAAATCTTTCGAAGGGAACACAAACATTTCATTTTGTTTCATTGTAAATTGAAAGGTCCAACCAAAATGTTCATTTAAAGTTTTATTAATAACAGGTAGATCTTCATTAACTCGAGCAACTGCTTCATAAAACGAAACTACTTTTTCGTGTAGCTTGCCATTCGCATCTTTATATATAGCAACGTGATGATTATTTCCAGTGCTTACAAAATCTGTAGCTTGTCGGTTTCCCAAATCATCTAAAAGTTCTTTTCCTAAGTGGTCTTTTTTATGGTGTAGGGGTTCTGCATTGCTAACCCCTATTATTGTTACTCGTTTTATAGATATTCCCTTTGCTTTATTTAACCAGATTGGATTTTTTTCTAAATCTGAAAAAGCGTCTTTTGGTTTGCCATTATATTTTGAAAGCCTATCTAATAAAATTTGGCGTACTTTTAAATCGACCACTTTATTTATGGTTTTTACATCTTTAAAATTTTCTGGATTTATATCCTTTCTAATAGTAAAAATTTCCTCAAAACATAATACCTCCTTTAAAGGGTTTTCATTAAAAAGTATAAGATTTTGTTTTAAGGTATTAGTATCAAAAGCGACATCAGGGTTATTATTAAAGTTTTTTAAATGCTGTAATACTAGCTCTCGTTGCCTTTTGTCAATAATAAGACGTGCATCTTTAATGGTAAATTTTTTATTGAGTTTTGTGGCTTTGCTCAATGTTTGTTTGCTTTTACCGTAAACCGTTTCTTTATGTAGTTGCCCTCTAGGTGTTAACTGTATTTTTGTTTGGTATTTATTCTTTCCTTTTAGTTTGCTTTTGTTTATATTTTTAGTAACTACTTTATTTTTGGCCTTGTGTGAAACCAAAACAGACTCTATGTGCTTTTTGGCTTCTCCCCTAAAATTATTCATCGGCTTGATAAACTTTCGTTTACCTTCTTCGTTTTTGTAAGTGATTTTATTTCTTATACCGTAAAGTTCACTTTGTTCATTTCGTGATGCACTTAAATTGTTTAAATATTGAATATGATTATGTGATGTAAAAGCGACTGTTAAGGCGTCCATTGCATGATGTCGATGGTCATTTCTTTTAGTCCAGTCTTTAATAACTTCTACTTGTTTTAATTTTTCTGTTGATTTATCTAGGCGTTCTTCAAAAGCGGTTAAACCTAAAGCTTTATATTTAGGAAAGTTAAGTTCTTTCATCACATTGATTAAATCCCAGTCTTCACGAAGTTTATCAGTTATATTTCCAGAAGTTGGAATAACCTCAGGAAACACTTCTAGAAGCAGCTGTCTCGCTTTTTTAGCAATATATTGGCTATTGCGTAAATCACGCTCAATAAAGCCATCAGGTAGTTTAGAAAGAGGCATTAATAATTTATTGCGTTTAGCTTTTGATATGCTGCCCTTACCTTTGTTGTATAAACTTTCTACACGTTCTATATAGTTTTCTAAGTCTGACTGATATTCATCTGAAATAAAATCATAGGCAGTTCTATCTGCTTTTTTAAGATTGATATGGCGATAAGCCAAAGTTTTGTTGGAAAAAGAATCGTCAAACAATAAAGCTTTTGGTATAATGTGTTCAACATCAATTTCTTTTGAAAAGAGTTTTTCTTTTGGGATATAGGTGTTGGTGAATAACGATTTATACCCTCTTTGTTCTAACTCAAGCCACAACCGATATCTAATGACATCGTTTTTAGTTGGGTTTGGAATACCAAATTCCTTGGTAATGGACTTTTTAATATCTTCATTTCTTCTTGTTGCTGCAGCAATATTAACGGTCATTTCTCTTCTTTCATCAGCATTTTTCTTTAATTCACGAGCTAATTCTATACGCACTTCATTGGGTTTACCATACGAGTCTATCACCTGATTAATTACATTAATCATTTGATTTAGGATTTTTTCAACAACTGGATTTCGTAAACTATTCTTTTTTACTAATTCCAATTTATCGGCATATACTTTTTTAGCGCGCTCTTCTACGGTTTCAGAATTTGAATGATTGTAGCTTGCCATTTTACAGGCCTCAGAATAAATGTGTCCAGCTTTTAAATAGGGGATAATCTTTCTTATGGCTTTTGATGATAAGTTTCCGTAATCATCTTGTAGTTTTATATTGCACAAGAGGTTTGCGTATTTTGGTGCAAATCCGTATTTGGTGTGTAATTTCTTTTTTAAAGCCACATTACTGTTGCCATATAGGTTTTTATCGTCTTCTGTTATTTTTGAGTCATCTTCTGCCGAATACAGCAGGTGCCAAAGTTGATAGCTACTTTGTTTATCAAAGGCAGCGCCTTCCAACTCCGCATTAAAATCTAAAATAGAAGCATCAATACCCGTTTGAGGAAATATAGCTTTTAGTTCTTCTTTTATTTCAATAGCTGTCTTCTTATTCCAGTCGTGTCCGAAACCTTCATAGTCAGCAATTTTTTGATAGATATCAAAAAGCGCTTTGTTGGTACGATTGCCTTCTATTTTTTCAAAGTTACATTTCCATTCTTTAGGTTTTTTACCTAAAAACTTAAGAACTTCGTTGGCTTTTAAATCCCCTCTAACATTTAATTCTTCAAATAGAAGCAGTTTAATTTCTTCATCTAAAACATAATCGTTTTCAATATCTTGATTAAATAAATCATTAGTTTTTCCGTCAATTCTTTTGAATTGCAAATTATTAATATTTTGCCAAATTTTAAATTCTTGAAATAAAGGAGATGATTTAGAAATAACCCGATTACCAACAGTTCTTTTCTTTTGTTTTCCTGATTCTTTTTCGGTATAAGTTTGTTCCCAGCTTTCAAACTGACAAAAGCTCAATAACCCTTTTTGTGATTTTAATTTACGCTGATAAAAAATGATAACATCTCTAATTTCTGTTTTCAATTTTTCAGTTAATTCTGAATGAAATTTAGCTTGTGTTTCCCAAATACGTTCAAACTCATCTAAATAGTCTTGACGGTAAAAAACTTGATTTGTTAAAGATTGATGAGGGTTATTAAGAAGTTGATTATATAGATTTTCTCCAACAGTTTCATTGTTAAAAAACAGTTCTTTACTTCTGTCAGAAATAGCTCCTAAGTAACCGCTAGATTGGTTAAGATTGTTGTTAATTTCTTGTAATACAATGGCAAAATGTTCAAGAGATATTTGTTGATGCAAGGCATCAGAACGTAATTGGTAGCGTTTCAGTTTTTGTTCGGTAGCATTTCCTTCTAGTTTAATGCCTTCAATGCTAAAAGGTGTTTGACAGATTGCCCAAGTTGCTCCTTTGTTTTTGCCTTGTAATTCTTTATATAAAGCATCGGTTAAAATAGTGGGGTAATATTTTTTTTGATGTTCCCATACGTTATCAAATTCATTTTGTAAATCTGAACGATAGAAATCGGGAATATATTTTCTGTTGTCTTTTAACAATTGTAAAACATATTGCCCTGGTGTTTGATTGTTTTCGTATAGCGTTTTTGCAACAGCCATACCATCTATAGCCTGACCTTCTTCCTCATTATTTGCTTTACGACTACTTTTGTATCCTCTTTTTTTATTAATCATTAAAAAGACTCTTGCCAGATCTTCTATGCTTATTTCTGTTTTAGTTGCTAAAGCACGTAATTGTAAGGTTTGGTGCGTAGTGTTTTTCCCAATTTCCGTTAGGGGTGTTTCATGATTAATGAAGCCGTTTTTTATTAGGATTTCAATTAGGTTTTTACGACGTAATTTATAGCGTTGTAAATTTCTACGAGTACTTCTTTTTAATGTGCGGTCGGCATTGGTTGAAAGTGGACGCCCCTTTTCAAAGTTAGTTTTTTCATCTACAGTTAAGGGGTTAACACGAACGCCTAGTTTTATAATTTCTGATGTCTCATTGTTGTTTTCAGCTTCGTTTACTAACGCCCAACCTATCGAGGTAGTTCCTAAATCTAATCCTAATATTTTTTTCATATTTAAAATTTGAAGACAATTCTTTTAAACATAAGGAAAATATTTTAAGATTTAACTGACAAAAATCATTATAATTAGGGTTGAGTTACCTATATTTGTATTACTGAAAGCAATTCACAATAAGGATTATTCCGTTGTGAAAACATTTAAGCCGCCTCGACTTCCAATTCGGGGCTTTTTTATTTACTAATGTAGAGGCTCTTAATTATGCGGCGTGCAAATTGCATGTAAATAAAAAAGCTCCAAAAGAAAACATCTTTTGAAGCCTTACTGTTACTGTGGAGAAGATCGGGCTCGAACCGACGACCTCTTGACTGCCAGTCAAGCGCTCTAGCCAACTGAGCTACATCCCCGCTTACTGTTTTATAGTGTTTACAAGATTTTATACCACTACCCTATTAGGCCATCTTGCATTCACTTTCAAAAGTATGCAAATGTATACATTTTAATGTAAAAAACTACCATCAAAACACAGCCGCATTTAATTTTATTACAAAAAATGTATTGTAATACTTAACTTTTCAACCAATAGATAAACATAGCTAATTGTTTACCAAACATGTTAGTACCTCTTTAAACAAAATGAGCTAAAACTATGATTTTATCAATTTTATTAAGCGCCATTCTAGTTGGATTAGGAATGATTCATTTCAATTGGGCTATTGGAGGAACATTTGGCTTTGCAGAATCAATCCCAACCAAAGAAAATGGGCAGCGCGTTCTGAATCCGAAAAAAATAGACAGTGTAATGGTGGCGATGGGGTTAACGCTCTTTGGAATGTTTTATTTGCTCAAATCTATACTCTTAGTACTTAATCTACCTCAATGGCTTTTGAAATATGGGAGTTGGGTTATTCCAAAACTATTTTTACTACGTGCATCTGGTGACTTTAAATAGGTTGGATTTTTTCAAAAGTGTAAAACACACAACATTTGAAAAATGGGATACCAAACTGTTTTCACCTTTATGTTTGGTAATAGAAATATGTGGCATACTTATTCAGTTAATATGGTAAAAACAAGAACCTAATCTTGCTTTTTAAAAAAAACAGCATATTCCTTATCTATTCCACTTATGTCGTTACTAGGATAATCTTTATACAAGAAGAAGATTGAATCATTATTAATTTCAATTATTGGGTATGTTATAAAATCATTAGTATCGTACCCCCTGTAGTAAGTAAGTAATTCGTCTTCTATTAACCAACCATTAACACCACTGGGAAAGCACCATGGAAAATAACTAGCAGATTCTGATTCTACAAGTTTAACCAAAGATTTATTTGGATTCTCATATGGACAATCCCAACTAAAACCAATCAATTCTTTTGAATAAAATTGTATAGTATCGGTTCTGTCTCCAGTTGGCCAGTAAGTTCCAGAATCATAACTAATTTCAATTGACCCGCTAAGCATTTCACTATAGCGATATCCAAAATACCACTTACCCATTAATATTCTTTCAGAACTTGAAGATTGAGAATACAAATCCTTCCCACCAAATGGATCCGGACTTGGATGTTGATCTTTGCTATTAGATGAACACGTATAAGCAAGCATAATGATAATCAACATTATTTTACGCATAATTAACTGATATTTAATTTTTTATAAAATTACCAAATTCAATTTAAACCCCTTTATATTATTGATAATGTAAAGAAAAATCAAGAAACTACAGCCAAAATTGTAAATGCCACGACAGCTTAATTTACTATCACAAATTCAACTTGTTTTGCTAAATTTAGCACCATAGTAGTATAAAACACTCATGTCATTCTATATCAAAACCGATTAGCAAACAAAATAATGAACCAAGATGTTAATACATACTTAAACAGCCTTAAAAAATGGCAAACAGAATTAACCAAACTTCGTGAAATTGTGCTTGAATGTGCATTAAACGAAACATTCAAATGGATGCATCCATGCTACACCGATAATGGAAAAAACATTGTACTAATTCACGAATTTAAAAACTATTGTGCCTTGCTGTTTCATAAAGGTGCTTTACTAAAAGACCCTGAAAAACTGTTAGTGCAACAAACGGAAAATATGCAGTCTGCAAGACAAATTCGATTTACCAGTCTATCTGAAATAGAAGAACTCAAATCAACAATAAAAGCATACATTAAAGAAGCTATTGAAATTGAAACATTTGGAAAGCACGTTGAGAAGAAAAAGACAAGCGCCTTTAATAGACCAAAAGAGCTAGAACAAAAGTTTAAGGAAAATCCTGCTTTTGAAAAAGCATTTGATAACCTCACTGCTGGACGACAACGGGGGTATCTTTTACATTTTGACAAACCGAAACAATCAAAAACCAAAATGTCCAGAATTGAAAAAAATATGGAACGCATTATGGATGGCTATGGATTGAATGATTGTGTTTGCGGACTTTCAGAACGAAAGCCAAACTGTGATGGTTCACACAAACAATTAGAAAAAAAGGAATAGCAAAAAAGTTGTAACCAACAACTATACAACACATTAAAAGAATGAATGCAACAGATTGGATAGGTTTTGTAGGAGTATTTCAAATCTTAATAGCATATACGCTTAATGTATCAGGCAGACTAAACAACAATAGCTTAACTTTTATTCTGCTGAACCTATTTGGTGCTGTTTTAGCTTGTCTTGCGTCAGTACTCATGAAATATATGCCATTTATACTACTTGAGGGTGTGTGGTCAATGGTGTCGCTCATCGCATTGATTAAAAGAAACCATTAAATAGCTGGGGGTTATCACCATCATATTGTTGTTGACAAAAAAGACCCTGATAAAACCATTGAAGTGTTGATAAAACTATCTAAAAATCAGAAATAAACACCATGACTTTATACAACCAAATAAGATTACTCTTATCTTTAGAATGTAAAGTATTGTACATGATTTGTAAATGCCCCTACTTAATTTAATGTTTTAATTGTAGGTCTTATTTATAACGCAACGGTTTAATAATCCAAAATCTAAATATGATAAGTTTCTTCATCATAATTTACCTATTAATTACCTTGGGTATTGGGTTTTGGGCTTCTAAACGTATAAAAACCTCTAATGATTTTACACTTGCTGGAAAGAATTTATCAACGTCATTTGTTGCCATAACATTATTTGCTACTTGGTTTGGAAGTAGCCAAATCATGGGTAATCCCGGTTATTTTATTAAGGATGGTTTTTCATCTTATGTTACGCTGATTTTGTCTGGTAGCATTTGCCTATTTATTGTGGGTTGGTTCTATGCCCGTAAATTATATCGAATGAATCTGGTAACAATCAACGACTTTTTTAGGATTCGATACAACAAAAAACTAGAATTAACATCTTCCATCTTAATGATATTAGCTTATCCGCATTGGATTGCTGCACAATTTGTGGCATTAGCTTATCTATTTAATGCCGTTATTGGAATCCCCATTGAATATGGCATATTTCTAGGCGCACTTATTGTTGTATTTTACACCTATATAGGTGGCATGTGGGCTGTGGCCTATACAGATATGGTACAAAGCATCATGATTCTTCTCGGTTTGAATATAGTTCTTATAGAAGTGCTAAGTAAAACAGGAGGTATACTACCTATCTTTGAAAATAAACCTACCGAATTTTTTTATCTAGTTCCAACAGGAGGCATTGATGAGTGGTCTGATTATATTGCGCTTTTATTGGCTTTCATTATTGGTGCAATACCCGTACAAGAAATTTACCAACGTGTGTTCTCAGCAAAAAGTGAACGCTCAGCTCGTAATGGGCTTTTTCTTGGTGCTATACTTTTAGTTATCATAACCAGTATTCCTCTTATTATTGGTTTGGGAGGGGTTTACCTGTATCCTGAGTTATTAAAAGATGGTAATAATCAAGATATTATTCCCTCTTTAGTGAATACAATGACTAGTATACCAATACAAATTCTCTTTTACGGGGCTTTAATATCGGCTATTCTAAGTACCTCTAGCGGTGCTATGCTAGCGCCTGCAACGGTTATTGGTGAAAACCTTATTAAACCTTATGCAAACAAAATTTCGGATAAGAGATTACTTCTTTACACAAGATTAAGTGTCATTTTAGTCGCTCTAGCCTCTTGTTACTTTGCATATGATGATACTGATATTATACGTTTAGTTGAAGCGTCTTTAAGTCTAATTTTAGTGTGTCTTTTTGCACCATTTACTTTTGGACTTTTTTGGAAAAAGGCAAATACTCATGGTGCCTGGGCGGCTATCATAATTGGAGGTTTAACGTGGTTATTTTGTTATATTTTCAATTCAAGAATTGATCCGACAATTTATGGCACTATAATGAGTTGCACCAGTATGCTTCTGGGAAGCATGCTTAGTTTTAAGAAAGCTAAGTTAAAAAACGATGCTCTTTTAAACATTAAATAAGGAAACATTACACTAAACCCTAAAAACAAAGAACCCTGTTCTTCTAAAAATTAATGACAAACATCAATTATGTTTTTTTACTATTAGCATTAATTGCCGAAATAATTGGCACCATTGGTGGTTTTGGGTCTTCCGTATTTTTTGTGCCCATAGGCAATTTTTATTTTGATTTTTATAGTGTTTTAGGCTTAACCGCCATATTTCATTTGTCAAGCAACCTCAGTAAAATAGTATTATTTAAAAAGGGTTTAAACAAAAAGTTATTGATATACATTGGTATACCATCTGTTATTTTTGTTATTATTGGAGGTTTGGCATCAAAATTATTAAACACGTATTTTTTAGAAATATTTTTAGGATTGTTTCTGGTAAGCCTAAGTTTACTTTTTTTAATTAAAAGTAAAATTACCTTTTCAGCAAACAAGAAAAATGCCTTTATTGGCGGATCATTATCCGGGTTTTCGGCAGGCTTACTCGGCACAGGAGGCGCTATTAGAGGCTTAACTATGGCTGCTTTTAATTTAGAAAAAAGCGTGTTTATAGCCACCTCAGCTTGTATTGATTTTATGATTGACTTTTCTAGAACCTTTGTGTACTACAACAATGGTTATATTCATAAACACGACCTAAAATATATCCCCTTCTTACTAGGTATTGGGTGGTTAGGTTCCTTTCTAGGAAAGAAAATATTAGTCTATATTCCGCAAAATAAATTCAGAAGACTATCGCTGTACTTTATATTATTTATCGGTTTGGTTACTTTAATTCAGCTAGGTGTTCGTAAAATAACTTAAGCTATAAATACTCAATCTTTTAAAAATAAATACTTAGTCTTTCATACCGCTTAATACTAAAACAGGGATATTACTGTTAAAATCCTTTTTTAGAATGGTATTTTTTTCCCATTTCTTTTCAAAAAACCCTCTTTTACGCCTCACTACACAAAGCATATCTGGCTTATGTGTTTCATAGTGATATAAAAGCCCTTGAAAAACGGTGGCCTGTTCAGTAGTGGTAATTGTATTTACCACAGATTTCAAATCTTCTGTAACATCAAAATCTTCATCCTTAAAATCTGGGGTTTTCACTAGTAACAAATCAATAGAAGGATTGAATTTAGCCTTAAATTCTTTTAACGGATCTAAAGCCGTATTTTTTCTTATAATGGCAGATTTCACGGCCATTAACATATTAGTCGGTTCAGAAAACGTATACCCTTCAGGAACAATCAAGGCAGGAACCTCCATTTGTTTAATAATTTTTCCAGAGGTTTTTCCTAAATAGACTTCATCTTTTATAGAATTAGTTCTAGGCTCTACCAAAACTAAATCTACACTGGCAGCTTTACAAGCCAGCTCAAGCGTGTCTATAAACTTTCCTTTGAGTGTTTTCACAATGACCTCTACGTCTTTAGTGTCAATTTGTGCTACCAAATTGTTTAAGAAATCTATGCTTTCACGCTCAATAACTTGATCTACCTTCATTAACGTACCAGCTTTAGTGTAAACATTATACACTTGAACTACAAAAAGTTTGGCATTAAAGGCCTCGGCAAAATCTACAGCATATTGCAAGTGACTTTTCGCATTTTTTGAGGATCCTACGGGAACTAAAATATTCTTCATATGGGTAAAGCTTAAACCTAAATTTACAATAAATTTGAAACAAAAGTAAAGTATTAAATAATAAGACTAGATACCTTTTTAAAAAATCGAAGAAATCAAAAGTTTTACGAACTTCGCTGCCAGAAAAAGCTTGATGATTTTTACTTTTCAAAATAAAGTGAAACTCTCTTGAGTTAAGATTTAGTATTGTGAGCATAGATATTAGCTTAAAACACATCAATAAACTTGCTATCCCTGCATTAATTTCGGGCGTATCAGAACCTATATTATCTTTAACAGATGCCGCTATTGTTGGGAATATACCAATAAATGCCACCGAATCTTTGGCAGCAATAGGTATTGTTACCACCTTTATATCTATGCTTATTTGGGTTCTTGGGCAAACAAGAAGTGCCATATCCTCTATAGTATCTCAATATCTTGGAGCCAATCAACTCACAAACATTAAAAATCTACCTGCTCAGGCCATACTGATTATTACCTCTCTAAGCATACTCATCATTATAACGACCTACCCTTTTGCTGAACACATATTTAAACTATATAACGCCTCAGATTTAATTCTAGACTACAGTGTACTATACTATAAAATTAGAGTATTAGGCTTTCCTTTTACCTTGTTTACCATTGCCATTTTTGGCGTGTTTAGAGGGTTACAAAACACCTTTTACCCCATGATTATTGCTACCATTGGTGCCGTTTTAAACATTATTTTAGATGTTGTTCTGGTATACGGTGTTAAGGGTTTTATAGAACCTATGCACATCAAAGGTGCGGCCTATGCCAGTGTAATGGCGCAAATAGTAATGGCTGGACTCGCAGCATTTTATCTCTTAAAAAAAACAAGCATTCCCCTAAAGCCCAGCTTACCTTTTAATCCTGAAATACATCGGTTTATTTTAATGATTTTAAATCTTTTTATTAGAACCATAGCCTTAAATGTTACCTTATATTTTGCCAGCGCCTACGCCACTAGTTATGGCCCCAATTACATTGCCGCTTACACCATAGCAATAAATCTTTGGTTTTTAGGCGCGTTTATTGTTGATGGCTATGCTAGCGCAGGAAACATCCTTTCTGGTAAATTATTTGGCGCTCAGGCGTATTCCAGTTTAATATCATTAAGCAACAAACTTATAACATACGGTATTATTATTGGTATTACCCTTGGTATAACAGGTGCTATTTTATACATTCCTATTGGTAGAATTTTCACCAAAGAACCTGAGGTGTTAAATGCTTTTTATAATGTGTTTTGGATGGTTTTGGCCATGCAACCCTTCTGTACTTTAGCCTTTATTTTTGATGGTATTTTTAAAGGCCTCGGAAAAATGAAATACTTGCGTAATGTGCTACTTTTTTCAACCTTCTTAGTTTTTGTTCCTATGTTATTTTGGTTAGATAGCTACGGGTATAAATTATATGCCATTTTTATTGCGATGACCTTCTGGATTATAGCGCGGGGCATTCCACTAATTATAAAATTCAGGCGAGTATTTTTGCCCCTAGCCCAAAAGCATTAACTTTGCATCAGCCATGTACCACAAAGCCCTTAACACGTTGCTTATATAAAATATGAATCTATTTTTAACTATTTTTCAAGAGGTTAATATTGAAGAAAAAATTAAAAACGCTCCCGATAAAGCTTATGAAATTGGCGTGTTTATTGGTTCTATGCTACCTTTTGTGGTTCTTGTGACTTTGGCTTACTTGCTCTACCGCTATAATAAAAAAAGAAATTCACAATAAATCATTCATGCCATGGGAAATATACTCTTTCTTGTTCTTGCCATTTTTTTAATCATTGTATACTTTGTGAACAGATACAGAAGGCGTTAATTATCGGGTTTTTAACCACCCTGTAATACTTAAGCGCTCTTTTTTTACGGCTTTCACTTCGTGTTCAATCACTTGACTTTCAAAAACAACAATCCTTCCTGGAAACGGGTAAATAACTTTTTCTACTTCCTGGCCGTCATCATTGAGATAAAGCACCAATTCGCCACCATATTCAGGCAACCAACCGTCTTCATTTAAATAACATACAAAAGATAATTTGCGCCTATCATCATTTTGAAAGGTATCAATATGGCGTTTGTAAAAGGTGTGAGGCGGATACACCGCATAATGAAATTCTTTATGCAAAATACCCATAAAACAGGTACGGTTTAAATAAGACACCAAGCTATTTATCTTATTGAAAAACAAGGTTTCAGAAGTATTCACAGCGGTCTCATCAATCCATAAAATTAAATCGCCACGAATGGCTCTTATAATCGTTTCATTAACACGATTGCCAATAGCTGCTTTTTTAAAGGCATCCTCTTCCCGCCTTTCAATCAAAGAGTGTCTTAAGCATTCAACCTCTTCAGGGGTGAAGAAATTCTCAACAATGCTAAATTGCTGACTTCCAATATCCGAAATAATCTTTTCGTATAAAGGGTTTTCGGCAAAATCAATGGCCTCAAAAAGGTGTTTCATATGCACATCATCTACCTCTTATCTTTAATGAAATAAAAGTGCGCAAATGTAATCTAAAAACCAATTGGTAAAACAAAATGAATATCTTTGTACTTTAAATATTTTCCACATGGGAAACAACATACGTATCACCAAAAAATTTGCCTTTGAAACGGGTCATGCCCTGTATGGATATGACGGAAAATGTAAAAATGTTCACGGGCATAGTTACAAACTTTCTGTAACGGTAATTGGCAAACCTATTTCAGACAACACCAACGTAAAATACGGTATGGTTATAGATTTTGGTGATTTAAAAAAAATAGTTAAAGAAGAAATTGTGAGTGTTTTTGATCATGCCACGGTGTTCAATAAAAACACACCGCACATTGAATTAGCCAAAGAACTGGAGTCTCGAGGACATAATGTGTTACTAGTAGATTATCAGCCAACCAGTGAAATGATGGTACTCGATTTTGCAAAAAAAATCAGCCATCGCCTCCCCAGTCATATTAGCCTGCACTCGCTAAAATTGCAAGAAACAGATAGCTCTTTTGCGCAGTGGTTTGCTTACGATAATATTTAGGGCGTTACCACAAGGGTCGGGCTTTTGGTAGTCGCTTTTTTGTGTTGCATAGGTGCAACCACACAAAAAGAGCTTCAACAGTACCACAATCCCTAACGCAAAAAAGGAACAAAAATTCATACCCAGTAACCTCAACAGGAATCCTTATATTTACGCATGCAAATTCCCAAAGGAAAAAAAATATATTTCGCTTCAGATAATCACTTGGGCGCTCCCACAAATGAGGCTTCATTGCCCCGCGAAAAGAAATTTGTAGCCTGGTTAGACGCGATTAAAGAAGATGCTGCTGCTATTTTTCTATTAGGTGATTTATTTGACTTCTGGATAGATTTTAAAACCGTAGTTCCCAAAGGCTTTACCAGAACATTAGGTAAGCTGGCCGAAATTAGCGATTCTGGCATTCCTATTTATTATTTTGTGGGTAATCATGATTTATGGATGAATGGCTATTTTGAAGAAGAATTAAACATTCCTGTATTTCATCAACCTAAAGAATTCACCTTTAACAATAAAACCTTTTTTATTGGCCATGGTGATGGTTTAGGCCCTGGCGACAAAGGCTATAAACGCATGAAAAAGGTATTTACCAATCCGTTTTGCAAATGGCTATTTCGTTGGTTGCATCCAGATCTGGGCGTTCGGTTAGCCCAATACCTCTCCGTTAAAAACAAACTCATTTCTGGAGATGAAGATGCCAAGTTTCTTGGTGAAGACAATGAATGGCTTGTGCAATATTGCAAACGCAAGTTAGAAGACAAACATCGCGATTTTTTTGTATTTGGGCACAGACATCTTCCCTTAAATATTGATCTTCCCGAAAACTCAAAATACATTAATCTTGGCGACTGGATTCAATATTTCACCTACGGTGTTTTTGATGGTGACCAGTTTGAACTAAAAACATACAACCCTTTACCAAAGAATTAATCATTCAGATTAATCTGCATATCTTCTGTTAAATCCAGTTCTCGAAGCACTGGATTTTTAACTCCAATAGCAAAAACAGTAAGCAGTGTCATAAACCCGCCAAATACCACGCCAGCCACAGGCCCCATGATTTTAGCCGCCAAACCGCTTTCAAAAGCACCTAACTCATTTGAAGACCCTACAAACATGGAGTTTACAGAAGACACCCTCCCGCGCATCTCATCGGGGGTTTTTAGCTGTAATATGGTTTGACGAATAATCATAGAAATACCATCAGCAGCACCACTAATAAACAACATTAAAATACTTACCCAAAACAGAGACGACAAACCAAACCCAATAATACTCAAACCAAAAATAAAGACTGCTACTAGAAGTTTTTTACCCGTATTCTTGCTAATGGGAATATAGGTAGTAATAAACATGGTAATAATACTTCCTAATGAAATAGAGGCATTCAATATGCCAAAACCTTGACTCCCTACATTTAAAATATCTTGAGCAAACACTGATAAAATAGCTACCGTTCCTCCAAAAAGTACCGCAATCATATCTAAAGTTAAAGCCCCTAAAATGGCTTTATTTTGAAACACAAATTGAACCCCTGCTTTTAAACTATCTTTTACAGGTTCTCCAATCTTTTTATTTAAAATAGGTTTCTTTTTTATCTGAAAGGTTAAAACAAACGACAAGGCTACCAATATAAAAACCAAACAAAGTGTGGTATCTACTCCCATCCAGCTAATAAAAAACCCGCCGCAAAGCGCTCCTAGTACGGCAGCCGTTTTCCATGTACTGGTACTCCATGTAGCCGCATTTGGATATACCGCCTTAGGTACAATTAAAGCCACTAGAGAGAATATAGTGGGACCGAAAAAAGAACGTAAAAACCCACCAAAAAAAACCAAACCATAAATACCATATAAAACGGAATGTGTAGACCAGTTGCTCACTAATCTAGGCCAGGTTAACAAAAACAACCCCAAACTAATTAATGAAAACAATGCAATGCATAGTGCTAATAGATTCCGTTTTTCACGCTGATCAACAATATGTCCTGCAAACAACGCCATGGTAAAGGCTGGAATAATTTCCATAAGCCCTATAATACCCAATGACAATGGATCTTTAGTAAGACTATACACCTGCCATTCAATGACAATAAATTGCATGGACCACCCAAAAACCAATAACAGCCGCATTAAAAGAAAAATATTAAACTCCTTTATTCTGAGTGCCGCGTAAGGATCATTTTTTGCCATGGTCATGCTTTAAGATCGCGAAGTTTTAATTGAAGTGATATATTACCCTGCCATTGGTTTTCATCAACAGAATACACCGCTTTAAAAGGCTTCCCTTCAGAAATTAAGTCATATTTATCCCCCATACTAAAACCAATACAAACAAATCGGGCGGTACTATTGGGTTGTGTTGCGGTGAGTCTTAAATGGGTTTTGTCCTCACCAACACACTTGCCATAACCCGTGTCTACCAAACCATCAGTCATAAAAACAGGTGTCATATTACTTGGGCCAAATGGCGCAAACTGTTTTAGTATTCTATAAAATTTTGGGGTTATATTTTTGAGATCAATCTGGGCATCAATAGTAATTTCAGGCGTCAATAAAGTTCTATCAATAGTACCAGACACGACATCTTCAAAAGCTTGCTTAAAGGCCTCATAATTTTCTGCTTTTAGGGTTAACCCAGCCGCATATTTATGCCCGCCAAATTGCTCAATATGATCTTGACAAGCTTCTAATGCAGCATACACATCAAAGCCCCTAACCGAACGTGCTGAGGCTGCTAATTTATCACCACTTCTAGTAAACACTAAGGTTGGTCTATAATAGGTTTCTATTAATCGAGAAGCCACAATACCAATAACACCTTTATGCCAGTCTTGATGATAAACAACCGTAGTAAGACAGTTTTGTTCATTGTTATCAATAATTTGCTGGAGAGCCTCTTCAGTAATTTGTTTATCAATTTCACGTCTGTCTAGGTTATAATCATTAATTTCTGCTGCATAATTTTCCGCCTTGTCTGGCTCTTCTTCAGCGAGCAAGGTAACCGCATAGTTACCATGTTTCATGCGTCCAGCCGCATTTATTCTTGGAGCCACTAAAAAGACTACATCGGTAATGGTAAGCTCGGTTTTTTCAACCTGATTTAAAATAGCCTTGATGCCTGGACGCGGATTATTATTTATTACCTGCAACCCAAAATACGTCAATATTCTATTTTCACCATCAATAGGCACAATATCGGCACCCACAGCCGTAGCCACCAAATCGAGGTATTCTGTTAAATCATGCGCTGTTTTTCCTTCCTTTGAGGCTAGAGCCTGAATGAGTTTAAAACCAACTCCGCAACCACAAAGTTCTTTGTACGGATAGGTGCAATCATCACGTTTAGGATCTAAAACCGCAACAGCATCAGGAATAACAGCCCCTGGCCTATGATGATCACAAATAATAAAATCAATACCCATTTTTTTAGCATGCGCTACTTTTTCAATTGCTTTAATACCACAGTCTAAAGCAATAATCAGGGTGAAATCATTTTCTAAAGCAAAGTTTATCCCCTTATAAGAAACCCCGTAACCTTCATCATACCTGTTAGGTATATAGGTATACACCAAACTATGTTTAGTTTTCAGGTAAGATGCCATTAAAGCCACCGATGTTGTGCCATCTACATCATAATCGCCATATACCAAAATATTTTCTTTGTTAGCAATGGCTTGCTCAATGCGCGCTACTGCCCTATCCATATCCTTCATTAAGAATGGATCGTGCAAATCATCTAAACTCGGTCTGAAAAACTTTCGGGCTGCATCATAATTATCAACACCCCTTTGAACAAGCAGTGACGCTAAAACAGGATCAATTTGAAGCGCTTTTTGCAAGGCTTCAACGTTTTCTTTTGAAGGTTTTGGTTTTAAAGTCCAACGCATAAATTGGCCTATCGTTATTTAACAGGAAAAAAATCTACCTTGTTTATATGAAAATGTATCTGGATATCAAGCTCCGCAAACTGGCGAAACATTTCCATAACACCGCAATATTTTTCAACCGATAAATCTACCGCTTTTTGAAGTTTTTTTTCATTTAAAGCATCCCCGTGAAAATGAAAATGCATAACAACCTTATCATAAATTTTTGGGTGTTCCTCAGTGAGATTGGCCTCAATTTCAATTTTGAAATCCTCAACAGTCAACTTCATTTTCTTAATCAACGATGCCACATCCAGCCCCGAGCATCCTGCCAAAGCAGACAACATTAAAGCCTTCGGTCTGTAGCCTTCGCCTTTACCGCCATTTTCTTCGCCTGCATCAATAAATAAATTATGTCCGGATGGATTTGTACTTTCAAATCGCATATCTCCTAACCATGTTGTGGTAACTTGAACCGCCATAGGTATAATTTTTTCGTTAATTTTAAAGTCAAAAATACTACATAATAAATAAAATATGCCTTTAGTACCACCTTTATCTGCCAATCATGATTTAGAAACCAGAGAATTAGCTGAATTTTTTAATGAAACCCTTGGATTTTGCCCTAATTCGGTATTAACCATGCAACATAGACCTGCTATCAGTAAAGCTTTTATCAACTTAAACAAAGCAGTTATGGCTAATGAAGGCCAAGTAACTTCAGCCTTAAAACGTATGATTGCCTGGGTAAGTAGTAATGCAACAGGCTGCCGATATTGTCAGGCGCACGCTATTAGAGCGGCAGAACGCTATGGCGCAGAACAGGAACAACTAGAAAACATTTGGGAATATAGAACACATCCTGCTTTTAATGAGGCTGAACGCGCTGCTTTAGATTTTAGTTTGGCGGCCTCTCAAATTCCTAATGCCGTTGATGAAACAATAAAAAAACGTTTATACCAATATTGGAATGAAGGTGACATTGTTGAAATGCTGGGTGTTATTTCGCTCTTTGGTTATTTAAACCGTTGGAATGATTCTATGGCTACCTCAATGGAAGCAGGCGCCATTGAGAGTGGTGAACACTATCTAGGAAAACATGGCTGGGAAAAAGGGAAGCATGTTTAAACCTTTATTTATTAAATCAATCCCTTTACGCGGCTTCTCAATTCTGGTAAAACATCCAACTCAAACCAAGGATTCTTGGTAAGCCAAAATCGATTTCTAGGAGATGGATGTGGAAGAGGAAAATATTTTGGTAAATACGCATTATAATTTTCTACGGTTTCTGTTAAGGTATTTTTAGCTGCTTTCCCCAAATAATACTGTTGTACATACATTCCTACTAAAATTACCAATTCCACCTGTTTTAATACAGAAAACAATGGTTCATGCCATTGCGGTGCACACTCTGGTCTTGGTGGTAAATCTCCCGATTTTCCTTTACCTGGGTAACAAAACCCCATAGGAACGATAGCAAAATGAGATGTGTTATAAAAAGTTTCTCCAGAAACACCAAGCCATTTTCTAAGTTGTTTTCCACTCACATCATTCCATGGAATGCCTGAGGCGTGCACTTTAGTTCCTGGAGCCTGACCTATAATTACTATTTTTGAATCTTGATGCGCAGATACAACAGGCCTAGGCCCAAACGGTAAGTGTTCTTGGCAAATAGTACATTCTTTTATGTTTTTAAGTAGTTTTTGCATTATTCAGTACCTCTGTAAAACACATATAAGTCTGTTTTGCCTAGCTAGATGGTATACTATTTTTTAGTTAATGGCTCAGTTTCAAAACGCAATCCTTCAAAACCCGTTTTCATAAAATTCCTGATGTTTTGATGCCCTGTCCCGTTTGGATCATTTAAAACCTCATCAAAATAATACGAACCAAAACATGCTAAGGTTTCTTTCTGTGTTAATCGTTGTGCTTTAGCAAAAGCAAATAATTTGCATGACCCAGAGTTTTGCCCTGCTTCGTTTTGTAAATCACCATTTTTAAAGGCTGAAGGTTTAAAGGTATAATTGGCTTCAATGACAGCCATGGTCTCTGAAAAAGTTATATTTTTTGGATTGGTTTTTAGTTTATCTATAAATGTTGCTACGGTCATCGTATTTTTAAAATTGGAATTGTATGTCAATTATTTTTTACCTGCCACCACTATAACAATCTCACCTTTGGGTGGTTTCGCTATAAAATAATCACAGACTTCTTTCATGGTACCTCGTTGTGTTTCTTCGTATAGCTTGGAAAGTTCTCTGGAAACAGACACCTGACGTTCTTCGCCAAAATATTCACAAAAATGTCCTAACGTTTTTATGAGCTTGTGCGGACTTTCATAAAAAATCATAGTACGTGTTTCCTCGGCCAACATTAATAATCGGGTTTGACGTCCTTTTTTAACAGGCAAAAATCCCTCAAAAACGAACTTGTCATTAGGCAACCCAGAATTCACTAAGGCTGGTACAAAGGCTGTGGCGCCGGGTAAACACTCTATGGCCATATCTTGTTCTATACAGGCCCGTGTTAACAAATAACCAGGGTCTGAAATAGCTGGTGTTCCCGCATCGCTAATGAGTGCCACGGCAGTTCCTAATTTTAGCTTTTGAATAATCCCTTCAACCGTTTTGTGCTCATTATGCATATGGTGTGATTGCATGGGGGTTGATATTTCAAAGTGCTTTAACAGCTTTCCAGAAGTTCTAGTGTCTTCGGCTAAAATTAAATCGACCGACTTTAAAATCTCAATCGCCCTAAAGGTCATATCTTTTAAATTGCCAATAGGTGTTGGTACTATGTATAGTTTACTCATGTGTTAGTGGTTGTAGTGGTTAGCTTTTGGCGAGGCGGGCATCGAGCCAAAACTAGAAGCGGAAAACACGACCGCGCTTTTTGGGGCGCGGTAACACCCAAAATTTAATTAAACTTAGCTTCAATAATTTCCATAAAACGGTTTTCAAACTCTTCTTTACCTTCCCAGTTATTGTAATCTGGTTTTACAACCGATTGAATAAAATTTTTGGCATTTTCATGTAAAACAAAGGTATTGAGTTGCGACAAAACACGATCATAGTCTTCATTTTTACCTTCAAAAAGGTGTTTTATAAAAGCAATTTTATCATTGAGTCCTATTTTTAATCCGCCTACTTTAAGCGCATCATTTAGTGATTTTTTTTCATTAGATAAGCCATTGCTACTGGTTGAAGCGGGCTCAAATACAGGCAAATCTTTAAACCCTTCGGTAATAGTTTCTAAATCATCCTTTTTTTCAGATGCTTTTTCCTCTTTTGGTTTTATTTGTTGTGGTTCATCTGGCATTAACTTCAGCATAGCCTTGATTTTAGACATGGCTGGTGTGGTTATCTCTATACGGTCTGAATCATCTAAATCAATATAAATTTTGTCTTCAATCTCAATATTATCACTCACCTTATTGTTAAAAGCACTGTCTAACATCCCAAAAAAGGATGAATCATTACCAATGGTTGGTATGGCACCGTCAAAATTTTCATGAGCAAATTTAAGCACCGTTAATTTCTCATAAAGCGCAGAAACCTCGGCATGCATTTTTATAACATCTTCTTTCCCCTTCAGTTTCAAAATTCTGTGGGCTATACTTACCAGATCAGATTCTAACTTCTTCTTCATTGTTTATAATTTTTAAATTATTGCGCCTTAAGGTTTTTGATTTTTAATAAATTTACGCCACCTTTATACGAACGAATAATTGCTTTGTTTTAGTGTTAAAATTACAAAATGTTTCTTGAAAATACAGTAAATCATAAAGAACAATTTGGGTGGATTGAAGTTATTTGCGGCTCGATGTTTTCAGGAAAAACCGAAGAACTCATCCGCCGGCTAAAGCGCGCTCAATTTGCAAGGCAAAAAGTTGAAATTTTTAAACCCGCCATTGACGTACGATATGGTGAAGATATGGTGGTGTCACATGATGCTAATGAAATAAGATCTACTCCTGTTCCTGCTGCAGCCAATATTCCTATTTTAGCTGATGGTTGTGACGTAGTTGGTATTGATGAAGCTCAGTTTTTTGATGATGAAATTGTACGTATATGTAATGATTTAGCAAACAAAGGCGTTCGTGTTATTGTTGCTGGTTTAGATATGGATTTTAAAGGCAATCCGTTTGGCCCAATGCCCAATTTAATGGCTACTGCCGAATATGTGACCAAAGTACATGCTGTATGCACAAGAACTGGAAATTTAGCTCAGTACAGCTACAGAAAAAACCAAAACAACAGTTTAGTTTTGCTGGGTGAAGTTAATGAGTATGAACCTTTAAGCAGGGCTGCCTTTTATAAAGCCATGATGCGCGATAAGGTACGAAACATGAAAGTGAATGATGCCGAAGAAATAAAAACAAAACCCAAAGACCCCGATGCCTAAAGCACAAGAGACTGTGCTTGAAATAGACTTAAAAGCACTTCAACATAATTTTAACCATTTAAAATCTAAACTGAAACCCCACACCAAATTTTTGGCCGTGGTAAAGGCCTATGCTTATGGCAACAATCCGTGTGAAATTGCCAAGTATTTAGAATCTTTAAAGGTGGATTATTTTGCTGTGGCTTACATTAATGAGGGCTTAACTTTAAGAGCGGCTGGCATTGTTAGCCCTATTTTAGTGCTTCATCCACAAACGGTAAACTTTAATTTACTTGTTGAACATAGTTTAGAACCGGCATTGTACAACACTAAAATTTTAGAGGAATTTATTCAATTTGCTGAAAAAGAAAAACTAGAAAACTACCCTATACACTTAAAATTTAATACGGGGTTAAACCGCCTTGGTTTCTCAAAAGAGCAGATAGATGTTGTTGCCTCACAGGTAAAAGATAATCCTGCTTTAGAAGTGAAATCGATATTTTCTCATTTAGCCGCAAGCGAAGACCTAAACGAAAAAGACTTCACAATACGTCAAATTGAAGTATTTAAGAGCATTGCTAAAAACTTCAAATCTACTTCGGGTCTTTCTCCATGGCTTCATATGTGTAACACATCAGGAATATTGAATTATCCTGAGGCTCATTTTGATATGGTACGCAGTGGTATTGGGTTATACGGCTTTGGTAATTCTGAAAAAGAAAATCAATTTTTAAAACCTATTGGCACTTTAAAAACAGTGATTTCGCAAATTCATCATATAAAAAAGGGAGAATCGGTAGGATATAATCGCGGTTTTAAAAGTGAATCTTCCATAACAACAGCCACGCTTCCTATTGGGCATGCCGATGGTATTGGTCGCCAATACGGTAAAGAAACAGGCTACGTGATGATTCACGGTAAAAAAGCACCTATAATTGGTAATGTTTGTATGGATATGATTATGGTAAATGTTACCAAAATTGCTTGTAGTGAAGGCGATGAAGTTATTGTTTTTGGCAAAAATGAAACTGCTGAGCAGTTGGCAGAAACGGCCCAAACCATTTCTTACGAGCTCATTACCTCGGTATCACAGCGCATAAAACGCATTTTTATAAGATAAAAGTCTTAACATATGTTAAACTTTTTTACTTATTTTTGAGTGTACTAATTTTAAATTTTCTATTATGTTAAAAGAATTCAAAGAGTTTGCCATGAAAGGCAACCTAGTAGACATCGCTGTTGGTTTTGTTATGGGTGCCGCATTTAAAGAAGTGGTCACGTCATTTACTGGCGGTATAGTTTCACCGCTTATCGGATTAATTTTCAAAGCAGACTTTAAAGATTTAAAATTGGTACTAAAAGAAGGGGTTGCCAATGCTGAAGGTATTATGGAAGGTGAAGTTTCTGTGCTTTGGGGTGCTTTCTTAACTAATGTGATAGACTTTATCATTGTGGCTTTTGTCATGTTTATGATTGTAAAAGGCGTTAACAAAATGAAAAAGAAGGAAGAGCCCGCCCCAGAACCACCAAAAGGGCCTTCACAAGAAGATTTATTGACTGAAATCAGAGATTTATTGAAAAAATAACAATTTGTTAAATAAATAACTTTGTGTTATTTGTTGTTAAAAAGCCCTTGTTTTCAGAGAACAAGGGCTTTTTTTAATTTTTAAAATAGAATTAATACTTAGATTTGCACAGCAATTAATAAAAATTTAGAAAAATGAAAGTAGCCGTTGTAGGTGCCACAGGAATGGTTGGCGAGGTGATGTTAAAAGTTCTTGCAGAACGTAATTTTCCAGTAACGGAATTAATTCCAGTTGCTTCTGAAAGATCTGTTGGAAAAACCATAACGTACAAAGGAAACGATTATAAAGTTGTAGGCTTAGAAACTGCTGTTGCTATGCGTCCTGATATTGCTTTGTTTTCAGCGGGTGGCGATACCTCATTAGAATGGGCGCCTAAATTTGCCGAAGTTGGCACTACTGTGGTTGACAACTCTTCTGCTTGGCGTATGGATCCTTCAAAAAAATTAGTTGTTCCTGAAATTAATGCCTCCGAATTAACTAAAGAAGATAAAATCATTGCAAACCCTAACTGTTCAACAATTCAGTTGGTTATGGCTTTGGCTCCACTTCATAAAGCTTACACCATGAAACGTGTTATTGTATCTACATACCAATCGGTTTCTGGTACTGGTGTTAAGGCGGTAAGACAATTAGAAAATGAAATTGCTGGTATTGAAGGTGAAATGGCTTATCCTTACCCTATAGGAAGAAACGCGCTACCACATTGTGACGTGTTTCAAGATAATGGGTATACCAAAGAAGAAATGAAATTGGCTAGAGAGCCTCAAAAAATATTAAACGACAATACGTTTTCGGTATCAGCCACTGCAGTTAGGATTCCAACGGCTGGAGGTCATTCGGAATCGGTAAATGTAGAGTTTGAAAAAGATTTTGATTTGTCTGAGGTTCGTAAGTTATTAAGTCAAACACCTGGTGTGGTGGTTCAAGATAACACAGACACAAACACCTACCCTATGCCTATTTATGCACATGATAAAGACGAGGTTTTTGTTGGAAGAATACGAAGAGATGAAACGCAACCCAACACACTTAACATGTGGATTGTAGCGGATAACCTAAGAAAAGGTGCCGCAACTAATACCATTCAAATTGCGGAGTATTTAATTGAAAATGAATTAGTGTAGATTTGAAATCTTAAGTTATATTTAACAAACTCCTGTTTAACCAAGCAGGAGTTTTTTTATGTATTTTTGTTCTTTATTATTCTCCCCAATTATGACAAAAATACACCTCTACAGCTTAAGCCTGTTTTTCTTGATTGCCTGTAAAAATGACGTTCAACAAACAAAATTTACTCCTTTGAATTATCCAACGACAAAAACTGTTGATACCGTAAACACTTACTTTGGTGTTAATGTTAAAGATCCTTACCGCTGGCTGGAAGATGATAGAAGTAAAGAAACAGAAGCCTGGGTTGTAGCCCAAAACCAAGTGACATACAATTACCTTGACCAGATTCCGTTTAGGGTCGCCCTCAAAGATAGATTATCAAAACTATGGAATTTTGAAAAGCGAAGCGCTCCTTTTAAAGAAGGTGATTATACGTATTTTTCAAAAAATGATGGTTTACAAAACCAAGATGTATATTACAGAACAAAAGAGGGCTCTGAGCCTGAAGTATTTTTAGATCCCAATACATTGTCAACGGATGGCACTGTATCTTTAGATGCCTTAAGTTTCTCAAAAAATGGCGAAATATTAGCGTATTCTATTTCTGAAGGTGGTAGTGATTGGCGCAAAATTTTGGTTATGGATACCAAAACCAAAAAAATTACTGAAGACACTATTACAGATGTAAAATTTACGCGAATTTCTTGGTATAAAAACGAAGGATTCTATTATTCAAGCTATGATAAACCTAACGGTAGCGAACTTTCGGCCAAAACAGATCAACACAAAGTGTATTACCATAAATTAGGCACGTCTCAAAAGGATGATGTTTTAATTTATGGAGGAACACCAGAAGAAAAACACCGCTATATTTATGCTTTTGTTTCTGAAGATGATCGGTTTTTAATCCTTACGCCCAAAATCTCTACCTCAGGAAACAAGTTGCTTATTAAGGACCTCAATAAACCAGATAGTAATTTTACCACTATTTTAGATCACGCTAATAGTGATACTTCGGTTTTAAGTAATGATGGCAACAAGCTATTTTTAGTAACAAATTTAAACGCACCAAATAAAAAAATAGTGTCAGTTGACGCATCAAATCCTACACCTGAGCATTGGGTTGATGTTCTACCTGAAACGGAATATGTATTAACCGCAACAAAAGGAGGCGGCTATATATTTGCGCATTACATGGTTGATGCACTTTCAAAAGTTATGCAGTACAATTATGATGGGACATTGGTGAGGGACATTCAACTTCCTGGACTTGGAACCGCAAGTGGTTTTGGAACAAAGAAAGATGAAAAGATAGATTACTTTAATTTCACTAACTATAAAACCCCAACAAGTATTTATACATTTAATATGGACACTGGTGAGGTGAGCTTAAACTGGCAACCAGACATAGCTTTTAATAGTGACGAGTATGAAAGTAATCAAATTTTTTACACCTCAAAAGATGGCACTAAAGTACCCATGCTCATTACACACAAAAAAGGGGTGGCGCTTAACGGTAAAAACCCAACAATTCTTTATGGTTACGGCGGATTCAACGTGAGCTTAACACCTACTTTTAGCATTGCAAATGCGGTATGGATGGAACAGGGTGGTATATTGGCTATTCCTAACTTACGCGGTGGCGGCGAATATGGTAAAAAATGGCATGATGCTGGCACTAAAATGCAAAAACAAAATGTGTTTGACGACTTTATCGCTGCAGGAGAATATCTCATAAAAAACAAGTATACATCACATGATTATTTAGCCATTCGTGGCGGATCAAACGGAGGTTTGCTAGTAGGGGCTGTTATGACACAAAGACCAGATTTGGCTAAGGTGGCTTTGCCTGCTGTTGGTGTTTTAGATATGCTACGGTATCACACATTTACCGCAGGAGCTGGCTGGGCTTATGATTATGGTACCGTAGATGACAGCAAAGCTATGTTTGACTATTTAAAAGGGTATTCGCCTGTTCATAATGTAAAATCGGGCGTAGATTATCCCGCTACTTTAATAACAACTGGCGATCATGATGATAGAGTAGTACCAGCGCATAGCTTTAAATTTGCTGCAGAACTACAAAGTAAACATAACGGAAATAACCCAACATTAATTAGAATTGAAACCGATGCAGGTCATGGGGCAGGCACCCCTGTGAGTAAAATAATTGACCTGTATGCTGATATATTTGGATTTACACTTTATAATATGGGATATGAGGTGTTACCTAGCAAAACAGATAAAAAACTAAATGGATAATATGATATTCAAAACGGATAAAAACGCTCGTTTGCTGGTAGCGCTTTTTTTAATCAGCCATATTAAGCCCACATGCTACAGGTAAAAAACATATCTTTTTCGTATTCAAAAAACGCCGTTTTAAACAATATTTCTTTCGAAGTAAAACAAGGGGAACACCTTGCTATTATTGGAGAAAGTGGATCTGGAAAAAGTACCTTACTTAAAATCCTATATGGAGAATATGATTTAAACCAAGGAGCGATTTACTGGAATAACTCTCAAATTTTAGGGCCTAAATTCAATCTTGTTATTGGATATGACTTTATGAAATATGTAGCTCAAGAATTTGATTTGATGCCATACACAACTGTGGAAGAAAATATAGGCACCTTCTTGTCTAATTTTTTTCCTGAAGAAAAGGCCTTACGTACTCAAGAACTTATTAAAGTGGTGGAACTGGAAAACTATGCTCAGACCAAAGTAAAATTACTAAGTGGTGGGCAAAAACAGCGCGTTGCCCTAGCTAGAGCTCTAGCCAAGCAACCTGAAATTTTACTTTTAGATGAACCCTTTAGCCATATAGACAATTTTAAAAAGCAAAGCTTAAGACGAAAGGTTTTTAAATTTTTAAAAGAAAAAAACATTACTTGTATTGTCGCCACCCACGATAAAGAAGATGTACTAGGTTTTGCAGATAATATGATGGTTTTGCATGATCATAACATCATGGCACATAACACACCAAACGTTTTATTTAAACACCCAAAAACACCACTAATTGCTTCTTTTTTTGGAGAGTTCAATATAATAAATAACACGATTGTTTATGCCCACCAGCTAATTGTTATTAATGATACTACACATTTAAAAGCAACCGTAAAACAATGCTATTTTAAAGGAACATACTATCTTGTTGAAGCTCTGTTAAATCAAGACACTATTTTCTTTCAAAGTCATGCTCCCCTTAAAATTGCATCAGACGTGTTTTTAGAAATAAAAGAGTAAATCGTTTTTAACCTGTTTTATTTGAACGGATAGATAGGCTACAATGATTTCATCTAGTCCGAAATTATCCCAAAATATGTTGCTCTTTTATAATTTCTATTTTATTAAAACACAATTATCAACACAAGGAGTAAAAAAAGCAAAACCTTTTATGATTGGTGCTTTCCTTTGCCATTTTTCATAGACCAAGTTACCTATAATACTTATTTCAAAAACTTGTTCATATATATGTTGGATACTATTAGAATTCCCATAAGCGCAAGAAGTAAAAGCGTAATAAAAATGGAATCCTTATGTTTGATATGTGCAATTAAGGCTGTTATAAAAAATAACCCTACACCAGCATAAGCCCATTCTTTTAGTTGTAAAGAAGCTAACGGGATTAGTAATACTATTGCTGCTATCAATTTTAAAACAGCAAGTTCTACCCTAAAAAAGTCGGGAAAACCTAAAGCTCTAATTCCTTGAATTGTACTTTTGCTTAATAGATAGCTATATGAGCTTAAGAAGAGGAAAGCTGATATTATTGCTGTTGAAGACCAATATATTACTTTCATATTATAAGAAACTATCTTGTAATTGTTTCACTATTTTACGACCATCTCGATCAGCTTTTGTTTTTAACGCACAAAAATCTTCAGCCCATTGTGAAGTTCGAATTCTTAAGGGTGGATTTTCGTTTTGAGCAATACCTAAAGCAACTTCTGCCACTTCTATTCCTGTTTGATACACTTGCTCTTTACTTTCATTTGCCCTTTTCTGGTTTCCTGCCATATATCTTTCAAATATTGGTAAGTATTCTCCTGCTGCAAATTGTCCTTCAAAAGATGTTTTTTCAATAGCGGAAGTCATAAATTCTGTAGCTATTCCTCCTGGTTCAATGCAAGTAATTTTGATAGAGAAGGCATCACTAACATAGGTAGCAAGCCCTTCCATAAACCCTTCTACAGCAAATTTAGCACCGCAATATAATTCGTTAAAAGGTTGTCCTACTAAACCGCCAACAGAAGTTATACTGATTATTTGACCAGATTTTTGTTTTCTCATATAAGGTAGTACCGCTTGTGTACAAAAAACTACACCGTGATAATTTACGTCAGTAACCCATCTAATCTCTTCTTCGGAAGCGTGTTCAGTAGTCTTAGCAAAACCAGCTCCGGCGTTGTTGACTAGTATATCTATTTTTCCATCTTTTTCTATAAGAGTTTTTACAGCTAATTCAATGGAATCCACTTTAGTTACGTCCAAGGGAAGTATCTCAATATTAAGCTTTTCTTCCTTAATCTTCTGTTTTAACTTGTCAGACTTTTTAAGATTACGCATTGTTGCATAGACCTTATAGTTATTTTTTGCGAATAGAATAGCCATTTCAAATCCTACTCCTGTTGACGTTCCTGTAATTAATACGTTTTTTTTCATAATTGCTATTTATAGAATGAATATTCATTCCAATTTTTTTCTAAATTTTTTATTCTTTGATAGCGTCCCAAACCATTATCACTTGATTTTCAAGTGAGGTTTGATTCTTCTCTGTTTGATTATAATACCATCTTAAATAGGATAAAATGGCACCCCCTATAAACATCAAAATTTCTTCAATGTCAATGTTTTTAATAATACGTTGTTGTTTTCCTAGCATTAAAAGTTCAAAAATAGGAGTTATGGCTTTCCTACCTTCTTCCTTGCTATTTTCCGTTATAATTGGAGAAGCTTGCATTTGCTCCATAAACGCAAAATAATAGGAATTATCAATGAAAAATGTAACAGCAATAGTAAAATAGTTTTCAAATTGTGTTTTGATTGGTTTATTGGAATCAAAATTTTCAAAGAGTAAACTTTCTTGCTTTTTTATATCTGTATAAATTTCATTAATCAAAGCCTCTTTATTAGGGAAGTAGTTATAAATAGTCCCCATTCCTGTTGTCGCTGCCTTTCCAATAGCAGACATAGGTGTGTTATGTAGACCTTGCTCTGCAAGAATTTTAAGAGCCGAAGATAATATTCTTTGTTTTTTGTTCACTGTACAAATATATAAAATTCTGGAACATATATTCCAATTTTACAATTTTTTAAAATTCGTTGTTATTTATATGTTGCGGGTAATACCACAACAAAAACTCTGAATCTTAATACTTAATACTGTTCTACACCGTCCTTCAGGCTATTTAAAACACATTCGTTATGGTAAAAGCATGATTTCTAAAATCAATTCTATCCCCTAGTTGTTTTGAAATAAGCAGTTTTGCTATAGGTGTGGAAGGAGAAATCGCATAAAATGTTTGCCCCTCTATTGCAATGGTTCCAGCACTAATGCTTATAAAATAATTGGCTTGTGTTGTACATACTACCGCGCCTAAGACCACTGTATTACATGCTTTTGTTGTATTAACTTTTGCAAGTACGCTATTTAACTTCTTTATTTCGGCTAATTGATGGCCAACCTTTTCTCGTTCTAATTGTAGCATAGCACGTCCTGTTTCATGTTTATCTCCAGCTGTGCTCTTAGTTTCAGAATTTAATGCCTCTTGAAGGTCTTGAATAGTATGTTGAATAGCCAGACGCCTATCTTCAACAAACTTACAACAGAACCGATACAACTCTTGCTTGAGCTTTAAATTATTGTTCGTCATGTTTCACACGGTATTCTAGAGGTCCAAAATACCTCATTTGCCTTACAATCCATTGTTTTCTTGACTGAATATATTCTGAAGCAGGATTAGCTTTATAAACTCTAGGATTTGGTAGAATAGCTGCTATGGCTGCGGCTTCATATTTTGTGAGTTTTTTAACTGACTTTTTAAACCAAAATTTTGAAGCCGCTTCTGCTCCGTAAACATAATTTCCCATCTCTACACTATTCAAATAAACCTCCATAATACGTTCTTTAGTCCAACACAGTTCAATTAAAAATGTAAAATACACTTCAAGACCTTTTCTTAGCCAACTACGTTGTGGCCATAAAAACACGTTTTTTGCTGTTTGTTGACTTATGGTACTGGCTCCTTTTAATCGCTTACCTTTTTTATTATAATCAAATGCTTTTTTTATCGCTGCAAAATCAAATCCTTTATGCTCTAAAAAATTTTGATCTTCACTACAAATTACAGCTAATTGAAGATCTTTTGAAATGTCTTCAATAGCCACCCAATCATGATATATACTTTTTTGACTGTTGGTTTCTAAGTATCGCATTACCATAAGTGGCGTTATTGGGACAGGAACCCACTTAAAAATGAGAACCAGGCTTAATGACAATATCACGAACCATAATAATGTTTTAAAAATGCACCTAAAAATCCTTCTCATCATTCATGTAATAAGATTAGCTAAATCTGCTCCTATTAAACCACCAATAGCAACACCCATACCTCCCAAACGCACCCCACAATATACACGATTGCCTAAAGGTTTAACAATAGGTCTTTTTTGAGAGCCTAATCCCATAATGCCACTCCACCGTTGTTCAATTTCAAAAGGACGAGTTGGTAATATTACCGTTTTTAACAGGTGTTCTAATTGGCTTTGAATTAACTCTGTTTCACCAAAATTAAAGGTTTCTTCCCCTTTAAAGTCGAGGTTTCGGCCGCCGCCAAGAAGTATTCTATTGTCAATATTTCTAAAATAATAATACCCTTCATCTAAATGAAAGCTTCCTTTTATGTTTAGATTAGGAATTTGTGTAGTAATCAACACTTGAGCTCTTGCTGGTTTAACCTTCTCTTGTATTAATTGGGAGGTAAATCCGTTTGTTGCAATGAGTAATTTTGAAGCAGATAGCGTGCATAAATTCGTTTCAATATGAACAGCGTTCTGGTCTTCTGAAAACGCTTTCACTTCAATGCTATTTAGAATTTTTACACCCATTACTTGCACTTTATGCAGCAAAGCCTCCATCATGCACCCCGTATCAATTTGTCCTTCAAACGGGTTAAAAATATTATGTTCTTGAATATTTTGAAACTTGAAAATATTAGATTTTACACTAAACACATTATCTTTAAAAACAGGTTTTAGTAATATATTTATTTCTTCTTTTTTTGATAAACACGTTTCATACAATTCTGGAGAGGTTTTGGCAAATAACTCATAACCACCAAATTGTTGATACCGTATAGCTGTATCGCCCAAGGTTTTCCTTAATATAGTTAACCCCTCAACCCTTTGGGTTACAAGTTTGATAACCTCATCTTCTGAATGCGATTTTAAGTCATTTAATAGTTCACTTAAACTACCAAAGCAAGCAAATCCAGCATTTTTTGTACTAGCACCTTGAGGCAGAATGCCTTTTTCTAACACTAAAATTTTTGATTTCGGGTAGCGTAATTTAAGTTGTAATGCACAGCTTAAACCTACAATGCCACTACCAACAATACAAAAATCTATATGGCTTAACCACGATTTAATGTCCCAATAGGATAGCTTCATGTTGCTAATTTAAGGTTTTCTAATACACAAAAGTTGTGTTAAGGATAGAAGCGGCATCCTTTTTTAAGGCACGAGAAAAAGATATAGCGGATAGCCTGACTTTTGCTTTTCTGCAAAAGTAACACCATAAAAAAACTCCGAATTAAATTTCGGAGTTTTATGTGTTTATTCTTCAACTTGCTTTTCCATAACAAAATCTTCCATAAATTTTGTGGTATAGTTACCAGCTAAATAATCTGGATGATCCATAAGTTGTCTATGGAACGGAATGGTTGTTTTTATACCCTCAATAACGAACTCATCTAACGCGCGCTTCATTTTATTAATAGCTTCTTCTCTGGTTTGCGCCGTGGTGATTAACTTAGCAATCATAGAGTCATAATTTGGAGGAATAGCATACCCAGCATATACATGTGTATCTAAACGTACACCGTGGCCTCCTGGAGCATGTAAGGTGGTAATAACGCCTGGTGATGGTCTGAACCCATTAAAAGGATCTTCTGCATTAATTCTACATTCTATAGAGTGTAATTTTGGTGTGTAATTTTTACCCGAAATTGGCACGCCAGCAGCCACAAGAATTTGCTCTCTAATCAAATCGAAATCGATAACTTGCTCAGTAATTGGGTGCTCTACCTGAATACGTGTATTCATTTCCATAAAGTAGAAGTTTCTGTGTTTATCAACTAAAAACTCAATAGTTCCCGCACCTTCATACTTAATATACTCGGCAGCTTTTACAGCAGCTTCACCCATTTTTTTTCGTAAGGCATTCGTCATAAACGGCGATGGTACCTCTTCAGTAAGCTTTTGATGACGACGTTGCACAGAACAATCACGCTCTGATAGGTGACAAGCTTTTCCTGTAGAATCCCCTACAATTTGAATTTCAATATGTCTAGGTTCTTCAATAAGTTTCTCCATATACATATCGTCATTACCAAAAGCAGCTTTTGATTCTGTTCTAGCTGATTCCCAAGCGGCTTGCAAATCTTCTGGTTTCCAAACGGCACGCATACCTTTTCCTCCTCCACCAGCAGACGCTTTTAGCATCACAGGATAGCCTGTTTCTTCAGCTATCTTTTTACAGGCTTCAAAATCTTCTATCACACCGTCACTTCCAGGCACACATGGTACGCCAGCCGCTTTCATAGTTGCTTTAGCATTGGCTTTATCTCCCATTCTATCAATCATTTCAGGAGATGCCCCGATAAATTTTATACCGTGCTCTTCACAGATTTTAGAAAATTTGGCGTTTTCAGATAAAAATCCGTATCCAGGATGGATGGCATCTGCATTGGTAATTTCGGCAGCAGATATAATATTCGACATTTTTAAATAAGACTCACTACTTGGAGCTGGCCCTATACAAACGGCTTCATCAGCAAATTTAACATGTAAACTTTCTGCGTCAACTGTAGAGTATACAGCTACCGTTTTTATGCCCATTTCTTTACAGGTTCTAATAACACGTAAGGCTATTTCCCCTCTATTGGCTATTAATATTTTTTTAAACATCTTTAGTGGTTTAGATTAAAATGACAATTGGATTATTCATGTAATTAGAACGGTTACACTCTAATGGTTGATAAATCTAATAATCTAAAAATTAAGATGGGTCAACTAAGAATAGTGGCTGATCAAATTCAACAGGAGATGAATCATCAACTAAAATCTTAACAATTTTTCCAGAAACTTCAGATTCTATTTCATTAAAAAGCTTCATGGCTTCAATAATACAAAGCACATCTCCTTCAGCAATGGTTTGACCAACCTCAACAAATAATGGTTTATCTGGTGATGGTTTTCTGTAGAATGTACCTATTATAGGCGATTTGATGGTAATGTATTTTGAATCGTCAGAAGTCGCTGGGGCAGCAGGCGCAGGTGCCGCTGCAGGAACAGGTGCTTCAGCTATAGGTGCTGGCGCAGCAACAGGTTGTGCCATTTGCTGTGTAGGAACTTGATGAACAATGGTTGTTTCAGAATCTGATCCTGTTTTAATGGTGATTTTTACATCATCCATTTCTAATTTAACCTCACTTGCTCCAGATTTGGCAACAAACTTAATTAAGTTTTGAATCTCTTTTAAATCCATAATTTTATTACTAATTAATTAGTTAGTGGTTAGTTAAGAATTATAGGCCCATTTTAAATAAATAGCCCCCCAGTTAAATCCACCTCCAAAAGCAGCAAATATAATATTATCTCCTTTTTTTAGTTGGGATTCATAATCATTCAATAATAACGGTAAGGTAGCCGATGTAGTATTCCCATATTTGTGAATATTAACCATAACCTTATCTTCTTCTAAATCTATACGTTGTGCCGTAGCATCTATAATACGTTTATTTGCTTGATGCGCCGCAAGCCAATCTACATCATCTTTAGTTAGATTATTTCGTTCTAAGATTTTTACCGTAGCATCAGCCATGTTAAACACTGCATTTTTGAATACGGTTCGGCCTTCTTGAAACGCATAATGACCGCCGTTATCTAAAACATCATGTGTGATGGCATGCGAAGATCCGCCGTAGGTAGCTTGTAAAAAATCTCTACCAGAACCATCACTTCTTAAATACTCATCTTGAAGCCCTAAATTTTCTTCAGTTGGTTCAAAAAGTACGGCACCCGCACCATCACCAAAGATGATACATGTGGCTCTATCTTTATAATTTATGATGGAAGACATTTTATCAGCGCCAATCAATAATACATTTTTATAACGTCCTGATTCTATATAACTGGCAGCAACCGACATACCATATAAAAAACTTGAACATGCCGCATCCATATCAAAAGAAAACGCGTTGGTTGCTCCTATTTTCAAAGCGGTGTATGAAGCCGTAGATGCAGCTTTCATATCTGGTGTAGCTGTGGCCACAATTACCAATTCAATATCTTTAGGGTCTAAACCTTTTTTATTGATTAAATCTTGAGCGGCCTGAATGGCAAGAAAAGATGTTCCTTTTCCTTCATCTTTTAGTATACGACGCTCTTTTATACCTGTTCTTGTGGTAATCCACTCATCGTTTGTATCAACCATCGTTTCAAGAATTTGATTGGTTAATACATATTCTGGCACATAAGCACCGACAGCTGTTATTGCTGCTGAAATTTTACTCATAACTTTAGAGTTAATTTGACCAAAAAATCATTAAAATTTGGACAAAATTGTTCAAAATTTGGCGAAAACTACTAAATTTTGACGTAATAATATGCAAATTACTAGTTTTTGTCCTTCAGAAAAAGTATTTCATAAAAAAAACGCTCATAAATGAGCGTTTTAACTTATGCATGCATAGTTAGTTATGCAACATTTTCTATTTCTTCAGAGTTGTCAATTAATACTTGACCTCTGTAATATAATTTTCCTTCGTGCCAGTGCGCTCTATGATATAAATGAGCCTCACCTGTAGTAGGACAAGTTGCAATCTGTGGCGCAGTTGCTTTATAATGTGTTCTTCTCTTATCTCTTCTTGTTTTAGAGATTTTTCTCTTTGGATGTGCCATTTTATATGTTTATTTATCCGTTAATAATTTCTTTAATGTATCCCAACGAGGATCTGTATCCTCTTCTTTGTTTTTGTTTTCCTCTACTTTTGGACTTAACTCTTCTAATTTTTTAAGTATTTCAGAATCTAACGTTCCATCTTCAACTCCAGGATGCACCCTTTTGGCAGGAACAGCCAATATAGACAACTCATAGATATATTGCTGAATATTAATTTCGTAAGTACCATGTGGCACGATTAAAATATCATCATATTCATCATTATACTCTTCACCAAACTTAACAACCAAATCAAACTCATTTTCTATAGTTTGGTTGTAAGGTTCATTGGTTAAATCGCAATAGACATTAACCCATCCAGAAATTTTAAAATGTAGTTCAAGTAACGTTGTTTTCTTTTCTAAAACAACAGAAACATCAAGACTTACATCGTTAAAATCTTCATACTCAAAATATTCAAAGAACGCTCGTTCAACCTTGTACTCAAAAAGATGTTTGCCTATTTTTAAACCTACAAATGGAATTGTAAACTCTTTCAACACTTTCATTACCACATCTATTTTGAGCCCGCAAATATACAAATTTTTATTTAAGCAACATTAGTTATAAACATTTTTTTGTTTATATCTTCAACTTCCTAGTTTTATTATAGTTAAGCCGTGCTATCGGCGGTCTGTTCTAGCTACTTTTTTTAATGGGTTTGCAGTAAGCTCTTGATAATCACGTCTATTTTTATAAATTTCAATAGCACTAAAAACAGCTTCCTTAAATGAGTTTTCATCCGCTTTACCCGTACCTGCAATCTCATAAGCAGTACCGTGGTCTGGTGAGGTTCTCACCTTACTCAAACCAGCCGTAAAATTAACGCCCTGCCCAAAGGATAAGGTTTTAAAAGGAATCAATCCTTGATCGTGATAAGTCGCAATTATGGCATCAAAGTTTTTATAGTTGTTTGAGCCAAAAAAACTATCGGCTGCATAAGGCCCATAAACGAGCTTGCCTTCTTCTTTTATCTCTCTAAGCGTTGGTCGCAATATATCATCATCCTCTTTTCCAATAACACCATTATCTCCTGTATGTGGATTAATACCCAAGACGGCAATTTTTGGTTTCTGAATTTTAAAATCCTTAACAAGTGATGCATAAACCGTATTAATTTTTTGTTTAATCAACTCTGGTGTAATATGATTTGAAATTTCACTCACAGGAACGTGATCCGTAAGCAAACCCACCCTCAAATTACTGGTAATCATAAACATAAGACTTTCACCTTCTAACTCCTTAGCTAAATAATCGGTATGCCCCGGAAACTTAAATTGTTTAGATTGGATGTTGAACTTATTGATTGGAGCGGTAACTAAAGCATCAATTTCATTATTCTTTAATGCCTTTGTAGCTGCTTGCAACGATTTAAAAGCATACTCACCAATTTTAGTGTCTTCTTTTCCAAATTCTATTTTAACCTGCTCATTCCAACAATTAAATATATTCACTTTACCATGCACTACTTGATTCAAATTATTTATACTTTGAAAGGTAACCTGATAATTAAAATGTGATTTAAAAAAGGCTATGGTTTTTGTTGACGCAAAAATAACAGGCGTACAAAAGTCTAACATTCTTGAATCTTCAAATGTTTTTAAAACAATTTCTGCTCCAATACCGTTTAAATCTCCTATTGATATTCCTATACGTATATTTTCTTCTGGCTTCATTAAAAATGACAACTTTTGTTTGTAATTTTGATGTTGCAAATTTAACCAAATAAACAGAGAATAGCATGTTTACCGGAATTATTGAAAATCTTGGCGTTGTAACAAATTTAAAATCGGAATTAGATAATCTTCATATTACTGTAAAAAGTAAGATTACCTCTGAATTGAAGATAGATCAAAGTGTAGCTCATAATGGGGTTTGCCTAACCGTTGTTAACATAAATAATGATGAATATACCGTTACAGCGATTAAAGAAACCCTTGATAAAACCAACTTAAATACTCTAAACGTGAATGACCCTGTTAATTTAGAGCGCGCTATGAAACTTGGAGATCGACTGGATGGCCATATAGTACAAGGCCATGTAGACCAAACGGCTATTTGCACCCATATAAAGGAAGACAACGGAAGCTGGGTGTTTACGTTTCAGTATGACTCTGACTTAAATAATATCACTATAGAAAAAGGATCTATCACCGTAAATGGCACTAGTTTAACTGTAGTTAACTCAAAAAAAGACAGTTTTAGCGTAGCCATTATACCCTTTACTTATGAGCATACCAATTTTAAGACGTTTAAAAAAGGAACCATGGTCAATTTAGAATTTGATGTTTTAGGAAAATATGTTTCTCGGTTAATGGCAATTCAAGCAGAATAGAGAAGACCTATTTTTTTCTTGAAATAATACTTTTAGCACCATAGATTAAAGCCATAGCAATACTACAAAAAATACCACCGTCAATAGGGAAACCTGGAGCGGGTGGAGGACTAGGCGGTGGCAAACCTTGAGAAAAGCACAGGGAGCCAACCAACACAAACAAGACTGAGGCAAATATTCTTTTGTTTTGTTTCTTCATTTATAACAAATGTATAAAAAAAACAAAGTAATAAAAATTAAAAAGCACGCATTTAGTTAAATTTTTATCGATTAAAAACAAAAAAACATCGATTAAAAGCAATTTATATTCCTTTACACTCTTAATTTTTTACATTTTGAATAGACTGACCACCACAAATTCATATAAAGCTAATAACTTACATCGGATTGATTTGAATATTAAATATTTAACCAATATCTGGTACTTTTTAAAGTGCCTGTTTTTTTTAGTATACTTTTATCTAACATATCTTTTAAATCACGGGTTGCCGTTGATGCAGAAGTCTTTGCTATTCGTGTATAGTTTTCAGAACTTAAACCTCCTATAAAACCTTGAGGGCCGGCATCGAAAAGTCGTTTTACAACTTTTAGCTGACGTTCATTCATTGAAATTGAAAAGCGATCAAAAAACTTCGCTTTATCAATAATAAAATCGATTAACTTTAATGTTTCTTCCTGTGCATCTAGTATTGTTTGTCCGAAATAAACTAGCCAATCAGTAATCTCACAAGTTTTATTATTATCTGCTAAAGCATCATAATATGTATTTTTACTAGCCTCTATAGTTTTAGATAAAGAAATTAATGCAGCTTCACCGATGCTTAAAGAAATGGATTTTTCAGCTAATGCTCGTGCAATTCTTCCGTTTCCATCTTCAAAAGGATGAATACTTACAAAATAAAGATGAGCTATGCCAGCTTTAGCAAGAGGCAAGATCTCATTTCCACTTTCATAATGGCTCGTATTAAACCAATTTACAAAGCCATCCATTTCCTGTTTCATTTCACTTGACGGTGGCGCTTCAAAATGCACAATATGTTTATCTAATCGCCCAGAAACAACTTGCATAGGATCTGCATGTGTTCGATATCTACCTACATCTATTAAGTCTCGCCTTCCATTCGTTAGCATTTTATGCCAATCATACATTTTTTGATGCGTAAGCGGCTCATTGAAATTTTGATATAAATCTACCATCATTTCAGAAACGCCAAACTCGGCAGGTTTTATATTTCTTTTTTCTACACTTAGTCCGAGATTCTTTTTAATAGATGATTGAATACTATCTCTATCAAGGTACTCCCCTTCAATTTCTGATGTTTTTAAAGCTTCGTTCGATAAGACTTCAATAAGGAATTGTTCCTTTTCTTCGGTATTAACATGTTTAATAGCTCCTAAAACTGTTCCAATATTTTTAGAGAATTGTAATTCTAAAGCTTTTAATTTAGTTTCGTCATAAGTGAAGTTAGGCCATTCGTCAGATTGCCAATTCCATATTTTTCGCATCATGAGCTATAAAAAGTTAGTTTATAGCTCAAATATAACAAAATTATGAGCTATATTTTAAATGTATTTAGCTCATATAGAAATTAGAGAGTAAATGATTGAGATTAGAATTCAAGACAAATTGTTGCAAAATTCACTTGATTTAAGCATATTTAAACTTCTAAATATTGACATTCAATTACTTAAAAAACACCTAACCTATGTTGTCTACTTAAAAACAAAAAGCCTCATAAACTAAACGTTTACAAGGCTTTACGATTTCAATTTGTGGTCCCACCTGTTCTACTATTTAGTATAGCTATAAAGAGTTATATGCAGTATAATGGAGTTTTAACCCTTCTCATTTTTAAATGAAATAGCTGTGTAGAGTGTTATAGATGTATAAAGGTTTGAGCATCAAATCGAAATTTAAAGCTATGCTACTTACAACTGCTCAGTATACAAACAAATAATAAAAAGGAAATGGGGTATGTGAATAACATTTATTTTTTTAATACGGAATATTTTAACTTTCTATCTATTATTTAACCTGTAAGAGTTTTATATCATTATATTTGATTTGTCGAAACATAATCCTTGAATGAAAAAGACTATAATCTACTTTTCCATAATATTATTGACTTTTTCATCTTGCCAAAAAGATGAAAATTTACCCCCAAACAATAACAATGTTTACATAACAACCTTAGATTATAAATTACTTGATGGAGGAGGCGTTAGTTTAACGGGAAAAATTGGTAATGTAGAATTACCCATTGATTATGGATTTATAATTTCTACAATTGAAAATGACACATACAATAGTAATTCTCAAGCAAAATTTCTAACAGGTATACACAATGGTGATTTCACACTTGACTTCAAAAGTAATTTAAGAGAAGGCATAACATATTATTACAATACCATTACTTTTAAAAATGGGGAATATGTCTATGGAAATGAAAAATCATTTATTTCGAATGGAAGCGCCAATCCGCAAATTGAATCAGTAGAACCAAACAAAGCTCATTTGGGAGATACCATTACCATTAATGGGAAGAATTTCTCAAAATCGCCTCAGGTTTTTTTTAATACATGGTCATCTGAAGCATTAATTGGAAATGATACTTTAATAAAATGTATAGTAATTAACAAGCCTGAACACAATGTAGAAAAGCTACCTTTTGTAGAACTGAAAGTAAGAAGTTTTACTAGTAATGAAACAATCTACGATGAATTTGCACTGCACACTCCAGTAGTTGATTCAATAAGACCTTATGAGGCCTTTCCTGGAGACACAATAACTATTTATGGAAATCATTTTAATAGAAAGAGTCATGGTAATCGATTAATCATATCTCAAAATACAGGAACTTCTGCTTACCCTGAAGTTATAAAGGCTAGTCAAAAGGAACTTCAGTTTGTTATAAGAAGAATAAGTACATATGAACCTTCAATAACTATTGAAAGCCAATCTCAAACTATTATAGCAAAGAAAAAGTTCAAGCACATATTGCCTACTATATCAAGTATTTCAAAAAACACAGTAAAATATGGTGAAAAATTAGTTGTTTATGGATCAAATTTTCCCAACAAAAATAGCTATACAAACGATACTTTGAGATATAAATTAGGCTCAAAACAGATGTCTTTTTTCGAAAATTATAGAGATAGTTTAGTAATTGACATGAATAGCTCATTCGATTATGAGGGTTTTATTATAAATGGTCTATCAATTAATTTCTTTGGAAATGATATTAAATTAGATGAAAAAATCACACTAGATGAAAATTATGTGCGTGCTTCATTTAACACTGACAATATCATCGGATATGGAACTATTAACGAAGACTTATACGCAGTTGCTTATCCTTATTCCTTTAATGATAAGTATTTAATTAAATTTAATAAGGAGGTAAACAATTTTGAGAAATTATACCCTAACGATTACTTATCGAAAGCTCCAAAAGGTTTTAATTTCTCATTTCATGGTACAAAATTTTATTCATTCAATAATAATACTGGAACACTAAAGTTTTACAGTTATGATATTTTTACTAATCAGGAGAATGAACTTGAACCTTTTCCTGGAGAACAAAGGTTTAATCCCTTTATGGCTGTTGTTGGTGATTATATTTATTATGGTCTTGGAGATACTACTATTGATGGAATTAATGATATTTGGAGATACTCAATAAACACTAACCAATGGGAGTTTGTTTTAAATCTTCCTGAAATTGAAACTTTTGATAAAGCAAAGGTAAGGCCTTTAAGTTTTTCAATTGACTCTAAGCTTTATATAGGAGGTGGACAAAACGATTTCAAACCACAATTATTAGACTTTTGGGAAATTGATACAAACACAAATTTAGCTGCAAAAAAAGCTGATTTACCTATCACTATCTCTCAAAGGATTGAAGGAATCAATATTGATGGTAAAGGGCATTTTGATTATGGAGGATCAACATATATATATGATCCGTCTACAAATAGCTGGTCTATAAAACCTACTGGTATAAACTTTAACGGATTCAATAAGCATTTCCTTGAAACCGAAAATTTTGTTTTTAGTAAAGAAGGTAATTATATTATAAAAATTAAAAAATCGCATTTTAATTAATAATGAAAACATATCTAATCAAATACAACATTTATTTATTTTTGATTATTATCTTGAGTTGTGACAGCTCTTCTACAGAAAACATTTTCCCTTCTGTAGTCGTTACAAATAGCGAATCTCTTTCTCAAGGAGGTGTTACGTTAACAGCCGATTTTCAAAATTTTTCTGAGGGGGATATCTTGGGCTTTTATGTCGACTCAAAAGAATACTTAATACCTAACCCGAAAGAAGGTCAAAATACTGTTCAAATATTATCTGGTCTGTATCAAGATAAAAAATATTCTTTTTATGCTTTTATTAAGACCAGTGAGGGAGGTTTTTTTGCTAGCCGTACTCAAGAATTTTATGCTTTATCAGGTAGTTTTATTCCAAAAATAAATACAATAACACCAGCAATCGGTTATATAGGGGATTTAATAGAGATTAATTTTTCGGAAAAGATAATTGGAGTAAAAAAAGAAGATTTTAACATCAAGCTTCACACAAAAGATGCTGAAATAATTGACGTCATTGATGATCAAACTATAGTATGTAGGGTTCCAAAATTTTTGTCAAGGCATGAATATTATAGATACACATGGGCAAAAATGTCAATTACCTATTTAGAAAAAGTTGTTCCTTGTAACTATGAATTCAACATCAAAGCACCAATTATAGATTCGGTAAGCCCCAAATTAATTGATTGGGGAGACGAAATAATCATTAAGGGAGATTTTTATAAAGAAGGATACCCTCCTGATTTTTTGACCGTAAATATAAATGATATTCCTGCAACAAAAATCACAAAAATTTCTCCAAATGAAGTAAGCCTTGAAGTAAGCATTCATATGTTCGTAAATAATCCGAAAATTCTTTTAGCAAGTAACGGTCGTGGTGTTTTTGAAACCAATACTTTTAGATATTATCCTCCTGAAATTATATCTTTTCAGCAAGGAGGAATTGGGGATGAAATCGAAATAATTGGCAAATATTTTTGGCCAGCTTCATATGTAAATGAAGTTTATTTTGACGATTACAAAGCTGAAATTATTACTGGAGAATCAACAAAACTCGTGGTAAAAATACCTGAAGGCATCTATATTGACAATAAGGCTCTATTAAAAGTACGCACTACAGATGAATTAGTTTCAGAAGCTAAAGAATTTAATTTTCAGCTGTAATATTTAAGTTTTAATCTAACTATATAATAGATTAGTTTGAGCATATAATTGAGCTCTCAAAAATTCTACAACTATAAACTTAACTATAATAAAAGGTTTCAAAGATTTAAGGTAGTCCATCACAGCCTAAATATTATCTTAAATCACCTGCTCCATTTAATCTAGATTGCAACACAATCATTTACAAATTTAAGTACTTAAATAAAATATTAACTTAGTTGTGAAATTATCTCGTCAAAAACTGTCTCACTAATTTTAGGACCTGATTTTTCAGTTAAATAAAATGATTTGAATTTCAAGAAATTATCATTCAAAAGATACTCCTTAAATATCTTCGCGTCGAAAAGTAAATTAAAATCAATACAAAAATATCCCATTGCTGTATCAGTAGAATCATAAACAAAATCAAATAATTTTATTTTACTCGTAATTGCAGTACAAATCCATATATACTTTGGATAATTTTTAATAATCATGTTTTTCTTAACTACATTATTCAAATCTGGATTTTCAAGAATTTCATTTTTATACTTGCTACTGTCAATTAAATATATATCCCACTCTATTTCCGCTTTAAACAAAGAAGAATTATAAAGAATCGCATCAATTGGATAGGGCGGACAAACTGAGCCACGCGCGGCGGGTCAAACTGAGCATAGTAAACTAAGTGCTCAAAATCGATTCATTTGTGGTTAAATTTAGTGTTATTTTTTTAATTTTTTACGCATAGACTCGCCTTTAATATCGATACGGTGAGCTGTGTGAACAAGCCGATCCAAAATAGCGTCAGCAATAGTTTGTTCTCCTATCATTTTATGCCAGGCTTCCACAGGTAATTGAGAAGCAATAATAGTACTGCGTTTACCATGGCGATCTTCAATAATTTCCATTAAAGCATGTCGATTAATATTATCCAAAGCTTTAAGTCCAAAGTCATCTAAGATTAATAAATCTTGTTTTTCCAGTTTACTAATCATCTTTAAATAAGAGCCATCAGCTTTAGCTGTTTTTAGTAAGGTAAAAAGCTTATTAGCATTGTAGTAAACCACCTTATACCCAAGAGAACAAGCTTGATGGCCTATAGCTGAGGCCATATAACTTTTTCCAGCCCCAGTACTACCTGTTATGAGGATATTTTGGTTATTCTTAATAAAATCACAGCTCGCAAAACGCTGAATCTGGTTCTTATCAAGTGCTCTTGAAGGATCGTAATCTATAGCTTCTATAACTGCATTATACCTAAAATGTGCTGACTTTGTCAAGCGGTCTATTTTACGATTTTGACGATCATCCCATTCGGATTGGGTAAGATATGCTATGAGTTCATCACTAGTGTAATTGATACTCTCAGGTGCTAAACTACTTTCAAAAGCTCTGTGCATACCAAAGAGCCTTAGTTGCTTCATTTGTTCTAATGTTTTTGTATTCATAATCTAATTTATTTGTAATAATGACTGCCTCTGATGTTCTTATGATTAGGGATATCTATAGACGCTTCTGTATCTTCTTCATCGAGTTCATCCCATCCGTTTTTCAGGATTCTATCTATCATATTATAATTGTAGGAGTTATAGTCTAACGCCCGTTTACAGGCGTTGTCCAACCGTTGTTTTCCTACTTTTTTAGCCAGATGAAGGATGCCTAAACAGGACTTGTAAGATTGCTCCGGATGTTGTTTTTATCTAAAATTTCAACAATCATGGTGTGGCAATGCACACCTATTTGACTGGCCCAGTCGATAAATTTTTCACTACTCCATTCACTAACAAACCTATGATGTGAAGGCATGTGTTCCTTTATGGTGGTATAGCCATATTTCTGGCGCTCTCTGGCATGGAAGGTTAAGAGTTCATTCTGGTGGTAAATCTCTATAACACTTTCCGAGTATATAACCTTAACACGCTTGCCTATATGTTCGTAGGGCACGCTGTAATAATGCTTGTCTTTACTGAAGTATATATGACTGTTTTTATGAACGGTAGCTCTGGACTGTCTCTTGATTTCATAGCGTTTTTCAGGTAATGGTTTTAAAGCCTGTTTCTCTATTTCTTCGAATAGAGAATATCTGGAGTACTCGCGCCCTCTAAAAGACATGGCATTGTGCTTTTTAAGCTGTTCTAATATAGCTTTATTGAGCTCTGCTATACTGTGGAAGGTTTGATTGCGAAGTGGAGCAAATACACGTGTGTATATGATGCGAACCGCATTTTCTACAATGGCCTTATCACGAGGTCTGTATGCTCTTGTGGGGAGCACTGCGGTTTCATAATACTCTGCAAAATCAGCAAAATCGGCGTTAACTCTGGGCTCGTAGCGACTACTTTTACTAACGGCTGCCCGAAGATTGTCGGGAACCAAGGCCTGAGGCACTCCTCCATAGAACCAAAGAGCATTTTCAACACAAGCCATAAAGTCTTCTTTCTTCTGGCTCTCACAGGCTTCTACGTAAGTATACTGACTACTGCCCAAAACACAAACAAAAACTTCTAAGTCCTGGATCTCACCGGTATGCTTGTCTACAATGGAGAGTTTCTTTCCTGTAAAATCTATAAATAATTTATCACCGGCTTTATGGGTAAAATGCATCACTGGAGACACTTCCTTAGTCCACTCGCGATACCAATACCTAAACTGGGATAGTTTATAGCCATTAGGATGTTTCGTGTAATACTCCTGCCATAAAAGTTCTTTCGTGACACCGGTTTTACGAAGTTCCTTATCAAAATAAGGGAAGTACTTTTCTAATATAACAAGTTGTTCTGGTTTGGGTTTTTGGTCGGATTTAAAAAGCCTGTCCAACTCTTCTAAGGTCATAGCTGAGACTTCATAGCCTGTAAGCTGATAACGATTGAAGAAATCGATGTACTTAACAATGGTATTGCGTGAGATACCTAACTGAAGGCTTATTTTTCGTTTGCTAACACCTTCTGAATAAAGCTTAAATATCTGTTTTACTTTTCGCATATCTATTTGTTTATTGGCCATGATCTTTTTGATTATAAGATCGGTAATGCCGTACAAATAGAATCGATTTTTTAGTGGCTCACTTTCGTCCGCTGCAGGTGGCTCAGTTTCATCCGCCGCGCTATGCTCACTTTAATCCGCTGTGGGTGGCTCAATATAGCCGTTTTTTGCAGATATCTCCGTTATTTTATATTTCATTCTATTTAATCTGTCCGTTATGTGGGACTACACAAAATTTATCACTCTTCAAATATAGAAATATATACTATTGCCGAAAACGGAAACCTTGGAAAGCTTATTAGACAAAAGTATTTAACTATATGTAGAGCAAACCAACTAGTCAAATTTTATTATCACAAATTCACGAAATTTTATTTTTATGATAAGACATCAATATCTGTGAAGTCAATGACAGTAAGTGTTTCGAGACGGGTTTGAGCATATACTTTAGCTCAACAAAAAAAGCCTTGATTATCAAAAGATTAATCAAGGCTTTACAAGGATTTAAAGTGGTCCCACCTGAACCACTTGAATTTTTATTTTATTTTACTCTATTTTATTGAATTTTAGTTCGTTAACCCCTATAAACACCGTGTTTTACAGTTAAGCGAAAATAGGTGAAATTAAACGAAATTAAAAAAATTCGTCCCCTGATTCGTCCCCCAGAAACATAATTTATCTTACATTTGAAGCATGGGAAAAGCAAAATTTATACTCAAAGAACCTACTTCCAAAACGGATACACTAATCTACTTAATTTTTAGATATCAATATCAAAGATTCAAGTATTCAACTGGCGAAAAAATAAATCCAAAATTCTGGAATACCACCTCACAAAGAGTAAAGACTACAAAACAATTTACTGAACATCCCGAATTTAATGCTAGATTAGATAAAATTCAAAATGGCATAAATAACGCTTTTAGAAAATTATTAAATGATGGCATTCAACCAAACAACACTAACTTAAAAGAAGCTTTAGAAATTGAACTATCAGATAATATCGTAAAGCCTAAAAAATTATCTCTTTTTAAATTCATTGAAGATTACATAGAAGAAAGCAAACTCAATAAATCTAATGGAACTATTAAGGTTTATAACACCACATTTACGTACTTAAAAGATTATGCTAAAAAGTATAAACCAATAGACTTTGAATCTATTACATTGGAGTTCTATAACAATTATTTAGGTTTTCTAAAAAAACATAATCTATCTAATAATACAGTAGGTAAACACATAAAAACTATCAAATCTTTTATGAATGAAGCTACCGAAAGAGGTCATAATACAAATCTAGAATTTAGAAACAAACGTTTCAAAACAATTAGAGAAGAATCAGACAGCGTTTATTTAAGTGTTGACGAATTAAAGAAGGTTGAAAAGCTAGATTTAAAAGCTAGTCCGAGATTAGAAAAAGTTAGAGATTTATTTTTAATAGGTTGTTATACTGGTTTAAGATTTTCAGACTTCACCCAAATAAACCCCGAAAACATAGTTTCCAACAATACTGTTATTGAAATAAGAACTAAAAAAACAGGGCAAAGAGTGTCTATTCCATTGCATAAAACTGTAAGGACTATTCTTAAAAAATATAAAAATAAACTGCCTAAAGCCTATACTAACCAAACCATGAATGACTATCTAAAGGATGTCATAAGTTTAGCAGGAATTAAAGAAAAGATTGAAACTACAATTACTAAAGGCGGTAAAGTTGTAAAAAAGCCTATTTCAAAACATAAATTAGTATCTACCCATACCGCTAGACGAAGCTTTGCTACTAATCTATATTTAGCAGAAGTCCCAACAATTTCAATTATGAAAATAACAGGACATCAGACAGAACGTTCATTTTTACAGTATATTCGCGTTTCTCAAAAAGAAAATGCCGATAAATTATTAACGCACCCATTTTTCAACTAATGAACATAAAATCTTTTGAAGAGTTCAAAGCTGAATTTGAAACTGAACTCAATCAAATACCTCAAACCCACAAAAAGAACCTTATCGAAAATGAAATTAAAGAAGTTGAGAACTACATAAGGCATGAACAAACAAAAAACATTCACGGTAATTTTTTTAAAAACAATAGTCTTATTAACACGTCAAACGCCTTTTCTGTTTTCAAACTAAGTATCTCTCCATTAGCCAGAAAGGGATTCTCCGATGCATTTAATAATTATATTTTAAGAGGAATAATCAATGAGGAAACAGAGTGTTATAGTCAAGCCTTCCACTTTGGAAAATACTATCTATGGCTAAATGAGTTTAGAGATCAATTAAATAAAAAGCCTACTCCAAAAAAACCTCAACTATCACATAAGCAAAAAATTCTAGCCTTACACTACTATGGAGTTAATCTAAACAAATACGACAATGTAAAAACGGCTAAATTATTATCTCAAATTTTAGGTGTTGGAGAAGAAAACACAAGAAAATACCTGTCCTATGTAGCAGCAGGTAAAAATGATGTGAGAACAAAACAAAATTTAGAAAAAGTGGCTCAACTATTTGAAAACATAGATGATACAGAAGTTTCAAATAAAATAAAATCAGATTTAGATAAATAAAATTAAGGTTGTGGTTACCACATTACTTACCATACGGTAACCTCTATTTCATATTTGCACCATAATTAAAAACAATTAATCATGGGAAAAATTGAAATAAACAATTTCACTATCGCTGACTTAGAACAAGCGATTAAAAATGTTCTAAATGAAAACATCTTCAACAATGTTTTAGATAACATTAGACAAGAAGAATCTTTAAACATGTATTCTAGAGAAGCAACCGCAGATATGCTTTGTGTTTCTCTGCCTACTTTGAATGAATGGACTAAACAAGGAATAATCCGTGCGTTTAGAATTGGAGGTCGTGTTCTTTACAAACTAGAGGATATAAATAACTCATTAAAAGAGGTTAAAACTTCAATAAAGAGAGGAGGTAAATCATGTTAAAAAAGAAAAATGATTACTCCGTTATCGTGTTCTTAGAAAACGAGAAGAAACCTAAAAAATGGACTTATGTTCATAAGCTAAATGGGTTCTCTTTATTCCTCTCAAAAAAATACCCTAACTGGTTATATATGAATGTTTACAACCGTAGAGAGGGAACATTTATCCGACAATACAAAAAGGGAGAGTTCATTCCAGCTTTCACTGAATAGTTTCTCTTTTTTTTTAACCTTTAAAACAACGTAGTAACCTTTATAAAAACCTTTAATAAATAACCTTTTAATGGTATTTATTAATATACAACGATTCAGATTATGATTGTCAAGAATACATACGGTACAAGTGTTGCATTTTCAACAAGAAGATACGGTAAAGCACCAAAATATGAGTTTACAGGTTCAGCATTACAACGTAAAAAGCAAGAGCCAAAACAAAATACAAAAGCAAAAAAAAAGGAGAGTAAGGGCAAGGAGAAAAAGGAACGCTCCTTGTCCAGGCGTTCGAAACAAAAAATTCGTAAAAAGATTACCTGCTTTGCTAGATGTTATAAAAGATTAAGCTTTGTAACACTTACATTTTTAAACAAAGTTACAGACGAACAAGCCGTTAATTTATTACGAAAATTTGTAGACAATGCTAAAAAACGTAGTGAGGATTTCCAATATGTTTGGGTGGCTGAAAGGCAAACTAAGAATGACGAATTTAAGGGGAACGTTCATTTTCATATTATAACGAATAAATACTGGAAAATTGAAAAATGGTGGAATTATTGGATTAATCTTCAAATAAAGAATGGTGTTACCCCAAGAGAAAAAGACTTTAAACCTTCCTCTGCTTTCGATGTTAAACAATTAAACTCAAATAATATTAGAGCTATAGCTTCTTATGTGACAAAGTATGTGACAAAAAATAAAGCAAAGTTTAAATGTCAAGTTTGGAACTGTTCTAAAAGAGTTTCTGAATTATATACAGACTTTTATAGCACAACAGAGTTTACAGACCAATTTAAACGGTTAAATGCTGTTCTAAAAGAGTTAAATAATACTGACAGAGAAAGTCCTGTAATCAACGTTAAAATGATTGATTTGAACAGGAAAACGTTGCCTCTTTACAAAAGGCTGGATGATAAAAACAACCGAGTCCTAAAACCTAATTAAGAATGTGTTTATTGGACTCCCAAAATTCATTCAAAGAAATTTTCAAATTCTCTACTTCCAAAATAGTTTCAGGCTTCCAATTCTCTTTGGGAGTCTTAACAATTGTACTAATCAACCTCTTTAATTGCGAAGACTTAACATTGATGAAATAAGATTCAGGTAACTCTGTACCATTTTTCCATTTTTCCCAATTCTGTTTTCTTCCAAAATTATTCATGATTGTAAAATCATTTAATTTGAATGCCTCAATAATTTCATCCTCATTGAACTTAAGTTTCTTGTCAAACTTATTTCTTGCGATTTTATTTATCTGAAATTCGACACCCCCAATTACAGTTTGAAAACTCCTTCTTTTAACACCCTTATCCAAAAATTCATCTATAAACCTAGATAAAAATATTACTTTATTATTCATAAATGTTATGTTTAGCTTTACATAATATAGGTTGGGAATACTTTTTAATGAGTATTTGGAAAGAATAATCTTGCCTTATAATAAATGAATTGATGAAAAAAATTATAATAATTCGAAATTGTTTCTGAATACAAAACTTAAGCTGCTCTTCTTTTGATTTTTAAGAAAAACTCCTCCAATTCAGGGCGAATACCATCAATACTTAACTTTCTTATTGGTAAGTCAGTGAAAAATGTTGATGACAATAACTCTGACGGCGCTATTCTTTTGATTTCATTTTGAGCAAATAAATCCGCAATTGAAAGGCCATACGCCTTAGCATAAATGGGTAAATATTTATTCATAAAGTCCTTAACCCATTGGTCAGCATCATAAATAGATGAAATATTCCAATCATCTAACTTAAGATACTCATCGTTATTATGTATAAACATTCTTATTACTTTAACACAAAAACCAACACATGTAGTTATATCATAATTGGCATTAACCAAAAAAGATTTATAATCGGAAGAATCATAATAAGAATCATCAAATAAAAACCCGTATTTTGGATGCACTCCAATCTTTTGGAGTTTTTCACAATGTCCCAAAAAAACAACAACCTCTTCATTAGAGATAATATCCAATTTTTTAATATAAAGAGAATTAAGGTCATCAGTTTGGTCATTTAAATTTTCCAACTCAACTGATTTTCCGCCAAAATGAAAATAGAAAATAGCTCCATCATAAGATATAATCAACCCCGAATGCCTACAAACTCCTGAATCATCAACCTCACAGGATATGGCTACAAAGTCTTCTGAAAAATCATATTCCTTTACTGAAATTAGCTCTGATTTATAATTAATTGCTTTCAAAGATTTATTCATTCTAGTATACTTTTCCTATTTTAAGTGTTAATTTATTTTCAACTTCAGCAAGTATCTCTGACAAATCTTCATGGTCTTTGAAACCTTTGGAGATAACAAGTATAGTCCTTAAATAAACTGGTGATGCGTAATTACTTAAAAAAACTCTGATAAATTTTTTAGCGCCCGAATAATTCTGACCATCATAAAAGCCCTCTAGTTTTTCACTAATTAAATGAAAAGGTTCAGTCCCTTTCTTATCTTTTAATTCATTAAAAAACTTTTTAAAATCATAATAATAGTCCTCAGACTTTCCGGCATATATATCACAAAAACTATATTGAATACGACCATTCTTATCTTTCGTCCATGCAGAAATTTTAATCTCATTATATAAGAAAGGGTTAACTTTCCTAGCTTCTTCATGATTGCATTGAATAGTTATTTTTTCATCATTAACTACTAAATGAAAATTTGGTTTAACCCCTCCGTTCTGTTCAAGCCAACCATCTATAAATTTTACACTAAAATCATTTCTATATACTCTCCTAACCCTTCTGTTTCTAAATCGCTTAGTAAATAATGGCTTTAAACTCTCTTTTACTGATGATTCTCTATTATAAACAATATCAAAATCAAATTTATCATCAATAACATCTCTAATAACATTAAGTTCATTCACATATAAATTATCCCTCTCAGGACTATTTTCATGTGCATCCTTGATTTTGTTATAAACAACCTCCATTTGGTTATCAGGACTTAACATTAATGGAACTGCACTTCCTTGTTTAACCCCAATCTTTAGATTTAAATCCGCTTCGTGTTCAACAATTTTAATGAAAGCATCTAGTATCTGTCTTAAGGATTTTGTTTCATCTAAAGACATATTTAACAAGTTTATGTCCTTACCATCAGAATCTTTACTAAGAATTATTTGAATACTTTCCATCTTGGTTTTGTAGAGTAACCAAAAGTATATTTTTTTTCTTACAATAAATAAAATAATAAAAAATAATTCGAAAATTAATTTTGTTTACTGTAAAATCTAACTAATACCAAATCCTAAAATCCGTCCCCCAAGTCGTCCCCTTTAACTAAAAAAGCCTCATAAATTCAACATTTACAAGGCTTTACGGGTTTAAAAAGTGGTCCCACCTGGGCTCGAACCAGGGACTTTCTGATTATGAGTCAGATACTCTAACCAACTGAGTTATAGGACCGAAATTGGAGTGCAATATTACTACTTATTTTATTTCCTAGCAAGAAAAATTACCCCTTTATCTCTTGACACAATTCAATTAAAACGCCGTTGGTTGTTTTTGGATGCAAAAAAGCCACCAACTTATTATCGGCCCCTTGTTTTGGGGTTTCATTAAGAACAGTAAACCCTTCTTTTTTAAGTCGCTCAATTTCAGCATATATATCACTTACATCAAAAGCTATATGATGTATACCTTCCCCTTTCTTTGCAATAAACTTAGCTATTGGGCTATCCATTTTTGTAGCTTCCAAAAGCTCAATTTTATTTTCTCCTATTTTAAAAAAAGACGTATTTACGCCTTCGGTTTCTACGGTTTCAACCTTATAATGTGGCACCCCAAACAGTTTTTCAAACAACGTATTAGCATTTTTTAGGCTTTTTACAGCAATTCCTATATGTTCAATTTTATTCATCAAAGCAATTTATTTTAGTTAACACAGCAAAATAGTTCAAAAACGCTTCATAATTTTCTTAATGACCGTTAAATTAAACCAACAAAAGAGACAATATCTTTAAATATCGTTATTTTTGCCTTATGGAAGAAAGTCAAAGACAAAAAAAAATCGGATCGGTTTTACAGCAAGATTTAGTAGATGTCCTTCAAGGCGCAGCTACACAAGGGGGAATGCGAGGTATTATCATCTCTGTGAGTAAAGTAAAAGTCACTGTAGATTTATCTGTTGCGAAAGTCTACTTAAGCATTTTTCCTAACCATAACGCTAAAGAACTTCTTGAAGGCATAAAATCAAACACCCCATTAATACGGCATGAATTAGCGCAACGTACTAAAAATCAATTACGCCGTATGCCGCAACTGGAATTCTTTATTGATGATTCTTTAGAATATATTGATAGAATAGAAAACTCTCTAAAAGGAAAAGAAAATCCAATTAAAGACCCTTCTATTCTAGACAAAAGGAAAAAATCTTAATTACATCATTGAGCTTCTCTTTTTATATAGCGAAACGATATTTGCGCTCAAAGAGCTCTAATAATGCTATTAACTTTATCACCTATATTGCTCTTATTGGGGTCATTGTTGGAGCAGGATCACTGTTTATTGTACTGTCTGGTTTTGCGGGCTTAAAAGACTTTACTTTAGAATTTACCAATACCGTAGACCCCGACCTAAAAGCTGAAGTGGCTACTGGAAAATCATTTGTCATTTCAGATGATGACATCAACCAACTTTTAGCTTTAAAAGAAGTCGCTTCCTTTTCTAAAATTATTGAAGAACGCACAATCATTACTTCTAATGATAAAAATACTTTAGCAACCATAAAAGGTGTAGATACAAACTTTCAAAAAGTAGTTAGTATTGATTCGGTTTTAGACCACGGAAATTGGCTGGAGCAAAATTCCAATCAAATTGTGGTGGGCTGGGGTATTGCCAACATGCTTTCTTTAGGTGTTCTAGATTTTACAAGAGCCATAAACATCTATGTGCCAAAACCGGGAAAAGGAGCTATCACCTCACCAAAAAATGCTTATAATACCGTAAAAGCACTTAATGTTGGTGTGTTTTTTATAAACGAAACCTTAAACGACACCTACGTTTATGCCTCCATTGATTTAGTAAAGAACTTATTAAATTATGAACCCAATCAAATCTCTGCAATAGAATTTAAACTTTCTGAAGGCGCAGATGAAAACATAGCAAGAACAAAAATCAAAACTATTTTAGGCGATAGGGTTATATTAAAAAACAGAACCCAACTCAATGATGCCCTTTATAAAATGCTTAATACTGAGCATTTAGTGGTTTATTTGATATTTACCCTAGTTCTTATCATTGCTTTTTTTAATGTTATTGGCTCATTAATCATGATGATGCTAGACAAAAAACAAAGTTTAAACACCCTTTTCAACATAGGGGCTACAGTAAAAGATATTAGACGAATTTTCTTTTTTCAAGGCAGTCTTATGAGCGTTGTTGGAGGGATTATTGGCTTAATAATAGCCTACTTTATTGTATTACTACAGCAAGGTTTTGGTTTGGTTATGATTACGCCATCATTGCCATATCCTGTAAAAATTGAGATTGAAAACTTTTTTATCGTATTTGTTACTATTTCTGTTTTAGGTGTTTTGGCATCAAAGATGGCTTCTGTTAGAATTTCAACAAGTTTGGTTCAGGGCGTATAATGATTTGGGCAAGTTGCTATAAACATAGCAAACAGGCTTTCGGTAGTCGCTCTCGTTGAGGAGCTCCAACATATACCTCAATCCTTCTTGCGAAGTTCGATTGATAAATATCTGGTTTACAAAAAAACAATCAACCTTTATTTGTAAATATGTCAATAATCAAATGCAAAAGCGATAGAAGTGTTAGCTTTTGGCGAGCTTCTTTTTGAGCCAAAACTAGTAACGCATAGCGCAGCGACTTGTCATTTTCCCTAAATATTTACACGCTAAACTGATAGCCAGAAAATTTTTCAAGCACCTCATCAAAAGCAGCAAAAACATCTTCAGAATGATCTGAGGTTACCATTTTTGTTCGGTATTCTTTAAAATGTGGAATGCCTTTAAAATAATTGGTATAATGCCTTCGGGTTTCAAAAACACCCAACGTTTCTCCTTTCCAATCTATAGCCATTTGTAAATGACGCCGTGCCGCCTCAACGCGCTCCTCTAAACTTATAGGTGCCAAGTGTTCACCTGTTTGAAAAAAATGTTTTACCTGCTTGAAAAACCACGGATTTCCGATACTCGCTCTCCCTATCATACACCCATCTAACCCAAAGGCATCACGCATTAGCATGGCTTTTTCTGGGGTATCAACATCACCATTTCCAAATACCGGAATATGCATTCTTGGGTTATTTTTAACTTGAGCAATAGGCTTCCAGTCAGCCTCACCCTTATACATTTGAGCACGGGTACGCCCATGAATGGCAATGGCTTTGCAACCCACATCCTGAAGCCTTTCAGCCACTTCAACAATTTTAATAGAATTATGATCCCACCCCAATCTAGTCTTTACCGTGATTGGAATTGTGGTACGCTTTACCATTTCGGCGGTTAAGCTTTCCATTAAACAAACATCTTTTAAAATACCCGCTCCTGCTCCCTTGCTAACTACCTTTTTTACTGGGCAGCCAAAATTTATGTCAATAATATCTGGTTTTGATGCCGAAACAATATCAATGGTTTGCAACATACTATCTAGATTGGATCCAAAAATTTGAATCCCAACAGGACGTTCTTTTTCATAAATATCGAGCTTCATAACGCTTTTTGCGGCGTTACGAATCAATCCTTCACTAGATACAAACTCGGTATATACTACATCTGCACCTTGTTCTTTACAAAGAGCTCTAAAAGGCGGATCACTAACATCTTCCATAGGTGCTAAAAGCAACGGAAAATCAGGCAGTTCTATGTTATCTATCTTCACCAAGGGTTCAATTTTTGTGCAAAATTACTGTTTTTTAAAATAACAGGCATTTTTAAGACTAGTAAGCTGATTTTGATTCTATTTTTTAACAATCTTTTTGACTACAGTCGATTCATTTTTAAGTTTCATAGCAGCAAAATACAAACCAGATGGTAACTGAGACATATCGACTGTAGTACTTGTACCAGAAAACACGTTGAGCATTCTAGCATCATAAAGTGTTATTGATACAAGTTGCGAACTATTTATGTGAAGCATATTGTTTACAGGATTAGGAAATAGTTCAACCTCAGTAACCGCTTGTTCTTTAGTTTTTGAAAGCGCCATATCATTAGTTTCAAGTGCTATAAGTTTGGCATTTTCGGTAATTATACTGTAAAAAAATTCTGAGGTCACATAATAGCTGTTTTCATCAACATAGGTAATGGCCTCGGTCTGTTCAAAACCAAGGGAAGACAACAAAGTTTTTGTATTGGTACCTGAAAACACATCGCTACTTGTAAACCCTTCACTAACCCAAATAAACGGTTGTAAAGTTTCAGAGTAACCAATTAAATACAACTTCCCACTAAAGGGGTTATAGGTGCCTCCTGTAATTAAACCGCCACTAGCCAAAGTTGTAGGCAGAGCCGTAAGCTCATAATCGCCTGGTGTTTTTGGTATTACATAAGCCTTTGTTTCGTCGTTAATCCAATTTTTGCTAAACAGCATTAAATTATCGCTATCAAAAGAAACAAGGGCTTCGGCATCCCATTCGGTATTGTTTGCCGTTGTTCCTGTAAAATCCGTTTGATCTAAATAGCTAAATGCAATAATCTCAGCTTGTACTGAATTTGAAGCTGTAAAATCACTTTTACTAACCTTGTATATTTTTAAATCTGTTCTATTACCACTCACATTATTTCCTATGTCGCCAATATAAATATGGTCACTATCGTGGGTGATATCTTCCCAATCAACATTATCAGCATTGGTGATTTCTATGGTTCTTGTTACAGTTGCTGTGTTAACATCAAGCTCATAAAGGGCATTACTGTTTCCCGAATCATTATGCGTTACTAATTTGTCATTTAAATAAATAACACCCGATGATTCATTCAAACTCACCGGGAGATTAAACTGAATAGTTACATCTGGATTTTGGCTTTTGCCTGTGAGCATTCCAAATACAATGAAGCAACAAACTATTAATTTACTCATAAACAAAGGGTTATATCATCAAATGTATAAATAATTATGGATTATAACAGATATTACTTCAAACTTTAGTCAAAAAAATCAGCATACCATCCCTTAGTTCTGTAGTTCTCCTAAAAACACAAAAGCTTTTATTTTACAAGAAATACCACAAATACAGTAAATTTCATCTTTTATAGCATCAAATAATTAAACTATCTTTGCAAAATCTTTTTAGAAGATACCTTTATGAAGCACATTAGAAACTTTTGCATTATTGCACATATAGACCACGGTAAGAGCACACTTGCAGACCGTTTGTTAGATTACACAGGTTCTGTAACAGCTAGAGAAAAGCAAGACCAGTTGCTAGACAATATGGACTTAGAACGTGAGCGCGGTATCACCATAAAATCACATGCCATTCAAATGGATTATGAATATAATGGCGAAAAATATGTTTTAAACTTAATTGACACCCCAGGTCACGTCGATTTTTCGTATGAAGTTTCTAGATCTATAGCCGCTTGTGAAGGTGCACTTCTTATAGTTGATGCGGCACAAAGTATTCAGGCACAGACCATTTCTAATTTATATCTTGCCTTAGAGAATGATCTAGAAATTATCCCTGTATTGAATAAAGTGGATTTACCAAGTGCAAACCCAGAAGAGGTTACAGACGATATTGTAGACCTGCTGGGTTGTGACCCTGAAGATGTGATTCACGCTAGTGGAAAAACAGGTTTTGGGGTTGATAATATTTTAGCAGCTATTATTGAAAGAATACCGGCTCCAAAAGGTGATCCTGATGCGCCCTTACAAGCCTTAATTTTCGACTCTGTTTATAATACGTTTAGAGGTATTGAAACCTATTTTAGAGTGTTTAATGGCGAAATTAAAAAGGGGCAGCATATAAAATTTGTAGCCACCGGAAAAGATTATTATGCTGATGAAATTGGCACACTAAAACTCACTCAAGTTGCCAAACAAAATGTTAAGGCAGGCGATGTAGGATACCTCATCACAGGTATAAAAACAGCTAAGGAGGTAAAAGTTGGTGATACAATTACAGACTTTGCCAAACCAACTACAAACATTGTTGAAGGGTTTGAAGATGTAAAACCTATGGTATTTGCTGGTATTTACCCTGTTGACACTGAAGATTACGAAGAGCTAAGAGCGTCTATGGAAAAACTCCAACTTAATGATGCTTCGCTTGTGTTTCAACCCGAAAGTTCGGCGGCTTTAGGGTTTGGTTTCCGATGTGGCTTCTTAGGGATGCTACACATGGAAATTATTCAGGAACGTTTAGAGCGTGAGTTTGATATGACCGTAATCACTACGGTTCCTAACGTATCATACCATGCCTATACCAATAGAGAGCCTAATGAAACAATAATAGTTAACAACCCATCAGATTTACCTGAACCCTCAACCTTAAATCGTGTTGAAGAACCTTATATCAAAGCAACTATAATTACAAAATCCGACTTTATTGGTAATGTAATGTCGCTTTGTATTGAAAAACGTGGTATTATAACCAATCAAACCTACTTGACGCCTGAGCGTGTTGAGCTAACCTTTGAAATGCCACTAGCTGAAATTGTTTTTGACTTTTATGACCGACTAAAAACCGTTTCAAAAGGCTATGCCTCTTTTGATTACCACCCTATAGGCATGAAGCCTTCAAAACTGGTGCGTTTAGACATTCTGCTGAATGCACAATCTGTTGATGCGCTTTCTGCACTTATTCACACCGATAATGCTCAAAATATAGGACGAAAAATGTGCGAAAAGTTAAAAGAACTTATCCCTCGCCAACAATTTGATATTCCTATTCAAGCCGCTATCGGTGCAAAAATCATTTCTCGTGAAACCATAAAAGCCTTACGTAAAGACGTAACTGCTAAATGTTACGGTGGTGATATTTCGCGTAAAAGAAAACTTTTAGAAAAACAGAAAAAAGGAAAAAAACGCATGCGTCAAGTAGGAAATGTTGAAATCCCGCAACAAGCGTTTATGGCTGTTTTAAAACTCAACGATTAGTTCTTTTTACGCCTTTGTAGGGCTTTATAAAAACCCAAACAGTACCTACCTGTTGCCATGGTACTTTTTTCTGAATGATTAAAACTTAAACAGGCTTTTATCATGATTTTATTGTAAATAATTTCATGTATTTGCTGATATGCATTAATTTCTTCAAAAAGAAAAATCTACTATAAATTGTTGATAATTATTTTGTATGTTTATAACATAGTATTATTAACAATAAGTTCATATGCTATAAATCCCTGTTAACACTATGTTTAACTAAATTTACACTGTCTTAATTATTTGATTTGGCCGAAAAAATGTTATTAACAATTTAACAATTTCAAGAAGCTTGCTTACTTGATTTTCAATAAAGTACCTAACAAATAATCGTTTTGACAATTATTAAAATTAACCATAAAAAAAGAAGGCAACGTCAGTTCTATTTCTTTTTTTTGATATGAATTTTACTTAACACAACCATATGAAAGCACTTTTTTATACCAGAGAATTTCCACCCTATGTTTATGGTGGCGCCGGAGTTCATGTTGAATATTTAGCTGACGAATTGTCTAAATTAATTGAGGTCGACGTAAGGTGTTTTGGAGATCAAAATGAAAGTGCAAATAATTTAACTGTTAAAGGATTTCCTTTTGACAATGCTATTTTTGATAATGCCGATGATAAACTTAAATCTGTATTTAAAACACTTAGTACCTGTTTACACATGAATGCAGACTCCGTTGATGCCGATGTAGTACACTGCCATACCTGGTATGCGCATTTTGCTGGTATTATTTCTAAACTTTGTTATGGCACACCTTTAGTTATTACCACTCATTCTCTAGAGCCTTTAAGACCTTGGAAACGCGAACAGCTAGGACGCGGATATGATGCCTCATCATGGGTTGAAAAAACAGCTATTGAAATGGCTGATGCGCTAATTGCGGTATCTGAAGAAACTAAAGAAGATGTGATTAAACATTTTGATGTTGACCCCAATAAAGTACATGTTATTTACAATGGTATTAATCTGCAACAATATATTACAACCTCTGAAACAGCTACCCTTGACACCTATGGTGTTGATAAAACAAAACCTTATGTGCTTTTTGTTGGAAGAATTACACGTCAAAAAGGTATTATTCATTTGGTAAATGCCATAAAATATATTGATCCAGATACGCAAATTGTACTTTGTGCTGGTGCTCCAGACACTCCTGAAATTGCCAAAGAAATGAAAGACAGCGTTGATCTTGTTAAAAAAACGCGAGACAATGTGATTTGGATTGACAAAATGGTAACCAAAGAAGAAATCATTCAACTATATTCTCACGCCGATGTATTTTGTTGTCCTTCTATTTATGAGCCTTTCGGCATCATTAACATTGAAGCCATGGCTTGTAATACTGCTGTAGTGGCCAGTGCGGTTGGCGGGATAAAAGAAGTAGTTGTAGATGGCGAAACCGGTATTTTAATTCCGTTAGAACAACAAACCGAAGCACCATTTGAACCCATAGATCCTGATAAGTTTTCTAGAGACTTAGCTGATGGTGTCAATAAAGTTATCAAAGATAAAGCCTTACGAGAAAAGATGGCCGTTAACGGCAGGAAGCGTGTTGAAGATTACTTTGATTGGGTAGCCATTGCAAAACAAGTAGAAGAACTATATGCGTCTTTAATAAAATAAATACACTAACTAAAACGATAAAACATGATAAACAACAAGGTGCTTTCAATAATCTTAGGAGGCGGTCAAGGCTCGAGGTTATACCCACTTACAAAAGATAGATCTAAACCCGCTGTTCCAATTGCAGGTAAATACAGGTTAGTTGATATTCCAATCTCCAATTGTATAAATGCTGATATAAAACGGATGTATGTACTCACACAGTTTAACTCAGCATCCTTAAACCGTCATATAAAAAACACCTATCATTTTAGTTTTTTTAGTAGTGCCTTTGTTGACGTACTTGCTGCAGAACAAACCCCACAAAACAAAACCTGGTTCCAGGGTACAGCAGACGCCGTAAGACAAAGTATGCATCATTTTTTAAGACATGATTTTGAATACTTCTTAATTCTTTCCGGAGATCAATTGTATCAAATGGATTATGAAGAAATGATTAATGCACACGAAGAAAGTGGTGCCGAAATTTCAATTGCTACTATTCCTGTAACCGCTAAAGAAGCTACTGAATTTGGTATTTTAAAGTCCGATGATTCAAATGTTGTTACTTCCTTTATTGAAAAACCAGATGCCAGTCTATTACCTGAGTGGACCTCTGAAGTAAGTAGTGAAATGAAAAACCAGGGAAGAAACTACTTAGCATCCATGGGTATTTATATTTTCAATAGAGACTTATTAACCAAACTTATGGAAAACCCAGACACCAATGATTTTGGTAAAGAGATTATTCCTGGTGCTATTGAAACCCACAAAACTTTAAGTTATCAATACGAAGGCTATTGGACAGACATAGGAAATATTGACTCATTCTTTGAAGCTAATATTGGACTCACTGATGATATTCCTAAGTTTGATTTATATGATAAAAGCAAGCGTATTTATACCAGAGCCAGAATGTTACCAACTACCAAATTGGCGGGCACTATGCTTGAAAAAGCTGTCATTGCTGAAGGATGCATCATTAGTGCTGCAAAAATTGAAAAATCGGTTATTGGCATTCGTTCAAGAATTGGTGATGAATCTACCATCATTAACACGTATATGATGGGTTGTGATTTCTATGAAACCCTAGCTGATATTGAATCTAACAAAATTGAAATTCTATTAGGTATTGGTCAGCGTTGCTTTATAAAAAATGCTATTATTGATAAAAATGTTCGCATTGGTGATGATGTAAGGATAAACGGTGGCAAACACCTAGAAGATGTTGAAACAGAAACATATATGGTAAAGGACGGTATTGTTGTTATTAAAAAAGGTGCCGTAATACCAAAAGGCTTTGTAATTTAAATCTAAAATTTCTTTTTTCACAAACACATTATGAAGCAAAACCAGAAAAGAGTTGTCATTGATTATGTGTCACCTAATGTTAATTGTGGTGAATTTTACATAAAGAGAGTCGTTAATGAAATTGTTAATGTAGAAGCATTTATTATGGCCGATGGTCATGACGTACTTGGTGCCTCCATTTTATATAAACATGAAAATGATAAAACTTGGTCTGAAACCAGAATGACCCTACGCTCTAATGATGAGTGGCATGGTGCGTTTTCAGTTACCAAACAAGGATTTTATTCCTATAAAGTTGAAGCTTGGGTAGATTATGCCCTTAATTGGCGCTATGGCCTGATAAGAAAAATAAACGACGGGCAACATGTGTCCTCTGAACTTTTGGAGGGTGCCGAATATATTGATGCCATCATTAATAATGTTAAAGAAGAAGACAAGCACTATCTTGAAAAGCTACGCTATATTTTTAAGAATGAAAATGATTACGGTGAAGCCATTACAGAAGCTTGTACAGACAGACTCTATCAAATATTTTTTAAGAATCCGTTAAAAATATTAGCTAACACCAGTATTGAGTACAAGGCTTATGTTGATAGAAAAAAAGCCAGATTTAGTACTTGGTATGAATTTTTCCCGCGCTCAACCTCACAACAAGAAGGTATTCACGGTACTTTTAAAGACTGTGAACGTATCATGCCTCGTGTAAAAAGTATGGGGTTTGATGTGGTTTACCTCCCGCCTATTCACCCCATAGGCGAAGTGAACCGTAAAGGAAAAAATAACACTACCGAAGCCAAAGATGGTGATGTAGGTTCCACTTGGGGCATTGGTTCAAAATATGGTGGACATAAAGATGTGCATCCTCAACTGGGGACTCTTAATGATTTTAAAAATCTGATTCAAGTAGCAAAAGATAATGATATAGAAATTGCTATGGATTATGCTTTACAGGCAGCTCCAGACCACCCATGGGTAAAAGAGCATCCGCAGTGGTTTAAGTGGCGACCAGACGGCACCGTACAATATGCAGAAAATCCACCAAAAAAGTATCAAGACATTCTGCCTATTTATTGGGAAAGCAAAGACTATAAAAACCTTTGGAAAGAGTGTCTTGACATTCTTATGTATTGGATTGATTGTGGTATAAAAATATTTAGGGTAGATAATCCGCATACCAAACCATTCTATTTCTGGAACTGGATTATTTCCCAAGTAAAAGCCAAGCACCCTGATGTTATCTTTTTAGCTGAAGCTTTTACTGCTCCTAAAGTGATGCAACAATTAGCAAAACAAGGCTATACCCAATCATATACTTACTTTACTTGGCGTAATAATAAGCATGAATTAATTGAATACATGCATGACTTAACAAAAAGTGACTTAAAAGAGTATATGCAGCCCAATTTCTGGCCTAATACACCAGATATTAACCCGTATCACTTACAAGGCGCCAATGAATCTAAACATATTCAGCGCTATGCTTTGGCAGGAACATTAAGCTCGTGCATTGGAATTTATGGTCCTGTTTTTGAATACATGATTACCAATCCGCTTTTAGGTAAAGAAGAATACCTAAATTCTGAAAAATTCCAGATTACACACTATGATTGGAGCAAACAAAATAAGCTAACCACAATCATTGCAAAAATAAATTACATCAGGCATTACAACCCAGCATTACAGCAAACCAATAATATCAAATTCTGCCACATTGAAAATGATAGTTTAATTGCCTTTTACAAATGGAACGATGACCGAAGTAATGAAATTTTTGTGGTTATAAGTTTAGATGAGCACCACTCGCAAGCAGGTTCTGTTCAAATGCCATTACAAGACATTGGTGTGCCTCATGGGTACAATCTTGAAATGCATGATTTAATAACCGATAGTAGATACAATTGGAATAGCGAATGGTGTTATGTTGAGCTACACCCTACTATGCCTATGCATATTTTTAAAATAAACAAATAAAAATATGTCGAACCAATCTTTAAAAACATCTAATCAACCTATTTTCAAAACAGAAAAGCCTTGGGAAACACTACTTGATAATGACAAGTTTGTTAAGGCTTTTTTGTCGGATGTTTTAGAAGATTATATTGTACAACAACGCTGGTATGGAGGGAAATCAAGCAACCTTAAGTATATAGAACTTGTTGAATATTTCAGAATACAGCAACATGGTGAAGTTTATTTTGGATTAATTTTAGAAGTCAATTTTGTTGAAGCCTTCTATCAACACTATTTTTTACCCATTGCATTTGTTACTGATGAGAACTTTGTTCAAGAGGACAAAATTTTACCCTTATATATTGAGGATCAAAAAGGCTATATAATTGACGCTGTACACCTTGAATCTTTCAGAAAATTGGTTTTTGAGCGTATTGCAACGGCTCTACCTAAAGACACCACAAAAGTACAATACCATAAAAGTCACCTATTTAAAGATGTGACCTATGAATCCTCAAGGTTCATGGGCCTTGAACAAAGCAACACCTCAATAGTTTACAATGAAAAATATGTTTTAAAGTTCTTCAGGCGCATTTTTTCAGACAAAAATCCTGACTACGAAATGAGCAGGTTCTTATCAGAAAAAAAAGAATTTAAAAACACCCCTGCTTATCTAGGCAGCATAAACTTAGTAGATGCCGCCAATACCAATATTACTCTAGGTTTGATGCAGGAAATGATTCCTAATGATGGCGATGCTTGGGATTATATGCTGAAAGAACTCCATAAGGTCTTTTCTAATTTAGAATACAAACGCATCAACATTGCTGAGTTACCAAACACAGACTTATACCAAAGACTTAGCATTAGCGATATTCCTCCCCAAATTATTGATTGGGCTGGTTTAAACTTGTTTTCAAAAATAAAAACCCTAGCCTTAAGAACGGCAGAAATGCATATTGCTTTAGGCTCAGAATTTGAAGAAACCGCTTTTACACCAGCACATTATAATGGCGATTATACCGTATGGTTAAAAAATAAAATGTTGCATCAATTTCAAAACCGGTTAAATATTGTAGAAAATAACATCTATAAACTTGATGGGCTTGCATTAACCTTAGCCAATGAATTTTTAGATAAAAAAAACCTTATAAGAAAACGTTTTGTTGATTTTGACTGGACGAAACTTAAAGGAGAACGCATCCGTGTTCATGGCGATTACCACTTGGGGCAAATATTGGTGAAAGATGATGATTTCTACATCCTTGATTTTGAAGGTGAACCAGAAAGTACCATTCGCGACAGAAAGGTAAAACAACCACCATTAAAAGATGTTGCAGGTCTGTTTAGATCTTTTCATTATGCCATTTATGCTAATGTTTTCAATAATTGTGAAAAACACTACAATGCTTCTTTTGAAGATCTTTTTCATGCCTCCGAAATTTTATACCGATATATCACTGGCTTATTTTTAGGCACTTATGTTGCTGAAATTCAAAACGCAAATTTAAATTTAGGATACAATCAAGAACGCATTTTCATATTAAAATACTGCTTACTTGAAAAAGCAGTTTATGAATTAGGATACGAACTAAACTCACGCCCAAAATGGGCTATAATTCCTTTAAAAGGAATCTCTAATATTATAAACCACTAATTTATGGCACACGTAAAACCGTATAGTTTATTTACAGAATTTGACATTAATCTATTTAAAGCAGGCAAACACTTCAGGCTTTATGAAAAATTTGGTTCACACCTTGTTACCGTTGATGGCATTGATGGTGTATACTTTGCCGTATGGGCGCCCTCAGCAAAACAGGTCTCTGTTATAGGTGATTTCAATTATTGGATTGAAGGCGAACACCAACTCAATGTGCGCTGGGACTCTAGTGGTATTTGGGAAGGGTTTATTCCTTTAATAGGAAAAGGAACTACCTATAAGTACAAAATTCAGAGTCATAATCATGACATAAAAACAGAAAAAGCAGATCCTTATGCCAGACGCTGCGAGCACCCTCCTAGAACAGCTTCTATTGTTTGGAAAGACGATTACAAATGGAAAGACAAATCATGGATGAAAAACAGAAAAAAGCACAATGCCATTGATGCCCCATTTTCTGTTTATGAAGTACATTTAGGATCTTGGAAAAAGCATGTTGAAGAGGATCGGTTTATGTCTTACTTTGAGCTGGCAGACGATTTGGTAAAATATGTGAAAGACATGAATTTCACCCATGTTGAACTTATGCCTATTATGGAATATCCTTACGATCCGTCTTGGGGCTATCAACTTACAGGCTATTTTGCACCAACCTCACGCTATGGGTATCCTGAAGAATTTAAATATTTGGTCGATAAACTTCATGAAAATGAAATAGGAATAATACTAGACTGGGTGCCATCACATTTTCCTGAAGATGCACACGGTTTAGGCTTCTTTGATGGGTCACATTTATACGAACACCCCGATAGAAGAAAAGGATACCATCAAGACTGGAAAAGTTTAATTTTTAATTATGAACGCAATGAAGTACGATCGTTTTTAATAAGTAATGCCATTTTTTGGCTTGAACAATATCATGCTGATGGTTTACGTGTTGATGCTGTAGCTTCTATGTTGTTCCTTGACTATTCTAGAGAAGATGGTGAGTGGGAACCTAACATTTATGGTGGTAGAGAAAACCTAGCGGTAATCAGCTTTTTAAAAGAATTAAATGAGGAAGTGTATGCCTCATTCCCTGATGCACAAACTATTGCTGAAGAATCTACAGCATTCCCTATGGTTTCAAAACCAACATTTGTAGGCGGTTTAGGATTTGGAATGAAATGGATGATGGGCTGGATGCATGACACCCTAGAATACTTTGCTAAAGACCCCGTATACAGAAAATATCATCAAAATGATATTACCTTTAGTTTAGCATATGCCTTTACTGAAAACTTTATGTTGCCATTATCACATGACGAGGTGGTTTATGGCAAAAACTCTATTTTAGGTAGAATGCCTGGCGATGAATGGCAACGTTTTGCAAACCTCAGGTTGTTATATGGCTATATGTTTACGCATCCAGGAACAAAACTCTTGTTTATGGGAAGCGAGTTTGGCCAGTATAACGAATGGGATTTCCAAGAAAGCCTAGACTGGAATTTACTTGATTTTAAACCTCATCAAGACATCCAAAACTACTATAAAGCACTAAACACATTGTATAAAAACACGCCTGCCCTTTTTGAAAAAGGTTTTAGTAGTGAAGGTTTTGAATGGATTAGTTATGATGACCATGAAAATTGCGTAATCTCTTATATTAGAAAAGGCTATAAAGAAGATGAGAACGTAGTTGTGGTGTGTAACATGACACCTGCCATAAGAGAAAATTATAAAATTGGTGTAACCACCAAAGGTAAACTCGTGGAAATTTTCAATAGTGATGCCAAAGAATTTGGAGGTAGCGGTGTTAAAAACAAAAAACAAATAACCATAAAGAACGACGCATGGAACGGGAAAGACTATTCAGCCGAAATCACCCTACCTCCATTAGCTGTTACTGTATATAAGTTTAAATAAGCTATACCACATAACGAATAAACGCTCCTTTTATGATTGAAACTATAATCACAACAGGAGCGTTTTCTTTTACAATTTACTTATAGTTTTATTTAATCTCTTTTTGAAACATAAAAAATTTGCTATGTAAGATTCGTTTTGTTTTAAAATTTCACATCATTAATCATTTCTAACTAAAATATGTTACCTTAAAAACGGGTTTACCCTTGCTTTTTAAACATTTTTCAATTAAACCACTCATTATTTGGGTTTTAGGTAAATAATTTCTCTTTTTTTTAATAAATAGCAATATGAGTCCTCTCCTAATTTTAGTATTTTCGTGTGCTAATATTTAAGTAGGGATAACATGATATTAAACACTGAATTAGAATATAAGGGGAACCTGTTCCCTTCCAAAATAGTATCATATCAAAAAAACCTCAATGTACTCTCATTTACTTGTAACAATGGTGTCGTTCTTCAGGTCACCGTAAGAAGAGATAGTATTTTACGCTTTAGGTTTACTACAACTGGTATTTTTGAAAACGATTTTTCATATGCCATAACAAAATATGCTAGTAGAGGCTACAACCATCTTGAAGTTACTGAAAATACTGACAATTACATCATTACTACATCAAAATTAATTTGTTATATTTCAAAACTCGATTTACGTTCTTCCATATATGATGCCAAAGACAACTCCTTAATTTGTGAGGATGAACTCGGTTTTCATTGGGAAGAAAGTTATGAATTTGGGGGCGATGTTGTAAAGATGTCTAAAACTGCCCAACCAGGAGAAAGTTTTTACGGCTTGGGAGATAAACCCGTTGATAATAACCTTAAAGGAAAACGTTTTGAAAATTGGGTTACCGACTCTTTTGCCTACGGTAGAGATACAGATCCTATTTATAAGGCCATACCCTTTTATACGGCTTTGCATAACAAAAAGGCTTATGGTATCTTTTTTGATAATTCATTTCGTTCCTTTTTTGACTTTTGTCATGAAAGACGAAACATAACCAGTTTCTGGGCACATGGCGGAGAGATGAACTATTACTTTATTTACGGACCAGATATGTCTGACGTAGTAGCTAATTATACCGATTTAACTGGAAAACCTCATGAAATGCCAGCATTATGGGCATTAGGTTACCATCAATGTAAATGGAGTTATTATCCAGAGTCAAACGTAAAAGAAATTACCTCTAAGTTCAGAGCATTAAAAATTCCTTGTGATGCTATTTATCTGGATATTGATTATATGGAAGGGTTTAGATGTTTTACATGGAGTGAAGAGCATTTCCCTGACCCTAAAAGAATGGTGAAAGAACTTGCCGATGATGGCTTTAAAACTATTGTTATCATTGATCCAGGTATTAAAATAGACATGGATTATGCGGTATTTAAAGAAGGGCTTGATAAAGACTATTTCTGTAAACGTGCCGATGGCCCATATATGAAAGGTAAAGTTTGGCCTGGCGAATGCTATTTCCCTGATTTTACCAACCCCGAGGTTAGAGATTGGTGGTCAAATCTTTTCAAAGAATTGGTTGAAGATATTGGTGTAAAAGGCGTATGGAATGATATGAACGAGCCTGCTGTTATGGAGGTGCCGGGAAAAACATTTCCTAATGATGTAAGGCACGATTATGACGGTAACCCTTGTAGCCATAGAAAAGCACACAACATTTATGGTATGCAAATGGCAAGAGCAACCTATCAAGGATTAAAAAAATTCTCTTACCCCAAACGACCATTCGTCATTACCAGAGCGGCTTATTCTGGCACACAACGCTATACCTCAACATGGACAGGCGATAACGTAGCCACCTGGGATCACCTCAACATTGCTAACCTACAAGCGCAACGTATGTGTATGTCTGGTTTCTCTTTTGTAGGCTCTGATATTGGTGGATTTGCAGAACAACCCAACGGTGAACTATATGCCAGATGGATTCAATTAGGTATCTTTCATCCGTTTTGTAGAACACATTCTTCTGGAGATCATGGTGATCAAGAACCTTGGGCATTTGGAGATACTATTACTAATGTGGTAAGAAAGTTTATTGAATTAAGATATCAACTCCTACCTTATCTATACACCGCTTTTTGGAGATATGCCGAAGAAGGTATTCCTATTTTAAAATCTCTGGTACTTTATGATCAAGAAGACACACAGACCCATTACAGAAATGATGAGTTTGTTTTTGGCGAAAAAATCCTAGCTTGCCCTATAACAGGTCCTAACCAAAAAGGAAGACGCATGTACATTCCTGTTGGAAAATGGTATAACTTCTGGACGGATGAGATCGTTATGGGAGGACAAGAAATTTGGGTAGATGCCGATTTAGATAGTATGCCTATTTTTATTAAAGAGGGCGCCATAATTCCAAAATACCCTATTCAGCAATATGTAGGCGAAAAATCCATAGAAGAATTATTACTGGATGTGTATTACAAAAACGGAAAAGAAACTTCTATGGTTTATGAAGATGCAACGGATGGCTATGATTACATAAAAGGACGATACAGTTTACGTGACTTTAAACTTTTAGGAAAGAAGAATGAATTAATTATTCAGCAGCATAAATCAGGTAAATTTATCACCTCATATAAAACCTTTAAATTAAATCTTCACGGCCTGCCATTCAAGATTTCAAAAGTGCAAATTGATAATGTTGAAATTCCGTTTAAGGATATTAAATTAAATGGAGACAATACCTTGGTCATCACCAAAGAATTTACAGAACTGCATATTATAGGAAAATAATAATTATCTTATTTTTTAAAAGAATACTCAGAGAGGCCAATTTCTGTCTCTGGGTATTTTTTAAAATTTAATTCAAAGAACAGCAGTGACTAGCTTTTTACGGCTATTTTTTCATTGCCATTAAATGCTTTGCCTAAATATACCAGCTTATAACCTTCTTCAATCTTTTCAATAGCCTTATTGTAAGACGAAATAATTTCAAGCACCCCACGTTTATCTTTTACCAACAACGGAATAATATCGGGGTCGTTATTTGTTAGCTCAATCAAGCCTTCATAATGGTCTCTACTTTTCAAGGTTATTTCGTGTATTTCAGGGTATTTTCTAGCCACTTCAGTTAAAGAATTAAAATCATCGGTTTGAGAAAACAAACCTTCTTCAGGACTGTTTTCTGGCGTTTCAATTTCAGAGGCTGTGATAAGTCTGTAAAAGCCGCTTTCACCAAACTGATCTCTAAACTTATCAATAGCAAAATTATTAATATCTGCACTCCCTGTTAAAGCCATCAAAAACCCCACATCGTTTAACTCAATATTATCATCTAAATTATTGGAATAAATATCAGTATCAATGGCCTCTAAGCCTTCTGCCCTTGCCAACTCTATGTTGGTTTGATTACTATCAATAAGTACAACATGCCGTCCGTTTTCCTCCAAATAATTACCTATTAATCTAGAAACTTGAGATGCTCCAACAATCAAAATACCTTCAGATCGTTTTAAAAATACACCAACTATTCTTGCAAACAAACGTGCCGTTGTGGCATTAAGAAGCACCGTTCCTAACACGATCATAAACACCAGTGGAGTGATATACTCGGCACCTTCAACCCCTTGTTTCATAAGTTTACTACCAAAAAGAGAGGCAATACCAGCCGCTACAATACCCCTTGGTCCTACCCAACTAATAAATAGCTTTTCGTTAAACTTTAGTTTAGACCCCCAAGTACTCAAAAACACCGCTAGCGGACGAATAACAAACACTATGACGGCAAATAATATAACTGTTTTCCAGGTATACAACAGCATCAAATCTTCTATGTTAATATTGGCAGCCAAAAGAATGAATAGAATTGAAATGAGTAATACACTTAGCGATTCCTTGAAATACAGAATTTCTTTAATATTTTTAAGTTTACCATTACCCAAAACCATACCCATAACCACTACGGCTAGTAATCCAGATTCATGCGCAAATATTTCAGATTCCACAAAAACCAATAAAACAGTTGAGAGGGAAACTACATTTAACAAATAATGCGGAATTAACTTCTTATTAATCACAAACGCCAGTGCATGTGCAAAAGTAAATCCGAAGGTAGTACCAAACAAAATGATTTTCCCAAACTCAATGAGCGCTGTTTTGGTAAAACCACCATCACCTTCAACACTAATAAATTCAAAAACCAAAACCGCAACCAAAGCACCAATGGGGTCAATTAAAATACCTTCCCATTTTAAAACCGTTGAAATGTCTTTCTTTAAAGGAATGTTTCTTAAAATAGGTGTGATTACTGTTGGGCCAGTAACTATGATAAGGGCTGAAAATAAAAAGGAAAGCTCCCAGCTTAAGCCAAAAATAACATTAGCTAGAATACCCGCACCAAAAAAAGTAATGGCTGAACCCAAAGTGATTAACTTAGTAATGACAGGTCCTAGCGATCTTATTTCAGAACGTTTTAAGGTTAGTCCGCCTTCAAATAAAATCACACTAATGGCTAAAGACACAAAATAATACAAACCCTCACCCGGAAACAAACCGTGTTTTCCATTCCATACGGGTTCTATCCATTTTGAACCGTCTTCACTAAAATACGCGGCTGCAATGGGGCCAACGAGCAGACCTATAAGTATTAAAGGTAAAATTGCAGGGATTTTGAATTTCCAAGCTACCCATTGAGCTAATATTCCTAAAATAATTATTCCGGCTAGTTCTAACATATAGTATAACGTTCCTTAAAAAGCACTAATTTAAATAAATCATATGATTTGAAGTTTGTAAAAAATGCTATCTTTCCGTCTCTAACAAAAAATTAATAAAAGAATTGTCTTTAAAGCCATTCAAAAGCATTGGTATTGGGGTTGCTTTTTCTCCCAACTTAAAAGCAAACTTATTTGAAGCCGCCCGATTATCTGTTTTCTTTGAATCAAAATTATTTTTAATTCATGTGGGTGAAACTTCTGATGAAAAACTAAATGCCCTTCGTTCTATTCTTCAAAGTTTTGAAAAAGACAACCTAGACTATGAGGTAGTTTTTAAGGCGGGTGACCCTGTAGACGTTATCTTATCAGCCGCAGAAGACAAAAAGATAGACTTATTAATTCTAGGAGCTGTTCAAAGAGAGCATTTTGTAAAATACTATATTGGGTCTATTGCTAGAAAAATTACAAGACGTGCTAAATGTTCTATTTTACTTTTAATAAAACCTTCGGTTAATCGAGTGCCTTGCGCACATATTGTAGTTAATGGCCTAAAGGATCCTAAAACGGAGCAAACCATTACCACCGCTTTTTACGTGTCAAAAAAATTAAATTCCCATAAAATTACCATTGTTGAAGAGATAAATAATGAAGAAGTAGCTGTAAAGGTAGATGATGATAAGTCTTTACGTAGGGCAACCATTATGAAAGAACGTATAAAATTACGAGAAAACTCAAGAGTAAAGGATATTATCAGTCACATTCCTAATGATTATACCAAAGGAAAAAACATAAAGCTTCAGGCTATTTTTGGCAAAAAAGGGTATTCCATTGGGCACTATGCTCAAATTTCTAGAGCCGATCTTTTAGTTATGAATGCCCCTTCTAAAATGACCTTTTGGGATAGATTGTTTCCGCATGATATTGAGCATATTTTAACCGAATTACCAACCGATGTTTTAATTCTGCAATGAGCCCTAAAAAAAATAATATAGTCCATTTTTTTAAGGCGTTACCCAAAAACATATTTGCTGGTTTCGTAGTAAGCCTCATTGCTTTGCCGCTTGGTTTGGGTTTGGCTATGGCTAGTGACGCACCGCCTATTTCGGGTGTAATTGCAGCCATAGTTGGTGGTGTGGTAGTTTCAATATTTGGAGGAAGTCACGTAACTATTGCAGGACCAGGAAACGGCTTGGTAGGTGTTTTATTAGCCACTATAACCACACTTGGTATTGAAAACGCCTATGTTGCCATTATGCTCTCTGGCTCCTTATTGCTGCTTTTAGGTTTTTTTAGAATGGGAACTATTGCCGATTTCTTTCCATCCGCGGCAATTCAAGGTATGCTAGCTGCAATTGGTTTAATCATTTTGGGTAAACAGTTTCATATTATGTTGGCGCATAAAATAAAAAGGCCAGATACAATTGATTACTTAATTGAAATTCCGTATACCATAAATGATGCGTTACACTACGGTAACAAGGGGCTTATTTATGCAGCAGCGGCAGGTGTTATCAGTCTTATAATCATGCTCATTTATTCAAAAATTAGAAATAAATATTTACAGCTTATACCAGCACCAATGTGGATTGTTATTTTATCAATTGCGTTTAGTTACTATTTTGAAATGGGCTTACATGAGCCCAATCCTATTTCAAAAGAGTATATGATTTCTGGAATTCCTGAATTTCAAGATATTATGGCCGATATACCAACACCTAATTTTGGTGGTATCTGGAATATGTCTTTTTGGGGTAGTGTTTTAGCTTTAACACTCATTTCAAGTATTGAATCACTACTCAGTATAAAAGCTGTTGACAAACTTGACCCAGAAAAAAGACGTTCAAACGTAAACAGAGATTTAAAAGCCCTTGGTTTGGCCACCATTGGTAGCAGTTTGTTAGGAGGCTTAAATGTAGTTACCGTGATAGCGCGTAGCTCCGTTAATGTAAACAATGGAGCCAATAACAGGTCGTCAAACTTTTTTCACGCCTTATTTTTAATCATATTTATAGTATTTTTTAGCACGCAACTCACACGTATTCCGTTACCAGCACTTATGGCTATTTTGGTATATACTGGCTATAAACTAGCTTCTCCAAAAGTAATTACCAAAATGTTTTCTATTGGAAGAGAGCAACTCATTATATTCTTTGTCACTTTAATTGTAACCCTTAAAATAGGTTTAATAACAGGCATTTTAGCAGGTGTTTTAGCCTCCTTAATCATTCATGTTGTTATCAATAAAAGCTTCGGATTATTTTTTAGAAATGTGCTTAAACCTAATGTATTAATGTTTAAAGAAGAGGAGGATGCTGTCAAAGACAGCTTTTACGTATCGGTAAAACACTTTTGTAGCTTTCTAAATTATTTCAGACTTAAAAAACATTTGGATGATATTCCTGAAGACCAAGATGTTATTGTAGATTTTTCTATGTGTGAATTTGTTGATGACACGGTTATGGAAAACATTAATAATTATCAAGAGCTTTTTTCCAAACGTGGGGGGCATTTTGATGTAGTTGGTTTAGATATGCATGATACCGATTCAAAACACCCCTTTGCTTCAAGACGCTTACTTCCTGTACCAAAAATCATAAAAAACAGTTTAACCAGACGGCAAACCAATATGAAAGCGTTGGCTTTAGATTACGGCCTTGCTTATAATTCTAAAAAGACCAAAGAATTTTCTTTTTTGAATCATTTTTCCTTCTTTGACACCAAACATATTGAGCGTATTTATAATGTATCGGCACATAAAGAAAGCCATAGTAAACTTTTTGATATTCAATTTTCAGAAGGTGAATTTATTGCCAAAGAAGATATTAGAGCCACTATGCTTTATATGGAATTAAATAAAACCATTCCAGAATTTACACTAGACAAGGAAGGTTTTCTTGAAAAAGTCTCTGCCTTTGCTGGTTATAAAGATATTCTTATTAATAATCACGAAGATTTTTCAAAACGATTTCATTTAATGGGTGATAATGAAGCTGGAATAGCCGAACTGTTTAATGACGATGTAACACACTTTTTTGAAAGCAATCCCTACTATCATGTAGAATCTAACGGAAACGCTATTTTAATATTTGGTAAAGAACGTTTGGCAAGCATCAAAGAAATAAAAGCGCTATTCGACTTTGGCAAACGTTTAAGACAAGTTATTTCTTAATATATTCTTAACATTTTGAGGGATTCTTTATAGATTTCTTAATTTTGCTTTCTATGAATTTATTCCCCATTAATGCCGGAAATTTTAAGTTAGATGGTGGCGCTATGTTTGGCGTGGTTCCTAAATCTATTTGGCAAAAAACAAACCCTGCCGATGCTAATAATATGATTGATATTGCCTCTAGATGTTTGCTGATAGAAGATGCTAACAGGCTCATTTTGATAGACAACGGTATGGGAAACAAGCAATCTGAAAAGTTTTTTGGATACTACTACCAATGGGGTGATTTTAATTTAGACAGCTCTTTAAAACAATATGGTTTTCACCGTGATGATATTACCGATGTGTTTTTAACACATTTACATTTTGATCATTGTGGCGGCAGTATTCAGTGGAATAAAGATAAAACTCGTTTAGAAACTGCTTTTAAAAACGCACATTTTTGGAGTAATGAAAACCACTGGAAATGGGCTACAGAACCTAACCGACGTGAAAAGGCCTCTTTTTTAAAGGAGAATATTTTACCTATTGAAGAAAGTGGACAACTTAAATTTACCACCCTTCCTGAACAAAACATACTGGAAGGTTCTCCATTAAATTTTGATATCTTTTTTGCAGATGGTCATACCGAAAAACAAATGATTCCGCTTATCAAATACAAAGGTAACACCATCGCTTTTATGGCAGATTTACTGCCTACTGCTGGTCACCTACCTCTCCCCTATGTTATGGGTTATGATACACGACCACTTTTAACGCTTAATGAAAAAGAAACCTTTCTTAACATGGCTGCTGACCATAATTTCTATTTGTTTTTAGAACACGATGCTCACAATGAAATTATTACCGTTCGGCACACCGAAAAAGGGGTTAGATTAAAAGAGAACTTTAAAACACAAGATATATTTAATTAAAAAACGACTAATTCAATACAAACATGAGAACATTCAAATTAATAGCTTTATCAGCAGTTTCTGCTACTATACTTTTTGGCTGTGGTGCCTCTGGTGATATCATATCAACACCTGTTGAAAACATTGATAATTCACCACTAAAGGTATCTGAACTTACCGAGGCAGAGGCCCATAACTGGGGACACCTTGACTTAGTAAAAGATACCATTCCTGGTATGAGTGTAGACAAAGCCTATGCCGAACTCATCAAAAAGAAAAAAGGAAAAAAAGTTATTGTAGCTGTTATTGATTCTGGAATAGATATCGACCATGAAGATCTAAGTGCTAATATTTGGACCAACAGCGATGAAATTCCTAATAACGGTAAAGATGATGATGGAAATGGATATATTGATGACATTCATGGTTGGAATTTTTTAGGAAAAGGTTATGATGAACAGCTAGAATATGTGCGGATTCTAGCTAAAGGTGATACGACTGATCCCGATTATAAAAGAGCGGAAGAAACCTATCAAAAAGAATATCCTAAGTATCAGGAAAGAAAAACGCAATATGATCAAATTTATCAACGTATAAAACGTGCCGATGAAATTTTAGCTGACCATTTAGGTAAAAAAGATTATACCAAAGACGATGTTAATGCCATCAAGACAGAAGACCAAGACTTAAATCAGGCTAAGCAGATTGCCCAATATATGTATAGTAACAATCTAGAGTCTTTAAATGCTGCATTAAAAGAAATTGAAAAGGATTTAGAAGGCATTAATGAACGTTTAAATTACCATTTGAACAAAGACTTTAAAGGACGCGTAAATGGTGACAACGCAAATGATATGTCCACAAAATATTACGGTGATGCTAATGTAAAGCCCATTAAGAAAAGTGAGAGTCACGGTACGCACGTAGCTGGAATTATAGCCGCTGTTAGAAACAACGGAAAAGGAGCTAACGGTGTAGCAAACAATGTTGAAATTATGAGCGTAAGAGTGGTGCCAAACGGAGATGAATATGATAAAGATGTGGCTCTAGGTATACGCTATGCTGTTGATAATGGTGCCCAAGTTATAAATGGGAGCTTTGGTAAAAGCTTTTCACCACATAGTGATTGGGTAAGAGAGGCTATTGCTTATGCTTCAGAAAAAGATGTGGTATTTGTGCATGCTGCTGGAAATGACAGTAATAATGTTGATATAGAGCCTAATTTCCCAGATGATAATATAGATGGTAAAGAAATTTCTGAAACATACATTAGAGTTGGTGCGTTAAGTCCTAATTATGGGTCAAATTTAGTGGCTGGTTTTTCAAACTATGGAAAACAAAATGTTGATGTTTTTGCGCCTGGAGCAAGCATCTATTCAACGTTTCCTGAGAATGATTATAAATCAATAGGAGGTACATCTATGGCAGCACCAGCGGTAGCAGGTGTAGCAGCATTAATTCGTTCTTATTACCCTAATTTGTCTGCAGCTCAGGTAAAACAAATTATTATGGATTCTGGGTTAGCTATAAAAAGAAAGGTTATTGTTGGTGGTGATGCACAAGATGTAAGACCATTTGCTGATTTAAGTAAATCTGGAAAAATGGTAAATGCATATAACGCCTTAATTATGGCTGCAAAAATGTCAAAATAATATCGTTTTAAATCTAAAAAGGTTGTTTGTGTTAAAATTCAAACAACCTTTTTTTAATTATACCCCTTTATGAATCGAATTTTCATATCAATAGTATCTATCTCTTTTCTATTATCATGTAAACCTACAACACACGTTTCACAAGTTACAAACAGCACAGCTTCTCAAGATTATATTCTATCTTCAAAAGCAAGTAGCACCTATTGGCAACAACATGTAGATTACAACATGGAAATAGATGTTGATGTAAACAACTATCAATACGAAGGAAAACAAACGCTTGTTTACACCAATAATTCTCCTGATGTTCTTAAAAAGGTGTTTTACCACCTCTATTTTAACGCCTTTCAACCTGAAAGTGAAATGGACATAAGATCGCGTACCATTCCTGATCCAGACTCCAGAGTTGGCGACCGCATTAGTAAACTAAAACCTAATGAAATTGGATATATTCATGTACAATCTTTAAAACAAAACGGTACTATTTTAAGTTACAAAACCGTTGGAACCGTTTTAGAGGTAGATTTAGCACAGCCTATTCAGCCAGGAGAGCGTGTTACTTTTGATATGGTCTTTGACGCTCAAGTGCCTGTTCAAATACGTCGTTCAGGAAGAAACAATAGTGAAGGTGTGGCACTATCTATGGCGCAATGGTATCCTAAACTAGCGGAGTACGATTATGAAGGCTGGCATACCGATCCTTACATTGGTCGTGAATTTTATGGTGTATGGGGAAATTTTGATGTCAAAATAGCTATTGATAAAAATTATACTTTGGGAGGAACAGGTTACCTGCAAAACCCTAATGAAATTGGTCATGGTTACGAAACAGAACCTGTAAAACCAATCGGTTCTGAAAAGTTGACTTGGCATTTTATAGCCCCTAACGTACATGATTTTACTTGGGCCGCAGATCCTGAGTATATCCATGATACCATGCAAGTTCCTAATGGTCCGTTGCTTCATTTCTTGTATAAAAGCACGATGCCTAAAGACAAATTAAAAAACTGGAAAAAACTACAGCCCAAAACAGTAGAATTGATGCAATTTTACAGTGAAAACATTGGTCAATATCCGTATGAGCAATATTCGGTAATACAAGGTGGTGATGGTGGTATGGAATATGGTATGTGCACATTAATTGCAGGTGAAGGCGAGTTTAATGGCCTTTTTGGAGTGACAGCTCATGAACTTGCTCATTCTTGGTTTCAATTTTTATTGGCTACTAATGAACTTACCAATTATTGGATGGACGAAGGTTTTACCGAATACTTTGGGGAGCTAGCTGAATGCGCCATTTTTAATAAACCTTTTGAAAAACCTACAAAACGCGTTTATGATATTTATTTCTCTTATGCCAAATCTGGATATGAGCAGCCACAAACTACCCATGCAGACCGCTTTTTTTTAAATCAGTCGTCATCTGTTTCAGCCTACTATAAAGGTTACATTTTTTTAAATCAGTTAAGCTATATTATTGGGGAGGAAAACCAAAAAGAAACCATAAAGCAATATTTTAAGGAATGGGCTTTTAAACACCCAACAAGAACAGATTTTATAAGAATAGCCGAAAAGGTTTCAGGGATACATCTTGACTGGTATTTAAATGATTGGACACGCACCACCAATACGATTGATTATGGCGTTAAAACAGTTAAAGAAAAAACCATAACCCTTGAACGAAGAGGTTTGATGCCTATGCCTATTGATTTAACCGTAACTTATACTGATGGAACTACTGAAGATTTTTATATTCCGTTACAAATGATGCGTGGTGAAAAACCAACCGCAGCAACCATTATAAAAGATTGGGCTTGGGCCTACCCGACTTATACGTTTGACGTTTCAAAACCAGTTAAATCTGTTGAAATTGATCCTAAACACATGATGGCCGATATTGACAGAGAAAACAATAAGAAATAATTCAATTTTTAAAAAAAAGCCCGTATTAATATAAATCGGGCTTTTCTATTTTTATAACTAAAACAAACTCAATAATTAATTTGTAATTGTAGCCTGATTAGCTGTCCTTTTTCTCTATTTATAGGTTTAAAAGAATCTTCATACCTTCTATTGGCAATAGTATAATTTGCCGTGAACTCAATAGCTTTATTTATTTGCCATTCGGCGCCTATTTCTAATTCTTTTACCTCATAACTTCTCGCATCTTGCTCAAATTTTTTACCTCCATCATAATACATAAATCGGGTAAATGGTGTTAAAATTTGTTGCTTAATACGTTTCATATACATAAGCTGAATATACCCACCATGTAACGATTCAACACCTATAGAGTGTGGTGATGGCACATTGGTAGGGTCATATTTATACTCAGGTCCTTGACCAAAATTATACTCTAACTGTACACCAAACGGTTGCGGATAATACAAGAAACTAACAGCCAACCGTTGGTCTCTGAATTGTTGATTTACGGCATCAATATCAGTTGTGTTTCCATTATCATCTCTTAGCTTAACCGCATCATTGACTTCGGTTGTTACATACTTTCCGGTATATCCTTGAACAGCAGCCTCAATAAATTGCCCCGATGGTAATTTTATGGGATAAGTAAATCGAAACGCAATATGATTAAGTTTATCTACATTAGGAATTAACGTGTTAGCCTTTTGCCCATTATACATCATGATATAAGCCATCCCATAGTCACCAGTTCCTTTAAAGCCTTTGTTCACAATTTCTTTTAGCAGTGCACGCTTCTCTACTGGCGCCCAATGTATCCCAATATTTAAATCACGTTCATCTTTCACAGCACTATTTAAAGGGTCGTTTCTATCTAAGCCAATTCTATTTTGTGACGATTGAAGATTTTCAAAACCAAATGGAATTTTACTTTGACCGCCTCTTAGCTTAAAAGCACCTGCTTCATCAATAAAATAATCAAAGTAAGCGTCTCTTAGTTGACCAAGGTTTTTCCCGTCAGAAGCAAAATCGGCTTGAAAATAAAAGTAAACTCTTTTGTGTACTTGACCAGAAACCTTTAATCGCATGCGCCTTAATGAAAAACCACTATATCCGCCATAGGTTCTATCGCCTTGTGGGTTTTCCATGTTCGGATTGGTTTTATATAAATCGTTATTTCGAGCCTGCATGTATCCGCCAAGCGTAATTTTATCATACCACTTAACTTTAATTTCTTGTCCGTTTGAAATACTAATAAATAAAAAAGTAACTAAAATTTTGAGGAGGCTCTTAGTTGTATTCATAACTATCTAAGGGTTTGATAATCAATATTACTCAAATATAGCTAAATAACCTACCAATGGTGTTAACCGCACATTAATACCATAGCTCTTTTTTATAAATAGAAGTTTTAGCCACGCGCTCTCTGTTATTAAAGAGGATATGCGAAGCCGTAATTTGTTTACTTCGGTAACCTAATAAGTGGAAGAAGGCCTTAGCAAAATACTTGGCAACCCTTAAGTTAACTTTTAAAATACCTTCCTTTTTATTTTCCCAGGAAATTCCAGGAAGAAGCACCAACACACTATCTGTTTTCACCTTTCTTAATAAAGCAGATAGTTTTAAAAAAAAGGGGTTTATTGGTTTAATAATAAAGAAGCCATCGGCACCTCGTTTTTGATACAAAGGCATAAAAATACTACCGTTATAAGGCGCCATTATTTCTGTTCCATTGCTTATGGCGAGTTTGGTGCCCTTTTTGACGGGTTGAAAACTTCTAAATCCTGTATGCATTTTAAACACGTCATCTTTTTGAATACTGTGCAAATAAACGACCTCAAAAACATCAAAGGTATTTGAAGCTTGCTGCTTTAGCTGTTCATGATACTTATTAAAATTTATAATAGCTTCCTTTTCTAAAATGCCTGAATAAACAAGCGCTAAATGAATAAAAGCGATACTATTGGTAATTGCTAGAAAATCATCATGCTGACCAGATTCAAATCCTAAGGACACATAACCCAACTGATTTATATAACTTAAAAGTGGCCCATTAAGGTATTCTTCTATACCAAGAACAATAGGTACTGGAAATTGTTTTGAAAACTGCCTATTGATTAAAGCGTCATTAATAGTAATAAATGGTAATGTTTTACTAGATGTAGTGTGTAAATCAATAAAATAAAAAGGTCCTGAATGCGTGTTTAAAATGGTATTCAAAATATCAAGCAATTCAATTAATTCGGTTTCATCATCATTTAAATTGGTTTTGCTTTTTAAGATATCAATATTCTGTTTCGTCCAAAGTCTGTTTAAATCATCGGTAATAAAACGCTGGTGTTTTTTTAGTGCTGCCAAATTCCCCGCTATACCATAAATGGTTCCGTTTACATAGGCTCTACTAACACCTGATAACGTATCTTTTAAAGCAAATACACCAGAGGTTTCATTGCCATGAATACCACCAAAAAACACCATGGTAGGTCCTGGTTGGTATCCTTGTATTTTATTTAAAATACGGTCAACTTTTATAGTATCGTCAATAGCTTTATTGTAAACATCAATCATGAATACCTGTTTTTAAGAATCAAAATCATTCTTAGTCACTAATCCTATCAATTTATTGTTCTTTAATACAGGGAGACTCCCTATTTTATGTGTATCCATAAGAGTTTTTGCTGTTTCAATCGTATCATATTGATCTATGGTAATAATATCTGTTCTCATCAATTTAGAAACACTATTATGCTTTAGTTCAGATTGATTGAGGTAATTTTCAACATCGGTCCAACTAATTAAACCAACCAAAGCACGTTCATGGTTTATTACAGGCATATGATGAATGTTTTTCCACTTCATCATGTTTAACACTAAATCAATACTATCCTTTTTTTCAACAGAAAAAATATCTGAACTCATAATGTGCTTCACCACTTTTCTGTAATTAAAATCGGAAGCATTTATAGGCCCCCAAACAGATACAGGATAGCCCTGCTCCTGTTTTTTATAAATACTAGCGGTAAGTACCTGCATAGCTTCATAGCGCTTATAAGATTTTAATAGCTCTCTATAATTTCTAACCATCCATTCAGATCCATTATTACCCTGTACTCTATTAATTATAATTTTTAAGTAATATTCAGCATCTTTTTGCGTAATTCCGCAGTGTGACAACCCTTTATAAGCTAAGGGAATAAGCTCATTAATTAAAAGTTCATGACTTGATACATAAGCTCCATTCCAATAAAACTGTGTAGCCATGCCATAGCGCGCAGCATTAAAAAAATTCGTCTTTACATCTTTAAAATCCCATTTGGTGTGTATATTTTTATATGCTTTAGGCTTTCCTAACATTAATCCCACCCAAAATACCATATTCGCTATTTCATCAACGGTTGTGGGTCCTGAGGGTATATAACGATTCTCAATTCTTAAATTAGGCTTTCCATCTAACACGCCGTAACATACCCGATTCCATGGATATACCGTTCCATTATGGAGCTGTAGAGCTCTTAATCTTGGCATCTCCTTGTTATGAATCATTTCAACACTGTCTTTAATAAAATCGGTAGTTAAAAAGCTTCTAAACCTTGATATATTATCTTTAAAGATATCAGAAATAGATCCTGTTTGCCAGCTATTACCAAAACTTACTCGAGATTGTTTTTCGTTTAATAAATAGGAGTTAGCACGTGTATCAACACTTTGGGTAAATAAAGCAATTCTGGTTTCACTCCATAACTCTTTTCCAAATAATATAGGAGAGTTGGTACAGGCGCTTAAAACAGGACCAGCTATAGCCTGAGCCCAGTTATAATTATCAACAAAATCTTTTACGGGAAGTTGCAAATGCATTTGAAAGCTAGTATTACACCCTTCAAGCATGACCGAATCGTGCAATAAATTAAGTTCATCTACCCCTTTTATATGAATATCAAAACTCTTTCTTCGACTTTGTTTTATGGCATCATTTAAAACAGCATAACGTTCTACATTCGTCATATTGCCTTCATCTACATTATTTACAGATAGTGATGGTAAAATCCCTGTCAAAACAATTTTAATACCATGTTTTGAAGCCTCTATTTTAGCTTTATTCATCAGGGTTTCCAATTGGTTTTGAAGTTTTGAAAAACAATTATTTTCAAGCTTATACGGCTCTAAGTTAAGTTCTAAATTATGGCTTCCTATTTCAGTGGTGAAATGATGATCATTAAGTGTTTTTAATACTTCTAATGATTTATTTACAGGTAAAAAATCTTCATTTACCAAACAAAATTCCTGTTCGGCGCCAATGCGCAAAACCTCATCTTCTATGAGATCTTTTTCAATCAATAAATCAAGCGCTTTTATATCATTTATTAAATGATGGATATAATTTGCTCTATCTTTTTTGGTGTTAAGAATCGCAACATTTTGAAACCCCATAATGCTGTATTATTTAGTTTAGTTAGTCTTAAAAATACTGAAAATCAGTTCGTTTAAATATGATTTTTATCATGGAGATTTATCAATCACTAAAACAAGTATCTGAAAGCATACATTGTATCAACATTTTTTTATAAGTTTGTGAAGTAAACTTTAGGGGTGTTCTATCATTTAGAACTGAGAAAGACCCTTTGAACCTGATATGGTTAGTACCATCGAAGGGAAAAGTTGAAAAACACCTTGAAATAGGTGTTTACATCTCTTTTCTTTGTATACCTGCTAGGTATACTATTTTCAAAAGTCTTTCTTATTCGCCCTTTAATACTACTTTGTAGTAAAAACACTTGTTATATGATTAAAATTAAGGTGAATCAGTGCGCAATAGACGTAGAAAACAACTGCGATGTATTTCAATTATTAGAAAAAATTGAAAGCCCGAAAGAAGGTATTGCTGTAGCTATAAACAATAAAATTGTTTCGAAACCACAATGGTCTTCTCAAACCTTTAACGATAACGATAGCATACTCATCATACAAGCTACTCAAGGGGGTTAAGCCACGTAATAGCTATAACAATAACAAATATCTAAAGCTTAAAAAAATTGAAAAATAAAGACACAGCACCACAACAGGGAAAGATTACCAGAAATCCTTTTCCTAATTCTAAAAAGATCTATGTTTCAGGTAAAATGCATCCACACATTAAAGTGGCCATGCGTGAAATTACCTTAAGCGATACCAAAGATTCCATGACAGGTAAATTAACCCCTAATGAACCTGTAACTGTTTATGATACTTCGGGACCTTATACAGACCCAAGAAAAAAAATAAGCGTTCACGATGGTATTGAGCGTTTAAGAGAACAATGGATTTTAGATCGTAGTGATGTGGAGCAATTAGACGGCTTTTCATCAAAATATTGTAACGAACGTTTAAACGACAGCAGTTTAGACCACATGCGTTTTTCGCATTTAAAAAAGCCTTTACGCGCAAAAGCGGGTAAAAACGTAACCCAATTACACTACGCTAAGCAAGGTATAATCACACCTGAAATGGAATACATCGCCATTCGTGAAAACCAACGTATTGACGAAATGACCGAAATCGTAAAGCAACACAAAGGCGAAGATTTTGGTGCTTCAATCCCTGCGAAGATTACACCAGAATTTGTACGTAGTGAAGTGGCTAGAGGACGTGCTGTAATTCCAAATAACATCAATCACCCAGAATCTGAACCTATGATTTTAGGTCGTAATTTCTTGGTGAAAATCAATGCTAACATCGGTAACTCTGCAACAACATCATCAATAGAAGAAGAAGTTGAAAAATCGGTTTGGGCTTGCCGGTGGGGAGCAGATACCATCATGGATTTATCTACAGGACAAAACATTCACGAAACCCGTGAGTGGATTGTACGAAACTCACCAGTGCCAATCGGAACCGTGCCAATCTATCAAGCTTTAGAAAAAGTAAACGGTGTAGCCGAAGACTTAACTTGGGAAATTTTCCGTGATACTTTAATAGAACAAGCAGAGCAGGGGGTAGACTACTTTACCATTCATGCTGGGGTTTTGTTACGTTATGTGCCTATGACGGCTAAACGTGTTACTGGAATCGTATCTCGTGGTGGTTCTATCATGGCGAAATGGTGTTTAGCGCATCATAAAGAAAACTTTTTATACACACATTTCGAAGATATTTGCGAAATTTTAAAACAATACGACGTAGCCTTCTCTTTAGGTGATGGTTTACGCCCAGGGTCTATTGCCGATGCTAACGACGAAGCTCAGTTTGCGGAATTAGAAACGCTTGGCGAATTAACCAAATTAGCACGTAAACACGAAGTACAATGCTTTATAGAAGGGCCTGGTCACGTGCCAATGCACATGATTAAAGAAAACATGGATAAGCAATTAGAAGCTTGTGATGAAGCACCTTTCTATACTTTAGGCCCATTAACTACCGATATCGCGCCAGGTTACGACCACATTACCTCGGGAATTGGAGCGGCAATGATTGCTTGGTACGGTTGTGCTGTTCTGTGTTATGTAACACCTAAAGAACACCTTGGTTTACCTAACCGCGATGACGTTCGTGAAGGAGTTGTAACTTATAAATTAGCGGCACATGCAGCCGATTTAGCCAAAGGGCATCCAGGCGCACAACATAGAGACAATGCTTTAAGTAAAGCACGTTTCGAGTTCCGTTGGGAAGACCAATTTAACCTTGGTTTAGACCCAGAAAAAGCACGCGAATTCCACGATGAAACCTTACCAGCTCAAGGGGCTAAAATTGCACACTTCTGCTCAATGTGCGGACCAAAATTCTGCTCGATGAAGATTTCACAGGAGGTACGTGATTTTTCTGCCGAAAACAAAGTAGAAGGCACCGAAGTGTTCTCGAAAGGTATGGAAGAGAAATCGGAAGAATTTAAAGAAAAAGGTTCAGAAATTTATTTATAACATATTTAGGGAGTTCCAAAAAACGGTTACACAAACTGTAACGGTAACCGTTTTTGGTCGGGCTTTCGGTACTCGCTTTTTACAACGTGCTCCGCTAAAGCTACGCACCTTGTAAAAGAGCTCAAACAAAACCTCAATCCCTAACTCAAGACGTTAGATTATGATAGTTTTAATTGCACCAGAAACAGACATACCCAACGAAATTGAAATACTACATCAGTTATTTCAAGCGGGTTTGCAATACTATCATTTAAGAAAACCTAAAAAAGACGGTAACGCATATTGCGACTATTTGAATCAAATCGATTCTAAATATCACGATAGAATCATATTGCATCAGCATCATAAATTGGTTGCCAATTATAATCTAAAAGGGATTCATTTTCAAGAAGCTCAAAGAGAAGCATTCGATTTAAATGGTAAAACGCCTATTTTAAAAACGGACTTTTTAAATGACTATGTGCAATTATTACATATAGAATCAGCCGCTTTAAAAGGGAAAACCATTAGTGCATCGTTTCATGAACCAGAACATATCGAAAACTGTGCTTTAACATTCGATTACCATTTGCTTAGTCCCGTGTTTTCTTCAATTTCAAAAACGGGGTATCAAGGCCGCGGTTTTGATGTTAATCAAATCGATAAAAACATAGTAGGTATGGGCGGTGTCACTACTAAAAATCTAAAAGCGTTCACAACACTAGGTTTTAAAGGTGTTGGTGTCCTTGGTGGTATTTGGCAAAGTGGTGCACCGATTTCAAATTTTAAAATCATGCAAAACTATTTTACAACTGTAAAAAGCTATATTTAAATGGCAGCACACCAGTACATATTATCTATTGCAGGTTTCGATCCCAGTTCGGGAGCAGGCATCACTTCAGATATTAAAACCTTTGAAGCGCATGGTCTCTACGGGCTTTCGGTATGTACAGCCATTACGGTTCAAAATGATGTTGAATTTAAAGCTTGTATTTGGACCGATGTTAAGGTGATTATCGCACAAATTGAAACGCTTTTTAATCGGTTTGATATCCCTGTGGTTAAAATAGGGATTGTAGAATCTTGGGCGGTATTGTCTCAAATTATAAATACACTAAAAGCCTTAAATCCTCACGTTAAAATTATAGTCGACCCTGTATTTAAAGCCAGTGCCGGTTTCTATTTTCATACAAAAGAACATCAAGAACGTTTAGATAGTATTTGGAAACAATGCTATGTCATTACGCCAAATTACGATGAAATTAAAAGCTTATACCCAGAACTTTCGGTTGAAGCAACTCTAGAACGCTTAAGTCAACACACCAACGTGTATTTAAAAGGTGGACATCGCGCCGATAAAAAAGGCTGGGACCAACTTTACCATAGCGCCATTGTTATGGTTAACCTACAACCAAACGTTGATAAAGTTTATGAAAAACACGGTAGCGGCTGTGTATTAGCTTCAGCTTTAGCATCAAACATAGCTCTTGGATACCTGTTAGAAGATGCTGCTAGACTAGCCAAAAGCTATACCGAAGCGTTTTTAAACAGTTCAGAAACCTTGTTGGGAATTCATCATCACATTAAAAAAACACAACACATTACAGAATGATTGTTAGCAAACTACATTATATAAGTCAGGGAGACGCTGTAAAAGATCATTTAGAACACATTCAAAAAGCATGTAGTTCTGGAGCCGAATTGGTTCAGCTTCGCTTAAAAAATGTTTCAGAAAAAACACTCTTAAAAGCTGCCGAAGAAGCGCGAGACATCACGGCACATTATCAAACACGTTTAATTATAAACGATCATTATAAAATAGCTAAAGCAGTAAAAGCAGATGGCGTGCATTTAGGTAAAACCGATGCATCGCCAACGGAGGCACGAAAAACATTGTATTCTTGGCAAATGATAGGAGGTACAGCCAATACCCTTGAAGATTGCCAAAACTTACTTGCACAAAACGTTGATTATATTGGTCTTGGGCCTTACCGATTCACGACCACTAAAAACAATTTAAGTCCTGTTTTGCGCTATAATGGTTACTTAACCCTGCTTGAAACCTTACAAACCCATACGCCTATAATTGCGATTGGAGGGATAACATTAGATGATGTTTCAGAACTCTTAACCACAGGCATACACGGTATAGCGGTTTCTGGAGAGATCACTAAAAATTTTAATAGCATCGCCGCGTTTCAAAAACTATTAAACGGCGATATTGTACATGAACAGGTCTGGAAACCTAACAAAAAGAATTAATTATGACAGACACACTAAAAATAGCAGATAAAACCTTTAACTCAAGGTTATTTACAGGCACAGGAAAATTTAGCAATTCACAATTAATGCGCGAGGCTATTATCGCTTCAGAAAGTGAATTGGTTACTGTCGCTTTAAAACGTGTAGATATAGAAAATGAATCGGATGATATATTGGTGCATTTAAAAGACAATCAAATTCATTTATTGCCAAATACATCAGGAGTTAGAACAGCTAAAGAAGCTGTATTTGCAGCACAATTAGCACGTGAAGCTCTTGAAACCAATTGGGTGAAATTGGAAATTCATCCAGATCCAAAATACTTATTACCAGATCCTATTGAAACCTTAAAAGCTGCTGAAGAATTGGTTAAATTAGGTTTTGTGGTGATGCCTTATATTCATGCAGACCCTGTGTTATGTAAACGTTTAGAAGAAGTAGGTACCCAATGTGTCATGCCTTTAGGAGCACCAATTGGAAGCAATAAAGGTTTAAAAACTATGGATTTTTTAGAAATCATTATCGAGCAAAGTAATGTGCCTGTAGTGGTTGATGCAGGTATTGGCGCACCTTCGCATGCTGCTTATGCTATGGAATTAGGTGCCGATGCTGTTTTAGTAAATACCGCAATAGCTGTTTCACAAAACCCTGTAGAGATGGGTAAAGCGTTTAAAATGGCTGTTGAAGCAGGAAGAATGGCTTACAATGCGAAACTAGCACCTATAAAACAACACGCCGAAGCGAGTAGTCCTTTAACCTCTTTTTTAAATGCATAATTTTAAAGATACTTTTAATCAGTATAATTGGGACGATTTAGAACGTGAGATTTATGCGTTTACATCGGCTGATGTTGAACGGGTTTTGGCAAAACAAAAAATCACTTTAGACGATTTTAAAGTGCTTATTTCGCCTGCGGCGAAACCTTTTATAGAACAAATGGCACAACGTAGTAATGCCATTACTAAAAAACGTTTTGGTAACACGATTCAAATGTATATCCCAATGTATTTGTCTAACGAATGCCAAAACATTTGTACCTATTGTGGTTTTAGTATGACCAATAAAATACGTCGTAGAACACTAACCGATGCCGAAATTTTAAAAGAAGCAGCGTATATTAAAAGTTTAGGTTACGATCATATTCTTTTAGTAACTGGTGAAGCTAACAAAACGGTAGGGGTATCGTATTTAAAACATGCCATTCAGCTTATACGATCTCAATTTTCTAATATTAGTATTGAGGTGCAGCCTATGGATCAAGAAGAGTACGAAACGCTTATTTCCGAAGGTTTGTATGCTGTTTTAGTCTATCAAGAAACCTATAATGAAGCCACTTATAAAATCCATCACCCGAAAGGGCGAAAATCAAATTTCGATTACCGTTTAGAAACGCCAGATCGTTTAGGAAGAGCAGGTATTCATAAAATTGGTATGGGCGCGTTATTTGGTTTAGAAGATTGGCGAGTGGATAGTTTTTACACTGCATTACATCTTAAATACTTGCAAAAAACCTACTGGAAAACCAAGTATTCCATTTCATTCCCGAGGTTACGTCCGCATCAAGGTGATGTGCAACCAAAAGTAGAAATGACTGACGCCGATTTGGTACAACTCATTTGTGCTTATCGCTTGTTAGATGAAGATGTAGAACTCTCAATGTCTACACGCGAAAGTGAAACCTTTAGAAATCATATCATTCATTTAGGTATTACCTCTATAAGTGCCGAGTCGAAAACCAATCCTGGTGGTTATGTGGTTGAACCAGAATCGTTGGAACAATTTGAAATTTCGGACGAAAGAAGCACCGAAGCCATAAAAAATATGATAAAAAGTCAAGGTTACGAAGTGGTTTGGAAAGACTGGGAGAAACACTATACCGAAACCCATTAAATCATGCCCTTAAGTAAAGAAGAACAAAAACAATACAGCCGTCATCTTATACTAGAAACCATTGGAGAAAAAGGCCAATTGCAGCTTAAAGCTGCCAAAGTTTTAGTTATTGGCTCGGGCGGGTTGAGTTGTCCTGTTTTACAGTATTTAACGGCTGCTGGTGTTGGCACTATAGGTATTATAGATAACGATAGGGTAGACCAAACCAACTTGCAACGTCAAATACTTTATACTATTGAAGACGTTGGAAAACACAAAGCCCTTTGTGCAGCACACCGTTTAAGTCTGCTTAATCCGTTTGTAAATTTTCAAACCTATACCGAAAGACTATCTCAAAACAATGCTATCGATTTGTTTGAAGCTTATGATATTATTGTTGATGGTACCGATAATTTTCAAACCAAATATTTGGTAAACGATGCTGCCGTTCTCACTAATAAACCCGTGGTTTTTGGTTCTATTTTTAAATTCGACGGACAAGTCTCAGTAATGAACTATAAAAGCAGTGCTACTTACCGTTGTTTATACCCAACACCGCCAAAACCAGATGCCGTACCTAATTGTTCAGATATTGGAGTTTTGGGTGTTTTACCTGGTATTATAGGCTGTTTACAAGCTAATGAAGTCATCAAAATAATTTGCAATTTAGGAAACATCCTCGCTAATAAACTACTCACTTTTAATGCGTTAAGCTTGAAACAATTCATTTTAGAGTATGAAAAAAATGAAACGATTTCAATTACCAAATTAGAAGAAGATTACGATTTTTTCTGCGGTGTTGCACCTCAAAAAAATGAAATTATTTATGAAGAATTACAAGCGCATTTGAACCGCTATAATTTATTGGATGTGCGTACAATTGCAGAACGCGAAGAAAAACACATAGGAGGGAAGCACATTCCGTTAAATGAATTACAAGAACGTTTATCTGAAATTGAAACCGATAAAGATTTAGTGGTGTATTGCCTTTCTGGTGGTAGAAGCAAACAAGCTATCAATCTTATTAAAAATGCCAATATCAATGTTAAACTCATTAACTTAAAACAGGGTTTAATGGGCATTTAGTTAGCATGAATTCGTGTATGAATACAATTTCTAGACTTCGTTTGAAGTTCTAAATTTTTCGTTTTAAAAGAGGTCTCGACTCCGCTCGATATGACATCATTAGTTTCTCTTAAACATAAAGCTATCTAGATCCTACGTTAATAATAGAATACTTTTTTTAAGGTGATTTTTTTATTTCACTACCTTTGAGGTTTAAAATTATTTCGCTTGACTTACACGTATCCTAAAAAGGAAAAACTTAAAAGCAAAAAATTAATCGATCAGTTATTTTCTCAAGGTAAATCGGTTTCGGCATATCCTTTGCGGTTGGTTTATCTTCAAACAGCATTTGACGAGGATGTTTTGGCTAAAACAGGTGTTTCGGTAAGTAAGCGTTATTTTAAAAAAGCGGTTGACAGAAATAGAATAAAACGTTTGTTAAGAGAAAGTTACAGATTACATAAAGCGCAATTTATTAACGATTTAGAAACACAACATGCCTTCATGATTTTATATGTAGGTAAAGAAAAACCAACATGCTCTCAAGTTGAAAAAAGAATGACGGCCTTGTTTGAAAAATTTTCAGACAAGCGCTCTAACCCTTAAAATACTTGATTATGAAATTATTGCTTTCTTATGTACTTATTGCCTTTTTACCTTTAATGTGTTCTAAATCGGCTTCAGAAAACTACAAATCGGAAGCTTATCTTGAAAACGAAGTTATTAATATCGCCGAAGAAGCTTCAGAAGTTAGTGTAGCTAAACCTTCAGAAGCAAAAAATAGCAGTCCTAAAATTATTAAAGAAGGTTTTTTACGCTTTGAAACACAAGATTTAGACAAAACTTTTTCACAAATAAGTAATAGTCTCACTGCCTATAAAGGTTATATCCAAAACGATTATACCAATAAATCATACAACCGAATTTCAAGACATTTAATTGTTAGAATTCCAACTGAACAGTTTCAAAATACAGTCGATGCTATTAGTAAAGACGTTACGTATTTTGATAGCAAACGTATTTCTACTAAAGATGTTACAGAAGAATTTATCGACCTTGAAGCCCGTTTAAAAACCAAAAAAACGTTAGAAAAACGGTATTTAGAGTTATTAGATAAAGCTAAAACTGTTGAAGACGTTTTAAATATAGAACGCGAACTTTCTAAAATACGAGAAGAGATTGAAGCTAAAGAAGGACGCATAAAATATCTTCAAAATAAAGTATCTTTTAGTACCTTAGATATTGAATTTTATAAATACACAGATGAAGCTCCTGTAACTTTATCATATGGCAGCAAAATGTGGAATGCTCTCAAATCGGGATTTAACGGAATTTCTCTATTTTTCTTGGGCTTATTACATATTTGGCCTTTTATACTAATACTTGCTTTTTCTATATTTTTCTTTAGAAAATGGCTTAAAAAACGTAAAAAATGAAACACCTTTTAAAAAAGCGATTTGTTATTCCAGTTATAGCAGCAGCCTTATTTTTTACTACTTCGGCATTTCAAAACGATTTTTTTGAAATCGCTAAACAGATAGAAATTTTCACCACATTGTTTAAAGAACTTAACATGAATTATGTGGATGAAACCAATCCTGGAGACTTGATGGATACGGCCATTAAAAGCATGTTGGCTGATCTTGATCCCTATACCAACTTTATGAACGAACAGGATGTAGAAGCAGCAAGAATTAATAATACGGGAGACTATACTGGCATTGGTGCCAAAGTAAAAACCTTAAAGGATAAGTTGGTTATACTAGAACCTTATAAAGATTATCCCGCTGATAAAGCTGGTTTAAAAGCGGGTGATGAAATTATAAAAGTAGGGAATACAGCCATTTCAAATTACAAAGATAATGCTGGCGATTTACTTAAAGGCTCACCCGATTCTTCGGTTGAAGTCACTTATAAACGCCAAGGTAAAACCCAAACTGCCAGTATAAAACGTGCCGAAGTGGCTATAAAGGCAGTACCCCATTTTTCTTTAATTAATAAGGAAACGGGGTATATTGTTTTAAGTCAGTTTAGCGACAAAGCTTATGCAGAAACAAATTATGCGCTTCGCGATTTAAAAGCTCAAGGTGCTCAAAAAATAGTGCTCGATCTTAGAGGCAATCCAGGAGGATTGCTTAACGAAGCTATTAAAATTGTTAATCTTTTTGTACCCAAAGGGCAGTTGGTGGTTACTACAAAATCAAAAGTAAAAAAATACAATCGTATTTATGTCACTCAAAATGATCCTATTGACACAAAAATACCTCTTGTTATTTTAATTGATGGCAGCAGTGCCTCAGCTAGTGAAATTGTTTCGGGAGCGCTTCAAGATCTTGATAGAGCTGTGGTAGTAGGTTCCCGAAGTTTTGGTAAAGGTTTAGTACAACGCCCAAAACAATTAACCTATGGCACCCAAGTAAAAATTACCATATCTAGATATTACACCCCTTCTGGTAGATGTATTCAATCTTTAGACTATTGGAATAGAAATGAAAAAGGGGAAGCTGTAAGAATTAAACAAGAAAACTATAATGCTTTTAAAACAAAAAATGGCCGACCCGTTTTTGATGGTGGTGGAGTTTTTCCTGATGAAGTTATTGGCGCCCCTAAAAATTCAACCATTACTAATGCAATAATCAATAGTGATTTAATTTTTGATTTTGCTACCCAATATTATTACACGCATAACATTGAAAATATTAATAATTTAGTATTGAATGATAAGGATTTTTTAGCGTTTAAATCCTTCTTAAAAACAAATAATTTTTCGTTTGAAACCGATACTGAAAAGGCCTTAAAAAAAGCCTTTGACGTATCAAAAAAAGAAGACCTTAATGATAATATTGAGCGCGATTATAAGTTACTAATACAAAACTTAAACCAATCAAAATTAATCGTTATTGATGAGAATAAAAACTTTTTACTAAAGCTTCTTACAGAAGATATTGTAAAAAGATATGTGTATAGGGAAGGTTTATATGATTACTATAAAATTCATAATCCTGAAATAAAAAAGGCAACTGAAATTCTTAGTAATCTGTCAAAATATGAGAGCTATTTGAAATAAATTAACTGTATTTTATCGATATAATTTTTATAACTCGTTCACTGGTCATTAATTCAACCTTGAAAACCCCTTATACGTAGACTTGTGGCATAATTTTCGATAGAAAATATTATATTTAGCCTATTACTTTTTCTACCATGAATAAATTATTAGTTGCCATTTTAATAATACTTAACAGTGTGATGGCTTTTTCGCAAGAGCAGCTCACCCATGAGGTTTATTTTGAAACTGATAAGTATGAGGTGCCTAGTACTGAAAAAAACCGTTTACTACTCTTTATTTCTAACTTAAATGATATAGAAATTGAATCGATATCCATATTTGGATTTTGTGATGATAGGGGAGCAGATAGTTATAATTTAATATTATCTCAGCAACGTGCTGATGCTATAAAAACGATATTTTCAAACAATGAAATTAGTGAAGATTTAATTTCCAATGTAGATGGAAAAGGCAAAGTTCTTTTAAAAATTGTTGAAGAAAAAGACATACTTAAAATTAGAGGGTTAAATAGAAAAGTTGAAATTATTGTAAAACCAAAACAACCCAAACCTAAGCCTATTGCCAAAGTAGAACAACCCATTGTTGAAAAAGAAAAAACCGTTGTTGATTTAATCAATGAAAGTACAAAAGGAGATAAAATAGTTTTTAAAAATATCCTTTTTAAAACAGGTTATGCCGCTGTGACGCCTGAATCAAAAAAAATTTTAAAAGAGATTGCTGATGCTTTAGTAGAACGCCCTGATATTTATTTTACTATACAAGGGCATGTGTGCTGTACCCAGTATACAAGAGATGCGGTAGATAGAAAAACTAAAAAGCGAAATCTCTCTGAGGCCAGAGCAAAATATGTTTATGATTACTTTGCTAAAAAAGGCGTAAACAAAAAACGAATGCGTCACCTAGGAATGCGCAGAAAATTTCCGTTGGGTGGTGATCCTAAATTTGATAGGCGGGTAGAAATTGTTATCACTTATGTTGATGACAAATTGAAATGATTACTATGGCAAAAAAAGCCAATTTACTTTTCTTTTTTGTTTTTTTGATTAGTATATCATGTTTTACTCAAATCACTTATGTTCCAGATGATAATTTTGAGCAGGCTTTAATTGATTTGGGGTATGATACGCCTCCTCTTAATGATCTTGTACCTACTGCCAACATTGCTAACGTAGTAAGTTTAGAGCTTTCAGAAAAAAGTATTCAGGACTTAACAGGTATTGAAGATTTTAAAATTTTAACCAATCTTAATTGTTCAAAAAACCAGTTGGATATACTGGATCTCTCAAACAATCTTAATTTAGTAGAAGTATATTGTAGTGGAAATAACTTAACATCCCTGAATGTTAGTAGATCAACTGAATTACAAAGACTTTGGTGTTTTGGAAATAACCTATCAGATTTAAATGTAATGAACAACACAGAATTAATATCACTGAGGTGTGAAAACAATAATTTAAATGAATTAGATACTTCAACCTTAACAAACCTTAATATTTTAAGCTGTGAAAATAATCAAATAACAGATTTAGATTTATCAAGTAGCACATCACTAGCAAGGTTATTGTGTGGGGGTAACTTTATTTCAAATCTAAATATTAGTAGTAATTATATGCTCACTTATTTGTCTTGTGAAAACAACCAAATAGCTTCACTTGATGTTTCAAATAGCAAAAATATTAAGGCCATACTATGTCAAAATAATCTGATTGATCGTTTAAATTTATCAAAAAACAGTAATTTATTAAACCTGAATTGTAGTAATAATGATTTATGCAAACTTGATTTAAGAAATGGAAATAATGGCAACTTAAGCCTCATTAATTTTAGTAATAACCCTAGTTTAACTTGTGTTTTAATAGATAATGCTATCGGAAACCATAGTACATGGCAGCCTGAAAATTATACAAATTATGTAACCTCTGAAAAAGAATGCGGAGTTACAGTTCCTGTGGATTATTTAAACAATTTTATTGGTTCCAATTATACCTTACCATATATTACCTACGGAAACTATTTTACGGCATCTGGTGGCAAAGGTAGTTTATTATATGCTGGGCAAAACATCACTACAAGTCAAACTATTTATATTTACAACGAAATAAATTGCTTTGATAATGAATCCCGTTTTAATGTCATTATTACCGATGATGACTTTATAATTCCTAAGTTTTTCACCCCTAATAATGATGGTACCAATGATACCTGGCAGGTTTTTGATGTTAACCACACAGTTAAAAATATTTTAATTTTTAATAGATATGGCAAACTACTAAAAACCATATATTTAAATTCTGAAGGGTGGGATGGTACTTTTAATGGTTATCCACAAATTACAGATACGTACTGGTATCACATAACATTAAATACAGGAGAGGTACTAAAAGGTCCTTTCACTTTAAAACGCTAATTTTCTTTAATCATGGCTATATGCGGAATACCATCTTCTAAATAAGACTCACCAACAGCTTTAAAACCACAATTAGTATAAAATTGCTTTAAATAACATTGAGCAGAAATCTTTATTAAATCTTCATTATAATAAGATTTAATAGCTTTAATTGAAGCTTCCATTATATCATAACCATATTTATGATTTCGTTCATGTTTAGAAACTACCACACGCCCAATACTAGATGCTTTAAAGTATACTCCAGGTTTAAATACCCGAGTATAAGCTACTAATTTTTTATTCTTAAAACCTAAAATATGAAGAGCCTGCTCATCTTTACCATCTATATCTTGATACACACAATCTTGCTCAACTACAAATACTTCACTTCGTAATTGCAGTAACTTATATAATTCAAGTGTAGTTAATTCTTTAAAAGACTTTACTTGTATCTCTAACATAGATTAATCTTGAACAATAATATCTTTCGCATCTGGTTTGCCGTACTCTGGTTGAATATTAACATGGTTAATATCATATTTTTTAAACACCAAATCTTCTATATCATGTAAAATAGCATCAAATTGAGAAAGGGTAATATCTTCATGAAAATCAATATGCGCTTCTAAATGTATTTCGTCTTCATTCAATTGCCAAACGTGTACATGATGCGTATTTTTAACACTTTCAAAAGCATTTATTTCGTCAACTATTTGCTTAATAGGTATATTTTCAGGGGTAAATAACATAAGCACTTTGGTAGAGGTTTTTAATAAATCGTACCCCATCCAAATTAAATATATGGCTATAGCTAATGTAAGTAAATTATCTACCCAATAGATTTGATAAAAATACATTAAAAGACCCCCTATTAAAACGGCAATACTCGCCATCATATCAGTAAATAAATGAAGGTATACACTACGCATATTCATATTACTTTCAGAATCTTTTTTAAGCAGTAATACACTGAATCCATTAGCAAGAATACCTAAAAGCGATAACCAAATAACTAAATTAGACTTAATATTTTCAGGTTCTTCAAATCTCTTTACAGCTTCAATAATCAACAAAATAGCTACAATAATTAGTGTAGCAGCATTAACAAAAGCAGCTAAAATTTCGGCGCGCTTATAACCAAAGGTTTTATAAAAAGACGCTTCCTTTTTAGTTAATTTATTAGCAACATAACTAACCACAAGAGATAATACGTCACTAAAATTATGAAGCGCATCACTAAGTAACGCTAAACTACCAGATAGTAATCCGCCTATAACCTGTGAGGCTGTAATTAATATGTTTAAAAATATAGATATTAAAAGATTACGGCCTTTTAAATCGGAATGGGTATGTGAATGATTATGCGAATGGCTTTGTCCCATTTAACAAGACAATGGAATTTTATTTATTCTGTTTTGATGTCTTCCACCTTCAAATTCTGTATTTAAAAATACATCAACCATTTCAAGGGCTTGTTGAATAGCGGTAAACCTAGCTGGAATACATAAAATATTAGCATTATTATGACTTCTTATTAAATGAACAATCTCCTTATTCCAACATAATCCAGCTCGTATTTTTTGGTGTTTATTAGCAGTCATAGCTACACCATTAGCACTACCACAAATTAAAATACCATACTTAGCTTTTCCATTTTCAACATCATCAGCAACAGGGTGAACAAAATCAGCATAATCTACACTACCACTCTTATCTGTACCATGATTTATAACTGTAATACCTTTAGATTCAAGAAGTTCTTTTATAGCAAATTTATAATCTGTTCCAGCGTGATCGTTTCCAATAGAAATTGTCATTTTTTAATTATATTAATAGGTTTCCACAAAGGTAGTAATTATTAACAATGTGGATGATAGTATTGATTACTTGTTAATAAGTGTTCATTACTTTCTAAAAGAAAAATTAGGAGAACATAAATATTTTTTCAATCAAAATGAGTCGTGAAAAATCCAAATATTTAATTCACTTTTTACAGCAAAGTTATCAGACTAAAATTTTAAAGCTATAAACACAAATCTTAAAAAAGTTATGAGTAAAATAGAGTTAATTTTGGTTGTTAACAACTGTGAATATAAAATTCAAAAAGGTTCTCTATTAGTATGTTAAAAAAATTAACATTGTTAATTACGTATTAATAGAACGTAAATTTAATATTATCAAAATAAATCTTAAAAAAGTTATACCAGTTATTAACACACTATAATAACCACCATTTATTTTTTTAAAATTTAAAAAGAAAATAGTATTATAATATATAATGTGGATAACTACATTTTAAGTTTAGATAATATGAATTTGATATGGCTTTAATTTAATTATTGTAGCTTTGTGAAAAATAAATAGCTAGTCTTCTCCTAAAAATAGAGCTGTTTAAAACTATTTTCCTGTATCTTAGGAAATAAATATGATTAAAAAAATTAATGAGTAAAAAGAGAAAAGGGAAATCCAGAAAGAGTGGTATTTCCAACCTAACAAATACAATTCTTAGTATTTTAAAAAAAGATAGAAATCAAGCATTTAATTATAAACAAATAGCGGCTAAACTTGGTGTGAATGATGCCAGTAACCGAAATCAAATTATAAAAACCTTAGCCAAACTAGCTGCTAAACAAGAAATTCAACAAGTAGAACGTGGTAAATTTAAAGCAGTTATTAATACTGAATATCATACAGGAAAACTTGATTTAGCGGCAAAAGGAAATGGTTACATTATTTGTGATGATTTTGATGACGATGTGTTCATTGCTTCAAATAATATTAATAAAGCATTGCATGGTGATGAAGTTGAATTTTATGTATATAAACGTAGAAAACGTGGTAAACTAGAAGGTGAAATTACAAATATTATTCAGCGTGCAAAAAGCGAATATGTTGGTGTTATTCAAATACAGAATAACAGTAATTATGCTTTTGTAGTGCCTGATAGTAATAAAATGTACAAGGATATTTTTGTACCTATCAATAAAACTTTAAAAGCTGATGATGGTGATAAAGTATTAGTATCACTTGAAGATTGGCCGGAGAATGCCGATTCACCCTACGGAAAAGTCATAAAAATTTTAGGGAAACCAGGAGAGCACAACACTGAAATTCATGCTATTTTGGCAGAGTATGGTTTACCGCATGAATTTCCTTATGAGGTAGAACAGTTTGCTAATGAGATAGATACATCAATTACTGAAGAAGAAATAGCGAAACGTCGTGATATGCGTAAAGATTTAACTTTTACCATTGATCCTAAAGATGCTAAAGATTTTGACGATGCTTTGTCTTTTGAGGTCTTAGATAATGGTTTGTATGAAATAGGTATTCATATTGCTGATGTATCACATTACCTTAAAGAAGGCACTATTTTAGACGATGAAGCTTATGAAAGGGCTACCTCAGTTTATTTGGTTGATAGGGTAGTACCAATGCTTCCTGAAGTGCTGTCAAATGGGGCTTGTTCGTTACGTCCTCATGAAGAAAAATATACCTTTTCGGCCGTGTTTCAAATGAATGATAAAGCTGAAATTAAACACCAGTGGTTTGGTAGAACGGTAACCTACAGTGATGCCCGCTATGCTTATGAAGAAGCGCAAGCAGTTATAGAATCAAAAACCAATCTAATTCCGGAAGAAGTATCGTTAACAGGTAAAGCTTATGAAACCGATCAAAAATTAGCTGATGCCATTTTAAAAATGGATGAACTAGCAAAAATTATGCGTAGAAAACGGATGAAATCTGGTGCTATTTCTTTTGATAAAGTTGAAGTAAAATTCAATTTAGATGAAGATAATAATCCAGAAGGGGTGTATTTCAAAACTAGTAAAGATGCTAATAAACTTATTGAAGAGTTTATGCTTTTAGCTAATAGAAAAGTATCTGAATTTATTGGAAAACAAACCCCTAAGAAAACTTTTGTATATCGTGTACATGATGAGCCTGATGAAAGTAAATTAGCAGCCTTACAGAACGTTGTGAGTCGCTTTGGATATAAGCTTAATTTTAAAGATAGAAAATCTACCACAGCCTCTTTAAATAACTTATTACAAGATGTGGTTGGTAAGAAAGAGCAAAATTTAGTTGATACATTAGCTATTCGAAGTATGAGTAAGGCGGAATATACCACGCATAATATTGGTCATTACGGATTAGCTTTTGATTATTACAGTCATTTTACATCGCCTATTCGTCGTTATCCAGATGTAATGGCTCATCGCTTATTACAGCTGTATTTAGATGGTGGTAAATCGGCTAATGAAGCAGATTATGAAGAAAAATGTCAACACTCCAGCACCATGGAAATGTTAGCTACTAAAGCAGAACGTGATTCTATAAAATACATGCAAATTCGTTTTATGGAAGATCATAAGGATCAAGAGTTTGTTGGTGTCATTTCTGGTGTAACAGATTGGGGAATTTATGTGGAAATTATTTCAAATAAATGTGAAGGTATGGTTAGTGTTAGAGATATGAAAGATGACCATTATGCTTTTGATCAAGATTTATATGCTATGGTTGGAAGAACTACAAAAAACACCTATCAATTAGGTGATGAAGTTATTGTAAAAGTGAAAAACACCGATTTAATTAAGAAGCATTTAGATTTTAATTTGATAGGAAAACAAGAATAGAAAGTTTATTTATTCATTTTATTTTGATGTCTTTTTTTCTCAACTTCGGAAAGATTTAAGCCTTTTTCTCTTAGAAATGCATTATGTTTTGGGCTTCCAATAATTTGAGAAGCATATACACCTGAATGCCCTGAAAACAAGTAAGCAGTAGAACAAGCTAAAGCTATAAACACCCCCGATTCTATGCCAAAAAGTTCAATACCCATAACGGTACATGCAATTGGTGTGTTTGTAGCACCAGCAAAAACAGCTACAAATCCCATACCAGCTAGTAAACTCATAGGCAAAGGTATAAACCAAATTAAAACATTTCCTAAAGTAGCACCAATAAAAAACAATGGTGTTACTTCACCACCTTTAAATCCAGCACCAAGTGTAAAAGAGGTAAATAAAACTTTTAATAAGAAATCATAAGAGTTTAAGTTGGTATTAAAAGCATCTACAATCGTTGGAATACCAAGCCCTATATACTTTGTAGTGCCCATAAAATAAATGGTTATAGCTAATATAGCACCACCAATAACAGGGCGTAGTGGCGGATATTTTATATGCTTCTTAAATAAATCGCTCCAAAAATGTGTTGATTTTGAAAAAAGCATAGCTACCAAACCAAAAATAATACCCGCTAATAAACACCATAACAGATTTATTGGTGTCATGTCTGCAACAGCGCTAATAGTGTAGTGTGTGTGTGATACACCCCAAATATCACAAAAATAATCTGAGAAAACAGCGGCTATAAAACTCGGAATTATAGCATCTAATCGTATTCTTCCTAATACTAAAACTTCCAGGGCAAAAATACCACCAGCTAATGGGGTTCCAAATACAGAGGCAAAACCCGCACTAATACCCGCAATTAAAACAATTTGTCTATCGCGTTTTGTAAGTTTTAAAATTTTGGTGAACCTATCTGCAATAGCACCACCTATTTGTACAGCTGTACCTTCACGGCCTGCCGAACCACCAAATAAATGCGTGAGTATGGTACCAAATAGAACGAGAGGTGCCATTCTAAAAGGGATAATTTTTTTAGGCGAATGAAATTCTTCCAATAATAAATTATTACCTTTTACCACACTGTTTCCAAATAGATGATAAGATAAACCAATAATAAAACCACCTACAGGAAGCAGTGCAATAATCCATAAATGATTTTCTCTCCAATTAGTAGCCCAGTCTAAACTCAATAAAAAGAAGGCTGAAACACTACCCACTAATACCCCTAATATCAAACAAATAACTAACCATTTTAAGAGATAAAAAAGGGATGGAATTTGCTCAACGGAGAAAATAAGTTTTTTTATTTGTGTACGGTTCATATATTGCGATAAATATACTAATTCTGGAAGTATAGCCTGCTACCTTTTTTAATAAAGCGAGTGTTTATAATTGGTAATATAAATTATTAAAATTTTTATAATTTATAATCAAAATATACTTACGGAATAATTATTGATAATTTTTATTTTAAATTATGCCCCGTATGATACGTTATATATTCATTATTACACTAGTATGTCTATCTATAAAAAGTACCGCACAAGACGCTATTCAAAAAGCTGTTGGTGAATTTTCAGAATTAAAGGTTTATGATTTGATTCAATTGCAATTGGTACCCGCCGACGATAATAGAATTGTCATACAAGGCGAAAATAAAAACAGTGTTATTGTTACTAATAAAAATGGTAAGTTGAAGGTTAAAATGAATATTGAAAAGGCTTTTAACGGATCAGAAACAAAAGTGGTTTTATATTATTCCAAACTTGATATCATTGATGTAAATGAAGGCGCTCAAGTAACATCTGATTATACTATAAAACAATTTGATCTTATTTTAAAAGCACAAGAAGGTGGTATTATAGACGTGCCTTTTGAAACCACATATACTGAAATTAAAGCAGTAACAGGAGGAATAGTTTATGCTAAAGGCTTGGCTAAAAACCAAAGAATAACGTTGTTAACTGGTGGTAGTTATATGGGAGAACACTTGGTTACAGAAAATACCGAAGTATCAATAAGTGCTGCTGGTGAAGCTCATGTAAATGGTTCAAAATTAGTAGATGTGAAGATTAGGGCAGGAGGCGATGTATTTATTTATGGTAACCCCGAAACCATAACAGAAAATACAGCCCTCGGCGGACGTGTAAAACGTATAAATGAGTAGTTAGGTTTAAAGCCTTCAAATAGATTATTTTTTATTTACTATCTCAGCTTTTGCTAATAAAATTAAAATATTTCTTTACTTTGTGTAAAGCCTCTCTTTTTCATGTTTGATGATATTTTAACAGCAATTCCTTTCGGGATTATTTTAGCATTTACTATTGGTCCTGTGTTTTTTGTGCTACTAGAAACTAGTGCAACAAAAGGCTTTAGAAGCGCTTTAATTTTTGATTTAGGCGTTATTTTGGCCGATATCATATTTATTTTAATAGCATTCTACAGTACCAACAGCTTAAGAGGTAAAATAGGAAACGACCCAAGTTTTTTAATTTTTGGAGGTGTTTTACTTATTGTTTATGGTATTATTTCCTTTGTTAGAACATCAAAATCATTTAGGGCAATTGTGAAAGAATATCATAAGGTTGAAATTCAAAAAGATTATGGTAAGTTATTTATAAAAGGGTTTTTACTTAACTTTATTAATATAGGTGTTTTGCTGGGATGGTTAGGTTTTATTGTATTAGGAGATTCTTTAACCACTTCGAAAAACGGCGGTGTGATTTTTATAGTGTCTATGCTGTTATCTTATTTTGTGTCCGATTTATTTAAAATACTAATAGCTAAGCGGCTCAAAGCTAAATTAACGCCCCGATTAATATTTAAAACAAAGAAAATTATTGCGTTAGTTATACTAGGCTTTGGTATTTTGTTATTGATACAAGGATTGTTTCCTGACGCTTATGAAAAGAATAAAGAAAAAATAGAACAAAAAATATACTCATAAAAAAAGCTTTCAGTAAATTCTGAAAGCTTTTTTTTTTGAGGCGTCGAGCGGAATCGAACCGCTGTAGCAGGTTTTGCAGACCTGTGCCTAAGCCACTCGGCCACGACGCCATTGTTGCTGCAAATGTAAAAAAAAAAGTCATTTTACCTTACATAAATTTACTTTTTACGTTTTTGAGTCATTTTTATCGTTACATTCTCAACATCACCACCAATTGGCGGGTTTATTTTGCTTACAGAAACCGTTGCGCGCTTTATAAGTTTATTGTCTTCAAATATTTTATTTAAAATACGTTTAGCCACAGTTTCTAGAAGGTAAGAAGGTTTGCTCATTTCTTCTTTAATAACCCTATTTAAAAAGACATAATCAACCGTATCATCAAGTTTATCTGTGTTAGCTGAGGTTTGCAAATCAGCTTTAACTTCTAAATCAACGCGGTAATCACTACCAATTTTAGTTTCTTCCTTTAAGCACCCATGATAGGCAAATACCCGGATGTTTTCTAATTTTATTATTCCCATTAATTTGTAAAAAAATCAAATATATTACTTAGTGCACTTGTTTTTGCTTTATAAAATTCTGTATACGTACAACGTTCACATGTTACAGCTGTAAATTTTTGGTTTTGCACATCAAAAATTTTAGATAATGTACCGCCTGTAGCTCGCATTTGCCCAATTTTATATGTGTTATGATGGCATTTTGGACAGGTATAATTTAAATTTTCCATAGTATTATATCTTTAATATTTCTGTTATTCAAGATATAGGTATTAAGAAATAAAGTATTGTTACGCTTATCAGATTTAATTGAGCAAAAATAGCTTGAATTTCCGTAATTTTGAGGCTTGTTTAGTTAAAAACCTCAGAAGATGTCTGAAGAAAGAAAATCACTCAATTTTATTGAGCAAATTATAGAAGAAGATTTGGCAAATGGTATGGCAAAAAACGATTTACGTTTTCGTTTTCCGCCTGAGCCAAATGGCTATTTACATATTGGTCATACTAAAGCCATTGGTATTAGTTTTGGGTTAGGAGAGTATTATAATGCACCAGTAAACTTACGTTTTGATGATACAAACCCGGCAAAAGAGGAACAGGAATATGTAGATGCTATTAAAGAAGATGTGGCTTGGTTGGGCTATAAGTGGGACAAAGAATTATTTTCTTCAGATTATTTTCAGCAACTATATGATTGGGCGGTAAAGCTGATTAAAGAAGGAAAAGCTTATGTTGATTCTCAATCAAGCGAAGCTATGGCTGAACAAAAAGGAACACCTACACAACCTGGAGTTGATGGACCGTTTAGAAATCGTTCTATTGAGGAAAATTTAGATCTTTTTGAGCGCATGAAAAACGGTGAGTTTGATGAAGGCGAACATATTTTGCGTGCAAAAATAAATATGCAGCACCCTAATATGCTGATGCGCGATCCCATTATGTATCGTATTTTAAAGAAGCACCACCACAGAACGGAAAATGATTGGTGTATTTATCCTATGTATGACTGGACACATGGTGAGAGTGATTATATAGAACAAATATCGCATTCATTATGTTCTTTAGAGTTTAAACCGCATAGAGAACTCTATGACTGGTTTTTAGATCAGGTGGTAGATCCCGATAAACTAAGACCAAAACAACGTGAGTTTGCACGTTTAAATTTGAGTTACACCATTATGAGTAAGCGTAAATTACTCAAGTTGGTTGAAGACGGTGTTGTAAATGGATGGGATGATCCAAGAATGCCTACTATTTCAGGACTGCGTCGAAGAGGTTATACGCCTGCAGCCATTAGAAAATTTGTTGAAACTGTTGGAGTTGCTAAACGTGATAATGTTATTGATGTTTCGCTTTTAGAATTTTGCATTCGCGAAGATTTAAATAAAACGGCACGCCGTGTTATGGCAGTTTTAAACCCTGTAAAAGTAGTTATTACAAATTATCCGGAAGATAAAGAAGAGTGGTTAGACACTGAAAATAATCAAGAAGACGAAAGTGCTGGTTTTAGAAAAGTCCCCTTTACACGTGAGCTATATATTGAAAAATCTGATTTTAAAGAAGAAGCCAGTAATAAATTCTTTAGATTAAAACTTGGTGGCGAGGTTAGACTTAAAAGTGCATATATCATAAAAGCTGAAAGCGTTGTAAAAAATGCTCAAGGTGAGGTGACTGAAATACATTGTACGTATTCTGAAGATACTTCTAAAAAAGTTAAAGGAACCTTACATTGGGTATCTATAGCACATGCTATTAAAGCTGTAGTTAGAGAATATGATAGATTGTTTATGGATGAAGCTCCAGATAGTCATCAGGATAAAGATTTTATGGAATTTATCAATCCTAATTCTTTGAAAACAATTGAAGCGTTTGTTGAACCAAGTTTAAAAAAAGCTAAAATAGGGGAGCGTTTTCAATTTCAGCGTTTAGGTTATTTTAATGTAGATAATGATTCTACGGCTAATAATTTGGTGTTTAATAAAACGGTTGGTTTAAGAGATTCATGGGCAAAGCAAAAACCAAAACCAACTCAAAATACTAATCCGCAACAACAAAGACCTCAAAAAAAGGCTATTGATGTTATTCAGCAATTGGGTAAAAAATACACCAACTTACCTGAAGCGAAACAGTTAAAAGTAAAATCAGAAATACTAGAATTAGCTAACAATGTTACTTATGAGGAATTAGCTCCTTTGTTTAATACGGCCGTTAAAAAGGTAGGAACGCGTATTGCGGTAGCTTTAGTGTTGGGTGTTTTATTAAAGCATGGTCATGAAAAAAATGAAGAGGTTCAAGCTTTTATTACCACGGCTTTGGAAGATAAAAATGCTTTATTAGTAGCTGAGGCACAGGCTATTTCTAAGGGTTGATTTTATAAAATAATATTTATGTATTGGTTTTTTAACTATATTTAGATACAAACTAAACGTTATTATTATGGAATTATTCAATCCCGTTGCCATGTTATTGGCAGCAGTTTCGGCCATGGTTGTCGGGTTTATTTGGTACAATCCCAAAGTATTTGGAACAGCTTGGATGACGGCTGCAGAAATGACAGAAGAAAAAATGAAAGGCGCAAACATGGCTAAAATTTTCGGATTAGCATTTGTTTTTGCCTTTTTGCTATCTACCGCTTTACCAGGCATTGTTATTCATCAAATGGGTGTGTTTAGTCTAGTAGGCGGAGACCCTGCATCGGCTTTACCTTCTTATGAAATTTTTATTACCGATTATGGTGATGCTTTTAGAACCTTTAAACATGGTGCTTTTCATGGGGTGCTTACAGGTGTTTTTATTGCGCTTCCTATTTTAGGTACCAATGCGTTATTTGAACGTAAAAGTGCAAAATACATTTTTATTAATGCTGGATATTGGATTGTAACCCTTGCAGTAATGGGAGCCATTATTTGTGGAATGAAGTAATTTTTGTAAACTTTTAACATAATTAAAGACTGAGAATTGTAATTTTCAGTCTTTTTTAGTTCTATTGAAAACCTTTCAAATTTATCGTTCAACCAGAGATCTCCCAAAAACATGGGATACCCTTGTAAAGCACGATGTGTTTTTACAATCTTATTATTTAGAGGCGCTTGTACAAGGTGGTCCAAGTAATATAAAAATATATTTTGTAGGCATTTTTTCTGATGATGAATTGGTTGGAGTTGCTATTATTCAAATTGTTAATTTGTATTTAAAAGATATGTTCAGAAAAGCTGAAGTATCCTGTGCTAAAGAGTTTTTTAGAAGTATCATTTCAAAAATATTAAAAGGTAATGTGTTAGTGGTTGGTAACTTAACCCACACTGGGCAGCACAGTATGTTTTTCAATAAAAAAAAGATAACATTAACGGAATATGCCGAAACTATTTATAAAGCTGTAACCGCGCTTAAAAATGATTTTTATAGGGAACACAGAAAACCAATTCATGCTATATTGCTAAAGGATTTTTTTGTAAACGAGATGAAATTGAAAAAGACACCTGTTTTTGATAGTTTTAATTTTCACGAGGTTAGCGTACAACCCAATATGATTTTAGAAACTAGAAAGCAATGGTCTAATATGCAAGATTATGTTTCAGATTTATCTAAAAAATACCGCGATCGTTATAAACGTGCTAGAAAGAAGTTAGGGGATATTTACTGTAAAGAATTAGATTTACATGCCGTGCAATTAAACGCTGTAGTGTTGCATACATTATACCTTAACGTTTCTAGCAATGCCAAGTTTAATAGTTTTATTTTACCCCAAGATCATTTTTTTGTTTTGAAACAAAAATTAAATGATAATTTTAAGGTATTTGGCTATTACTTGAACCATAAGTTGGTTGGCTTTTTTACACTTATTTTAAATAGTAGACAACTTGAAACCTATTTTTTAGGGTATGATACAAAACATCAATACGGCAATCAGTTATATTTAAACATGTTGTATGATATGCTAGATTTTGGTATCACACAAAGATTTACTTCTGTGATTTATGCCAGAACAGCTATGGCTATTAAAAGTTCGGTAGGCGCCAAACCAAGGCCTATGGTTATGTATATGAAGCATACTAATGGTACGTTAAATAGAATTTTAAAACCTGTTTTTAAGTTGATGAACCCAAAACAAGATTGGGAAGAACGACATCCATTTAAATAAATGAGAAACTAAAACTTAACTTTATAATATAAGTTCTAAGGAATAGAAATGAGTTTAAGAACGTTGATTTTAATTATTATGAATAGCTTGATATTATTAGTTATAATAATGTTGTCTATTACCTTTTACAATCAATTTTCAAATACGATAGATGATAGAATTCTCCGTCAGTTAAACTCTATAAAAACATTAAAAAAAGTTCAAATTGAAAGCCTATTGCAAAATGAATGGGATGCCTTTGTTAGTAATCATACATCAAGTGATTCATTAGACAGCTTAAATATCCATGTACCAAATGAGGTTATAAAAAGTTCAGGAATTTATGACTTCACAAACTATCATCAAGATGGAAATACCTCTATAGTTTTAGTGATAAAAGAAGGGTATGAAATAAAGACTAAGTGTATAAATCAGGATAAAATCACTGCAATATTACTGGAGCGTACAGGAATGGGGAATAGCGGTGAATCTTATTTGGTTGGTCAAGATTTCAAAATGAGATCGCCCTCACGGTTTTTACCTAAAAAAACGCCATCAAATATAGTAGTTAATACCAAAGGTGTGATAGATGCGTTTTCAAGTAAAAAAGAAAGTGGTAAAGGTGTGTTTAAAGATTATAGGGGGGTTGAGGTATATAGCGCTTATGGGTTTATAAATGTATCTAATCTCAATTTGGTTATTCTTTCAGAGATGGATTTAAGTGAGGCCACAGCACCTTTGCAAAAATTAAAAATCAGGCTTTTAGGTTTAATTTTCATCATCATGTTAGTAGCCATTGTTTTATCATTATTTCTAACAAAGATTATTACAACTCCAGTAATTAATATGCAGCGAAGCCTTAAAATTATGGCTGCTGGTGATTATAATGAAATAAATGAATTTAAAAAGGTTTCCAATGAAATAAGGGAAATGTTTGATGCTTTAGCACAATTAAAAAAATCACTTCAAGGTGCCGTAAATTTTTCTAATGAAATAGGTGATATGAATTTAAACGCGCAATATGAACCCAAAAGTGAGCATGATTTATTAGGTATGAGTTTAATCAAAATGCGTGATAAATTAATTGAATTTAGAAGTAACGAAACCAAAAACAGCATGGAAACCAAACGCCTATTAGTAGATGGTTTAGAGAAAGAAAGGCAACGATTAGCTCGTGAGCTTCATGATGGTATTGGGCCCATATTAACCTCGTTAAAGTTTTATATTGAAAATAAGATAGAAAGTAAAACCCAAAGGTTAGAAATGAAGAAAATAGTAGATGCTACTATTTCAGAAATTCGTTTAATGTCAAACGCTTTAATGCCTTCAAATCTTGATGATTTTGGAGTAGGAGCAGCTATGACAAATTTTGTTGATAACATTAAAAAATACTCCGATGTTGATATTGTTTTTGAAGATTTAACCAAAACAGAGCACAGTAAAATTACCAAAAATCAAGCTATTAATATCTTCAGAATTGGGCAAGAATTAATAAACAACGCTTTAAAGCACGCCAATGCCACACACATCAGGTTATCGTTATCTGAGTTTGATCATTTTATTTCATTTTTTTATTTTGATGATGGGAAAGGTTTTAATATTCATGAGGTAAAGCTGGGTTCTGGTATTATAAACATTAAAGAACGTGTTGATATTTGTAACGGTAGTGTTCAAATTAATTCCAAACAAGGAAGCACTACTTTTGAAATTGAATTACCTATAGACGATGAATGAAATTAGACTTATTATTGCCGATGACCATGAACTTTTTAGAAATGGTTTAAAAGAGCTCTTAAAAAAATATGATGATGTACATGTTGTAACATGTGTTGCTGATGGTGTAGCGTTTTTTGAAGCTCTAGATAATGAAAAAAATATTGATATTGTATTGCTTGATATTGGGATGCCTCATATGGATGGTTTTGAAGTTTTAAATAAAATAAAGGCTTTAAACGCCTCTATAAAGCCTATAATCATCTCAATGCATGATGATGGTAATTACATTGCTAAATGTGCTAAAAGTGGCGCATATGGCTATTTATTAAAGAATACAGATCAAGAAGAACTTATAAAAGTAATTAGAATTGTAAGTCAAGGAAAGAAATATTTTAGCCCTAGTATTTCAGAGAAGATGATAAACTTCATGTCGGTTCAGAGTGTGAGTAAGGATATTTTGTCTAATAAAGAAACTGAGGTTTTAGGGTTAATATCTGAAGGATTAACCACTAAAGAAATTGCTGCTAAATTATTTGTAAGTTCAAGAACTATTGAAACACACAGAGCTAATATCTTAAAAAAGCTTGAAGTGAAAAACACGGCTGAACTAATTAAAAAGGCCACTCAAATGAATCTTATATAGTGGGAGTATTGATATAACTTTTATGTTATGTTTCCAATTTTTGAAAATCTAAATGATTTTGTGTGGGGCCAGCCGAGTCGAGACCTAAATTGAAAAGAACTAATTTCAAGACTTCGAGACCAATTGTGAATTGACATCATGAATATTACGTTCTCATGTCGAGTTTATTTAGCATAATATCCGTATTTATACGGATACTATTTACGTGGTTTCTCATAGTCCATAACCCTTAGTTTTGAATGTAAATTTGTAATGAATTTAAAACGGAGAAATTATGAAGAAGTTAGTAGTATTATTTGCACTAGTATTTGTTACAGTAACCGCATTTGCACAAGACAGAAATGGTTTAACAGGGCCAGCGTACAAAAATTACAAACCAAGTAAGCATAAAACAGAAGCTAAACCTGTTTATAATGCAAACCATAAAATAGGTTTAACAGGGCCAGCATATAAAAATTACAAACCAGGTAAAAGCAGTAATGAGGTAGAATATCAAGTTGTTTCTACAAATAATAGTAAAGCAGGTTTAACGGGACCAGCATATAAAAATCATAAACCTTGGAAAAACAATAAGGTTTCAAATGATAACACAGTTATTGCAACAGAGAATGAGCTATAAATTACAGTTTGTTGGAATAAAAAGAAAAAAGCATTTAACTAATTAAATGCTTTTTTTATGTGCTGTTTTTAAAACAAGTTATTTTTCATTTTTCTTTTTGGCTTCTTTCATAGCTTCACCTATTTGATTACTTGCTGTAAAACTTGCCACCATTTCGTTTAGCATATTGCTTCCAGCCTGCGGTGCATTTGGCAGTAATATCAGGTTGCTATTGGTTTCTTCACCCAGAGATTGTAAGGTATCGTAATGTTGGGTAACCACAATTAATGCTGATGCTTCTTGGCTATTAATACCAACCCGATTTAAAACTTCTACAGATTCTTCTAAACCTCTTGCTATTTCTCTACGTTGATCAGCTATACCTTGACCTTGTAAGCGTTTGCTTTCGGCCTCTGCTTTAGCTTTTTCAACAATTAAGATACGCTGTGCATCACCTTCATACTGAGCAGCTATTTTTTCACGTTCAGAGGCATTAATACGGTTCATAGCAGCTTTTACCTGTGCATCAGGATCAATATCGGTTACTAAGGTTTTAATAATATCATACCCATATTCTATCATAGCATCATTCAATTCAGATTTTACAGCTATGGCAATGTCGTCTTTTTTAACAAAAACATCGTCTAGTTTCATTTTTGGAACTTCGGCACGTACTACATCAAACACGTAACTTGTAATTTGGTCATGCGGATAATCTAATTTATAAAAAGCATCATAAACTTTTTCACGAATTACTTTATACTGTACAGAAACTTTAAGGCGTACAAATACATCATCCAAGGTTTTAGTTTCAACAATAACATCCAACTGTTGAATTTTTAAACTGAGTTTACCTGCAATGCGATCAACTAATGGAATTTTAATTTGAAGTCCAGATTGACGAATACTTTGAAACCGACCAAAACGTTCTATAATGGCAGCTGTTTGTTGTTTGACAATAAAAAAGGACGAGATTAAAATAAAGAGTCCAATAACAATAAATGGGATAGAAAAATAGCTCATAATATGATTTAAAAAAGGTTAAAAAATGTGAATTACTAATTTAAGTTATATTTGTCATCAAACCTTACAAGATTCAATGAAAAAACAATTTTACATATTAGTAGTAATAACGACATGTTTTGTTACACTTGGTTTTGCGCAAAGAGCAAGTTACCAAATTAAAAATGGCTTTGCATTAACAGGTGGCCTCACGCAATTTGATATTATTACAGATAATTTTAAAACCAAATCTGCCAATGGATTTTTAGGAGGCCTGGCTGCCGAGGTTGATATTCCGAACAAGTGGTACAACATTAGTTTTGGTATGCAACTTTCTGAAAATCATTTAGAAGTTTCGGCCAGACCAGCCTTAATCAGTAATGAAGAATCTAATATAGAATACAAATTATTTGCAGCGCAGGTGGCGATGTTGATGCATATAAAAATAGTTCCATACCATTTTACTATTGATGTGGGTCCTATGTTGCAGTACAATGGAAAATTGGAATTGAAGGATGAAAACCAAAGTGGTTACTATATTAATAATTATACCAATCTTATGGCAGAGGATATTTCTAATATTTCACAGTTTCATTTCAATGGGGCAGTAGGGGCTTCTGCTGGAATAAAGAATTTCAAACTGAAAGCGCAATATATTTACGGTTTTACTAACATGCTAAAAAAGTTAGACAAAAAAGGACTAGATACATTAGGAGGAAAAGCGAATTTTGAAGGTCACCAAAGTATGTTGGTGTTAGGTGCTATGGTATCATTTTAAAAGCTCCTGTATTTTTAAATCCAACTGATTTACTAAAGCATTTGTGGTGCTTATATCATTTGATTTTACAGTTCGTCCTCGGGTATAGCCAATGTAATTTAACCAACCTTCTGATTGAATTTGTCGGCGTTTTGAAATAGTTTTAAATAAAGTATCATTTTGAAGTAGCTTGAGTTCTGTTTGAGCCGTATTTAGTTTTATTTCAGGGTATAAATCTAACAGTATTTTTTTAGCCATATAAAAATGACCTATTTGGTTAGGATGCACACCATCTGGGATAAAAGTACCATCAGGGTTCTGTTTTTTTAGGGCTATTAATTTTTTGTTTAAATAAGCATGTAGGTTAATGGTTTTCATATTATTAATTGACATTAACCAATTAGTATAGTGCTGTAAAACGGCATTATACTTATAGTAAGGATGCTTATATGATTGTGATTCAGAATCATTAAAAGAAATGCGGGTTCTTATAGGTTTTGGGTCAAAAACCGTTGGTGTTAAAAGTATAAGTTCTGCACCCGATTGTTCTACCTCATGCTTTAGTTTTTTAATACCATTTTTATAGTGATTAAATCGGGTTGAATCTAGCTTTGAATAAATGCCATCATTCATACCATAGCACGCCATAACCAAGTCGGGTTGACTTAATTTTAATGCGTCATCTAAACGATTGTGAACCCATGGTCTAGGAAACGGATGATTGGGTTCAGAATCTCCTGAAACGGTTTCACTTGATAAGCCAACGCTAATAATATTTAGTTTTTTATCTGGGAAGTTTTTTCTCAAGTAATAGTCTAAAAAGTCAACATATAACCCATGTTGCGTAATACTATTTCCTAAAATTAATACGGTTTTATTATGTAATGGATAGTCTGCTTCATGTTTCTGTTCACATGAAAAAAACAGAATAACACAAACAATATATACATAAAATAATTTCATTAAACTATATGCTAATAGTGTTAATAGCGTTTTTAATACGTTTGATGCTTTCTTGTTTTCCAATCATAAATATGATATCAAAAACATCAGGCCCTTGTAGTGCTCCTACTAAAGCTAACCTAAGAGGCATCATAACTTTTCCGAAGCCGATATTATTTGAAGTTATCCAACCTTTAATAGTATTTTGAAGTGTCTCAACCGTAAAATCTTCAATAGGATCCATTTGTGTAATAACCTCATTTAAAATATCCGAAGTACCTTCTTTAAAGGCCTTTTTAACCGCTTTATCGTCATAGGTTTCTGGTGCGATAAAAAAGAAATGACTCAAATCCCAAAAATCAGAAACAAAAGTAGCTCGCTCTTTTATCAGCTCAATGACGATAGCTATGAAGTTAATATCAATTTCGGCAAGTTCAGAGCGCTCTTGTTGAAAGGCTATAGCCAGCGCCTCATTACTTTGCTGTTGCATGTAATGGTGGTTAAACCATTTTATTTTATCAGGATCAAAACGTGCTCCAGATTTATTAACACGGTTCAAATCGAAAGCTTGAATAAGCTCTTCCATGCTAAAAATTTCTTGTTCGGTGCCCGGATTCCATCCTAAAAACGCTAAAAAATTAACCATAGCTTCAGGGAAATAACCATCCTCTTTATAGCCTCTTGAAGTTTCTTGTGTTTTAGGGTCTGTCCATTCTAAAGGAAAAACAGGAAACCCTAGTTTATCACCATCACGTTTGCTTAATTTTCCTTTACCAGTGGGTTTCAAAATAAGAGGTAAATGGGCAAACTCTGGTGTCTCCCAATCAAGTGCTTGATAGAGTTGATAATGTAAGGCAAGCGAAGGCAACCATTCTTCACCACGAATAACATGGGTAATTTGCATTAAATGATCATCAACAATATTTGCTAAATGATAAGTAGGCATACCATCGCTTTTAAACAACACCTTGTCATCAAGAACACTGGAATCTATTTTAATGTCACCACGAATAATATCTGTAAGATGCAGGGTTTGGTCTTGGGGTGATTTAAACCGAATAACATAGTCTTGACCCGCTTCTAATTTGGCTTGTACGTCTTCTGCACTTAATGACAACGAATTATTAAGTTTTAATCTGTTATGCCAATTATAAATAAATGTTTTTCCTTTGGCTTCATGGTCCTTTCTATGGTAATCTAGTTCTTCAGCTGTATCAAAGGCATAGTACGCGTTTCCAGATGTAATCAATTGATCTGCATATTGTTTGTAAATATGTTTACGTTCACTTTGTCTGTAGGGTCCAAAGTTTCCTTCTTTACCAACACCCTCGTCAAAAGGCATACCACACCAATTCAACGCATTAATAATGTATTGTTCTGCACCTTCAACATACCTGTTTTGATCGGTATCTTCTATTCTTAAAATAAAATCACCCCCGTGCTTTTTAGCAAATAAATAATTGAAAAGAGCGGTTCTTACTCCGCCAATATGTAAAGGTCCAGTTGGGCTTGGTGCAAAGCGCACACGAACGTTTTTAGCCATGTTTTGTAAATTTGTGGCAAAGATACAATTAACAGCTAATTATGAACCTTGTAAGAAATAAAATTGTAGTTTAGTTAGTTTTATATACTATAGAAAGTGCATTACTTTAATTATGAGTCATTTTGAAATCATTCAGCAAAAATTAGAAGCATTTATTAGGAGATATTATACTAATGAATTGTTAAGAGGGGGCATTTTGTTTTTTGCGATGGGCTTATTATATCTTTTGGTCACTTTGTTTATTGAGTATGTTTTCTGGATGGGTACTTTGGCTAGAACGTTGCTGTTTTGGATTTTTATTGTAGTGGAACTCGCTTTATTAACAAAGTTTATTTTTATTCCATTAGCCAAGCTTTTACGGTTAAAACAAGGGATAGATTATATTGAAGCATCCAAACTTATTGGGAAACATTTTCCCGAGGTTAATGATAAGCTTTTAAACGTTCTGCAATTAAGTGCTGAACAGGAACATTCTGAATTGTTACTGGCAAGCATTGAACAAAAATCTTCTGCATTAACACCTATTCCTTTTAAGCTGGCTGTTAATTTTAAATCCAACTTGTCTTATTTAAAGTATGCGGCTATTCCTGTGGTAATCATTTTGGCTTCCTTAGTGTTTGGAAATTTGAGTTGGTTTAAAGATAGTTATGAGCGGGTTACGCATTACAAAACGGCTTATGAACCACCAGCACCATTCCAATTTTTTATTGATAATAATGATTTAAAAGCCATTGAAAATCAAGATTTCAGACTTTTAGTAAGAACCATTGGTGAGGTGTCACCAGAAAATGCTAAAATTAGTTATAATGATGAAACCTACTATTTGCAACAGTTAGGTGTTGGAGTTTTTGAGTATGTGTTCGCTAAACCAAAAGCAAACATCCGTTTTCAACTTGTAGGTAATACAATTGTCTCTAAGCCTTATATTTTAGAGGTGGTAGCAACCCCTTCTATTATTGATTTTGAAATGCAGATTGACTACCCAAGTTACACCTTAAAACCCGATGAGGTTGTTACCAGCACAGGGAATGCTACGGTACCAGAAGGTAGTCAGATAAAATGGATTTTAAAAACCAAAGCTACGGAAGAGGTTGTCATGCTTACACAGGATACTATCTCTTTTAAAAAAGAAAAGGAAGATCTGTTTACAACGTCAAAAAAGGTGTTAAAAGATTTTGCATATAGCTTAAGTACGAGTAATGAAAATTTAAAGGATTTTGAAAAATTAGATTTTACTATCAATAGTATTAAGGATGAACATCCTGAAATTTCTTTAAGGATGACAATTGATAGTACCAACCATCAAAGCTTATATTTTTATGGTCAGGTAAGTGATGATTATGGTTTAAGCAAATTGCAACTAGTGTATTATCCTCAAGGAACTGAAGCTGAAAAGGAAAAGGATATCATACCACTAACCAAAGCAAATATTCAAGATTTTATTAGTGTATTCCCTAATAATTTAAACATTGAACCAGGTATTCCTTATGAATTATATTTTCAAGTGTTTGATAATGATCAGGTTAATGGTCATAAAAGTGTAAAGAGTAACATTTATACATACAGAAAACTCACCAAGGAAGAAGAGGAGCGTAAGAATTTAAAGGAGCAGGAGAAGTCCATTGAGCAATTAAGTAAATCTTTAAACAAGTTTGATGAGCAGGAAGAAAAGCGAATAGAAGTAACCCAAACTCAGAAAGAAAAATCCAACTTAAATTTTAACGATAAAGGTAAACTCAAGTCATTTTTAAAGCGACAAAAAGAGCAGGATGAAATGATGAAGGAGTTCAATAAAAATTTTCAAAAGCGTCTTGAGGAGTTTGAAAAAGAACATATAAAAAATGATCAATTTACAGAGGATTTGAAAAAGCGCCTTGAAGAGAATGAAAAAAAATTAGAACAAGATGAAAAGTTGCTAAAGGAAATTGAAAAGATTCAGGAAAAAATAGGAAAGGAGGAATTAATCAATAAATTGGATGAGCTTGGTAAACAAAATAAAAATAAAAAGCGAAGCCTTGAGCAATTGTTAGAGTTGACTAAGCGGTTTTATGTAGAGCAGAAGCTAGAGAAATTAAAACGTGATTTAGATAATTTATCTGAAGCTCAAGAGAGCTTATCTTCAAAAGACCAAAAGGAAAACACAAAGGAAACCCAGGATAATTTAAATAAAAATTATAATCACATTTTAGAAGAATTAAATCAATTAGAAAAAAGTAGTAAACAGCTTAAAAAACCGATAGACATTCCAAGAGATCAGCTAGACGAAAATGAAGTTAAAAAGGATCAAGAGTCAGCTTCAGATTTTTTAGAAGAATTAGAGGAGCAAGATACGCAAGAGCTGAAAAATGAACGTTTCAAAAAGGCTCAGAAGCAACAAAGAAATGCCGCCATAAAAATGAAGGAATTAAGCAAAAAGATGCAGAAAAGTATGCAAGCGTCTGGTGGCGAGCAAATACAAGAAGATATGGAAATGTTGCGACAGGTTTTAGATAATGTGGTGTTATTCTCTTTTAATCAGGAAGCTTTGATGAATAAGTTTAAACAAGTAGATCCTGAACATAATGAACTTGGAAAATATTTAAAGAAACAAAACAGTTTGAGAGAGCATTTTGAATATATTGATGATAGTTTATTTGCCTTGTCTTTGCGCCAACCTAAATTATCAGAGGAGGTTAATAAGGAAATTACAGAGGTATATTATAATATTGATAAAGTGTTACAAGTTATGGCAGATGGCCAAATGTATCAAGGTATATCAAGTCAGCAATTCACAGTAACTGCAGCTAACAATCTAGCCGATATATTAAGTGACATTCTTGATAATATGCAAGAAAGTTTAAGTATGTCGGAAGGACAAGGTGGACAAGGAGATATGCAATTGCCTGATATCATTATGAGCCAGGAAGAGTTAAATAAAATGATGGAAGAAGGTATGAAGCAAGGTCAAAGTAAAGGTGATCAAACACCTGATAAAGGAAAACAAGGTAATAATACAGAAAATAACGAAGAGGGTGAGAGTAAAGGAGAGAAAAAAAATGGATCAAATAAAGTAGATGAAGAAGGTTATGAAGAAGGACAAGAGGCGTTGATTTATGAAATATACAAACAACAGCAAGAGTTAAAGGAAGCTTTAAGAAAAAGAATGGTTAAAGAGGGTTTTAAAGGCAATAGTGAGGCGTTGATTAGACGAATGGAACATATTGAAATGGATCTTCTTAATAATGGAATTACCAATGAAACCCTAAATAAAATGTTAGATTTAAAACACCAATTATTGAAGTTAGAACGTGCGGTGTTGGAGCAAGGGGAGGATGATTCTAGAGAGTCAAACACAAATAAGAAGGTGTTTCAAAGTCAAGACAATGATGATATTGAAAGAGCGAAACAATATTTTGAGTCCACTGAAATATTAAATAGACAAAGTTTACCTTTGCATTCAAATTACAAAGAAAAAGTTAAAGCGTATTTTAAGAACGGTAATGATTGAATTTAATTACGAAACGGATTTTAAACTTAATGATGAAGCGCGTGTTGGATTTTGGATTACGGATGTTATTTCTAAGGAAGGATTCAAGCTTGAAGAGGTGAATTATGTGTTTTGTGATGACGCATATTTACACCGGTTGAACGTTGAGTTTTTAAACCACGATACACTTACAGATATCATTAGTTTTGATTATTGTGTAGGCCACATGATTCAAGGTGATATTTTTATTTCTGTAGAACGTGTTAAAGATAATGCTAAGGATTATGAAACTGATTTTAACGAAGAGCTACGCCGTGTTGTAGTTCATGGTATTTTACATTACTGTGGATATAAAGACAAATCAAAGGAAGACGCCCAGTTAATGCGTGAAAAGGAGAACCTCTATTTAGAGTTATATAATTCTTATGTTAATTAAGTGTATATTTGCACGCTAAAATAATGAGTGTTCCACGTGGAACAGTTTGCTGGTTTTAGGAAAATAATAATCTGAATAATTTCTATTATGTTTAATGATGTTTATGATGTTGTAGTTGTAGGGGGTGGTCATGCAGGGTCTGAGGCTGCGGCTGCTGCCGCAAACATGGGTAGTAAAACACTGTTAATTACCATGAATTTGCAGAACATAGCGCAAATGTCCTGTAATCCTGCCATGGGAGGAATAGCTAAGGGTCAAATTGTTAGAGAAATTGATGCTCTGGGTGGTTACAGCGGTATTGTGTCTGATACTTCAGCTATTCAATTTAAAATGCTTAATAAATCTAAAGGACCTGCTATGTGGAGTCCTAGAGTACAAAGTGATAGAATGCGTTTTGCTGAAGACTGGAGAATGATGCTTGAACAAACTCAGAACCTCGATTTTTACCAAGAAATGGTCTCTGGATTGTTAATAGAACAAGGTGCAGTAGCAGGAGTGAAGACCTCATTAGGGGTGGAGATTAAAGCTAAATCGGTGGTCTTAACTAATGGTACTTTTTTAAATGGATTAATTCATATCGGTGATAAAAACTTTGGTGGCGGAAGAGCTGGTGAAAAATCGGCAACAGGCATTACAGAGCAGTTGGTTGATTTAGGTTTTGATGCCGGTAGAATGAAAACAGGAACACCGCCTCGGGTAGATGGAAGATCATTAGATTATAGTAAAATGATTGAACAGCCTGGTGACGAACAGCCTGAGAAATTCTCTTATTTAGATGTAACCAAACCACTAGAAAAACAACGGTCATGTTATATGACATATACCAGTCTTGAGGTGCATGATTTATTGCGCGAGGGCTTTGATAGGTCGCCTATGTTTAATGGTAGAATTAAAAGTTTAGGGCCTCGTTATTGTCCGTCTATTGAGGATAAAATTAATCGTTTTGCTGATAAAGACAGACATCAGTTATTTATTGAACCAGAGGGTTGGCACACGTGTGAGGTTTATGTGAATGGGTTTTCTACCTCGCTTCCAGAAGATGTACAATTTAAAGCATTGCGATCTGTAGAAGGTTTTGAACAAGTAAAGTTTTTTAGACCAGGTTATGCTATTGAATATGATTATTTTCCACCTACACAATTGAAACATACGTTAGAAACGAAAATAGTGAGTGGCTTGTTTTTTGCCGGCCAAATTAACGGTACTACAGGTTATGAAGAAGCTGCTTCACAAGGATTGATGGCCGGAGTAAATGCAAGTTTGAAAGTGCAAGAAAGAGATCCTTTTATTCTTAGAAGAGACGAAGCATATATAGGAGTGTTGATAGATGATTTAATCACAAAAGGCACTGAGGAGCCTTATAGAATGTTTACATCACGGGCTGAATATAGAACCTTGTTGCGTCAGGATAATGCTGACTTAAGGTTAACACCAAAAGGGTATGATCTTGGTTTGGCTTCAGAAAAACGCTTAAAACGTATGGAAGCAAAGCACGAAGCCGCATCAAAATTTGTTAAGTTTTTTGAAGAAACAAGCGTGAAACCGGAAGAAATAAATCCTGTTTTAGAAGATAAAGGATCGGCTCAAGTTAAACAATCTGGTAAGTTGTTTAAGATCTTCGCAAGGCCTAATATTGATATGAGTGATATCAGAAAAATAGATTCTGTAGAAGCTTACATTCAAGAGCATAATCTAGATAATGAAATTATAGAACAAGCAGAAATTCAGGTTAAATATTCGGGATATATTGCTAAAGAAAAAAATAATGCGGATAAATTGAGTAGGTTGGAGTATGTGAAAATACCAGATAATTTTGATTATTCTCAAATAAAATCTATGAGTTTTGAGGCTCGTGAGAAGCTAAAAAAAATACAGCCTACAACGGTGTCTCAAGCATCCAGAATTAGTGGTGTGTCTCCAAACGATATTTCTGTGCTACTAGTTTACATGGGTAGATAATGAGAAGATATTAAAATGTTCCACGTGAAACATTTTAATGTTCTCGTGTTTTTCATCATAAAAAAGGTACAATTAGCATTCATATTTTTAATGTTTTTATTTTTTATTTATCCATGACTGGTTTAAAATCAAAACAAATTTTTTTAAAAGTAAAAGATCATTCTGTTTCTGGAGAGCTTTTTAGTTTGATTGAGCATCCAGAATTTGGATTTTTAGAAACAAGCCCTCAACCGAGTTCTGATAAATTATCAGCATATTATAAAAGTGAAGATTATATTTCTCATACAGATGCTAAAAGAAATTTGTTTGAAAAAGTTTATCATGTGGTTAGAAGTATTTCTTTAAAACGTAAACTTAGCTTAATTCGCTCATTTGCTTCTGATGAAAAATATTTGTTGGATGTGGGTTGCGGAACGGGTGATTTTTTACAGGTAGCACAAAATAATGGATGGCAGGTGGCAGGTATTGAGCCAAATCAACAGGCTAGGGGTATTGCTAATTCAAAAACAAACCATGCGGTTTTTGATATTGATCAGCTTTCAAAATTTGAAGAAAATAGTTTTGATGTCATTTCTCTTTGGCATGTTCTTGAGCATTTACCAGATTTGAATCATCAGATAAAACGCTTTAAAGAACTTTTAAAACCAGATGGTCGATTGATAATTGCTGTTCCTAATTATAAAAGTTATGATGCTCAATTTTATAATGCGTTTTGGGCAGCATATGATGTGCCTCGTCATCTTTGGCATTTTAATAAAACCTCAATGTTTAAATTAATGGGGTCTTTTGGTTTAAAGGTTACAAAAGTTAAACCCATGTGGTTTGACGCATTTTATGTTTGTATGTTATCTGAAAAATATAAATCTGGTAAATTAAGTTTTATTAAAGGTTTTTTTATTGGGTTAGTGTCAAACTTGAAAGCCATAGTGTCAAAAGAAGTTTCTTCAGTCATTTATATCATTAAAAATTAAAAAATCGCATTTGAGTCGTTGTTTTGCGTTTTTATAGCCTGTAAAAGGGAAACACTAAGCGTTTTTTTAAAACTAGCTTAAAAGGCTTTATTTGGTTTTATTTTTAATAATTTTGATTTATTGATATTTTTTATTTAATAGATTTTTTTTATACGTTAAATTCCAAACAAATTCAAACAAACTTTACGTGTGCTTTGCTAAATTTGTCGCGATCAAATAACAATTAAATGAAACATATATTTTACGTAGTAGTAGTATCTCTAGTTTTCGTGTCTTGTCAGCAGAACAAAATTGGGTTTATTGATAACGGGACTGTTATAAATGGATTTCAAAAAAAGAAAGATGTAGAGGCTAAATTTCAAAGTAAAGAAGAAGCCTTTAGAAAAAAAGCTGATAGCATTAGTAAGGCTTTTGAGTTAGAGGTAAAAGAAACGCAAACAACAGCAAGGAAATCTTCTCAAGTTAAGGCTCAAGAATTAATGAGTGGGTTGCAACAAAAACAACAAATGTTACAACAGCAAATGCAGTTTGAACAGCAACAGTTAACACAAGCCTTTCAGGCGGAAATAGATTCGGTTATTGTTGATGTGAAAGCATTTGTTAAAGAATACGGAAAGAAAAACGGCTATAATTTCGTGTTTGGAACCAGTGAGAATGCGGCATCCGTATTATATGGCGAAGAGCAAGCCGATTTGACTGAAATTATATTGAATGCATTAAACGAGGACTATAATAAAGAATAATCTTACGTATTTAAAAAATATAAGCCTTTATAAGAACGCTCTTGTAAAGGCTTTTTTTATTCTGCTTTTTTATGTAATAAGCGGGTCAATTTTATTGATAAATCGGTCAAGATTATTTTTGAATTACCGTTTCGCTCTATGTGGTAAATGGCCTCTTGTAATTCGTTACTTATATCCATAATGTTATTACCATGAACAAAAGGCGCAAAGTTTTCTAGCTTAAATTTTTCCGTCTTTGGTTCAAAAAAGACCAAATCTGTTGCTCTATAGTTCAGTAAAAGTGCTTGGCGAAAAAAATCCAAACAAAAATTCAAGAATTGTTTCTGGGTTTCACGTCCTGTTTTAGCAATATCTTCACTCCATGAAATTAAATCATGTATGGCGGCTTTATTTCCTTTTGCTTTAAAAGCACTTCGTATCCAGAAAATAAACCAGGTTTCAAATTGTGTGTCTTCAGAATCATGATACACTAAATCACAGGCCTTATTATAATTACCATTGGCTTGATGCGCTATTTTAGTGGCAACATTTAGCTCTAAACTATAGTGCTTTATCAAAGCGTCTTTGATTACATCCTCAGATAACGGAGGAAAATGCAGTATTTGGCAGCGTGATTTTATGGTGTTTATTATTTGTTCCTCATCTTCTGCTATTAAAATAAAAATAGTGTTATTTGGAGGCTCTTCAATGAGCTTTAACAGCTTATTGGCACAAGCAGAATTCATTTTTTCGGCCATCCATATAAGCATGACTTTATAACCGCCTTCATATGATTTTAAAGTTAAAGACTTCACAATTTCTTGTGCTTCGTCAACACTAATTAAGCCTTGTTTATTATCAACACCTAGTAGTTTATACCAATCAAACAAATTACCATAAGGTTGCTCATGCAACAGCTGACGCCACTCTTCAAGATAAAAACTGGAGACTGGATGGCTTTTTACTTTATCACTTGTAGTTACAGGAAAAGCAAAATGCAAATCAGGGTGAGAAAAGTTTTTAAACTTTAAATTACAAGCTGTATTACCCCTGTTATTCTCCCCATTTATGTTTGAACACAATATATACTGGGCGTATGCTAACGCCATAGGTAACGTGCCGGAGCCTTCTCTACCAACAAATAATTGGGCGTGTGGTATTCTACCATTATCAGCACTTTGCGTTAAATGATTTTTTATATGTTCCTGTCCTAAAACATCTGTAAATAGCATGAGGCAAAAGTAAATGAATTTTTTAATTTAAAAATGAGCCTATATAATTAAAACAATTTTGAAAACGAGTTGTTCTTGGTGTTCTAATTAAATACGTAATAGATAGAAACATATTTAGTGTGGTGTTATAATCATTTAATTAAATTTTTAAAAATCTTTTCGCACTTCAAACGTTTTCGTGAAAAATGTCATTTTTTAGCACTCTTTAATTAGTTACCTTTGTGAGAAACAATAAATAAGACAAAATTTATATAGAATGAAAACCCTTAATGATTTTAATTTCGAGAATAAAAAAGCATTAATTCGAGTTGACTTTAATGTACCCTTAAATGAAAAATTTGAAGTTACAGATACCACGAGAATTGTATCAGCAAAACCAACTATTATTAAAATATTAGAAGATGGCGGAAGCTGTATTTTAATGTCGCATTTAGGACGACCAAAAGGGTTTCAAGACGAATTTTCATTAAAACACATTGTATCTACAGTATCTGATATTTTAGGTGTTGATGTGAAGTTTGTTCCAGATTGTATTGGCGCTGATGCTGAGGAAGCAGCAGCAAACTTAAAACCAGGAGAAGTATTGCTTTTAGAAAATTTAAGGTATTACAAAGAGGAGACGGCTGGTGATGTTGCATTTGCTGAAAAATTATCAAAACTTGGTGATATTTATGTAAATGATGCCTTTGGAACAGCACATAGAGCGCATGCTTCAACAACTATTGTAGCTCAATTTTTTGAAGATAAAAAATGCTTCGGAACATTATTAGCTCAAGAAATAGAAAGCATTAAGAAAGTCATGGAAACAGGTGAAAAACCGGTACTTGCCATTTTAGGTGGGGCTAAAGTATCTTCTAAAATAACCATTATTGAAAATATTTTAGATAAAGTAGATCACCTGATTATTGGTGGCGGAATGGCTTTTACCTTTGTAAAGGCGCAAGGCGGAAACATAGGAAATTCTATTTGTGAAGATGATAAAATGGATTTGGCTTTAGATATCTTAGAGCAAGCTAAAGCGAAGAATGTACAAGTACATATTCCAGTTGATACCGTTGCTGCAGATGATTTTAGTAACGATGCCAATACCCAAATTGTAGACATTAATGCGATTCCTGATGGATGGGAAGGTGTTGATGCTGGACCAAAGTCAAGAGCACAATTTCATGACGTAGTAATGGCATGTAAAACAATTTTATGGAACGGGCCGTTAGGTGTTTTTGAAATGGAAAAGTTTGCTACTGGAACTATTGAGTTAGGAAATTCAATTGCTGAGGCCACTGAAAAAGGGGCATTCTCACTTGTTGGTGGGGGCGATTCTGTTGCTGCTGTAAAACAGTTTGGATTTCAAGATAAAGTAAGTTATGTAAGTACTGGAGGAGGTGCTATGCTTGAAAGCCTTGAAGGAAAAACACTTCCTGGTATTGCAGCTATTTTAGAATAATACAGCTTAAGCTTTCAAATTCGCTTAAAAAATACGATTTTAGCCATAATTTCATTCATGAGAATAGATGTTATGGCTTTTCGTTTTTTTATATACATTTTGCTTTTAAATATTACTACCTGCTTGGCGCAGGTAAAAGACTCTATTGCAGATCATCAGAAGGAAACTGTTGATACCGTGCTTGTAAAAAACCTCATGATTAAAGATTCTATTGTTGATGGATCTGCGCACACCGTTAAGGTTATTGAAGCCGAAATAGATAGCTTATCGGTTAAAAACCTTCAAGACCTTGAAATAGCTGCTAAGTATGACGATAAATGGTATAAGGAATTGTACAGCAATGCCCTATTTGATTCTGTTTATAAATCAGTTACCGAATTAGATTACCAACCTGTTGCGTATCCTGAACTACCAACAGACACTTTAAAAGCACGGTTAAAAGCTTTAGATGCTAAAACACCATTCAATGTAGCGTATAATCCTTCACTAGAAAGTGTTATAAAATCGTATTTAAAAAACAGAAGAGAGCTTTTACAAAGACTTATTACCCTAAGTGCGTTCTATTTTCCAATGTTTGAAACGGAATTAGACAAACATGATATTCCTTTAGAAATAAAGTATTTAGCTATTGTAGAATCAGCATTAAAGCCAAGAGCCAAATCTAGAGTTGGTGCCACGGGCTTATGGCAATTTATGTTTAGTACAGGTAGAATGTATGGTTTAGATGTAAGTAGCTATGTTGATGAACGTTGTGACCCTATTATGTCTACCGAAGCTGCAGCCAAATACCTTTCAAAATTGTATGAGATTTTTGGCGATTGGGATTTAGCTTTAGCAGCCTATAATTCTGGACCTGGAAATGTAACCAAAGCCATTAGACGTTCTGGAGGGTATCAAAACTATTGGAATATTCGCCATAATTTACCTCGTGAAACAGCAGGTTATTTACCCGCGTTTTTGGCTAATATGTATATTTTTGAATATGCTGAAGAGCATGGCTTTGTGAAGTCAAAGCCGGAATTTGCCTATTTTGAAACAGATACGGTAAAGGTTAAGCAAATGATTACGCTTGATCAAGTGTCAGAAGTTACGGGAACCCCAATAGAACAATTGCAGTTTTTAAACCCATCTTATAAATTAGATATCATTCCTTTTATAAAAGAAGAAGATTATGTTTTAAGGTTGCCTGTACAGGTAATGGGTGATTTTGTAAACAATGAAGAAAAAATTTATGCTTTTGCAAAGGCAGAATTTGACAAGCGAGAAAAACCATTGCCACAGTTTTTTAAGGCTAATGATAGGATACGTTATAAAGTAAAATCTGGAGATTATTTAGGGAAAATTTCTAGACAATATGGTGTTAGGGTTAGTGATATAAAGCAATGGAATGGTTTAAGAAGTAATAATTTAAAGATAGGGCAGCGATTAACCATCTACCCAAGAAAGCCATACGTAGCACCTCAAACCGTACAGGCCACCAGTTCAAAACCAGTGAAAAGTAAACCTATTACAGGTGAAATAGTTACCTACACAGTGAAAAGTGGCGACACATTATGGGGTATTTCTCAGAAATTTCCTGGAGTTTCTGTTCAAAATATTAAAGAATGGAATGGTATTAGTGGTAATGATTTAAAACCTGGAATGAAGCTAAAAATAGCTAAAGGGTAATTCGATAAAAAATTAAAAACAGTTATGATGAGAAATGTTCTTTGTCTAGTAATATTGTTTTCACTATTCGTGTCTTGTGGAGACAAAAAAAAATCTACTGAAAAATTTCTTCCAGACGCATCAGGTGCTATTAATAATGTGTCTGTTGTTGCCACTAATGAGCTTTGGGAGGGTATTGTTGGAGAGGAAATAAGAGCTATTTTAGGCAAACCTATTTATGGCTTACCACAAGATGAGCCTACATTTACGGTAAGTCAAATTCCGCCAAAGGTGTTTTCTGGCTTTGTTACAAAAAACAGAACCGTTTTAAAAATAGAGATTAGTAAAGACGCTGATATTAAGTTTTTAGATGATGTTTACGCTAAGCCTCAAAAAGTAATTGTTGTTTCTGGTCAAACAAGGCAAGATATTATAGCGGTTTTAAAGGAGCACGACGTTAAAATTGTTGAAGTATTTCGTAATATGGAGTTGGCAGAAAGACAGCGGCAAATGGCAAAATCGCCACATAATTTTAATGCCATTAAAGAGAAGTTAGGTTTAACCATTCAATTCGCATCCGTTTACAGAATAGCCAAGGAAGCAGAAAATTTCTTTTGGATAAGAAAAGATATTACAACAGGTACAAATAATTTATTGATTTATGAGTTACCACTTGAAGCTATTAAGGAGCATGATAGTGTGGTAAGTGAAATTATTAAGATAAGAGATTCTATAGGAAAGGCATATATTGAAGGACCCGTTGAAGGCTCTTATTTATCAACACAAAATGCGTATGCGCCCTTTATATCAGAAATGAGTATAGACAACAAACTAACCTATGAAACTAAAGGGATTTGGCGTGTAGAAAATGCATTTATGGGAGGTCCTTTTATAAATTATGCTATTAAAGATGACATTAACAAAAGATGGGTTATGGTTGAAGGTTTTTCTTTTGCGCCTTCAGTTGAAAAAAGGAATTATATGCTTGAACTAGAGTCTATCATCAAATCGGTTAAAATAGAGTAAACTCAAATGATATATAAACAAAAAGACCAGCAATTTGCTGGTCTTTTTGTTTTATACTTAAAAAAAGGAATTACTCCTTTTTGCTAGTTTCTTTTTCTTTGTCGTCTTCTTTGCTGGCATCTTTAAATTCTTTAATACCGCTTCCTAGTCCTCGCATTAATTCAGGTATTTTTTTACCTCCAAATAATAACAAAACAACAACAACAATCAATACTATTTGCATGGGGCCAATTGCTAATGGTAACATATATAAGCTCATAATAATGTTTTAAAAACACAAAGTTAATAATTAAACTTTAATATTACCGTTTTAAAGAGAACTTTAGGGATTCAGAATTAAATTTAACAAAACACTTTAACTGATGAAGTTTCCAAGATTCACAAATTTCTATTTATTTTTGTTTTCAAATGGCAGATAAAAAGAGAAACAAAAAAAGAATAAAGCGCAAGTTGCTTGATAAATATCGTTTAGTTATTCTAAATGAAAACACTTTTGAAGAACGACTTTCGTTTAAATTAACACGGCTAAATGTATTTGTTTTTGCTTCAATAGGCGCTATTTTCTTTATTTTACTAACGTATCTTATTATTGCTTTTACACCGTTAAGAGAGTATATTCCAGGATATTCTTCAACAGCCCTGAAAAAGAAAGCCACAGAACTCACATATAAAACAGATTCATTACAACAAGTTATTAGTATGAATGACCGTTACTATACTTCTATTAAAAAAGTGTTGACGGGTGATGTAAGTGCTGTAGATTTTAATAAAGATTCTATTGTTGAGGCCGTAAAACTTGAGGCCAGTGAAGTTGATTTTACACCTATTCCCGAAGATTCTCTGCTACGGGAAAAAGTAGATAAAGAGGATAAGTATAATTTATTTGAATCGGCCACCTCAGCAGCAAGTTTTGTATTATTTCCACCTGTAAATGGCGAAATTAGTGAGCGTTACAATGCCAAAGAAAAGCATTTTGCTGTAGATATTGTGGTTCCTGAAAATACACCAGTAAAGGCTACGGCTGATGGGATTGTTATTTTTGCTGAATGGACGGCAGGTACGGGATATGTTATCATTCTTGAACACAGTTATGGCCTTATATCGGTGTATAAACACAACACCGCATTAACAAAAGCACAAGGCGATTTAGTGAAGGCGGGAGAGGTTATTGCCACCGCAGGAAACTCAGGAGAATTGTCTACCGGGCCTCACTTACATTTTGAATTATGGAATGATGGATATCCCATTAATCCAACAAATTTTATTGATTTTGAATAAATGATATCACTGAAGTCTATTTTAGCAAAGCCTTTTGCAAAACGTGTTTATAAAAAAACGATGAAATGGGCTGAAAATCCTATTGCAACACAAGAAAGAGTGTTTCAAGAGCTCATTTCTGAAGCTACAAGTACGCTGTTTGGGAAAGACCATGATTTTATAAGCATCAATAGTCATGAAGATTTTGTGAAACGTGTTCCTGTAAGAGATTATGAAGGGTTAAAGCCGTACATTGAAACAGTGGTTGCAGGTGAGGAGAATATACTCTGGAAAGGTAAACCTATTTATTTTGCAAAAACGTCTGGTACTACTTCAGGTTCAAAATATATACCAATAACAAAGGAAAGCATGCCTAGTCATGTTGAAGCCGCAAGAAATGCTATTCTTATGTATATTCATGAAACAGGCCATAGTGAGTTTGTAAATGGTAAGATGATATTTTTACAAGGTAGCCCTATTTTGAAGGAGCAAAATGGTATTCAATTGGGCAGACTTTCGGGTATTGTTGCCCATTATGTGCCAAAGTATCTTCAAAAAAACAGGTTACCATCTTGGGAAACAAATTGTATTGAAGATTGGGAAACCAAGGTAGATGCTATTGTTGAGGAAACTTTACCAGAAAACATGACCGTAATCTCTGGAATTCCATCTTGGGTTCAAATGTATTTTGAAAGAATTCAGCATAAAACAGGGAAGAAAGTTGGTGATGTTTTTAAAAACTTCAATTTGTTCATTTTTGGTGGCGTTAATTATGAACCCTATCGGGCGAAATTTGAAAATTTAATTGGACGACCAGTAGCTAGTATTGAATTATATCCAGCCAGTGAAGGCTTCTTTGCCTATCAAGATAAGCAGAATGAAAAGGGCATGTTATTGCTTTTAAATTCAGGTATTTTTTACGAGTTTATTAAGGCCGATGCGTTTTTTGATGAAAACCCAGAGCGCATCACCATAAAAGATGTTGAGGTAGGTGTAAACTATGTTATGATTATTTCAACAAACGCCGGATTGTGGGCTTATAATCTTGGTGATACGGTTGAGTTTATTTCGGTTAAACCGTACCGCGTTATTGTTTCGGGTCGTATAAAACATTTTATCTCTGCTTTTGGTGAACATGTTATAGGAAAGGAAGTGGAACAGGCTATGCAAGAAGCCATTGAAAATACCAATATTTCGGTTACCGAATTTACGGTGGCGCCTCAAATAACACCAAACAAAGGCTTACCATATCATGAGTGGTTTATAGAATTTGAGAACGCTCCTGAAGATCTTTCTGAGTTAGCCGATAAAATTGATAAATCACTTCAAAAACAAAACACCTATTATTTTGATTTGATTCAAGGTAAAGTGTTACAGCCCCTAAAGATTACAAAAGTGAAAAAGAATGGGTTTCAAGACTATATGAAATCTGTTGGAAAATTGGGAGGACAAAATAAAATCCCACGTTTGTCAAATGACCGGAAAATAGTTGAGGGTTTCCCGCATTCAGATTAAATCATTAGTGTTATCTTTGCCAGAATTTACAAACCAAATGAGTCATAAAAAACATCACGCCAGAACCAGAGCACAGGAGAGTTCCAATGCTATTGAGCGTATGTATATTACCATGCGTCATTTGTTTAACAGAGGGTTTTATAAACCTATGGGTATTTCGGGTGAAACGTTACGAGAGTCTTTATTGTTGTTACGCCCTGAAATATATGGTTCTATTGGTGAAGAAAAGGCAGAGCTTGAAGGGTTACTGTATGTGATAGATCGATTACCGCAAGGCATTGAAGAATGTACCTTTATTAATTTAACAAGTGATGAGGGGTATGCCAATTCTCATTTTAAAACAATAATTCCAGAAAAACGTCGTAGAAATTGTTATCGTATTGACGATGAACAAATGAATATTGAAATTACACGTGGGCGATCAGAAATTTATGATATTTTAACCCACTTAACCTTTTTATTCATTGAATCACACAAAATAAGCAGTCGGGTTTTAATTGATGAACAAGGAACAACCACACGTGATTGGATAAAACTTGAAAAGGCTGTTTTATCAAAAAAGAAACTGTCTCAAGAAGAACGCGAAGTCGCCATTACGCATACAGCAAATATATTAGGCAGAACGTTCAATGAACTGATTTTAGTTTATGATAAGTTTGCAACCAAAACACAACCAGAGCGTCTTTTGCATATCGTGTACTGGTTGGGCAAATTGGCTATAGAAGAATCTATAAACAATAACAAACGCACCATTACTTTTAGTCCCGTTTTAAGAGAACGCATAGGCCATCATATTCATGGTGAGGTTTGGGCAGATACTATTAAGGAGACTTTAAACAAACACGGTATAATAGACAGACCCATTCATGTTATTAGTGCCAATATGCATAGTGTAATGAATACTATTTTTGCTTCAGGTGCTATTAAAACAAAAACGGGTCATAAAACCATATTTGATGTATATGAGACTTTGAGTAAAAGTGAAAATGAGGCCTTACGAAACAAAGTTTCAAAAGAAGCGTTAAGTAATGGCATGGTTTACATTAAAGATACATCTGGTGCTAATATAGATGTTCAAATTTTTGATTCCTCAAAATTTGATATGACTAAATTAGATCTTAAGGTTTCAAAAATAGAATTAGAAGAAAAGAAACCAGTAATTCTTGTTATGGATTATGCGTTTGGAGAGCAGGCCTATGAAACCATGGATGAATTATTGAAACCCTATAAAATTAAGAACAAAAAAGTACTCCTCAATGTAGAATCGGTTTCTATCATGGGGAAAGCAGGCATTTTAGAAGGCGGAAAAGGCGATATTATGATTCCATCGGCGCATATTTTTGAAGGAACCGCAGATAATTATCCCTTTGAAAATGAGTTAAAAAAAGAAGATTTAGAAGGAAAAGGAGTGGCTGTTTATGAAGGCTCGATGATTACCGTATTAGGAACCTCTTTACAAAATAAAGATATTTTAAAATTCTTCTATAATTCTACTTGGCAGGTTATTGGGCTTGAAATGGAAGGTGCTCATTATCAAAAAGCCATACAAGCAGCCTCAAAAGTTAGAGGAAGTATTCAAAAAGATGTCAAAGTAAGGTATGCCTATTATGCCAGTGATAATCCGTTAGAAACAGGAGCTACTTTAGCTTCAGGAGGCTTAGGTACTTCGGGGGTTAAACCTACGTATTTAATAACTAGAACTATATTAGAACAAATATTGAATTAACATTATGAGTAAAGAATCACAATCAGCACAACCATCAGAGGAGGTAGATTTAGGGCAGTTGTTTAAGTTAATAGGCAATGCTTTCGATAGATTTTTTAAGTTTATAGGGCGTATTTTTTATAACATATTTTTGGCCTTTGTTTGGTTGGTGTTTTTTATAAAAAGACAAGCTATAAAATTGGTCATTGCGGCCGTTATTGGTGTAGGTTTAGGATTTGTTTTACAGAAAACATCTTCCCCTGTTTACAAGTCTTATATTACAGTAAAGCAGAATTATGAAACAGGCGAAGATTTGTACAATGCCATCAGCTATTTAAATGATTTGTTGTCACAAGAAGATTCGGTGGTTTTAGGAAGGGTTTTAGATGTTGAAGTGAGTAAGGCAGCAAAAATTTTAAAGTTTGATATAAAGCCCGTTGTTAATGAGAATCAGCGTATCAAAGAATATGATGCTTATATAAAAACGTTGGATTCCACGGTGGCAGCAACAATATTATATGAGGATTATTTACAGAATTATACGGATTATGATCATAATATTCAGCAAATTACTCTAAAATCAAGTGTGCGTAGCAACTTTCAATTGGTCTTCTCAAAAATTATCGACTATGTGAATACAAATCCTTATTTCGTAAAAGAACAGAAAAAAGATATTGAAGAATTAACAAATAACAAGTTAGCTATAGAGCAGGCTTTAGAGGTTTCAGATTCTCTTAAATCAACCTATAAACGGGTGTTAGAAAATACCTTATTAGATAAAAATAAGTCTGAAATTGGAATCACGTTTGAAGGAAGTTCAGACAAAGACAAAACCAAAGAGTTCGACTTATACAAAAGTGATATTGAATTAAGACGCGAACTTGTTGCGATTGACCGAAAAATAGCAGATAAGAGTGAGATTTTAGAGGTGCTATCCAGAAAGCAAGATAGCGGTTTTGTTGATAATAAAAGGGAAATTTTCGGTGTTTCCATGGGAGCAAAGATATTCTATGGTGTGTTGTTGTTTTGTTTGACCTTTATCGTGTTATTAGGCTTAGATTTTATTAAATTTTTAGAACGATTTAAAAGATAATTATAACGATACTCATCACAGGGGGGCAAGGTTTCAACCCATGAAATGATGGCAAATATGATGGAAGGATATATTATGTGTATATTTTATATTCTGAAAAGGATGGAAATAAATATACTGGGTATAGCCAAGATTTGCCATCAAGATTTAAGGCTCATCAATTGGGGCGCGTAGTTTCAACCAGAAATAGAAGGCTGTTAAAGTTGATATATTTTGAGGGATGTTTGAGTCAGCAAGATGCGATTAGAAGAGAAAAATATTTAAAAACACATTATGGCAAAATGTTTTTAGGTAACCGTCTTAAATCTTATTTCACAGGTCAAGAAAAAGTAACTTTAATGACAATGAATAGTTTAAATTATAAAAAAAGTATATTAATTACTGGTGGTGCTGGGTTCATTGGATCACATGTTGTACGATTATTTGTGGAGAAATATCCGAATTACAGTATTTTTAATTTGGATGCCCTTACCTATGCGGGGAATCTAGAGAATTTAAAAGATATTGAAGGTTCTCCTAACTATAATTTTATCAAGGGAGATATTAATGATGCTAGCTTTATTAGTGCTCTTTTTCAAAAACATCGATTTGATGGGGTCATTCATTTGGCAGCTGAATCGCATGTAGACCGATCTATTAAAGATCCGTTAGCTTTTGTAAGAACCAATATTCTTGGGACGGTTAATTTGTTGAATGCGGCTAAAGAAATTTGGAAAGACGATTTCAAGAATAAGCTGTTTTACCATGTGAGTACCGATGAGGTTTATGGTACTTTAGGAGAAACAGGATTGTTTACTGAAACGACGGCTTATGATCCGAACTCACCATATTCTGCTTCAAAAGCCAGTTCCGATCATTTTGTTAGAGCTTATGGTGAAACGTATGAGCTTCCATATGTGATTACCAACTGTTCTAATAATTATGGACAAAATCAATTCCCAGAAAAGCTGATCCCATTATTTATCAATAATATCATTAATAATAAGGCATTACCAGTTTATGGTGATGGGAATTATACACGTGATTGGCTGTATGTGAAAGATCATGCCAAAGCTATAGATTTAGTGTTTCACAAAGGAAAAACTAAAGAAACGTATAATATTGGTGGTTTTAATGAATGGAAGAATATTGATTTAGTAAAGGAATTGTGTGCTCAAATGGATGAACGTTTAGGAAGGTCGCCAGGAACTTCGGAAAAGCTTATTACTTATGTAAAAGATCGTCCAGGGCATGATTTACGTTATGCTATTGACGCTTCAAAAATTAATAAAGAATTGGGGTGGAAACCTTCGGTTACTTTTGAAGAAGGATTGAACATAACCATTGATTGGTATTTAGATAATGAGGCTTGGTTAGATCATGTTACGAGTGGGGCATATCGGGAATATTATGGGAAGCAGTATAAGAGGTGATAAGGTTAAGTAGTTATATAGTGAAGAGGTTATATGATTAAATGAAAGCATTAAAGTCACATAAAGATTTGAAAGTTTGGCAGGAATTTTAGATAGTAAATAATGAAGCTTATAAAAATAACGATAATGTCATCCTGAGCTTGTCGAAGGATTTTTTAGGCATGAAAACTTATTATGTATATATACTAGAGTGTTCGGATGCCTCCTATTATGTTGGAGTAACTTCTTGTTTGACTAAAAGATTGTTTGAGCATAATAAAGGGATTAATATTTTAGCATATACATATAAGAGAAGGCCTGTTGCATTAAAATGGTATTCAGAATTTACAGATGTAAATTTAGCTATTGAAAAGGAAAAGCAATTAAAAGGCTGGAGTAGGAGAAAGAAGAAAGCATTGATAGATAAAGATTGGGAGAAGTTGATTAGGTTCTCAAAAAATCATTCAGAGGTTGGTAGTGGAGAATAAATAATGCTTCGACAGGCTAAGCTCATCAAGACTGAGTAGGTTTAAATCGAAGTGTGCCTGTAAGAAGACCCTTCGATATCTCGTCAAGCTCGATACAAGCTAGGCTCAGGGTGACAGGGGAGGTTTTGATTGCGGTGGGTTGGTAATGAGATACTTCGTCTATCGGCAAGTTCGAAATAGGCTAAGCTCAGCATGACAAAGGGAGTTATAAAAATAGATTTAGTGTAACAGGTGTTAAAATAAAACAACAATGAAAGGCATCATATTAGCAGGCGGATCAGGGACACGGTTATATCCACTTACAAAAGTGGTTAGTAAGCAACTTATGCCGGTGTATGATAAGCCCATGATTTATCATCCATTAACCACCTTAATGTCGGCAGGCATTCATGAGATATTAATTATTTCAACTTCAAAAGATTTACCGCGATTTAAAGCTCTTTTGGGTGATGGTAAAGATTATGGATGTATATTTCAATATGCTGTTCAGGAAGAGCCGAATGGTTTAGCAGAAGCCTTTATAATAGGAGAGGCGTTTATAGGGAGCGACGATGTTGCTTTAATTTTAGGAGATAATATTTTTTATGGTTCCGGGTTAAACGAAACCTTACAAGCGCATTTAGAACCTCGGGGAGGCGTTATTTTTGCTTATCATGTTTTAGACCCTAAGCGTTACGGCGTTGTCGAATTTGATGCCGATAATAAGGCTGTTTCGATTGAAGAAAAGCCAGAACATCCCAAGTCGAATTATGCGGTACCCGGGATTTATTTTTATGATAACTCTGTAGTCGAAATAGCCAAAAATATAACACCCAGTCAGAGAGGTGAACTTGAAATTACCGATGTTAATAAAGTTTATTTAGAACAAGGAACGCTACATGTGAGTGTTTTAGATCGTGGAACAGCCTGGTTAGATACAGGAACGTTTCAATCGTTAATGCAAGCCTCTCAGTTTGTTCAGGTAATTGAAGAGCGCCAAGGTCAGAAAATTGGGTGTATAGAAGAAGTGGCTTATAAAATGGGATTTATTGATAGACAACAGCTGCTGAATTTAGCTAAGCCATTGTTAAAAAGTGGGTATGGCGCGTATTTAACGAGGTTAGTTGGGGAGTAACATGTGAAGTGTGATGAGGTGAAGAAGTTACAATGTTATAAAGTGATGAGGTTATAAGGTGAGACGTGAGGAGTGATTCTTCGATACTTCGACTGGGCTCAGTACAGGCTGAGCTCAGGATGACAGTGAGATGGGAAAGGGGTTATAATGTTGTAAAGTTAAAAAGTTAAAAAGTTATAAGGTTATAAGTGAGACGTGAGGTGTGAGGGGTGATCCTTCGACGGGCTCAGGATGATAGTAAAATGGTGAAGGAGAGAAGTTATAAAGTTAACTTAGCGGAATGAAGAGGTGATAGCATTATTAGGGTTTAACGAGATGCTTCGATAAGCTCAGCATGACAGTTAGGGTTTAGATTGGCATGTAGGAGGAAGGAGATGTTTCGATACTTCGATACTTCGACTGCGCTCAGTACAGGCTAAGCTCAGGATGTGCTAAGTTCAGGATGACAGTGAGATGGGAAAGGGGTTATAATGTTGTAAAGTTAAAATGTGATGAGGTTATAAGTGAGAAGTGAGGGGTGAATTGTGAGGTGAAAATAGCTTATGAAAAAGCAAATAAAGAAGCAAGTTTAATGAAAATAGAAGAGTCTAATTTAAAGGGGTGTTTTGTTATTACTCCTGATGTTTTTGAAGATGAACGTGGGTATTTTTTTGAGAGTTTCAATGCAAAGACGTTTCAAGAATTAACGGGGCAAGCCATTACTTTTGTTCAAGATAATCAATCTAAATCGTCGAAAGGCGTTTTAAGGGGGCTGCATTATCAAAGAGGTGCGCATGCTCAGACAAAATTGGTTCGTGTGATAAAAGGCAAGGTTTTAGATGTCTGTGTGGATTTAAGGGAAGGTTCCGAAACCTATGGAAAACATTTTTCTATTATTTTGGATGCTATAAAACATCAGCAATTATTTATTCCTAAGGGATTTGCACACGGATTTGTAGTTTTAGAGGACGATACTTTGTTTTCATATAAATGTGATGCCTTTTATAACAAAGCTTCAGAAGCGGGAATCTTATTTAACGATAAGACTTTAAATATTGACTGGATGCTTTCGGAAGATGAACTCATTATTTCTGAGAAGGATTTGAAGTTGCCGAGTTTAGAAAGTTATGGGGTTAAATAGTTGTTGTGTTATATGGTGAAAAGTGAAGTGAGAGAGGTGAGAGGTGAGAGGTTAAATAGTTATAAAGTTAAAAATTTGGATGTCATACTGAGCTTGTCGAAGTGTGATTTGGTGCTGTTGACAGATGAGTAGTGAATAAAAATTAAAAGTGAAAAGGAGTAAACCAATAAACGTATTAGTCACTGGAGCCGATGGGCAATTAGGGCGTTGTATAAAAGATTTGGAAAATCAGTATTCCAACCTAAATTTAATGTTTGTTAATCGTCAGGATTTAGATATCACAGATGAACAGGCTGTGGCTTCTTATTTTAAACAGAACCCTTTTGATTATTGTATAAACTGTGCCGCTTACACGGCTGTTGATAATGCTGAAACCGAAAAGGAACTAGCTTTTAAAATTAATACTGAAGGTCCAAAATATTTGGCTTTGGCCTGCAAGGAACATGCCGTTGTATTGATCCATATTTCAACCGATTTTGTGTTTGATGGTCAACAGAAAACACCTTATAAAGAAAGTGATATTCCTAATCCGTTAAATGTGTATGGGGTTACAAAGTTAAAAGGTGAAGACGTTATACAGCAACTACTCGATAACTATTTTATTATTAGAACCTCCTGGTTGTATTCGGAATATGGGCATAATTTTGTGAAAACCATGTTGCGATTGGCTGAAACTAGAGATGAAATAGATGTGGTTTCAGATCAAATAGGGACTCCTACTTATGCCAAAGATTTAGCGCATGTACTATTAAATATTATTAGTAGGCAACAAAAGCATTATGGTATTTATCATTATAGTAATGATGGGGCTATGTCTTGGTATGACTTCGCTCGGGCTATTTTAAGGGGCAAACATATCAAGGTAACTTCTATACCGTCTGAAATGTATAAAACGGGGGCTTTACGGCCGAGTTATAGTGTTTTAGATACTGCTAAAATTCAAGATAAACTAAAGGTTGATATATCAGATTGGGAAATTTCTTTAAGAAAGGCTTTGACATTGTATATGAGTCGTGAGAAGTGAGAGGTGCTTCTTAATGTCTATCCTAAACAATTAAATACTATCCTACTGCCATATTTTTAAATAAATGTGATTATTACATGAAAAATCGTTGTAAGGCGGCGTTTCTTTATATAATTATAAAATTACTAGTTAATTAGTATGAATTTAATTTCTGATAAGCGTGAATATGTTACTTTTGCGCCGTATTTATATATTGAAAAATTTTGTTCAGATGATGAGCTTTAGTCAAAGAGTGGGAATAATAGTTCAAGCCAGAACTTCTTCTACAAGATTTCCAGAAAAAATTATTAGGAAGTTTGACGGGGATAAAACTTTTTTAGATATACTTTTGAGTAGATTTCAAGCTTTGTCAATTGAGGTCCCAATTGTTTTAGCAACATCTACAAATCAAAAGGATGAAAAATTAGAAGCATATGCTAGCAAATACGATTACCCGGTTTTTTTTGGTTCTGAGCATAATGTATTAGACAGGTTTATCGAATGTTCAAAAAAATTTGAATTGGATGCAATTATAAGAGTTTGTTCAGATAACCCTTTTTTAGATATAAACTTAATTCAGGAGCTTTTAGATAATTATAAAGGAGAGGACTACTTATCATTTATGGTTGGTGGGCAACCAAGTATATTAACACATAGTGGTTTTTTTTCGGAATTAGTTTCAGTAAAAGCTCTAAAAAAAGTAAAAGAATTAGGTAATTCACAATGTGTTGAACATGTTACGAATTGTATTTATAAATCTCCAGAACAATTTAATATTAGATTTATAGAAAAGAAAGTGCCAGAAATAATTAGATGTACATTGGATACAGAGAACGATTTTGAGAATCTTAAAGATATTTATTTTAATTGGTACAAGACAGCTCATAATATTAATTTTAAGTATGAGGATTTGGTTGAGTTTTTAGAGTCTCAGGATGAATTATTAGAAAAAATGAAAATAGAAATAAAAAACAATATAAAATGACATATATAATTGGAGAAATAGGGCAAAACCATAATGGATCTGTAGATGTAGCCAAACTTTTAATAGATGTAGTAAGTAGGCCTATATATGATAAGTTATTTAATCAAGAATTAAAAATAATGGATGCTGTAAAACTTACAAAAAGAGACTTGTCTCAGGAGTTGTCAGCATCTCAAATGAGCAGACCCTATGATACACCAAATTCTTTTGGAAAAACTTATGGAGAGCATAGGGAGTTTTTAGAATTGAATGATGAGCAACATTTTGAGTTGTATAAATATGCAAAAAATAAAGGATTAGATTTTATAGAAACCCTTTGTGCTGTTGGCTGTATGTCTTTGTTAAAGCTATTCACTCCTGATAAATTAAAGGTTGCTTCGAGAGACTTAACAAATCTTCCTTTATTAGCTGCTTTAGCAGAAACAAAGATTCCAATTATAATTTCTACAGGTATGGCTGGTGAAAATGAATTGAATTTAGCATTAGATACTATTAATAGATATCATTCAAATATCTCTATTTTACATTGTGTTTCTGAGTATCCTACAAAATATGAGAATGTTAACTTAAAAACAATTTCTTATTTACAAAAACATTATTCACAGTATACAATTGGTTATTCTGATCATACTATTGGTATAGCAACACCACTAGCAGCAGTGGCAATGGGAGCAGAAATAATAGAAAAACATATTACTTTGGATCGGCAAATGAAAGGAACAGATCAAGCAGGTTCTTTAGCTATCGATGGTATTTATAGAATGATGCGAGATATTAGAAATTTAGAACTTTCGATTGGGAAGGAGGAGATTTTTATAGAAGATTCGGTAAGAGCTGCTAGAGAGAAATTAGAGCGGTCCATAGCTACAAATAGGATGTTAATAAAAGGGCATATAATAACTGAAGAAGATATTCATATGTTGAGTCCTGGTGATGGTTTTAAATGGTCACAGAAAGATGCTGTTATAGGTAAGGAATTAAATAATGATTTGCCTCAAGATGAAATTATATATTCTAACTTTTTAAAATAGACTTCCATGTTACCAAAACTTATACTAACTGATATAGATGGTGTTTGGACCGATGGAGGAATGTATTACGATGAACAAGGAAATGAGTTTAAAAAATTTAATACCTACGATAGTGCTGGTGTTCTTTTTTCAAGACAATTAAATATACCGTGTGGAATAATCACAGGGGAAAATTCTAAGGCTGTTAAACGAAGAGGAGAAAAGCTGAAAATGGATTATGTTTATTTAGGAATTAAGGATAAAGTAAGTATTGCTGAAGATTTAATTAAAGATTTAAATATAAACTGGGAAGATGTCGCTTTTATTGGAGATGATATAAATGATTATGATTTATTGCAAAAAGTAGGATTGAGTGCTTGCCCTTCCAGTGCTCCTGTATATATAAAGAAAGTTGTTAAGTGGAATCTTACTCGTAAAGGAGGTGAAGGTGTTTTTAGAGAATTTGTTGAAAAGATTTTGATAGAAAATAGAATTGAAATTATTGAATTATTTCATAAATCCGGTTTGATAAAAAAAATAAAACAGTAAAAATTGATATTCAAGAAGTATTTTTCGTTTTATAAATTATTGAATGTAGTTCTCAGAATTTCTGGTACAGGGAGCAAGTTTTTAGTTTTTGCAATTTTGTCAAAGGTTTTTTCGGATTTTGATTTTGGAAATTATAGCCTTATAATCTCATTGATAACTCTAACCATTTTTATTTTAGGACTTGATTTTTATAACTTTAGTGTTAGAGATATTTTAAAAACTGTATCGGTAGATGAAATAAGAAACAAAATAAGCTCTTCTATTTTGTTTTATTTTGCTGTCTATTTGATTTTTGTTGTTAGCGGTTTAGTCATATTTGAAAATTTAAGTTACACCAGCCCTTATGTTGAATTAATAATTTTATTATGCATTACAGAGCACTTTTCTCAAGAGATATATAGACTATTAGTTGGTTTTGGTAAGGTGTTGATGGCTAATATTTTATTGTTTATTAGAACGGCTGGATGGTCTTCATTAGTTGTATGCATGGCCTTATGGGGTTATTCCTTTTCCGTAGAATACATATTGAATATTTGGTTAATAGCTAATTTTGTTACAATAATTTATGTTTTTGCTTATTTGTTGAATAAAAACTATAAGACTTTGCATATGATAAGTCTTGATTACAATTGGATATTTGAGGGAATAAAAGTTTCTTTTGTGTTTTTTATTGCTACTTTCTTTCTGAAATTGATTGAATATTCAAACAGGTTTATTGTGAATTACTACTTAGGAGAAGAACTAACAGGAATTTTTACATTTTTTTCAAGTATAGCGATTTTGATAACTTTATATATTAATACAATTGTCATTTCTTTTGAGTTGCCTGAACTCATTAAATCAGTAAATAAACCTATAATCAACGATCTTTTCTTTAAATTTAAAAAATCTTTAAGATTACAAATAATTGTCTCAGTTGTTATCATTCTCGCAATAATAAAACCTATTTTGATGTGGCAAAACAAAGCGGGTTTTCAATATTATTTACCAATTTTGTTTTTTTTACTTTTTGGTTCAGCTTTAATGAATTATTCTTTGATATATCATTTTAAATTATATATCAGGCACAAAGATAAATCAATTGCTAAGATTTTAATAAATGCTGGAGTCGTTAGTTTATTAGTCTGTTTTCTATTAACAAAATACTTTGGATTGTATGGGGCTTCCATAGCATTTGCAATATCTGGCCTATATCTGCATTTCTTAAGGTGTTCAAAGACTAAAAAGATTTCATTATGACAAACTTGTTCATAGCTCTATCTAATAATCAGGTTTCAAATAGTTCTATTTTAGCTAAAGAAATGAAGCACGATAAAAATATCTTAATTACTAGTCGTAAACTAAATTTCAACGAAGCTATTTTTTCAAAAGTTATTTGTGTTGAACAATCTTTTAACAATCAGTCCACAGGTGTAATTAAATCTGTAAGAGCTATAATAGCTAAAATTAAATCGTACAAAAAGATAGTTGATAGAATAAGCTACTTGAAAAATGAGAAGGATATCACTATATATTTTAGTTATATTGAAGACATATTGACGAATTATTTGTTATTCTCGTTCAATAAAAATGTAAAAGGAGTTGTAGTCGAGGATGGTACTTTAAACTACTATTCTCACACCATAAATTCCATTTCTAAACTTAAAATATATTCCAAGTGGTTACTGTCTAAATGGTATGGCATACCTTTTATTTTATACAAAGGCCATTCAAGTGGTATTGAATATGATTTTGTAAAAGAACAATATGTAAGATCTCCTGAGATAAGTTTGTTTCCTGAAAAATCTAAACAATTAAAGTTCAGTAAGAGGTATTTGGATCTAAGTCAAACTATTTTAGTTGTTGGGCAGGAAGCTTATATTAACATGTATGGCAAGGAAATGTACCTTAAACGATTGAAAGAGTTAATCGAAATAATTACAGAATCTGATTCTTACAGTACGTCTAAGAAAATCTACTACAAACCACACAGGCACGGGGGGCGTGTTGAAAATTCTTTTATATCGAATTTATTTGGAGATAAAGAGGTGGTTTTTCTAGATTCCGATGCACCTTTGGAAGATTTGTATTTCAATCAACTGAAATCAAAACATATATTTGGATTTGATTCGAGCGTTTTTCTAAATATTTACCTCGAAACAGATGAGGCTGTCCGCAATGAAATAAATTTCAATGTACTTTTGGTATATAATAAAAAAATGAAGCCAATATTTAATCGCTTTAATTTCAATATTTTTGAGTGATATTAGTATTTAACATAGTAATGTCTGTAATAGCATTGGCTATTTTGTTTTATTTCATGAAAAGGGAGTTGGGGCTTTTTCTGCTTTCTTTGATGATTTTAATTCAGTATATATGGATGTTTTTATCAATTACTGTTATAGAAACGGGAATTTATATTAATGAACAAGGAAGATACGGTTATTTCGCATACGGGGGGGGAGTTTTGTTACTCTTTTATATTACAACTTTAATAGCATTACTTTATTGGAAGAAATTTTTCAGAATAATTTTAAAAAGGTTAAAAGCGGTTAAGTTTTCCTTAAAACCTTTAGCAGATTTTGATTTAAGTGTTATTATTATTTTACTGATTTTGTCTCTGGCCTATTTTAATCTTTTAAATTCACCAATACCTATACTTTCTGACACAGTAACGAAGTTTAATTTTTGGGAATATGCTAAGTATCCTAGCTTAAAGCCTCTTATTGGTAATGTTATGGCTTTTGTCGGTTTTGGTAGCGCCTTGATATATAGAAAAAATAAAAAAATAGGCTTATTCTTTTTGTTACTCTACTTATCGTACTTAATTTTATTAGGACAAAAATTTACTGGCTTTTTGATTTCTATATTTGGGATATTAATTGCCTTATATTATACTTCAGAGGTTAAAATTAAGTTCAAATTAAAATGGGTATTTAACAGGTATGTTCTTATTGTTTTCGTAGTACTCTTTAGTTTGGTTCTATATAAATATACACTAGATAATCCATTTGAATATATGGGTTTAAGTCCTATGGAATCTGTTTTTTATAGAGCTTTTGGGTTGCAGGGTCATGTATTCTGGGGAGTGACCGAGCAATATGTTTTTTTAGGTAAAAATAACACCTGGGATATTTCTGAACTTTGGAAAGGAATGCACTTGATAATGTTAGAGTTTTGGCCTTGGAGGAATGAAGATTTTATATCCGTAACTAGTAGAGGTGTCAGTTGGACCAATGCTTATCCTTCAATTCTGTTAAGAATATTTCCGTTACCTTTAGCGTTAATTGTCAATATGTTTTTATTATCCTTTGTGGCTATCATACAGGAATTGTTAAGAAAATTTATAGAGAGTAAATCAATTATATCCAGTATAGTGTTTTTCCAATTATTAGTGTGGACTAGCTATGCATACACTATGGCTTATTTCAATAAACTAGTTATACCTGTAGTTTTATTATTTATTTATTTAGCGTATAGTTATTTTAGTGCTAAATCCCATTTAAAGAATACCGAATGAAAATTACGTCATTATTAAGAAAAAAAAATATACTAAATGTATTACTTTTATTCTTGCCATTATCTGTGTTTATTGATAACCTATGTTTGATATTAATATTAGTTATTGCTTTTATAGAAGGAATAAAAGGGCGTCAAATAAAATATAAACCATTGTTATATAGCTTACCTTTCATGTTATATATAATGTTAAGAAGCTTATCTGAAGGTTATTTTTTTGATGACTTAAAGTTTTTCAAACTAATACTTCCTTTAATTTTAATCCCATTTTCTTTCCAGATTTTTTCAAAAACAAATTTTATAAATGCATGTCAATTTCTTTGTCTTGGGATTGTAATAATGCAGTTAATTTCTACTTACGGAATTATAGATTATTATCTACTTACCGAAGGAAAAAAAGTAGCACTAAGAAATTATGGAAAAATAAATGAAATATTAAGATTCGAAAGGCCATATTTGGGTTTTTTCTCTGCTGTCAACATAATATTGGGATATTACTTTTTTAAAATGCACAAAAAAGGGTATTATATAATTAGTGTTTTTCTTTCAGTATGTATAATATTTTTGATTTCCGCTCGGATGGGATTGTTGATCGTAATTGTGTCATTTGGAGTCGTTTTTTATAATGAACTAAAGGGAATTAAAACAAAAATGATGACACTTATATCTTTTTTATTTGCCATTTCCTTGTTGTTTTATTTTAGCGATTTACCAATAAAGCATAGGTTTCAAATGATTAAATATGATCCAAGATTAATTATTTGGTCTGGAGGACTAGAGCAACTTCAATCAACAAAAGATTATTTTATGGGAACAGGAAGCCAAAAGCTGATAGAAGTGGATTTATTGAATTTTTATAAAACTGAAGCTGAATTTGAATACTTGCCCGATAAAAATAGATTTATAGATAAAAATTACAACCTTCATAACCAATATTTAAATGAGTTGGTAAGGGGCGGAATAATTGGAGTCATTTTATTCATTTATCCGTTCACCTTGTTTTTGTTGCGTTCTATAAAAGAAAAGAATTTACTTCAGGTTTTATTGTTAGTTTCAATTCTTTTATTCTTATTAGTTGAAAATTTACTTGAAAGACAGGTTGGAGTTTATTCCATAGCTTTATTTTTAACCTTTGCAATTTATCGTAATGATGAAAATTAAATTTAGTTTGGTCATAGTTTTTTTGTTGAGCTTTTCATGTAATGAGAAAAAATCAGAAAGAAAAAATATTGATATAAAAGAAATAGATAGTTTGTACACGATTGATAGCACGTATGCTATTAATGATATAAGGCGTTATGGTGTTTTTCCTGGTAGGAGTATTGGTATACATCCTAAGTTAAAAAAAGATAAATTAGAAATACTTCTTGATGTTGCAGAGAGTGGGGTGAATTTGGTTTTTCCTGAAGGAAATTATTCAAGAGCTCTTAATATAATAAATAGGAGACAAATTGAACTTAATTTAAACAACGTAACTTTTAATGGTGCAATTGTAATAAAAAACTGTGAAAATGTTAAATTGTTGGGCAATGTGACTTCTTTTACCCAACTATATATAAGGGAATCGGTTGATATAACTTTAGATAAATTGGTATTAAAGTCGGATGTTAATAAAAACACTAATGGCAATAGAAATTTTGGATGTTCAATACATGCGGGGACAAAACGTTTGTCTGTAAATAAGATTGTAGTCGAAGATTTAGCTTCGTCTCCTGATTTGAAGTATGTAAAAGCGGCGGTTATAATACACGGACACAATAATGAACCGCAAAATATTAAATTAGATTCGGTTATAATTAAATCATCAGATAGGCATGGGCTGTATTTGACGGGAAATGAAATTGATTTGGGGTATGTTAGTATAAGTAATTTTGGATTGGGGACATCAGAAGGTATGGATCCCATGGAAGGAGGCATTGAAGGAGAACAATATGATTTTTCAGGGCTATGGGTTAAAAATGCATTTGATTCTGAAATAAGCAAAGTTGTGATTGATATAAACGGTAGTAAAGGAAAATACTATGTTAATTATGACGTTGGAGAGGACTTCAGGCCATGTATAATTGATACATTGGTTATAAAAGGAACCAATTCGACATTGACTAAAAGAAAGTTGAAAAGAACCGGGGTTATAAATCAAAATGAGATCTATGAAAATGAGTGATATTTATAAAATTCCTAATTCCTAAATAAATTTTTTTAAAAAATATAATTTTGAAAAAAATTAAAGTAGCTCACGTTTTAGATTCAGTTGGGGGTGTGGAGATTTATCTTCGATTAGTTTCGGAAAACATTAATCCAGAATGTATAGAAAATATAATTGTTCATAAAAGTAACCCCAACAAAAAACAATATTTAGATAAGCACGGTAATTCTATTAAGGAATTTAATATTGATATTCAAAGAGAAATTAACTTGATTAAAGATATAAAAGCTGTTTATCAAACTGTAAAAATTTTAAAAAAGGAAAAACCTGACATAATCCATGCTCATAGTGCTAAAGGAGGTATTATCGCAAGAGTAGCGTCGTTGTTTTATAAAGTAAATGTGTTACATACACCTCATGCGTATTCCTATTTAAGTACGAACAGTAAAATAAAAAGAAAACTCTTTTTGCTTTTAGAGTCTTTGTTCTCTAGAGTAAATTCCTATTTATTGGCAACTTCAAATTCTGAAATAGAACGAGGTATAAACGAAGTAGGTTACCATCCCGACAAAACCATATTATTTAACAATTCTATTTTACCAATGAATTCAAATGATGGCGAATTTAATGATTTCAAATTACCAGATGAATTTATTTGTTCCGTTGGGAGACCTTCATTTCAGAAAAATATTGAAATGATGATAGAAGTTATTAAAAGAATGAAACTAAAGAAACCTAATATCCATTTAGTTTTAATGGGAGTGGGTGAATATAGTCCAAATAAAAATGCAGTTAATCAATTGATTGAGGAGTATGAGTTACAATCTAATGTAACCTTAGTAGACTGGATCGAACGCGAGAAAATATTACAAATCATTAAACAGGCTAAATTGTATATATCCACATCTAGATATGAAGGATTACCTTATTCTATTATTGAAAGTTTATCATTATCAAAGGCATGTGTTGTAACTCAATGTGATGGTAATAAAGATCTTGTAAAGGAGGGCCATAACGGATTTTTAATAAAGGATTTTGATGAAATGGAAATGTCTGATAGGATATGTCAATTATTAGATGATGACGTATTAAGGCAAAAATTCGAGCAAAACTCATTTAATTTATTTAATAAAGAATTTAATTTAGAGAATAACATTAAGGATCTGGAGAACATTTATGATATGCTAAAGTCTAATTAATTCTATGTTTTTTTAAGATATAATATTACAAATAAAATGAAAATAAAAAATATCTGTTGCATCGGCGCAGGCTACGTAGGCGGCCCAACTATGGCCGTTATTGCACAAAAATGCCCACATATAAAGGTCACGGTTGTTGATGTAAATGCTGCAAGAATAGCCGCCTGGAATGATGACGATTTAGATAAATTACCGGTCTTTGAACCCGGATTGGATAAAGTAGTTGAAGAGGCTCGTGGAAGAAACTTATTTTTCTCTACTTATGTAGATCAGGCCATTGATGAAGCCGATATGATATTTATTTCGGTGAATACGCCTACCAAAACCTATGGTAAAGGCAAAGGCATGGCAGCCGATTTAAAATACATTGAGCTCTGTGCACGACAAATAGCTTCTGTTTCTAAAACCAATAAGATTGTTGTTGAGAAATCTACTTTGCCAGTGCGTACGGCTTCGGCCATCAAGAATATTTTAGATCATACTGGAAACGGGGTGGAGTTTCAAATCTTATCGAACCCGGAGTTTTTAGCCGAAGGAACAGCCATTGAAGATTTATTAGCTCCAGATCGTGTGTTGATTGGAGGGGATATGTCAGATAAAGGTAAGCAAGCCATTCAAGCTTTAGTCGATATTTATGCAAATTGGGTACCCCAAGAGCGTATTTTAACGACCAATGTGTGGTCCTCAGAGTTGTCTAAATTAACAGCGAATGCCTTTTTGGCACAGCGGGTGTCTTCCATCAATTCGCTATCTGTGCTTTGTGAAAAAACGGGTGCCGATGTTAACGAAGTGGCTAAGGCTATTGGTATGGATTCCAGAATTGGTTCTAAGTTTTTGAAATCTTCTGTGGGTTTTGGGGGATCCTGTTTTCAAAAGGACATCTTAAATCTTGTTTATATTGCGAAAACTTATGGGCTGAATGAAGTGGCTGATTACTGGGAACAAGTCATTATCATGAATGATTATCAAAAGAATCGGTTTTCAAATAATATTGTCAGTACTCTTTATAACACCGTTTCTGGGAAAAAGATCACTTTTTTGGGTTGGGCTTTTAAGAAAGATACTAATGACACGCGTGAGTCTGCTGCGATACAGGTAGCTGATAATTTATTGAATGAACAAGCGCATATAGCCGTTTATGATCCTAAAGTGGTTGAAGAACGCATGTATGCTGATTTAGATTATTTAAATACCCGATCGGAAGAAGAAAATAGAAACTTATTAAAGGTAAAGGCTGATCCTTATGAGGCTTGTAAAGATTCGCATGCGGTTGCTGTGTTAACGGAGTGGGATGCCTTTAAAGCGTATGATTGGCAACGTATATATGATAACATGTTGAAGCCAGCCTTTGTTTTTGATGGTCGTGGTATTTTAGATACACAAAAACTTGAGGATATTGGTTTTGTTTGTTATTCTATTGGGAAGGGGTGATGAGGTGCTGACCCCTTCGACAAGCTCAGGGTGACAGTAGTGATTATCATGTTCGTTTTTTCTTGATAAAAAACGAACCAAAAAATCAAGTCAAAAAATAGGAAATTGCTGGCTACAGTGTTGCAAGTTCATTAGTCTATTTGTCACACTGAGCTTGTCGAAGTGTGGTTCTTTAGTAGGTAGCTAAATAAGGAGTTCGACGCTTCGATAGTGCTCTGAATAGGCTAAGATTGGCCTGATAATTAGGTGTCTTTTAGTAGGAGAGTATGTTTTCTCAAAGCTATTAGCTTGATAATATTCTTAACAAAGAAAGGTTAATATTAAGTAGAAACCATTAAATTTGTTCAAATATGAGATACTAAAATAGGATAACTTGAAACGTATTTTAATAACTGGTGCAGCAGGATTTTTAGGGTCGCATTTATGTGATCGCTTTATTGGTGAAGGGTTCTATGTTATTGGTATGGATAACTTTATTACCGGTGATAAAAAGAACTTAGAACATTTACAAGAACATCCTAATTTTGAGTTTATAGAACACGATGTTACCGAGTTTATAACCATTGAAGGTGATTTAGACTATATTCTTCATTTTGCATCACCTGCTAGTCCTATCGATTATCTTAAAATACCTATTCAAACCTTAAAAGTGGGCTCTCTAGGAACCCATAATTTGCTTGGTTTAGCTAAGGCTAAAAAGGCACGTATTCTTATCGCGTCTACGTCGGAGGTCTATGGTGACCCTCTGGTACATCCACAGCGTGAAGATTATTACGGAAACGTCAATACCATTGGGCCTAGAGGGGTTTATGATGAAGCTAAACGTTTTCAAGAATCCATTACCATGGCTTACCATCGATTTCACGGTTTGGAAACTCGGATTGTTAGGATTTTTAATACCTATGGACCACGTATGCGATTAAATGATGGACGCGTCATCCCGGCATTTATGGGACAGGCTCTGAGAGGTGAAGATTTAACGGTTTTTGGCGATGGCTCTCAAACCCGATCGTTTTGTTATGTTGATGATCAGGTGGAGGGTATTTACAGGTTGTTATTTAGTGACTACATAGAGCCCGTAAATATTGGAAATCCACATGAAATTACGATTAAGGATTTTGCCGAAGAGATTATTAAGCTAACAGGAACTTCTCAAAAGATAATTTATAAAGACTTACCCGTAAATGATCCTTTACAGCGGCAACCAGATATTAGTTTGGCTAAAAAACTATTAAATTGGCAACCCAAAATTGAACGGGAAGAAGGTATGAGACTTACTTATGACTATTTTAAAAGTTTATCTCAAGACGAATTGTATAAAAGCGAACATAAAAACTTTAAAAACCATATAAAAAAATAAGTGGCATATAAAAAAAGAAGATATTCGGGGGCTATTAAACCTTTATTTGGATTTATAGATTTGGTTATTATAAATCTAACCGTATTGGGCTTTAATATCAATCTAGTTAACCCATTTCTTTTTAGTATCTACATTTCAGCGGTATGGCTAATTATTGCTTTAAAAAATCATTTTTATGAAGTACAACGCCACACAAGACTTGTACAAGTCATTCCTTTACTGCTAAAGCAAATGTTCCTTTTTTCTGTAGCACTATATGCGTTTATAGGATTTTTTAAACAACCAGAAATAAGTAGGCTGGCGCTGGCAAATTATATCGTTTGCCTAGCCATGTATATTACTTTGTTTAAGCTCTTAACATTTTTTTTACTTAAAAAATACAGGGCTCTTTTACAGGGAAATACACGAAATGTTATCATTATTGGAGACAATGAAAAAACCCGACAATTAAGGCATACGTTCAATACAAGATTAGATTTTGGATATAAGTTTAAAGCGCAGTTTAGCTTGAAGGATGGTTTTTTTAATTTGGATACCTGCTTCAAGTATATTATCGATAATGACATTGATGAAATATATTTTTCGGTAGCTGCATTATCTAATAAACAGATTAATAAGCTTATCGAGTTTGCCGATAATAATTTACGGGAATTAAAGTTTATTCCTGACAATAAAGACATTTACTCAAAAAAGTTGAAGTATGAGTATTATGATTATATTCCCATCCTGTCAATGCGATCTATTCCGCTTCAAGATCCGGTAAATAAATTTATAAAACGGCTATTTGATATTGTATTTGCCCTTTTTATCATTGTGTTTGTGCTGTCTTGGTTAACACCTATTTTGGCAATCATCATTAAGTTAGAGTCTAAAGGCCCCGTGTTTTTTAAACAATCTAGGAATGGTTTTAATTATGAGGAGTTTGATTGTTATAAGTTCAGATCAATGACTCCCAATAAGAATGCCCACTTATATCAAGCTACAAAAGGCGATTTGCGTATTACCAAAGTAGGCGCCTTTATTAGAAAAACCAGTATTGACGAATTACCACAATTTTTTAATGTGCTATTTGGTGATATGTCTGTTGTGGGACCAAGACCGCATATGGTGAGCCATACAAACATGTATGCCAGAAGGGTCGATAAATTTATGGTACGTCACTTTGTGAAGCCTGGAATTACAGGCTTAGCTCAAACCAGTGGTTTTAGAGGGGAAATTGAAAAAGACCATGATATTATAAGCCGGGTGAAATACGATATTTTTTATATTGAAAACTGGTCTATTTGGTTAGATTTGAAGATTGTGATTCAAACCTTTTTAAATGCTATAAGAGGTGAAGAAAAAGCCTATTAAAAGCCTTGAATTAGCGCCTTTAGTTTCCATAATCACGCCAGTGTATAATGCTGAGGGCTTTATTTCAGAAACGATACTTAGTGTATTAAATCAAAGCTATACAAATTGGGAACTTATTCTTATTAATGATGGCTCAACGGATGGTTCTTCAGAGGTCATTCAAACCTTTCTTAATAAAACCTATAATATTATTTTTTTTCAGAATAGTACAAATCTAGGAGCTGCCGTTTCCAGAAATAAAGGTATAGAAGCAGCTCAAGGTCATTTTATCGCTTTTTTAGATGCCGATGATGTTTGGAAACCCTATAAGTTAGAGGTTCAAATTAAGTTTATGCTATCCCACAACTGTGATGTTAGCTTTAGTAGTTATGATCTTATAAATGAAAACGGAGTTTTTTTAGGAAAAAGGGTAAAAGCTCTTAAAAATTTGGGTTATACCAAGCTTTTAAAAAGTAACTATATAGGAAACTTAACAGGTATGTATAATGCCAGTGTTTTAGGGAAAATAACCTCACCTCCTTTACGGAAGCGACAAGATTGGTTGTTATGGCTTAGCGCCTTGAAACAATCTGGAAAACCTGCTATGGGTATTGAGGAATCGCTAGCGTTTTATAGGGTGAGAAAAGATTCCATATCCTCAAACAAGATAAACCTGTTAAAGTATAATTATTGGGTGTACAAAAAAGGATTGGGCTTTTCATATATCCAATCTATATGGCTTTTATTACTGTTTTTAAAGGAACATATTTTTGTTAAGTCAAAATTGGTGGTTACTACAAAAGAGACTTAAACTGCCTAAGTTTCCCTCTGTGAGACCTGTTTAACTGTGTTTTTCTTTCAAAATGGATTGTCAGGTTTGGTTCCATATATTGCGCCACCGCTTGTTTTATTTTTTCACGATATACATCAGACAAATCTTTAGAACTTACATAGTAAATGTTAAAGGTATCTATCAAAATTTGTTCAATAGTAAATTCTTTTACATTTGCGTCGTCGTCTATAATGGCCTTTGTGATGTAATAAAAGGTGAGTCCTGCGGCTGTTTTTCCGCTAGGTAATTTTATAAGATCGTCGGTTCTTCCTATAAGGTTTTCAAGTATAGGCTTTTCAGGAGTACTTTTGGTGGATAGGCTTCCTACATCACCTAAATCATAACGAATAAATGGGTGTGCTTTATTGTAAATTGATGTTATTACAACACGCCCTGTTTGCCCGTTGGGTAAAGCATGGTCATTTTCGTCAAGAATTTCAATAAATAAATCTTCATGGTTCACTATCCATTCGTTAGAGTCATTTTGAAACGCAATGAGCCCTAATTCCGCTGCCCCATATTCATTTATAACAGGAACGCCCAGTTGCGTCTCTAAAAGGGTTCTGTCGTCCATAAAAAGCATCTCAGACGTTACAATACATGCTTTTAAGGAAGGACAAACTGATTTTAAAATAATATTTTCCTGTTTTAAGTATTTAGCCAGTTGAACAATCGCACTCGTATAACCATTTATGTAGTGGAAGGTTGTAGATTTAAACGTATCTATATTTTTTTTCATTTGTGAATCGCTCAAATCAAATACAGAAAATCTATAGCGATGGCTTAAAACATCTTTTAAACGTTCTTTGTAATACCCTTTTTTATGCAGAGGGATACCGTAAAATCGCGCTTGTTTAGAATGTTGAAAGTCAATATCAAACCAATGGTATCTATCTATAAAATTGGCCCAGGTTAAAGCATGACAAAATTTGTCTTTAGCAAAACTAAAAGGATGTCCTGAAGATCCTGAGGTTTTATGCTGGTGTACATTATGTAAACTAAAACCTTTTGACAGCCTATTTTTCAACGGTTGTTGTAAATCCTGTTTTGTCATAATCGGAATACTCTCCCAGTCCTTCAGATTTGCATTTTTGGCAAACTGAGCATAAAAAGGATTGTTTTGCAGGTGAAATTGAACAATTTCATTTTTCTTTTGGTTTAAATACAACTCATAGTCTTTTCCCTTTTTGGATTGAATATCCTTGAGTTTTTGAATAGCTCTTCTAATAGGGAATCCATTGATTTGTAAAGAAATATAGAATAAATTCAAACTATAAAAATGATGTATTTGTGAATATGAGCAAATCTAAAGATAATTACTTATTATATGCACATACCTTAAAAAAACACGTATAAATCTATAGCTAATTGTAAAAACACACTATTTTTGCAAGCATAAAAATAGGTCAATTATGAATATCTTAGTACTTGGTTCTGGTGGAAGAGAACATACGTTTGCATGGAAAATAGCTCAAAGTTCAAAGTGCGATGCACTCTTCGTTGCACCCGGTAATTCTGGAACTGCTGAAATTGCAACCAATGTCAATATTGGGGTCAATGATTTTAAGGCAATCAAAGAACTGGTATTAGATAAAAATATTGAACTTGTAGTAGTTGGGCCAGAAGATCCGTTAGTAAACGGCGTGCACGATTTCTTTTTAAATGATGATGATATAAAACATGTAGCTGTTATTGGTCCACAACAAAAGGCTGCAGAACTTGAGGGTAGTAAAGAATTTGCCAAAGAATTTTTGTACCGTCATAACATTCCAACGGCAGCTTATGATAGTTTTACAAAAGACACTGTTGAAAAAGGCTACACTTTTTTAGAAACGCTAAACCCGCCTTATGTGTTAAAAGCAGATGGCTTAGCCGCAGGTAAGGGTGTGGTTATTTTAAATGATTTGGTCGAAGCAAAAGCGGAATTAAAAAGCATGCTTGTTGATGCCAAATTTGGAGAAGCCAGTAACAAAGTGGTGATTGAAGAGTTTTTAGACGGTATCGAGTTAAGTTGTTTTGTATTAACCGATGGCGAACACTATAAAATATTACCTACGGCCAAAGACTATAAGCGTATTGGTGAAGGCGATACAGGTTTAAATACAGGGGGCATGGGAGCAGTGTCTCCAGTGCCTTTTGCTACCGATGAATTTTTACAAAAAATAGAAGACCGTATTGTAAAACCAACCATTGCTGGGTTTAAGACAGATAATTTACCTTATGTTGGTTTTGTTTTTATTGGGTTGATAAAAGTGGGTGATGATCCTAAGGTGATAGAATACAATGTACGTATGGGTGATCCTGAAACAGAAGTGGTTTTTCCGAGATTAAAAAATGATTTAGTTGAGGTATTATTAGCCATGGCGAATGGAACATTAGATACCATCGATATTGAAATAGATGAGCGTGCGGCAACAACTATTGTTTTGGTATCTGGAGGATATCCTGAAGCGTATGAAAAAGGAAAAGAAATAACAGGTATAGAAACTATAGAGGATTCCATTCCGTTTCATGCGGGAGCTGTCTTGAAAGATGGGAAAATAGTAACTTCTGGCGGACGTGTTATGGCTATAACGTCTTATGGTGACACCTATCAAGAAGCCATAAAAAAATCTTACCAAAATATAGAAAAACTACATTTTGATAAGATGAATTATCGTAAAGATATTGGATTCGATTTATAAAAACGAGTGCGAAGAAATACTTTTATCTTCTTCGTTATTATCATTAAAACCTTTTAATTGAATCATCCAATATACCATGGCAACAAAACCAATGATGATGAAAATCCAAGATAAAAAGTTTGCTAAGCCCCAGTTTTCAAGCTCCAATGCTCTTAAGGCATCATAAGGTGCAAATAGAACATTTACAAATAAATCCTGTATAGCGTAAAAGAAATCTTTCATTTGTGTTTATTTATAGTTTCCTAACCGTGTTATAGTTAGTATATTTATAGGGCAAAAATACAAAAACACTTAATGTTAACAAGTTTTTTTAATAAATCTAAACCAATAAATTTTATTGTTGTTTTTTTTATCACCCTTCTAGCTTTTATAATGTCTAGAATAGAGTTATGGAACCATGGTGATACATTTAACTTGTCATTAAAATTTTTCGCACTCATTGTTGTTGGCTATGCAACGGTTTTACTTTTAAATTTTATTGCAAGTAAAAATGGTTTAACAAATAACAGTAATTATGAAATATTGCTTTTTGGTCTGTTTTTATTGTTTATTTCAAGTACTACATTAAGCGGTCAAGTGCTGGTTTCTAATTTTTTTATTCTACTGGCTATCAGGAGAATAGTAAGCTTAAGAACAGAACAACATATGAAGAAGAAACTTTTTGATGCCGCGTTTTGGATTGGCGTTGCTTCTTTGTTTTATTTTTGGGCTATTTTGTTTTTCATTTTGGTAGTGCTTTCCTTGGTGTTATTTGCCGATCATAAATTGAGGCATTGGATTATCCCGTTCTTGGGCTTAGCAACTTTGTTTGTTATAGCCTGTGCTTGTTCGGTAGTGATGTACAATGACTTTTTTACCATTTTTAATTACCCGCCAGAAGTTAGTTATGACTTTAGTAATTATAATTCTTTAAAGTATATTATTGCGCTTACTGTTCTATTTTCTTTTGGGGTGTGGTCTTCTATATTTTATTTACAAAACATAAAAAAGCAGAAGAAAAACTTTAGAGCCTCTTTTAAGGTCATTGTATTAGCTATGGTTATTGCCTTTGCTATTATTGTTGTTGCACCTAATAAAAATGGAAGTGAATTTTTATTTCTATTTGCGCCCTTGTCTATTATCGTAGCGAATTATATTGAAATCATTCATGAAAAATGGTTTAAAGAAGCCTTTTTAGGCGTATTGGTTGTGCTACCATTTATTCTTTTATTGCTGTAGTTTTTTACCAAAAGCTAGGTCACCGGCATCACCTATGCCTGGTACAATATAGCCTTTGTCATTCAAATCTTTATCAATGGTAGCAATCCATAAATGCGTATTTGAATCAAAATGTTTTGAAACATAGTTCACACCTTCTTCGGCACCAATTACACTAATCAAATGTATATCTTTGGGTGTTCCGAATGGTTTCAGAGCTTCAAAAGTAGCAACCATAGATTGCCCCGTAGCGAGCATAGGATCTGCTAAAATCAAGGTTTTGTTCTCTAAATCAGGGCATGCCAGATATTCCACAATAATTTCAAAGCTTTCTGGATTATGTTTGTGATGACGATAAGCTGAAATAAAGGCATTTTCGGCGGTATCAAAAAAATGCAATAGCCCATTATGTAAAGGCACACCAGCTCTTAAAATAGAGCATAACACAATTTGATTGGTGGGTAATTGCATTGCACTCATACCAAGAGGTGTGGTGACATTATTTTGCTCAAACGTGAGTGTCTTACTCATTTCATAGGCTAAAATTTCTCCAATGCGTTCAATATTTCGTCTAAAACGCATACGGTCTTGCTGTATTTTATGATCTCTAATTTCTGAAATAAAGGTGTTTAGTATGGAGTTTTCAATTGATAAATCATGAATTTTCATAGGGTCAAAATGGTTTTTCCATAGTAAAGTTAAGGAAATATAGAGTATCTTTGCATTTTAAAATTTTTAAGTATGTTTACATCAAAAGCGAATAAAATATTTCAGGAGGTTATTGAAAAATATCACATCATTAATACCGTAGATCAACCTTTTGAAAATCCTTTTCCAGAGAGTGATTTAATAGAGCATTTATTATACAGAAAGTGCTGGATTGATACGGTTCAATGGCATTATGAAGATATAATTCGCGATCCAGAGATTGATCCTGTAGCGGCTTTAAAATTAAAACGTCAAATTGATGCTTCAAATCAAGACAGAACAGATATGGTGGAGTACATTGATAGCTATTTTTTGGAAGTATATAAAGAGGTGACACCAAAAGCTAATGCTACAATCAACACAGAAAGCCCTGCTTGGGGAATTGATAGGCTTTCTATTTTGGCATTGAAGATTTACCATATGAATGAAGAGGCCACAAGAGCTGATGCTTCTGAAGCGCATAAAGCAGCTTGTAAAAAGAAATTAGATGTATTGTTAGAGCAACGTGTAGATTTATCAACGGCTATTGATACGCTTTTAAGTGATATTGAGAAGGGCGATAAATACATGAAGGTTTACAAGCAAATGAAAATGTACAATGATGACGAGTTAAACCCTGTACTTCGTTCTCAAAAGTAGTATTGTCCAATCGGGAGTTCCTTTTCAAGATCTCATCTTATAGATTGACATGCCAAAACAAACACATATTTTAGTGATACGTCTCTCAGCTATGGGGGACGTTGCTATGACTATACCTGTTTTAAGAGCATTAATTCATCAGTATCCCGAGGTTAAAATCACGGTTTTAACGCGAGAATTTTTTACTCCTTTTTTTAGAGATTTAAGTGGTGTAGAGGTTTTTTCTGCAGAGGTTAATGGAAAGCACAAAGGGCTTTTAGGATTGTATAAATTGGCGAAAACCTTAAATATCAAGAATTTTGATTGTGTTGCAGATTTGCATGATGTGTTACGGAGTAAAATATTAAGAAGATTAGTGCATGCAGACAAATATGCGGTCATTGATAAAGGACGTAAGGACAAAAAAGCACTGATTTCAGGGAAGCAGTTTCAGCCACTAAAAAGTACGCATGAGCGCTATGCAGATGTGTTTAGAGCGCTTGGTTTTCCTTTAAATCTTGGGAATCCTGTTTTTCCTAAAAAGGCATCTTTAAGTGATGTTACTAAGCCTTTTATATCTAAAACGAAAAAGAATATTGGTGTAGCGCCATTTGCTACCTATGAAGGTAAAATGTACCCTCTGGAATTAATGAAGAAGGTCATTGAAGAACTTGCTTCAAATTATCATGTAATTTTATTTGGAGGCGGAAGCAAAGAGAAAGCTATTTTAGAGGATTTTGAACGTCAATTTAAACATGTGGTAAATGTGGTTGGTAAACTTGATTTGCGTGATGAATTAGATCTTATTTCTAATTTAGATGTTATGTTGAGTATGGATTCAGGTAATGCCCATATGGCCGCTATGTATGGCGTTAAAGTGGTTACCATTTGGGGAGTAACACATCCATATGCTGGGTTTACACCGTTTAATCAACCAGAAAACCATGCGTTGTTGCCTGATAGAGTACAGTTCCCTATGATTCCAACCTCGGTCTATGGAAACAAATACCCAGAAGCGTATAAAAAAGCCTCTGGGAGTATATTACCTCATGACATTGTAAGTAAAGTAAAGGCAATCATTTAGTTGTTTACCGTAAAGATATCATGTGTTGCATTGTTATTAGCAACAAAAACGTGTGGTTTCCCTTTTCCTTCCACAACAATAACACCTCTAATATCTTTGTCTATAAAGAAACCGGAATTTAAATGATGCATTGCGGTAAACCCGCCATTACCATCGCCTAACAAAATATTTCCTATGCCAGAGTCTGCTCGGGTGGTTTCAACCTCCGATTGATAATTATTCCCTGCTAAAAGAAGATCTTTGTGGCCGTCATTATTAAAATCATAAAATAGAATACTATTTATAGGTGATTGTTGTACGTCATTATCAAATGGTTTAAAGTCAAAATTATTATCTCCTTGGTTTATAAAAATTCCAGATTTAAATTCGGTAACCTCATAGTGTAACGCATTTTTAATACCTGGGCCTACAATGCCTTCAATATCTCTATTTGCAAAGTCTTGATAGGTTTTAATTTTTGATTGTAAATGTGGCATTTGTTGAGCCGTACAACCTTTACCTCTTACTGGAACTTGTTTGTCTTTGTAATATTTTGCTAAGAAAATATCTTCTGTACCATTATAATCAAAATCTGAAGTATAAACATGAAATGGTTTTTCTGCTGAGGCGTGGAATTTATAATTTAAGCCCAGATTTCCTGCTACAATATCTTTGTCACCATCATTGTCAACATCCACTATAAGCAATTTGTTCCACCATCCTTTAGCTTGGTTTAACGACTCATAATATTTAGATTTTTCAAGTTTTCCAGACTCGTTCAGCAACACTTCAATTCCCATCCATTCACCGGTAACAACCAAATCTAAATCATTGTCGTTGTCAATATCAAACCAGGTAGCATCGGTTACCATACCTAGGTTTAATAAAGCAGGTGCTAAAGTACTAGTATCCTCAGTAAAACTACCCTGATTATTTATAAGGAGATAACTTTTTGGTGCATGTGGGTATTTGGCAGGAATAACACGTCCTCCCACAAATAAATCAATATCTCCATCATTGTCGTAATCGGCAGGTACAACAACCGAACCTGCAGCATAAAAATCAGGCAGTTGTGATTTTGTAAAGTTCCCTTTTCCGTTGTTGAGATATAAACGATCTTTTAACATTCTTGGATTTCTGGTAAATTCATAGCTTCCGCTTACTACATATAAATCAAGATCACCATCATTATCTGCATCAAAGAAACAAGCCCCAACATCCTCGTATTGTTTATCTTTTGCTAAAGCGGCATTGCTACTTGTTATAAATTTTCCTGAGGATTGCCCTAAAAGAATTTGCCCAGGTTGAGTATGGCCTCCGCCAATAAAAATATCCTCGTTACCATCGCCATTTACATCTGCTTTAGCTAGAGCTGGACCTGTTTGAGATAATTTATGAGGCAGTAATACCTGAAGGTCATAATCATTAAAATAAGGGTCAATATGTTTTGTATTAAGAGTTATTTTGCTGAATAGTTTTTTCGATGAATTTTCAGAATGTTCCTCTTCAGGTTTAGTGGCATCAGTATATTTAACATGTAAAACGGAGTTCATTTTTACAGTGTTGAAATCTTGTTTTTTCCCATCTTGCCACAATACCTCTACATTTTTGATTGTCTGTGATGCCCCGATACCAAAGTGCAATTTATTGGAAACGGAAGATAAAAATCCCCTTGTGTTAATCAATTGACGCACCAATTTAGTATTATTGTCAAGAGTAATGGTGACCAAGGAACCAACACCAAATGTGTTGGTTTCAGGGCCTTCAAAGGTTATTTGAAGAAAATTACCTTTTTGCTGTTCTATGGCATTATTTTTTAAAACTGAGGCACTGTCATTTATATTATTTACTACAATATCAAGATCCCCGTCATTATCTAAATCGGCATATACAGCACCATTAGAAAAGGAAGGTGCTTCATCAACCCACTCCGTAGAAGTATCTTCAAATGTAAGATTGCCATTATTCTTGAAGAAATAATTATTTAGCTTTTGTTGCGGTAGCATTTGTGCATACTTTAAAAAGTCTTCTTTAGTTGGTTTTCTGTTATTTTGCCTTAATTGCTCAGCAATAGCTTTATTTGAATCTCTATCAATAACGTCTCTAAACACGCCATTTGTAACAAAAATATCGTTTAGCCCATCAAGGTCAAAATCTGCAGATAGCAAGGCCCAACTCCAGTCTGTATCGCCAATATCAGCCATTTTTGATACTTCTCTAAACGTCCCATTTCCATTATTTATTTGCAGCATATTGTGCATGTATTGGTAGTGATACCCGTTGTTGGTCATTTTTTCAAATTGACTTACAGAAGTCATGCCCATGGTGGTTTTAGATCTTATATAATCTTTGGGGTTCATATCAAGGGTCATTAAATCTAGATAGCCATCATTATTTACATCAGCTACATCACCACCCATACTATTGAACGACATATGTTTTACCACTTGATCTCTACTTTCAGTAAACGTCCCATCTTGATTATTTATATATGCAAAATCGGGCATATTAAAATCGTTGTTTACGTATATATCTAACCAGCCATCGTTATTAAAATCCATAACTTCGGGGTTTAATCCAAAGGCCATTTCTGGCATGATGCCAGCTTTAAGAGATACATCTGTGAAATGCCCTGTTCCATCGTTGTTGTATAGTTTGTCACTCCCTTTAAGTGCCATGGTTTTAGGATCGGTTTGAAGGGCCTTTAAATCAAAAACATCAGTTTGGTTTCTATTTACAATATCGGCAGCATTTGAAATATAAACATCTAAATCATTGTCGTTGTCATAGTCAAAGAAAATAGCTTGAATGGTTCTATTGCTATCTGCTAAACCACGTTCTTTTCCCTGTTCAGTAAAGGTAAGGTCACCGTTATTGATGTATAAAAGGTTTGCAAACCTATCGTCTTCATCAATCCAGCCACCTCTAGAGACATAAATATCTAAAAACCCATCAGTATTCACATCTACAAAGGTAACCCCTGTATCAAAGCCTTTTAGGTTTAAAATACCAGCTTGTTTTGTAATATCCTCAAATTGAAAGTTACCTTTATTTAAATAAAGTCTATTGTTCTCTGAATTTGAGGTAAAAAATAAGTCTATCAAACCATCATTGTTGATATCGCCTGCCGCAACACCGCTTCCAATATACATGTAGTTGTATTGAAAATAATTGGCGTCAACAGTTTCTTCAAGGGTGTTTATAAAATCAATGCCTGTTTCTGATTGATTCAGGGTAGTGAATAATTTTGTTGAATGTTCACTTATTTCTGTAGATTCTACTTTTTTCTCATTTTCACAAGAAAATATAGAAATAGATAGAACCAAACATGTAGCTATTATGTTGAGGTTGTTTTTGAATTTGCTAACTTTCATAGTATCAAATAAATGTTGTTGTTAAGTAGTGTATACTTAGGGTTTTGTGGTTGTTGGAGTGCCTAACAAATATAATAAATTGACTATGTAGAATTTAAAAAAAACGGTAAGAAATTATTATTTCTTACCGTTTTAAAAACTAACTATTTGAGAAACTTATTTTTTAAGATTAGGATTTAAGTCAACTTCATTTTGCGGTATTGGAGCAAAATAGTTGCTGGTTTCTAATGATCCTAAAATTGGATTTTGAACGTCTAATAATTCACCATCTGAGTTAAAAGAACTTTGCGGATCTCTATCAGATAAAGCTTCTTTTACACGCTCCATACGTACTAAGTCATTCCATCTAATCCATTCACCGGCAAATTCCCATTTACGTTCTGTGAAGGCTAGTTCAGCAATGTCACCGCTAGTCACATCAACCGAAGGATCTGGAGTATTATATGGAAGACCAGCAGCTCTTCTTCTTATTTTGTTTAAGGCTTCCCAAGCTTCAGTGGTTACATTTCCTGAACGCCCAGAAGCTTCAGCATAGATTAGTAATACTTCGGCATATCTCATGTAGAAATCATTTCTGTCTGTATTAAAATCATCTAATGAGATATCTCCTGGAGGGCCTACAATTTTAGTGAATACAGGGGTAGCTTGATCGGTAAAGTTTTCCCAATCTCCCCAAACACCATCAGATCTGTAGGTGGCATCTTTACGTGCTCCTTCAGGAAAATCTTCATAAAATTTAATTTCGGCAAAAGTTTCTTGCCAACCACCAACATCTGAAGGGTTTCCTAGCTTACCAAATTTACGGTTATTCAATCCATTTGCTCTGTTATAGGCAATGGTCCAAATACTTTCATCGTTAAATCTGTTTTCTAATGTCCATAAGTCATTTAAGTCTTCCACTAAACCAAAACCATGAGCTCCCGCATTATCCATGACTTTTTTAGCACTAGAGGCAGCTTCTGCATATTTTGATGTATTTTTTTCTGGAAATCCAGCCCAGTCTAGGTATAAGCGCGCTAACATAGCACGTGCAGATCCAGAATTTGGTCTAGGAGCACCTTTTTGTACATCAGGGTATTTAGCAGGTAATAATTCTTCTGCTCGAAGTAAGTCAGATTCTATTTGCTGGTATACTTCTTCTTGAGTTGAAAGACCAATGTTAAAATCGGGTATTGAGGTTAAAGGAAGGGGTATAGTTCCATGTATTCTGGTTAGATGAAAAAACATAACACCTCTAAGGAAGTGCACTTCACCAATTAATCTATCTTGTGCATCTTGATCAGGTAAATTTAAACCAGCAGCACTTTCAAGGGCATTATTGGCAGCTCTTACCATGGCATAAATATCACGCCAGTTGGACGCGATTCTTCCATTAGTAGGTGCTACAACGCGTTGATCAAACTCTCGAAAATCAGCTTTGTTACTTACTCTATGGGTTGTGATGTCATCACCAGACCAACCATTTACAAAAAAAGTTGACCATTGTGATGCATTTCTTAGTCTAGAATAAATTCCAGTTACACCGAGTTCTAATTCCTCCTGAAGGGTATATTGACCAGGTGCTAACCTTGAAATGGTAGGGTCTTCTTCCAAATCAGCACAATTCTGAACGGAGATTACCAATAAAAGAACCAATATAGATAGTGCTTTTACTTTAATATATCTGAAAAATTCAATGTTTTTCATATTATTTATAATTTTTATTTTTTTAAACAATTCTTTTAAAATCCAAATTTAACACCTAAAGAAAATGTACGAGGATTTGGATAAGCTCCTACATTGATACCGGCAGCTACATCAACATTACCTGCATTATTTGCTGGTCTTGAGGTGTGTTCTGGATCATAACCTGTGTAATCGGTGATTAAGAAAAGGTTTTGACCAGATGCATAAAGTTTCAAATAGTCAATTGTACTAAAAAGATCATTAAATGTATAACCTATAGATAAATTGCTTAATCGAATAAAATCTCCCTTTTCAACAAATCTTGTAGAGCCAATTTCATTACGTCCACCAGCTGGAATGTCAGTTTCATTTGTTGCGGTCCATTGGTTCACTTGATCTGCAGCTAAGAAACTTCTCTGGTTTCCTGTATTACCAACTATAATCCCTTGAACGGCATTTAACACGTCAAATCCATGAACGCCTTGGAAAAACACATTAAAATCCCAGTTTTTATATGTAAGTGTGTTGTTGAATCCCCAAAAAGTATTTGGTGTACCATTACCAATAACACCAAAAACCAAATTGTTGTCATCATCTAACAGATATTTAGCATCTCCAGGGATGGCAATAGGTTCACCAGTTTCATTAACAGGAATATTGTCGGTAGATTTCCAAGTGCCTAAGAAAGTAGCTCCCCAAAATTGACCAATAGGCTCGCCTACCTGAATTCTATTCCATCTTCTTTGCTGACCATCAACACTTTCAAAAGAGCCTTGAATTTCATCAACATCACCTAAATCGATTACTTTGTTTTTTACATATGAGAAAGTGAATACTGAGTTCCAGTTAAAATTATCATTTTGAATAATGGTTCCGTTTAAAGAAATATCAAAACCTTTATTCTCTATTTCTCCTAAATTTTGTTTAATAAACCCTCCTCCATTTGTGTCAGGTACCGGAACATCTAGTAATAAATCTTCAGTGTTTTTAACATAATAGTCTAATGATAAGTTTGCTCTACCATTGAAAAGACCTAGATCAACACCCACATTGGTTTGTGTAGTAGTTTCCCAAGTTAAATCTGGATTGCCATATCCATCTGGGGCAGATCCAGGCTGTACATTGGCACCGTCAAAAGCATAGGTGCTATTTATTGTAACTGTTGGGAAAGTAGTGTAAGGAGCAATGTTTTCATTACCCACTTGTCCCCAGCCTGCTCTAAGACTCAAACCTGTAAAAGTGTCTCCTTCACCTAACATATTAGAAAAGTTATATCTTGCCGATACTGAAGGAAAAACACCATTTCTTTTTCCGGATCTAAATTTAGATGATGAATCAGAACGAACTGTACCAGTTAAAAAGAATACATCATTGTATATGTATTCGGCTCTACCCATTATGGACTCTAAGGCTGATTTAGAGTAATTGTTATTAAAATTTCTTGCAGCAGCAAGTTCTCCTAAATAAAACCCTAAAGGAAGTGATAAGTCATTACCATTATAAGCATTCCATCTGCTTTCAAAACCAGAAAACTCATAAACACCTGTTACTTTTACATCATGTTTATCAGCAAATAATTGATGCCAAGTTAAAATGTTACTCACCTGGTGCGTTGTGTTTTTGGCATTGCCAAAACTAACATCGTTTAATGGGTGGTCTAACACATATGATTCTGTGGCATTATTGATGGTTGAAGCACCGGCCAGTAAAGTGTAGTTAAAGGCGTCGTTGATATCCCAATTCAAGTTAAAATTAACGTTTAGTCTATCGTTGATGCTATTTCTGTCAGTGGTGTTAATGTCCTCGATTGGATTTTGATTAAGTGATGCTAATGATCGAGTTGAAAATCTGTTATATTGTCCGTTTTCATCAAATATAGGTGTTGTAGGATCCCATGTCAATGCTTTCACAACTAAACTACCTTGAAAACGATTTAAGGCTGTAATGTCATTTTTGGTATTGGCTCTAGTTGCGAATACATTTAAACCGATTTTAAAATTATCGGCTATATTTGAGTTTACATTCGCACGAACCGAATATCTTTCAAAACCTGTACTTTTTACAATTCCTTCTTCATTTACGTAATTTCCTGAAAGGAAATAGTTGATTTTCCCTTCTGATCCGCTTGCAGATAATTGAACGTTATTAGAAAGACCTGTTTGAAAAAGTTCTCTTTGATAGTCTGTTCCGCCGCTTGCCGCTAAATCACTGATTTCAGAATCTGAAAATATTGGTGAACCACCAACACGAACACGTCTGCTGTTCTCAATTCTTGCAAAATTTGCTGCATTTAGCGTAGGAAGGTATTCTGGAACAGAAGATATTGTGGTAAAATAATCTACATCTATTTTAGATTTCCCTTTACCTTTCTTCGTGGTTACCATAATTACCCCGTTAGCACCTCTCGATCCATAGATAGCTGTTGCGGATGCATCTTTTAATACATCCATAGAAGCAATGTCATTTGGGTTTATGGTGCTTAAATCTCCGCCAATAATACCATCAATAACTACTAATGGACTGTTATCTTGATTAATAGAGTTTACTCCACGAACCCTAACTTTAATGGCTGCACCAGGAGCACCACCTTGTCTTGATACCGTTACACCAGCAGCTCTACCTGATAAAGCGTCTTCAACACGGGTTAATGGTTGCTTTTCAAATGATTTAGCAGAAACCTGAGAAACAGCTCCTGTGAGGTCACTTTTTTTAGCAGTACCATATCCAATAACAACCACTTCGTCAAGTTCTGCCGCATCTTCAATAAGGGTTACGTTGATTTTAGTTTGGTTGCCAACCGTAATAGATTGGGTAACGTAGCCAATGAAAGAGATTTCTAGAACATCAGAAGCTGATGCTGAAATACTGAAATTTCCATCAAAATCGGTGACAGATCCAGTAGTTGTTCCCTTTACGATAACGTTTGCGCCAGGGATGCCAACACCAGCTTCGTCAACAACAGTTCCATTAATGGTTTGTTGTGCATTTGCATGATGAAAACTCATAAACATGAGAAGCGCTCCAAGCAAGAAGCTACGTCTCAAAAACAGAGTAATTTGTTTTTTCATAATTGTTTAGTTTTAGTTTAATTGTTAATAAATTAGTGAGTTTAAGGGTCTAAATATAGTAATGTGATTTTAATTTTTATAGGTAAAAATAAATTTTATGACAAAAAAACAGATATAAATTTTGTGTAAAAATATTTTTTTGTAGTTTTTATTTATGTAAAAAACTGATAATGAAAGTTTTAAAATAATTTTTTTAATTTTTATTGTAGGGTTTAATATTCAAAAAAAAAACTAGTTTCAAATATAAAATTGGTGTAGTTCATTTTCTATTTGTAAAACACCTCTTATTGCTTTGGATAAAAAAAAATAAAAAACAGGTTTAGTAGTTGTTATATATTACCTTCAACTGGTATTATTTTACCAATTTAGTATATTTTACAATATAAAAATGTTAATACCGAAATAAAAATGTTCGCTTATTGCAAGTTAATCATTCAGGATGCTATTATTTAGCATAAGGCTTAAGGTTCACTCGTAGCAATAAATCATCTGAAACAATAAATAGAAATCTACCATCTTCACTAAATTCACAATTACCGGTTGCTTTATTTGTTTTGATAGTGCCTAAATGTTTGCCTTTAGGTGTGACAATAAGAACGCCATCTGGGCCAGCAAAAAAGAGATTCCCGTTTTTGTCTAGTTTAATACCATCTGGGCATTGCTTGCTCAGGCTTTTTTCACGAAGTTCGGTAACATCAAATAGAATCCTTTTACTAACTAATTTACCGGGAGCAAGAATATCAAAGGCAAATATTTTTGGAAAACTCGTATTGGAGTCGCCAACATATAGGGTCTTGTTATCATGAGAAATGGCCACTCCATTTGGGAATTTTATATCTCTATCTAAAAGAATGACAGTGCTATCTTTCTTTGAGTAAAAAAATACGCCACTAAATCCTAGATCGCTTTTAGCGTCTTTAAGTCCGTATGTAGGATCGGTGAAGTAAATGTTTCCTTGTGAGTCAAAGGTTAAATCATTGGGTGAATTGAATTTTTTTCCATTATAATTTGTAATGAAAGGTTCATATTTAGGTGTTAACGAATCTTTCAAGCTGATTAATTTACTTATAACACGGTCTCCTTGCTGGCATAGTATTAGATTCCCTTCAGCATCAACACCCAATCCATTGGCGCCTTTACCTCCTCTAGGCCATGGGTTAATATCAGGACCTGTATAACCCGAGGGATTTAAGTAAAGGTTTAATCCTTTTAAATCATTCCATTGGTACACCTTATTTTCTGGAACATCTGTAAATAACAATGTTTGTTCTTTTGGAAGCCAAACAGGACCTTCGGCCCAATTAAATCCTTTAGCCACCAAATCAATGCGAGCATGTATTGAAACTATTGAATCAAAAGCAGGATCTAAACGTTCAATACTTCCATAGGTAGGGTATTTTTTGAGGGAATCTATAATAGTTTCAAAACGTTGTTTAACTTTTTTTGTATGCTGATTTAAAGTAAAAGTATTTAAAGGTTTTAATTCTTGTTTGTCTTTTTCAACATTATAAAACCGACCATCACCATAAAGCTTGTATGTTTTATTCAGTACAAATTCGGCTGGATTAATATGGTCTTTACCTGCACCAGGCTTAGGATTGTAATTCATATAAACCCAATCGCGCCTATTTGAGGACTCTCCTTTTAAGGTAGGGTAGAAACTTTGACCGTCTGTAATAAAGTCTTCAGGTATTTTTTTACCAGCCACATCAAGCATTGTCGGTAAAAAATCTATAGCATCAATTAATATCTCAGCTGTTTGTTCTTTTTGAATATGTCCTGGCCAGTTGGCTATAAAGGGCACTTTTATACCTGTTTCTATAGTTAGTCCTTTTCCACCTTGAATATATTGTTGGTTTGCTTTTGAAAAAATGGTTTGGTGCGTTCCATTATCAGAATACACCATAACCAAAGTGTTATCTCTAAGCCCTTGTTTTTCTAAGTTTGTGATTATTTTTCCAATAATCTTATCTGCATAAGCCACCATGTCTTTAAAGTTAGTGGTGTCTTTCTGTAATCGTTTCTCTGGAGTACTCCATGCTTTACTTTGGGGTGTAGGTGTAAATGGGTCATGCGTTAAGGCCATGGGGTAATACACAAAAAAAGGTTTTCCTTTTTGTTTATTAATAAAGTCATTTATAAAATCTGAAAAAATATCTGGACCATATTTGTTTGTTGTGTCTGATAAAAATGTACCATTTTGTAATATGGTTGGATTGGCATAGCGAGACCCTTTATTTTCGGTATGCCCCGTATGCCATAAACAGTATGCGTCAAAGCCAGCATGCTCCACTTGCATACCGGTTCCTCTTCTAAATTCTGAACCAGGATAGCTTACAGGGTCGTAACTTTGCAGCTGCCATTTACCTGCTATACAGGTGGCGTAACCAGCGTCTTGCATTAAATGCCCAAAGGTTTTTTGATCTGGATTCAAAATTCCAAAGGCTGTCCAATTACGGTAGTTGTATTTACCCGTCATTAATTTTACACGGGTATTGGTACATAGAGGCTGTGCATAGGCTTGAATAAACAACATGCCTGTTTTTGCCAATTGATCTATGTTTGGTGTTTTATATGATGTGCCGCCATAGGCACCAACACATTCATAACCCAAATCATCTAACATGATGAGTATAATATTGGGTCTTTTATTGGAGTTTGTTTGTAATTGGTAAGCCCATGATGTATAGCCCATGCACATGGAAACAATGCAATATGCTATTAGTTTTAACACTGTACGGTTGATGTGCAGATTATTTATCAAGAATAATTTCATTTTTCTTATCAGATGATTTGTTCTTTTTTAAGTATTCACTAGGCAGCAGACCAAATTGGTTTTTAAAACATTTAGAAAAATAGGATCCTGTATTGAATCCAGTTGTCGACTTCCCCTAAATAGAACTGTTAGTTTTTCCAAAATTATTCATTTTTTCGTTTTAAAAGTAGTTTGATTTTTGGGGAAGCTTACAAAATAACTTACCACTAGCACCGCATTACTAGAGGTTTTTAGTGAGAAGTTACCATCAAAGTCGGTTTGGGCGCCATGTGTCGTGTTTTTTTCTACAATATTTGCACCAGCCAAGGGTACGCCAGATTCGTCTACCACCGTACCGTTGATGGTCAATTCTTGGGCACTCACCATGGTGGTACCAGTGAGTAGTGCCATAAACAACATCAATAGCTGATGTTTGAATTTTAGTTTGAGTAATTTGCTTGATTTCATAAGCATCAAATGTTTAGTTTTAGTTAATAAATCTATTAACACAAACTTAACATTGATATAAATTCATAGATGCAACATATTGTCAAATCCATGTAACAAATTGATAAATCCTTTATGAATCAGGCGTACCCTTGGCTGGTGGAAGTATTTAAGCGAAGTAAAATCTTATAAAAAGGTATTTTTGTAAGTGCAAAAAAATAACACGCGTTTTAACCCAAAATAATTGTAGAATTTAGGGAGATGGCTTGTTCCAAGAATGGTTATGTTTTATAAGGGCTTCTAGGATATCTTAATATAAAAAGAAGATATTACACATCATCAAAGTCAATAGTGATGCTAGCTGTGGTTGGGTGCGCTTGACAGGTTAAAATTAAGCCTTCGGCAACCTCACTATTTGTTAAAATATTATTTTGTCGCATGGTTGCTTCGCCTTCTTTAATGCGTGCTAAACAGCTGCTGCAAATACCGCCTTGACAGGAATAGGGTGCATCAATGTCCTCATCTAAAGCGGCTTCTAATAAGGTTTGTGTTTGCGACATTTCAAACGTAGTGGTTTCATCATCCACAGTTACGGTAACTTGGGTTTTTCCCGATGGTACAGCCACGTCTTCAACTTCATCAACTTTGGCGGCTTTAAAAAGTTCAAAATGAATACGGCTTTCATCAATGTTATGATCTGCTAAAACATCTTTAACCGTATGTATCATACCTTCAGGACCACATAAATAATAGGCATCAACCTCAACGTGCTTATGTTCATTCTTCATAACATAATTAACGGTACTTTTTTCAATTCTACCAAAAATAGCGTCGTCTTCATCTTCTTGGCTAAATACAAATTGAATAGAAAAGCGATCTTTGTAGTTGTGTTGAAGTTCTAAAAGTTCCTGTAAAAACATGGTATCGTGAGTCGTTTTATTACCATAAACCAAAATAACCTTGCTGTGAAATTCCTCCTCTAAAGCACATTTAATAATACTTAGTATGGGTGTAATGCCGCTTCCTGCTGCAAATAAAGCTATATTCTTAGTTTTTTTATCGTTTGGTTCAAAGATAAAACGTCCTTTTGGTGGTGCAACTTCTATGGTGTCACCAGGTTTAAGAGAGCTATTAGCATAGGCTGAAAAGGTGCCATCTTTTACCGCTTTTACTGCAACTTTTATGTCACCACTTTTTGGGGATACGCACAGAGAATAGTCCCTTCTAATTTCTTTGCCATCAAGTTCTGTTTTTAGCGTAATGTATTGTCCAGCTTGAAACGCGAAAGCATCTTTCAGATTGTCAGGAATATTAAATGAGATACTAACGGCTTTGTCTGTTTCTCTATGGATATTTTTAACTGAAAGTGTGTGAAATGATGACATATAAAATGATTTTAAGCAAAAATAGTGAAGCCGTTAAAAATAGAATAGTTTAATATGAAAAAATAATACATAAAAATATTATGCATAATATTTTTATGTATATTTGATTAAGATGAATAATGCCCATTTGTATAGAGGAAGTCTTGCTACTATTATTTTAAAGCTTCTTAATGAGCACGACACCATGTATGGCTATGAAATTGTACAAAGAGTAGATGAATTAACCCATGGAGAGCTCAGGTTAACCGAAGGAGCGTTGTATCCATCACTTCATAAAATGACGGCGCAAGGCCTTTTAGAGGTAAAAGTCATTAAAATAGGAAATAGAATAAGAAAGTATTATCAACTTACAGAATCTGGCACCAAAGAAACTGTAAAGAAGTTAGCCGAACTTGAGCAATATATTAAAACCATGCGTGCTTTGGTTAATCCTAGGTTTCGCTAATTCTAGGTTGTATTTTTAAAGAAAAAAACACAGAAAGCATAGGGTGCTGTAACAAAGTCATTTAGTTTTGTACAAACATTATGGTGTCACAATAAAAATCTTAATTAATAAATAGTTTCACATGAAAAAAAACCTACTAATCTGTTTGTTTACCATAGCGCTTTCGTCAACTTTTTATGCTCAGGATAATTCTGGGTTTAAAAAAGAAACAGTTGAATTTATAAAAATTACTGGTGCTGCAAAAGCTTTTGAAAAGGCCATTGCTCAAATTGGAGCTATGGTTCCTGAGACCAACAAAGAAGCTTATACCAACGAAGCCAATGGTACACTAGAGCCACTATATAATCAGATGGCCGATTTGTATATGGCTGAGTTTACCGCTGCCGAGATAACACAACTTATAAACTTTTATAAGACCGATTTAGGAAAAAAACTGGCTAGTAAACAAGTAGAACTTACTCAAAAAGCTATGGCTTTTGGACAATCTTGGGGCATGAAGGTGCAGGCTATTGCGCAAAAGTATCAATAGTATTAATATAGAGGGTTTCAAATCACCTTATGGTTATGATTAAGCATTTTATAAGTTTAGAGTGGAAAGCATTTTTTAGATCGCCTTCACTTAAAACTAATTTATTTTTTAAAATACTTTTAGGCTTTGGAGCACTGTGGATGATTGTAACTTTTTTATTGCTCGGGTTTGGGGTCTTTTTTATTATTAGAGATAAGTTTCATAAAGATCCTATAGTTGTTTTTAATGATTTTTTGGTGTTTTATGTGGTTTTCGATTTGGTGTTTAGATACTTTCTTCAAAAGATGCCTATTGTTAATATAAGGCCATTACTGTATTTACCAATTAAGAAAGCTAAGGTTATACATTTTGCCTTAAATAAAACAATGCTGTCTTTTTTTAATATAGTACACGCGTTTTTATTTATACCCTTTTCAGTTGTTTTGCTCATAGAGGGCTATCCAATTTTTAGTGTCTTAGGATGGTTTATGGCCATTATGGCACTTGTTTTTTGTAATAATTTCATTAATGTATTTGTTAATAGTAAAGATGTTGTGTTTTATGCTGTGTTGGGAGTGATTATTGTTTTTGGTCTCTTGCTTTATTATGAATTATTTGATGTTACCTTGTTTACGGCACCCGTTTTTCAATCGTTTTATGATGTTCCGTATTTAGCCCTAACTCCATTCATAGTATTGGTTTTATTATACAAAATCGCTTTCAAATATTTTAGAAACCATTTTTATTTAGATGGTGGGTTGTCAAAGAAAATAGAGGTCGTAAAGAGTGAAGATTTTGCTTGGCTTAATAGGTTTGGTAGTGTTTCAACGTTTTTAAAGAACGATATCAGATTACTTAAAAGAAACAAGCGATCGAAAACCACGTTGTTGATGAGTGCCCTCTTTTTGTTTTATGGTTTAATGTTTTTTACAAACTCCATAGAAGCTTATAAAGGACCTTTTTGGAGAATTTTTGCTGGCATTTTTGTGTCAGGTGGATTTTTATTTAGCTTTGGTCAGTTTGTGCCCAGTTGGGATAGTGCTTATTATCCGTTAATGATGAGTCAAAACATCAGGTATAAAGCATACATTTCTTCTAAATGGTATTTGATGGTTATAGCAACTATTATTTCAACAATTTTATCTGTGTTTTATCTATATTTCGGATGGCAAGCATACGCAGCTATACTTGTTGGTGCTATTTACAATATTGGTGTGAATTCGCATATTGTGCTCTGGGGAGGGGCTTATATTAAAACGCCTATAGACTTGACATCAAACAGAAAGGCTTTTGGAGACAAAAAAGCATTTAACGCTAAAACATTGCTATTAACACTGCCAAAACTTGTTTTGCCTATGGTGCTTTATGCTATCGGACATTTTACACTGGGTGAGACGTTTGGGTTTGCCTTGGTTGCTATATGTGGCGTTGCTGGGTTTTTATTTAAAAACAAGGTGTTTAATGTCATTGAAAAAGTATATAAGTCTGAAAAGTATAAAACACTGGCAGCTTACAAACAAAATAATTAAGACTATGATTATCTCAACAAATCTTTCAAAAACATATAACAGCAAGCAGGTTTTAAATATCGAATCCTTAGAAATTCCTAAAGGGCAAAGTTTTGGTCTAGTTGGTAATAATGGCGCTGGTAAAACCACTTTTTTTAGCTTGTTGCTAGATTTAATTCAGCCTTCCAAAGGTCATATTAAAAACAATGGTGTTCAAGTAGATAAAAGTGAAGACTGGAAACCCTTCACGTCTGCTTTTATTGATGAAAGTTTTTTAATAGGTTATTTAACCCCTGAAGAATACTTTTATTTTATTGGAGAGTTGCGAGGGCAAAATAAAGCTGATGTTGATGCCTTAATTTCGCAGTTTAAAGATTTTTTTCATGATGAAATTTTAAATCAGAAAAAATATTTACGTGATTTAAGCAAAGGAAACCAAAAGAAAGTGGGAATTGTAGCAGCCCTTATTGGAAATCCAGAGGTCATTATTCTGGATGAACCTTTTGCCAATTTAGATCCAACAACACAAATTCGCTTAAAAAGCATTATAAAAAATCTTGCCGAAAAACAAGGAGTTACTGTGTTAGTATCAAGTCATGATTTGCTTCATGTTACAGATGTTTGCGAAAGAATTGTTGTGCTTGATAAAGGTGAAATTGCAAAAGATTTAGTAACAAGTGAAGCCACTTTAAAAGAACTTGAAGCACATTTTACTGGTTAATCTGAGTTCAAAACAAGTTTCATTTTATAGCTTAATTCAAAAAGATGCTTATTTTTACCAAGCAATTATAATAATAGCTTGACTTTACAGTTATTATGTAACTAAATATGCCGGCATTGAAATCATCGTTTAAATCTATCATTATTGCATCATTATGTGTGGCTTTGGCAATAAGCTGCTCCAGAAAAAAGGATAAGTTTATTAACCGAAATTTTCATGCGGTTACCGCTGAATACAATACTCTGTTTAATGGCTATAATGCATTAGAAGAAGGCAGAGAAGCCCTTAATAATACTTATTTTGATAATTACTGGGATATTTTGCCCGTTGAACGTCTTGAGGTGTTTGATGATGTTATTTTGCCAGGTCAATCAAAGAATGAAAACTTTTCAAGGGCAGAAGAAAAGGCTATAAAAGCTATTCAGAAGCATGGAATGAACATTGAAGGGAAAGAAAGAAACCCTCAAATAGATGAGGCTTATATTCTTTTAGGAAAGTCTAGGTATTTTGATCAGCGATTTATCCCCGCGTTAGAGTCTTTCAACTACATTTTGTATAAATATCCAGCTAGTGATAAAATAAATCAAGCTAAGGTATGGCGCGAAAAGTGTAACATAAGGCTTGATAATAATGAGCTTGCTATAAAAAACTTAAAACGCCTCTTAAAACAAGAATCTTTAGAGAGACAAGACCTTGCAGATGCTACCTCAATTTTGGCGCAGGCTTATATTAACACAAAAGCTTTAGATAGTGCTATAACACAGCTTGACATTGCGGCAACAGCTACTAAAAGTAATGATGAACGCGGACGCTTTAGGTTTATTCAAGGGCAGCTGTACAATGCTTTAGGCGTAAAAGATAGTGCCAATATGGCTTTTGATAAGGTTATTGTGCTCAATCGAAAAACACCGAGAATATACATGATTGTAGCTCAGCTTGAAAAAATTAATAATTTCAATGTCGATTCAGGAAATAAGTTTGAAGTGGCTACTTTATTAAGAGAGCTGGAAGAGAATAGGGAAAACAGACCGTTTCTTGACAAAATTTATCATCAAACCGCCGAGTTCTATTTAAAAAATGAGTCAGATGCTTTAGCGATTAACTTTTATAACAAATCGCTACGCACAAATTCAAGAGATAAGTATCTTAAGGCTAGAAATTATGAAAGGTTGGGCGATATGTATTTTGAGGCTTCGGTGTATGCTGACGCTGGTGCATACTATGATAGTACCATGACTAATTTGGTGTTAAATTCTAAACCCTATAGAGTCATTAAAAAGAAGCGAGATAATTTAAAAGATGTTATTTACTACGAGGCTATCGCTAAAACTAATGACAGTATTTTAAACTTAGTTAACCTGAGTGAAGCAGATCGATTAGCGTATTTTAATGAACATGTTGAAGCCTTAAAGGTTAAGGCGCAAATAGAAAAAGAACAAGCTGAAGTTGATGAAAATAACAGTGGTTTGGCAACTGTAAATAATCAAATAGGAGCTTTATCAAATGCAGGGCGAGGGGTTCCTAATCAAGCTACTCTGTTTTATTTTTATAACCCTACAACGGTTGCTTACGGTAAAAATGAATTTGTTAAAGTTTGGGGAGATAGAACCAATGATGACGATTGGCGCTGGTCAAATAAAATAAGTACAGGAGTTGCTGGAAATATTTCAAACTCTAATGATTTGGACGCAATTTCTGAAGAAGAAAAATTTAATCCGCAGTTTTACCTATCAAAAATACCATCAAATCAGAAAACTATTGATAGTATAAGCAACGAAAGAAATTACGCGTATTATCAATTAGGATTAATTTATAAAGAAAAGTTTCAGGAGTATGATATGGCAAAAAACAGGTTTCAAGACTTGTTAAAAAGTAATCCAGAAGAACGATTGAAATTGCCTTCAAAATATAATCTTTACAAAATCTATGAGCTATTAGGTGACCATGATGAAGCGCAAATAGCAAAAGCAGATATTATTGCCAGCTATCCAGACTCCAGATATGCAGCCATTTTACAACACCCTGAATTAGGCGCAAGTGAGGATGAAAATAGCGCTGAAAACCTCTATGAGAAACTCTATGAGTTGCATGAAAATCAGCAATATGCTCAGGTTATTACAAATAGTGATACCTACATTACTCAGTTTGATGGGGAGCCTATTGTGCCAAAATTTGAATTATTAAAGGCCATGGCTACTGGCCGATTGTTTGGTTATGAGGCTTATAAAAAGGCAATAAATCGGGTTGCGGTAACCTATGCTAATACGTCTGAGGGTAAGCAAGCACAACATATAGAAGATCAGGTATTACCACAAATTGCAAAAAAGGAATTTGTAGTATCTTCTGATAGTATTTTGGGGCATTACAAAGTGGTGTTTAAGTTTAAAGATAAAACACCAAAAGAAGTTAATGGATTTAAATCTACTCTTGATACTGTACTTAAAAATGTAAAGTATTATAAGCTTAAATCATCAAAAGATATTTATAGCCCAAACACAACGTTTATTGTGGTTCATGGTCTGCATTCAAAGCGTGTGGCAGACACATTTGATCAAATCATAAGCGAAAAAGACAAGGAAAAAATTAAAATTCCATATTTTGCAATATCATCTGAAAATTATCAGATTATTCAAATACATAAAAATTTGGAAGCCTACTCAAATCTATACAATAATTAACCTAACACTTAGTTTTATTATGTTTTCTGAAAATAAAAAAGACAAGCAAATGACAGAAGGATCATCAAGTCAAAATATTATAGCACAAGGCACCTCTATTGTAGGTGACGTTGAAAGTCAAGGCGATTTTAGAATTGACGGAACTGTTGAAGGTAACGTTAAAACCTCTGGAAAAGTAGTAGTAGGTAAATCTGGATTAATTAATGGTACATTACATGGTACAGATGCCTATTTCGAGGGTAAGTTTTCGGGTAAGCTAACCTTATCAGGAACATTAACATTAAAATCGTCAGCACAGGTTGAAGGTGAAGTGGTTGTTGGCAAACTAGCCGTTGAGCCTGGCGCTACCTTTAATGTAGAGTGTGCTATGAAAGGTGCCGCAAAAGAGATTAATAATGGCCAACAAAAACGAAAATCAGAAAAATCAGCTTAAGCAAATAGCGGCACTATCAGGTATTGCCATACAAATGGGAGTTACCATTTATCTTTTTGTGCTTTTAGGTAAATGGATAGATTCTAAATTTGATAGTGAATCAAAAGTGTTTTTGATTGTCTTTACGCTTCTTGGTGTTGGCATAGCGCTTTATGCTGTTTTAAAACAAATTAATAAGCTAAATCCGTAATGTTAAAAAGACTCGCCGTTAATTGTGGTATTCTCTTTGCGGTGGCGGTGGCGGCATGTGGTATACATGTTGTAGTAAATAGTTTTGTGGAGCAACCGGTTGTGGTTAAAGAAATTATCTATTCCTATACGGTCAACGCGCTTTTGGCTTGTATCGTTGTTTTGTTACTTTTTGTTTTAAAGCGTAAATTAAAAGATCAGCTTGGTTTTGTTTTTATGTTGGCAAGTATGCTTAAGTTTGTGTTCTTTTTTATTTTGTTTTACCCAAGATATCACGCTGATGGCGATTTAAGTAGAGTGGAATTCCTCATTTTCTTCATTCCTTACGTCATTTGCCTCATTACAGAAAGCATTATTTTGTCTAAGTTTCTCAATACTTTAGATAATTATAAATAGTTATAATTGAACGAAATAAATAATATTAAAATTTGTTTTTTGCTTTTGAGATAAAAACATACCTTTGCAGCGATTTTTAAGCCACTATTTATAATAAGTGATATGCAGAATATTATTTCTAGAAAAACGATTTGTTTACTTTTCTTAATGGTTACAACGTTTTCTTTTGCAAAAGAAGAAAAGCACGAAGGTGAAGGTGACATTAAAACTGAAATAAAAGAATACATCAGTCATCACTTGCTTGACTCACATGATTTTAGTTTGTTTTCTTATACTACTGATTCTGGAGAACATAAGTATATTGGTTTTCCTCTTCCTGTGATTTTATGGGATAATGGTTTAAAAGTATTTTCATCTTCACAATTTCACCATGGCGAATCTGTTGCTGAGGTTGATGGAGATTACTACACGCTTTATCACAATAAAGTTTACAAAACAGATGCCGAGGGAACCATCACCCTTGATGATCACCACCATCCAACCAATGTTAAGCCTATAGATTTTTCAGTAACTAAAAATGTATTTACCATTTTCTTGGTTGGGTTGTTAATGTTTTTTGTGTTTAGCAGAATGGCTAAAAAATACAAAACAAATAGTTTGCCTAAAGGTATTGGAAGAGGTTTAGAGCCAATCATTCTTTATATTAGAGATGATATTGCGGTGCCTAACATAGGAGAAAAGAAATACAAAAAGTATATGCCGTACTTGTTAACCGTTTTCTTTTTTATCTGGATAATTAACCTATTAGGTTTAACACCACTTGGGGTTAACGTTACAAATAACATAGCTGTAACACTTGCATTAGCATTAATAACGTATTTCTTAACTACGTTTACAGCAAATAAAAATTACTGGGGTCATATTTTTTGGATGCCAGGAGTGCCATGGCCAATGAAAATTATTTTAGCACCAATTGAGTTGCTAGGAACTATTATCAAGCCATTTTCATTAATGATTCGTTTGTATGCTAATATAACAGCAGGACACATTGTATTGATGAGTATCATTGGATTAATGTTCATATTTAAAAACTGGATAGGAAGTCCATTGTCTTTTGGTTTAGCATTTGCTTTATCATTGTTAGAGCTTTTAGTTGCAGCTTTACAAGCCTATATCTTTACAATGCTTTCAGCCTTGTATTTTGGTATGGCGGTTGAAGAACATCATGATGATCACTAATTTTTGAATGTTTAATTTTTAATATATATACATTATGACAATTCCAAACATCGTTGGAGCAGGTTTAATCGTTATTGGTGCTGGTTTAGGTATCGGTAGAATTGGTGGACAAGCAATGGATGCTATTGCACGTCAACCAGAAGCCTCTGGAAAAATCCAAACTGCTATGCTTATTGCAGCAGCACTTATTGAAGGTATTGGATTTGCTGCTTTATTTGCAGCTTAAAAAACCTAAAAACAGCTTTAACGGTTGGTTAAGGCTGTTTTTTTAAAATTAGTATTGTATTAAAATCTATAGATATAAATAAATGGAAAAGTTAATAAATGAGTTTTCAATAGGATTATTCTTCTGGCAATTAGTATTGTTCATTGGTTTAGTTTTACTTCTAAGAAAATTTGCTTGGAAACCAATACTTGATGCTGTTGAAAAGCGAGAAGGTGGTATTAAAGATGCGTTAGATGCTGCTGAAAAAGCAAAGTTAGATATGACTAACCTTCAGGCAGATAATGAAAAGTTATTAAAAGAAGCTAGAGCTGAGCGTGAAGCTATGTTGAAGGAAGCACGTGATATTAAAAATAAAATGATTGAAGATGCTAAGGGAGAAGCTCAAGAACAAGCTAATAAAATGATTGAGCAAGCTCAAGCTGCTATTGAAAGCGAAAAAAAGTCTGCTATGGCCGAACTTAAAAATCACGTGGCTGGATTATCTTTAGAGATTGCCGAAAAAGTAGTGCGTACAGAATTATCTAACAAAGACAAACAATTAGAATTGGTTGAGTCAATGTTAGCTGAAAAAACTTCAAAATAAGAATCATGGCAGGAGCAAGAGCAGCAATCCGTTACGCAAAAGCAGTGTTAAGTTTAGCTACAGATCAAAAATCGGCTGAAGCGGTTAATGATGATATGAAGTTAATTGCTGAAACTGTTGCAAATAATCAGGAATTAACAAGCATGCTTCATAGTCCTGTAGTCCCTTCTTATGAAAAAAAAGCGGTTTTATTGGAGGTGTTTAAATCAGCTCATAAAACCACCTTAAGCTTAATTGATATACTAGACACAAATAATCGGGTGAATATTTTGGACCAAGTAGCGGTTAAATATCAAGAATTATTTGATGAAGCCAAAGGTGTTCAATTAGCTACGGTTACAACGGCAGTAGCGCTAACAGCGGCATTAAAGAAGGAAGTTCTAGCCAAGGCAAAAGAACTTACAGGGAAAAATGTTGAACTAGAAAATACTATTGATGAAAGCATTTTAGGTGGTTTCATTTTACGTGTAGGTGATGTGCAGTACAACGCAAGTGTTGCTAATCAACTAAACAAATTAAAAAGAGAATTTACATTAAACTAAGATATTTATATATCTAAATAAATAATAAGATGGCAGAAGTAAAACCAGCTGAAATATCAGCAATCTTAAAAAAACAACTTTCAGGTTTTGAGGCTAGTGCTTCATTGGATGAAGTAGGAACTGTATTAACTGTAGGTGACGGTATTGTACGTGCTTATGGATTAGCTAATGCTCAATATGGTGAGTTAGTTGAATTCGAAGGCGGGTTAGAAGGTATTGTACTTAACCTTGAGGAAGATAATGTTGGTATTGTATTACTTGGTGGGTCTACAGGAGTAAAAGAAGGCTCTACAGTAAAACGTACTGATAAAATTGCTTCAATCAATGTTGGTGAAGGTATTGTTGGTCGTGTGGTTGATACATTAGGTAACCCAATTGATGGTAAAGGTGCTATCTCGGGTAAAACTTACCAAATGCCACTAGAACGTAAGGCACCAGGTGTTGTTTTCCGTGAGCCTGTAACAGAACCATTACAAACAGGTATCAAATCAATTGATGCTATGATTCCTGTAGGTCGTGGACAACGTGAGTTGGTAATTGGTGACCGTCAAACTGGAAAAACTACGGTTTGTATTGATACCATCTTAAATCAAAAGGAATTTTATGATGCAGGTGAGCCTGTATATTGTATATATGTTGCTGTAGGACAAAAAGCGTCTACAGTGGCAAACATTGCTAAAGTGTTAGAAGAAAGAGGCGCACTTGCTTATACTACTATTGTAGCGGCTAATGCTTCCGATCCTGCTCCAATGCAAGTTTACGCTCCAATGGCTGGTGCTGCAATTGGTGAGTATTTTAGAGATACTGGACGTCCAGCATTAATCATTTATGATGATTTATCAAAACAAGCGGTAGCGTATCGTGAGGTATCTTTATTATTACGTCGTCCACCAGGACGTGAGGCCTACCCAGGTGACGTTTTCTACTTACACTCGCGTTTATTAGAGCGTTCTGCAAAAGTAATCAATGATGATGCTATTGCTAAAGATATGAACGATTTACCTGAGTCGTTAAAACCATTAGTAAAAGGTGGAGGGTCATTAACTGCATTGCCAATTATTGAAACGCAAGCAGGTGACGTATCAGCCTATATTCCAACAAACGTAATTTCTATTACCGATGGGCAGATCTTCTTAGATGGTGATTTGTTCAACTCTGGTGTTCGTCCGGCAATTAACGTAGGTATTTCAGTATCACGTGTTGGTGGTAATGCTCAGATTAAATCAATGAAAAAGGTTGCAGGTACCTTAAAATTAGACCAAGCACAGTTCCGTGAGTTAGAAGCATTCGCGAAATTTGGTTCAGATTTAGATGCTGTTACTTTAAACGTAATTGAAAAAGGGAAACGTAATGTTGAGATCTTAAAACAAGCTCAAAACGATCCGTTTACTGTTGAAGATCAGGTAGCTATTATCTATGCAGGATCTAAAAACTTATTAAAAGATGTACCTGTAGAGAAAGTAAAAGAATTTGAAAGAGATTTCATTGAATTCTTAAATGCTAAACACAGAGACGTTTTAGATACTCTAAAAGCAGGAAAATTAACTGATGAAGTTACAGACACATTAACGGCTGTAGCAAAAGATTTATCAGGAAAGTATAGAGCATAATTATGATTCCCACTAAAGTGGGAGTTATTTCATATTTTAAAATATGGCAAATTTAAAAGAAATACGTAACAGAATATCTTCAGTATCTTCAACAATGCAGATTACCAGTGCCATGAAAATGGTATCGGCTGCAAAGTTAAAGAAAGCGCAAGATGCCATTACAGCAATGCGTCCTTATGCAGATAAGTTAACTGAGCTTTTACAAAGCTTAAGTGCTACTTTAGATGCTGACTCTGGAAGTGCCTATTCTGAACAACGTGAATTAAAAAAAGTACTTATTGTTCCAATCACCTCTAATAGAGGATTGGCGGGTGCCTTCAATTCAAATATCATTAAAGAAGTTAATAGACTCGCTACTGAAACGTATGCTAATCAAGAGGTTTCTTATTTAGCTATTGGTAAGAAAGCAAATGATGCTTTTAAAAAGACCAATAAAGTTATTGCTAATAAAAGTGAGGTGTTTGATGATTTAACCTTTGATAATGTTGCTGATGTAGCACAATTATTGATGGATAAGTTTGTTGCAGGTGAGTTTGATAAGATTGAAGTTGTATATAACAAGTTCAAAAATGCGGCGACTCAAATTGTAATGACAGAACAATTTTTGCCAATTGTTCCTGTTGAAGGCGATGCCAATGTTAATGCTGATTACATCTTTGAACCCTCAAAATTAGAAATTGTAGAAGAACTTATTCCTAAGTCTTTAAAAATGCAATTGTTTAAGGCAATTAGAGATTCTTTTGCTTCAGAGCACGGGGCACGTATGACAGCTATGCATAAAGCCACTGATAATGCAACAGAGTTAAGAGATCAGCTTAAATTAACTTATAATAAAGCGCGTCAAGCAGCTATTACCAATGAAATTTTAGAGATTGTTGGTGGCGCAGAGGCTTTAAACAACTAAAATATATTGAACTGAACCGTTCAGTGTCTATAAATATTAAACCTCACGCTTTCGTGGGGTTTTTTTATGGCATTACTTTTGGTTTAATATATTTATAATTCAACATCTGTTAAAATGAAAGTATTACTATATAGCACCATATTTTTATTGTCTTTAAGCTTTGTACATTGTGCGAGCTCAAAGCCAATGAAAAAGGATGTTCCACTTAAATTGGGTTCAGTATATTATAAAGATACACCTAGCCTTAGTGTATTTATTCCTGTAATTCATAATCCTGATAGTATAAAGTTAGATAGTCTCTACTTTAAAGGGCAAAAGGCTACTTTAAAATTTGAACATAGTATGTATGTTGCTAATTTTGAGTATTCTAATAAAGAAAACAGGGATGTTGTAATGAGTCATGAGTCTTACGCTGAATATGGCAATCAAGCACCTTTAAGGTTAGTAAGGTCTCCTATAAAACTAAAACAAGGTGAAGCTTTGGTAAGTTACCATGTAAACAAAGAACCACGATATTTCATTATTGAAGACATTAGTTATAAACCATAATTTGAGTTTTTAAGGTTTTTTCTATAATAAAATATCTTTGTTTCACTTAGGCTAAAAACGTACATTTAGCAAACGAAATCTACTTTCTATTGGGCGCAATTAAAAAGTTCTTTAAAGACACTATAATTTATGGTCTGGCAACAGTTTTGCCAAGACTGATGAATTTCGTTCTGGTGCCGTTGCATACTCAAACTTTAGGGACGGTTAGTTATTCTGATAATACGACTTTTTATGTGTATGCCGCTTTTTTTAATGTGTTACTTACCTATGGCATGGAAACTGCTTTTTTTAGGTTTTTTACCAAGAGTGAAGAAAAACAAAAAGTGTTTTCAACAGCATTAATAAGTTTAACAGTTACAACGCTACTGTTTTTAATTGTGGTATATGCTTTTAGTGTGCAGTTGGCCGATTTCGTCCATTTGAAACAAAGCTATTTTAATCTCTTATTAGGTGTTTTAGTGCTAGATACTATAGTGGTTATTCCCTTTGCGTATTTAAGAGCTACAGGGCGTCCTATTAAGTTTACCGCTATCAAGCTTAGTAATATCATTATTTATGTGTTGCTGAATTTTTTCTTTTTATGGGCTGTTCCTAAATTTCAAATTGAACTATCGTTCTATAACAGTAAAGATTTGGTGCAATATATTTTCATTGCTAATTTAGTGGCTAGTGGTGTTACTTTTTTATTGTTGACACCGTATTTTTTCAAAAATAAATTAGAATTCAGTATACCCATTTTTAAACAGTTATTACATTATGGTTGGCCTATTATGGTGGCCGGTTTGGCCTATGTAATTAATGAGAATTTTGATAAATGGTTATTGCCCAATGTACTTGGAAAAGACATCAATGGCGCTTATAGCGGTTGTTATAAAATAGCTGTTTTTATGACTATTTTTATTCAGGCATTTAGGTTGGGAGCCGAACCATTCTTTTTCAATCACGCTAAAGAAAAAAATGCCAAAGAAACGTATGCCAAGATTATGAAATATTTTGTGATATTCGGTAGCCTTATGTTGGTCTTTATTATTGCTTATGTTGATATTTTCAAAATGCTCATCGTTCGTAACGAAAGCTATTGGATAGCCATTAATATTGTGCCTATTGTATTATTAGCCAATTTATGCTTAGGCATTTATTTTAATCTGGCCATTTGGTATAAGCTAACAGATAAAACTCGCTATGGGATGTATTTATCAGTTGTTGGGGGAGTTATTACCATAGTGTTTAATGTGTTTATGATAGAGCGCATGGGCTTTATTGCAGCCGCATGGGCAACCTTACTGGCTTATGGTGCTATGATGGTATTGTCGTATTATTTCGGACAAAAACATTATGCCGTACCGTATAACCTAAAGCGCATTTTGCTGTATTTAGGTGTGTCTATTGTTTTATCGGTAGCAGCCCTTAATACAAATACCAACTATTATATAAATACCGCCTTAGTTTTAGTATTTTTGGCAATGGTTTTATACCTAGAAAAAGAAGAATTGAAACAATTGATAAAACGATAGTATGCAAATTAAAATAATAAACAAATCCAGTCATGATATACCTAACTATGAAACCGTTGCGTCGGCTGGCATGGATTTAAGAGCCAATCTTTCAGAGCCTAGAGTATTAAAACCCTTAGAACGTAGCGTTGTAGGTACTGGATTATTTATAGAACTCCCCGTCGGTTATGAAGCACAAGTGCGTCCAAGAAGTGGGTTAGCAGCAAAAAAAGGGATTACAGTTTTGAATGCTCCAGGAACTGTTGATGCAGATTATAGAGGCGAAATAGGCGTGATTTTAGTTAACCTATCTCATGAAGAATTTGTCATTGGAAATGGAGAACGTATTGCACAATTAGTGATAGCTAAGCATGAGCGCGCAGAATGGGTTGAAGTAGAAACGTTGTCTGAAACCGACCGAGGTGCGGGAGGTTTTGGTAGTACCGGAGTTAAATAAAAGCTGTTAATTTAATACTGAATTAGAAAAATGAAAATAATAGTCCCAATGGCTGGGCGTGGCTCCAGATTGCGTCCGCACAGTTTAACCGTACCTAAACCCTTAATTCCTGTTGCAGGCCAACCCATAGTACATAGGTTAGTGAAAGATATTGCTAAAGTATTAAAGCAGCCTATTGATGAAATTGCTTTTGTTTTAGGAGACCCCGCATGGTTTGGAGATGATGTTGTAGATAGTCTCAAAGGTTTAGCAGTAAGTTTAGGCGCAAAGGCCTCTATATACCGCCAAGATAAACCACTAGGAACAGGTCATGCTATTATGTGTGCTAAACCATCACTTTCGGGTCCAGCTGTTATAGCCTATGCTGATACACTTATTAGAGCCCAATTTGAGCTAGATCCTAATGCAGATAGTGTGATTTGGACAAAGCAGGTAGACAACCCAGAGGCCTATGGTGTGGTCAAACTAAATGCCAAGCAAGAGATTATTGAACTAGTGGAGAAACCAAAAGAGTTTGTTTCAGATCATGCTGTTATTGGAATTTACTATTTTAAAGATGTTGGCATTTTAAAAGAAAAACTACAAGAAATTCTTGATGAAAACGTTATGAATGGCGGCGAATACCAAATTAATGATGGTATAAAGCGGATGATGGCCGATGGAAAAATCTTTAAAACAGGAACGGTAGATGAATGGATGGACTGTGGCAATAAGGCAATAACTGTTGAAACCAATCAACGTATGTTAGGCTTTTTGCAGGCCGATGGAGACGAGCAACTTATAGCTAATTCGGTACAAATTCAAAATGCCAATATAGTAGAACCCTGTTTTATTGGAGAACATGTGGTGTTAAAAGATTGTACTATTGGACCCTTTGTTTCTATTGGTAACAATACAGTGATTGAAAATGCTACCATAAAAAACAGTTTAATTCAAACCAATACTGAAATAAAAAATGCTAATCTTAACCAAGCCATGATTGGAAATCATGTAAAATACAATGGCGAGTATACAAGCATCAGTATTGGAGATTATTCGGTTTTAGAATAGTTCATGCCATTTTTAAACCGATTGCAATGCATCTTATGAAAAGAAATAACCTAATTATTTTATGGCTTCTTTTTGGAATGATTTTCATTCCGCAGACGATGCGTGCTCAGGTAGATTTTAATAAAACACCTGATGATGATTTAGGTGATAACGAAGATGCCTTTCAGGAATTGTTTTACGAAGGTTTGAAGCAAAAAAGTATTGAGAACTATGATCGGGCGGTTGAAGCGTTTTTAAAGTGCATAGAAATTGATAAATCAGTCCCCGTTTTATATTTTGAACTTGGTAAATCCTACAATAAGCTTAAAAATTTTGGTTCTGCTGAAGATGCTTTTAAAAAAGCGGTGGATAAAGATCCAAATAACGAATGGTTTTTAGATGAGTTATATGGGTTTTATGCTGAGCAAAACCAACACGATGAGGCTTTAAAAACAGTAGAGCAATTGGTAAAATACCATCCTGATTATAAAGAAGATTTGGTGACCTTACTTATAAAAACAGAAAAATATGATGAGGCTTTAAAGCTTCTAGATGAGCTTGATGCAGAATTGGGTGTTTCTGTAACCAGAGACATGATGCGTAACAACGTTTATGACCTTACAGGACGTAAAGAGGAACAAATTGAGAATCTGCAATCACGTATTAAACGTAACCCAAATAAGGAGTCAAACTATCTAGCTTTAATCTTTCGTTATAGTGAAAATAACCAAAAAGAAAAGGCTTTTGAAACAGCTAAACAACTCTTAAACACCCATCCTAATTCGCAGCTGGTACATTTGGCTTTGTATAAATTTTATTTAGATGATAATGAACCTGAAAAGGCCATTGAATCGATGAAAATAGTGGTACAGAGCACAGCCATAAAACCAGAAGCCAAACTTAAAGTATTAAATGATTTTGTGAGTTTTGTACAACAATATCCCCAATATCAATCAGAGTTGGTTGAAGCCACCTCAATGGTAAGTGAGGCAGAAAATGGAAAGTCATTGATGGAATTAGGGCACTATCATTTATCAAACAACAACAAGGAAAAGGCCTTAGAATCTTTTGAAAAAGTATTGGTGTCTGAGCCCAATAACATACTAGCTTTAAAAAACATATTGCTGCTTTATATTGATTTTGAAACATATGATTTAGCAAAGTCAAAAAGTTCAGAAGTGCTAGAAAAATTTCCTTCACAACCTTTATTTTATTTAATAAATGGAGTGGCCTGTAATGCATTAGGGGTACCAAACGAGGCTATTGAGGCGCTTGATGCGGGGATAGATTATATTATTGATGACCCAAAAATGGAAGCCGATTTCTACCTTCAGTTAAGTAAGGCATATACTTTGTTAAACAATACTGTAAAAGCAAAAACGTTTAGTGATAAAGCTAAACAAATTCAAAGTTCAAATTAATGCGTAGATACCTCTATATTTTTTTAAGTAGTATACTTTTAGTGGTGAGTTGTAAGTCAGTAAAAACTGCTAAAGATGGAGCACCAGATTATACCCTGTCTACAAGGCAATTATTTAAGGCTAATGAAAAACAAGAAGCACAGTTTAAAACGCTACAGGCTAGATTGAAAATTACGTTTTCTCAAAATGGCAATTCTCAAACACATACGGTAACGTTCAGAGCACAAAAAGATAAAGTGCTTTGGATGAATGCTTCCTTCTCAGTAATTAGAGCTATGATTACGCCAGAGAAAGTTAGTTTCTATAATAAAATAGATAACACTTATTTTGATGGTGATTATAAATATTTGAGTGATTTACTCGGTACAACGCTTGATTTTAATAAGGTTCAAAATTTGTTGATGGGCGAAACGCTTTACCCTTTAAGTTCGAGCGAATATGTGTCTGCTGTTGATAATCAAGTTTATGTGGTACAACCAAAAGTACAGCGCGAACTATTTGAAATTTTCTTTTTACTAAATCCGTCTAATTTTAAAGTTAAATCACAACAAATTACCCAGCCACAGGAGTTAAGACATCTTCAAATTGATTATGAGTCTTTTCAAAAGGTTAATAATCAAGTGCTGCCTGAAACTGTAAAGGTAATCGCTGTTGAGGCTAATGAAGAAACAATTATAAATTTGGAATTTAAAAATGTGTCTTTGAATGAAGCATTACGCTTTCCGTTTAAAATTCCGTCAGGTTTTGAAAAAATTGAACTTTAAATGATAAAGAGAACACTGTCATATAAAGTATTATTTGTTTTCGTGTTGCTGATGGCTTGTTTCTCAGGATATGCGCAAACCAATAAACAGCAGCAACTAGAATCTCGTAGGCAAGAATTACGCCGGGAAATTGAGAAAATAAATGCGTTAAGAGCCGAAAATAAATCAAAAGAAAAATCAGAGCTTTCCCTCATTGAAGATTTCAATTATAAAATCAGTGTGTTGTCAAACCTAATCAAGGTGACGAATCAACAAGCAAATCTTCTAACGCGAGAAATTAATACCAATCAAGATAAGATTTCAGATTTAAGAGAAGAATTGGTTCAGCTTAAAGAAGATTATGCGGCCATGATTGTAAAATCATATAAAAGTAAGAATCAACAAAGCCGTATTATGTTTTTATTATCTTCTGAAGACTTTAAACAGGCTTATAAGCGCTTGCAATATATTAAGCAGTATTCAGAGCATCAAAAGAAACAAGGCGAGGTTATAAAGGCTAAAACAGAGGAATTACAAGCTACAAATACCAAGTTGTTAAAACAACAACAGGAAAAGAAAACACTTATAGCTGAAAATAGAGCTGTTCAAAAAACCTTAGAGGCAGAGCGCAGGCAACACCAAAGCTTAATGTTTGATATTAAAAAGAACTTGTCAAGGTATGCCTCACAATTGCGTCAAAAACAACGTGAGGCGGATAGAATTGATAAGGAGATTGAAAAAATAATTAGGGCCGCCATAGCAAAATCGAATAAGAAAGCGGGTAAGAGTACCAGTTCAAAAAGTTTTGCTCTAACTGCCGAAGAGAAAGTGTTGGCTTCAAATTTTGTAGCTAATAAAGGGAAACTACCGTGGCCAGTAGAACGCGGCGTGGTACGATTGGGTTATGGTACACAACGTCATCCCATAGATAAATCCTTGACCATTAAAAGTAATGGCGTGCGTATAGCCACTACCAAAGGGGCTAAGGCCAGAGCTGTATTTGCGGGTGAGGTAAGTGAAATATTAAAAATGAAGAACGTAAATCCTATTGTGATGATTCGTCATGGGAATTATTTAACCATCTATAAAAATTTATCTTCTGTATATGTGAAAAAAGGAGATAAGGTAAATACAAAACAAGAGATAGGAGAAGTGTTTACTAATCCTAGTAATGGCGATACTATTTTAAGTTTCACTATATCAAAAGGGTTTAATACAGAAAATCCCGCAAGTTGGATTTATAAAATGTAAGACTGCACTAGATTCATTCTTCAAAAAGGGCTTTAAGTTCACTGGCTTGCGCTGGTTTTATTTTTCCTGCTAAAAGTAAACTCAGTTGTTTACGTCTTAACGCCGCTATAAAACGTTGCTGTTCTAATTCGGTTTCAGGAATTAACTCAGGAACACCAACGGGGTTTCCCGTTTCATCAACAGCTACAAAGGTATATATGGCTTCATTGGCCTTGGTGCGTTTACCCGATTCACGATCTTCCGTCCAAACATCAATAAACACCTCCATAGACGTTTTAAATGCCCTAGACACTTTAGCTTCAACGGTTACAACACTACCCAGAGGCACAGCACGACTAAAGGCCACATGATTTACAGAAGCGGTTACAACAATGCGTCTTGAATGACGTCTGGCAGCAATACTGGCAGCACGATCCATTCTAGCTAAAAGCTCACCTCCAAAAAGATTATTTAAAGGGTTGGTTTCACTAGGTAAAACCAAATCGGTCATTATAGTTCTAGATTGTTCAGGAGTCTTTGCTGTCATAACACATTTTTTATTCTGTGTTGCAAAGGTACAGTGCTTTTAAAGATTAATAAACTAAAAATAAAGGGTTTTTAGTTGCTCACCTTCACGATAACTGTTTTTCTTTCAAAATTTGAATTAGAATAAGCTTTTTGAGCCTCTTGTACTGTGTTTAAATGATCATATTTTTGTTGGTAAATAAAATACATACCACTTTCATTATGATAGAAAAATTTAGTGTTTTTGATACCTTTTGCAGCCATTTTTGTTAAAAAGGCATCTCTTTTTTCTACGGTATTAAAATTACCTAGCACCAAATAGAAAGCACTCTCTGCATTTTCAACATTTCTAACAATTTGTATTAGATTTGACTCGTTATTAGAAGTAAAGTCAGTCACAGTTTCATTAATAGTGTCATATTCTATTTGTGCTTCTTTATTTTCAGAAATACGAGGTGTTGTAACAGATTTGATGTTCTCTTTTTTTATTGAAATTTCAGTATCGATTTTTATCCAAGCGTCTTTATTATGTGACACTCTAATGTCTCTAACTGCTTTTAAGGCTTCCTTTCCAGTTTCAAAGCTTCCATAAACAACTTCATAAAGACCAGATTTATTTAAACCTAAAACTCTTGCTTTGAATCCTAGTGCTTTAAGCTGTTTTACTTTTTTTATGGAGTTTTCTTCAATTCTAAAGGCACCTGCAACAACATGATAATGTCCTGTTTGTTTAGACACATTTAGAGTGACTGCTGGCAGCGGGTTTAAACTAAACGTAGCTTGTTGAATTTTAGTTTCTAGTTTTTGCGTTGCCTCTTCTAAAGCCATTTGATTGTGAGCTTCAACTTGATTGGCGTAGTATTTTGAAGCTCCAAATCCACCTAAGGTTAAGGTAATCATAGCAACAGCAGCATATCTTAAATATGGTCTAGATTTGCGTTTCTCTGGTGTAATTGAAATAGGAATTACATTCTCAATGGCTTCAACTTCTTTTTTATAAACCTCTCGTGTTACCACTGGTGATAAACCAAAAGAGTCTGTTAAATAGTTGAGTTGATAGGTAGGTTCAAATAAAATTTTACCTTCATTATTCAATCGTATTTCTCCAATGGCTTTAAAGGTTAAAACTTCGCCTTCGGTTAAATATGATTTTATAAGTTTAACACGTTTAGCAATTTTTTGGTTTGCCGCTTCAAAAGGAATCTTTTCTATATCGGCAATATAATGCGCCAATAAACCGTCGTTTTTTTGAATTTGCTCATTAAAGGATAATACTTTTTTAGGTGCATGAAATGTATGGGTTATGTCATCAATTGATGCCGATACACGTTGTGATAAAAAAGAGCCAAAGTCAGGAATGGTAACGCACTCGTATCTATACAGTAAGTCGCTAATGTAGGTTTCTAGTTGCATAATCCAAAGTTAAAAAATAATGCATTGCAGTAAAATTTAGATGAAGGTATTTATTAACAGTGTAAAAAATATTTTATTTTAGTTTTAAAATCAGATACTTACCTATGACCGAAAATGATTTGCTCCATACATTAACCTTGCAACATGTACCCAATATAGGAGATATTACAGCCAAAAAACTGATTGCGCATTGCGGATCTGCTGAAGCTGTTTTGAAAGAAAAAAAGAGTCACTTGTTAAAAATTGATGGCATTGGAGTGTATACTATAAATGAACTCCATGAAGCAAGTCATAAAGTTGAAGCCGAAAAGGAGATGCTGTTTATTAAGCAAAATGACATTGATGTCCTGTATTTTGAAGATGCCAAATATCCTGAGAAATTAAAACATTGTATAGATGCCCCTATACTATTGTTTCAAACAGGTAACATTAACTTAGAAAATCAACATATTATTAGCGTTGTAGGAACACGAAAAATAACCACGCAAGGCATAGCTTTTTGTGAAATTTTAATGGAGCAATTAGCGCCATTTAATCCCGTAATTGTATCTGGATTTGCTTATGGTACAGATATTACAGCACACAAATTTGCTATTAAGAATAAACTTCAAACCATAGCTTGTTTGGCACATGGATTTAACCAAATGTATCCAAAAATACACAAAAAGTATGTTGCTGATATGGAAAAAAATGGAGGTTTTTTCTCCGATTTTTGGAGTTCTTCTAATTTTGATAGGAATAATTTTTTAAAGCGTAATAGAGTGATTGCGGGTCTAAGTGAAGCCACCATAGTAATTGAATCGGCCGAAAAAGGAGGAAGTTTAGTAACGGCAGACATTGCACATTCTTATAATAGAGATGTATTTGCAGTGCCTGGCAGAGTAACCGATAGCCAAAGTGTGGGGTGCAATAATTTGATAAAACAGCAAAAAGCGCATATGCTTTCCAATCCTCTAGATATTCCCTACATGCTCAATTGGAAACTAGAAGAAGAGCAGCAGCCTGCGGTACAAAAACAATTGTTTGTTGAATTAGATACCTATGAAAAAGAAATTTATAATTATCTGAAGGAGCATCAAAAGCAACAAATAGATACCATTGCACTTCATTGTAAGCTACCTATATTTAAACTAGCTGGTATGCTTTTAAATATGGAATTAAAAGGAGTGGTAAGACCGTTGCCAGGCAAATTATTTGAGGCTGTTTAGTTTTCTTTACTGGAACACCCATGGCAGTCCAACCGAAATGTGGTATCAAAACAGAATCAGACACAAAGGTAATAATCTCTAAATATATTTTACTCAAATTAGTAACCTACTTTATGTCTTACACGGTTTAAAACCTTATCAGCAACAAGTCTGGCCTTTTCGGCACCAACAGCCAAAGCCTTATCAATTTCATTGAGGTTATTCATGTAGTAGTGATACTTCTCACGAGGTTCTGCAAACTTTTCAACTATTAATTCATAAAGAGCTTGTTTAGCATGACCGTAGCCGTAACCACCATTTTCATAATTCGCTTTCATGGTCGCAATTTGCGCTTCATTGGCTAACAAACTATATATAGCAAAACAGTTGCAAGTACGCCAATCTTTAGGGTCTTCAAGAGCTGTGCTATCGGTTTGAATACCCATAATTTGTTTTCTTAGTTTTTTATCAGGAAGGAATAAATTAATGGTGTTATTTCTACTTTTACTCATTTTTTCACCATCGGTGCCTGGAATTAACTTTGTGTTTTCTTGAATTTGTCCTTTAGGTAACACAAAAGTTTCGCCCACTTTAGAGTGGAATCTTGAGGCGACATCACGGGTCATTTCAATATGCTGTAATTGATCTTTTCCAACAGGAATGATTTCGGCATCATAAAGCAAAATATCAGCAGCCATAAGCATGGGATACGTGAACAAACCCGAATTAACATCCTCTAGTCTGTCGGCCTTATCTTTAAAACTATGTGCTAGAGTTAGGCGTTGATAAGGAAAGAAACAACTTAAATACCAAGATAGTTCAGTCACTTGTGGAATATCGCTTTGTCTGTAAAATACTGTTTTTTCAATGTCTAAACCAAAAGCTAACCAGGTTGCTGCTGTTGAATAGGTATTTTCTCTTAAAGTTGCCGCATCTTTAATTTGGGTTAAGGTGTGTAAATTGGCAATGAACAAAAACGAATCGTTTTCGGGTTTTTTAGCCATGTCAATTGCTGGTATAATAGCCCCTAAAATGTTTCCTAAATGTGGTGTTCCTGTACTTTGTATGCCTGTAAGTATGCGTGCCATAATTTTTGAATAAAGCGCAAATTTACAGATATATTAAGCAATAAAAAAAGTGGCACTACTCCCTTTTTTTATTTTTTTGGCAGACCATCTATAAACAATAAGGTCCAAGCGCCAATAACACCTGTAAGCAAATCACCGATACATCTTCCCTCAAGAGAAAAGTCCAATTGACAAAATTGCCTCCTTGAGGGGTTATTTCCTAACTAGACTTGTTACCTTTACTCGGACACAAAATTTAAGACCGTTTGTTATAAAACAAAGATCTTAGAAACATGAAAAACAATTTTGAAGCCGCGAATTAAAGGAACAGGCTGTACGGTTAAGCTAATAGCGAGAAAACATAAAAGAGTTAGCTGACGTGATGGGCATAGAAGTTCAAAGAATCTGAATGACGCAGAGCATCCAAAACAAGCACATCTCCTAAGTCTTAAAAATATAATATCCGATGACACCTTGGAGCTTAAAAGATTACGCAAAGCTCTTATGGAAAAAGAGCTAGAGCTTGAGATATTAAAAAAGCCGTTTACAAAATACCCGAAAACAGTATTTTCTCCTCTTAATATCAGTAAGGGTTTGTAGTCAGTTATAGGCATTTATATCCTATCGAGAAGATATGTAAGAGCATTAAAAGTGAGTAGGAGTAGTTTTTGCATATGGTTTGTGGGTGGTCCATCCAAAAGATCCTTACAACATCGTTTGTTTACAGATTTATTAAAACATGAATTTGATAAGAGTCATGGGCGTTACAGGTCAACAAGAATAGCAGAACAATTTGAATGTTATATTGTTGTATATCAATGTAAAAGTTTTCTAAAATCATGAAAGAAAATAACTAGGTGAGTAAGTATAAAAGAAAATTTAGGGTCACCACAGATCCCAATCACAAATATACAATTTGTGGAAATTGGTTGGAAGGCGACTTTAATCCTAGCAGATTAAATGAAGTTTGGGTATCTAATATTGCCTATATCAAAACTCAGGAGGGTTGGTTGTAGCTCATTACCTTTATTGATTTATATGACAGACGAGTGATTGGCTGTTCATTAAGTACCAGTCTGCATACAAGCCAGACTATTATCCCAGCGTGGAAAATGATCATGTAAAAAAGAGAGATAACACAAGATTTACTTCTGCATTCAGACTGAGGGATACAATATGTGGCAAGTCCATTTTAGTCTGCTGATAGAGGTCTGGGAGGTACGATATTGAAGAAATAGCATAAAAAATATAAAGGAACTAAAAATCGTTCCCGGGATTTCAATGCTATTTAGCGACAAAATAATGCCTTTTCACTTATTTCTTAACATAGACACTCAGATTAACTTATGTAAAGTTAATCTCCGCTTAACATACTTTTAAAGTTTCATGTCTAAATTTATAGGTTACAAGATTCAGTATTACGTTTTGAGTACTGAAAAACATTGAACTAAAAGTTTGCTAGACTATGGATATTCAAAGTGTTGAAAACTTCCTAGATAAATTTGATTATTCTTATGAAAGGGTTGGGGATATTCTTTTTATAAAAATGGATTTTTATCATGATGTTATTATTGACTTTTCTAATCCGAAAAAAATTCTGATTAAAGATCAATTAAAACCCTGTAACTTTTTAACAGGATGTTTTAGAATGAGTTTAAAACAAGCCATATTGTTTAATATTATTTTTACGGTAGTAGCGAGCTTATTAGTTGGTTTTGTTGATGTGTATGTTGGCTTAATCTTGTTTTTTGGTTTGATGTTATGGGGGTTGCTTTGGTCTATTTTGTACATTTCAAAGTATGAAAATCTAAGGTATATTCTCATTAATAGGTTAAACCGAGCGGTTTGAAAAATGGGTTGTTTTTAAATAAAAAAGAAACCGCCTGAAAAAGAAATATTCAAACGGTTTCCCACTAAATAACCAACCAAAAATTATTATTAAACCCTAGTATTTTCTCGTGGGTTGTCTACTTTATCTTTTCTAAACTTACGTTTCTTTTCTGCTGTTTTACCATCAGCGGTTTTAAGATATTGAATATAACCCCTACCTAAAAACCTATAAACTGTTTTTGATGATGGGTGGAACAGCTCTATTGTTTCATCATCTATAACGGTGAGTTCAAAGTATTCATTGCCCATGAAATCATAATCTAATGTTAAAGTTTTTAAATAGAAATCATTGTCTACATCGCCAACACCATAAACCCCTGTATAGTCCCAGAAAATATAGTTTGGGTTTAGCCCTAACTCATCTTTAGAGCTTCTAAACGTAGTATCGTTTCCACCTGCTAAAAACTGTAAGTAGTTTTCGTGGTCAAACTCATTAATAGCACCATATTCACTGGTAAACGTTTTTTCCCAGGCTTCATATTCTTGTAAGAAGTAATGTATGTTGTCATAGAATACGAAGTCGTAATCAAAATTCTTACGTTGATAGCCTTTTAAAAAGTATGATGTGTCTAGCCTAGGATTATATAGCTCTATGGTATTTGCATTTATTTGATAAACATCAAAGGTTTCAAAGCCGTCTAAATCGTGTGATACGTCCAAAATCATGTTATAAGCATTATAAGCGCCAACGTCAATTCCAAACCCATCACCAGTATAACCTAATCCAACAATATTGTTATTAGCATAAAGCACACCTTGTATAAATGATATGGTAAAGGCTTTTTGTAAAAATGGGACTTCGCCATAACCTTTGGTAGCATTAATATCCACATACCATAATTCATAACTGTTTAATAATTCATTAATCGTTATGGGTCTTTCAACGGGTGGTTCAACAATGATGGTGTCAACCAGGGTTTCTGTGTAGCAAGAAGTAAATAAAGTGGCAGAAAGGGCAAAAATAAAAAGTAATTTTATAGTCTTCATAAGGCATTCGATTTTGGGTTTCTGTTAATCCGGTTTCAAAACGCGTGCCAAAAAAGAAAACCCTTATTTAGCTGGAAGGCTTTTTTACTCAAAATTTTATGTATTTTTGAATCGTAAATGGATTTGTTTTTTATGGAAAAGCCTTTAAAATATGCGGTTTTTGGAGCAGGAAGTTGGGCTACAGCTATTGTAAAAATGCTTTGTGAAAATTTAGATGAAGTTGGTTGGTATATGCGCAGTATTTATACCAAAGAGCATTTACTAAAAGAGCAACATAACCCTAATTATTTAAGCTCGGTAGAGTTTCATTTAGAGCAATTGAAGTTAAGTAATGATATTAATGAAATTGCCGCGTATGCAGATGTTTTAGTTTTTGTAATTCCATCAGCATTTATTCATGGTGAGTTGGAAAAGCTTCATATAGACATATCAGATAAAATTATTGTATCGGCTGTAAAAGGTATTATGCCAGAAAGCGGTTTGCTTGTGGGAGAACATTTTCATGAGTATTATAAGGTACCTTATGATAATATAGCGGTAATTGCTGGACCGTGTCATGCAGAAGAGGTGGCGCTTGAACGTTTGTCTTATCTCACCATTTCATGTTCAGATGAAAAAAAAGCAAAGACCATTGCCAATCAATTTAAAAGCGATTATATAAAAACAAAGGTAAGTGATGATGTTATTGGGGTGGAATATGCTGTTATGTTAAAAAACATCTATGCTATTGCCGCAGGAATTGCTCACGGTCTTGGGTATGGCGATAATTTTCAAAGTGTACTGATGAGCAATTCTATTCGTGAAATGAAGCGCTTTATAAAGAAGGTGCATAAAATGAAACGGAATATTAATAATTCAGCGTATTTAGGTGATTTACTAGTAACAGGGTATTCGGTGTTTTCAAGAAACCGCATGTTTGGTAATATGATTGGGAAAGGTTATACCGTAAAATCTGCACAAATGGAAATGAATATGGTAGCCGAAGGGTATTATGCTACAAAAAGTGCATATTTACTCAATCAAAAAAATACTAGAAAAACCAGTATGCCTATTATTAATGCGGTTTATGAGGTGTTGTATGAAAACAAAAACCCTAAAAAAGTATTTAAAAAACTGACGGATAGGTTAGATTAGTTCTTAAGTGGTTTTTGTCTGTTAGAAGCGTTTTTATTACTTCACTAAAACCCCTCTGCTTTGCATTAAAGGTATGGGTTGTAAAGCCTTTAAATTGATAGTATTTTTTCTAAACAAGAAGGTTTTGTCAAACATAGTATTGCCTTCAAAAAAGGAGACTTTAAAGGTGTTGTTTAAGGCAAAAAGATCTTCTTGTATTAATTCGATTTTAGCATAACTTTTTTTAGGTAACACATCAATCTTTTTTCTAAAAACAGAGGTAGTTTTGCTTTCAGAATAGCCGCTGGTAACAATTAAAACCATGTCTAAATCAATAGCTTTATCATTGATGATATACGCATTCCAATCCTGTGTTTTATATATATCGTTGTACTCATTAACAACCGCTATATACACACCTTCAACCTTTGGAATTTCAATATCTTTTTTCATGTTTCTTATTTACTGAGAGCACAAAAGTATGAAAGAAATTAACATGCTCGTGTGCTAATAATGTACGGATTATAAAATGATATTAATTAAAAGGTAAAGCAGGCTCATTAGAATGAAATTGAGGTATATGCTTTTTGTCTTTAATTTCTTGTTCAAGAATAGGTAAAATGGTCTCAAAAGCCTGTTCAAGATATTGAATAGAAAACAAAGAAAATTTCATAAAAATAAGTTGAGAGTTTAATATGCTTTCAAACTCAGGGTTATTTAATAAATCTTCAGGATTCCTTGTAAATCGGGAAGACTCCGATGTCCAATCAATTTCCAATTGATTTAGCGCATTAGTCATATTTTTGGTTTGATAGTATTTTCCTAAGAAGGGTAAGTAATAATTATGCATGTCAGATCTATAGGAATCGTCTTCCATAGCAACAAAACCTATTGCTGTTGGAAGATATACCAATAAATGTTTCAAACTATCATTCTGTATTAAATTTAATTTATCAGATTCCAATACATTGGTTAAAACTCCGGTATGCGATACAAATTTCCATCCTGAGATAAAAGCTGTTCCTAATAAACTATCTAAATTATGAGTTTTGTAGTTGGAATTATTGGTACATTCATTCATAAGTACCTTCATAGAGAGAAGTGCGCCTTCTTTGTTCTTTTTTATATATTTTAAAAAAGCAAGATTACTTTTCAGCTCGGTTCTTAAATTTATAAGGACCTTTTGTTCTTCTTTACGTTCTTGAAGCTTGCCATTCCAGGAGTTAATTTGTAACGCTATAAGAATACCCACTACCACTAAAACAATTTCACCAATGGCGTAGACCAAGTACTTTTTTAAAAGCCTCTTTTTTAGTAATCTTTTGCGAATACGTCTTAAGAATTTTATCATAACATTGTAGCAAAATGCAAATTTTAGAGCCCAATAAAAATAATGGGCTTGTGCTACAACAATTTAAGAAAAAATAATAGACTTATAAAGCTGCCTTAAACTGTTCTAAAAAGCGTACATCATTTTCGCTTAACAACCTAATATCTCCAATTTGATGTAAAAGCATAGCAATACGGTCAATACCAACACCAAAAGCAAAGCCAGAGTAGTCTTTTGTGTCAATATTACAATTCTCAAGAACATTAGGATCTACCATGCCGCAGCCTCCAATTTCTAACCAACCAGTGCCTTTAGTGATTTTATAATCGGTTTCTGTTTCTAAGCCCCAATACACATCAATTTCAGCACTTGGTTCTGTAAACGGAAAGTATGATGGGCGTAAGCGTATTTTACTTTTGCCAAACATTTCGGTAGTAAAGTGTTGCAGGGTTTGTTTTAAATCTGCAAAACTTACATCTTTATCAATGTACAAGCCTTCTATCTGATGGAAAAAACAGTGCGAACGGGCTGAAATAGCCTCATTTCTGTAAACTCTACCTGGTGAAATGGTTCTAATAGGAGGTTTGTTGTTTTCCATATAGCGTACTTGAACAGAACTGGTATGCGTACGCAGTAAAATATCAGGATTGGTTTGAATAAAAAAGGTATCCTGCATATCACGTGCTGGGTGGTATTCTGGTAAATTTAAAGCAGTAAAGTTATGCCAGTCATCTTCAATTTCTGGCCCTTCACTCACATTAAAACCAATACGTGAAAATATATCTATAATTTGATTTTTTACAATAGAGATAGGATGACGTGCGCCAATGGTAACAGGAGCTCCTGGACGTGATAAATCACCGTAAATGCCTGTAACTTCTTCCTTGCTTTCTAACTCTTCTTTTAAGGCGTTTACTTTATCTTCAGCTGTTTTTTTTAGCTTATTTATGGTTTGACCAAATTCTTTCTTTTGGTCATTTGCTATGTTTTTAAATTCAGCAAAATAGTCATTTAATAAGCCTTTTTTACCTAAGTACTTAATACGAAAGGCTTCAACTTCTTCTTTTGATTGGGCTTTAAATGCTTCAGCTTCAGCTATAAGTTCTTTTATCTTGTCTATCATAACGTCATTTCAAAAATGAATGCAAATTTACTATTTTTTATGTGAATTGCGTTAGGGATTGCAGAGGAAATCCTTTTTGTGAGGTACGAGCAAAACGATTGTAACGAAAAGCCCGACCCTTGGGGTAACGCCCTCATTAGTTTATTGAATATACTCGGTTTCTAAAAAGTAATTAACAATGGCTTCTTTCATTAAAATACTCTGTTCTCCAGCTTTTAAATGCGGTAAGGTTTCAAGAGGTGTATAGTGCGGCCAGCCATCATCATCAACAAAATCGAGTTCATAATACCCATAAGGCGCCAATAGCTTACAAATGGCAATATGCATAAGGTCAAGTTTTTGGTCTTTTTTAAATGTTCGGTGTAATTGCCCTAGTTCTTGAACGCCAATAAGGTAAATGATGGCATCAAGATCTAAGGTATCCCCATCTGAAAATTGTGCAGATAGTTTGGCTACTACAAGTTCCCAACGTGCTTTAAGTTGTTCGTCTCTTGACATACTTTTTTTAAAGCTACAAAGTTAATAAACCATATTGTGACTATTATTTTATATTTGCTGAAATTGTTTTTTTATGGGTGTTATTGACATTGTTTTAGGCGCTTTAATTTTATTGGGGCTGGTAAGAGGTTTTATGAAAGGTCTTTTTGTTGAGGTTGCGGGGGTAGTGGCTCTTATTGCGGGCGTATACGGTGCTATTCATTTTAGTAATTTTGCAGCTGAATTTTTACATACAGAAACCGAGTGGAGTGAAAAAACAATTAATATGACCGCTTTTGCTATTACATTTGTTATCATCGTTTTGGCTATTGCCTTGGCAGGAAAGGCATTAACAAAACTGGCTAGTTTTGCGGCATTAGGAATACTGAATAAGTTACTAGGTGGTGTTTTTGGCGGGTTAAAAATAGCACTGATTTTAAGTGTTGTGTTGAATATTTTTGATAAGATGAATAACACCTTTACCTTTCTTGATGAGGAATCAAAGGCGAATTCAGCGCTTTATGCCCCAGTAAGAGATTTGGTGCCCGCTATATTTCCAAACCTTTTAACCATTACTGTTGAGAAGAAGCATGATGACGCCGATGAGACTTTAAATAACGAGGCTTAATCGGTTAGTTATTTTAATATACATCTTTTACATTGGCTTTAATCCATTTAAGGCAGCTTTTAAAATCTTTAAAAATATGCTCTCTTGGAATTAAATCTGGAATGATATCAATGCGTTCCATCATATATTTTGGTTGTTTTAAAAGGTTAACAAACAGCACTTCTATGTGCTTTTTACTGAGCTCCTGAAGCATGTCTTCCATGGCGTACAATCCAGATTGATCCATATATTGCATTCTACCCAACCTAATAATTACCGTGCTTGCTGTATCTGGAATTTGAGATGTAAGTTGTTGAAAATCACTTGTGGTTCCAAAAAACAAAGGGCCTTTTAGGTGTTTTATAAACACTTCCTCTTTTAAATTTACAGGAAAGTCACTTTCATCATCCCAAGCTTCTTCTTTTAATGGTTTTACACCTGAGCGTTCGGCTGTTAAATCTCCTATTTGTTTCATGAACATTAATGATGCAATAACCAAACCAATACCTACAGCGTAAACCAAGTTCCAGAAAGTAGAAAGAATTAAAACGGTAAGCATAATTAATACTTCTGAGCTGACTTTTAAAGGACCAAATTTGGTGTCTTTTGGTAAACTAGGAATGGCTTTTAAACCCTTATAATCCATAACACCAATACCTACAGTAATGAGAATACCCGCCAGAACAGCAGCAGGGATTTTCGATGCTATTGGGCCTAAGCCCAATAAAATAATGAGAAGCATAATGCCAGCAATCATACCAGAGAGCTTGGTTTTACCTCCAGACGTAATGTTTACTACAGTTCTTATGGTAGCACCTGCACCTGGAATTCCTCCAAAAATTGCGGCCACACTATTGCCAATGCCTTGTCCTACAAGTTCTTTGTTTGGCTTGTGTTTGGTCTTTGTCATATTATCGGCAACTACACTGGTGAGCAAGGAGTCTATAGCACCTAAAAGGGCTAGTGTTAAAGCTGTGAAAATGTGAGGTGTTATATTGCCTAATTTAAATGCTGTGATAATTTCAAGATTGGGAAGGGGTAAGCCGCTTGGTATTTCTTCAATAGGTCTATAATTAAGTCCAAACCCCACAGCAATACCAGACATAACCACCAAAGCCACCAACGTAGAAGGCACAGCTTTAGTGATGCGTTTAAATCCATAAATGATAAAAATAGTGCCTAACGCAAGTATGAGCTCTAGCCAATTGATTTGTTTCAATGCACGCGGTAATGCTTTTATAGCACCTAATGCTCCAGAGGCTTTTTTTGCAGCTAAGGTTTGTGACTCTTTTAAAATATCGGCCTGAGAAATGTCTTGAGCACGATTTATAGTTTCTTTAAAATTTTCAAGTACTAAAATACCTTCTCCTGCTTCTTCCTTCAAGATGTTTTCAAGAATAGCTTCCTCGGCCAATGGTTTAAATTGTTCAACAAATACCTTGTCCTCTTTAGGATAATAACCCAATGATGGTAAAATTTGTGTGAATAAAATAATAACCCCAATGGCGGTCATAAAACCAGAAACGACAGGGTAGGGAATGTATCTAATATATTTACCTAAACCTAGAATACCTAATGCTATTTGCATAATGCCAGCCAAAAGAAATACGGTTAAAATAGTAGGCAGGGCTTTTGAAATATCACCATCATTAGTGGCTATAATACCCGCAATAACCACCATGCTTACCGCGGTCATGGGTGCTGTTGGGCCTGAAATTTGCGTATTGGTGCCACCAAAAAGAGCCGCAAAAAAACTTATAAAAATGGCACCGTAGAGTCCAGCAGTGGGGCCTAACCCCGATGACACTCCAAAAGCTAATGCCAAAGGTAAAGCTACTATGCCTGCTGTTATGCCTCCAAAAGCATCTCCTTTTATGTTAGAAAATAAGTTTTTCAAGTCTTGTTCAGTTTTGTATTACAAGTTAATTTTTCTTTTTCAAAAAAAAAAGTCATTACTTATGTATTGACTTTTAGAGCATTTTTGAATTATAAATTCGTGAAAATATAGTACTAGCAAAAAAGAAAGTTAACTTAAGGCCTCTTTGACGCCCTCAATAGTTTTTTTTGAACTTCCTATAAAAATGTTGTCGTTTATAATAATAACAGGTCTGCTTAAAAACGTATAGTGTTCTAGAATATAGTGTTTATAGTCGCGTTCACTTAAATTCTGATTTTTTAGATCCATTTCTTTGTACAATTTAGCACGTTTACTAAATAACGCTTCATAAGTTCCTGCGCGTTTTTGCATTTCTTCCAGTTGATCAACCGTTATAGGCTCACTTTTTATGTCTTGAAGTATAAATTCGGAAGAAAGATTAAGGTCTTTTAAAATGCGAGTACAGGTATTGCAGGTTTTTAAATAATATACTTTTTTCATAGTCTCTTTTGTTTCTAAAAACAAATTAAAAGTATATTTATCAAAAAAATAAACTTTATGGATTTTACATTTCAGGTTTTAAATAATACAAGAGCCATTTTTAGCAAAATTATTGAAAATACATCTTTAGCAGATTTGAATAAAATACCTAAAGGCTTCAATAATAACATTATTTGGAATATTGGGCATGTTGTCGTGACGGAGCAATTATTGGTTTATAAGTTGTCAGGACTAGAACCTTCGCTATCAGATGACATGATTAATAAATATAGAAAGGATTCTAGACCAGAAGAACAGGTAGTGCAAGCTGATGTGGATAGAATTAAAGGACTACTCACCTCAACTTTAAAAAAAACAGAAGAAGATTATAAGCGAGGTGTTTTTAAAGATTACAATGCCTATACTGTGTCAACTACAGGAAATACATTAACAAATATAGATGAGGCTTTACAGTTTGTTTTAGTCCATGAAGGCATTCATTATGGGTATATTTTGGCCTTATTAAGAGCCATTAAGAACTAGGAAGGGATTTGCGTCGTGATAGGGGATTTTAAACTCAATGATACCAGTAGAATAGGGTGCTATTTCATAAGCATTATAAAGTAGAACGATACCTTCCTCTGTATACGCCATATTTTTTGGTAATTGAAAAGTATTAGGGCTAAAAAGTATATCGTCTTTTGTGATGGATTGCTCAAAGTAAAATTGAGCTAATTTTGAAAATTCATCGGTGTTGTTGATTAAATTAATGGTTGGAATTAGTAATCCAGTTTCTGGATTAAAATTCAAAAAGGTAATAGATAATAAGCCATGAGCGCCTCCAGTATTCGTGTATGTTGTAATAGATATACTGATTATGTCTTCTGTTTGGTATAGTACTTCACCATCTATTTGAGCTTCCCAGACTTGCGGACTTTCTGGAAAATCTTTTTTAAAATCAATATAATCTTGATTAAAATTTTGAATACTTACTTCCAGATTATCCGTATTATGTTTTTCGGCATTTAAACAAAAAATAATCGTTTTTTCAATTTCAGCGTTTACATTATTCGCTGCTTCTGAATCTCCCGAAGCCAATATGATATCAAGCTCAACAATAGTATTGTCTTTTGAGGCTAAAGTAAATTCTGAAAATGACAGCGTGGATTCTTCTTTACAGGCAACAAGAACTGCAAGAGATAGAAATATAATTGGTAAAACAGGTGTTTTCATGAATTGACTGCTAGCTAAATAAGAAAAGGGATGCAAACTATTTTAATCTAAATAGTAAATATACCCAAAATTTAGCCAAACCAACCAATCATTATTACGGTCATAACCGCCCCAATTATGATTTAATCCATCAATCCAATCACTATAATAATACTGCCATCTTAAATCAAGCATCAAATCAGATAGTTTGGTTAATTTATATCTAACACCAACACTGGCTACCGTAGACCAAGTTCCTCCTCCTTTTGTTTTTATGGGGTAAGGAGGTTTATCTGGAAAATCTTCAAACCAAAAGGAATAAATATTTGATGATTCAAACACATTACCATAAAAATCAGGATTAGGATTGTTAAAAGTGGTGCTTGCTTTAGGGTTATAGGATGTATAATGCACACCCAAACTTACAAAAGGAGCAAATCTATAGGAAAACGCTTGAAAATCACGAATGCTTAGGGGAAAAAATTCGAGTTGCATACCAATGTCAAAATTTTCAGCTACTCCTTTATGACCTCTTAGTTGATCGGCTTGAATACTTACTTTATTGGGTTGTACCCAATGTCCAAGATGCTCTAATTTGGTATAATTATATGAAATTTCGCTTCTAAGTTTAAAGTGATCATTAAAGTACGTGTCTGTTGTATAGCAATTACAATCAGCACGATAGGAAAAGTTTATATAGTGAACAAGTCCAATACCAAATCCAGAATTTCCAAAATTGGTTGGTTCGTTATTTCTTATTCCAAAATCAGACCTAAACTGTACAGGCCCTGCAATAACACCTATTTCCTGAGAAAAACCCAACTGCGCGTTTATCGATTGGGATAGGGAACAAAGATAAAACACTAAAGCTAAATGACTGAATTTGGGCATATAAGCATAAAATTTTTGAGGCATGTTTATAAACAAATATATAAAAAGCGGTTTAATCAGCAAATATTAATAAAGGCTCTGATTTGTAATGAAAAATTATATTACGAATATCTAATAAAAACGTTTAAAATTTTATAGAAAATGTATATTTGTTGAAAAAAAATAATTATTCAATAATTTAACTATAAAACATACCCATGAAAAGTACCGTTGAAGAATTTTTAGATCTAGTTAAGCAACGAAACGGGCACGAGCCTGAATTCTTACAAGCTGTTGAAGAAGTTGCCGAAACTGTTATACCGTACATAGTAAAAAATGATATTTATTACGGAAAGAATATTTTGCTTAGAATGGTGGAGCCTGAGCGTGTTGTTATGTTCAGAGTGTGTTGGGTTGATGATCAAGGTGAAATTCAGGTAAATAGAGGATATCGGGTTCAAATGAATTCGGCAATTGGTCCCTATAAGGGGGGGTTGCGTTTTCATCCAACAGTAAATTTGAGTATCCTAAAATTTTTAGCTTTTGAACAGGTTTTTAAAAATAGTTTAACAACGCTTCCTATGGGAGGCGGAAAAGGAGGAAGTGATTTTGATCCAAAAGGGAAGAGTGATAACGAAATTATGCGTTTCTGTCATGCTTTTATGGGGGAATTATTTAGACATATAGGTCATAATACCGATGTTCCAGCGGGAGATATTGGTGTTGGAGCCCGAGAGATAGGGTTTCTTTTTGGAATGTATAAAAAAATCAGTAATAATTTTACAGGTGTATTGACGGGAAAAGGATTGTCGTGGGGAGGCTCGTTAATAAGACCTGAAGCTACTGGGTATGGCACGGTTTATTTTGCTGAAAAAATGCTAGAAACAAGAGGTGATGGTATTAAGGGCAAGAACGTCGTGATATCAGGATCGGGAAATGTGGCACAGTATGCTGCAGAAAAAGTAATTCAGCTTGGAGGAAAAGTGTTAACGCTTTCTGATTCTTCTGGTTTTATTTATGATAAAGATGGTATTGATGCTGAAAAGCTAGCTTTCGTAATGACATTGAAAAATGAAAAACGCGGAAGAATAAGCGAATATTTGAATAAGTATCCAAATGCAGAATTCATAAAAGGACAAACACCATGGAAAATACCTTGTGAGATTGCACTGCCATGTGCAACCCAAAATGAATTGCATGAAGATGATGCTAAAACACTTTTAAATAATGGTTGTATTTGTGTGAGTGAGGGTGCTAATATGCCATCAACCAATCAGGCTATTCAAGCATTTCATAAGGCAAAAATATTATTTGCACCAGGTAAAGCTTCAAATGCTGGAGGCGTGGCAACTTCAGGATTAGAGATGACTCAAAACTCATTACGATTTAAATGGTCACGAGAAGAAGTTGATAATAAGTTAAAAGATATCATGTCCGATATTCATAAATCGTGTTTAGAATACGGTAAAGATGATGATGGTTATATCGATTATGTGCGGGGCGCTAACATTGCTGGTTTTGTGAAGGTTGCTGATGCTATGCTGGCGCAAGGTATCATTTAGTTCATTTAAATTTAAAAAGATAAAATGGCTTCCTGAAAGGGAAGCTTTTTTTGTTTAAACATACTTGTTCTAAAGAAATACTCGTTAGATATGAATATATTTGAATATTCAAATTAAAACTATGTTTAAAAGACTTATTGTATCTATACTTTTTCTTTTTTCAATAGGCGTGCTTTCTCAGGACTACTCTACGCAATGGCAAGGTCATTTTTCATTTAGCAAAATAGTAGGCTTAAGTCAAGCAAATAATAAAATATATGCAGCAGCAGAGAACGCAGTTTTTAGCATTGATACCAAAACAAATGAATTAAGAGAATTTACAACGGTTAACGGATTGTCAGGAGAATCTATTTCTGCTATATATTATAGTCCTGACTTTGAATTGTTGGTTGTAGGTTATGAAAATGGAATTATTGAAATTGTTTTTGAGAATGACATAAAAGTTTTAACTGTTCGTGATATTTTTGATAAGCCTACAATTCCTTCAAATAATAAGCGAATCAATCATTTTACGGGGTACCAAAACCTAGTATATATTGCAACTGATTTTGGGATTTCAGTATTTGATTTGGAGCGACTAGAGTTTGGTGATACTTATTTTATAGGTGCTAATGGCAGTCAAATACCAGTAACACAAACAACAATAATCAATGAGTTTATTTATGCTTCAAGCTTAAACAATAATGGTATAAAAAAGGCAGATTTATCAGATCCAAATCTTATTGATTTCAATAATTGGCAAACCATTAATTCTGGAAGTTGGTTAGGAGTTCAGGGGGTAGAAAACAATTTGTACGCTATAAACAGCAATAAAAAAATATACCAGATATTAAATGATAATGTTATTGAGTTATTTACTTATAGTGATTCGCCACAGGATTTAAGGCAATCTGATAATAATCTTATAGTTTCAACAACTAATCATATTTTTGTTTATGATGCTGATTTCAATTTGATTTCCCAGATAGAACAAGCACAAGAGTTTGAGACGTCTTATACCTCTGCCGTTGTAAATGAAAATTTTGTTTTTATTGGTACTAAAAACTTTGGAATACTGAAAACAATTATAAATAGTCCATTTACTTTTGAAGAAATTCATCCAGATGGCCCCATACTGAATAATCCATTTTCCATTGAACCTACAAATGAAGGTGTTTGGGTAACATTTGGTGAGTATGATAGTGAATATAATCCTTATCCATTAAACAGTAGAGGAATAAGTCAGTTGAAAAATGATGAATGGATTAATACACCCTATGAAGATCTTTTTGAAGCAAAATGTTTAAACAGTATTGCCATAAACCCAGCTAACACAAATCAGGTTTATATAAGTTCATTTATAAATGGAATAGTAGAGATTGAAGAAAATATTCCAAAGATTCTGTATAATGAAACGAATAGTGGATTAGAATCCCTCGTACTCCCCTCTAATCCTAACTATGTTGATATCAGGGTAGGTACAAGTACATTTGATAAAAATGGGTTGTTGTGGTCTCTAACTAGCAGGATTGACAGGCCTTTAAAGTCTTATAATCCAGCAAACGGTCAATGGCGCTCGTTTGATTTCACGTCATTGATTAATAGCGGGTTGGATGATAATCTTGGTTTTTCAAAAATTGTTATTGGTTCAGATGGAACTATTTGGTGTGCAAGTAGTAATTTTGGATTGATAGGATTTCATGAAAATAACGGAAGTCAGTTACTAAAAAATATAGCACGAGAAGAGCACAATATGCCGTCAAATCAGGTTACAGGCATGGCCTTAGATAAGAGAAACCAATTGTGGATTGGAACATTAAGGGGCTTGCGTGTACTTTATAATCCTTCTGATTTTTTTGACAGCACAGATATTAGAGTAGACGAAATTATAATTGAAGAAGATGGTATAGCCAAAGAGTTGCTTTACCAACAAAATATCACAGATATTGAGGTTGATGGTTCAAACAATAAATGGATAGGAACCTCAGATTCTGGATTGTTTTATTTTTCACCCGATGGTCAACGTACCATATTTCACTTCACACGAACAAACTCACCTTTACCTTCAAACAGTATAAGAGATATTTCTATTGATGGCGATAATGGTATTGTATATATAGCTACACAAAAAGGATTGGTATCATTCAAATCGGGCAGTTCACAGCCTATCAAAGACTTACAACAAGCTTTTGCTTACCCCAATCCTGTAAGACCTCATTTTGATATAGTTGAAAAAAAGGTAAAGATTAAAGATGTTTCAGAGCATGTAAATATTAAAATTACCGATATTGAAGGTAATTTGGTGGCCGAAGCACAATCAAGAATTAATCAAAGATACGGAGGGTATAACCTAGAAATTGATGGAGGAACCGCCTATTGGAATGGTAAAAACCTTGCCAATAATATGGTGTCATCAGGCGTATATTTGATAATGATTTCAGATCTTGATACGTTTGAAACTAAAGTCATCAAACTAATGGTTGTGAGATAAAACTATGCTACTTACCACTAACGCTATTGTTCTTTCAAAGCTAAAATTTAAAGAATCCGACTTAATCGTAAAATGTTACACCCAGCAAAAAGGTGTGGTAAGTTTTTTGCTTCATGGTGTTTTAAAGAGTAAGAAAGGAGGTGCAAAAGTAGCCTATTTTCAACCCTTGTCACAGCTTCAAGTCATTACAGATTTCAAACCTAAAAAGTCATTACAATACATAAAAGACATTAAGGTGAGTCACATGTATACTACATTACATTCACATATACTTAAGGGAGCTGTTGTTATGTTTTTAGCAGAGGTTTTAAGTAGTACATTGCAAGAAGAAGAAGCGAATGAACCGCTTTATAGCTATATAGAACATACGCTATTATGGCTTGATACACAATCTGAATACGCTAACTTTCATTTGTTGTTTTTATTGAAATTATCTAAGTATTTAGGGTTTTATCCAGATGTTTCTCATATTGATTATGCTTTTTTTGATTTGAATGAAGGTAAATTTGAGTCTAAGTATACAAGTAAATATTGTATCACTGGAGACAATTTAGAGCTCCTAAAACAGTTGTTAGGCACAACATTTGATGCTTTACCAGAAATTAAGATTAATGCTAAACAAAGGCAGTCTTTTTTAAATATGATTTTGCTTTATTTTGAACTACATTTGGGGAGTTTTAAAACCCCTAAGTCATTGCAGGTATTTAATCAAGTTTTTAGTTAAAAATGAGGTCGTTTTCTATTCTTTTCTTTCTATTGCTTGCGTTTACAAGGTTTTATGCTCAAAATATAAAGGTTTTAAATAAACAGACTAATGAACCGATTTTCGGTGTTGCCATATATAATGTAGACAAATCAAAAAGTACGGTTACAAATTTTCGAGGGGAAGCTTCATTGCAGGATTTTTCAAGTACAGAAATCATCTATTTTAAACATTTATCACATGTTTTAAAAAGGCTCTCAAAAAATGCTATTGGTCATTCTAACAGAGTTTATTTAGAATCTAATACGCAAGACCTACAAGAAGTGGTAATTTCAGCATCAAAGTTTGAACAAAGTAAAAAAGATATCCCTCAAAAAATCATCAGTATAGATGCTAAAGAAATTACATTTACTAATCCTCAAACAAGTGCCGATGTTTTAGAAAAAACGGGACAGGTTTATGTTCAAAAAAGTCAATTAGGAGGCGGAAGCCCAATGATAAGAGGGTTTTCTACAAACCGACTGCTAATTACTGTTGACGGTGTACGCATGAATAATGCCATTTTTAGAGGAGGTAACCTTCAAAATGTTATTTCTATTGATCCATTTTCACTTCAGAATACAGAGGTAACGCTCGGCGCAGGTTCTGTTATTTATGGAAGTGATGCTGTAGGTGGTGTGATGAGTTTTTATACCAAAAAGCCTGAACTTTCGTATACAGAGGGGTTAAACCTAAAAGGAAATGCTGTTGTAAGGTATGCATCGGCAAGTCAGGAAAAAACAGGGCATTTCGATTTCAATTTAGGGTACAGAAAATGGGGTTTTATTACTAGTGTGAGTTATACAGATTTTGATGATTTAAAAATGGGGCGCCAAGGGCCTAATGATTATTTAAGGCCTGAGTTTATTGAAGTTTCCAGAAGCGGTGACAAAATAGTACCCAATACAAACTCAAGATTGCAGCGATTTTCGGGGTACAAACAGTATAATGTGATGCAGAAAGTACGGTATACTGCAGAGAAAGATTTTAGTTTTGATGTCGGACTATTTTATACCACAACTTCTGACATACCGCGGTATGATAGATTAATACGCTATAAAGGTGATCAATTACGATCTGCAGAATGGCACTACGGTCCGCAGTCATGGTTTATGAGTAACTTTCAAATGACCAAGTTAAGCAGCCGTTCTAGTTTTTATAATAAAATTAAAGCTACGGTGGCCTATCAAAATTTTCAAGAAAGCAGGAAAGACAGAGATTACCAATCAGATATAAGACGCATTAGGGAAGAAGCGGTAGATGCGTATTCCTTTAATCTTGATTTTGAAAAAATTATAACACCCAAAACACATTTTTTCTATGGTGCCGAGTATGTGTATAACAAAATAATGTCGCATGGCGAAACTCAGAATATAATGACGGGTGAGCGCGAAAAAGCCGTTTCAAGATATCCCAATGGGGCAAGCTGGCAATCGGGAGCGGTGTATGCTAGCTTAAAATATAAACCCAATACAAAGTTTGTATTTCAATCGGGTTTACGTTTTAATCATGTGATTTCTAGAGCCGATTTTACAGAAAATAATACATTTTTACATCTACCTTTTAATCAATCTATAAACGAGTCAAGTGCCCTTACAGGAACGGCTGGAATTAGTTGGTCACCTAATGATAGGATTCAATGGAAATTGAATGCTTCATCGGCCTTTAGAGCACCTAATATAGATGATATTGGTAAAGTGTTTGATTCTGAACCAGGATCTGTAGTGGTGCCTAATGAATATTTAAAACCAGAATTTGCTTATGGAGGTGAATTAGGTGTGCTGTTAGATTTTGATGGAAAAGTGTTGTTAGATATGAATACGTATTATACCTATTTAGATAATGCTTTAGTACGAAGGGATTATACGTTAAATGGTCAATCCAACATTATATATGATGGCGAATTAAGTAACATTCAAGCTATTCAAAACGCTTCAAAGGCGTGGATTTATGGTTTTGAAGTCGGCTTAAACATTAGGTTTACAAACCAACTGAAGTTAACATCGCAATACAATATTACAGGTGGTACGGAGGCCTACGGAAATATAGAAGTACCCGTGAGGCATGTGGCACCTCAGTTTGGGAATACGCATCTTATTTGGAGTAATAATAAGATGAAGTTTGATGTGTTTGCCAATTATAATGGAGAATTATCAGCCAATCAATTAGCCCCTTCAGAAATTGAGAAAGATTACATTTATGCCTTAGATGCTAACGGAAACCCTTACAGTCCGTCATGGGTTACACTTAATATTAGGGCGCAGTATCAAATACATGAATCGTTAGCTATAATGGCTAGTTTAGAGAATATAACCAATCAACGTTATAAAACCTATTCCTCGGGGATTGGGGCTGCGGGCAGAAATGTTATTCTAGCCTTAAAGTATAGCCTATAAAAAACCTCAAAATCCAAAAGCAGATTTTGAGGCATGGTGGTCTTAAATAGTTTAAAGTTATTTTTTTACTGCTTTTTTGGTTATTACAGTACCATTTGATAGATGCACTTTGGCAAAAAACACACCCTTTAAACGAGGTAAACTATAAATTTCAGAGTGGTTACTTCCGTTTAAGCGGTATAAAGAGCGTCCTAAAAGATCAAATAATTCAATCGATTTAATGGTTAAGTTAGGAGCTGTTGTGAACTGCATATCGTTGTCATTTAAAGGCACAATATCTAAGCTGTTAACAGCGGTGTTATTTTCGGTTGTTGATAAGGTACTATTTTGAAATAACACTTCAAAACGGTCATTAAACTCACCAACTTCTGAGGTAAAATTATACTCAGAGGCCGATAAATCATGTGTTTTGTTTAATAGCTTGTCTTTTAAATAAACAGGATTTAAGGTTAAAAAATCACCTGTTAGTTGCGGGATAGATAAGGTATAAATGGTAGGAACATCAATGGTGGTTTTAAAACCTAGGGTAATGATTTCTTCGGGGTTGATGCTAGTTGGATTCTTTCCTTGTATAACAAATTTTTCATCTGAATTATCTATTCTTGAATACAATACACTTGCACTTCCTGTTGGTATTCTTTTTGTGTCATATGATGATTTGTCTAGGTTGTCGGATGCCCCTTTTATATAAGAAATTAAGATTTGATTGAATACTCCATTATCAGAAGTTAAATTTATCCATAGTTTATTGGAGTCTTTAATTGATTTTGTTTTTGAATTAGAAATTTTAAAAAACTGACTATTGCTTGTTATATCAGCCATTCTCATATTGTTAGTAAAAGAAGCTATGCCAGTAAAAATTGGGTATGAACCTCCGTTTGTTTGACCATCATTTGACATTGCGATGAAAAATCCTTGTCCAGAAGGGATATACTTGTTTGGAGTCTCACCTCCACTTATTGCGGCTACGCCCCCAGATCTGTTTATATAGGCATAGTCGTCTTGGCTGAAGTTATATGCGTAATTTCCCGGATTTAAATCACTTGCCATGCTGTTGTGGGTCCACAAGTAAATTACTCCTTCAAGAGTACCAGTTGGGTTTGTAGAAATATCATATTCATTTTGGTCAAAGAAAGCATCGGTACTTATGGCGCAGGGGTAAGGATTGCTTATTAGGTTCCAATTACTATCATTAAGTTCATCATCATTTCTATAAACAGTAACATTGACTTCTCCAGTATTAAAAACACCAGAAAATGTTGCCTGATCAGTATAGTTAATTGGTCCTGGTACAGGAGGAGGGGCAACTGTTGTTACCGCATACCCAATTCCTGGAGTCATCACACCAGCTGCAGTTTGCCAATCGTTACCATCATCATCAATATCATCAGGAATACCATTGTTTGTTCCTACCGTATGTTGGTCTAAATAGTTAGCGGCATTGAAAAAATATCTTCTGTTGTCATCGGGTAAAGGAAATGTAGAAACTATATTTGCACTTTTTACTGGTGATCCCCAATAAACATAGTGTAAACCGGCGTCATTGTATATTCTAGTTGTTTTGGTAATTGATGCGCTGCCGCTAGAGCTAATTTGGAAAATTCCGTTGGCACTGCTTTGAACAAAACTTCCTTGGGTCTCAACAAAAAGAGTACCGTTTACAAAAACATCATTTTCAACACTTACATAAGAACCATTATCTACAGTTAAAACATATGGGGAGTTAATTGTTAACTTACAACAATCAATATTATCAATCGTTAAAGAATTGTAATCACCATTTATTATTGCTTCATCTGATGATGTTGGAGTAGAAGGAGTCCATGACGTGCCATCCCAAGTCGTTGTAATTCCCGAGCATGTAGGAATCAAATTAACAATGCCATCTAAACTAAGGTCGTCCCCTGGTAATGGTCCAACTGAAAAAGTTCCATTACCATCTTTAGCACCCCAGCCATAGAGTCGAAAACTTATTGTTGTACCAAAAGCAACATTTTGTAATTCAGAAATAGTTGATAAATTAATTTGAGTTTGAGAAGTAGCTGAGCTGTCTATGGAGTAGTTAAATGGATTACCAATATTAGTAAAAGTAATGCCATCAAGACTGTATTGCCATAGAAAGAACTCAGGACCCGTAGCTGTTCTTCTTAAATTTACATCTAAAGTGTATAAAGAAACTCGATACCCGTTAGTTGCAGAAATTTGAAATTCCAAATAGTCATTGTTGCTTAAAGCATCTGCTTGAGAACCATTAACGGTGAAGTTTCCAGAAGAAAAAGCGTTAGTAAGTTGTCTCGGTGTTAATCCAGACCCTCTACTTAATGTGGAAATAATCAATCCTAGATCATGAGTTGTGTCTTGAAAGGTTACTTCATCTCCATTATTACCATCCATGTCCCATGCCACAATCTGCCCAAACCCTAAACGAAACAGTAATATTAAAACAATAAGCAGTGTTGTTTTTTTCATAACGCGTATGTTTTTATGCCTAAGATTTGGCTTTTATAAATTTTCATTCGTTGGTTTATTAATAGTTGTTATTTTTGAGCACTTATGCTATCAAAAAAAACATATACACTACAAGAGGCTACTAAAAAATTAGAGCACTATTGTGCGTACCAAGAACGCTGTCATCAAGAGGTTAGAAAAAAACTAGAAACCATGCATATGATACCCGAGGCTATTGATGTGATTGTGGTTCATCTTTTACAACATAACTTTCTTAATGAAGAACGTTTTGCCAAAACATTTGTACGTGGAAAGTTCAATATAAAACGTTGGGGACGTTGCCGATTAACTTTAGAACTAAAGCGAAAAGACATTTCCAAAGTTAATATAAATCAAGCACTTGCTGAAATTGATGAAGGGGAATACATCGAAGTTTTTAACGCTTTGTCAGAAAAAAAGGCAAAAAGCATTAAGGAAGTTAATATTTACAAGAAGCGTAAGAAATTTACAGACTATTTTTTATATCGTGGTTGGGAATCTTATTTAGTATATGAAAAAGCTCATGAATTAATTTCTTAACTCAGGCTTTTGTGATATAAAAAAAGACGCATAATCTAGTTTTGGTGTTACTAGACCATGCGCCTTGTTGCTTTAAACGAATAGTTTATTTATAAACTAAATGAAGCACCAATATTTACATTAAATTGATTGTTTAATTTTTGAGCGGGGGTTAAATCTCCTGTTTTGTATTTGGCTAAAGGCACCCCAAACTCGGTATATAAACCAAACCCTGAACTGAAGAAGTAACGCGCCCCTAGATGACCACCAAAGTTTCTAAGTCCTAAACTTAGGCCTGGGTACAAATCAAAATTTTCATCTACATTAATCACGTTGCCTAGGTTAGCATTAAAGCGGCCTCTTACATCAAAACGATCGCCAAAATCGGCATCTATATTTTCATTAACGCCTAAGGCATAGGTTGAAGATACCCCAACTGAAATGTTTTCTCCCAAACCAAAGTCATAACTAGCATGAATACCTGTGGCATGGTTTTGCAAATTAACTCCTACTTGAAATTTGTTGTCGTTTGCCCCTATATAGGCTTGAGAACTGGCTAAGGTTATACTGAAAACAGCTACTAATAGCGCAAAATGTTTCATGTTTGATTGTTTAAAAATTAGTTGCAAAGATATTATAAGTACGGCAAAAACAAACTTAAATTTAAAGTTGTTTATGAGTTCTTAAAATGGCTTGCTCATTCTTCCAATCAATCCATTTTTGCCCCTTAATGCGGCGCATCATATTATCAAAACTCCGCATCACAAATACATTGTAAACCGCCTTGCTAAAGTTTTTAGGGTTTCGGGCCATAGCACGTAAACTCATAGAAAATCCAGGCGTAAGATAGCGCATATAATGCCAATAGCCCTCGGGCATATACAATACTTCACCATGATTAAGTTCAGTTTTATAACCTATTGCTTTTTTTAGCATGGGCCATTTTTTAAAATCAGGGTTGTTAAAATCAATATCTTCTCTGGTGATGAGTGAATGGGGTATTTTATACAGGTATTCGTTTTGGTTTTGATCAAACAAAATGCATTGTTTTTTTCCTTCAAAATGAAAGTGAAAAATATTGGCTAAGTCAATGTCATAATGCATAAACGTATAGGAATCTTCTCCGCCAAAAAATAACATGGGTATGCCTTTCATAAGGCGTAGTCCAAAATCAGGAAATGTAAAGTCTTTCTGTAATTCAGGAATTTCTTTTAATGCATTCCATAGAAAAATACGGTATTTAGTGGGTTCTCTTTTGAGTAAATCGATGTATTCACCCAGCTTCATTTTGGCATGTGGTTCGTTAAAACCGTCCTTGTAGTCAACCGGTCTGTCATCATACAATGGAACGGTTAAATCACCCCCAATATTTTTCATGTAATCTAAATTCCATTTAGAATAGGCTGGCCAATCTTCTATAAAACGCTCAATAACCACTGGTTTTTGTGGTTTAAAGTAATCTTTTAAAAATTCCGCTTTGGTAATGGTTTTCACGCGCGGAATATCCTGTAAGTTTAGTGACAACGTTGCTTTGGTTTTTATCAGGTAAAGTTAATAAATCGACACGAAATATGTTAATAGATTTTTGTAAGACCTGTGTTGTAATTATGCTTTTGTATAAGCAGGTCTTTTTATCTTTTGTCAGAGACACCCAAGGTGCTTACAAGAAAAGTTAAAATTCACTTGATAAGAACTTGACAATTGGCTAAACTATAGTATAACCTCAGGTTTTCTTGTAGATTTGAAATGCTAAATAAACAAAAAGAAAGATGAAACTGATTAAATTGATTAAAGAAATGAGGCTTTTAATGCTAATTTTACTTGTGTTTACATACATTATGGTAAGCTGTGGTGGTGACGATAATTCTGAGACTAATGATTTTCCTTCAGCAAATGATGACAGTTTAGTTGTTAATGAAAATAGTGTGCCTGGGAAACAAAATCAGGTAGTAGTCTCGGCCAATGACAATATTGGAAAGGATGGTGGAAAAGGAAATGATTATAGTATACTAGAAGCACCTAAAAATGGAAATGTAACAGAGGTAAGCGATGGTGTTTTTGAGTATTTGCCAAATCCTAATTATTTTGGAGAGGATAGCTTTATGTATACGTTAACAGATGCAGATGGTGATAAGGATTCTGCAATGGTTAGTGTCACGGTTACTGAGGTAAATAGTGAGCCTATTGCCAATGATGATACTTTAACAGTTGATGAAAATAGTGGTGCTGGTGAAGGAAATAGGATAAATGTTTCTCAAAATGATGTAATCGGATCTGATGGAGGTGACGGGGATGATTTTAGTTTGTTAAATAATGCTGGTAATGGTACGGTTTCAGAGGTTTCTGATGGTGTTTTTGAGTATGTTCCAAATGCTGATTTCCATGGAGCTGATTCCTTTACATATTCACTTACAGATGCCGATGGTGATAGTGATACGGCAACAGTGCATATAACTGTGAATAAATCTGAACCAACTTCAGAAGATTTTGCAAATATAGATCCTAATTTTCCGTCTTTCGTGTCTATTGATAATACAACGCCTGCAGGTAAAAAGTGGGTTAAATTAGAAAGTATGTCTGATGAGTTTAACTTTTGGGATAGCTCTAAATGGTTTAAGTCTACATGGAATTATGGTGTGCCAGTGTATATGTCAACCTCTGGAGAAAATTCTGGTGTTTCTAATGGTAATCTTTGGATAAAGGCAACGTTGAATGAGAGTAATCCTGAGGGGCGTTGGTTTCAAACAGCACGAATTCATTCTATCGATGAAACTAAATACCCAATGTATACAGAAGCAAGAATTAAAGCAGCACATATATCTGCATATAATACATATTGGCTTAATAATGGGGATATTAATAATAGAGATGAGATTGATATCATTGAAAATAATTCAAAACCGTCTTGTGGATGTAAGCCAGATTACCCAACCACAATGAATTCTCAATATTTTCATGCTGATTCTAGCTTGAATCCTGTTACCATTAGAAATGATGATAACTTTAATAATATTAATTTATCAGAAGCTAATCCGGCGCGTGGAGTGAAATGGAATGAAGCCTATCAAACATTTGGTGTGTGGTGGAAGGATTCTAAAAATATTCAATTTTATTTAAATGGAGAGGCTGTTGGTAGTGTTACGGTTGGTGAAGATAGATCGGGATCAATTTATCCTAATCGTGAATTTACCAGAGAACTAGAGATTATTTTTGATTTATGGACATTTGATGCCGATTGGATAGGTGGTTTAGCTTTAAAGAATGATTTGTTAGATGATACTATAAACACTATGAAGATTGATTGGGTTAGAACCTGGAAACTTGAAGATGAATAATTGAGCACTACTTTAAAATAGTGTATAAACACAAATGCCATCCAATGATTTGGATGGCATTTGTGTTTATATTAAATTCGTTTATTTAAGCGTTTTTGCTTTGGCCTTTGCAGCCTCGTTACGCTCAATAATATGCTCTGGGCGAGTCCATTTTGGTTTTTCACCTAAAGCCTCGAATTGAGATTCTGCAGCTTCAACTGTTTTAGGCTGAACCTTTTTAGTGAACGGTTTTTGTGGTTTCATACCTAAAACTGCAAACATTTCCATGTCCTCATTCACATCAGGGTTTGGTGTAGTTAATAATTTATCGCCCGCAAAAATGGAGTTTGCTCCAGCAAAGAAACACATAGCCTGACCTTCTCTAGTCATTTGCGTTCTGCCTGCACTTAAGCGCACTTGCGTCTCAGGCATAACTATTCGGGTTGTTGCTACCATGCGCACCATGTCCCAAATTGATACGGGTTTTTGATCTTCAAGTGGCGTGCCTTCAACAGCCACTAAAGCATTAATTGGGGTAGACTCTGGTTGCGGATTTAAGGTTGAAAGTGCTACAAGCATACCTGCGCGGTCTTCAATACTTTCGCCCATACCAATAATACCACCACTACACACGGTAACATTGGTTTTACGTACATTGTCAATAGTGTCTAAACGATCTTGATAGCCACGTGTTGAAATCACTTCTTTATAATATTCTTCTGAAGAGTCTAAATTATGATTGTAAGCATACAAGCCAGCTTCGGCTAAGCGTTTGGCTTGATTTTCAGTAACCATGCCTAAGGTACAGCAAACTTCCATATCTAGTTTATTAATGGTTCTTACCATTTCTAAAACTTGATCAAACTCTTCGCCATCTTTTACATTTCGCCATGCGGCACCCATACACACACGAGAGCTTCCTGTAGATTTAGCACGCAACGCTTGTGCTTTTACCTGTTGTACAGACATTAAATCATTACCTTCAATATCTGTGTGATAACGCGCAGCTTGCGGACAATAACCACAATCTTCAGAACAACCTCCTGTTTTTATAGATAATAGCGTAGATACTTGCACTACATTAGGGTCGTGATGCAATCTATGAACCGTAGCTGCTTCATAGAGCAATTCCATGAACGGTTTGTTGTATATTTCTAAAATTTCTTCTTTCGTCCAGTTGTGTCTAGTCTCGCTCATAAAATCAAATTCAAAATTTGGCTCAAAAATAACCTATTTTATATTGAAAAAAGTATTAAATAGGGTATAAAATTTATCGGGTTCCTCTAAATAAGGGTTGTGTGCACTATCTTCAAACATGACAAATTGGGCTTGAGGCATGAATATTTTGTATTGAACATTGAACTCTGGCGTTGAAACCCCGTCATATCGTCCCGCTACAATAAGTGTTTTAGCCTTTACATGTTTTAGTTGTTGCCTATAGTCTTGGTTAATCATGCTACCAGACACATCAAAATCGCCATCAATACCTATAATGGTAGTATACACATCATTGTTCCAATTTCGGTATTTCGTTTTTGGTCGGTTCGATTGAATTTTCGTGTTATGGTAATAGATGTATTTGGTTGGAAAATTGCCGTAAAGCGTTTTTAGGGGCTCCTGACTTGATACATAGCCTAAAGCACGAAGGGAATCTACTTGTTGCCACTTTTCAGGGAAATGGGTTTTAGCATAGTGGTTATAACTATCACAGTTTGCTTGCCACATGGCCCCTGAGTGAAACCCGCTAATAAGCATCATTTGATTCACATGATTAGGGTACTTTATGGCATAGGCCTGTGCGGGTACAGTGCCGTAGGAATGTCCAACGAGTGAAATTTTGTCAAAATCTAGTAATACGCGAAGTTTTTCAATAAGTGCAACATCATTTTCAACTGAGTATTCTGAAACGTTTTTGGCATCATCACTTTTGCCTCTACCTAAAAAATCAAAAAATACTACAGTTTTGTTTTTGTAATAGTGCCCAAAACAACCTTGCATGTAATCATGAGAATTTCCTGGGCCACCAGGTAAAAAGAAAATAGGGTCTCCTGATCCTTTTATTTCAACATTGATATTGTAGCCATCAATATTGTAGAATTTTGACTCAAATTTGTCAAAAATATCAGGGTCTGGTTGGGCTATTAATAAAATTGGTGTTAGAAACAGAAGTAATGCAAGAAAGGTTAAAATAGATTTCATAGCACAATGTTTTTAGGTATATGTGTAAAAGTATTGAAAAAAAATCATCCGCTATTTAGCGGATGATTTTGTTATGCTTCAGGTTGCGAATCGTTATTTTTGGTATCAGATGTAGGAGGCGTAGGTTTCGTTTTAGGATTGTCACTCTCTACCTCTTTACCACTTAAGTACTCGGGTAATTGCATGCCTGCCATATTAAACATGTCTTGTAATGGCGGAACGGATTTATACATACCCGATAAGAAATTGGCCGTTGATGATTTCCCATCTTTAGAACCTCCATTTTCCCAAACGGTAACTTTATCAATCTTAATGTTTTTAATGGCTTCGGCTTGTGTTTTAACTAATTCAGGTAATTTATCAGCGATTAGTAAAAGAACGGCATCTTTTGAATTATTACCGGCTGCTTTAACTATTTGGTCTAAACCAGCGGCTTGTTTGGTTAATACTTCATATAAACCTTCAGCTTCAGCTTGTGCTTTTAAAAGTATAGCATCGGCTTCACCTTTTGCAATTCTCCTTATATTTTCTGCTTCCGCTTCGGCGTCAATTTCTACTTTACGTTTATCAATTTCTGCAGGAACAATAATATCTGCTAATTGTGATGAACGTTCTCTGTCTGCTCTAGCTTCTTCTGCTTTCTTCTCGGCTGCATAGGCCTCTTCCAAGGCTTTTGCTGCTTGAACCTTTTCAGCAGCAATAGCTCTTTTTTCTGCTTCCGCCTCACGCTCTCTACGTTTGGCATCCGATTCTGCAATAGAAATTTTGGCAATATTTTCTCCATCAATAGCACGTGCATTAGCTTCGGATGTTTTAATGCGTTCTTCTTTTAAGGCTTCGGCCTCCCCAATTTTAGCTAAGGCAATAGCACTTGCGGTTTGAACACGCTCCGTTTGACTGGCATTAGCTTCGCCTATTTTAGCCTGAGCGTTGGCCGCAGCAACTTGCGTTCTTTCATTTTGCATGGCATTAGCTTCGCCTATTTTAGCCATAGCATTTAGTTCGGCTACTTGAGTGCGCTCATCTTGAACCGCATTGGCTTCACCAATTGATCCGTCTCTATTTTTCTCGGCAACCGATTTTCGAGCCGCATTAATGGCGTGAGCAGCCGCTTCTTTACCTAGCGCTTCTATATATCCAGACTCATCAACAATATCAGTAATGTTTACGTTAATAAGCTTTAACCCTACTTTTTTAAGTTCAGATTCTACACTTTGTGAAATATTTGTAAGAAACTTATCACGGTCTGAGTTAATCTCTTCAATATCCATAGAGGCTACTACCAAACGTAATTGCCCAAAAATAATCTCTTTGGCTAGTTCTTGCACATCGCTCATAGAAAGGCCTAATAAACGTTCGGCCGCATTTTGCATTACCCCAGGTTCGGTAGATACACCAATGGTAAAACGAGAGGGCACATTAACACGAATGTTTTGTTTTGATAAGGCATTGACCAGATTAACTTCAATTGAAATTGGTGTTAAATCAAGAAATTCATAATCTTGAATCACTGGAAAAATAAAAGCAGCACCACCATGAATACATTTGGCTGATTGCCCGCCGCCTACCTTACCGTAAACTACTAAAATGCGGTCTGAAGGACAACGTTTATAGCGTCTAACAAGGATGATAAAAAAAACAAATACAAAAAATACAGCAGCTATAATAGCCATTGGAAAGCCTATATTAAAGGCTTGTAATGAAGAAATGGATAACATATCTTTTTTTAGTTAAGTTGTTCTACAATTAAAATACCGTTTTTAGTTACCGACTTTACGGTAATAACAGTTCCTGATTTTAAGTCGGTTTCGGCATCTGTAAGCGCTTCAAGTTCTCTTAATGCGCCTTGAATACGTATGTGTGCTTTTCCTATTGAAGAGCGTTTAGCCCCAATGGTTAAATACACTTCACCAACACCACCTATGGCGTTTTTGTACACTAATGTGCCACTATCATTAAGTTTACGCATGTAATAAAACATAGCGGCCATGATACTCATCATAATGAGGCCTGCAAGCAACGCAATAATAATGGTTATAGGTTTTGATAATCCTGCATCAATACAGGCTATGCCTGTCCAGCCAAAAAGAGTGAAAAAGCCTATTAAGTTCTTAAAAGTGATGAATTGAAAACCAATACCGGTATCGGCATCAATTTCAGCATCGGTGTCAAGATCGCCAGAATCACCACCAATAAACGTGGTAATAATTACTAAAATAAAAACTAGCGATCCTAAAAGTGCAATGCTCCAAAAAATCTTTGGAAAAAGTTCTAAACTTGAGTACCACTCCATAGTTTTAAAATTTAAAAGATTAAAGAATTATGCCAAATAGATATTTTGTACTACGGAATAGTGCTTTAGCTATTTGGTACTAAATGTAAGACTTTTTGTATAATCTTACAACGTTATTTTGAAAGTAAAATAGAAACGGCATTTCCTCCAAAGCCAACAGCATTTACAAGAATATGGTTCAGCTTTTTAGGAGGTTTAGGGTTGTCTATATATGGTACACCAATACATTTTTGATACTGTAACATGAATACAGCGAGTTCAATATTTAGCGTTCCGGATGCGCCAAAGGTGTGACCTATCTTCCATTTATTTGTAGTTAAAAAAGGCCTTTTGTTACAAAATATTTTTTCAACAGCCTTAAATTCTGAAAGATCACCTTTTATGGTGCCTGGTGCATGCATGACAATAGCATCAACTTCATCAGGGTTAATGTTGCCTAAGGCCATTTTCATAGATTTTTGAAAACATTTTGCATCACTTGAAATGGAGATATTATGTTTTAAAACCTCTGTAGCGTAACCATAACCTGATATAGTTGCTAAAGCATTTGTTGGGCGGCCAGCTTCTAAACATACCATGGCGGCGCCCTCACCTAAAACCATGGTGTTTTTAGTTTTGTTAAAATCTAAAGCGCGACACGGAAAATTGGTGTTTTGCTTGGTGTAGATTTTAAGGGCTTGCATTTGTGCAATGGTAAATGGTGTTAAAGGAGCCTCACTACCACCTACCAAAAATTTAGAACACATACCTGCATTTATCCAAGCAATGCCATTGAGCATGGCATGTAATGCCGTTGAACAGGTAATAGAATGGCTTATTTCTGGTCCGTTAGTTTGTAAATCATGCGCTACCCATGAGGCAATGTTGCCTAGTGTTGTTGTTGGTGAGCTAAGAGTTTCGGCTTTATTGTTTTCAAGAAATGCGTCATAATACTTTTCAAAAAGTGTTGTGGCACCTCTTGAGGAACCTATGTTTACTCCAAAATGATCTGTTGATTGCCAGCCAGCTTGTTTTACGGCTTTTCTTGATGTGTAAATAGCGTATAAAACCGAATGGTCAAGTGATTTGTATTTAGGATCGGATTGTTTGAGTATTTCTATGTCTTTTAGGACATCTGGCGGAATTTGAGCCACCACCACGGGTTGTTTTGAAACTGTTTTTGTTGTGAAATGATGTTTGTTATTTAAATAACCTTCCCAAATATGCTTAGGCGAATTACCCAATGCAGAAATGGATGCTATAGCGGTTATTGAAATAGGGGTATTCATAAATGTTGTTTCAAAATTTAATCATGTTAATGTTTGATGTACATTATCATGTATAATATGAACGGCAAAAGTAATACTTATGCGTTAGGGATAGAAGCGGCATCCTTTTTAATTTTCGGAAAAATTAAAAAGATATAGCGGATAGCCTCGACCCTTGCGGTAACGCCTTAAAAAGTATTGAGTGCTTTTTCAATAACTTGATATACCGTGTTGAGCTGGGTAGGGGTAATTACAAATGGAGCTTGAATGTATATGGTGTTGCCTAGCGGACGTAAAAACACCCCATGATTCATAAAGAATTTAAAGAGTTGATCACGCATATTGCCATAGCGTTCCATTTCAATATTTAGGTCTAGCGCAAAAATGATTCCTGTTTGCCTAACGGATTTAACCTCGGGGTGTTGTTTTATTTTTTCGCCAAAGGTTTGATGGGATTCTATGATGCGGCTTATGTTGTTTTGAATGTCTTGTGATTGTAATAATTCAATGCTAGCTAAGGCGGCTGTACAAGCTAATGGGTTTGCAGAATAGGTGTGGCCGTGAAATAGTCCCTTGCTCATATTGTCACTGTAAAATGCGTTGTAAATATGTTGTGAGCAAGTGGTAAGCGCCATAGGGAGTAGGCCGCCAGTTAGGGCTTTACTAAGGCACATAATATCTGGTTTGGTACTAAGGTGTAGTGAGGCAAAATGCTTACCTGTTTTGCCAAATCCGGTCATCACTTCATCGGCTACAGTGATGATGTTATGAGCTTTACAAAATTCTAAAATGGCATTTAAACCTTCTGCATTATGCATGCTCATGGCGGCGGCACCTTGCACTAAAGGTTCATAAACAAACCCCGCTACCTGATGCTTTGCAATAATGGTTTTGAGAAGGCTTAAAATCTCTTGGTGATTATGGCCATTAGGGACAGGAATGCGCTTTACTTGTAGAAAGAAGTCTTCAAAAGGGCCATTGTATACAGATAAGCCAGAAACACTCATGGCGCCAAAGGTATCGCCGTGAAAACCGCCTTCAAAGGCAATGAGGGTATCTCGTTTGTCATTAGTGTTAAAATGGTATTGTAAGGCCATTTTTAAGCCAATTTCAACTGATGTTGACCCATTATCGCTAAAAAATATTTTATTTTGATTATCAGGAAGTATGTCCATTAGAGCTTCCGAAAGTTTAACGGCGGGTTCATGTGTAAAACCACTAAAAACAACTTGGTCTAGTTGTTTCATTTGTTCTGAAACCCTGTTGGTAATGTATGTGTTACAATGGCCGTACATACAGGTGTACCACGAAGCAATAGCATCAATATAGTCATTACCATCTTCATCCGTCAGAATACAACCTTTAGCCTTTTTTATAGCAATAGACTCAGGATGCAATTTATGTTGCGTTAGCGGGTGCCAAAGGTGTTTTTGGTCACGTTCTTTTAGTGTCATAATTTGTTTTTAAACAATTCGGCATATTCCTTTACTACATTTTGGTCAAAATAAGGCTCTTCATTAATTCTGCCAATAACGGGAACCTGTGTCATTTTTTTAATGATATCTTCGGTTGATTTATGCTTATTACCACTGAAAAGCAAATAGACATCAAAACCTGTTTTTTTCAGCAAATTAACGGTTAATAACGTATGATTAATACTGCCTAAATAATGCCTTGAAACCACGATAACTTTATAGTTTGGCTTAATGATATCAAATACCGTGTGTTTATCATTTAATGGGACTAATAAGCCGCCAGCGCCTTCAATGACCAAATGGTTGTCTGTTTTGGGAGGGGTTATGTGTTCTATGTCTATAGAAATCCCGTCAATATCAGCTGCGGCATGCGGACTCATAGCGGTTTTTAATGCATAGGCATTTGGATGGTATTTAGACCTTGAGTTAGATACCAAGCGTTTTACTTTTTGGGTATCACAATTGTCTAAGTCGCCCGCTTGCACAGGTTTCCAGTAGTCGGCCTTTAAGGCTTCGGTAATTATGGCAGAGGCTACTGTTTTACCTACATCGGTTGAAATTCCTGTTATAAAATATGTACTCATTTTAAATTGAATTCGGTTTTGCAATCTTCACAGCGGTACAGGTGTCTGGTGTGAAAAGGAAGCGCTGCAAAGATAAATCCAATAATAAAAGCAACAAGTGATTTAAAGGTATTAATTGTAGAGTAAATACCTATTTTTGAATGTCCGCAATTTGGACATTTTAAGGGTGTTTCTTCATCATCAATAGCATATTTATTAATGCGTTCAAGTATATATTGTGCCTTTAAAGCGTCCTGAGATAGTACTTTTAATTTCACGCCCCCAATAGCTTGACTTACCAGTGGATCGGTATCAATGGTTACATGGTCTGAAAGAAATACTTGAATGCCTTCGGCTTCCAGTCGCCCCTTAATAATTTGAGCTTCTGTTGTATATTGAAACCGTGCAATAGTTTTAAAAGTATTACTCATGGATTTAAATTTAAGGATAAAAGCTGGAGTACATGTTCTATATCTGTTTCTGTATTATAACTGTGTAAGCAAAAGCGTAAGCGTTCTTGACCTTTTGGTACGGTTGGAGATAAAATAGGTTTAACATCAAAGCCTTTGTTTTGAAGTGTTTTTGCTATGGTTTTTACCCTGTCATTACCAGAAACAATACAGCAATGAATGGCAGAATGACTTTCAATAAATGCGTTTTGAAGCTTATGTTTTAAGATACCGTTCTTAAAATGAAGAATGTTTTGATGTAACTGTTGCTTGCTATGAGATACAAACAGTTCGTTATAGGCCGCATGAATAGTTGATAAGCTATGCGGTGGTAATGCCGTAGTGTATATTAAGCTTCTACAAAAATTAATTAAATATTGTTTTAAAGGGGCACTGCCCAAAATAGCTGCACCATGACATCCCATGGCTTTTCCAAACGTTATTAATCGGGCAAAAACAGATGCTTCTAATTTTAGGTGTTGCACAAGTCCTTCACCTTTATTACCAAAAACTCCAATAGCATGTGCTTCATCTATAATCAACAGCGCCTTATTTGTGATGCAAAGTTTTGAAAGTGCTTTTAAATTGGGTGTGTCACCATCCATAGAGAATACAGATTCGGTAACCACATAAATATTTTGATCTTTGGGTATACGTCTTAATAATGCTTCAAGATGCACCAAATCATTATGTTTAAATTTATAAGATTTAGCATGACTCATGGAAATACCATCTCTAATAGAGGCGTGAATATATTCATCAAAAAAAATAATATCGCCGCGTTGAGGTACACTTGAAAAGAAACCAATGTTGGCATCATACCCCGAATTAAAAATTAAAGCAGCGTCACTATTATGGACATTTGAAATGCTATTTTCAAGAAGGGGATACAACGCATGATTACCCGATAATAGACGAGAACCTGTGGCACCATTTTGAGTTATACCGTGCCCGTTTAAATAATCATGTGCCTGCTTAAAGATGGTTTTGTTTTTTGCAAAACCCAGATAATCGTTTGATGAAAAGTCAATCAAATGCGTAGGCGTTGTTAATGCTCTTAGGGCATTAGAAGCCTCGCGTTCTTCTAGTTTATGATGTAGTTTTTTAGGAAACATAAGGTAAAGATAGTAAAAGACATGTCTAAATAAATCAAGAGATTAGTATTGTTTTAAGAATGAGTGTTCTTTTTAAATTGTATTTTTGAAAGCATGTTAATACTATAAATTTTGGCTATGAAAACACCTGTATTTTTAATCTTATGTTTTGTGTCTTGTTTTTGTTTTGCTCAAGACAATCATATTGCAACGCTTGAAGATGGTCGGCGTATTTTATTAAAGGCCGATTATACTTGGGAATATATTGATTTAAAAGCACCCGAACAAAGTAATGTAAAGGCTGCTCTTGCAGAAACCGAGGTGAAAACGGGTAAAACCTGTTCCTTGGAAGCTGATTTTGTAGAGCCTGCACTAGACAATAACCTTCAAAAGCAATTAAAGCGAGGACGAGCCACTATAAAGCATATTAAAAAACGGGTTGCTAAAGATTATAAATGTGATGTTGATGATGTGATTTTATTAGCGGTGACTGAAGACAGAACAAAAGGCTCTTATGTTTTTTGTGCTAACGGAACCAGAGTGAGTTACAAGCGTATGGGCTATTCTATTGTTGAAAAAGGAAAGTTGTTTTAGTATAGACTAGTCTAAGTAGACTAATGTTTTGTTGTTTTTAGTGGCTGTTTTGTTAACCCATTTGTAATTGTTTGGGGTTGTGGCATCTAACAAATCAATGTTTAAACGTTCTGATAATTCAAATGCTATTACAAGGGCTTCATTGTAATCGTATTTTTCATAAAGTTCCCAATGTTGGTTTTTATTGTACCATAAGTTGACTTCATATATTTTGTCACCATCACTTAATGGTTGGTGAAATACGGATACATATTCATAATTATTAATGACTTTCCATTGACCTAGTTTTATGGGACCAATTTCAACGGTTGATCTAAATTTTGATGTATCTAAATCAATGTAAATACTTTTGTGAAAGGAAAAACCAATTCCAATCCCCATGACATAAATTACCGATTTTAAGTTGTGCCCAATATTAATTAGGTTTTTATCACTAAAATTAGCGTTATAAAATGTGTATATAAGTAGGGCAATGGCTGCGGTGAAGAACAAAGCGGCAATTACCCTTTGCCATAGAGGGCGCTGTTTCTCGGTAATAATCATGTTTTCTTTCATATTGTAAATGTAGAAAAAGTAATTGTTTTACCTCCGTCTATTAGCTAATAGAGGTGGAGGTTCTCCTGTAAAGGGGTTCCATCTGCTAATACTTTTCGCTTCCATACCAGCGGCATTAATAACCGCTCTGTCTCCATACCGTTCTCGCATTTTATCAATAGCTTGACTAAGGTGTAAGTGTTTTTCATTGTCTTCAAATAAATTAATTTGATGACCACCTTCTACCAAATGACTAAACTTTACGCCAATTAACCGTACAAGTAAGCGTCTGTGGTATAATTTCTTGAACAGATCTAAAACCACAGGAATAATAGAGTGGTCCATAGCGCTATACGGAATACGTTGTTGCTGTGTATAGGTTTGAAAATCAGAATATCTTATTTTAAAGGTAATGCAGGCTGTTAACTTATTGCCGCGACGTAATTGATAAGCCAGATTTTCGGTCATAGCAATAATAATACCTCTTAGTTTATAAACATCTGTAGTGTCTTTGTTAAAAGTGCGTTCTGTTGAAATAGATTTACGCTCATGATATTGTATTACAGGGCTGTTATCTATACCATTGGCTTTTTTCCAAATACTTAAGCCATTTTTTCCTAATACTCTGTGCATAAGTTCCATGGGCATATCTTGTACAGTTTTAATGCGTTTTACGCCCAAATCGCATAAAGCTTTATATGTTACATTGCCAACCATAGGGATTTTTTTTACAGATAAGGGGGCTAAAAACGGCTTTTCATGGCCTTTGTAAATTTGTATTTGGTTGTTGGGTTTAGCTTCTCCAGTAGCAATTTTAGAAACGGTTTTGTTAATTGATAAGCCAAATGAAATGGGTAAGCCAGTTTCATTTATAATACGTTGTCTTAATTCAGAAGCTAGTTTATGGCACCCAAAAAATTTATCCATTCCGGTAAGATCTATATAAAATTCATCAATGGATGTTTTTTCATATAAAGGAACTGTTTCTTTTATAACATCAGTTACATTTTTTGAAAATTTGGTATAAATACCAGAGTTTCCACGAAGCACAATGGCTTCAGGACACAGCATTTTAGCCATACGCATGGGCATAGCAGAATGAATGCCAAACTGTCTGGCTTCATAACTGCAAGATGCTACTACACCTCTATCGGAAGTGCCACCAATAAGTACAGGTTTGCCGTTAAGACGACTATCTAATAAGCGTTCACAAGACACAAAAAAAGTGTCTAAATCCATGTGTACTATAGCGCGGTTATTATGCATAGGTAATTACAAGGTTTAAGTATGTTGTGTGTTTTTAGAAACCATTGGTGAGAGACGATTGGTTTTATGGTCCTTAAAGCTCTTTTTGTTTTGAAATGTTGTATTTGATGAATTTACTGCATATCTAGGGTCTTCAATAATAGCGGCGTGCTCCATGCGTGACACCTCAATGTTTACACAATCAAACTCTACTAAAACTCTACCTGTAACTGTATAAATGCCTCTACCTCTAAAAGGATATTTTTTTGCTACAGGCGGAAAGTGAACAGTATCAATAAAATCACCATCATAGTCTAGAAATGTGCCAAATTGCATGGTTTTATTATGAGATGTTTTGGTGTTTTTTGTAGCTACCAAATAGCATTCAATAGTTATGGTTTTATTTTGAAATTTAATAAGATTTTTGGCTCGTAAAGTATTTGATGATGGCGTTTCTAACAGGAGAAACGGATTGCACAACGGGAAGCCTAATAGTTCTATTTCATCAAAAGCATTTTCTAAAGCAGAACTGGTAAGTTGGGGTGTTTTATAGCTTATTTTTTCAGTTTTAAATAAGGTAGCAACAGGATGCTTTATGGTGGTTTTACTTATTTTAAGATGTGCTTCCCAAAGTAGCTCACGTTTGTTAACATGTGTAAAACGAAAAGCATTGATTTTTATAAGAATGCTTATTTGCTCTATAGAAATAGGAACGCGATTAATAAAATCGTCTAAACTTGTATAAAGGCCATTTTGTTGCCGCTCAAAAATGATTTTTTTTATGGTGTTAGACTCAAAAGCCTGTAAAAACATGAGGCCTAAGTAAATGGTTTGCTGTTTAATAATGGTTTCAGAAAAGCTGTGGTTTACACAGGGCGGTTCAATATTGCCACCGTGCATTCTAGCTTCATGAACATAGAGTTCAGTTCTGTAAAATCCACCAAAATTATTGATAGTAGCTACCATATATTCTAATGGATAATAAGCTTTTAAAAACAAGCTTTGGTAGCTTTCAACCGCATAGGATGCCGAGTGCCCCTTTGCAAAGGCATAACCCGCAAAACTTTCTATTTGATTCCAAACATCGTGTATTAATGTTTCAGGTTCTCCTTTTTTTCTGCAGTTGGTAAAAAACAGCTGTTTTACAGCTATAAACTCATCACGTGAACGAAATTTACCAGACATGCCTCGTCGCAGTTTGTCGGCTTCTCCTAAGGTTAATCCTCCAAATAGGTGAGCCACTTTAATCACATCTTCTTGATATACCATAACGCCAAAAGTTTCAGGCATAATTTTTAACAATACGGGATGTGCTTTTTCTATGCGTTTAGGGTAGCGGTAGCGCAAAATATATTCACGCATCATTCCAGACTTAGCAACACCAGGCCTAATAATAGAACTGGCAGCTACTAAGCCTAAATAGGTGTCAACTTGTAGCTTTTTTAATAGCATGCGCATGGCAGGAGATTCTACATAAAAGCAACCAATGGCTTTTGCGTTTCTTAGTAAATGTTTAATGTTTTCATCTGTCTTAAATCTTTTTATATCGTGAATATCAATAGGCGGTTTGTTAGGGTGGTTGTATTTTACAATCTCAACAGTATCTTTAATTTTTCCTAATCCACGCTGACTTAAAATATCAAATTTATATAGCCCAATATCTTCAGCAACAACCATGTCAAACTGTGTGGTAGCGTAGCCTTTTGGAGGTAAAAACGTAGCGGTGTAATAATGAATAGGTTTTTCTGAAATGATGATGCCGCTAGCATGAATGCTTAAATAATTTGGAAATCCTTGTATGTGTTCACTATAGGTGAGAACAAGGCGCGATAACTTGTCTAAGTCATTCTTATTGTAGCGTCCTCTAGTAAGTAAATCCATTTCAGCTTTTGGTAAGCCAAATACTTTGCCTAATTCACGTACAGAAGCTTTAAATTTAAAGGTATTGTAAACAGCTAAAAGGGCAACGTTTTTAAATGTTTTAAAGATAAAATTGGTAATGTCATCACGGTCTGTCCACGAAAAATCAATATCAAAATCAGGTGGGTTTTGCCGAAATAAGTTAATGAAACGTTCAAAATACAAATCAAGCTCTATAGGGTCTACATCAGTAATGCGCAACAAGTAAGCAACAATACTGTTTGCACCACTACCGCGCCCAACATAAAAATAGCCTTTGCTGCGCGCGTATTTTAAAATGCACCAGTTGATTAAAAAATAGGAAACAAAACCCTTTTTTTTGATGATGTTTAATTCTTTCTTTATGCGGTTATAGATGGTTGTGTCAGGGTTTTCATAGCGGTATGCCAAACCCTTGTAAGTCAATGTTTCTAGTAATTTGTAATCGGTTGTTTCGTTTTCGGTATATGATTTTTGATTGTTTGGTGTTTGTTGTGAAAAATCAAAATCAATATTACATTGGTTTAGTAGGAGTTGCGTGTTGTTAATGAGTCTTGGAAATTCTTGATAAATGTTACAAAGTTCATCATAGGGTAGCATCATGTCATTTATACTGCCTTCTTCTGTTTTAGAAAGCTTGCTTAACAAGGTGTTATTGTCAATAGCACGTAGTAAACGGTGGGTGTTAAACCCTTTTTTGTTTTGAAATGACACGGTTTGTAAGACTACAAGTTTATGTTGTAGCCTGTACCACGTTGAAAACTTAAGCATATTAATATCGGTTGGTTTAACCCCTAAAAATTCGTTTGCTTTTAAATTGAAATTTTTTCCTTTTTGAAAGGGATAAATAACAAAAGTATCTTCAAGGAGTGGTGCTTGGTTTGGTATGTTTGAGCTAGCATGGTGAAGATGGTTTGATAAATATACATTGATATTATGAAAGCCATTGTTGTTCTTGGCTAGCATGATAAATTGTTGCTGAGCACCGTTTCTAAAATCAACCCCTAAAACAGGTTTAATATTATAGTTTTTTGATAAACGCACAACATCTAAACAGGCAGATGTGGTATTTATGTCGGTCATTGCTAATGTGTTAAGTCCGTGTCTTGAAGCAGCCATAAGCAAGTCTTCTGGCTTAATAGTACCATAGCGTAAGCTGTAATATGTGTGACAATTGATATACATAAATTAGGATTAACAAAATTAGCTACTAATTGTAGTTTTTGTTGCTTATATTTGTAGCAAATACTGTTAAAAACGAACAGGTTTTATTTTATATATGATGAAGTATATTCAAACCAATATTAAGCATTTGCGTGTGTTAAAAAAGTTTTCTCAAGAGCGTTTTGCAGAGGAATTAAAGTGGACGCGCTCTATGGTTGGTTCGTATGAAGAAGGGCGTTCAGAGCCTCCTATTGATCGATTAATTGAATTGTCAAATTACTTTGATATTCCTATAGATATTTTGGTGAAAAATGATTTGCGTGCTGCCACAGATACTTCATTTATTGAAGTAGGTAATAAACGGGTGCTATTTCCTATAACTGTAAATGAAACCGATGAAGATTTGATTGAGATTATTCCTGCTAAAGCCTCGGCAGGCTATCTTCACGGGTATGCAGATCCTGAATATATTGAACAATTACAAAAAATAAAGTTACCCTTTTTACCAACCGGAACCCACAGAGCGTTTCCAATAAGCGGTGATTCTATGCTACCTGTAAAAGATGGTTCTTTTATTGTAGCTCGATTTATTGATGCGATTACAGATATTAAAAACGGGCGCACCTATATTGTACTTACTAAAGAAGATGGTTTAGTATATAAGCGGGTTTATGATAAAATTAAAGAAAAAGGAAGTTTAGAGTTGCATTCTGATAATAAATCCTATAAACCTTATAATGTAAAGGTTGAAGATGTTATTGAATTATGGGAGTTTACCTGTTGTATTAATACCCAAGAGTATAGTAAAGATGAATTAAAATTAAGCAGCATAATGCGTATGCTTCAAGACTTAAATGTTGAATTAAAATTAATCAAAGATTTAGAAAACGGATTGTATTAAAATAGAGAAAATGAAACTTAAAAAGATAAATGGCTTAACCTTATTTAATCCTGAAGAAACCCAAGATTCAGGCGCATTGTTTTTTGATGCGGGTATTTCGGCAGGATATCCATCACCTACTGAAGATTTTTCAAATCAGCACTACTTGTCCTTAGACAAGGAATTGGTTAAAAATAAGCAGAGTACATTTTATGCAAAAGTAAGTGGCCAATCTATGATAGGAGCAGGGCTAGATGATAATGATTTGTTGGTTATTGATAGAAGTTTAGAGCCCGCTAACAATAAAATAGCCGTTTGTTTTTTAGATGGTGAATTTACCGTAAAACGCTTACGTGTTGATGTTGATGGTATTTGGTTAAAACCAGAAAATCCTAATTATCCTATTATTAGAGTAACTGAAGATAATAATTTTGTTATTTGGGGCATTGTAACAAATGTGATTAAAAAGGTTTAAAAATAACGTGCTTACTGCTTTAAGATAATTTCAGTAATAGTTCTTAATTTAGATAAATTTTGGTTGTTAATAAGGTTTGTTATCTTTCCTTAAGAGATGTAACTGCTTAGTATTGATGATTTTTTTATACTTTTGTATTTACAATGAAACAGATTTTTCATAAAATAATGGCTTTATCTATGGCTTTTGTAGTATTGTTTTCTACACTGTCATTTACTATTGATATGCATTTTTGTGGAGACACATTGGTAGAAACAGCTATTCTTAAAAAGACAAAAGGTTGTGGGATGGACATGGAAACTCCTTCAACAAATAGCTGTTCTATTACAAAAAAAAGTTGTTGTAGTGATAAACAGATTGTTGTAGAAGGTCAAGATGAATTGCAACTATCTATTGATTATCTCACACTTGAACACCAACAATTCATTGTTTCATTTGTATATACTTACTTTAACCTTTTTGAAGGTTGTGATGAGGGTATAAATGCTTTCAGAACGTATAGACCTCCTCTTGTTGTCAGGCCCATCTACAAGCTTGATGAAACATATTTAATTTGATTTTTAAACAATAGGCTATGTTATCCTATGGCTTTATGCTGTATGGGTAATGCATTGTATCTGATGTTTTCTCGCATCAATGTCTAATTGTTTAATTATCAAAAAATCATGCTCAATAAAAGCATCAAATTTTTAATAGAAAATAAACTTGTAGCAGTTTTGTTACTTGTATTATTTGTTGGTTGGGGTATAGTAACCGCTCCTTTTAATTGGAATACAGGCTTTTTGCCAAGTAATCCGGTGGCTGTTGATGCCATTCCAGATATAGGTGAAAACCAACAAATTGTATTTACCACATGGGAGGGGCGTTCACCACAAGATATTGAAGACCAAATCACGTATCCGCTAACAACATCCTTGCTAGGAATTTCAGGTGTAAAAACCATTCGTAGTTCTTCTATGTTTGGCTTTTCAAGCATTTATATCATTTTTGAAGAAGATGTAGATTTTTATTGGAGCAGAAGTCGGATCCTTGAGAAATTAAATGCTTTACCCAATGATTTGTTGCCAGATGAGGTTAACCCAACTTTGGGGCCAGATGCCACAGGTTTAGGACAGATTTTTTGGTATACCATAGAAGGGCGTGATGAAGAAGGACATGTTACTGGAGGATGGGATTTACATGAGTTGAGAAGTATACAGGATTATTACGTTAAATATGCCTTATCTTCTGCTAGTGGCGTTTCAGAGGTGGCTTCCATTGGAGGGCATGTTCAGGAATATCAAATTGATGTTAACCCTGAATTAATGCGGCAATATAACATTGGGCTTAACCAAATTGTTAAAGCTGTTAAGGCAAGTAATAAAGATATAGGTGCACAAACTATAGAAATAAACAGAGCCGAATACTTAGTAAGAGGGTTGGGTTACATTCAATCTGTTTCTGATATAGAAAATACGGTTGTATCGTCTGAAGATTTTACAGCTATCAGAATAAAAGATATTGCAAAGGTTTCACTTGCCCCTAAAGAGCGACGAGGTATTCTAGATAAAGAAGGCGCAGAAGTAGTTGGGGGCGTTGTGGTGTCTCGTTATGGAGCAAACCCTTTAGAGGTAATAAACAATGTTAAATCTAAAATCAGTGAATTAAGTTCAGGATTACCATCAAAGGTATTAGTAGATGGCAGAACCTCGCAACTCACTATTGTACCGTTTTATGACAGAACAGAACTCATTAAGGAAACATTGGGGACACTTAATGAAGCATTAACTTTAGAAATACTTATAACCATTTTGGTTATTATCGTAATGGTCTTTAATTTACGGGCTTCTGTGCTTATTTCAGGGTTGCTTCCTGTGGCGGTATTAATGGTTTTTATGGCCATGAAATGGTTTGGTGTTGATGCCAATATTGTAGCACTTTCAGGTATTGCTATTGCTATTGGAACTATGGTAGATGTTGGTGTAATCCTGTCTGAAAATATTATACGGCATCTTGATGAGGCAGAACAACAATCGGTAACTAGCAACCACCAGCAACCAACAACCAATCAAACAGTTTATAAGGCAACGTCTGAAGTTTCGGGAGCTATTCTTACGGCTGTTTTAACCACCATCATAAGTTTCATTCCCGTATTTACTATGATAGGAGCAGAAGGTAAATTATTTAGGCCTTTAGCTTATACAAAAACCTTCGCATTAACTGCGTCTATTATTGTTGCGCTTTTTTTAATACCTCCTTTTGCAGCGTATATTTTTAAGAAGAAAAATTTAAAAAAACATTTTAGCTACGTTCTCAATGGGCTTTTGATACTTTTGGGTATTGTTGCTATCATTTATGGGTATTGGCTTGGGCTTGTCCTTATTGCTTTTGGAATAACCGCCGTTTTAAAACTTCAGCATAGACTTAATGATAAGCAAGCTAACCTTACAAATGTTACTATTTCTGCTGTGTCTATTGTATTTCTACTGGCAACATATTGGAGGCCTCTGGGAGTTGATAAAAGCATTTTTTGGAACCTTGTTTTTGTTGGTTTCATTTGTTTTGGTCTATTAGCACTTTTCACCATATTTAGAACCTATTACACCCAAATTTTAAATTGGGCATTAGCAAACAAAATACTATTTCTATCCATTCCAGCGGGGCTTATTATTTGTGGGTTTTTAATTATGAAGCGTACAGGCAAAGAGTTTATGCCTTCCCTAAATGAAGGCTCTTTTCTACTCATGCCAACCTCTTTACCACATGCAGGGGTTGAAGAAAACAAACGTGTTTTACGGCAGTTAGATATGGCCGTAGCTAGTATTCCTGAAATTGAAACTGTTGTTGGAAAAGCAGGTCGTGTAACATCTTCATTAGATCCTGCACCACTTTCTATGTATGAAAACATGATTCAGTATAAACCAGAATATATGCTGAATGCTCATGGAGAACGCCAACGCTATAAAGTAAATGATAAAGGTGAATATGTGCTAAAAAACGGCATGGTATTGCGAGCAGAACAACGCGAAGCGTGGCAATCTCTTAATTTAAAGGAACAACTTATTCCAGATAATAAAGGCGAGTTTTATCGCAATTGGAGGCCAGAAATTAAATCACCTGATGATATTTGGCAGGATATTGTGAGGGTTACAAAACTACCGGGTGTTACTTCTGCCCCAAAACTACAACCTATAGAAACCCGATTAGTTATGTTACAAACTGGGATGCGGGCTCCCATGGGTATTAAGGTAAAAGGACAAGATTTAAAGCAGATTGAGGCTTTCGGATTTGAATTAGAAAATATTTTAAAAAAAGTTGAAGGTGTTAAAACCGAAGCTGTTTTTGCAGACCGCATTGTTGGGAAACCCTATCTTTTAATTGACATTGACAGAGATAAAATAGCGCGCTATGGTATATCAATTCAAGATGTGCAAGATGTATTAAATGTGGCTGTTGGAGGCATGGTATTAACCCAAACGGTTGAAGGTAGGGAGCGTTATGGGGTTCGTGTTCGTTACCCTAGAGAGTTACGGGCAAATCCTACCGATTTAAAACATATTTACGTTCCAGTGGAACAAGGCAATCCTATTCCTTTAGGAGAATTGGTTGAGATAAGATATGAACAAGGTGCTCAAGTGATAAAAAGTGAAGACACATTCCTTATTGGTTATGTGCTTTTTGATAAGCAAGATGGTTTTGCCGAAATTACAGTTGTTGAACAGGCACAGAACGTTATTCAGTCCAAGATAGATTCAGGTGAATTAGTGGTGCCAAAAGGTGTTAGTTATCAATTTACAGGAACTTACGAAAACCAGATCAGAGCTGAAAAAACACTTTCGGTCGTGGTGCCTTTGGCATTACTCATTATATTCTTAATTCTGTATTTTCAGTTCCGTTCCATTGGAACCTCATTAATGGTATTTACAGGTATAGCTGTAGCGTTTGCTGGCGGATTTATAATGATTTGGTTATATGGTCAAACATGGTTTTTAAATATTAATGTCTTTGGTGAAAACCTTCGTGAGGTATTCCAAATGCATCCTGTCAATTTAAGCGTAGCCGTTTGGGTAGGCTTTATTGCACTTTTTGGCATTGCAACAGATGATGGTGTAGTCATGGCAACATATCTCACCCAAACTTTTAGCAGGAATGTACCTAAAACAAAACAAGAAATAAGAGCATCGGTAATTGAGGCAGGTACAAAACGTATTCGTCCTTGTTTAATGACCACAGCAACAACCCTATTGGCTTTACTGCCTGTACTAACCTCAACAGGTAGAGGAAGTGATATCATGATTCCTATGGCTATACCTAGTTTTGGAGGTATGCTCATTGCGTTGATAACCTTATTTGTAGTTCCTGTTTTATACAGTTGGAAGCAAGAGTTACAACTTAAAAAGAAGTAAATATGAAAACGTTAAAAACACTTATAAAAACGATCTTTATTCTTAGTGCTTTATGTTTGACACTAACAGGTCACACACAAGAATTAGAAGCATTAATACAGGATGCTTTAAAAAACAGCCCAGAGATTCAGGCGTTTGAGTTGAAACATCAGGCAGTTAAGGAAAGTATCAATGAAGCCAATACAATACCAAATACTCAAGTGGCTGTTGGTTATTTTGTTAGTGAACCCGAAACAAGAACAGGAGCGCAACGTTTTAAAATTTCGGCTATGCAAATGTTACCATCATTTGGTGAAATCACAGCACGAGAAAACTACATTAATACATTATCAGATGCCGTATATGAAGATGTGGTTATTGCGAAAAGAAAATTGGTTGTTGCTGTTTCACAATCCTATTACAATTTATACGCTCTAAAGAAAAAACAAACTGTTTTAGATGACAATATAACCTTACTTAAAACCTATGAAACCTTGGCATTAACCGCTGTTGAAGTAGGTAAAGCTTCGGCAGTAGCTGTTTTGCGATTGCAAATGCGCCAAAATGAATTGCAGCAGGTAAAACAAATTATGGAACAAGATTATTTGGCAGAACGCACCAAATTCAATAAGCTGCTACATAGAGATAAAAACAAACAGGTTATTGTTGTTGATAGCCTAAGTGTACCTTTAACCGACGCTTTATTTGATTCTGAAAATTTAAGGGTGCACCCCGAATTGTTAAAGTATGACAGGCTTTACAATTCAATAGAACAGTCTGAGTTATTGAATAAAAAAGAGCGCAACCCCATGTTAGGATTTGGCTTGGATTACATAGCAGTTGATGAAAGGCCTAATATGGATTTTAGTGATAATGGAAAAGATATTTTGATGCCTATGGTTTCGGTATCCATCCCTATTTTTAGTAGTAAATACGCCTCAAAAACCAAACAGAACGCATTAAAACAACAAGAAGTTTTATTACAAAAAGAGAATCGATTAAATGTGTTAGAAACATTACTTGATGAAGCTATTAAGCAAACAAACGCGGCAAGGATTAGCTACAATACACAAGTAAATAATTTAAAACAAGCTAAAGATGCCGAGACTATTTTAATAAAAAGCTATGAAACTGGAACAATTGATTTTACAGATGTTTTAGATATTCAAGAATTACAATTAAAATTTCAAATAAGTCAAATAGACGCTATTAAAAGCTACTATTTGCAAAGAACAGTTATTAATTATTTAACCAAACAGTAATAATGCAACACACCTATCATATACACGGCATGAGCTGCAATGGTTGTCGTAATCATGTAGAAGAAACACTTTTAAAAGTTACGGGTGTTTCTAAGGCTATGGTAAATCTTGAAAAAGCCGAAGCAACTATTGAAATGAAACAACATATACCTTTAGCAAAGTTTCAAAAGTCTTTAAAAGACGATGGTGGTAGATATAGTATACACAATCAAGGAGAACAGCAGCATCATTTAGAACCTAAAAAGGAAAAACAACCTCAAGGAAAAAGCACAGGTACGTTTTATTGCCCTATGCAATGCGAAGGAGATAAAACCTATGACAAACAAGGAGATTGCCCCGTTTGTGGTATGGATTTAGTGCCACTTCAAGTAGACCTTTCTGCCGAAGATTCGTCTGCTAACGGGCAAGAAAGCACCTATAAACTGTTATTAAAAAAGTTTTGGGTAGCCAGTGTCTTTACATTGCCTGTTTTCTTAATTGCCATGAGTGACATGCTTGCTAATAACTCATTATATAGCATTATGAAACAACAATATTGGAATTGGGTACAGTTTGTTTTATCAATTCCAGTTGTTTTTTATGCGGCTTGGATGTTCTTTGAGCGTGCCTACCGAAGTATCAAAACTTGGCACCTTAACATGTTTACGCTTATAGGTATTGGCGCAGGTGTGGCCTGGTGTTTTAGTGTGTTCGGACTTGTCTTTCCAGATTTTTTTCCACAACAATTTAAAACCGAATCTGGTGCGGTACATGTCTATTTTGAGGCGACAACAGTTATTTTAACATTAGTGCTTTTGGGTCAATTACTAGAAGCCCGTGCACATAATAAAACAAATTCTGCAGTTAAGGAATTGTTGAAGCTAGCACCTAACAAAGCAGTTAAAATGGTTGATGGTGAAGAAGTAGAAGTTGGTATTGATAGTATAGCATTACATGATATTCTTAAAGTTAAGCCAGGCGATAAAATCCCTGTAGATGGAACAATAACTGAAGGCGAATCTAGTATTGATGAATCTATGATTACTGGCGAGCCTATTCCAGTCATTAAAAAAATGGGAGACAAAGTAAGTAGCGGAACCATTAATGGCAACCAGTCGTTTTTAATAAAAGCAGAAAAAGTGGGGAGTGATACACTGCTTTCGCAAATCATTCACATGGTAAATGAAGCCAGTAGAAGTAGAGCACCTATTCAGAATTTAGCTGATAAAGTATCAGGGTATTTTGTACCCACTGTAGTTGCTATTTCAGTGCTTACCTTTATTTTTTGGGCTATTTGGGGCCCCGAACCCGCATATGTGTATGCTTTGGTTAATGCTATTGCGGTTTTAATTATTGCTTGTCCCTGTGCTTTAGGCTTGGCAACACCAATGTCTGTCATGGTAGGTGTTGGTAAGGGGGCTCAAAATGGGGTGTTAATAAAAAATGCTGAAGCCCTTGAAAAAATGAATACAGTTAATACACTTATTGTTGATAAAACAGGAACCATGACTGAAGGCAAACCAACAGTTGAAAAAGTAGGTGTTTTAGATAGCGGTTTTACAGAAAGGGACATTCTACAATACATTGTTTCGCTCAATGCTCATAGTGAACATCCGCTAGCAGAAGCTACCGTTAAATACGGTAAAGTACATAATGTTAAAATACTTAAATCTTTTCACTTCAAAGCTATTACAGGTAAAGGAGTTGAAGCTTCAATCAGTAATAACCATGTAGCTTTAGGCAATTCTAAAATGATGAGTTATGCACAAGTAGAAATGACCATTAATGTAATAGAAGCAGCTAAAACATTTCAGAAGCAAGGAAAAACGGTGTCTTTTTTGGCTCTTGATAAAAAAGTTGTGGGCTATGTGGTGATTGGTGATAAGCTAAAAGATACTAGTGCTAAAGCTGTTAAAGCATTGCAAAGTAAAGGGATTGATGTGATTATGTTAACAGGCGATAATCATAACACCGCACAAGCAGTAGCCTCAGAATTAAATCTTACCCATTTTAAAGCAGGTATGCTACCTGAAGATAAGCTTAAAGCGGTAGAAAAACTTCAAGCCAAAGGCAAAGTGGTGGCCATGGCTGGCGATGGTATTAATGATGCACCAGCCTTAGCCAAAAGTGATGTGGGTATCGCCATGGGTACAGGAACCGATGTAGCTATTGAAAGTGCCATGATAACTCTAATAAAGGGCGATTTACAAGGCCTAGTAAAAGCAAAATATTTGAGTGAAGCTGTCATGAAAAATATTAAGCAAAATCTATTTTTTGCACTTATTTACAACGCCATAGGCGTGCCAATAGCAGCAGGTGTGTTATTTCCGTTTTTTGGCATTTTACTATCTCCTATGATAGCTGCTTTGGCCATGAGTTTTAGTTCGGTTTCGGTGATAACCAACGCGTTAAGATTAAGAACAATAAAAATAAGCACATGAAAAAATATTTAGTTTATATAGGCGTATTGGCCTTAGGGCTCGCACTGGGTTGGGTATTTTTTGGTCATTCTTCTCTTGAAAACAAAACTCAGAATCATGATGAAGTTGTTAAAACAGATCAAATGTGGACCTGTTCTATGCATCCACAAATTATGCAGCCAGAAGCTGGCGATTGTCCTATTTGTGGTATGGATTTAATACCAGTTGAAGTAGGGGCAGATGGGTTAGGAGCTGATGCCTTTAAAATGACAAAGAATGCTATGGCTCTGGCAAATATCCAAACTTCCATCGTTGGAAATGCTATGGTTGAAGGGAATACCATTAAACTTTCAGGAAAAATCGCTGAGAATGAAGATGCCAATGTGGTACAAGCAAGTTATTTCTCTGGCAGAATTGAACGGTTAAATATAAGCTCCGTTGGGGAAAAGGTTAATAAAGGGCAGTTGTTAGCAACCATTTATTCGCCAGAACTTTTTTCGGCACAGCAGGAATTAATAACCGCTGCCTCTATTAAAGCATCGCAGCCAGAGTTGTATATAGCGGTTCGCAATAAATTAAAGCTTTGGAATATTTCGGACGACCAAATTAATCAAATTGAATCTTCTGGAAAAGTACAACATAACGTTCCCGTATATGCTACGGTTTCAGGAACAGTCTCTGAAAAATTGGTAGATCAAGGTGATTATGTCAAGCAAGGAGAAGCGCTGCTAAAGATTACAGACTTAAATACGGTTTGGGCTTTGTTTGACCTGTATGAACATCAAATCGATTTAATAAAAGAAGGGCAGAATATTAGCATTACAACAAATACCTACCCAAACAAACCGTTTCACGAAAAAATCGATTTTATTGAACCCACGTTGAACCCTTCAACCAGAACGGTTAAGATTCGTGTGGTTTTAAATAACACCACTAGAGTATTTAAACCTGGTATGTTTATAGAGGGGCTTGTTGAGGTTAAAAGGCAAAGTAAAGAGCCATTATTAACAATCCCAGTTTCTTCTGTTTTATGGACAGGAGAACGCTCTGTAGTGTATGTAAAGCTTACTCCTGAAACACCCGTTTTTGAAATGCGTGAGGTAACACTTGGAAAACAAGTTGGAGCGCAATATGAAGTTATTGAAGGTTTAAATCATGGAGATGAAATAGTTGTTAACGGAACGTTTACGGTTGATGCTGCGGCACAATTGCAAGGTAAAAAATCGATGATGAATAAGGAAGGCGGAAAAACGAGGTCAGGACACGAAGCGCATTTAGGTATAGATCACAAGACTTTAAATAATACAGACTATACTAAACAGAATACCCGATTGGAAACACCTAGCCTATTTCAACAACAATTAAAAAAAGTATATGATAATTATATTGCCATTAAAGATGCTTTGGTACAGGATAATGTTAATAAAGCCTCTGAAAGTGCCAAAGATCTTTTAGTCAATTTAAGTCAGGTGGATATGAAGTTGTTGAAAAATGATGCTCACACACATTGGATGTCTCTTGAAAAAGAAATCAAATCTTCTACAGATTTAATTTCAAACACATCCAATATAGAAATACAAAGAACTCATTTTAAACCGTTATCGGCACACTTAATTAGTGCTATTCAGTTATTTGGTATTAATGAAAAAGTGTATGTAGAGTTTTGTCCTATGGCAGATAACAATAAAGGTGCCTATTGGTTGAGTAAAGAAGCAAAAGTTATCAATCCTTATTTTGGAGATGATATGTTAACCTGCGGAGAACTAAAACAAGTAATAGAATAAATAATAATTAAAAATTGAGAACATGAAAAAAGCAATGTTAAGTGTAGCTGTAATAGTAGCAATAGGGTTTACAAGTTGTAAAAATAACACAAAAAAAGACGTAGAGACCTCAAATACAGCTGTATCAACAGAAGTAGCAATGATAAGCTTGTCCTTTGGGGTAAGAGGAAACTGTGGTATGTGTAAAAAAACCATTGAGAAAGCCGCTCATGGTGTAGATGGTGTAGAGCGTGCAAATTGGGATAAAAACAAGAAAATCATTGAGGTGTCTTTTGATGATACTGAAACAAATGAAATGGCTATTCACAACGCCATAGCAGCATCAGGGTATGATACCGAAAAAGTAGCAGGAAGCGAAGACGCTTATAAAAATTTACCCGACTGTTGTCAATATGACCATGATATGCTAATGAATCAATCGGGTGATATAAAAGCTGATGATTATACTAGTCAGGGTCATTAGCTAGTGAATCACTAAGTGTGTGGTAAAATACAATACTGGATTCATATTAGCACGAGCGGCGTAGATAGCGGCCGTATATCTAGCCGGGCCAGAACCTATGATTAAACATGTAACTTTTTCAATTTCTTCTGGCATACTTAAATTAATTTAAATTTATATCATTAGACTCGGAATACCCAATAGTACCATAAGAGGCAATAAATTAAGTTATTTCATCAACGATATCTTTGCTTCCTGACAATTACAGAAGGGTATATTCTTTTTGTATTTCCAAAATTTTCCCTTTATACCTGTGAATTATAGCCGTTATGGATTCTTCAGCCAAAAGTTGATTTGTTAAAGTTTTGTATAATACAATTTTTCTTGTAATCATTAAATGATTTCCCTTCTGTAATTATAGCTTGAACCAATCTTTTATAATTTCCTTTTCAGGGGATATGTTCTCGGTATGGACATAATCATTTTTTAATGGATCATATTTATAATCTAATCCCCATATTTCAATATTTTTCGTTACCTCATCTATGGCATCACAAATAAAAATGACTTCTTCATTTGTCATTGTGGGATGAATGGACATCCTAATCCATCCCGGTCTTTCCATTAGGCAACCTTCCAATATTTTTTCTTCAATAGCTTTTGATGTGTCAAGATCTACATTTAAAAGGTAATGACCGTATGTGCCTGCACAAGAACAGCCACCTCTAGATTGTATGCCAAATCGATCATTTAACAATTTTACGATAAGATTATAATGATAGCCTTCAATAAAGAAAGAGAAAACTCCGAGCCTATTTGTACATTCAGAAGCTAAAACCTTTAGTCGTTTGTTCTTTTCTAGTCTGTAAAAAATGTAATTGTTGAGTTCATGTTCTCTTTTTAAAATATTTTCAACACCCATTTCTTCCTTTAACCTAATTGCCAGCGAAATCTTTATAGCCTGAAGAAAACCTGGAGTGCCCCCATCTTCACGAGTTTCAATATCGTCTATATAATCATGATCTCCCCAAGGATTAGTGTATGACACCGTTCCGCCACCTGGATTATCTGGCACCAAATTTTTGTATAATTTCTTATTAAAAATCAATACCCCTGAAGACCCTGGACCTCCTAAAAACTTATGAGGAGAAAAGGTAATGGCATCTAAATATTCATCTTCATTCTCAGGATGCATATTGATATTAACATAAGGTGCGGAACACGCAAAATCCACAAAACAAAGTCCACCGTTTTGATGCATTATTCTAGCTATATCATGGTAATTGGTTCTAATACCCGTAACATTTGAACAACCAGTGATAGCTGCAATTTTTATTGGGAATGATTGATGTTCGTCAATCGATTCTTTCAAGCTAGTTAAACATGGTAAACCGCTTTGATTGGAAGGTATCACAACAACTTTAGCAATGGTTTCCAACCATGATGTTTGATTGGAGTGATGTTCCATATGAGAAACAAAAATAATAGGCCTTTTCTCCTCTGGAATTTGGGTATGATCTTTGAAATTTTCGTTCAGCTTGATACCCAAAATTCTTTGAAATTTGTTGATTGCACCTGTCATTCCTGTTCCAACGGTTAACAATGCATCATCGTCACTGGCATTTACATGTTTTTTAATAATGGTTCTTGCCACATGATAGGCATGAGTCATGGCCGAACCTGTAATAGATGTTTCTGTATGGGTGTTGGCAACAAATGGTCCAATTTCATTCAGAATTTTTTCTTCAATTGGTCTGTACAACCTACCGCTTGCCGTCCAGTCAGCATATAATATTTTTTTTCTGCCATAGGGTGAATCGAATTCATCATCTATGCCAACAATATGATCACGAAATTGAGCGAAATAATTCTCTAATTCAGAAGATTTTAATATTTTCTTCTGAAACACGTTTTTAATATTTTTCACAATAGATTTCATAACTGAATGGTTGCTATTCATTTAATGCTTTAAATACATCCAGACCACAGTCTAAGAATTGTGCATATTCAATTGGATCTGGAGCATAACCTATTGGAGCATTCAAAATTTTCGTGCCATCCTGATTTAAAAGGACATAATATGGTTGCGAATTTGTCTGGAAAAATTGAGTTTGAAAATTTGCCCATTTATGGCCATAGTTTTCCAATAACCTAGTACCTCCATTTACTCTGTTAACTTCTACTTGTTGTGCTTTTGGCAAGTCCTTTTTATCATCTACATACAGAGAAATAAGAACGTAATCGTTTCTTAAAAACTTATCAATATTGGCTATGGGCCAAACATGTTCTTCCATCTTTCGGCAGTTAACACAGGCATATCCTGTAAAGTCCAACATGATAGGCTTATTTACTTTTTTAGCATATTCAATACCCGTTTTTAAATCCTTGAAACATTCAAGGTTATTAGGGCAGTCATTGGGTAAAAAGAAGCTATATCCTACGGGTGGTGCAAGCCCACTTAAAAGCGTTAATGGTCTATACGTATTTGTATCTTGATTTACTCTAAAACCAGAAGCTAAATAGATTGTAAATGCTAAAACTAATATCGCAAATGAAATTCTAAAGAATGATAGTTTTTTAATGGGTGAGTCATGTGGAAATTTTATTTTTCCAAATAAGTAAAGAGCTAATCCACCAAAAAGTACTATCCAGATTAGTAAAAAAGGTTCGATTTTAAGAATACCCCAATGGGCAACTAGGTCGGCATTGGACAAAAATTTAAAAGCTAATGCCAATTCCAAAAATCCAAGTACCACCTTAGTAGTGTTTAGCCATCCACCAGATTTTGGTAAAGCATTCATCATATTAGGAAACATTGCAAATAATGCAAAAGGTAATCCCAAAGACACCCCAAAACCTGCCATACCGGCGGTTAATTGCCAAGCACCTCCATCAGCCGTTAAAGAACCTGCCAATAATGAGCCCAAAATTGGTCCGGTGCATGAAAATGAAACGATGGCTAATGTCAGTGCCATAAAAAAGATACCAACAATACCACCCACATTTTCTCCTTTTGTAGTTTTGTTGGTCCAGCTTGCGGGTAATGTAAGCTCATAGAATCCGAAAAAGGAAAATGCAAAAAACAGAAAAATGGCAAAGAAAATTATATTAAGCCAAATATTGGTTGAAATTTCGTTGAGTATATCTGGATTAACTGAATCTAATAGGTGAAACGGAACACTCAACAAAATATAAACGGCAAATATGAAAAACCCATAGAGTAATGCCTTAGAAACTCCACCCTTATTCCTTTCACCTCCCTTTTTAGTAAAGAAGCTAACTGTTAAAGGAATCATTGGAAATACGCAAGGAGTCAACAACGCCAATAGACCCCCAAAAAATCCTAGTGCAAAAATGCTCCATAATGATTTGCCCGAATTCTCTATCGAGGTAGATTCACTTCGTAACTCATCAGCACAAACTATTTCAGATTTTGCTAAGTTTTCGGGTTGTAAACCATACAATTCTTGGTTTATTTCATTGTTGTTAATAGTGGGATCAATTGTCTCCACAACATCCATCTCATTGGTCGCATTACTTCTAAGATTGAATATCAATTGAATTTCATTTGGCGGTAAGCACCTTTTATCATCACAAACCATAAATTCTACAGAACCCAATACTCTTGATATGTCTCCAGATACTTTTATTCTTTGTATGAACTCTGCTGAATTTTCAAAGAACTTAATTTCCATACCGAATACAGGGTCATCTACAGTGTGCCCCTCAGGTTCAGATGTTTTTCCTATTAATTCTAACCCATCGACAACTTCAAATGCCAAAGTTGTAGGGATTGGCCCATTTTCTGGAACAATCTGAGAATATAGATGCCATCCTCCGTCAATTTTAGCCCTCGCAATAAGCTCGTATTCATTTTCAGAAATGCTTTCTACAGACGTTGTCCACTTTACGGGTTCGTATATTTGAGCATCAACTGTAAATACTGAGATCAGGGCTACAAGAAAAAGAAATCTTTTTATCATAATAGTTTTGTTATAGGTTGGTAAATAAAATTATCCAGTAATTCTAATGATTGTCTCAAAACGTACAATTGAGACAATTTTATCCTTAGACTTTACTGTTAAATCGTATTATTTTAAGATAAATCTCTTAATGTATTTAGGAAACTATTGATCAGTTAACTCAGGTTTAAAGATGACCTCATAGGATTTATAGTTGTCCAACAATTTTGAGGTTATTTCTTGAATATCCTTTTGGGTAATCGAATTAACAATATTTTCAAAATTTTCTGGAGCATTCCTATTATAGCCATCCCTAACCCATGTTCTAATTGCTGAAATTTCATAATTATTAGAGCTTTTACTCTCTTGACGTTCCTTTAGGAAATTAGCTAGTACTTTATCCAGGTCATTTTGCTTTATATTCCCATTTTTAATTTTTAATATTTCATTATGTACAATGGAAGTAAGTTTTTCAGCCATATCAGGATTGCAATCAAAACTAACAGATAGATAGGCTATAGATCTTGGCTCCCTTGATAGAGAACCTCTTACACCTGCTCCATAGGTGCCTCCTTCTTCTTCCCTTAAAGACTCTGTATATCTTAATTGCAGGATACTACCTAAGGCATCCATTAATAACTCATCCTTAATAGTATAAGGCATTTCATTTTTATAAGCAATTCTCACTGATGCCTTCGGATCTTCCATAGGTAGATAAATATCTTTATCGATATTATCAGTAGTCCACTCTACTGTATTATCTTTCCATTTTTCTTTCTCAGGTGTTGTTGGAATACTGCCTAAATACTGCTCAATTAGTGGTTTTAAAATTTCTTCTGAAACATCACCAACAATGATGAACTCAAAATCTGATGCGTTTTCAAATCTAGATTTATAAAGTTTTTGAATCTTATCAAAGTTTATATCGTCTATATATTCTTTATTAAATAAACGCCTCTTTGGATGATTGTAACCGTACAAAGTCGTTATAATACTGTCGTTCATTTTATAACTTAAGTTTTGACTTCTAGCTATTAAGTTGTTTTCGAGATTTTGTATGGCTACATCAAAAGCTTTTTTGTCAAATCGGGGTTTGGTGAAATGTAGGTTCAACAATTGCAACATGGTTTCGACATCCTCTGTGGTAGATGAACCACTAAAAGATTCTATGATATCTGAAATCCTTATCGATACTCTTGCAGTCTTACCAGCCAAAACCTTCGAAAGTTCGTTAGCAGAAAATTCATTGATTCCAGAACTAGATACTATACTTGAAACCATTTGCGCAGAAGGCAAGTCTTCGTCAGCAATTAGCGACTCACCGCCATCACTGTAACCTAAAAGATCTACAGTATTTTTGTCTTTATCTACAAATTGATAATGGACTTTTATACCATTAATAAGTGTATATGTAGTGAATCCTAATCCCGGATGCGTTTCTGTTTTGGTAATTTTACCAGCTTTTAATGCAATACCAGTCATTAAAGATTTAGAGCTATTATCTTCTTCGTATGGTTGGAGGCTAGAATCGTTTTCAGTCGTTGAAATGATATTCTTAGCCTGTCCTTCAGTTAGATTATTTTGACCTTCAACACCAGTTACTATTAATGTTCTGTTTTTAACGGTATAAATTTCGTTTAAGCGATTTAATAATGACTTTTGATCAATATTTTTTACGAGTTGCTCGATTATCTTAAATTCCTTTTGCTTATCCATAATAGGTTCGTTGTCCAGATAATTCGATTGCATGACTTGGATAATTTCTGCGTGTCTCCGATCATCCAGCTTTGCAATTTCGTTTTCGTAAGATTTAATTAATTTGATTTTTGCACGATTTATCTCCGAATTTGTAAACCCATGTCTTACTGCTCTATTGATTTCAACCATTGCCAGTTTAAATGCTTCCTTTTGCATCCCTTCCTTTGGGAAAACATTAAGTTGAAACTCATTGTGCGCCCTAGAATGTCCTCTCATTCCTGCATATACATTAATGAATGGAGAGTCCGGTTGTTGCACTATTTCGCTAAAGCGCTCGGAAAATATCGAGCGGATAATAGAGTTATGCAAATTTTCGTTCAAATAGGCAACAGTATTTTTATTATTGCTTACGGCATGGCGGATACCAAATCTAACACTCGCAGTAGATACTTCAGGATCCCTTACCATAATGTATTGCAGTTCATCGTTGTCATCTATCACGACAATGTAACGCTCTATGGGATTTTCAACAGGCGGTATTGCAGAGAATTTAGCAATTACTTTTTGCTCCATTTCATCAATATCTATGTCTCCCACAATGGCTATAGCCTGAAGGTCTGTTCTGTACCAATCGTGATAGAAGTTCCTAAGGGTTTCATACTCAAAATTTTCAACTATGTCCATTAGGCCAATTGGCATACGCTTAGCGTATTTTGAATTGCCATATTTCACACCTAAACTTTGCTGAAAAAGTCTTAATCCTCCACTTTGTCTCGTTCTCCACTCCTCTTTTATAACCCCTCTTTCGGCATCGATCTCCTCATCGGTAAGCAGAAGATAATTGGACCAATCATGAAGTATCTGCAAACCAGTGTCTATGAGTTCTGGTGTAGTTGGAATATTATTGATATTATATACGGTTTCATCAAAAGAAGTATAGGCATTTATATCTCTACCAAAAACGATACCTTCTTTCTCTAAAGTATTGAGAATGCCTTTGCCTTCAAAATGCTCTGTTCCATTAAAAGCCATATGCTCCAAGAAATGTGCTAGACCTTGCTGGTCGTCATTTTCTAATACTGAACCTACGTTTTGAATGATGTAGTAGCTTGCGACGTCCTCGGTGACATCAGTACTGTACAGATAATAGGTAAGCCCGTTAGGAAGAACATCTTTTTTAATATTAGAATCTATAGGTAATTCCTGCTTTAAGTTCTGTGCACTAGCAAATGTAATTGAGATTAAACTAAATACTAATAGAAAGTTTTTCATCGTTGAGTTTTTATGATTTATATAGAAAACGTTAGTTATCTAAAATTCCCTTATTAAGGAAATGTTAATATTAGATCTTGCCAAGAAGTATGAACTCTTAAAGTTTCAATTTTATAAGTTTTTCATTGGGAGGATAGCACTTATTAAGATCACAAGTCTGGTAATAAATCCCACAGGTCAATTCATTACTATAATTACTATTTGTAACTTTTAAATAGTGAACGAATGTTTGTACTCCATGATAGATGTAAACACCATCGTTATATGCTTCGTCCATAGGTTTGATCCAATCACCTATTTTATATATTCCTTTTGGCAACTCCAACAGTAATTCTGTTGGGATATAGGGCTGAGTCTTTGGAACGAATGAATAAATATGCCAGCCTGGTAGCAAATTTATTTTCATTATGACCGCCAATTGTGATTTGTCTTGCGACCATAAAACGAGGGCATTTAATGATAACGGATCTAAAGAATGACAATCCAATACTTTTAGTTTTACGCTGGCCTCGGCAACTTTTCTTTGCATTTCTGGTCGTATTAAATCGTATTGTGCCCAGCTATCATGATTTAGAAATAATATAGCAAACACAATAAGGAACTTAATTTTCATAACCTACAATGTGTTAACTAGCCATTTGTAGCCTCCTGCCTCCGTAAAAAAAAGTTTGTTTTTGTTGGTATCAAACCAGTTTTGCCATTCATCGGCAGTTTCAAAATTCTCTTCGGTATAGCGATTCAAAATTTTTGTAACCAATTCATCTTGTTCCCCTTTCTTTAATAAATCTATACACGTACTTAACAACTCAAGTTTTCTAGTGGAGACCTTTAAAGATTTTACATCTTCATCAACAACCATCCCATAGTATCCCTTGTCCTTTTCAAAACCTATGTATTCAATATTTTCGTCTAAATATTCAGTATATGCTGTTACATCATTACCAAATTGTTCGTGGAAATTGCCCATAAATTTTTTTATATATTCTTCCCACGAAATATCAGGTTGCCTCGGCCTAGGCGCCCTGTTAACTAGTTGCTCTTCTTCTGAAGTTAAAGTTTCACCTCTTTCTTTTTTAGCAATGGCATTGGTTCGTTCTTCTTCATTTTTGTCATGAAACTCCCTAATTACCTGTATATATTCTTGATAGGCTTCTTCAGTAAGATAATATTTTATTTGATCAATATATTTTCGAGTGAAAATGAGTTGTTCCGTTTTTTTTGCAATAATCTTTTGGCCTTTAAATTTGCTCATATAGTGAACGGCATTGGCAAAAACCTTTTTAGCCTCTTCAGTCATATAATCGGGAGAAGCACTAAAACCCCATAATAAAAAGTTACCATGCCTTCCAATGGCTACAGCATTTATATCTTTTGTGGATACACCGCCTGAAATAAATTCAGTTTCTGGAGAATCCAAAAACCCATCAAATGATGAAACTTGCCCTATTCTATAACCTTTACCTTCTAGATAGCCCTCTGTTTGCACTTGCCACATGGGTATAGAGTCAGGTAGGTTTTTACCCGATAGATAATGAAGCGCACCACTAGGTATAGGTTTATTTTTAATTGTTAGTTCAACTTCATAAGGCTGATTAAAAATCGTGTGATCATAATTGATGTTATGTGCGTGAGCATCCAAACACAAACAGTACCAATCTAATTTTGAACCTACAGGAGATGACATGACAGGAGCGGTATGCCCTATAAAAATGGTGGCATGGTCAAATTCATCGCTTATGTATTTAGGAGGTTTGTACCCTATTGTTTGGCCATTTTCATCTTTTTCTTCAACTGCATTGGTCTTTGGATCTGGGATATGATCAAATATAGTAACATCATATTCTGCAGATAAGCTGGAATCATAATCCCTTGCATCTACTCCTTTTACAACTTTAAAGTAGCTATTCAAATAATCAATAAATGCAGAGTATCTTTTTGGATATTCTTCTTTAAAACGTTCATTATCCAAAGATCCGGTAACATAAAATCCTAATCTCTTGGGCATGTCTCGCTCTGGCTGAAAACCTACATACAGCACTTTGATATCTGATTTTTGTTGTGCCTCTAAACTTTCATAGAAAAGTGAGATAACAAAAAAAATGGCAATTTTTAAAATATAGTTTTTCATTTTATATGATTTTTTAATTAAAAAAGGGTTGCTAACCAAACAACCCTTCTTTTTTTGTTAAAAACTAACTAACTCAAAACAATTCTAACAAAATTTTAGGGTGATATTATATTAAAAGTTCATCGAGAAGCTCAAAGGCTTCTTCACCAGAACCTACATATTTTTTGATAATTTTACCTTCTGGGTCTATAATGAATTTGGTTGGAAATGCACTGACATTGTAGCGAAGTACAAAGTTATCTAATTCACTATCCCTTACATCCATTATTTGTTGCCAGTCGTAATCATTTCTCTCAATGAAGTCAATTATCCTTTGCTTCTTATCACCAGAATTGACGCCAAGAATTTCCAACCTATCGTTATACTTTTCATAATATTCCTTAACCTTCGGCATCTCTGAAACACACGGTCCGCACCAAATCCCCCAAAAATCTATCATCACATACTTACCTCTAAATGAAGATAAATCAAATTCATTTCCATCTAACGTTGAAGTTGTTTTAATTGCTGGGGATAAGGCACCTGCTTTCGTGCTGTTAATTGCATTAACCCTGTATGATACGTCTTTATAAAATGATACATCTGCTAAAGAACTATCAAGATTATTGAAAGCGTTTATTGCGGTCTCATCCTCAATTTGACTTCGCATCATCATATCGCTTAAATAAAATAATCCAGCTACCGATGATGGATTGTTTAAAACAAACTTTTGTTTAAGATCATTTACAATTGCACTTACTGAATCTGCTTTCGTCTCAAGGCTTTTTTTAACCTCTTCACTTGCTTCATAGGTCGACTTTACAAGATAATTGACACTTTCATTCATCAATGGATAAATCTCTTGGTGTAATTTCCCTAATTCATTATTTACATCGTCACTGTTTTCTGGATAGGCCTCCATGAAATCAGATACCTTACCAGATACTTTTATTTCGGCACCAGGATACAGAATCGTATTTAGATAACCAGATTTTGCAGGATAGTAGCCCATTGGTGTTTTCTTAATTAACTCATCCATTCGGGTATAGAAAGAAACGTAATGATAACCTTCAATAGAATCCGTTAACTTAAAATTCCCATCAGTTACAGCCAAGGAATCCATATTGTAACCCAATCCATCGTAATCCTTGTTTGGTACTCTATAATACAGATAGTTATTTCCAAGTCCGCTAATTGTACCCTCTATAGAATAGGTTGTTGGCTCTACTTCCTCAATTTCTTTTGGCTCATTCTTGCACATAAGTAACAAGAAAACCATGGCGAATAAGGGAATATAAGCCATTATAGTTCTTAGGTTTTTAGCTTGATTTTTCATTTTTTTATTTAAATAATCTTTTAAATAAGTGAGTCGAAGCAAACCAAATACAAATATTTCTTTATATTTGATTTGCTATGATTCTAATAAATTAATATTGGTTTTGTTGTGTAGCTCCTCCGCTTAATATAACAATCTCATCACCGATTGGTCGAGCATATCTCCTATCATCGGGTTGTATGGTAACCGTTTCCCCATTAGCTGATCTAGATAAAATGATAGGATCTGTTAGCGGATCGTTATTTAAACGTTTAATGTCCATAAAACGATACTCATAAGGATCTTCCCTTCTGCGCTCTTCAATAATGGTCTCAACAGCACCTTTTGCATCCGAAGGAATTGCTAATGCGGTGTAATTATCTAGGTGAAACCTATGAGATCTTACTATTTCCACATCTGCCATAGCACCTGAAATATCATTGTTTCTTGCCTTACATTCTGCTCTAGTTAAATACATTTCTGGCACTCCAGGTCCAGCAGGATTGTAACCCACATATGAATTCATGTAATGAACCCATGGATTAGTTGTAGCTCCATACCTAGTAAACCAGCCTTCTATAAAAAACAGGTTTCTAATGTCATTATCATCATATAAATCTAGCAATTCTTGGCTAGGGCTTGTATTCCAATTACCATTAGTATAGTTTATATAAAAATATTTATCTACATAAAAATCGGCAATTGAAGTACCTGAGAATGGCACTTGTTCCGCGGTATTTGGATAAACAAAATCTCCATACCAAAATGTATAGTCAAGTTCATATACCTCCGTTGCATAGTCTATCATTGCGCTATGCCCTGCAAGCGCATTGTTAGCATGTTCAAGTGCTTTATCATAATTGCCTAAATAGAGATGTATACGAGAAGCTACTGCATTAACTGTGGCCTTATTAATTCGGTAAACAGAACGCTTTTCGTCTGAGGGGTATTTCAAGGCCATCTCGAGTTCCGATAGAATAAAATCAAAAGTCTGTCGAAGTGTAGCTCTAGATTGATTTTCAGTTAAAGATGATGTCTTTCTTAACACCATTCCCAATTCATTGGCATTTGCTTCGCTAGGATAAAGATTATAAATTACAGCTAACTCAAAGAGGTAATAGGCTCTGTAGAAATGACTTTCTGCTATAAGCAATTCCTTTAATCCAGGTTCGTCACTTTCTATGAGTTCGCCAGAATTAATATAATCAAGTACTAAATTGGCTCTTAAAATGTAAAAGAAAAATGGACCCCAAGTTCGATCACTATCTCTATTGATTTTAGTATTAAACAAATATTGATCTATTTGTGTCTGACTAAAAGTAGTACTTTCATCCAAGATACTTTGAGGCATACTACTATTGTCTGTACACCATAGGCCCACTTGATTTGGAATAGCTGGCATTCCCATGCCATTAAATAATTTATCTAATTCATCAATTCTTGTAATTTCAATATTACTGTTAATTTCAGGTTCTTGGTCTAGAAAATCGTCGTTGGAGGCGCAATTAGCTAAGAACAATATGAGGATAACTAAATATATATTTTTCATAATCTATTTTTTTTAAAATTGTACGTTTAGACCAAAAGAGAATGTTTTTTCAGGTGATCTTACCAAACCATTTATATATTCAGGGTCAATGTTAAAGTCGTTGGCAGTCCAAATATTTCCTAAATTTTCAGCTGAGGCAAACAATCTAAAGTTAGTTATACCTAACTTTTCAACGACCTGTGACGGTAGGTCGTAGCCCAAGAATATTTGTCTTAATCTTATGTGGCCAGCATCTTCTACCAAGCTATCCAAATAAGGGACGTACCAACCCCATCTGTATTGCCACTGCTCAAATTTTTGTACATATGGTGGAAGACCCAGTTCGTCATGTCTGCCTGCTAGAATAAGCTCTAAATCTTCGTGATGATTACCATCTTGTAAGAATCCACTATAATCATATGTTGGTCTTCTAAATTTATGACCAAATTTACCTACTATACGGGTGTTCAAAGTAAAGTTCTTAAATGTAATTGTGTTATTCCATCCTAAAACAGTAGGAGCAACCCTAGTTCCCATATATTTAAGAACCTCACGACCATCTTCACCATTAACTCCAATATTTTCGTCCATACCGTATATTTTGCCATTCTGTCCTATTATTGTTGGATAAGGCTCAGGCTGTGAATCAATAGTTTGTAAACCACCATATTCAAATGCATAAATGGGCTGATATGGATTCCCTTCAATATAATTGAAATCTGTAATGCTTCTTGGAAATATTAAAAGATCCTTTAGACTTGTAACCTCACTATCATTGTGGCTATAAACAACATTAGTAATTAGATTTAAATCTTTCGCTATTTTAATATTAGAAGATAAATTTAGTTCGATTCCTTTGTTGATCATCTCTCCAACATTGAAAGTTCCTGAGGACACACCCAAGGTAGCTGGTAAATCTATGGTGGCGATTAAATCTTTACTTTCTTTGTTGTAATAATCAATACTGCCGTATAATGCGCTATCAAACAAGTTAAAGTCAGCACCGACATTGAAAGTATGAACTCTTTCCCATCTTAAATCAGGATTTCCAAGAGAATTTAAAGACGCGGTAAAGACATTGGTGAATGGATTTGGAGTAGCACTTAATCCAATTGTAGCTGTAGTTGATGCTGAGTTGACGATGTTCCCATTTTCACCATTAGTTACTCTAAATTTAAGAGATCTAATGGCGTCAACATCTCTTAAGAAACTTTCATTTTTGGCATTCCAACTAAATCCAACAGACCACATAGGGTTATAGCGTTGTGTTTTATCTTCAACAATGTAATTGGCTCCATCTGATCGAGCACTTCCTGACAGCGTATATCTTCTATCAAATGTATATGCTAAATTGCCAAAATAGGACACAAATCGTCTTTGACTAATATTGAAGAAACGTCCGTCTGTAATAATACCAGTATCGCCAAATCCAGGCCATAAGGGTGTAGAGCCTTGTCTATTTAAAGGAACGGTGTAACTGTAAGTCTCAGGATCAAAGCCATAGGTATATGGTTCAGCACTTGCTTCAATAGTCCTTTTCTCTCTTTCATATCCTGCGAATGCAGTTACAGCATGCAAGCCAAAAACCTTATTATAATTCAAAGTTGTACGATACGTAAGCGCAGAAGATTCACTTTGCCCGCCCCTAAATATGTCGCCTACAGGAATTTCTGGCTCTCCTACCATGGCATTTGTAGGATCGTAATTAGGTTGTCCTGTACTATTCATAACTAAATATTTGACGAATGAACTTTCTGTGCCCCAATAGCTATTTGTATTTGTTTGGAATTGTTGATATGTAACACTAGGGATAAGCTCTAAGCCATCTAAAAGTTTTATATTTAGACTTCCAGTAATTCTATAATTATTCTCTTTCGACCTAAAATTATTATTTCTTGCATCCCTTAATAGATTATAATTTAGGTTGTCATAAGGCAAATTAGTAATGGTATTTGCAAAAAATTCCATGTATTTGGCATCGTAGGTGCCATGTCTCATAGAGGAATAAGATCCATCAGCATTAATAAGGTTTTCGTAAGGTGACATATTCTGTATATCCCCTAATGACAATCCTCTATTCTGAGCAAATGAGTTGTCCACCATACCAACTACTGTTCCACTTAACCAGTTATTGAATTCATAATCTGCATTTAGATTAATCAATAACTGATTGTTTTCATCCCCAATAAAGGCATTAGTATTGTCATTATAAACAGCAGAAAGTCTAGTATGGCTATTTTCGCCTTTAGATGATAAAGCAATATTATATTGTTTGTTTATAGGATTGGTTAGCAAATAGCGTTCTGCATCATCAAAGCTATTAATACCTGAAAGATAGTCTATTCTTCTTGCTAACTCAGCTTGGGTTATATTACCAAAATGGGCATCAAAATATGCCCTGGCACCTAAACTATAGCTAGTATTACCACTTCTATTTACATTGGCACGATCAAATAGTGTAGAAGGTGCTGGATAATTGGCTATAAAGAAATTGTTAGCTCCCTGTCCATCTGGATCACCCCAAATAGTACTTTCCAATGCTAAGGTTGTCGCTGAGTTAGCCCTAGTTACATTTCTGTCTAAATTTATTTTAGATCTCATTTTTATAAAAGAACTTACCTCTACATTCAGACCTTTTCGCTGGCCTTTTTTCGTTACAATAACTATTACACCATTGCCCGCTCTTGCTCCCCAAATAGAGGCAGATGCCGCATCTTTTAAAATCGTAATGCTTGCAATGTCATTTGGGTTAATGGTATCAAACCCACCATCTATGGGAAATCCATCCACTACCACTAAAGGAGCGCTATCAGATGATATGGTTCCTACTCCCCTTATTACAACATCAGAGATATCAATATTCCCATCAGCATCTTCCACAACTTGAATACCGGGTGCTATTCCTTGCAAAATAGAACCCATTGTTTGCGTAACGGTATTGTTTAATTCTCTCGTTGGGATAGTATTAAATAAACCTGTTGCACGCTCTTTGGGAATCTTTTGGTAACCTGTGCTTACCACTACTTCATCTAGTTCATTAATACTTTCTTTTAATATAAAATCGTAACTAGTTTTATTCTCAAGAACCAAAGTTTGAGTAGTTTCATAACCGATTCCAGAAACCACAATGAATTGACCTGGATTCACTGTCAAGGTATATTTACCATCAAAATCAGTCGTGGTGCCTCTAATAATATTAACATTTTCAGTAGTAAGGTCATCTGTAATATAAACGCTTAAACCTGGCAGAGGAATACCATATCTGTCTACGATTGTACCACTAACAGAGAATTGCTGCGTATTTATTGAAGAGGTGTTTTTCCTTATAACAATAGTATTTGTATTCGTTACATCAAAATTATAATCACCTAGCGTTAGACTCTGCGCGAGTAAATTGTTTACTCTTACAACACCTTTGTATAATTGAACCTTAGGAGCATCTTTAAACATGTCAACTTGATAGATAAACGTGTAATCGGTCTGTGCCATTATAAGATCGAATACTTCATCTACAGTAGCTTGCTTTGCTTCATTAATTCTAATTTTTAAATTTTGTGAGACTACATCGTTGAACGAGAGACCAAAAAAGGTAGTACAACTTAGAAATATTAGTGTTCTCATCATGATCTTTAGGAAGTTTTTTCTTAGTCTAGAAAAAACGTTAGTTGAGTTAATTTTCATAAATTTGCATAGTATTAGATGGTTAATATTTAAATAATAACTGTTTAGAATAAAGGGAAGTAAGAAACACTTTGGACGGTCTATCTTTTTCCCTTTACTTAATTATAATTGAGTTTTCTTTAATTATATAATCATTTATATAGTTGGTGCTTTTTATCAATCTTAGGATTTCTTCTATATCCTGATATTTGCTTAGGTTTCCCTTAAACTTTACTGTTTCGAGATCTTTATTCTCAAATGTAATAGCTACATCATACCATCTCATAAGGGTTTTCGATATGTCTTTAAGCGATTTATGTTTGAAGGAAAAGAAACCTTTCATCCAGGCGATTTCCGAATTAATATCTACCTCAATTACGTTAATAGCTTTCTCGTTTGAATCCAGATGTATAATAGACTGGTCATTAGGGTTTAATATAGCTTTATGGTTTTCATTTTCCACTAAAACCTTACCCTCAACCAAAGTTGTATAAACCTCATTCTCATCCTTGTATGCACGAACGTTAAATTCAGTTCCTATAACTTCAATGCTTTGCAATGGGTTTAATACTTTAAAACTTAACCCATTATTATCACTGCTTGGTGAGACGTCAAAATAGGCTTCCCCGTACAAAAGTTCTACTTGGCGTGGAGCATTATTGGCAAACGATGTAGGGTATTTTAATTGAGATTCAGAATTTAACCACACCTTCGTACCATCACTAAGATTTAGCACAAATTGCCCACCGCGTGGAATGGTCAAATAATTAAATTCCGTTTTAGAAGAGGAGTTTTCGGCATCTTTTTTATAAGTCAATTCTTCTCCCGTACTCGCAAAATTAATACCATTTAAACTTTCACCTTTATTAAGAACAACTTCTGTTCCATCTTCTAAGGTAAGCTTGGCTTTATCGGTGCCAATTTCAATAGAGTTTCTTATGCGATCATTATTATTAGCTGGAGAATTGAAGAGACTAGAATTATTTATTATTACTGGGAGGCCAATTAAAAGCAACAAAATGGCCGCAGCAGCAAATTGCCATCTCGGATTACTCAATTTGCGTTTGGTTGTTTTGGCTCGAATCTTCCTCCAAAGCAATTCTTTTTCAATCAGATTGATTTTTTTAGATTGCTCTACAGTTTGATTTATATGTAAATATTCCTTAAATATATTGCGATTACTTTTGCTTTCTTCAATCCATTGCTGAAGTTGATGGGCTTCAGAGGCATTGAGCTCTCGCGCGCAATATTTAGCAATTAATATTTCTATTGTAGACTTTGTCATTTTCTTATTCTTATATTTAATACGGAGATTTTAATTAATACCCTTATCTAAAAATACTTTTTTTTAGATTTACGGCAATATCTGATTTTTAATTATGGAATTAAATAAGGAAATCATAAAAAACATAGAGCAAAGATTAAAGGAAGGCGATAAGGATGCCTTTAAAGAATTTTATGATTTGTTTTATGATAAACTATTTAATTACATAAACAGTTATACCCATGATCATGATACCACATTAGATATACTTCAAGATAGTTTCATTAAATTATGGGATGGCAGAAAAAGTCTAAAGGCTGGAAAATCAGTAATCGGTTTATTATACAAGATTTCTTATAATGCATTTGTTGATATTCACAGAAAGAGCAAAACAGAGTTTAAAATGTTGGATACTCTGGCTTATAAAAAATCGTTGGAATTAAGCACTGATAACGAAGATGTAAAAGAAGCCAGGATCGAACAAATGATGTTGGCTATAGAAAGTTTGCCCCCCAGATGTAAAGAAATCTTTAAAATGAGTAAAATGGAAGGCATTAAATATGTCGATATTGCTGAGACATTAAGTATTTCGGTAAAAACTGTAGAGGTTCAAATGGGAAAAGCCTTCTCAATCATAAGAGAAAAAGTTAAAAATTCTAATGTTTTTCTAATGTTAATAAACCTTATTCCTAAAGCCAAAAATTTGATTTTTAAAAGTGCTAAATTAAATAAATCAACTTATTAATAGTGAATATTTAGCCGTAACAGCTAAAGGTTTATATACACCTTATCATTAGTTTTTTAGTTCAATTTTGACATTCCAAATTGGTCAATTGCCTGTCTTCTAGTTTTATTGATCGAGAAAGTCAAATCAGTCCATCTTGTTCCTTCGATTCCATTAAGGATAATTCCACTTTTTGTCTTGGTTAATATAATCAGAAAATCCGCAAGATTAGAATCCTTTGCCGCTGAGCCCTTATCCGATTCTGTCATTCCGTATTCTTCGATTACCTGTGGTTGGAGGTTCTAAATACTTAAATTCCAAATCCATCTATGCGCATCCTTTAACACTTTCCAATTTAATTCCGTAATCAGTTTTTTGAACGATTATTTTAAAGTCTTTTAATTCTGGTAATATTTGATCATTCTTCTTGAAAGAAGAATGACTCATTACTGAAATTATAAAAATTAATAATATCAGATTTGTACTTCTTTAGTATAATTTTGTTTTCATAATAATACTTTTTTCCAGTGGGTGATTATTCCAGTGCACTTACTAAACTAAAGTTTGTTATTTTTTAATCTTCTTTGCTGTTCAGTATAAGGGATGCTTTCAATAATCCAATCTTCTGCTTTATCACCTTTTAAGAAATGTCCAAACCATTGCAAGATACGCTGTTGATAATCGGTAGCATTTTTATCTTCCCTTAATCCATGACCTTCGTTGGCATATACCAATAGTATAAATTCTCTATTAGCCCTCCTAGCCGCGTTATAATATTCTATTCCTTGAGCCCAATTTACATTCTCATCATTATCACCAACTTCAAACAATATAGGAGTTTCCAGCTTATCTATTTGCATTACTGATGAATTTTCTATGTAATTATTGGGAGAAATATGAGGAGGTGTACCCATGCGTTCCTGACCTACCTCAAAATGATCATTCTCTGGTCTTCCGCCAAAGGCAGGCGTAATAGCAAGATTCATACTAATTAAATTCGTTAGACCTGCTCCTGCTACGCTTGCTGCAAAAATATTGGTTTGTGTAGGCACAAAGCCAGCTTGATAACCACCCCACGAATGCCCTATTAAGCCTACTTTGTTGGAGTCTACATAACCTAAATTTATAACTGATTGCACTGCGTTTTCTAAGGTTGTGGTGGATGAAGTCCCAGGCTGTCCTGTTATAAAATCGATATCGGGGTGAAGTACAAAATATCCATTCTGTGTCCAAATAGTAGTATTGTAGTAATCTGTTTTGGATGGCATAGAATATCTATGCAAACCTCTAGATAGTTTCTCATAAATGTAAGTAATCATGGGATATTTCTTGCCTTTAACATAATTAGCCGGATAATAGAGTATTCCTTGAGCTTCATGGCCCAGAGCATTTTTAAAAGAAATTAATTCAGCCTTTCCCCATGCATAGTCTTTTTGAAATTTGTTGGTATTACTGATTTGCAATGGGTTATTCAATTGTTTGCCAGCTAAAAAAAGGTTTGGTGATTGTTCGAATGATTGCTTAACAAATATTAGTTTGTCTTCGTTTTTTGCTCTGCTCAATCTGCTAATAGAGGCATCTTCTAATATTAAAGTATTTACTGGTTTCCCAATGTAACCAGAGGCATATCCAGTTTGTTTAGAGTCTTTTCCAAACAAACTATAATATAATGGCTCTTTTGTGTTTATATAATCCTCATCCCTTTCTAGACTTTGTATTCTATAAATAATGTTTTTTGAATTTCCGTCTGTTAGTTTTCTTGCTTCTAAATCGTTTACAAAAAATTGCCAAACATCAAATTCTGAATAAATAAAAAATGACTTACTATCCTTGCTCCATCCCGCAAAACCAAAAGCATTTTTTTGAGGTAAGGGATGATCGTCGTTAAAATCTATAAAATTAGCATTGATGTTATGGGTTAAATTCTTGCTGGTCTTAGGCTTTATATCAAATAAATGAAGTTGGTCTTCATTTAGATAAACAAAAAATTGATTGTTTGGACTTACATCCCAAGTCTTTGAAATGTTTTCCAAAACTTTAGTTTTATTACCATTATCAGTATTCACTATATAGACATCGTGGGAGGGTCTACCAAACATGGCGTCAAAATCGTATGGCGTATCATCTAGCCCTAGAATAATCTTATTGTTCTCTTGAATATTTATGCTTTCTAAAATAGAATCATTTAATTGGATGAAAGTATTCTCATCAATATGCCAAACAGCTTTTTTTGGGATTTCAATATCCTTCATTTTGCTTTTCTTCTGGGCGGGTATGATAACGACATCCTTACTATTCCATATCTCAAGGGCAGGAGCTTCGTAATTGGAAGTATCAATTACTGTAGAATCACTTTCTTTAAGTTTCTCTTGTGTTATTTTCTTGTTCCTATTAAATATTTCAAAATAAAGTTTATTTCCATTATCCGTTAGTTGAATGTTTTGTTCAAGTATTCTTGCGTCTGAAGGAAAATTTGAAAAATTGTTTTGATTAAAAATGTGGAATCGGGTATTCTTTTGATCTAGATTATTCCAAATCAAAAAATCTATAGTGTGGTCCTCATAGTCTTCATTCTCCGCCTTTCTTAAAACCAATAAACTATTATTTTCTTCAAACCATTTTAAATTGGAATAATCCACTTCATTTTGATCTAAAACCTGTAAAGTATTGTTAATTGTATTGAATAATTGAAGGCTATTCCCTTTTTTATCTACTGTTTCTATATTTAATGCCAATAAATCTTTTTCAGGGTGCCATGAGAATTCCTTTACATTTCCCAAGGTAATATTCTTTTTGGAAATTATATCTTTTAGAATTAACGTATGAATTTTGTCCTTAACCCTTTTTACTGCAAGATAGTTACCTGAACTACTAAATTTGAAGCTTTCGTAATCTTCTAGTAATATTGAGTCTTTCGTTAGAAGGTTAATTAGTGTAGCCTTATTGGGCGTCTTATTTTCCTCTTTATTTTTCTTTTTCTTTTTCAGCTCTTTTCCTGGTGGAACATGAGTATAATAAAACCAATTATTATTCTCACTAAATTCAGCATTGGATGAATTATTAAATTGACGCTGTTTTTTTTGTGAAATGTTATAAAGAAAAGTCGTTTTGTCTTTTTCGTTAGTGACAATCCCATAGGTTAGCCATTTGCCATCATTAGATATGATAGGCCTGCTTAATCTTTCCCATTTACCATAGTCTTCTGGAGTAATAGTTTTAATAGTATCTTGTGCTTCTAACAGAACGCAATTGGTTAATAGGAGTAATAGAATAAAATAATATTTAAAATGTTTTTTACAATTGAATTGACACATAATTAGAATATTTAATTTGTAGTAATATTTGACCATGACAAGCCTTCAAATAGAATTGTAGCGTCTAAACCAATAATCTATTTTGATTGTATTGATACTAGGATTTGCCCGACGAAAAAGTTTAAATAAAAAACTCCTAAACATAGAGTTTTAGGAGTTTTTTTAACTTATTTAATGAAATTTATCTCTCTCTGGAAAATATATTTTCAGGCCAATTAGCACCATCAGTCCGTGTAAATCTTATCGTACCAGTTTCGTCATAGGCATCGGAATAAGTATACCAAAACTCAATGTCCATGGAGTCTCCATCTATATTAGAGATAGTCCAATGTTCTGATGCATTGCCTTCAACATAGGTTTCACCTGTCAAGAAATCAAAATATATTTTCCCAGCTGTTCCATACTTATAGTCCCATAACAAATTGTCCATACTGTAAACCTGATTACCTAAGTGAGTAATGTTTACATTTCCTGTTTTCCCAACGAAAACACCACCCCAACTTTGAGCACCGCCACTAACTTCAATCCATTCAAAATTAAATGTGCCCTCCCATACTGGTGGCGCATAATCTTCTACTCTTACTTTCATGCCATATCGACTTCCTTCCTTGAATGATTCTCTACTATCAAATACGCTTCCATCATCTAATTTAATAACCCAATATATTAGGAAAATATCACCTTCACGAGCCAATTGTTCTGTTCGATTGTTCTCAAAGTCATTTTGAAATAAAGCATAGACATCATTTGCGTCTAACTCCAAAGTTAATTCTCCCGATTCTGGCACCTGCTTTGTTGTTATTTTTTTTCCTGAAGTATCAAATGGCGCATTATAATTATATCCGTCTTCCTCCTCTGCCACAACATAAAAGTCTATAGCACTAAAACTACTAGCTGGCAGGGGCGATATAATTGATAAATCTAAAACTACCGTTTGATTACCCCAGTATTCTTCATTAGTTAACAAATCTGTATACCATATAAAAGTTTCCTGGTCTTCTTGTGGCATAACTGCCAAACGTGTGTTTGCCTGCCATGGTAGTTCAGAAACTTCAGCATTATCGACGTCATCACTTTCAGTACATGACAATGTAAATAAGCTTATGCAGAATAATGTGTAGATAAAAAAGGTTGATTTTTTCATAATCTTATTGTTAGAGGTTTTAATAAAAGTTGAGATGATTTTAGTTTGATATTTTTATTTAATACGTGCAGAGTTTAAAATACCCTTATTTAAGTTTGAAGAAATTAACGAAGAAATCAAATATTAGGATTATGATAAGATAGATTAAACATCAAACTAATAACAAATTTAAATGTCAAAATAGTTAATAAGATTAAAACTATTTAATAAAAAATTGGTAGAGTAATAATTAAATAATGTGGTAAGAGTAGAACTTAAAATTAAAAATCAAACTCTGTAGTTTGAAAAATTTCCTTGAGAACAAAATAACTTTCAAGCACACCTATATTTTCAATCTTTGATAATTTAGAACGTACAAATTCATGATACGCATCGAGACTTTCTAAATTAATTTTTAGGAAAAAATCTACCTTTCCTGCCATGTGGTAGCATTCTTGGACTTCCTTGAGCTCTTTAATTTGTCTATCGAATTTATCTATAAATCCCTCATTGTGATACCTTAATGAAACCATGCAGATGGCCGTAATAGGTTTTCGCAAAAGCTTCTTATCAAGTATCGCAACATACTTTTTTATGTATCCCTTATTTTCTAATCTTCTAATGCGCTCGTAAACTGGTGAAGTCGTTAGGTGCAATTCCTTGGCTATTTCTTTTGTGGTTTTCTTGGAATCCTTTTGGAGAATTCTAAGTATGTCCATGTCAACTGAATCTAAAGTTTCCATTTGAAGATAAATTTACTATAAAACAAAACAAATACGTTTTATAAAAGTAAATATTTCTTCATAATATAAAAATAAAAGTTTAATTAACTTATTTAATTTTGATTAAAAGGCAAAAAACCCTTAATAGTTAATTTATATGTAAATTTACACTTCTTGATTTTCGATGCTATGAAAAGAAAAAAAATACTAATTACAGGAGCAAGTGGACAATTGGGGTTCGTTTTAACCAAGGCTCTTCAATTTAAGTATGGAATTAAAAATATTATCGCTACAGACATAAATTTCCATTCTAGCTTGGAAGGCCATTTCGAGTTCTTGGATGTGACCGATTTGATAGCCCTGAAACAAATGGTGGTTGATTATAAAGTATCTCAAATCTATCATCTTGCAGCCATTCTCTCGGCTAAAGGAGAGAAAGATCCAATTAAAACTTGGGATATAAATATTAAAACTTTAACCAATGTCTTGGAGGTTTCTCGACTCAATAATGTGAAAAAAGTATTTTTCCCTAGTTCTATTGCTGTTTTTGGAAATAATATTTTAAGGATTAACACGCCTCAAAATTCAAATTTAAGTCCTTCTACCATGTATGGAGTGACAAAAGTAGCAGGAGAAAACTTGGCTAATTATTACTTTCAAAAATATGGTATTGATGTTCGGTCATTGCGTTATCCTGGTATAATTGGTCACCAATCGCTTCCAGGAGGTGGCACTACCGATTATGCTGTTGAAATTTATCATAAAGCGGTAAGAAATGAAAATTTTGAATGCTTTTTGGAGCCATTCACTATGTTACCCATGATATATATTGATGATGCTGTTAGGGCCACGATTGAACTTATGGAAGCTCCCTCTCAACAAATTTCAATTAGGACTTCGTATAATTTGGCTGGTATGAGTTTTAGTCCAAAAGATTTAGTTATGTCCATAAGAAAAAGCTATCCATATTTTCAGGTTAATTACAAACCTGACTTCAGACAGGAAATTGCCAATACGTGGCCTGTAAGTATTGATGACAGTAAAGCCGTGCAGGATTGGGATTGGCAGCCTGAATTCGACTTGAACAGGATGACAAAAGATATGATAGCGAATCTAAAAAAGCAATTATTAACAACTAAATGAGAAAGGATATGTACGGAGAAATAAAGAATGCTTTGATTAATGATATTGAAACAATGAAGTCCAATGGACTTTATAAAAATGAGAGAATAATTACATCCAAACAAGGGGCTTTAATTAACACCAACTCACAGGGGAAGTTTTAAATTTTTTTGCTAATAATTATATGGGATTAGCGGCCCATCCTACAGTATTGGAAGCTGGGATTGAAAAGCATTAAGTCCCATAGATTCGGCTTGTCTTCAGTTCATTTTATTTGTGGAACACAAGATATTCACAAAGAGTTCGAGAGGAGAACTGCCAAATTTCTTGGAATGGAAGATTGTATCTTATATGCGGCGGCCTTCGATGCCAATGGCGTCTTTTTGAGCCTTTACTTTCTGCTAAAGATGCAGTTATTTCCGATGAGCTTAATCACGCTTCAATAATCGATGGCATTAGACAAAAATTATGAGTACAGTCAGGAAGAACTTGACAATCATGCAAATCAATTAAATCCTAACAATGATGCTTATTGGTCATCAAAGGCGTAGTTAAACAAACCGTAGCATTAAATTGTTGCGGTTTTTTGTTTCGAAAATTAATTAAGAATAACGATATGTTTTTCGGAAAAAATTCGGCAAAAAAACAAAATAAAAAACTGTAAAACACGGTAAATTAACTAATTGTGGTTTAATCAAGTACACCACATTGACTTATTCTCGAACCAAACGATTAAATTGTTTGAAGATTTGTGGTTAAATGGAAACGGTTGATTATGATTGACATTCAAAACTTTGGCTCCCAAACAAAAGATTCAGCGTATACTGATTTGACCTCTCTTTTTCTCGTCTGGCGATGTCATTATGAAGTCTTTATTTAGATTGTTATTCTGGGGTATGTTGAATCATCTTAATATTTAAAATCTAATTGGTCTCCCCAAAAGTAGAGTTTTAAGGTTGCTTCTAAATATTTTAAAGATTTTGTATAACAAATTGTTTTCCTGCTTAATCGTTTTAAATGTGTCCTTAAGTTGAGGTTATTCCGTTCAATTCTATTTGTTTTATAATGGGTAAATTTGTGAATATCTTTCAGTTTATATACAAATTGCTGTACTTCGTTTTTTTACGTTTTTACGATAATAATTAGGCGTAGAATTACATTGTTATGTATTTACTGTAAGTTTATTTCTTAATCTTTGAAAAGGTTGTTCAATGATTAAATACATGAGAGCCGCCACAAGCAAAATTACAATCATCGAAACAAATCCATTTATAACTATTATAGTAGATTCTGACATTGCCATTTCTTTAAAATATGATGCAGCTTTTGGGAAGTACCAAAACATAAACATCTCATGAAATAAATAAGCTGAATATGAAACTTGAGCAATTGGATAAAATATTTTAAGAGATAAAAATGATTTTAAAGGTTTAATGGCAAAACCTTTAAAAAATAGAGATGTAAGAATCAAATAAGCTATTATATAACAAAATATTTCTCGATGTAATATTTCATACCAACTTCCAACTACTGGAGGGAAGTTTTCAAAAATAGAATTTTCTGTAATTGTCCATTGTCCTAAAGTAATACTTGATATTAAAATGAGAAGCACAAATGAAATAACGATTAGTACATTATTAAACTTTACGTATTCATTAAAATAATTAATAACATTATCACTCTTAAACACATAAAGATAGGATGCAATTACACCAGATAGTAATCCTCCATATCGCAAATGAGTATAAACATAATAATCCCAGAACCAAGTAAGATGTGCATCATCGATAAATGCACCTTCGAAAGGAATTTTAAAATCATGAACAATAACGGAATTATGATATTTTAATACAATCGGTATTATAGCTAGAATTATAAAAAACAATGTTTTTCTTTTGAATAGAGGAAAAATAAAGGCAATCAAAAATGGAATAATTATATAGAATTGTTCCTCAATAGCTAAAGACCAAGTCCATGGCATATATGAACCTGTAATGTAATTATTTATATACAATAAATTCGCCCAAGATAAGTGCCACGTATCAAGGACAGTCCCTTTTAGGAAATATACGCCAATAACCATAGCAAAAATGTAAACTGGTATAAGCCTGAAGAAACGTCTTATATAAAACTTTTTAAAATTTAGTTTAGAATTCTTTTTATATTCTTTAAACAGTATAGATCCAATTAGGAAACCACTAATCACAAAGAATAAATCTACTCCCAAATCTCCTCTTGAAATCCAGATTAAAAACTTATTTTTTACAACTTCTTGACTAGTTTCTAAAAATAAGTTGAGTTGAAAAAGCCATGAATGAAATATAATTACCCAAAGAATCGCAATTGCGCGAATTCCATCAATTACTTTAAAATTTTGTTTAGGGCGATTGAATAAATTTGATACGCTCATTATGGTTAGTGGTTGATTATTTGTCTAGTCCTGAAATATGGCTACAGGTTAAAAATTGATTTACGCTGTTTTTAAATATACCATATTTGGTGTTTTATAGTCTAAAGATACATGTAATCTAATTTGGTTGTATAGATTGATTGCACTTTTTGTTGCTCTTTTGGCGTGTTGTATGCTATCAAAGGTCTGGTCAAGATAAAACTCGTCTTTTAGGATGCCGTTTACACGTTCAGCAATAGCGTTTTCGTAGCAATGATTTTCTTCTGTCATACTAATTTTGATGTTGTTTCTCTTTAAAA